>NZ_VZDO01000011.1 GCF_008802405.1 Plantimonas leprariae
GCGGCCGCCAGCCGGTTCGCGGTGTCGTCGAAGCTGAGCAGCATCGCCGCACGCCCGTCGCCGAACAGCGCCAGCGTGTCCTGCCAGCGGGTGCCGAGATAGCCCGGCTGGAACGGCTCCAGCGCGCCGAGCGCCTTCAGCTTCTCGGAGGCCTGGACGAAGGGCGCACCGGCGAACCCGTCGTTCTCGCCGGCCTTGGCGGCCTTGAAGGCGGCCCCGCCGCCCTCGCGAAGCGCGAGGTAGGACCAGTAGAAGTGGATCGGCCACTTGTCGCCGCCGCCGCCCGCGATCGGGGTGATGCCGGCGGCCTTCAACTTCTGCACGGCGCCGGTGAAGTCGTTCCAGGTGTGGATAGCACCGGCGTCGACGCCGGCCTTCTCGAACAGCGTCCTGTTGTAGAAGAAGCCGACCATGCTCATCTTCAGCGGCACGCACAGCGTCTTGCCGTCGATCGTCGCGCCTTCCATGGCGGCGGGCAGGTAGCTCTTCGCCCAGGCCCCGCTATCGGCCTGCATGCGCTCGGTCAGGTCCTGCACCGCGCCGGCCTCAGCCTGCGCCTTCAGGACGCCGCCGGTCCAGCTGTAGAAGAGATCCGGCGCGTCGTCGCTCTGCAGCAGCGTCGGCAGCTTCGCCTTGAACGCTTCGTTCTCCAGAAACTGCAGGTCGATCTTAACCCCCGGATGACTCGCCTGGTACTGGTCCGCGAGCTGTCGCCAGACCGCGACGTAGCGCGGGTTGGTGTCGACATGCATGAGGCGGACGGTGGTGTCCGCCCGTGCGGGCGAACCCGCGAGCAGCAGCGTACCCGCCATGCCGATCATGACCGCCCCACGGCCGAAGCGCTTTCTCAAGGCATGCAGCATCGTTTCCTCCCACGCGGCCTATTTTTCTCGCGTACCGGATTTAATAAGGTTCGCTCGATGTCGCTCTGTCAACCCGTTTGGCGCTAAAGATCGGCAATCCCCTTACGACATGCCTGATTTGTCGCCATTGACATCCGGCGGCCGCTCGATTTATTCCGCAGTCCGAAATTATCTCCGGGGCCGGACATGAAGACGGGCGATCCGGAACTGATGCGCGAGATCAATCGGTTCCACATCCTGGACCTGATCCGCCGTCACGGGCCGATCGCGCGCGTCGAGATCTGCGCCCGAGGCGACCTCTCGTCCACCACGGTCTCGGCCATCACGGGCGCGCTGATCGAGGACGGCATCGTCCAGCCCGTACCGGTCGGCGGCATTCACGAGTCGGCGGCGCGCGGCCGGCCGCGCGTCATGTTGCAGCTCAACCCCAGCGCCGCGCGCGTCGTGGGCCTGCGCGTCGGACCGCATGGCATCGCGGCGGCGGTGACCGACTTCCGCGGCGAGGTCCTGTCCAGCCTGGAAGTGCCGGTACGCGTCAGGCGCCAGCCTGTGACGGTGGTGGCGGACCTCGCCGAGGACGCGGTGCGGCGCGTCGTGGTGGACGCCGCCCTGACGCTGCGCGACGTCGACAGCATCTGCGCCACGCTCCCCGGCATCGTCGAGTACGGAACGGGGCTCGTGCGCGCCAGTCCGATATTCGCCGAACGCGACGTCCTGTTCGGTGAGGCGCTCAGCCGCCGGCTCGACATCCGCACCGTCGTGGAGAGCGACGCCAACGCCATCGCGCTCGCCGAGCACTGGTTCGGCGGCTGCCGGGACCTCGGCGATTTCGCCGTCCTGTTCCTGGAGCAGTCGATCGGCCTCGGCGTCATGCATGACGGGCGGCTCTTCCGCGGCGCGCATGGCCTCAGCCACGACATCGGCCGCATGGTGCTCGGCACGGACGCGCGAGGGGCGCTCGTCCGGCTGGTCGACGTCGCCTCCGAAACCGCGGTCCTCACGGCCTTCGAAGCCGACCCCGTGGTGCGCGACGCCGCCCGCGCCGGCCTCGGCCTCCGCCACGCGGTGGAGCGGCTGGGACAGACCGGCCTCGCGGCGCCGCCGCTCGTGACCGAGGCCGGCCGCGCCATCGGCATCGCCGTCGCCAACGTCGCGACGCTGTTCGCGCCGCCGCGGATCATCCTGTCCGGCTCGCTGCTCGGGTTCGGTGCGCCGCTCGTCGAGGCCATTTCCGCCGGCTTCGCGGAAGCGGTGGCGGAACCGCTGGCCGAAGTCACCGAGATCCTGACCGATCCGCCGCGGGGCGCCGCCAGGCTCGGCCAGGGCGCCGCAGCGGTGGCGCTCTGCGAACTCTACGGCTCGCCTTGGAACACGACCGGCCCCGTCCGCCCCGGCTGACCGCCGCCCCGATCGAGAAGGAACGTCCCATGAAGCCCGTCGGCATCGGCATCATCGGCTGCGGCAACATCAGCGCCGCCTATCTGAAGGCCGCGAAGAGCTTCCCCGTTCTCGCGATCAGGGCGCTCGGCGATCAGCGGCGGGAAGCTGCGGAAGCGCGCGGGGCGGAGTTCGGCATTCCGGTGTCTTCCGTCGAGGACATCCTGGCGGACCCGCAGATCGAGATCGTCCTGAACCTCACCATCCCGGCGGCGCATGTGGAAGTCGGCCTTCGCGCGGTCGAGGCCGGCAAGCACGTCTATGGCGAGAAGCCGCTCGGCATCGATTTTCGCGATGCGACGCGCCTCACGGCGGCAGCCGCGCAGCGCCGCCTGCGCGTCGGTTCCGCGCCGGACACGTTCCTCGGCGGCGGGCACCAGACGGCGCGCGAGTTCCTGGATGCCGGACGTCTGGGCCAGCCGGTCGGCGGCACGGCCTTCTTCATGTGTCCGGGCCATGAGCGCTGGCATCCGGATCCCGCTTTCTACTACGAGCGGGGCGGGGGCCCGATGCTGGACATGGGGCCCTATTACATCACCGATCTCGTGAACCTCCTCGGCCCCGTCGCCCGCGTCGCCGGCCTCTCGCCGGAGCCGCGCGCGACGCGCACGATCACCAGCCAGCCGCGGAACGGCGAGACGATCGCGGTCGAGGTCGCGACGCATGTCGCCGGCGCGCTGCAGTTCGCGAACGGTGCGGTGGTCAACATGGCGATGAGCTTCGACGTCGCCGCCCACAAGCACGTGCCGCTGGAAGTCTACGGCACGGAGGGCTCGCTGCTCGTTCCGGATCCCAACCACTTCGGCGGCGAGGTCGCGTTTCTGCCGAAAGGCGGCGAATGGACGCCCGTGCCGGTGGAACTTCCCTACGCGGACGGCAACTACCGCTCGCTCGGCCTCGCCGACATGGCGGCGGCGATCCGCCAGGAGCGGCCGCACCGCGCGAGCGGCGATCTCGCGCTCCATGTTCTCGAAGTGATGGAAGCCTTCGGCCGCTCGAACGAGACCGGGCGTTTCATCGAGATCGAAACGCGGCCCGAGCGCCCCGAACCGCTCGGGCGCGACGCGCCGCTCGACCGCTTGTGAACCGAAATCCGAGGAGGGAAACCATGAAGGAAGCGCTGATCGTCTGGGGCGGCTGGGCCGGGCACGAGCCGGAACAGGGCGCGGCCGTGGTGAAGGCGATGCTGGAGGGGGAGGGCTTCAAGGTCTTCACCGAAACGACCACCGAAGCCTTCGCCGACCCCTCCATCCGCGACCTGTCGCTGATCGTGCCGATCGTCACCATGGCGAAGATCGAGAAGGAGGAACTGGCGAACCTGTCGGCGGCGGTCAGGGGCGGCGTCGGGCTCGGCGGCTACCACGGCGGCATGGGCGACAGCTTCCGCGATCAGCCGGAATACCAGTTCATGGTCGGCGGCCAGTGGGTCGCCCATCCCGGCAACATCATCGACTACCGGGTGGACGTGACGCGCCCCGACGACCCGGTGATGCAGGGGATCGCGAGCTTCCCCTACCGCTCCGAGCAGTACTACATGCATGTCGACCCGTCGAACGAGGTCCTGGCGACGACGCGCTTTTCCGGCGAGCACGCCGAATGGATCGACGGCACGGTGATGCCGGTGGTCTGGAAGCGCCGCCACGGCAAGGGACGCGTCTTCTACTCCTCGCTCGGCCATGTCGCGGCCGAGTTCGAGGTGCCCGAGATGCGCGAGATCCTCCGGCGCGGCCTCGTCTGGGCCGCGGCATAGCCGCCGGGCGCATCGCATCGTCCGGCGATCGCGCCATGACCGATGGACATTGCATCGTAACCGATCGAAAGTGATCGGGCTTACCGGCTTGGGTCGGCATGCATCGGTCGGCAGCGACATCGGAGTGGAGGCTTCGCGCTGGTCGGTCGGAAAAAGATGGGAGGACGGATTTTGCTGATCACCAGACGCGCCTTCGTCGGCGCCTTGTTCGCGGCAACCGCGCTGGCGACCTACGCGCCGGCCTTCGCGCAGGAAGAGCCGATCAAGATCGGCTTGTCCGGCCCCTATACCGGCGGCTCGTCGGCGATGGGCGTCTCGATGCGCGACGGCGTGCGTCTCGCGGCCGCCGAGATCAACGCGAACGGCGGCGTGCTCGGGCGCCAGATCCAGCTCGTGGAGCGCGACGACGAGGCGAAGAACGAGGTCGGCGCGCAGGTCGCCCAGGAACTGATCGACAAGGAGGAGGTCGTCGCGACGCTCGGCTTCATCAACACCGGTGTCGCGCTCGCCGCCCAGCGCTTCTACCAGGAGGCCGAAATCCCGGTCTTCAACAACGTCGCGACGGGCACGGTGATCACCAACCAGTTCGCGGCTCCCGACTACGACGCCAACTACGTCTTCCGCAACTCCGCCTACGACGTGCTGCAGGCCGGGATGATGGCCGACGAGGCGCTGGCGAGGGGCCACAAGAACATCGCGATCCTCGCGGATTCGACGAACTACGGCCAGCTCGGGCGCGAGGACCTCGAAAAGTATCTCGATGCGAAAGGCCTCAAGCCGGTCGCAGTGGAGAAGTTCAACATCAAGGACGTCGACATGACGGCACAGCTGCTGAAGGCGCAGCAGGCCAATGCCGACGTGATCCTCGCCTACGGCATCGGGCCGGAACTCGCGCAGATCGCCAACGGCATGGCCAAGCTCGGCTGGCGCGTGCCGATGATCACCTCCTGGCCCGCCTCGATGCAGAGCTTCATCGACATCGCCGGGGCGAACGGCAACGGCGTGATCATGCCGCAGACATTCATCGAGGACGAGACGCTGCCGAAGCGCAAGGCGTTCCTGGAGAGCTACTACAAGACCTACAACGTCAAGAAGATCCCGACGCCCGTCGCCGGCGCGCAAGGCTACGATTCGATGTACCTGATGGCGGCCGCGATCACCCAGGCCGGCTCGACGGACGGACCGGCGATCCGCGAGGCGCTGGAGAACCTCAACTCGACCGTGGAAGGCGTGGTGACGACCTACAACAAGCCCTTCACCGCCACGGATCACAACGCGATCTCGCGCAACATGGTGGTGTTCGGGCGGGTGCAGGACGGCAAGATCGTCTACGACAAGGAAGAGGATGCGAAGAACGCCGGCGTCGTGCGCGTGAAGGAGGCGAGCGCGAACTGATCGTACCCCCGCGCGGGGGCGGCCGGATCGGCGCCGGTCCGCTCACGCGCCGGGCCGGGGCGACGCGAAACATGGGTTCGCCATGACCATTCTTCTGCAGCTCGTCGCCTCGGGCGTCGCGATCGGCATGATCTACGCCGCGATCGCCTTCGGCTATCAGCTGACCTTCGCGACCTCGAAGACGCTGAACTTCGGGCAGGGCGAGGCGCTGGCGCTCGGCGCCCTGTTCGGGCTGACGCTGGTGCCGTTCACCGGCTACTGGCTGATGCTTCCGCTGGTGCTCGTCTTCGGCTTCGCGCTCGGCGCGGTGGTGGAGCGGCTCGCCGTGCGGCCCGCCGTCCGGATCAAGTCCGAGTACGGCTGGATCATGGCGACGATCGCGCTCGGCATCATCTTCCGGAACCTCGCCGAGAACATCTGGGGCCGGGACGATCTGCGCTTTCCTTCGCCGCTTCCCGAGACGGCGATCCAGCTCGGCGGCATCCGCGTCCTGCCGATGGAACTCCTCATCGTCGGCGGGGCGCTCCTGATGATGCTGCTGGTGGAGCTCTTCAACCGCAAGTCGATCTGGGGAAAGGCGGTGGTCGCCACCTCCAACGACATCGACGCGGCCGGGCTGATGGGGATCGACACCAAACGCGTCATCACCCTGTCCTATTCGGTCAGCGCTATGACCGCGGCTTTCGCCGGCGTCCTCGTCGCGCCCGTGACGCTGACCGGCGCGACGATGGGCGCGGTGCTGGCGCTGAAGGCCTTCGCGGTGGCGATCATCGGCGGCCTCGAATCGGGTATCGGCGTCATCGTCGGGGGCCTGATTCTCGGCGTCGCCGAAACGCTGACCGGCTTCTACGTCTCGACCGGCTACAAGGACGTCCCCGGCCTGATCCTCCTGCTCGTCGTTCTTTCGATCCGCCCGGTCGGCCTGTTCGGCAAGGCCGCGGTCAACAAGGTCTGAGCATGGCCAGGCGAACCATCGAGCCTCACCGGGAGCGGATGCGATGACGCCATCGACCCTCGCCCCGGCGATCGCGCCGGAACGCAGCGGGGAAGCCGCAGGCGTCGTCCGTCATCTCGGCTCTCTCGGCGCCGCGCTGCTCGTCGTCTTCCTCATCGCGTTTCCGCTGGTGGTGCCGGGCAACTACTACGTCCACCTCGTCACCGTGATCGCGATCTACGCGATCCTGATCCTCGGCCTCGACATCGTCGTCGGCTACACGGGCCAGGTCAGCCTCGGCCATGCCGGGTTGTTCGGGATCGGCGCCTATGCGGCCGCCGTCCTGTTCATGAAGTTCAAGCTCGGCATCTGGTTCGGGCTCGTCGCCGGCATCGGCGTCACGTCCGCCTTCGGCCTCGTCCTGGCGGTGCCGGCGCTGCGCGTCACGGGTCCCTACCTCGCGATGGTGACGCTCGCCTTCGGCACGATCATCCAGATCTTCATCAACGAGCTGACGCCGCTCACCAACGGCCCGCTCGGCATCACCCTGCCGCCGCCGCGCGTCCTCGACTTCGCGAGCTTCGGCATCGCGCCGCCCTGGGGCGCGGCCGGACGCCGGCTCGAATTCTACTACCTCGTCTGCCTCGCGCTCGTTCTCACGATCCTCGTCGTGAACCACGTGGTGCGCTCGCCGTTCGGCCGCGCCTTCGAGGCCCTGCGCGACAGCCCGATCGCCTGCGACTGCATGGGTGTCAGCGTCTATCGCTACAAGGTCTACGCCTTCGCGATCTCCGCCGGCCTCGCCGGCCTCGCCGGTGCCCTGTTCGCCTGGTCGGAGCGCTACGTCGCGCCGAACTCCTACGGTTTCGAACTGACCGTGCTGTTCCTGCTCGCCGCGACGATGGGAGGGCGGAAATCGCGTGCCGGCCCGCTGATCGGCGCGGCGATCATCGTCCTGATGCCGAACATCCTCGCCGACATCGCGCTGGTGCGGATCATGGCCGGCGTCATCGCGCTCGCGGCGCTCGCGGTCGGCACGCTGGCGTGGCTGCGCCGGCGCGAGAACCGCTATGCCGTTCTCGTGCCGGTCGCGCTCTGCATCCTGTTCTTTCCGGCGACCCTCGCGATGGATTCCGTCACGGATTTCCGCCTCACGGTCTTCGGGCTGATGATCCTGTTCGTGGTCTATTATCTGCCGGACGGGATCGTCGGATACCTCCGCGACAAGATCCCGGCGCTTCGGCCGGCGCATACCGGCGCGGGCAGGGCGGTCGGAACGGACGGCGAAGCGCTGCCGACGCGAGGCGTGGATGCGGCGCCGGCCGACCCGCTGCTCCGGGTCGACGCGGCGCTGATGCAGTTCGGCGGCCTCAAGGCCCTTGCCGGGGTGGACCTCGCGGTTCGTCCGGGAACGATCCACGGCCTGATCGGTCCGAACGGGTCCGGCAAGAGCACGATGATGAACGTCCTGACCGGCATCTACGTGCCGACCGGCGGCGCCGTGACGCTTGCGGGCTCGACCGGGCCCCGGCGCCTCGACGGCCTGACGCCGTCCCGGATCGCGAAGGCCGGCGTCGCCCGGACGTTCCAGAACGTCCAGCTTTTCCGCGAGATGACGGCTCTGGAGAACGTGCTCGTCGGACTGCACCACACCTTCGCCGGCAACCTCGCGGATACGATCTTCGGCACGCCGCGACGCCGCCGCGAGGAGCGTGCCGCGCGCCGCCGCGCCGCGGCGATCCTCGACTTCGTCGGGCTGGGAGCCGTCGCGCAGGTGGAGGCGCGCAACCTGCCCTACGGCAGGCAGCGCCTCCTCGAGATCGGCCGCGCGCTCGCCCTCGATCCGGTGCTGCTCCTTCTCGACGAGCCGGCCGCCGGCCTGACGTCGCCCGACATCGCCGACCTCAGCGCGATCATCCGCAAGATCCGCGATGCCGGCATCACGGTCATTCTGATCGAGCATCACATGGATGTGGTGATGGGCCTCTGCGACCGCGTCTCGGTGCTCGACTTCGGCCACAAGATCGCGGAAGGGCCGGCGCGCGAGGTGCAGCGCGACCCGAAGGTTGTCGAAGCCTATCTCGGCAGTCCGGTTACGGACGACACGGCGCAGGCCGCCCATGCTTGAGGTCGCCGACCTTTCGGCCGGCTACGGCCAGATCGAGGTTCTGCACGGCCTGTCGTTCCGCGTTCCCCAGGGCCAGGTCGTGACGCTGATCGGCTCCAACGGCGCAGGCAAGACCACGACGATGCGCACGCTCTCCGGCATGATCCGCCCGCGCTCCGGCTCGATCCGCCTCAAAGGCCGCGAGATCGCCGGCCTCGACAGCCATGTGGTGGCGCGTGCGGGCCTCGCGCATTCGCCGGAAGGCCGCCGCGTGTTCCCGTCGCTCAGCGTCGAGGACAACCTGACGCTCGGCGCCTTCCCGCGCCTGACGGGCTCCCGCGCGAAGGGTGACGTCGCGGCCGACCGCGAGCGCGCCTTCGCACTCTTCCCGCGCCTCAAGGAGCGGCGCGCGCAGCCCGCGGGAACGCTGTCCGGCGGCGAGCAGCAGATGCTTGCCATGGGGCGGGCTCTGATGCTGCGGCCCGAGGTCCTTCTGCTCGACGAACCGTCCATGGGGCTCGCTCCGAAGCTCGTCGAGGAGGTCTTCAACATCATCCGCCGACTGAAGGAGGAGAAGGTGACGATGCTGCTCGTCGAGCAGTTCGCCCTGGCGGCGCTCGGCGTCGCCGACTACGGCTACGTTCTCGAGAACGGCCGGATACGCTTCGAGGGACCGGCCGCCCAGCTGAAGGAGGATCCGGCCGTTCGGTCCGCCTATCTGGGAAGTCATTGAGGCACGGCATCGTCACCCGGGGCGAGCGGCTTTGGGTCCCGAACCGGCGGGTCTCGACATGAGCCATTTGAAGCCCGACGTCGAACTGGCTGCCTTTCCTGGGCGAGCCGGCTTCCGGTCCCGGACGCCGGACGTCCGTCGTGCCACGCCTTTGGAGTTCCGTGGCTGCCTGAAAGACACCGCCGTCGAAGCGCCTGTCGTCTCGCGCTGTACGAATCGCGCCACGCGTCGGCGCATGCCCTCGGGGCGCCTGTGCCCGAATATTGCTGCAGTCGCGGCGTTTCTTGAAAGTCCTTGGAGAAGAGGGGTAGCCATGCGCAAGGCGGTTGAATTCGCTCTGGCGGCCGCGTGCCTGCTGGTTCCGCAGTCGGCCGGTGCCCAGACGGTAACGAACATGCCGGTCCTGAAGGGGCTGGCGCCGGTGACGGTCCTGTCGAAGACCTATGCGGGCCGCGCTGCCCTCGGCGCGAACCTTTCCGTCACCGGCGGCATCCAGACGGGCGCGATCCGCCAGCCGACGCTGCTGCCCTTCGCCGAGCAGCAGGGGCAGGCGTTGCGCGACGCCTTCATCACCGACGGCAATCTTTCCCAACTCGCCGACGGGCTCGGCACGACGCTCGGCGCGGCCTACCAGGCGCGTGCCCATTACAACGACCGCGAGCGCTTCACCAACGTGTCGCCGGCCGTCGCCGACCTCATCGCCTACACCAACGCGACGACCGGCGCGGACTCCAACTCCGGCAAATACTTCTTCGCCAACCTCACCACCGACGGCAAGGCGGCCGTGTCGGAAGAGGCGAAGGCAATCCTCTCCGGCAACGGCGGCGCGCCCGACCCCTTCGGCCGCGCTTACCACAAGCCGGGCGGCGGCCCCGGGGCGGATGCCTACGGCGACTCCCGGCCTTTCCAGACCGAACCGAGTGTCCTGCCGATCGTCGGGCCCGACTATTTCGGCGCGCCCGCCGGCAACCTCGTCTACAACCAGGGCCCGATTTCGGACCTGACCGACAGTCCGTCCTATCCCAGCGGCCACACGACCTACGGCTATATGGGCTCGATCCTGCTCGCCGTGCTCGTGCCGGAGCGCTACCCGGAGATGATGGCGCGGGGGGCCGAATACGGCAACGACCGCATCATCATGGGCGCGCACTACGCGATGGACGTGCTCGGCGGGCGGACGCTCGCGACCTACGACCTCGCGCATCTCCTCGCCAACGATCCGGCTTATCTCGGCCGCACCCTGAAGGGCGCGCCGGCGATCGGGGACTACCGGGCGGTGGTTCAGGCCGCCCGCGCCGACATCGTCAAGGCCATGGAAACGGGCTGCGGCAATCCGATCGCAACCTGCGCCAGGGAGGATATCGGCCGCTTCGCGGACGCCGCGGCGAACGAGGCCTTCGCCGCCTCGACGCAGACCTACGGCCTGCCGGTGGTCTACCCGCAGAACGCGAACAGGCTGGAGGATGTCAACGCGATCGCGCCGGAAGCCGGCAACCTCCTGACCGCCGCTTTTCCAGCCCTGAGTCTGGAGGAGGCGAACCGCATCCTCACCGAGACCGAAGGACCGGGTGGCGGCTTCCTCGACGACGGCTCGGCCTTCGGCGTCTATTCCCGCCTGAACCTCTACGCCGCAAGCAAGCGGGCCGCGGCTCTCGCCGTGGAAAAGGAGAAACCGAAAGGCTGACGCGGCAGCCATCTTAGCGCTGCCACGAAGTAAGCCAGCTCACCAGGATTTCGTGGTTTCTGCAGCAATATCCGTCGCTTTCCCGACCTGCCTAGCCGCCGCAAGCGCGCTTCATGGGAGACTTCGCGCGAGACTCGACACGGCATCGCCGCGTCGTATGTTCGGTTGAAAGACGTACGAGGTGTCGGGAACCGCCGGGCTGATCGCCCTGCTTCTGTGGGGCATTCACATGGTCACGAGCGGCGTTCAGCGAGCCCGGATGATCGGCGCCCTGCGGATCGGGCTGAAGACGCGTGCCCGGCCCTTCCTCACGGGCATGGAGGTCACCAGCCCAGCGCCGCTTCGACGCTTCCCCAGCCGGAATGGACACCAGCGAGGTACCGGATCCAGCCGGCATCCCTACGGGGCTGGACATCGTCGGCGGCGACGTCGTGGAGGTCGCGCCGCAGCACGACACCGCCACGAACACCACACAGGTGCTGTTCGTCATTCTCTGGCCGATGGTGGGCGTGCACTGCGCATGGTTTCCCGGAGGCTCCAGTCCTTGCGAGAATGGAGCCGTCACGGAGGGAGTACCGCCTGCTAGGACCAATCCCCATTCAGGTTTTCATTGGGGCTGAGCGTTGATTCAAAGCGTTCCGGGTTTGTTGATCCAGGGCGGCTTGTTGGGCGTGAAGCGCTTCGAACTGAACGAGGCACAGTGGCAGCGGATCGCGCCTTTGCTGCCGGGCAAGGTGGGCGATCCTGGCCGCAGCACGGCTGACAACCGTTTGTTCGTGAACGGGGTCTTGTGGGTTCTGCGTTCCGGCGCCTTTTGGCAGCACCTGCCCGAGCGCTACGGCAAATGGAAAAGCGTTCACGCCCGCTTCAGCCGCTGGGCCAGGGCGGGGGTTTGGGAGAAGGTGTTTGCGGAACTGATCCAAGACCGAGACAACCAGTACCTGATGCTCGACACGACGCTGGTGCGCGTTCATCAGCAGGCGGCGAGCGGAAAAGGGGGGCCAGGGATCAGGCGCTGGGGCGTTCCCGAGGCGGTTTGACGACCAAGGTCCATATGCTGTGCGACACGTTCGGCCGACCGTTGCGCTTCCTGCTCACCGCCGGCCAGCGGCATGACAATCTCGCCGCCAAAGCGCTGCTCGACGGCTTCCGGGCCGAGGCCGTGCGGGCTGATAGGGCATACGACAACAACGACCTGCGGCAGACCATCGCCGCCATGAACGCCGAAGCGGTCATCCCGTCCACCCGATCCCGCAAAGTCCCGATCCCACACGACGCGGCGATCTATCGGTACCGCAACCGCATCGAGCGCTGCTTCAACAGGCTCAAGCACTTCCGTCGCTTCGCAACCCACTACGACCGCAAGGCCACCCACTTCGCCGCCTTCGTCCACATCGCCGCAATCTGCCTCTGGCTGCGGTGAATGTGGATTCGTCCTAGCCAAGCCGGCAGCCGTGGCAATGCGCGGCCAGTGGGCATCAGTTCTGTGTCCTGGCTTCCGGCCGACTTCAACCACTCATATCGAAGCGCGTCGACGGTTCGGCAGCGTCTCATGAGCCGTCGTGCTGAGCTGGAAACTATTTTCCGCTGATCGATGCGAGGTGCATGAGCGCTGGGTCCTGACGGAAACCTCGCCGCCTTATTTAGATGAGTGATGGTGTAACTGATCGATGGACGTGCGAAAGTGTAACAAACACGACGCGCCGAACCATACCGGCTCACTCGGCAACGCACGTCTCGCGCCGGATTTCTTTCGACTGCGACCGCTCTAGGCTTGAATGACTGCTGAAGGTGGAAAATTTCCAATCCGCTTTGGAGCGCCAAGCCGACAGAAGGAGACACTCGGTCAGTGCCTGCGGCTGCGCTTCTGCACTCGACGGCGACCGCTACGCGATGCCATGCCGTCGAACGATACCCGGCGAAGTTCTAACGGTCGTCGGGCTTGACCGGCTAGGTCTGACCGGCATCTTCGCGCCAACTGCAAAGGCCGAAGCGCTGCGGCGGAGGATGGCGACGTTCGAGTTCACCGGCGGCATCACGCACCTTCGCGACGAGCTGGCACAGCGTATCGTCGACGCCGTCCGGATGAAGATGGGACTTCCGGTAAGTGCCCTTTCCGGTCGTACGAGCAGGTGCGCCGATTTCCGGCGAGCGGACATGCGACGGCACGGGAGCGGCTAAAGATCGCTTGACAGGTATTGGGGCCTGATCTCCTCATGACGTTTCGGAACATCCGGATACGTTCGCCCCGCCAGAAGGGCGAGCCGGGGGGAGCATGGCGGTTGCGGGTGTCCTCAGCTTCGAGGGCGTCGAGAAGGCGTTCGGCGGCACGCAGGCGCTGCGCGGCGTCAGCTTCGACGTCGCGCGCGGCGAGATCGTCGCGCTGCTCGGCGAGAACGGCGCCGGCAAGTCGACGCTGATCAAGATCCTCGGCGGCATCCACAAACCCGACGCCGGCCGCGTCGCCTTGGACGGCGCACCCTATCACCATGTCGCCAAGGGCAGCGACCAGCAGGTCGCCTTCATCCATCAGGATCTCGGGCTGATCGAATGGATGACGGTCGCCGAGAACGTCGGACTGGCGCGCGGCTATCCGCGCTCAGGATTGCTCCGCACCATCGACTGGTCGTCCACCGCCCGCATGGCGCGCGAAGCCCTGTCGCTGGTCGGCTGCGACATCCATCCCGATACCCGCGTCCAAGCCTTGAGCCGAACGGAGAAATCGCTGGTCGCGATCGCCCGCGCGCTGGTCGTGCGCTGCGACTTCCTCGTGCTCGACGAGCCGACCGCAAGCCTGCCGGCGGACGAGGTCGAGAAGCTGTTCGTCGCCATGCGCGCTCTGAAGCATCGCGGCGTCGGCATGATCTACGTGTCGCATCGCCTCGACGAGATTTTCCGCGTCGCCGACCGCGTCGTGGTGCTGCGGGACGGTCGCAAGGTCGCGGAGGACGCCGTCGCGGCGACGACCGCCGACAAGCTGGTCGGCCTCATCGTCGGCAGAAGTACCTTCGACGCCTTCGAGCGGACGGAGCGGCGCGCTGGCGCCGCGCGCGTCGCGGTGCGGGGCGTGCGGACCGAACGCGCCGGACCGGTCGAGTTCGAGATCCGTCAGGGCGAACTGCTCGGGCTCGTCGGCTTGCGGGGCGCCGGTCAGGAGGAGATCGGCCGCGCCTTGTTCGGCGCCATACGGCACGACGGGACCGTGACGCTCGACTGCAAACCCCTCGACCTGTCCTCGCCGCACGCGGCGCTCGGGCAGGGCGTCGGCTTGATGGCGCGCGACCGCGCCGAGGAGTCGGTCGCGCTCCCGCTCAGCGTACGAGAGAACGCGTTCCTCAACCCTGCGGCTGGCGGGCGAGGTTTGTGGTCGGTGCTGCCGCCCCGGACCGAAGCCGCGCGCGCCGCCGCGCTCGGCCGCTCGGTTGGATTGCGGCCCAACATGCCCGACCTCGCGGTGGAAGGGCTTTCCGGCGGCAACCAGCAGAAGGTGGTGGTCGGGCGCTGGCTCGCCACCCGGCGGCGGCTCCTGATCGCCGAGGACCCGACGGCGGGAGTCGACGTGGGCGCCAAGGCCGAGATCTACGGGCTTATCGCGCGGGCGCTCGACGAGGGGCTCGCAGTGTTGGTGGTCTCGACCGACTTCGAGGAAGTCGCGCACATCTGTCACCGCGCCCTCGTGTTCGGCCGCGGCCGGATCACCCACGAGCTCGTCGGGCCGGCCTTGACGCTGGAAGCCCTGATCCTGGCGGCGTCCGCCTCCGAAGCCGCCTGAAAGGAGTGCGCCGATGGCAACCAACTCGGTGAAGTCGAACGCGCTGGAGCCGACGCAGGCCGAGCTGGCGCATCTCACCTCATCCGCGCGCCTCGCCCGCCTCGTGCCGGTCTACGGTCTCGTCATCCTGGCGGTGCTGCTGGCGCTGTTCTTCTCGGCTCTGCTGCCGAACACCTTCCCGACCCTTCTGAACCTGCGCTCGATCGTCGCCGACAAGTCGATCATCGCCATCCTGTCGCTGGCCGTGATGATCCCGATGGTCACCGGCAAGATCGACCTCACCGTCGGCTACGGCATCGTGCTCTGGCATATCCTCGCCATCAGCCTGCAAGTCTGGCTTGGGCTGCCGTGGCCGATCGCGGTGCTCGTCGTCGTCCTGCTCGGAGCCCTGGTCGGCCTCGTCAACGGCCTTCTCGTCGAGGTGGCTCAGATCGACAGCTTCATCGCCACACTCGGCACCGGCACTGTGCTCTACGCCATCGCCATGTGGCATTCGCAGGGGCGCCAGATCATCGGCGCGCTGCCGGACGGCTTCTTCGCCTTGAATACCACGCGGCTCGCCGGGATGCCGATCACCGGCTTCTACGTCCTGGCGCTCGCCATCACGCTCTGGTTCGTGCTCGAATACCTGCCGGTCGGCCGCTACTTCTATGCCATCGGCGCCAATCCCAAGGCGGCGGCGCTGAACGGCATTCCGGTCAGGCGCTACACGGTCGCCGCCTTCGTCGCCTCCGGCACCCTGACGGCGGCAGCCGGAGTGATCCTCGCCGCGAAGCTCAGGATCGGTCAGGCGAGCGTCGGCCTCGAATTTCTCCTGCCGGCTCTGGTCGGGGCGTTCCTCGGCTCGACCACGATCAAGCTCGGGCGGGTCAACGTCTGGGGGACCCTCGTCGGCGTCGTCATTCTCGCCATCGGTATCGCAGGCATCCAGCAGCTCGGCGGCTCCTTCTGGGTCGAGCCGATGTTCAACGGCCTGACGCTGCTCATCGCCATCGGCATCGCCGGCTACGCGCAGCGAAAGCGCGGCGCGTCCGCAGCGCGCCTGCCGCGCCGAGCAGACAGCCGCAGCGCCTCCGCGTTGCGGACAACTGGGGAGGAAGCACAACGATGAAGACGATACTGCTGGGTGGCGTCGCCGCCTTTGTTCTACTCGCGCCGGCCAGCAGTCTGGCGGACGAGTTCATGGACGCGGCGAAGGCGAAGGTCGAAGCCGCGACGCAGAAGGCCGGCGCCTGGGACGGACCGACGACGGGACCGAAGGCGGCAACCGGCAAGACGGTCGTCTACGTCGCAGGCGACCTGAAGAACGGCGGCACGGAAGGCGTATCGCGCGGCGTCGAGGAAGCCGCGAAGGCGATCGGCTGGACGCTCAGGGTGATCGACGGCCGGGGCGAGATCTCGGGACGCACCGCCGCTCTCAACCAGGCCATCGCGCTGCAGCCGGACGGCATCATCGTCGGCGGCTTCGACGCGATCGAGCAGAACGCCGCGCTCGCCGGCGTGAAGGAGGCGAACATCCCGTTCGTCGGCTGGCACGCGACCATCGAGCCCGGCCCGGACGCGCAGACCGGCATGTTCGCCAACGTCAACACCCGCATCGCCGACGTGGCCGAAACGGCGGCCGACCTTGCGATCGTCGAATCGGGCGGCAAGGCCGGCGTCGTGATCTTCGGCGACTCGACCTACGCGATGGCGATCGGCAAGGCGCGGATGATGGAGGCGCAGATCAAGAAATGCGGCGGCTGCGAGGTGCTGACGCTGGAGGACTCGCCGATGGCGGAAGCCTCGACCCGCATGCCGCAGCTCACCACGGCGCTCCTGCAGCGCTTCGGCGACAAGTGGACCCATTCGCTGGCCGTCAACGACCTCTACTACGACTTCATGAGCCCCGGCCTCGCCTCGGCCGGCAAATCGGGCAGCGACGCGCCGCACAACATCTCGGCCGGCGACGGCTCGGAATCGTCGTTCCAGCGCATCCGCTCCAAGCAGTTCCAGATGGCGACGGTGCCCGAACCGTTGCATCAGCAGGGCTGGCAGCTGATCGACGAGCTTAACCGGGCGTTCGGCAACCAGCCCTGGTCGGGCTATGTATCCGGCATCCACCTCGTCACGGCGAACAACGTCGCCTTCGACGGCGGTGCCGACAACGTCTTCGATCCCGACAACGGCTACCGCGACGTCTACCGGAAGATCTGGGGCGTCAAGTAACGCCTCGGCCCGGCGTCCGGCTCCCTCGGCAGCCTCTGAACAGCCGTCGTCCAGTTCGGTAGTCGATGCTGATCGACGGTCTTCATGTCGCCGCAAGGAGTCGTCCCGGCTGCGACCGTCGCAGAAACCGCTCGATCGGAAGCCTGTTCAGCGCTGTTGAAGTCGTTGGACACTGTTGGTCCTGAAGCTCGACAGGACATACGAGAGAAGCGGCCAGACCAGGAGGGCGAGGGCGAGCACCATCAAGGTCGCGACAAGCCCGTTCGACCAGAAGATCGACGCCGAACCGCCCGACAGGATCATCGACTGCCGGAAGGCGTCCTCGGCCTTGTCGCCGAGCACCATGGCGAGGACGAAGGGCGCGATCGGATAGTCGAGGCGCTTGAAGACGTAGCCGACGACGCCGAAGCCGACGGCCAGCCAGACGTCGAAGGGCGCGCTCGCGACCGTGTAGGCGCCGATGAGGCAGACCACGATGATGATCGGCCCGATGATCGCGAAGGGGATGCGCAGGATCGAGGCGAAGAGCGGCACCGTCGCGAGCACCAGCACCACCGCGATGATGTTCGACAGGTACATCGAGGCGATGAGACCCCAGACGAAGTCGGGCTGCTCGGTGAACAGGAGCGGCCCCGGCTGCAGGCCCCAGATCATCAGGCCGCCCATCATCACGGCCGCCGTCGCCGAGCCCGGCACGCCGAGCGCCAGCATCGGCAACAGCGCCGAGGTGCCGGCGGAATGGTCGGCGGTTTCGGGCGCGACGACGCCTTCCGGCTCGCCCTTGCCGAAGTTCTGCCGGTAGCGGCCGAAGCGGCGGCCGAGGCCGTAGCTCATGAAGGAGGCCGCGGTCGGCCCGCCCGGCGTGATGCCCATCCAGACGCCGATCACGGCCGAGCGCAGGAACGTCACCCAGTAGCGCGGCAGGCGCGCGAGCGAGCGGAACACCTCGCGGATGTCGATCTTCGAGGCGACGCCGCGAAACTTCAGGTCCTCCTGCACGGTGAGGAGCAACTCGCCGATACCGAAGAGGCCGATCACCGCGACGAGGAAGGACACGCCGCGCAGGAGGTCGTTGAGGCCGAAGGTGAGGCGCAGCGCGCCCGACACGGTGTCCATGCCGACGGTCGCGAAGGACAGGCCGACGAGCAGCGAGACCGCCGTCTTCATCGGGTCGGCGCCGCCGAGCCCGATGAACGAGGCGAAGGCGAGAAGGTAGATCGCAAAGAACTCGGGCGACGAGAAACGCAGCGCGAAGTCGGCGATCCAGCCGGCGAGGAAGGTGATGACGAGGACGCCGACGAGCGCGCCGAGGCCGGCGGAGAAGAAGGCGGTCGACAACGCCTCGGTGGCTCGGCCCTGCTGCGCCATCGGGTAGCCGTCGAAGGTGGTCGCGACGGATGACGGCTCGCCGGGGATATTGAACAAGATCGAGGTCGTCGAGCCGCCGAACAGCGCGCCCCAGTACATCGACGACAAGAGGATGATCGCCGACACCGGGTCCATGGAGAAGGTCAGCGGCAGCAGCAGCGTCACGCCGTTCGGGGCCCCGAGGCCGGGCAGGACGCCGACCAGGATGCCGAGCAGCACGCCGACGACGATGATGCCGACGTGGTAGAGCGAAAAGGCGACCGTGAAGCCGTGAAGCAGCAGGGAAAAGTCGGCCATCGCTGCAGCTCCTAGTAAAGGCCGACCAGCGGCATCAGGACGCCTTTCTCCAGCGGCACCTGAAACCAGAACTCGAAGATCAGGTAGAACGCCGCCATCAGGGCGACGGAGATCAGCGCACCCTTCCAGAGCGGCACCCGCCCGAGGATCCACATCGAGACGACGAGGAAGAGCACGGCAGCGATGTAGAGGCCGAGCCAGGGAATGAGCGCGGCTGCCGCCGCCGTCGGCACGAATACCGACGCGATGCGCTTCAGCGCGCCGGCTTCGAAGAAGCGACGGTCGAAATCGGCCTCGGTTTCGGTCGGGCTCGAAGCGTCCGCCGCCGCGAGGGCCGCGGCTCGATGCCGGCGGCCGGTCAGGCCGTAGCGCACGGCGATCGCAAGGCCGAGCGCGACGATGATCGCGCCGATGCGGAACGGAAAATACCCGGCCGTCGGCCCGGTTTCCGCCCAGCCGATACCGTTCTCCAGGCTGCCGTAGCACACGACGGCCCCGAAGATGCTCAGCGCGAGGCCGGTCCCGACCTCCATGTGGCGGCGCGTCAGCATCCCGCCTCCGTTCGGTAAGATATCAGGAAACAGCCGGACGGAGCGCGGCCGCAAGGCCGCTTCCGTCCGGCGAGCGGCGGCGCGTCAGTCGACGAGCCAGCCGTCCTTCTCGAACTGCGGGCGCAGCTGTTCGGTGTTCTGCTTGATGTACTGCTGCATCTCGTCGCCGGCGACGAAACGGCCGGTCTGGGACGTCGTCTTCAGGTAGTTCTGGAATTCCGGCGTTTCCGAAACCTTCTTCAGCATCGCGGCGTAGTAGGCGACGGCGTCCGGCTGGACCTTGCCCGGCATGAACACAGTGCGCGGCTGCTGGTAGGCGGTCTGGATCGGCAGACCCTGCTCCTTGCAGGTCGGAATGTCGTTCCAGCTCATGTCGGCCGTCATCTTGGTCTTGTCGGCGAGCCGTTCGGTCGACATCACGCAGAGCGGCCGCACCTGGCCTGCACGCCACTGTCCGGTCGTCTCGGCCGGGTTGTCGGTGTTGGCGTCGATGTGCTTGCCGGCGAGCTGCGTCGCGGCTTCGGCACCGGACTTGAAGGGAACGTAGGTGAACTGCGCCCCGGTCGCGGCCTCGATCTGGCGAACCAGCGTCTGATCGGTGTCCTTCGATTGCGAACCGCCGAACTTGATCTTGCCCGGCTCGGCCTTCGCGGCCGTCACCATGTCCATGATCGTCTTGTAGGGCGCGTCGGGCTGCACCCAGACGATGAACTCGTCGAAGGCGAGGACCGCGACGGGCGTCAGCTCCTCGCCCTTGTAGCCGACCTTGGTGACCAGCGGCAGCACCCACTCGTTGTTGGTGCCGGTGACCAGCTTCTGGGCATCGCCCTGGTAGCCCTTGGCGTAGATGAAGGCCTCGACGCCCGAGCCGCCGCCCTTGTTGACGACGACGACGTTGGTCGGGTTGAGGTCGTGCTTCTGGATCGCCGCCTGGATCTGGCGAGCGAAGGTGTCGCTGCCGCCGCCGGCATTGCCGGACACGACCAGCTCCACCGGGCGGCGCGGCGCCCACTCGGCGGAAGCGGGAGCCGCCGCGAGCGCCACGAGCGCCGTGCAGGCTGCGAGTAAGGTCTTCATACGATCCTCCCTGGATACGTGACGGCCGATCGTCGGCCGGATGATTGTTTCGGCGTTCCCGCGGGCCGTCCTTCCCGGCCGCGCCGAACGAACGTCCGGTTAATCGGTCCTCTGTCGCTCCAGGCGATCGGCGACGACGCTCGCGCAGAGCGCGAGAGACACGGCACCCGCGTCGGGATGGCCGATGGACCGGGCCGCCAGCGGACGAGCGCGACCTAGCCTCGGCGTCATCGGCGCAGTCGCCTCCGCCGCTTGTGTCGCGGCATCGGCAGCCCGGCGCCAGGCGGCGGCCAGCGGCTCGCCGGCTTCGATCCCGCGGGCGAGCGTTTCCACGAAGGGAACGAGCGCGTCGACCAGCGTCTTGTCGCCCACCTGGGCTCGCCCAAGCCGCATCACCCGATCGCGTGCTTCGCGCGCGCCTGCAGCGACGTCGGCATCTCCCGGCTCGGCCTCGTCGGACAGTTTGGCGGCCCAACCGCGCAGGAGAAGACCCCAGATCGCACCCGACGTGCCTCCGGCCCGGTCCGCCCACGCGTCGGCGGCCTCTTCCAGCAGGCTGCGTGCGCCTGCGCCGGCGCCGGCCGCGCGTTCCGCGGCTTCCAGAGCGGCGGTCGCACCGCGGCGCATGCCCTGGCCGTGGTCGCCGTCGCCGGCCAGCGCGTCGAGCTGGCCGAGTTCATGCTCCTTCTCCCGCAGCATCGCGGCGATCGCGCCGAGATGCGCAAGGATGCGGGCCGCGCCTTCGCGCGACGCCTCGCTCGCCGCCGGGAAGGCCCTGGCCGCTTCCGCCTCGTCGCGAACGGGCGCGGCGGGGCTCGTCTCGATCGTCGCGCCACGGCGCATGGCGGCAGCGTCGCAGGGCGCGAGCCACAGCGGTTCGAGCTCGTCGTCGAGAAAGGTCAGCGTCAGCGAGCAGCCGGCCATGTCTAGCGAAGTGACGAGCTCGCCGGCCTCCGGCTCGACCAGCGTCACGCCGGCCTCGGCAAGCTGGTCCGCGACGTGCGTCCAGAGCACGAACAGCTCCTCGTACTTCGTCGCGCCGAGACCGTTGAGGATCGCCGCGGCGCGCCCGTTCCAGCCGTCCGGGCGCTCGGCGAGCAGCTTGTCGACGAGGAGGGCGGCCAAGTCCGACGCCGACGCCGCCGGCTCCTCGCTGACGCCCGGCTCGCCGTGGATGCCGAGGCCGACGCCCATCTGGCCCTTCGGAACGGTGAACAGCGGCTCCTTGGCGCCCGGCAGCGTACAGCCGGCGAAAGCCACGCCGAGCGAGACGGTGCGCTCGTTGGCGCGTTCGGCCAGCCGCAGCACCTCGTCGATATCGGCGCCGGTCTCGGCGGCGGCGCCGGCGATCTTGAACACCGCGACGTCGCCCGCCACGCCGCGGCGCTTGCGCCGCTCGTCGGGTCCGGCGCTCGCCAAGTCGTCCACCACCGCCAGGATGCGAGCGTCGATGCCTTCGCCGCGCAGACGCTCGGCCGCCGCGCCGAAGTTGAGGACGTCGCCCGCGTAGTTGCCGAAGCCGAACACGACGCCCATGCCACGGTCGGCGAGGCGGCCGATCCGAGCGATGCCTTGCGTCGAGGGCGAGGCGAAGACGTCGCCGCAAACGGCGGCGTCGCCAAGGCCCGGCCCGACATAGCCGAGAAAGGCCGGGTAGTGCCCGGACCCGCCGCCGATCACCAGCGCGACCTTGGCGGATCGCGTTTCGGCGGCGCGCACCGCGCCGCCCGCGACGCGCTGCACGTGGCGGGGATGGAGACGGCAGAAGCCGTCGAGGGCGGTGGCCGCGAAACGTTCGGGATCGTCGTGGATGCGGGTCATGCCGTCGCCACCGAAGTCGCTCGAAGGATGCGGCGAAGGTAGTCTCGGTTCGCCGCGCAGACGCTGAGACCGTCGCCGCCGTAATGTTCCAGAAGGAATGCGCTGCGGAAGCCGGCCTGTAGCGCCATGCGGACGGCGGCGCGGTAGTTGATGACACCGAACTCCATCGGGGCCGGCGAGGACATCACGGTCCCCGTCGTTTCGTCCTCCAGCCGGTAGTAGTTCTTCGCGTGCCAGTAGCCGGCGAAGGGCGCGAGCTTCGCCATCATCGACTGCCAACCTTCAACCGGGCGATGCAAACGCACCAAGTTGCCGAGATCGCAGTTGAGCTTGACGTTCGCGAGATCGACCTCGGTCACGAAGCGAACCGCCGAGTCGGCGGTGCCGAGATAGGTGTCCTCGTACATCTCCAGCGCCACCTCGACGCCGTTCTCGCCGGCATGACGGCCGAGCTCGCGGATGCGCTCCACCGCCATTTTCCACACCGCCGGATCGTCCGGGTTGACGACGCCGGGGGCGGTCCAGAACCAGAGCGCCTTCTTTTGCGCGTCCGACAGCGGGCCGAAGAAGCCGAAGGACACGGCGGACGCCCCGATCTTCGCCGCCGTGTCGACGAGGCGGTGACCGTAGGCGAGGAATTCATCGCCTTTCTCCGGATCGATCACGCTGCGCCGGGCCGTCGAGATCGCTGGGATCGACAGCCCGAGCGAGCGGGCGACGTCCATGAACTCGGCGAGGCGCGACGGCTCCAGATCGGCGATCCGAATCCAGGAGTCGGTCGGATCGACGTGGCTGAAGCCGGCGCCGGCGACTTCGGCGAGCGCTTCGGCCCATTCTTCCGGCCGCTGGTCCTGAACGGTGCGGCCGTCGGGAAGCGCGTTCTGCCGATGGATCATCGCCGAGGCGATCGGCCAGGTTTCCGGAGCGTAGGGCAGGTTGGTGGTGCTGGACATCGAGGGAAACCTACTCGGCCGCCTGCGCGAAGCGCCCGCGGCGCTTCGCCATCCTGATCGCGAGCCGGAGCGCCTCGCGGGTCGCGCCGACGTCGGCGATGCCCTTGCCAGCGATGTCGTAGGCGGTACCGTGCGCCGGCGTCGTCAAGGGGAAGGGGAGGCCGCCCATCATGGTGACGCCCTTGTCGAAGCCCATCATCTTCATCGCGATCTGGCCTTGGTCGTGATACATGGTCAGAACCGCGTGCCAGCCTTCCTTCAAGGCGCGCAGGAACACGGTGTCGGACGGGAACGGTCCCTCGACGGCGTAGCCCTTCGCCTTCGCCTTGGCGACCGCCGGCTCGATGATCTCGATCTCCTCGCGCCCGAACGAGCCGCCGTCGCCCGCGTGCGGGTTGAGGCCGGCGACGAGAATGCGCGGCGATTCGATGCCGGCTTCGGCGAGGCAGCGCAGCGTCAGGTCGATCTCGGCGAGGATCGCGTCCTCGGTCAGGTGCGAGGCCACGTCCTTCAAAGGCACGTGCGAGGTGACGCGGGCGTTCCAGATGTTCGGCAGAACGTTGAATTCGCGCACCTTGCCGCGAAAACCCGTGACATCCGCGACGAAGCGGATCTCGTCGTCGTAGCCCTCGTAGGCGTAGCGCATCGCCTTCTTGTTGAACGGCGTGAAACAGACCGCGTCCGCTTCGCCGCGATGCGCCATCAGAAGCGCCTCGCGGAAGTTGCGGGTGGCGAAAGCGCCGCCCTCGGCGGTCGCCTCGCCGCGCCGGACCTCGGCGGGCGCGAGGTTCTTGAGGTCGACGAGGACGTTTCGCCCGGAGGAACGGGCCGCTTCCGGTGTATCGACGCGGTCGAGGTCGAGCGATACGCCCGCGACCGCAGCACCTTCGTCGAGAATGCGCGCGTCGCCGAAGACGACGATCCGCGCTTCGCGCTTCGCTTCGGGCAGGTCGAGGAACTTTGCGGTCAGCTCAGGGCTGACGCCGGCCGGATCGCCCATGGCGAGCGCGATCACCGGCGCTGCTTCGGAAGAAGTCGTGATGTTCGACACGGTCGATGCCTCCCAAGCGATCCGACGAAGCGAGCACTTAGAGCATCCGACATCCGCCCGCAAGCATTTTGTCTTCTGTATGCAAAATAATGTATTGGCAGGTGTCGGCGTTTGGCTTAGGTTGCGGACTGCTAGTGAGGTGAGCGGATCGGCAACCGGATGAACGAACTCTCGCCGATGTCGGCTGCAGCGCTCGGTGGCGAGCGGATCTCGCGCCGCTCGCTGCACGACATGATCGTCGACCGCCTGCGGGACATGATCATCGAAGGCGAACTGCCGGCCGGCTCCCGCTTGCACGAGGTGCAACTCGGCGAGCGGCTCGGCATCTCCCGCACGCCGCTGCGCGAGGCGATCAAGTACCTGGCGAGCGAAGGGCTGGTGGAACTGGTGCCGAGCCGCGGCGCCAGCGTGAAACGCTTCAGCCCTAAGGACGTCGCCGACATGCTGGCGGTGATCGCCCGGCTCGAGGAACTCGCCGGAGAATTGGCCTGCCGCAACGCCGCGGACGAAGGGATCGCCCGCGTCCGCCGGATGCACGACGAGATGATCCGCTGCTATGGGGACGGCAACCGGCTCGACTACTACAAGCTCAACCAGGCGATCCACACGGCGATCGTTGAACTCGCCGACAACGAGACGCTCGCCGCGATGCAGGCGCGGCTGCAGATGCGACTGAAGCGCATCCGCTTCATCGGTCACGAGGGACCGGAGAACTGGGCAGCCGCCGTGGCCGAGCATGAACAGATGATCGTCGCGCTCGAGGCGCGGGATGGTGCGAAGCTGGCATCTGTGCTCGGCCGCCACCTCACCAATGCCTGGGTCCGGGTCGAGCGCTTCGTCTGACGAGGGCGGCGTCGAGACTTCGGCTCGCCTGCGATGCCGTTGGACCCGGATCGCCGACGTTCATCGGGGATATGTGGAATGAACACTCACTCCCGCTTCCGCCGGGCGACGCGTCCCGTCGAGGCCGCGCTCGTCGGCGCCGGCGCGTTCGGCCGCTCGCTGCTTGGGCAGGGTCGTCGCATGACGTTGCTCAACGTCCGCGTCGCGGTGGACGTCACGCCGGAACGCGCGGCCGATGCCTTTCGCGCCGCCGGTTGGGAAGACGCGGCGGTCGCTCGCTGCGACACGCCGAACCAGGTCGAGGCCGCTTGGCATGCTGGCCAGGCCGTCGCGGCCGGAAGTCTCGCCGACGTTCTGACGCTGCCGGTCGATGTGGTGGTGGAAGCCAGCGGCCATCCGGAAGCCGGTGCGTCCCATGCGCTCGCCGCCATCGAGGCCGGCAAGCACGTCGCGCTCGTCACCAAGGAGGCCGACTCCGTCGTCGGTCCCTGGCTCGCGGCCGAAGCCGCCAGCCGAGGTCTCGTCGTCACGCCGGTCGATGGCGACCAGCCGGCCCTGCTGATCGGGCTGGTGACTTGGGCGGAAACGCTTGGACTGCCGGTGATCGCCGCAGGCAAGTCCAGCGAATACGACTTCGTCTTCGATCGGGCGAGCGAGACGATGCTGAGCGAGGAGCGCAGTGCTCCGGTGCCGGGCTTCGACCGTTGCTGGGATGCCGCCGGCCGGCCGATCGCGGAGGTTGCGGCGGAACGCGCCCGTCTCGCGAGCGCGCTGCCGCAGCTCGCCGTGCCGGATCTCTGCGAGATGGGCATCGTCGCGAACGCGACGGGCCTGCTGCCGGACGTGCCCTCGTTTCACGCGCCGATCGCACGGATCGAGGAGGTGGCCAGCCTCTTCGTGGAGCAGGTTCGCGGCGGCCTCCTGTCCGGCCGCCGTCGGCTCGACGTGTTCAACTGCCTGCGCGAGCCGAACGGCCTTTCCTTCGCCGGCGGCGTCTTCGTGGTCGTCGCCTGCGAGGACCGCGAGACGTGGGCCATTCTCGCCGGCAAGGGTCACACCGTATCGGCCGACGGCAGCGCCGCCATGCTCTGGCTGCCGCGCCACCTTCTCGGCCTCGAGGCGCCGATCAGCATTCTGGATGCCGCGGTCAACGGCGTCTCCGTCGCCGGCAGCCCGAAACCGGTCGTGGATCTCGTCGGCCGCACGTCGAAGCGCCTTGCCGCCGGCACGAAGCTCGAGGCCGTCGGCCACCATCATACGATCGACGGCGTCGGCCCGGCGCTGCTGCCGGCCGCGCCGCTTGGGCCGCACCGGCCGATCCCCTACTACCTCATGGCCGGCCGCACGATCCTGCGCGACGTCGAGGCCGGCGAAACGATCATGGCCGGCGATGTCGCGATCGACGAGGCGGCGCCGCTCCTCGCCATGCGGCGGCGGCAGGACGCGCACTTCTTCGGCGCGAACGCCGGAACGCTGGATCGGTAGGAACGAGGGGCGGCGCTCAAGCGCTGTTGTCACAGCCCGAACGGCCTGCTGCCGACCGACGTCGCCCGATGGCGAACCACGCCGGCAGTGCCCGCTACGCCGGGTGCAACCTCTGGGAGTCCAACTGCGATGATCGAGAAAATCGAGAACGTCAGCGTCATCGGCGCCGGCTATATGGGTGGTGGCATCGCTCAGTCGCTGGCGGCAGCCGGCATGAAGGTGATGCTGGCCGACGTCTCCCCGGAGGCGACGCGGAGCGCGCTGACCCGTCTGCTCAGCGAGGCGCGGGACTTCGAGGCGCAAGGCCTGTTCAAGGCCGGGTCGGCCGCCGTCATCGAGGCGAATCTTTCCGCCGCAGACTCGATCGAGGCTGCGGTCCGCGACGCGGACTTCATCGAGGAGGCCGTGCCGGAAGTGCCGGCGATCAAGCACGAGGTGCTCGGCCGGATCTGCGCCGCGGCGCGGCCCGACGCGATCATCGGCACCAACACCTCGACCCTGCCGGTCCACACGCTGGCGCCGGCCGTCACCCATCCGGAGCGTTTCCTGACGGTGCACTTCTCCAACCCGGCGCCGTTCATCCCGGGCGTCGAGCTGGTCTGCGGCGTCGCGACCGACCGGGCGCTGATACCGGTGGTGAAGGACATGCTGCGGCGCGCCGACCGCAATAGCGCCGAGGTCGCGGACACGCCGGGCTTCGTCCTGAACCGTCTGCAATATGCGCTGCTGAAAGAGGCCAACTCGATCGTCGAGGAGGGAGTCGCCACCCCCGCCGACGTCGACGTGATCGTCCGCTCGACCTTCGGCTTCCGCCTGCCGTTCTTCGGCCCGTTCGCCATCGCCGACATGGCGGGGCTCGACGTCTACGCCAACTGTTTCAAGACGTTCGAGGACGCTTTCGGCGAGCGCATGGCGACACCCGAACTTCTGAAGGGCTTGGTGGCGGAGGGCAAGTTCGGCGTGAAGAGCGGCGAGGGTTTCACCGGCAAACACGACCCGGAGAAGCTGGCGAAACTCGTCGCCTACCGGAACAACGCCTATGCGCGCATGGCGCAGCTCCTGCAGGAACTCGGCCCATCCCCGCTTGCTGAGAGCTGAGAGCCCGGCACCTCGAAAACAGTCGTTTGTCCCGCTTCAGGCGACAGTTCCGTCCGCGAGCTGGCGGCGGAGCATGTCGAGGCGCTGCGCGGCAAGATCGACCTCCTGTTCGCGCTCGCCGGCGAGCACGCGACGACCCGGCTGGACGACCTGCTTTCCGCCATCAAGGCGACCGGGTCGCCCGCGCTGCGCCTGTCTATCGGCGGGGACCCCAGATCGAGGCGTAGGTGTCCGTCCGCTTGCTCCGGAATGTGCCGTCCAGGAATGCCAAGACGACCGCGCCCTCGGCGACCGCTGCGACCGCGAAGAGCCAGGCCGGTGTGCCGACCAGATCGACTCCGAGAACGATCGTCAGCAGCCCCGCCCCGAGCGCCGCCCAGCCGGCGGGCCGGTGCCATGCTTCGAACCGGCGGCGCCGCGCCGTCATGTCGTAGTGGTCGCCTCGCCAGGTCGCGGGATCGCGGGGATCGGCCTTTCTGCCGGTCGGTCCGCCCTTCGTGCCGCGCAGCCAGGCCGAGCCCACCTGCGACCAACCGAGCAGCAGCACTGCTAGGCCGACCCGGCCGTGGACCGTGTCGAAGCGACCGCCGGTCTGGGAGACGACGGCGACGAAGCCGAGCGTCGCAACGACGCTGCCGGCATACTGCAGCCGCCGGTGCCAGACCCACCAGTAGAGGTTCTCGATCTCGCGCGGGAAATCCTGCCGGGACGTGACCTTGGCGAAGCGCGCGATGAGGCCCCCGGCCGGCAGCAGGATGCCCCAGGCGCTCAGCATGCAGGCGGCATGCAGGGCGAGAACCGCCCCGACCGTGCCCGACAGGCCAAACCAGACGGCAAGGGCAGCCGCGACCGCGGCGGCGGGCACGAGCCAGATCGACCTCGAGCCCACCGGCCGTTCGAGCGGGGCCGGTGCATTCGGCGCGCGGCCGCCGACGGTTGCCAGATCGCTGAACTGGGCGTCGGTCGTTCGAGCCATCGCACCCTCTCGCGACGAGGAAGGCTTCTCCGATCGGCGTCCGGTCGTCAAGCGCCAGCCTGCCGATACCGGGCGGAGGCTGACATCGGGCAGCACGAAAACCGGCAGCCCTCCTGCCTGTCGGGGTCGAAAGCAGGACGGCAGATTTCCCACGTCTTCCGCCCGGAAGCGGACCGTCCGGCTTCGGCCCGGAGGGGAGTCAGCCGAACAGCCGGCCGGGATGGATATCGTCGGCTGCTGGAGCGTGAACGCCGGGTGCTGCGGCAGGCGGGTTGATCCTCCAGGCAGGGGTTCAGCGCAGGCGGGGTGGCAGGTCCGGGACGGTGAAGGCACCGGGAATGCCGCCGTTCAGCGGAAACGACCCGGCCGTCACGAACCCGGCATCGTCGCTCGCGAGATAGGCGGCCGTTGCGGCCAGTTCCTCCAAGGTCCCGAACCGTCCCATCGGCATGTGCGTGAAGCGGCGCGCGGCCTGGTCCGGACCTATGCGTTCGAACGTCGCCCTGATCTCCCGCGTCTCGATCGGGCCGATGGCGAGGGCGTTCACCCGGATGTTGCCGCGGGCGAGGTGCACGCCGAGGTCGCGCGAGAGCTGCTCCACGCCGGCCTTGGCGGCGTTGAACGCCATCTGGCCCGTGGCGGCGCCCATGCCCGCCAGGAACGAGGCGGTGTTGATGACCGAGCTTGCGGATGCTCCCTTGCCCATGTGCGGGATCGCGTGCTTGCAGCTAAGCCATGTCGCCGTGAGGATCGAGGCGATCACCCGGTTCCAGGTTTCCAGCGTGGTGTCGAGCGCCGAGTGATCGTCCGGATCGAGCGGCCCGGCATTGTTATAGAGAACGTCCAGGCGGCCGAACCTTTCGGCCACGCTCGCATAGGCAGCGGCGACGGCATCCTCGTCGGTCAGGTCGGCGATCAACGGCAGTTCACCGATCGCATGCGGGCGGCGGTCGATGCCGACGACGATGCCGCCTTCATCGGCAAAGCGCCGGGCGACCACCTCGCCCATGTCGCCCAGCACACCCGCGACGACGCAGACGCGCCCCTCAAGACGGCGTTCTCGCACGACACCACTCCTGTATCCGCTTTCAGCGCCGTTGCCGGCACAAGCGCCGGCCGGTGTCGGCTCCATGGTTTCGCCGAGCGATCTCATGCCGTGCCGAACCAGCGCGAGATGGCATCGGCAAGTTCGGTCTCGTCAAGTGCCGTTTCGTCATGGATCCAGGCGACGATGCCGTCGGGACGCACCAGCACGGCGCCGAGGCCCAGCCGATCGCGGGCATCCGTCGCGACATAGGGGAGCCGGTCGCCCCAGCGCTCCGCGATGGTTCGCAGCGCCGGGCATGCGTCGAAGTCGAGCAGCACGCCCCGGCCGTTCCGGAGCCGCTCGTTCAGCCGCGTCCCGTCGACCAGCGCGAAGTCCGGCGCGCTGCGACCCACCAGCGGGTGATCGTCGCCGAGCTCGTAGCGGAGCGAGATGCCCCAGACGCGCTCGGCGAAGTAGGTCGCGCCATCGCGCGTTGCGATGAGATCGCGGATGACGCTTTCGAGCGCCCGCGTGCTCCGGCTTGGCCGCATCAGCGCGACCTGCGCGCGCGACCAGTCGAGGACCTGCGCCGCGATGGGCTGGCGCTCGCTCGCATAGGTGTCGATGAGGCCGTCCGGCGCATGCCCATGGATCGTGGCCGCGAGCTTCCAGCCGAGGTTCATCGCATCGCCGAGTCCGAGGTTGAGCCCCTGTCCGCCGAGCGGCGAATGGATGTGCGCGGCGTCGCCCGCCAGCAGCACGCGACCTCGGGCGTATTCGGTCGCCTGGAAGGCGCGATCGGTCCAGGTCGTGGCGAGGTCGAGCGCCGTCACCGCGACATCGGTCCCGGAAACCTTGCGCAGGACCGTTTCGACATGGTCGCGCGTGATCGGCGCGGCGCGATGGAAGGCGCCGCGGTCGAAGTCGACCATCCCGATCGTAGCGGGCGGCGTGAAGAGGTACATGCCCGTCGCCGTGTAGTGCCGACCGGGCTTCAGCGCGTCCGGATCGGCCAGTTCGACCTGGACGGAGTAGCCGGTGAATTCGGGATCGGTGCCGGCGAAGCCGATGCCGGCCGCCTTGCGCACCGCGCTGCGCGCGCCGTCGCAGCCGACGAGCCAGCGCCCCCGGAACATCTCTCCGCCGGCGCGAACCGCGACTTGTTCGCCGGACTGCTCGAAGCCGTCCACCCCACAGCCGCGCCGGATTTCGACGCCGAGGGCGTCGGCGCGAGCTGTCAGGACGGCTTCGATGCTCGCCATGTCGGTGGCGAGGTTGCCGACTTCGCCGGGCAGGCGATACGGCCAGCGGCTGCGGTCGATCTGATCGTGGAAGAACTGGATGCCGGCGAAGTGGCCGCCCGGCCGGCGCTGCTGCTTCGTCCAATGCGCCGTTCCAGGCGTGTCGCGGCCTGCGGCATGAGCTTTGACGGCGTCGAGCAGGCCGCGGCGGTCGAAGCTCTCGATCGTCGGCACCGTCAGGCCGCGCACGCCGAACGGCGGCTGCTTCAGCGGCGAATGCGGGTCGTGCGCCGCTTCGAGCACCAGCACCGAGCAGCCGGCCCGCCGCAGCTCGCCGGCAAGAAACAGGCCGACCGGGCCAGCGCCGGCGATGACGACGTCATGGAGGTGGATGGGGGTGCGATGCATGGTCGAGGCTCTCCAAGTCGATGTTCGACCGGAGCGTTTCCCGAACCCGAGACCCGCACGGACGAACGGTTGGATGCGCGAGACGCATCCGTCGTTCGTCGTGGGGATCTCCGGCGCGAGGCCAAAGACCAGAGCTTCCGTTACCGGAAGGACTTGGGCTTACCAAACCAAGTCTGCCTTTTCCGACATGTGAGCTATAGCGCCGCAGCGATGACCTCGCAACGGCTACCCACGCGCCGCCCGGGCCGACAGCGGTGCGTAGGCGCGCGCTACGAACCCAACGGGGTAGTCAAAGGTCGCCATTGAACGTTCATGGTGATGCAGACGCCTGCAAAGGCGGCAAGGTGGCTTGGACGATAGCCGGGAGCCCGGTTTCGCCGAACCCCGTCGCTTGATCAAGCGGCGACGAGTTCGTCCGCCGGACCGAAGAACTCATAGTGAATGCAGTTCGAGGGCACGCCGGCCAGCGTCAGCTCTCGCACGTAGAAGTGGAGGAATGGCCTCGGACCGCACAGAAAGACGTCCGCTTCCGCGAGGGGTGTGTGCCGGGTGAGCCAGTCGACGGAAACGAAGCCCTCGCCTTCGTGGCTCGTGCCGAGCACGTCCGTCTCGGCCGGCTCGCTGTAGAAGGTCGCGACCCGTAGGTTGCCGGCGCGGCCCGCAAGCGCGCGCATGTGCGACGCCATCGCATGGGTCTCGCCGTTCAGCGTGCCGTGGACGAAATAGGCTGGGATTTCGTCGAGGTCGTGGGCGATCCTTTCAGCCATGCTGACCATCGGCGTCAGCCCGACGCCGCCGGAAAGCAGGATCACGGGACGGGTCGGTGCGTCCGGAAGATGGAAGTCGCCAGACGGCGGCGTGGTTTCGAGGACGTCGCCGATCTGTACCTGATCGTGCAGGAAGCGGGAGCCGCCCTGTCCGCTCTCCTCACGCTTGACCGAGATGCGGTAGTGCCCGCCGTTCGGCCCGCAGGAGATCGAATAGTTGCGCTTCAGCTCGGGCCTGCCCGAGGGCTTCAGCCGGAAGGTCAGGTATTGCCCGGCCTTGTGGCGCAGCACCGGCCGGCCGTCCTCCGGCCGCAACACGAAGGAGGTGATGTGGCTGCTCTCGCGGATCCTCTCGGCGACGACGAAGCGGCGCCAGCCCGTCCAGCCGCCCTGCGCGGTCATGATCTCGTCCCGCAGAACGAGTTCGCGCGCCTTCAACACGTCGGCCAGGAACCAGAAGGCCTCGCCCCAAGCGGCGAGCAGTTCGTCGGTCGCCGCATCGCCGAGGATCTCCTTGATAGCGCCGAGCAAGGCCGTGGCGACATAGGGGTAGTGTTCGGGAAGGATGTGGTAGCCGACATGCTTGTAGGCGATCCGCTCGACTACCGGCGCGAGCGCGCCGAGATTGTCGATGTTGCTCGCATAGCCGAGGATCGCCGCCGCCAGCGCATGCACCTGCGCGCCGTTGCCGCCCTGGTTCGCGTGATTGAACAGGGCGCGGATGTGATCGTCCTGGAACAGGCGCGCATACATGGCGGTGGTGATCGCCGTGCCGTGCTCGGCGAGCGCCGGTATGGACGCCTTGACGAGCGCTATCGCGGCCGGACTGAGCGGCTGAGGCATATCTCTTCTCCTGAGCGGTTGATTACGCGGCCGGGGACGGCCGGAACTCGATGGCGAGTTGCAGGCTCTCCGCGATGCGCGCGGCCTTGCCCTGGATGATCGTGGCCGTGTCCGCCGGCAGCATCTCGCCGCTCGTCAGCGTCCAGAGTGCCAGCCACCGTTCGAAACGCTCCGGCGTCATGGCGCCGGCGTGAAGGAGGTGGAGCGCGACCGGATTGCCCTTGTAGCGCCCGCTCGTCAGCATGACCGACGACCAGAAGTCCGTCAGGCGGGCGAGATGGTCGTCCCAATCGGACACGGCGGCGCCGAACACCGGCGCCAGCAACGGGTCGGCGCGAACACGTTCGTAGAAGCGGTCCACCAAACGCAGCAACGCGATCTCGTCCAACTGAGGTCGATGATCCGCCTGCACCGCTTGGCCGCTTGCGACAGTCGTGTCGAAGTAAGCCGGCGGCCCTTGGGGCGAGACCGTTTCGAGCGGGAGCGTCATCGTCGTCCTTCCGTACGTCGGGTTGGCGTTATTTCGCGTCGCCGGCAGAGGACGGCGGTTCGATGCCGTTGCGGCGGAGCCAGTCGCGCATCGCGTCGATCTCGCCCTGCTGCTCGGCGATAAGGTGCTCGGCGAAGGCGCGGTTGGCCGGATCGCGGCCGTAGCGGAGTTGCACCCGCGCCATGTCGATCGCGCCCTGATGGTGCGGGATCATGCCGAGCACGAAGGCGATGTCGGGATCGGGGTGTCGCATGCCCGCCATCATCGGACCGTGCATGGCGGCCATCGTGGTTTCGAAGGCCGCGGCCGCCTCGCCGGTCGTCGGCTGCTCCGACAGTGCGGCGGCGGGCATGGCCATGCCCTGATGCAGTTCGCCGGCGGCCAGGCTTTCCGCCGCCTTCGGCCCGTGCGGATGCTCGGGCGAGTAGGTATGGGTCGCCATCTCCATCGGCCGTGCGCCGGCCTGCCCGTCGATGCCGTAGAAGGCGATGTGCAGCCCCCAATAGCCGGTGGTGAAGAGAACCAATGCCGTCGCCAGCCCCGCCGGCACGCCGGCAAGCGAGCGCTTGATGGCAGGAAGGAAATGCAGCTGGCGCGTATGGTCGGCGGCGATCGCGACGATGATCGCCATGATCAGCGCGTGGCCGACGAGGTCGGTGCGTCCGAAAGGATAAACGGCCGCGTTGAAGATGACGAACAGCGCCACCGCCGAAAGGCGCCGCACCAGCGGCGTCCAGAGGAGGCCGAAGCCCATGGTGAACTCGGCGACGCCCGCCATCGGGATGAAGACGTCGCGCGGCATGCCGAAGGTGAGGAAGGGCTTCTCCACGACGAGCGGATAGAACCAGTCGGGATAGGCGAACTTCTCGAGGCTCGACCACATCAGCGCGATCGACACACCGACGCGCAGCACTTCGAAGCGATACTTGCGCCGTTCGAAATCCTCCGAGGCGGCGAGCACGAGATAGCCGGCGACGCCGAGGCCGAGCGCCAGATAGTCGAGAAGGTGGAAGAAGTCGTAGTCCCGAAGCGCCAGGAGCCACAGGAAGACGATGCCGGCCGCCGACACCGGCATCGTGCGGCGGGAGAAGATGCCGAGCGCGATCACGAACTGCACCCACGAGACCCATTCCGCCGGGGTTTTCAGGTCGGGTGTCAGATAGACGCCGCCGACCGCGAAGATCGCAACGAAGAAGCCGCCGACCACCACTCGGACGAAATCGTCGAGCCGCCGCCATAAGGGATCGGTGAGACGATCCATCGCTGCAAGGACGCCCTCGCCGATGATCGACTTCTCCACGAGGCGCGTCGCGACGAAGAAGGCGAGGACGAGCAGGATGGCGGTCCAGAACCAGGCGTCGGCCAGCGTGCGCGAGATCGGCGCCGGCGGCGCGCCGACGATGTAGGGCGCGAACCACTTGACGTGAGCTTCCGCCGGGATCGGCAGGAGAGCCCCCAGAGCGGCGGCGATCAGCATCAGGCCGAAGTGCTGAGCCGGCCCGCGGAACACGGCTGGCCTGCGACGCATGGAAGTGGAGCGACGACGGGTTCCCGTGACCGAGCCGTCCGTGCCAGCGATCCTTGCCGCGGGCCGCGCCACGCCGTCGGCGACGACGACATGATTGAGGTTCGGATCGGGTGCGTCCGGCATCGGGACGGCAACGGGATCGGCGGAGGCGGCAAACATCGTGGGGCACCAGAAAACATGCATTCCATATGCATGTTTTGACGCTGATAGCATGTTGCGGAAAACATGCAAGAAGAATATATCTTTTGGCGTGCTGAAGGATCGTGACCGCTCGTGCGCCTGACCCTCTATTCCGACTATTCGATCCGCGTGCTGGTGTTCCTCACCGCTCGGCCGGAGCGCCTGTCGTCGATCGCCGAGATTTCCAAAGCCTACGGCATCTCGCAGAACCACCTGACGAAGGTCGTGCATCAGCTCGGCAGGGCCGGGCTGGTGACGACGGTGCGCGGCCGGTCCGGCGGCATCCGGCTCGGGCGGCCGGCCGGCGAAATCACGGTTGGGGAAGTGGTCCGGCTGACGGAGGACGGCTTCGACCTCGTCGACTGCTCGACTTGCGTCATCGCCAAAGCCTGCGGCATCCGCAGCGTGCTGGCGGAAGCGACGCGCGCTTTTCTCGCCGTCCTCGACCGCTACACGTTCGGCGACCTGCCGACGGGCGAACTCGATATTCTCGACGTTCTCGCCGCCTTCCCGGACATGCGCTCGCCCGTCGCGGGCGACGGCTGCAAGCCGCTGCCGAACTGACACGCCGTTTCGGAGTGTTCGGCCCTCCGCGCCTTCATCTCGATCGCATGGATCGCGGCTGTGGACGGCAGCTTCGCGGTCATCCGCGCTGACGCATCCGCCGTGTCATGAGGCGAGAGCGAAAAGTTTCCGAGCATCCATCGGTTCGAAACCGCCCAGTTCCCGCTCTCATCTCCGAAGGCGCACAAAATCCGAAAGGCGCCCATTGCGTATCATAGGAGTCCTATGTAAATAGGCTGCATGGAAACGCCGAAGAGCCCCACCTCCGTCAGCCATCGCGTCCGCGAAGCGCTTTCTCGGGTGGCGATGGCGATGCGGAGCGACGATTGGAACCGGGCGAGGGCCACCGGCCTCAACCCGACGCAACTCGCGATCCTCGAACTTCTCGAAGGGCGTCGATCCGGTATCGGCGTGAAGGAGATCGCGGCGCAGCTCGGGGTCTCGCAGCCGACCGTGACCGACTCCGTCAACGCGCTCGAGCGCAAGGGCCTGCTTGCCAAGCGCGACGCCGGTGGCGACCGGCGCGCCGTCAACGTCGCCATCGTGGCGGACGGGCTGGCGGCGCTGGAAGCGGGTACTGCTTCGGGAAACATCGCCGAACGGGCCGTGGACGCCCTCGACGCCGGCGAGCAGCAGGATCTCCTCCTCATCCTGATCAGAATGATCCGGCAGCTTCAGGAGATCGGGGCGATCCCGATCCAGCGGATGTGCGCGACCTGCCGGTACTTCGCGCCCTTTGCCCATTCCGATGCGGCCCGGCCGCATCACTGCAATCTCGTCGACGCAGCTTTCGGCCAGCGGGATCTCCGCATCGACTGCCGCGAACACGAGACCGCCGATCCCACATCCCGGGCAGCCACCTGGGACGCTTTCGACAAGGGATCGGCTCCACCCCTCCAGACATCGACATAATAGGAGACATCCCATGTTCGGAAAACTCGCAGCCGGCGCGCTTTTCGCCGGAACGGCATCGCTTTGCTTTGCGGCGACGGCCTCGGCCGATGCCGTGAAGGCCAAGCCGGACAAGGCCGTCCACGCCTCGTTCGACATCGTCGAGACGACGATCACGACCAAGGGCGACACCGCCGTCTTCTCGACCCGCGTCCGGGGCGACGCCGGCAAGGAGAAGCCCAAGGCGACCGGCAAGTTCGAAGGCTCCGGCGTCTACGCCTATGTCTGGCCGACCTCGCTCGACAGCGGTGAGATCGGCTTCGACAAGGGCCAAGGCATCGTCGCGCTGGCCGTCACCTTCCATCCCGACTTCGACGACGCGGCCAAGGGCGCAAAGAACCGCGACCGCTGGCACCCGCACTGGGTGGTGCTGGCCAAGGACGAGGTCTGCGGCGCCGGCTTGAAGGTTGTCGACATCCCGAAGGGCACGAAACCCAAAGTGCCCGAGACCTGGCCGGGCGTGCCGCTCCTGATCGACAGCCCGACCTACCCGACGGCGCTGAAGGGCGACGCCGTCGACGTCACCATTCCCCTGTCGCTGATCGGCGGCCTGAAGAACGCGTCCTTCGACGGCGTGACGGCGGGCCTGAAAGTCAACGGCAATCTCCATGCGCCGCTGCTCTGCGTCGCGGATGTCTTCAAGGTCGCTTCCGGAAACTTGAGCCTGCCCGGCAAGGTCGCACCCGCGAAGTGACCACATGAAGCGCGGGTCCGCCGACAGCCATCGGCGAACCCGCATGTCCCAACCCCTCCAGACAAAAAGAGAGACAGAACATGACCAGGATTAATCTCGTCGACCCCACCCACGCAACCGGCCGGACGGCCGAGCAGCTTGGCGAAATCAAGTCGGCCTTCGGCGTCGTGCCGAATATGTTCAAGGCGGTGGCGAACTCGCCGGCGGCGCTCAGTTCCATGTGGGGCGCGTTCGGCGCGCTGGGTGGCGGCCGCCTGCCGCCCAAGCTCGGCGAGCAGATCGCGGTCGCGATCGCCGACCGCAACGACTGCCATTACTGCCTTGCCGCGCATACCGCGCTCGGCCGGAAGGCCGGTGCGACTGCGCAAGAGATGGCGGAAGCGCAGGCCGGCCGTTCCGCCGATCCGCGCACCGCGGCCGCTCTCGCCTTCGCAACTGCCGTCGTCGACAAGCGCGCCGGCATCGAGGCTGCGGACGTCGAGGCGCTCCGGCAGGCAGGCTTCGACGACGGCGAGATCGTGGAGATCGTCGCGCACGTCGCCCTCAACCTCTTCACCAATTACGTCAACGTGGCGCTCGACGTGCCACTCGACTTCCAGAAGGTGAAGCTGACCCGCGCCGCCGCGTAAGCGGACAAGAGACGGTGGATCGCGTCCGGCGCGGTCCGCCTCCCAAATCCGAGGAGACAGGCCATGCCGAACGCATCCGCGACGCTCTCGCCCGAACTGGCGGCGAGCCAATGGTTCAACACGCCAGCACCCCTGACGCTTCGTGCGCTCCGGGGTAGGCCGGTCCTGCTGCACACCTTTCAGCTCCTCTGCCCCGGCTGCGTCGCCGAGGCGATCCCGCAGGTCCAGCGCATCGAGCGGGTCTTCGCCGGGACCGACCTCCAGATCATCGGCCTGCACACGGTGTTCGAGCACCACGCGGCAATGACGCCGGCGACGCTCGAAGCGTTTCTCCATGAGTACCGCATCACGCACCCCGTCGCCGTGGATCAGCCGTCGGAGCACTCGCCCGTGCCGGTCACCATGCAGCGATACGGCTTTCGCGGAACGCCTTCTGCGGTGCTGATCGGCCGAAACGGCGCGATCCTCCATCAGGCCTTCGGCGTCGAGGATCCGATCGCGGTCGGCGCACGGATCGCGATGGCGCTGTCCGCCGCGATCCCGGCCGCCGTCGAAGACGATCCCGCCGGTGATGCGAACGGCTGCGCGGGCGACCGCTGCGAAGTGCCGGCACCGTCCTCAGCGGCTGCGTGATCCCGATGACGAAAAGCGCCCTCGTGCTGCGGCACGTTCACTTCGAGGACCTTAGTTCCTTCGTGTGCCCATTGCAGGACGCGGGCTACGGCATCCGCACCAGTGACGTCGCGGACCCAGACTTCTGCGCCGGCGACCCGCTTGCTCCCGATCTCCTGATCGTCCTCGGCGGACCGGTCGGCGTCTATGAGGACGAAGCCTATCCCTTCATCGCCGCCGAGCGGGCGTTCATCCACGCTCGGCTCCGGGCTGACCGGCCGACGCTCGGAGTCTGCCTCGGCGCACAACTCATCGCCTCGGCGCTCGGCGCGGCGGTGTTCCCGACGGGCACGAAAGAGATCGGATTCTCTCCGCTTCGACTGACGGCAACCGGTGCGCGGGGGCCGCTTCGTCACCTCGCGGGCGTGCCGGTCCTGCATTGGCATGGCGACACCTACGATCTGCCGGACGGCGCCGAGAACCTGGCATCCACGACACTCGTCGAGAACCAGGCCTTCGCGATCGGGCGCAACGTCCTTGGCCTGCAATTCCATGCTGAGGCCAGCACGGATCGCGCCTTTGAGAACTGGCTCGTCGGACATGCCGCCGAGCTGGGCAGGGCGAAGATCGATCCGGCGGCGCTTCGGCGGGAGGGCCTGCTGCATGGTCGACCCCTTCGCTCGGCATCGCGGGCAATGCTGGCGGAGTGGCTGAGCGGGCTCGGGTCGGAACGATGAGCGGCGTCGCGCTCCGGGAGCTGATGACGGGCCCTGTCCGGCCGCTCGGGGCGAAGGGCGTGCCGAGCGGCATCGCGAAGACGGCGGTGTCAGCCCCGACCGAGTTGACAGCCATGGGTTTCGTCGGCGACGCGCAGGGCGATACCGTGCGGCACGGTGGCACGGAAAAGGCCGTGCATCACTATCCGTTCGAGCACTATGCGTCCTGGGCGCGCGATCTCGGTCCCCGCGACCTTCTCGACCGGCCCGGCGCCTTCGGTGAGAACCTTTCGACGTTCGGCTTGAGCGAAGAGGACGTCGCGGTCGGCGACGTCTTCGAGATCGGCACCGCGCTTCTGGAGGTCGCCCAAGGTCGGCAACCCTGCTGGAAGCTGAACGAGCGCTTCGGGTTCAAGGCGATGGCGAGGCTGGTCCAGTCCTCGGGTCGGACGGGTTGGTATTACCGGGTGCTGCGGCCGGGCATCGTCGGTCCCGGCGATGCGTTGCGACTCCTGCATCGTGCCGACCCTCAGTGGACGATCGCCCGCATCCGTCGGCTCTTCTACGTCGACACGCTGAACCGCAACGAACTCGAGCACCTTTCCAGATTGGACAAGCTCGCGAAGAATTGGCGCGACCACGCCCTTCGCAGGCTTCGGACGAGCACCGTCGAGGACTGGACGGCTCGTCTCGACGGCGTCGATGCAACGAAAGAACGCCACGGCAATGATCATGTCTGAGGCAGGACAACAGACTGCCATCTCGCGGCGGAACCGGAACTTCGTGCGATATCATGAATTGCCGCCTGAAGCGCCCTGGTCTTCTTTGATATCAAGTGGGTAGAAATTATAGGCTGGATTAATAGCTGTCTGGTTCCACCAAGCAACCTGAGTTGCGACTGCTACGTTTCAACAACGGTCCGACTTATATTTGAATTTCAGCCGATATTTCCGTCCGATATGCTCCGAAGCGGTCCGGCTGGTCTCAGGCTGCGGATGCTCGGAAGGAGACGTTCGTTATCAACCGGTCGGAACGATCGCTTCGCGTTTCAGCGTTCAGTCATCACCCGGCGGATCGTTCGGGAAGAGGCCGGCGCACATCGTTTTTGCGACTGCCATCAGGCTCGACGGTATCCAGTCATGCACATGATGGACGCTGCCGAAGGCGGCGAAGACCTATTCCGCCTCAACGCCGCCCCCGCTGAGCTTCAGATGTCGCCAAGCCCAAGGTCGCGGTCCCAGTGGGGCTCGGGACCGAACGTTGCAGCCAGATGGTCGACCAACGCCCGGACCTTGGCCAGCGGACGGCGACCTCCGGGATAGACCGCGAACACGCCATCCAGTTCAAAGGGCGGCTGATCCAACGGCAGAGGAACGAGCTTCCCGGCCCTGATGTCATCCCCGATGATGAATGTGGGCTGGTAGATGATGCCTCGACCGGCCCGGGCCGCCTGCAACAAGACATCACCGTTGTTGGCGTAGAACGTTCCCGCGACCGGAGCGGCGATCGAACCATCCGCGGCGAACAGCCAGCGGTTCGGCCCGATCCAGCTGGAGAAGGTGTATCCCAGGCAGTTGTGCTCGGACAGCGCTTCGATGGTGCGCGGAACGCCATGCGCGGCGAGGTAGGCGGGGGCGGCGGCGACCATCAGGCGGCAGGGCGCCAGCCGACGCGCGATCAGCGTCTCGTCGCGTATGCGCCCGATCCGCACGGCCGCGTCCCACCCCTTGTCGACGAGATCCACGACGCGGTCGTTCAGCCCCAGGTCGATCGACAGGTCCGGATGATGGGTGGCCAGCTCGGCCAGCACGGGCGCCAGCACGCGCACGCTGAACGAGACCGGGGCGTTCAGGCGCAGCGTCCCGCTGACTTCGACGCGCTCCGCTGCGGCAGCCGCATCGGCCGCCTCCAGCTCGGCCAGGATCGGCTCCACCGTCTCCAGATAGCGTCGGCCCGCCTCCGTCAGCGTCGTCCGATGCGTCGTCCGGTGCAGCAGCTTGACGCCGAGCCGGGTCTCCAAGGCCACCACATGCTTCGTCACCATCGATTGCGACATGCCGAGCGCACGCGAGGCGGCCGAGAGCCCGCCGGAGGCGGCGACGCGGGCGAACACGTGCAGGCTGTCGATCCGATCGGGCATTGGCTCACGCTAACGGTGTGAGCTGTGATGCTCAACTCCCGGATTCCCGATGACGTCGCGCGAGCATATCAATGGGTATCGGTGCAGCATTGCCCGGCGCCTCGTAGCGAGGATGTGCCGATCCGTACAGTACGCGCGTACGACCTCGCGGCCCGTAAGCACGGCCGCCCGCAGATCCCCGAAACCAGCTTTTCGGAGAGGAAATGGAGATGACCATGGCAGAACGCCCAGCAGACATCGTGAGCTCAATCGAGGATCGCGTGCTTCCCAACCGCGTCTCGGCCGCGGACGCTCGTGCGGCCGGTCGTTTCGCGCACGACAAGCCGACGCCGCAGAACAGCATCGTGCTCTTGATCGACCACCAGATCGGCCTGATGGCGGGCATGCGCGACACGACCTCGCTCGCAGAGCTCAAGAACAACGTCGTCGGGTTGGCGCAGTTCGCGAAGGCGCTCGGGATCCCGGTGCTTCTCAGCACGTCGAACGCGCAATGGCAGAACGGCGATACGTTGCCCGAAATCAAGGCGCTGTTCCCCGACCAGCCGATCTACCGGCGAACCGGGATCATCAACGCCTACGAGGATCCGTCCTTCCGCAGGGCGTTCGAGGACCTCGTCGAGCGAACCGGGCGGCGCCACGTCATCATCGCGGCCTGCACGATCGGGACCTGCTGCGCCTATCCGACCCTCTCGATGCTGAACGACGGCTACCGGGTGTTTCCGGTCGTCGACGCGTGCGGCGGCTGGAGCCGCTACGAGATCGAGGCGGCGATGGCGCGCATGGCGGGCGCGGGCGCCGAACTGGTGACGACGTTCGCGCTCGGCTGCGAGCTCCAGGCCGACTGGAAGCTGCCCTCCGCGAACGCGATGCTCGCACCCTTCAAGGAGAACCTCCCGGAATACGGCCTCACCATCGAGAGCTTCTGGAACAACGTCGGCGGGCACGTCGTCGCCGATCCGTTCGGAATGGTGAAGTAGGGGGGCGCAACCGCAGCGGGGAGGCGGTCCTTCCGCTCCTGACGAACGGGCGTCGGAGCGCTCGCGCCTCCTCGCCGGTCCGGGCCGGACTCAAGGCCTCGTGCGATCGCGGTCCACTCGCGGTCGTCCGCGTCGTTCCGGGCGGCTCGAGGACGCTCCGTCGACGCCGTGCGCTTTCCTGTTGTCTTGGAGGTTCCGATGCAAAAGTGCGTCCCCGCGCGTGCGTCCGGACTGACGATCGGGGCGATCCACGCCCTGTTCGACGTTCGCACCCCGGCACCGCCGGCGGCCTGAGCTTCAACGTGGAGCTGCGCTGGGACGGGATGCGCCGGCTGGCCGACGAGATGGACATGCTGAAGCGGCAGGTCGCCGCGACCCCGCCGCCGCGATGGGTGCGCGTCGTCGGCGGCTTCACCGAGCACCAGTCCTCCGACCTCACCGTCGTCGGCGGCGAAGTCGTCTGGAGTGCCGGCGACTTCGCAGACCTCGACGAGACCGACGTGCCGCCCGCCATGCCGGACTGGTCGCCGGTGCGCACGTTCGGAGGCTATGCCGCCTGGGGCGACGACGCAGCGGCGGCGCGCAACAACCCGCTGAGGCGCGCCGCGATCGGTTCCTGCGGCTGCGCGAACGCCTGCACCGTTCACGGCCACGATCATGCGACGGCCTGGTCGTCCAAGCTCCCGATCCAGGATCTCAGGAGCTTCTGGGGCGTCCTCGGCTGCGCCTGCTGGGCGGTGTAAGGTTGACGGCAACACCCAGGGGCAGATCGAGAGGACGTGCGCAACTGGATCGCCTTCGATACGATGCGGACGCTGAACGTCTCCGGCATGGTTCGCCGGCTTTCGAACCACCGCCGCGGCAACTGGTAGAAAGGCGCAACCCATGTCGCTCGCAGCCGAGGCTACGGGCCCGAAAGGTTTCGATCTGCGGTTCCGGCAGGTCCGGCTCCTGTCCGGGCTCGTGCTGTTCGCCTTCGTCGCGAGCCATCTCCTGAACCTCGCGCTCGGTCTCGTCTCTTTCGAGGCGCTCGACCGCTGGCGGCCGATCCTGATCGCACCCTTCGCCAACCCGGTCGGCGAGGTGCTGTTGGTGCTGAGCGTTCTCGTTCACGTCGCGGCAGGCCTCGCGACCACCGCTCGCCGCCGCTCCTTCGCGCTGACCCGGCTCGACCTCCTGCAACTCGCGCTCGGCCTCGCGACGCCGCCGCTCGTCATGGCGCACGTCCTGACCATGCGAATGACGGGCGCGATCGTCGCGGGGTTCGAGGCGAGCTACGCGACGATCCTCGCGATCTACTGGAGCGCCGCACCGCTGCTCGCCATCCAGCAGCTTCTCGCGGTCGCCGCCGTATGGCTCCATGCCGTGATCGGCTTCTACGCCGTCCTGGTGCTCCGGCCCGTCTGGCCGCGGATCCGCAACCTCGTCCTGCCCTTGCTGTTCGGCCTGCCGGTCATGGCGCTGCTCGGCTTCGCCCGCGGCGGCACGGAGGTAGTGGCGCAGCTGGCCGCCGATCCCGCCGCTCGAGCCCGTCTTCAGGCAGCGACGAGCGCGGTCGCCACGGCGGCTCCAACGATCTTCGCCTGGCAGGACCGGCTGCTCTTCGCTTACGCCGTCGCGGTCCTCCTCGCCCTCGCGGCGTGGTTCGGCCGAGCCACCCTCCGCCGCCGGTCCGAAGTTCGCGTGCGCTACGACGGCGGGATCGAGGCGACGGGCCGGGCAGGCCTCAGCGTTCTCGAGATCAGCCGGCTCGCCGGCGTCGACCACGCGCATGTCTGCGAGGGGCGCGGGCGCTGCGGGACGTGCCGGATCGCCGTCCACGCCGGCGGGGACCGCCTCTCCGCTCCGGGAGCGGCCGAGACGCGAACGCTGCGGTCACTCGGTGCGATCCCGAACGTGCGCCTCGCCTGCCAGGCACGGGTGCTGTCGGGCGCGGTCGTCGTGGAGCGTCTCGTGCCAGCCTATGCCGACGCGAGCGCGGCGCGCCACCCGGAGGATTGGATCGAGGACCGGCCGGAGGTGACGGGCGTCCCGGCGGGAGCGGCGGCATGAAGAGCCTTGCCGACATGCCGACGGCGACGATGAGCGCGCTCGACGCCGTCTCCAGTCGCGCTGCCACGCTCGCGAATGCCGTGGCTGGCGCCGCGCCGCAGTTCCGCACGGTCGAAACCGACCTCGTCCATACCCTCGCCAGCGGCAGCGGGGTACGTGCCGTCACCTATCTTCTCGTCATTCTGAGCGTCGGCGTCGCGCTGGAAGCCTACCACCGGGTCTACGCGGCGACCGGCCTGCGCATCCTTGCTGCGACGACCCCGTCCTCGCCGCGCCAAGCCCTCCTGTTCGCGCTTCGCAAGGCGCTGCTGAAAGGGTTCGGGGTCGCGCTCTTCGCGCTTGGCGCCATCGGCACAAGCGCCGCTTTCGCGTGGCCGCCGGGCGTCCACGCGGTCGTGGTGAGCGCGACGCTTGGCGTCGTCGCGGTGCGCTTGGCCGCGCTCGCCGCCGACGCCCTGTTCGCGCCGAACCGCGCGAGTCTCCGTCTCGTGCCGCTCGCGGACGGCGCGGCGCGGCTCGCGGTATTCGCGGGCGTCCTTCTGGCAGTCTTCCTTACGTCGGCTTGGCTCGTGCCGCCGCTTCTGGCGGGACCGGAAGCGGCGCCGCTGGCCGCCGAAGCCGTGCGGCTCGTCGCGGGTAGCCTCGCGGCCGTGCTTTCGATCATCGTTGCGACGGCGCTTCCGGCCCCGACCGATCATCGCCGCCGGGCACCGCAGCATCGAGGCCGGCTGCCGCAGTTTCCCCGCGCCGTGCTGGCCGTTGCCCTGATCGTCGCGACCTACGCGCTGTGGCTGTTCGGCGGCGGTGGCGCCGCGCTCGTCCTCGCCGCGCTCGGCGGGCTCGTGTTCCTGCAAGGCGCTATGCGCCGGATCGTCTTCCACTTCTGGCGCGACGTAATGCCGACCGACGTCTCGGACTCCGCCGACGAGCCGCCGCCGCTCGCCCCGCTGCTCGTGCTGCCGGCCGCGCGCCTCGTTGCGATCCTGATCGCCCTCGTTCTATGCGCGCTCGCTACCGACATGTCGCTCGCCGGCATGGCGAAGGCCGAGGATCCGCTCGCGCGGTTCGCGGTGCGCCTCCTCGGCGTCGCCGCGCTGGTTCTCGTCGCCGACGTCGCCTGGATCGCGGTGCGCTCGGCGATTGATCACCAGCTCGCTCGGATCGGAGCTGCAACCGAAGCCGGCACGCTGCTTGGGTCGCAGTCGCGCCTGCTGACCCTCCTGCCACTGCTGCGCACCACCGCGATGGTGCTGATTCTCGTGCTCCTCGCGCTGTCGTCGCTCTGGACGCTCGGGATCGAGATCACGCCGCTCCTCGCCGGCGCCGGCATCGTCGGCCTCGCCTTCGGCTTCGGGGCGCAGTCCTTGGTGAAGGACGTGATCTCCGGCCTGTTCTTCCTGGCCGAGGACGTGTTCCGCATCGGCGAGTACATCGAGAGCGGCTCCTCGACGAAGGGCACGGTGGAGCGGATCACGCTGCGCACCGTGGCGCTGCGCCACCACAATGGCCCGCTCCACTTCGTGCCCTACGGCAGCCTCAGCACGGTCCGGAACATGTCGCGCGACTGGGTGGTGGAAAAGTTCGACTTGCCTCTGCCGATCGAGACCGACTCCGAGAAGGTCCGCAAGCTGCTGAAGCGGGTCGGCGAGGAGATGCTGGAGGACGAGGAGGTCGGGCCGAAGATCATCGAGCCGCTGAAAGGCAAGCTGCAGCGCATCGAGCCGGGTCTCAAGGTGTTCCGCTGCAAGTTCCGCACCGCCCCCGGCAACCAGTTCGACGTGCGTGCCCTGGCGTTCCGGAAGATCGAAACCGCGCTCCGCGACGCCGACATCGCCTACGCCGATACAACCGCCAGGCGCCCCGTCGCGCTACCGGCCACGGCAGCCGCGAACGCGCCTTGAATGGCCTTCGAAGCGTTCGGCTTCGATCGCGCAGGCTGGCCGCTGGTTGACGTCGTGCCGATCGTCGGGAACACATCGTTCCTCTCGTTCCCGGCGGCCTGCAGGATATGCATTCGGTCGAAGTCTTCGAACTGATCATCGCGATGTTCCTGGCGGTGCTGGCGCTGCACTACGCGGCGCAGCGCCTTTCGCTGCCGCCGGCGGTGGCGCTGCTGGTAGGCGGCGGGGCGCTGGCCTTCGTGCCCGGCCTGCCGACGGTCGAGCTCGACCCGGAACTGGTGCTGGTGATCTTCCTGCCGCCGCTCCTGATGGACGGCGCCTGGTTCACCGCGCTCAGCCCCTTCCGGCGGCATCTGGCCGGCATCGCCTCGCTGGCGGTCGGTGCGGTCCTGTTCACCGCAGCCGTGGTCGCTGTCGCGGCGAAACTCGTCGTGCCGGAACTGCCCTGGGCGGCCTGCGTCGCGCTCGGCGCCATCGTCTCGCCGCCGGACGCCGTTTCGGCACGGGCCGTTCTGCAACGGGTGAAGCTGCCGCGCCGGCTCGGCACGCTGCTCGAAGGCGAAAGCCTCGTCAACGACGCGACCGGGCTGGTGCTGTTCCGCTTCGCCGTCGCCGCCACGCTGACCGGGACCTTCAGCCTGGGCGCGGCCGTCGGCAGTTTCGCGGTGCTGGTCGGCGGCGGACTCCTCGTCGGCGGTGCGATCGGCGCGGTCTGGGTACTGCTCCTGCGTCGGCTCGGCGACGACCACCTGATGATCGCGGCCTCCGTGCTGGTCTGCTGGGCGAGCTATCTTCTCGGCGAGGCGTTGCACGTGTCCGGCGTCATCGCCACCGTGACGGCGGGCCTCGTCTGCGGCTGGTACCAGCACGTCATCTTCACCGCGAGCGTGCGGCTGCGGGGCGTCGCGTTCTGGCAGGTGCTGATCTTCCTCTTCGAGGCGGCGGTGTTCATCCTGATCGGGCTGTCCTTGCGCGGGGTCCTCGACCGCGTCGGCGGCATTGGCGTCGTCGTCGCGGACATGGCGCTGCCGGTCGTGACGGTGATCCTCGCGATGACGTTGGCGCGCTTCGCCTGGGTGTTCGGCTCGGACGCACTTCTGAAGCTCGTCAGCCGCATGGGTTGGCGCCGGGCCGAGCCGTTGGGTGCGCCGGCCGCGACGGTGATGAGCTGGGCGGGCATGCGCGGCGTCGTCACGCTCGCGGTCGCGCTGAGCCTGCCGGACGCGATGCCGGGGCGCGACCTGATGCTGGTGACGGCGTTCGCGGCAATCCTCGCGACCGTGCTCGTCCAGGGCACGACGCTCGGCCTCGTGATCCGCCGGGCCGGTCTTACGGAGGACGAGCGCGCCAGACCGCCGCTCGACCTCTTCGCGGCCGAAGCCGCGATGCTGCGCGCCCAGTTCGGGGCGGTCGAGAAGCACGCCTACGCGCCCGACGGCACGCTCCTGCATCCGCGTCTGCTCGACACCTACCGGCGACGCGCGACGATCTCGAACGAGTTCAGCGGCAGCGACGAGGAGCGCAACGAAAGCATCGCCGCCCACTTCGGCATGATCCTCGCCGCCGTCGCGGCGGGGCGAGCCGAACTCGTCCGCCTCCATCGTGCCAACCAGATCGACGACGAGACGCTGCACGACCTCGAACGCGACCTAGACCTCGAGGAACTCGGCGCCATCGCCGCCAAAGGCTGACGGCGCTCTGCGTCAGCCGAAGCTGGTGGATCGCGACAGGGTTTCCCAGTCCGCCATCTCGGCTCGCATCGCGTCAAGCTTCTGCGCGACGAGCGCCAAAGCGTCGTCCCCGAGGAACAAGCGCATCGGCGGATCATCCGAGCGCACCAGCTCGAGCAGAGCCTGCGCAGCCTTTGTCGGATCGCCCGGCTGATTACCGCTCTTCGCCTGCCGCGCGGCGCGGATCGGGTCCATCACCGCGTCGTAGTCGGAGATGGAACGCGGCGTGCGGTCCATCGAGCGGCCGGCCCAGTCGGTGCGGAACTGCCCCGGCGCCAGCGCGGTGACGTGGATGCCGAAGCCGGCGACTTCCTTGCCCAGCGCCTCCGAGATGCCCTCCAACGCGAACTTCGAGCCGCAATAGAAGCTGATGCCGGGCATGGTGATGAAGCCGCCCATCGAGGTGACGTTGACGATCCGCCCGTGCCGGCGCTCGCGCATGCCCGGCAGCACGGCTTTCATCATCGCCACCGCGCCGAAGACGTTGGCGTCGAACTGCCGGCGCAGGTCGTCGATCGAGGACTCCTCCAGCACGCCCTCGTGGCCGTACCCGGCGTTGTTGACGAGGACGTCGATCGGGCCGACGCGCCGCTCGACATCCGTCACACTCGAAGGCACCGCGGCGAAGTCGGTGACGTCGAGGAGAAGCGCATGGGCGCGGCCGGGAGCCAGCGCTTCGAAAGCGGTCGCGGCATTCTCCGTCCGCACGGTGCCGATCACCGGATGGCCCTCGGCGAGCGCGGCGGTCGCGAAGGCGCGGCCAAGTCCGGAACTGACGCCGGTGATGAGAAATGTCTGCGACGACGTGGTCATGGGTTGCTTCCGTGATTTCGAACGCGCAGCCTGCGCGGCTGGCGTTGTTTATATCATGATATAATCAGCCGGATGCAAGAGAGGCGAGGGGACGAAGTTCGCGATGCCGGGAGCCGATCGAAAGTCGCCGAGGGAAAGCGTCGCCCGCTCCAAGGTACTGGATGCCGCCGAGCGGCTGCTCCGGGCCGATCCGGGTGCGACGTTCTCGATGCGCGATCTCGCCGCGGAAGCGGGGGTCAGCTTCGCGACGCCGTTCAACCAATTCGGCAGCAAGACGGCGATAGCGCAGGCGCTCTCGAGCCGTCGCATCGCCGCGATGGGCGAGCGGCTGCGAACTGCGGCGCCTGGTGGCGATGCGGTCGAGCGCACGCTCGCGGCGGTGCGGTTGGCGGTCGGGGTCCTCTTGGAGGAGCCAGAGGTCAACCGGGCGATGATGGGGGCGCTCGGAACCTGGAGCGGTTCGCCGGGCGCGGTGGCAGCCCAGTCCAGCGCGCTATGGTCGGTGGCCTTGGCCGAGTTCGACGGGATCGACGCGGGCCTCGTGGCAGCCGCGAGGGCGCGGCTGCCGAGGCAGCTTGCCATCATGTTCCGCGGCTGTCTGTCGTTCTGGGTCGCCGGCGAGATCGCCGATGCCGAATTGCCTGTCACCGCAGAGCAGGCCGCCGCGGCTACACTGGCCGCCTTCGTCGATCCGGAGCGTCGCAAGAAGCTGCTGATCGGTTGAGACGGTTCTGCGAAAAGTCAGCCGTCCACGGGCAGCAGGATGTTGAAGGCTACAGGTCGCGTCAGGTTCGCAGGAAGCGTCGGCCCGCGAAGTAGCCGCAGGTGGCGACGATGCCGGTCGCGAGCGTGTACCAGGTGGCCACGAACAGCGGACTGTCGTCGGGGCAGTGGGTGGCGTAGAGGGCGGCTGCGATCGCGGCGGAGGCGACGCCCGCCGCGGCGCCGGCAAGGCCCGGACGCGTCGGCATGCCCTGCCGCAGCGCGGCGATGAAGCAGACGAGCGGTCCGATCGCGATCAAGGGGATGAACAGAAGGCAGTAGCGAGCGTTCGTTCCAACGAGGCGGGTCGCCCATTCTGCCGGCGGCAACATCGCCAGCTCGATGCCGACGCCGACAGCCAGCACGGCGCCGACGCCGCCGAGCAGCCACGGCCAGATCCCGAGCGGCGCCGCCGGGCGGCCGATGCGATCGAGCAGCCCGATCGTGGCGACGGCCAGCGGCACCGTCACGATGAACTTGAACAGGACGCGAGTGGTTCGCACGACAGTCTCAAGGTCGGGGCGCGGATGCAGCATGGCGAGATAGAACGCCGCGGCGGCGATCACGCCGAACGCCGCCGCCTTGAGTATGGTGCCGCCGAAGCGCGTCCGCACGCCGGCGTCCTTTGCCAGGATTTCGATGAGGCGGTCCGTTCCCATCGCCGGTCTGGGTGAACCGTCATTCTCGGCGTTCATGTCGTGCCTCCGCGGTAGATCGCGGCCAAACTTCTGAGTGCCCTATGCAGCGCGACGCGCACCGCGCCTTCCGTCATCGAGAGCCGCGCGGCAGTATCGCGAACGCTGGAGCCGTCGAGCGAGATGGCGCGAACGATGTCGCGCTGCACCGGCTTCAGGTGTTCCATCATCCGACCGATGTCCTGTTCGTCCGTCGAGACGCTCTGCCGCTCGTCCGCGACGAGGTCGACGATATCCTCGATCGGCACGCTCGCCTGGTGACCACGACGGCGGAGGGCGTCGATCAGCTTGTTGCGCACGATCACCGAGATCCACGGCCCTATCGGCCGACGCACGTCCCAGGTCCCGCGCTTCAGATGAATGGCGAGGAGCGCTTCCTGCACGATGTCCTCGACGTCCTGATTGCCGAGCCCGAAGGCGGCGAGCCGCCGGCGCGCCAGACGCTCGAACTCTACCGGCGCCGCTTCGCCACGCCCCGTGATGGGATCAATCAGGACAACACGCTGCGCTACCGTGCCAGCCTCACCGACTGCCGGGCTTGCGAGTTGAAGCCGCAATGCTGTCCGAACGCCCCGGTCCGCAAGGTGACGCGGTCCGTCTTCGAGGGAGCCCGCGACATGGCGCGGGCGATCGCCAAGACCGATGCCTACACAGCGTCACGACGCCAACGAAAGAAGGTCGAGATGCTGTTTGCTCATCTCAAACGCATCCTGAAGCTCGACCGCTTGCACTTAAGAGGACCGAACGGCGCCCGCGACGAGTTCCATCTGGCCGCCACCGCGCAGAACCTGAGGAAGATGGCCAAGCTCTACGTCGCCAAGCAGCCAATCCCGGGGACCTGACGGGCGATAGGCCCTCCGCCAACCCCGCCGCGTCCTGAAGCGATGACCGGTGCCGCCTCGGCGCCGCACAGGATACGGCCTTTTTCAACACTATTGGTGGAAAAGAGACAGTCCGCTTACGAGAAGAGGACATAGGACTGATCGCTTCCACCGATTTCCAGTCGCTTCCAAGAGAAGCAGTCTTCAAACGGCGGCGAGTTGCGGGACTTCGCGTTTCAACAAGCAGGATCGTGCCGACGAGGCGGGTGATGGCCGCCTCGTCGGGGAAGATGCCGACCACCTCGGTGCGACGCTTGATCTCGCCGTTAAGGCGTTTCAGCGGGTTCGTCGAGTGCAGCTTGACCCGGTGGGCGGCTGGGAAGCCCATGTAGGCCGGCACGTCCGGCTCGGCCTCGTCCATCAGGGCAGCAAGCTTTGGGACCTTGGACCAGAGTTGATCGGCCACCCGCCGCCACTGCTGACGCGCGACCTCGGCATCGTCCTGGGCAAACGCGGTGGCGATGAAGGCGGAGACGACGCTCCGCCCGCTGCGTCCGGCATGGGCGAGGACGTTGCGCATGAAGTGGACGCGGCAGCGCTGCCAATTGGCGTTCACCGCCTTGACCATTGAGGCCTTGATGCCCTCGTGCGCGTCCGAGACGACGAGCTTGACCCCGCGCAGGCCGCGGCGCGCGAGCTTCCGGAGGAAGGCCGTCCAGAACGTCTCGGCCTCAAACGGACCCATGTCCAGGCCCAGCCCCTCGCGCCGGCCGTCGCTGTCGACGCCCACCGCCACCATCACGGCGACAGAGACGATGCGCCCGTCCTGGCGGACCTCACGTAGGTCGCGTCGATCCAGAGGTAGGGCCACTCGCCTTCGATGGGGCGGTCGAGGAATACACCGACGCGTTCATCGATCTCCTGGCACAGGCGTGAGACTTGGCTCTTCGAGACGCCCGTGCCGCCCATGGCTTGGACGAGGTCGTCGACCGAGCGGGTTGAGATGCGCTGGATGTAGACTTCTTGGATCGGGGCGGTGAGCGCCTTCCCGGCCATCCGACGCGGCTCGAGGAAGCCGGGGAAGTAGCTGCCCTTGCGCAGCTTGGGGATGCACAACTCCACCCTGCCGGCCCGGGTCTGCCATTCTCGGTCACGGTAGCCGTTGCGCTGGACCAGCCACTTAGCGCTCTTCTCGCCGTGGGCTGCGCCGGTCAGGCCGCCGACCTCCAACTCCATCAGCCGCTCGGCGGCAAAGCCGATCATCTCACGCGGCAGATCAGCGTCGGCGCTCTTCTCCATGAGCTCGCGCAGGTTCATCATTGTGTGGGCCATCGGGGGCACTCGAGCTCGCGGCCGGCGCTCGCAACCCGGCCCAGCCCCGCAACCGCCGATGACCACCTCTCAGCTACATTGCGCCAAGGAACACGACCCAACGGAGCCATGCGGTTTCCAGATTATCATTCGGCGTAACGTATCTACCTATGGCGGCTCGAAGTAGACAGCCGCTCAAGCCAGAGCCCGAAATCGTCGTGACCGCGCTCGATTATCTCTTTGGCAGCGCCCCCCTCGGCCTGTCGAACCGCGGTGGTGACCTCGACGTCAACGATGATCGCGTTCTCCACGTCCACCGGATCGTTGGTGCAGTCGGCGAAGACGGCAGGGCCGCCTGATCCACTGGCGAGACGAACTTCGGCTCCTCCGGCGTCGCCGCGCCGAAGGCGGCATCGTTAAGCGTGGTGAGACATTCTCGCACCACTCAGCGTGCCACACGGGATGGAGATCCTCAGCTGGCTTCACGCCCCGCTGGCGCTGGGCATCAGCAACGATCAGGCTGCGTCCATCGCCGAGCCCTCTCCGTCAACCGAGCTTCCCGCCATGCGGCGGCGCATCACCATTGCGAAGAGTGCATGCAAAAGGTCGGCGTCGCGAAAGCGCCTGTGGCGGCGTTTGGAGAAGGTCGAGGGCTCGGGCATGTCGCCTTGCAGGCGGCGAGCGGCGCTCGGCCGGCCTTACCAGCCTGGCGGCACCGCGTGGGGCTGGGGGACGGTTGGGCGGCGCGGGGACCGGTCGCCCGGCGGCCAAGCGAGACCGGCGAAGCCGGGGGCGCCGCGCCCGAGAAGCGGGCTGTAGAACGGATCGTTCGCGAGAACCGTCGTCCAGCGCGCGAAAAGAACGCGCGCTTCGCGCTCGCGCGCGACTCGGTGCGCCGGCGTTTCGGCACTCGTCGCGTCGCTGCCCGCAGCAAAGGCGACGACCGCGTCGGGCGTGACGACGACGCGCCGGCCGAGCGCCTGCAACTTCAGGGAGTAGTCGACCGCGCCGAGATGGTCCGGAAAGAGCAAGGGATCGAAGCCGCCAAGCGCCAGGAAATCGGCGCGGCGCGTGAGAAGGCAGCCCGGCCCGACCGCCGCCGCCTGCCGAGCCACGAGGAGCGCGTCGCCAAAGCCGGGGTCGCCGTGCTGCCGGTCGGCGAAGGCCGGAACGGGCGCACCCGTGGGGCCGAGCACCAGACCCGCTTCGGCGACCAGCCCGCAGGAGCCGAGCACGAGCGGCGCGACGGCGCCGACGCCGTCTTCCGCGAAGCGCCCGAGCAACTCGTCCAGCCAGTCCGGCGCGGCCGGCCGCAGCCGCGCGTCGAGAAGGCAGACGAGCTCCGCCTCCACGCCCTCCACCGCCGCGCCGAGGCGCCGCGCTTGGCCCGTACCGGGCGGCGAGCGGCAGAGCGCGACGCCCGCGAGGTCGAGATCGCGCTGGAGGCGCTCGCCGGGATCGACCGACATGGCGACCACGATCCGCGGCGCCTGCCGCCCGCGTCCGGCGTCCAGCGCTTCGAGAACCGGCGCGACGCGCGCGGCGTCGGCGCCGGCATCGATCACCAGCGCTAGCGGGCGCGGCGGGGCGGATCGTGCGACGCGCACGGCCGGCAGCGTCGCGGCCGCTCGCTCCGTCACCTCGGCGGCGCAGCCGCGCGCGGCGAGATGCGCCCGGACCGAGCGGCGGAGATCGCCCGCCTCGCTCCCCACGAAGGGCGGCAGCACCGCGCCGAAGCCCGGCACGTGGAGATGCGCGCCCGCCCCGACGCCGCCGGCTTCCACCGGGTGGAGAAAGAGACGGGCGAGGTCGTCCGCGCCGCTTGTCGCCGCCGCAATCGCCGCCGCGCGCCGCATCATGAAGCAATGGGTGCCGATGCCCTGTTCCAGTGTCCGCTCGTAGTCGAAGGCAGGCAAGGCGAGCGGCGCGAGCGTGCCGTCGGCGCTCCGCAGGAGCACGTCGCCGTAGGCGATTTCGGCCGCCCGGTCGTCGGCGAGCGCGGCGGCGAGGCGCTCCAGCCCGCCCGCGCGGATCTCGGTGCCGGCCGCCGCGAAGAGCACGATGTCTGCCGTCGCCTCGTTGGCGAGGAAGGCCAGAAGGTCGCTCGGCGCGAAGCGCTGCCGGGCGTCGCCCGGTGCCGGCAGCATCGTGCCGACCCAATCCCCGGCGGCATCGAGCCCGGCTCCGCCGAGTGTCCGCTCGCCCCCGTCCGCGCCGACCGCGACGACGGCGAGCAGGTTGGCGTGCGCCCGGCTCGAAAGCGCCGGCGCAAACCGCTTCTCCCATGCCGCGAAACGCCCGAAGGGAACGCTCGCCGGGAAGCGCTCGTCGAAGAGCCGGCCGATTTCGGCCTCCGCTTCCGTTGCGGCCCGATCGAGAAGATGGGCGCGCAGCCCTTGCGGAAAGGCGACGAGGCGGACGGGGCTGTTCGGCAGCGGCTTGCCGTCGCAAAGCACCTCGATCGCATGGGCGCGCCCGTCGGCGAACTCCGCAGGCAGGTGCAAGTCGAAGCCGGGCTCGGCGACACGCAGGTTCCCGCGCGCCACCGAGCGCCAGCGATCGGCCCGCGCGGTCGCGACGCAAGCCCCGTCCGCCCAGGCTTCCACGAGCGCCGGGAAGGGCGCGGCGTCGCGGCGCAGCCAGCCGCGCAGCGCGAGGTCGCCCGTCCATTCGACGCCGCCCTCCGAAAGCGGCGAGGCGGCCGAAACCGCGCCGGCCTTGAGGTCCACGGCCTCGCCGACAGGCGCGCCGCCGTTCGCGATCCAGACGGCGGCGATGCGGACGTGCGGCAGCAGCGCCGGGTCGATGTGGAAGCAGAAGCCGTGGCAGCCGTCGCCGGCGGCGGGTCCGAGACCCGGCTGGAACAGTTCGGCGCGGGCGATGGCCTGCGGTTCGCCGTCGAGAACGAGTTCCACCACGAAGCGGCGCGCCGGGTCGGCGGCGTCGAAGACGTGGCCTTCCAGGACGCCCGCGCCCGTCAGCCGGAGGGTGGAGACGACGCCTTCGGGGGCGCCGGGCGGCGCCGGCGACTCGCCGTCACCCCGGCGCCGGCGCCTCGATGCGACGAGCGAACTCAGCGGCGATCGCGTGGGCGGCGGCGGGGTCGACGGCATGAGCGGGGATGTCCGGAAAGGGGGCGCCCACCCTTTCGGGACAGGCGAAGGTGAGGACGGGAAGGCTGGGATCGGGCGCGGGAAGCGGGGGAACGAGAAGCGCGCGAACGCCGTAGCGAAGGGCGACGCTGCGATGCTCGCCCTCCGCGAGCGGCCCGGTGACGAAGACGTTGCCGCGCCCCATGAGCGCGAGATCGTCCGCCGCGCGGCCTATCACCACGATCCGCGCCGCGGGCGCTACCAGCCGGAGCGCCGCCGACAGGCGGGCGAGGAAGGCGTCGAGGGCGGGCGCCGGATCGGGCACAAGGACGCCGAGCGTCGGCGGCCGCGCGCGCGATCCGGGTGGCGGGTCGGCGAGGGGCGCGGGCGCCTCCGGCGGTGGCTCGGGCGGAAAGGCGTCGCCGGCCGCCGCGATCAGCGCGGCGCGCGCGCTTGCCAGCGGGTCGGCTTCGGCATAGGCCGCGCATTCCGCCTCGATGCCGGGAAAGCGCTGGCGGAGAATCGCGAGATTGCGCACGGCGAGCCCGCGCTTCGCCGCGCCGAAGGACTCCGAACCGCGGTGCACGACGTAGACGGACGTCGCGCAGACGTTGCGAAAGCCTGCGCGGCGGGCGCCGAGGCAAAACTCCATGTCCTCGAAATAACCGCGCCCGTAGACGAGCGGCAGGCCGCCCACCGCCGCCATGCAGTCGTGACGCACGAAAAGGCAGAAGCCGGTGCCGGTCGGCAGGTCCACCACCGTGCCGCCGCCGATTCGCGCGGCGGCTGCGTCGATGCGCACCGCGGCCTCGGGCGTGGGCGCCGGGCTCGCGGCGGCGTGGCGCGGCAGGCTCGCATATTCGCCGTTGTTGGAGAACGGCGTCGCCGTGCCGATCGCGGGCGCCGAGTAGACGGCGGCGGCGAGCCGCGCGACCGCCCCGGCCGGCAGCACCGCGTCGGCGTTGAGGAGGAGGATGTCGCGGCCGCGCTCGCCTTCGAGCCCGCGCCCGACCGCGCCCGCGAAGCCGAGATTGGTGCCGTTCCGCCGAAGCGCGATCCGCCCGTTCGCCGCATGCGCGTCGAGAAGCCCCGCGACCGCCGGTTCGGGCGAGGCGTCGTCCACGGCGACGATGCGAAGGTCCGCGTGGCGCTCGGCCTCGGCGAAAAGCGCGGCGAAGCAGTCCCGCGTCGCCTCGAAGCCGCGATAGACCGGCACGACGACGGTGACAGACGCGCGCGGGGGAACGCGCTCCGGCGCCCGGCGGCGCGCGGCGGTGGCGGGGAGGCGGGAGCGGCGCGGCCAGATCCGGCCGTCCGCCAGAACCGCGCCGTCCTCGGCAAGGAGGCGATAGCTTTCGGGGACGATCTCGAGCCGCGCGTCGAGGCGGCAGGCGTCGAAGCCGTCCGGCGCGAAGGCGAGCGCCGGATCGTGGCGAAGGGGGAAGCGCTCGGTGCCGTCCGCAGCCCCGATCTCCAGCGCGACGGGCAGTCCCGCCGGCCAGGCGGCGAAACCCGACAGGCGGCCGTCGAGGACGTCGAGCCCTGCCAGCGCCCGCGGTGCGCCGTCCTCGTTGGCTACGGCGACGAACTGCTTCAGGACGGCTTGGAGAAGGCTCGGGGCCACCGGCCTGCCGCCGTTCGCGATGTCGCCCGCGAGGCGCCGGAGCGTCGGGGCGTCGGCGCCGAGCCGCAGGCGCGTCATCGCCACCATCGGGTCGAGGGGGTCGGCGCTTTCCGCCCGCGCCAAGTCGCGCTCGGCCTCGGCCGGAAAGCCGCAGAGCGCGCTCGCCAGCGCCCGGATCGCCAAGTCCACCGCGCGCGGGGGCCGCGCGATCCGGCAACGGCGGTCGATGAACTCGAACGCCTCGGCCGGCCGGCCGCCGCGCAGCGCCCGCGTCGCGGCGAGTACCAGCGCGTCGGCGTGGCGGTCGGCGTCGCCGAGCGCGAGCGTGCGCCATGCTGCCACGAGATCCATCGGGGTTGGGAATGCCTTCGCTCGCCGTTCGCGCCGCGCGGAAGAATGCCGGCGCTGGCTTTCGGGAGGCTGACCTCGTTCACGCTTTGCTTGCGATGATTCAACAACTTGCTTGGCGCGGCGTGGTCCAGACGGCATCCTTCGCCGGGCCGGGCGATGCCGGCGGAAGTTCAGGCGCGGCGATGAGCGAGAGCCACGAGCAGGACGATGCGCCGGGCGGCGGCGCCGGTGACAGCCGCGAGCGGTCCGGCGGCACGGATGCCGGCACCGTCGGCGCCATCATGTCGAACAGCATGGCCGCCACGACCACGGCAGCCGCCGCGACGCAGGGGCCGGGCGCTGGCCCTGGCGGGCGCGGCGAGGCGAGCGGCAGCGAGGCGCGCGCCGGCGCGAACGACGCGGCGGATCAGGGAAGGAGCACCGGCGAGGCCGGCAGCGGCGCCGGCGGCGGTGGCGGCGGGCAGGCGGCGTCCGCTGCGGCGAGCGGCGGCGCGGCGCGCGGCGCCAGCGCGGGCCCGGGCGCCGGCGGCGCCGGGGCGGGCGGAATCAACACGCCGGGGCCATCGCGCGAGGCAGGGCGCGGCGAAGGGCGATCCGACGCGCGCGGCGACGCGACAGCGGCCGGCGGACGCGATGGCGGCGGCGGTGAAGCCGGATCGGGCGGCGGGTCGTCCGCCACCGCCTCGGGCGGCGAAGGCGGCAGCGCGGGCAGCGGCACGGCCGGCACGGGCGAGAACGGCGGCTCCGGCGGAAACGAGGGCGGCGGCGGCACGAGCGATGGCGGCGGGGGCGGAGCATCGTCCGCCAGCAGCGCCGCGACGGATGCCGCGAATGCCGCGACGGGCTCCACCGGTTCGGGCTCTTCCGACTCGGGCTCGCCGCATATCGGCGAGACCGGCGGCTCGGGCGCACCGTCCGGTGCCGGCACCACCACGGCGACGACCCCGGCCACCGGCACGGGGGTAAGCATGCCGGCCGACGTCGCGTCGCCGGTCTGCTTCCGGCCGGGAACCCTGATCGCGACGCCCGGCGGCGCGTGTCCGGTCGAGGCGCTGCGGCCCGGTGACCTCGTTCTGACCGTGGGAGGCGCGGCCGAGCCGGTGCGCTGGATCGGAAGGCAGACGGTCGACGCGCGCTCCGGCGATCCGCTGCGCGTCCTGCCGATCCGCATCCGCGCCGGGGCGATCGGCCCCGCCCTGCCGGCGCGCGATCTCTTCCTGTCGTCGGACCATGCGGTCGCGATCGGCGGCGTCCTCGTCCACGCGGGAGCGCTGGTGGACGGCGTCGCGGTGACGCGCGAAAGCGACGGACCGGAGCGGCTGCTCTATCTCCACGTGGAGCTCTCCCGCCATTCCCTGATCCTCGCCGAAGGGCTCGCGGCGGAAACGTTCGTCGACAACCCGGAACGGCTCGCCTTCGATAACTGGGCCGAGCGCGAAGCGCTGCTTGGGGCTGCGGAGCCGGTTGCCGAGATGGACCTGCCGCGCGCGAAATCCGCCCGCCAGGTGCCGCGGGCGGTCCGCCGGATGCTGGCCGAACGGGCGACGGCGCTTCCTCAGGCGGCGCTCACCCTCGCGGCCTGAGCGCTGCGCGCGCGGCCGAAGGCGGTACGGCTCCAGTGCCGCTCCGTCGCCTTGTAGCCGGCGAGGCAGTGGATCGCGACATGGGCGCCGAGCGCCGGGCGGTCGAGAACGAGAAGCTCCGGCGCCCCGCCTTCGCCGAGCACCTGCGCCGCAGCGCGCGTCAGCAATCCCGGACCGGTCGCGAGCCAAAGGATGTCGGAATCGCCCCGGTTCACCGCCTCGACGCCGAGCCGGAGGGCGCGCCCGATCACCGGATGGCGCGCCGTCGCCGCGATGAGGTTGTTGCCGAGCGAGCCGAGGTCCTCCTGATAAACGACCATCGAATGGCCGGCGACCAGCAGCGGTTCGAGGCTCGCGAGGCAGCGGTCGTCCATATCGGCATAGATGCCGCCCGCCTCGAAGAGGAGCGCGAGGCGGAAGAGGTCGGCCTTCATCGCCGGCTCTCTCGCGCGTTCGAACGCCCGGAGCGCCTCGGTGGAAACGCCCGCGAGAACAGCGCGCGCTTCGGCTTCGTTCCAGAGGCGATAGCGGTGACGGGGATGCAGATCTCGCCAGGAGGCCGCATAGAGGGCGAGGTCGGCAGGCGGCACCGGGTCGTTCCAGTATTGGTGGATCACCTGCGGAATCGCGGTCATGCGCGCCGGATCGGGCGGTGGCGGGGGCGAGCTGCGGCGCTCGACGAAATAGCGGATCGCGGCGGCGGTGGAATCCGGAAAGGCGGCGACCACCGCCGCCAGCGCGGCGAGGCGGCGCTCGGCGGGCAGCACGCGCGCTTGGCGCACCGCAGCGACGGCCTCCCGATCGAGGCGGAACTCGTCGTAGATTTGCCCGTAATGGCTTTGCGAAGCGTTGGCGGATTTGCCCTTGGCGCGGCTCGCCACGGCTTCGAGCGCGGCGAGCGCCGCGAGATGCCGGCCGGCGCGGTCGAGATCGAGGTCGACCAGCGCGGCGTGGATCACGCGGTTGCGCAGCCAGCCGTCGCCCGGCAAGGCGGCGAGCGCCGCTTCGCCGAGTCGGATCGCCGCCTCCATGTCGAAGCGCGCGGCATGAACGAGCGAGCGGAGGAACAGGAGTCGCGCGCCCTCCTGTGCGATGGTTCCGGCGAGCGGCGCCTCGGCGTCCGCGAAGCGCCCCTCGTCGAGGGCGAGCAGCACGGCCTCCTGCCGCAGCCCAGCATGGTGGGGATAAAGGCGGCGGGCCTCTCCAACCCGATCGCGCGCCGCGTTCCGCTCGCCGGTCTGGCGGAGGAGCGCGATCCGCGCTTCCGCGATCTCGGGCCGCCCGCCGAACCGCGCCTCGCAGGCGTCGAGGTCGGCGAGGGTGCCGGCGATGTCGCCGAGCGTCGCGCGGATGCGCGCGAGGCCGAGCGGCGGCCATAACCGGCCGGGATCGAGCGCGATGGCGCGGCCGAGATGTGCGCGGGCGGCATCGTAGTCGTCGCGGGACAAGGCGCGGCGGGCGAGAATGTCGAGCACGGCCGGATGATCCGGGTCGCGGCGGCGCGCCGCGTCGAGGGCGCGCGCCGCGGCCTCGTCCGCGCCGGCGCGCGCGAAATCCTCCGCGGCTTCGACCAGCGCCTCGACGCGGGCCGGAAAGCGCTCGGCTGCGTCGAGAAAGGCGGCGGCAGCGGCGTCCCAGCGGCCCTCGGCGCGAAGCACGAGGGCGGCGGCGAGCGCCGCCTCGCCAGCGCGGGGGGAGTCGGCCGGAACGCGGCCGAGCGCGGCGCGGGCCGCTGCGAAGTCGCCGTTCTCGCGGTGGAGGGCGGCAAGCTCGATCGTCGCGTGGTGCTCGTGCGGATCGGCTCCGGCGGCGGCTTCGAGAAGCGCGAACGCTCCGGCTGTGTCGTCCCGCGCCCGCGCCGTCGCCGCTCGGCCGACGAGCGCCCAATAAAAGTGGGGGCTGGCATCGAGCGTGGCGTCATACCAGCGCTCTGCCGCAGCCAAGTCGCCCCGCTCGCGGGCATGGTCGCCGAGCATCAGGAGCGCCCGCGGATGACGAGGATCGAGGTCGCGTGCTGCTTCGAGAAGCGCCAGCGCCGCCGCGTGGCCCGCGCGCCGCTTCACGATGGGGTAGAGTTCGAGCTGCGCCGAAACGGCGGTCGTGGGCGGCCCGAGGAGGCCGCGAAGGAGGGGCTCGGCCTCGACCCAGCGCCCGGCGCGCTTTAGGGCCGCCGCCCATTCGAGCCGAAGGGCCGCGTCCGCCGGCCGCGCCCGCACCGCGCCGGCGAGATGCGCCGCCGCCATCATCGCGTCGCCCCGGGCCGCAGCGATGCGCGCGAGGCCGCGATAGGCCGCGACGAGGCTTGGATCGGACACGAGGAGCCGGGCGTAGAGGGTCTCGGCCTCCGGCGCCCGGTCGAGGCGAAGAAGCAGCTCCGCCCGCTCGCAGGCGCCGGGCACGAAGCCCGGATGGGCGGCGAGAAGCGCAGTTGTAGCGGTCTCCGCCTCGGCAAGGCGGTCGAGCACCCGGAGCGCCACGGCGACGTCGAGCGCGAACCAAGGATCGGCCGGCAGAAGCCGCGCGGCCGCCGCGAAGAGCGCGAGCGCGGCGTCCCCCTCGCCCCGGCTTCGCGCGCTTTCGCCGAGCGCCCGGAGGGCATGGGGGAGGGGGGTGCCGGCAGCAACGGCGCCGAACGCCGCGTCGGCCTCCGCCTCCCGCCCGAGTGCGCGGAGTTCCATGCCGATGTCGTGCCGGTGCCAGAGGTCGCGCGGATCGGCGCGGGCGGCGGCGCGGAAGGCGTCGAGCGCGCCGGCCCGGTCGCCCCGGGCGCGCAGGGCGAGGGCGAGGGCGCGATGGAGCGGTGCGAAACCGGGAACCGCGTCGAGCCCGAGCCGCGCCTCGATCTCGGCCTCGGCGAGGCGACCTAGCGCGATGAGTTCGCCCGCCGCGTCGCAGCGGCAGCCAAGCTCGGCGGGGCGCAGCGCGAGAGCCGCGCGGAAATGCCCGAGCGCATCCTCCCGCCGCCCCGCCGCCCTGGCTTCGATTCCCGCCTGCCGCTCCGCCTCGAAACTCATCGCGTGTCGCCGAACCCCGCCGGATGGGGCAAGCCGCGCGGGCTTCCCGCCTCATCCTCGCCGGACATGCTTCAGATATTGTAAACCGTGTCGTGGAACTGCGTGTGGTCGAGCGTGGCGGGGTGCGCGCCGTAGCCGTCGCCGAAGGTGACGATCGCGGAGGGTTCCGGCGCGAAATGGCCGGTGGGGTAGCCCTGGTCGTGGAAGGCGCCGTCATAGTCGCCGCCCGTCGCGCCGCCCGCATCGGCGGTGTCGGCGCCGGCGTGATGGGCCATGGCGTAGATGTCCGAGCCGTCGCCGCCGGCGACGCTTTCCATGGTCATCCAGTTCGAGAAGTGATCGCTCGCGGTCCCCTCGGCGGCGGTCGCGTGCCAGCCGGTGCCGTCGGCAAAGCCGTGGTCGGCCGTGCCGGCTTGGCTCCAGTTCGCCGTGCCGGAAGCGTCGTGCTGGGCGAGCGTGTCGTTGCCTGCACCGCCGATGATCGTCGAATGGCTGCCGAAGACGTCGGTCGCGCCGGCGTGGGGGGTGGCGGCCGAGCCGTCGAGCGTGTCGTGGCTCGGATGGGCGGCGGGCGTATCGGCGCCGGTGTGAAGGGCCGCCGCGTCGGTTGCGCCGGGATCGGCGGCGTGCGCGCCGGCGAGCGTGTCGGTGCCGGGATGGCCGAAGGCGTCCGCGCCGCTCGCCGCTCCTGCCGCCTGACCGCCTTCGGCATGCGTCGCGCCTGCGCCCGGAGCGAAGGGCGACGCCTCGCTGCCCCACAGGGTATCCATGCCGTTGCCGCCGGCCAGCGTGTCGGCCGCGGCGCTCGGCGGAGTGGTGGCGCCGGTGCTCGCATGGGCCACCGCGCCCGCGTCGTTTGCAAGGGTGGACGCGGGAGTGGCGGCGTGCGCGGATGCGTCGTCGGACGAGCCGGCGGCCGCGCTGTCGGTGCCGGCCGGCGCGGCGTCGCCGAGGCCGGAAATGTGGAACGCGTCGCCGCCGTCATGCGCGGCGAGGCTCGCGCCGTTGTCGTGGGCGGGCGCATCGGCGGCGGGGTGCGTGTCGGCGGCCAGGGCTGCGGCCGGCGCGGCGTCGTGCCCGTCCGTTCCCTGCGCAGCGGCGCCGTGACCGTCGCCGAGCCCGAGATCGGCAAGAACGCGCTGGATATGGTCGGCGTCCTCGGCCGAAAGCGTCGAATGGCTGGAAGCCTCGGAGCTCGAATAGATCTCAGCCACGGCGCGCCCTCACGGCGGCCGCCGCCTCCCGATCCGGGTCCGGGACGGGCCCTGCGGTCATGCGGCCCTTGCGTCGGGCTGGGTGCGCCGGAAGACGCGCAGGCGGTTCAGCGCCGGGGCGGCGTCGTTCTGGCCCTGGGGCGCGCCGGCTTCGCCCGCTTCGGCTGCCGCCGCGATGTCGAGGCGCAGGCCCACCAGCGGGTCGAGCGGCGAAGCGCCGACGAGCTCGATCTCGCGGCCGTTCCGCGCGATCGGCGAGGCGCCGAGGAACAGGGCCTCGCCGCGAAGTTCCAGATGGTCGGGGGCGTCGCCCCGCAGGCGGATGCGCAGGCCGATGAGCGGCATGCCCTTGCCGCGCGAGCCCGCATAGGCGCCCGCCGGAACCCAGGCCGACCAGCCGCCCGTGCGGCCCGCCGTCGCGACCTGGTATTCGAGCGCGAGGGCACCGCCGATCGGACGGATCTCCAGACCCTCGATGCGCCCCGGCGCCTGCGGTCCGCCGATCCAGCTTCCGCGCCCGCCCGACACGTCGCCGCGGAGCGAAAGATGGGCGCGAACGAGGAACTCCCCGGCGCCGTCCGGCAGAGGGGAGCGCTCGGGGCCGCCCTTCGCCATCGCCGGGCGCGGCGCCTCGACGCGCGTGAGCGCCAGTTCCGCGTCGAGACTGCCGCCGGGAACGCTCGGACGCACCACGAGATGCAGCGTGCCCGGCTGTTCGGCCAGCACCACGAGGCCCTGGCCGGGTTCTGCGAGGACGCCGAACTCGGTGCCGGGGGCCGAAAGGATAGAGATGCCGGCGCTGGCATGAACGACGTCGACCACCGGAGCGGCGGCGAGCGCCAGCGCGAAGCTCGGATCGAAGCGATAGGTGAGGGTGTGGAGACCGCGTTCCACCGAAAGCGTCGCCGTGCGCTGCCCGTCGCTCATCCTCGACCCCCGCAAGACGCGCGGGGCAATTCCCGGGCGCTCATTGAACTCTACCGGCAGGGCATGAGAAATGGGTTGAAGGATACGCTGAACGCGGCTTTAAGCGAAACGGTCGAGTTCGAGCGAACCGTTCGCCCCGCCGGCGCGCACTGCTGGCGCCAATTGTGGCGGCGGTTTGGCGCATACACCGCTTCGTAACGTTTTTAACTCCTAATCTCAGCGAGTTAGTCGGCATACGGGATCCGGGGCGATGATCCGCGGCAGTATCGAGTTCGCGTCGAGCGAGATCATTGAGGGCTGGATCTTCACGGAAGACGGCCGGGTGCGCGATCGGACCGTGCTGGCCTTCCAGAACGAGACCTGCGTCGGCGCCGGCAAGGTCGGAGCCTTCCGCGCGGACCTCGCGGATGCCGGCATGGGCGACGGCTATCTCGGCTTCTCCTTCCCCATCTCGGTGCCCGCCCCGGCGGTCGGCTCGATCGTCGTGAAGCTCGAAGGCTCGGACGCCATCCTCCTCCAGCGCGACGCCGCCGTGGTCCACGGCGCGGCGGTGGTGCGGGGCCTCGGCCGGGCGGAGGTGCGCCAGCGCCTCGCGGCGCTGAAATGGGCGCTGAAGCATGGCCGCATCGCGCAGTCCGACTTCGACTACCTGCGCATCCTCTGTAGCTTCGGCGTCTACGAGCGCGGCCTCGTGAAGCGCAACGGCGCGGAGGAAGCGGCGGTAGCCGAGCCTGCGGCGGCGGTCGCGGCGCATCTTCTGGAGGTCTATCTCGAAATGGAGGCGAGCGTCGCGACGCAGCGCGTGCGCGGGGCGGCGGACTTCAGGTCCGAACTCGCGCGGATCGCCGGGCGGCAGGATGGCGGCGCGCCGGTGGTGGCGGTTCATTCGAATGCCCGCGCGGTCTTGCGCGTCGTCGAAGGTTCGCATGTCGCCGACGCGGGCGAGGAGGGTGCGGGCCGCGTTGCGGGCCTCGTCGACTATCCGTTGTCGGCCACGAACCTCGTGATGCTCGACGCTAGGGCACGCTGCGAGATCGTCTTGCCGGAGGGTGGCTCGGTCGAGATCGTCTCCGCCAATCCGGCGCTGAACTGACGCTGCGCGGCGTCGTCCCCGTTGCGCCTTCCGACGGCCCTTCCATGTTTCCCGCCACCGCGACAGACGAGGTCCTGCCCGCCGCCGCTCCCCGCGACGATGCCGCCGGGCGCCCGCGCGGCGCGGTGGACGGCTTCGATCCTCTAACCGGCATCGAGGGCTGGGCGCTGGCAGCGGGTGCGCCGGCGGATACGGTCCGGATCGAGCTGACGGTCGGCGCCGACGCCTTCGCCTTCGCGCAAACCGGATTGCCGCGCCCGGACCTCGGGCCGGGAAGCCTCGCGGGTTTCCGCTTCGCGCCGGAAGTCTTCGCGCGGCTGGCCAAGCTCGCGCCGCATCGCGGCACGCTCGCGGTCGGCGTGCGGGTGGCGGACGCGGACCGCACGCTGCCAGCGGACTGCGCGCTGCCCGCGACGGTGGCAGAATGCGTCGCGGCCTGGCGGAGCGCCGTTCTCGGCGCGAAACGCTTCGACGAAGCGTCGCCGGCGAAGGGCGACCGCCTGCTGGCCCGCCTCTCCGCCTTCCGCCTCGAAGCGCAAAGCCTGGCGGGCAAACCCCTTCGCCCGTTCTCCGACAACGAGGTCGGCCGGATCGACGCGCTCCATCTCGCCTCCGAGGGCCAGCTCTGGTTCGTCGGCTCGATGAAGCGCGGGATGGAGCCGGAATTTCCGGCGGTGGTCGCGGACCGGCGCAAGATCCCGGCCGGCGTCGCGATCCTCCACTACGAGCGGCAGGACTTGCCGTTGAGCGAAGTCGGCGTCATCGGCGTAATGGACACGAGCTGGACGCCGCCGCCGGCGGCGGATGACGGCTTCGTCTATGTCGGGCGGAACGGGCAGTTTCACCTGCGCTACGGCGCCCATACGAAGCTCCTGCGCACGGAGGCCTTTCTCGCGGCCTATGGGCAGGTGCAGGCGGTGGCGGGCGGGCGGAATGCCGACGCGATCGCGGCGGTGCTGGGTTCGGCCGCGAACTGGCTGCCGGGCGCCGCCGCCGCCGCCGGCATCCTCGCGGAAGGCTCGGTGGACCGCCTTCTCGCCGTGCCCGGCTTCGGCTGCATCGCGGAAGGCTGGGCCGTCAGCCCGGCGCGGCGGGTGGAGACCTTCCACCTGAAGATCGGCGACTGCGTGATGGTGGCCGACGACGCGGCGACCGAATTCCGCGCGAGGCCCGACCTCCAGTCCGCCTTTGGGGGCGGGGCGTCTGTCACGCAGCGTGCCGGCTTCGTCGCGGTGCTGCGCGGGGCGCTTCCCGCGAGCACCGGCGGCGCACCGCTCCTGCGCATCGTCCACGCCGACGGGTCGATGGCCGTGTCGCGGGTCGAGCCGAAAGCCTTGCGGCTGCTCGATTTCGTCGCCGACGGCGAGGAACTGCTGCGGCTCTATCCCTCGCTGCGCCACGAGCCCTTCTATCCGGCCCTCCTCGATGCCGTGCGGCGGATGCTGGACGCGCGGGCCGCCGAGCCGCTGGCGTTCGGTGCGCCGATGGCGGCCCGGCGCCTGATCGTGATCCGGCTGCCGGCGGAGCGCAGCAACCTTCGCCTCGTCTTCGACCGCCTCGCGCGGCACCTGCCCGACCTCGACGCGAGCATCGGCGTCGCGCTCGTTGCCGACCAGGGCGCCGGGCGCTCCGAAGCGCTCCTCCAGTTCCACGAGCTGAAAGCCCGCGTCGCGACGCCCTTGTCGCTCTTCGCGCTGCCGCACGAATTCGACGCGGTGGACGAACTGCCCTTCATCCTGACACGGCTCGGCGCGGAGCGCTTCGTCCATGTCGGGCGCGGCGTGGTCCTCACCGCGGAAGGCTGGCGCGAGGCGGCGACGAGCCTTTTCCGGCGCGGCCATTTCGTCGACCGCTTCGAGATCGTCGACGAGAACGGCCTGCCCGACCGCGTCGACGGCGCGCTGTCGGCCGCTTGCTTCGGCTGGAGCGTGCCGGCGCTCCTCGGCTGGAGCCTCGACGCGCCGCGCTTCCTGCGCGGCGTCTTCGGCGGCAACGCCTTGCCGGAAACGCCGGGCTTCGATCGCGTGCTCCCCGCCTGCGCCGCGCGGATCGAGCGGGCGAAGCCCTCGCGCCTCGCCGACATGATCGACGCGGACCTGGCGCTGGCCGGCTCCCGAAAGGATGCGGCATGAGGATCGACCCGGTTCCCGGGCGCGGGCGTGCGCGCCGCCTCCTTCCCGACCGCATCGCGGTGATCTCGCATTCCCATCCCTCGCTCTCGAAGGGCGGCGCGGAGATCGCGGCCTTCGCGCTCTACAAGGGGCTGCGGCAGATCGGGGTGGACGCGATCTTCGTCGGCGCCTGCAACGCGGCCGACCGCAACCGGCTGGCGCTCGGCGACCGCAACGAGTTTGCCGTATTCACCGAGAACGAGCGCTACGACCACCTCTACCACGTCGCGCCGCGCGGGACCGAGGACCAGCTCGTCGCGATCCTTCGCGCCGAGCGGATCGGGCTCGCGAACTTCCACCACTTCTTCAATCTCGGGCTGAACGCGCTCCGGGCCGCCAAAGTCCTGCCGGGCACCGCCGCAATTCTGACGATCCACGAGTTCCTGGCGCTCTGCCACAATCACGGGCAGATGATCACCCGCCCGGCGCAGGTTCTGTGCGAGCGCCCGTCCGGCGACGGCTGCACCGCCTGTTTCCCGGACGTCTCGCGCATGCAGTTCGCGATGCGGAAGGAAACGATGCTGGACAGCTTCGGCGATTTCGCCGGCTTCGTGTCGCCGAGCCGCTTCCTCGCCGAGCGCTTTATCGAATGGGGCCTGCCGGCGGAGCGCACCACCGTCATCGAGAACGGCCTCCTCTCGCTTCCGGAGAACACGCGGGGGCCGAAGAACGGCGACACCTGGACCTTCGGCTTCTTCGGGCAGATCAACCCGTTCAAGGGCGTCGACGTGATCCTCGACGCGGCCGACCTCGTCGCGCGCGACGAGGCGCTGAAAGCGAAGCTGCGCATCCGCATCCACGGCAACCTCATTGGGCAAAGCTCCGAATTCGGCGAGCGGTTCGACAAGGCCTTGAAGAGCCATTCCTTCCTCACCTACGCGGGCGCCTACAACAACGCCGCCGTGCACCGGCTGATGGGCGAATGCGACTATGTGCTGATCCCGTCGAAATGGTGGGAGAACTCGCCGGTGGTGATCCAGGAGGCCTATGCGGCGGGCGCGCCGGTGATCTGCACGGGCATCGGCGGCATGGCGGAAAAGGTGCGCGACGGCGTGTCGGGCCTCCATTTCCGTCTCGGCGATGCGGGCGACCTCGTCCGCGCGATGAAGCTCGGCGCCGATCCCCGCAACGCCGCGACGCTGCGCGCCGGCCTGCCTGCCCCAACCGGCGCGGCGGCGATGGCCGAGCGCTATCTCGCCTTCTTCGCGTCCATGCTGGCGGTGGCGGGCCCATGATCCGGGGCCACATCGACTTCGTGTCGCGGACGCGCGTCGAGGGCTGGATCGCCTCGGACCGGCTGAACCTCACCGGCGCGCGCGTCCTCGCCTTCGTGGACGAGGCCTGCATCGGCGGCGGCACCGTGGACCGGTTCCGACAGGATCTGGCGGATGCGGGGCTCGGCGACGGCGTCGCCGGCTTTCGCTTCCCGATCGCCCCGGAGCCCTGGCACGACACGCGTGTCCTCGACGTGCGGCTCGAAGGCGGCAGCGTCCTCCTGAAGCAGGGAGAGGCGTGCCTCGCCCCGCGCGGGGCGGTGGGCGAGGACCGCAAGCGGCAGGGGCGCGATCCCGCGACGCTCGCCTGGATGCGCGCGCGCGGCTGGCTCGATCAGGGACACTACGAGGCGCTGCGGCTCCTCGCCGAGTTCGGCGTCTATGCGCAACCCCTGCGCTTCTCCGCCAAGGCGTTGAGCGAGGCGGCGCGCTGCGACGAGGCGGCGCTCGCGGCGGCCGACATCGTGGAACTGCACCTTCTCCAACCGGCGGAACTCGAGATCCGCGAGGATCTCGGCGCGGCGGATCTTCTTGCGATCGGCCAGGGCCTGCGCGCGGCCTTTCCCCACGTCGCCCCCGTGATCGGGCTGTGGGCAGAGCGGCGGCGCGAGATCGACGTGGTGGAAGGCGCGCATACGAGCGGCGCGCCGCTCGCGGCCGGCGGCGGCATCCGCCACGCCTTCGGCGGCCGCGACCTCCTGATGCTCGATCTCGACGGGCGCTTCACATTGCGCGACGACGGAGCCTTCGCCGCCTTCGTGCCGGCGCGGCCGGGAACCTGACCGGCCATGCTCGCCGAATGCCCCCGGCCGCTCGGCGGCGAGGTCATGGCCTCCCGCATCTATTCGCCCTTCAGCTATCCGCTGCCGCGCCGCGCCCGGATCGTGCCGGTCGTGTCGATCGAGGCGGAGCGGCTCGTCGCGACCTTTCCCCTCGTTTGGCGGCGCGGCGTCAGCGGGCCGGAACTTTGCGTGCTCCGCACCCTCATGGAGGACGGCACCGGCTTCGTCGCCGGCAGCGACCGCGCCCTCGCGCTCCTGCCGCTGATTTTCCAGGCCTATCCGCTGCTGCTTCCTTCTGACACGGCACTCGCGCCCTCCGGCAATCCGCGCCTCCTCGATGTCGCCGTGGCAGACGCGCCGACGGATGCTGGCGCGCCGCTCGCCGGGCCGGATGGGCGGCCGACGCGCGCCACCGAGCTTCGCCTGAAGGCGCTGGAAATCTTCGAGCGCGACTTCACCCGGACGCTCGCCCTCGGGGTGGCGCTGGAAACGCACGGGCTGCTGGAGCCCTGGCCGCTCGGCTTCGATCTCGGGCTCGGCCGGCGTTGCGACATCGACGATCTCCTGGTGGTGCCGACAAGCGCCTTCGACGGTCCGCGGCTCGCGCCGGTGCTGGCCGAATTCGGCATCGCCGCCGCCAAACTCCTGGCGATGCACCGCCTGTCGCTGTTCCGGGCCGGCCCGCTGGTCGGCGCGGCGCGGGCCGCCGTCGCCGCGACCGTCGCGCCTCCGGCAGCCGCGGCGCGCCGATGACCGACGGCCGCATTCCGCTCGGCCTCGTGGCGCACCGGCGGCTCGGTCCCCAGACGGATTTCCGCTTCGCGCCGTTTCTCCGCTGGGCGCGGCTGAACGACACCGAATACCATCTGTCCGCCCATCACCTTGCGCTCGCCGCGCGGGCGGAGGACGGCACGCTGCGGCTCGGCGCGATCCTCGACCCCAGCTATCCCGCCGCGCCGCAGATCGACGGCGCGGGCCGCTGGCGGCTCGGCTACCAGCCGATCGCGCTGCGCACCTGGCCCTTCGTCCTCGGCGCGGCCACGTCCGACCGCCCGGTCGACGGTCTCGAAGTGCTGCCCGGCTCTACCCGCATCGCGACGGAGGGCGCACCGATCTGCATCGAGCCGGCGACTGGCGCGCTCGGGCCGGAAATGAACGCCATCCGCAACACGCTTCTGATGCTGCGGGAGGGCGGCGAGCGGCTCGGCCGCGCGCTGGAACTCCTGCGCATCGCGAACGTGCTCGTGCCGCTGCGGGGCGCGGACGGCGCAGCGTCGGAGTTCCTCACCGTCGATGCTGGCCGCTTCAACGCGCTGGAGCCGATGGCGCTTGCGGCCCTGGCGCGCGAATCCTTCCTGGCCCTCGACCTCGCCGGCGCGATGCTCTTCTCCCGCCGGCATCTCGACGCCAAGCGCATGCCCGTGCCCGAGAAGGCACCGGTGGAAGCCGCCGAAACGCCGGCGACCCGCGCCGACCCGATGGATTTCGTGCTGGCGGGGCTGGAAGCGATGAACTTCGCGCTCGACGCCAGCGATCTTTTCGATCCGCGCGATCCGGCGATCGACTGGCGCGAATTCGCGCCGCCTCCGCCGCCGGACCTGGGCAACGAGGCGACCCACGGCGCGCAGCCGCCGTGAACTACCTCTTCGTCCACAACAACTTCCCGGCGCAGTTCCGTCATCTCGCGGCTCACCTTGCGAGCGACCCGGCGAACGAGGTGCGGGCGATCGGCGCCGACACGGCGCGGCCGCTCCGCCGCGTCGTCCTGCACCGCTACGCCATGAGCCCGGGCCACGTCGCGCAGACGCATCCCTTCGCGCGGCGCTTCGACAACGAATGCCGACGGGCCGAGCAAGTGCTCTACGTCGCGACGATGCTCGCCGAGACGGGCTTCTCGCCCGATGTCGTCGTCGCCCATTCCGGCTGGGGCGAGGCGCTGCCGCTGCGCGCGGTGTTTCCCGAAGCGCGCATCGTCAACTATTGCGAATATTTCTACCGCTCCCATTCCTCCGACGTGAACTTCGACCCGGAATTCCCGGCGCTCGGGCTCGACGGGCTCGTCGGCCTCCATGCGCGGAACGCGATGGCGCTGCTCGGGCTCGCCGACGCCGACCTTGCGATCTCGCCGACGCGATGGCAGCGCTCGACCTTTCCGGCGGAATACGCGGGCAAGATCGCCGTCGCGCACGAGGGGGTCGATACCGATCTCGTCGCGCCCGACCCGGACGCGCGGCTCGTTCTCGACGACGGGACGGTGCTGACGCGGGAGGACGAGGTGCTGACCTTCGTCGCGCGCAACCTCGAACCCTTGCGCGGCTACCACGTCCTGATGCGCGCGCTGCCGGCGGTGATGGCGGCGCGGCCCAAAGCGCGGGTCGTGGTGGTCGGGGCTTTCGGCGTGTCCTACGGGCAGCGCCCGCCGGAAGGCCAGACGTGGCACCGCATCTTCCTCGAGGAGGTGCGCGACCGGATCGACCTCGACCGCCTGCATTTCCTCGGGCACCTTCCCTACGAGCGCTATCTCGACGTTCTGCGCGTGTCGCGCGCGCATGCATACCTGACCTATCCCTTCGTCCTGTCCTGGTCGTGCCTTGAGGCGATGGCGGCGAGCTGCGTGATGGTCGCCTCCGACACGGCGCCGGTGCGCGAGGTGATCGACGCCTCGACCGGAATCCTCGTGCCCTTCCACGAGCCCGCGCGCCTAGCGGACGCGCTGATCGACGCGCTCGCGCATCCCGAGCGCCACGCGGAGAAAGGCCGGGCGGCGCGGGCCCGGATCGTCCGGCGCTACGACCTCAGGTCCGTCTGCCTGCCCCGCCTGACCCGGTTGCTGGCGGGTGCGGGCGAACCCGCGGCGCCTCGCCCGGCATTCGGGCTGCCCTTCCTCGGCTGACGGTCCAGACAGTTTTAATCTTTCTTCCTTATCATCGGCTTAGAGACTGGGACTAAACCCCTGCGGGTCGGTCTGGCGGGTCTTTTCGCCGTTGGCGTCGTTGCCGATGCTCGCCCATGCGCTGCATGGACTGCGCTCGGCGCCTCGTCGGCGACGAAAGCCCCTCGCCAGCCCTCCGCCGCAAGGTTTTGTCCCAGTCTCCTGGAGAAGGTTCGACCTTCCGGCGGAGTCGGGAATCCATGCGCGCAGCGCTCGTCAAATATTCGGGCCGCCGCCTCGGCAACCACGAGGCGGTCTGGTTCGACATGCCGTTCCGCTCGACGCTGGAAAGCTACTACAACACCGGCGACATCTGCGTTTACGACTCGACGCTCCGCCTTCTCGACTATTCGGACGGCACGATCCTCAACATCGACGAGCCGGTGACGGAAGCAGGCGTCGAGCGCATCAAGGCCAATTGCGACTTCATCCTTCTGCGCGGCTCGAACTACATCCACGAGGATATGGACTGGGGGCATTTCGGCCAGTGGATCGAGGCGCTGGACATGCCGGTGCTCTGCGTCGGCGTCGGTGCGCAGGCGGAAACCGAGCGGCCGATCGTCCTGCCGCCGGAAGGCCGGCGCCTCTGGGCCGCGATCGCCGAGCGGACGCCGGCGATCGGCGTGCGCGGCGCCTTCACCGCCGAGACCATGCACCGGAACGGCATCCACAACATCGAGATCGTCGGCTGCCCGTCCGTATTCCGGGGCCTGAACCGCGAGATGAAGCTCGTCCACGCGCCCGGCGGCCCGAAGCGCCTGACCTTCAGCCTCCGGCGCGAGGTGTCCTCGACCTATGCCGTCGATCCCGCCGCCTTCGCGGTGACGCAGAAGCGGATCATCGCCAAGCTCGCGCTCGTTTCCGACCTCTATCTTTCCTGCCACGGCGAGCCGGAGGAGAAGGCCTTCTTCTTCAAGGCGCCGCAGCACATGGCGGCCGCGGCGGCCAAGCTCGTCGCGGAAGGCTGGTTCGACGAGACCACGGGCCGCCTGATGCGCGACCTCTACGAGAGCCGGCTCTACTACGTGGGCGCTCCCGGCGACTACGACGTCTATGCGCCGCAGTTCGACGCCGCGCTCGGCTACCGGGTCCATGCGGTGCTCCCCGCCGTCGCGGTCGGCGTGCCGGGCGTCTTGTTCGCCTACGACACGCGCTCGCGCGAACTCGCCGAGACCTTCGACCTGCCGATCTATTCGCCCGAGGAGTTCGAGCGGCAGACGCTGGCCGACGCCTTCGCCCCCGCCCGCTTCGACCGCTTCCAGTCGCTGTTCGCGGATCGCTACGACCGGATGAAGGCGTTCATCGAGAAGAACGGCGTTCCGACGCGCATGTGATCAGGGGACCGTGATCCGAACCGGCCGCATCGCGACGTCGCGGTCGGGCGTGTCCTTGCAGGCCTTGCGATGCGTCCGGACGAAGGTGAGGGTGGCGCGGTCGCCGGACAGGGTGTCGAAGTTGCGGCTTTCGCTGCCTGTGTCGATCAGCGCCGGATAGGCGAGGGTGGCCGGCGCGGCGCAGTCGCCGGCGATCGGGGCTTCGAACAGGAGCGCCGGGCCGCGCCAGTCGATCAGGTCACGGCTCGTCGCATAGAAGACGCCCGTCCGCTCCCGTCCGTCGCCGTCCGTCGTCCGGCCCTTCATCGTGGCGACGAAGAGCCCGCTCGGAACATGGCGGACGAGGCTCGTCACCGGCCAGCGCAGGACATCCGGCGCAATCGGGTCGCAGAGCTGCGCTTCTCCGTCGACGGCGCCCGCATAGGGGTCGGCGAACCGCGTCGGGAAGCCGCCGTCGCGAAAAGCGCGCCAGCCTGCCGGATCCTCGATCCCGGTCGTGCGCAGCAGGCAGTTGCCGGCGCGCTGCGGCGGGGGCGACACGACGTTCGCCATCATGAACAGCGCGCCGTCATGGGCGACGATGTTGGTCGGCTCGAAGTAGCCGGCATGACCATCGCGCGTTTCCTCCGCCCGGAACGGCACCGCCGCGACGAGGCGGCGGGGCCGCACGGCTTCGAAGCTTGCGCCGCCGTCGCGCGACACCGCGGCCGTCAGCGCGTTGTACCAGCAGGCGAGGGGGCCGCTCTCTGCCCCGCAAGCCGCGCCGAAGCGCTCGCCGTGATATTCGTCGTGGACGATCGCGAAGACGGTCTTCCCGTCGCCGGTCCAGGTCGCGGCGATCCAGCCCCGGTGGTCGAAACTCGCGGGGTCGGGATCGTCGCGGCCCTGGAACGCGATCCGGCAGTCGTGGCGAAGGGACGCGAAGTCCGCGCCGACGGCCGCGCGGTTGCGGAACGTCGTCTGGAACACGCGCAACGTCCCGTTCGCCTCGCGAAAGGCGCGCGTCGGCGTGTCGGGAATGTCCCACGGCTCGCAGGCCTCGGTGCCGTGGTCGAAAAGCAGCGTTTCGCCGCCCTCCGTCGCGAGCCGGAGTTCGGGCTCGCTCGCCCCGGCAGGCGCGGAGGCAGTGGCGGCGATCAAGAGAAACACCGCGCCGGCGAAGCGAACCCCGTTCGCGCATCGCCCGTCACCCGTTCCGACCATTCCCGCATCTTTCCGAACTCGATCGCTTAAAGGCTATTTCACGAACATCCGGCATTCTGTCCGGCGAACGAGGCCGCGGACGGTTCGAAACGTTTCGGTCGGTGCCGCGATCCCGTGCGGCGAACAGGAACGGACAGGGGTTGCGCGAGATCGGCGGCCAGGACAGCGAAAGGCCAAGCGCGGCGGAGCGGCGCGCGCCCGCGCGCCCGAGCTTGCGCCCCGCGCCCCGCAGGCGGGTCCGATGAGATCGCTCGGCACTTCGCCGCTGCTCGCGATCTTTCGCGGCTTCACCTACGGCTATGTCGCGCTCTTCGCCTTCGGCTTCTTCCTGCCCTTCCTCTACATGGCGATGAGCTTCGTGCCGATGGGCATCATGGACCGCGTCGGCACGAGCCGCAGCGGCTCGACGCTCGTGACGCTCATCCTCATCGCCGCCGTCGTCACCGTGACCCTCACGCTGATCGAGGTCGTGCGCGCGCAGGTGCTGGAGCGCATGGGCACCGTGATCGACGAGAAGCTGACGCGCATCTGCTTCGACGCCTTCAACCGCGAGAAGCGCGGGGCCGGCGGCTCGCCGGCGCAGGCCCTCGCCGATCTCCAGACGGTGCGCCGCTTCCTGTGCGGCCCCTCGCTGTCGGCCATCGTCGACGCCTTCTGGTCGCCGCTCTTCGTTTGCGTGATGTTCGCGATCAGCCCGGCCTTCGGCGTCCTGATCCTCTGCCTCCTCGCCCTGTCGGGCGCGGCGTCCTTCGCCACCCACACGCTCGTCGCCGGGCATATGAGCCACGCGCAGCGCCTGGAGGGCGAGGCCAACGAGTTCGGCCTCGCCGTATCGCGCAATGCCGAGACGGTGCGGGTGATGGGCATGCTCCCCTTCCTCACCGAGCGCTGGTACGGGCTTCATTCCGGCGCGCTCGGCTGGCGTGCGGCCGCGCAGACGCGCGCGGGGCGCATCGGGCTCGTGCCGCGCATGGTGCAGAACGGGCAGATGATCCTCGTCTACGGCCTCGGCGGCTTCCTGTTCCTGGAAAACCTCATCCATATCGGCGTGCTCTTCGTCGTGCTCCTGATGATGATGCGCGCGCAGGGTCCGCTCCAGCACATCGTCACCAACTGGAACTCCTTCCAGTCCTTCTGGCTGGCGACCAAACGCCTCGACGCGCTGCTCCGCAGCGTCGAGGCGGCGCCCCGCCATATCGAGCTGCCGCCGCCGCGCGGCGCGCTCGTCGTCACGCGCCTCGTCGGCGGGCCGCCGGAGATCGAGAAGCCGATCGTCAACGACGTGAGCTTCACGCTCCAGCCCGGCCGCATCCTCGGCGTCGTCGGTCCCAGCGGGGCCGGCAAGTCCTGCCTGTCGCGCCTTCTCGTCGGCATCTGGCGGGCGCGGCGTGGCACGGTGGTCTTCGGCGAGCAGGATCTCACCCACTGGAACCCGGACGACCTTGGCCGCCATATCGGCTACGTGCCGCAGGACGTGGAGTTCCTGCCCGGCACGGTGGCCGAGAACATCGCGCGCTTCGATCCGCAGGCGTCCTCCGAGAAGATCCTCGAGGCGGTCGACATGGCCGGCATCCACGACATCCTGCGCGGCCTGCCGAACGGCTATTCGACGCGCCTCGGTCCCGGCGGGCACACGCTGTCCGGCGGCCAGCGCCAGCGCCTGGCGCTGGCGCGCGCCGTCTACGGCATGCCGCGCCTTCTGGTGCTCGACGAGCCGAACTCGAATCTCGACGCGGGCGCCGAGCAGTTGCTCGGCCGCTCCATCCAGGCGATGCGCGATGCGGGCTCCGCGGTAATCGTCGTCTCGCACCGCATCAGCCTTCTCGCCTTCTGCGACGACATCCTCGTCCTCAACGAGGGCACGGTGCAGGCGATCGGCGGGCGCGAGCAGATCTTCAACCGTCTACCGCGCCTGAAGGCCGCGCCCGCCGCGCCCCCGATCCTCGACCTCGCGGCCGACATCGGCGGAAGCCGCGCCGCATGACGGCGCTCGCCGAGATCCTGACCCCCGCGCCTCGGCCGAACACGGACTGGCGCGCCTCGCTCCGGCGCGGCTATGCCGTTCTCTTCCTGTCGGTCGGGATCGGCGGGAGCTGGGCGGCCTTCGCCCATATCGATTCCGCCGTCGTCGCGAACGGCACCTTCGCGGTGGAATCCTACCGGAAGACTCTGCAGCATCTCGAAGGCGGCATTGTCGCCGAGATCCTGGTCCGCGACGGCGACCGCGTCGCGGCCGGGCAGACGTTGATCCGCCTCGACACGACGCGCATCGAGGCGAGCGCGGCGGCGGCGGCGAAATCGCTCGCCGGCGTCCTGACCACGCAGGCGCGCTACACCGCCCAGCGCGACATGATCGACTACATGGTCGTGCCGGAGGAAGCGGCGACGCTGATCCGCTCCTACGGGACGGACGAGATCGAGGACAACCATCGCGAATTCGAGTCGCGCCGGCAGGTGATGCTCGGCGCGATCGAGCTCGTCGAGACGCAGCAGGCGCAGGCCCGCAACGAGATCGCCCAGACGCGGCTCGATGCGAAAAGCGCGTCGGAGCAGTTGCGAAGCGTTTCGAAGGAGCTGGCGAGCGTCAAGCCGCTCCTGTCGCGCGGCCTCGTCGCCATGAGCCGCGTCACCGGGCTGGAGCGGCAGAAGATGTTGTTCGAAAGCGCCGCCGCCAAGGCGGCCAACGACGCGAGGAAGGGCGAGAACAAGATCGCCGAGCTCGACCTTCGGAAAGAGGCAGTGCGCAAGGACTACCGGCAGGAGGCCTCCAACGCGCTGGTGGAAGTGGCCAAGCAGGTCGCCCAGTTCCGGGGGGAGCGGCAGGTCGCGCTCGACATGCTGACGCGCACCGACATTCGTTCGCCCGTCGCCGGCACGGTGCAGCAGATGCGCGTTTTCACCGTCGGCGGCGTGATCCGGCCGGGCGAGCCGATCCTCGACATCGTGCCGGATTCCGACGACATGGTGGTGAAGGCGAAGATCCACCCTTCCGACATCGACCGCGTGGCGGAAGGCATGGCGGTGACGATCCGCCTCAACGCCCTGATGAAGTACCGGCGCGAGGCGATCGAGGGCACGCTGCGCTTCGTGTCGCGCGACGCTATTCTCGAGGCCGGCTCCGGCGCCGCGCCCTATTACGCGGTGGAGGTGACGGTCTCCGGCGCGAGCGTGCCGGAGGACATCCGGGGCAAGCTCGTCGCCGGCATGGAGGCCTCCGTGATCGTGCCGACGAAGAGCCGCACGGTGCTCCAATACGTCACCGCGCCGGTGCTGGAGAACCTCGAAGAGTCGCTGCGCGAGCGCTGAGAGCCGGATGATGCGCGCGCTGGTTCTCGCCCACGGATCTCCGCGTGCCGGCATCGGCGGCGGGGAACTGGCCGCCCATACGCTGTTCCGGGCGCTGCGGGCGCGCGGCGACGTGGCGGCGGATTTCCTCGCGCGATCGACCGATCCCCGCATCGAGCCGGGCGCGATCGGGCGGGTTGGGCCGGGCGAGTTCCTGTGGCGGCAGGAAACGGCCGACTGGTTCGCGCATCGGGGCGACGAGCGGGGCGCGGCGGCGTTCGCCGACTTCCTTGCGGAGCGCCGGCCGAACGCCGTGTTCGTGCAGCATTTCGCCCATATCGGCGCGGAGGTGCTCCCGGCGATCCGCCACGTGCTGCCGGAAGCGCGGATCGTCCTGACGCTCCACGACTTCGCCGCGATCTGCCACAACGGGGGGCTGATGGCGAAGACGGGCTACGCGCGGATCCCGTGCGGGCGCGCCGAGCCGCAGGCGTGCCATGCCTGCTTTCCCGCTCACGCGCCGGACGCCTTCGCCGCGCGGCGCGCCGCGATGCTCCGGCATTTCGCGCCCGTCGACCGCTTCGTCTCGCCTTCGCGCTTTCTCGCCGGGCGCTACGGCGAATGGGGCCTCGATCCGGCGCGCATTGCCGTCATCGCGAACGGGCTCGAACCGAGCGCGCCGGCGCCAACGCCCGAGGGCGACGGGCGGATACGCCTCGGCTTCTTCGGGCAGGTGCGCGAGGCGAAGGGGCTCGACATCCTGCTCGCAGCCCTGCACCGCCTGGAGCCCGACGAGCGCCGATGCTTCGAGCTCAGCGTCAACGGCAGCCGGCTGGAAGCGCAGGGCGCCTGGTATCGCGAACTGATCGAGCGGCTTCGCGCGCCGCTCCTCGCCGAGGGGACGCTGCGCTGGCCCGGCGCCTACGGGCGGGACGAGCTCGCCTCGCGCATGGCGGGGCTCGCCTTCGCCGTGGTGCCCTCGACCTTCGTCGAGAACGCGCCGATCGTGATTCAGGAGGCCTTCGCGCACGGCGTTCCGGTGATCGGCGCCGGGCACGGCGGCATCGCCGAGATGGTGCGGGATGGGATCGACGGACTGCTGTTTCCCCCGCACGACCCGCGCGCGCTGGAGGCGCTTCTCGGCTCGCTGCTCGCCGATCCCGGCCGGCAGGCGCGCCTTGCCGCCAACATCCGGCCGCCCTTCACGGCGGTCGCGATGGCCGCCGCCTATCGCGACCTCGCCGCGTCGATCCGCGCCTGACGCCCGCGCCTTCGGCCGGAACGGTGGCGACGCGCGTCGGCGGACGGTCTCGACGCGCAGACCCTCCACGGAGACCTTGGTCCGCGCCTTATCGGCCGTCGGAACCGAAACGCCGAGCCTGATGGCGAGCGCCATGCAGGAGCGGTCGCCGAGGACGTTGCCCTATCGCCTCGTGGCGTCCGCCGGCGTGGCCGCCGCGAAGGCCGCGTCGCGGTCGTGGATTTCGAGGCGCAAGGTCCGCGACGATCTCCTCGATCACGGGCAGAGCCGGTCCGCGCAGGATCAGGCTTCTGACGAGTTCCTGAAGGTTGACCGCCGACATCGCCGCCTGACCGCCCCGCGACGCCACATTGGGGGCGCCGGGCTCGTCGCGAGAAGAAACGGACGGCGCCCGGCCGCCTCGATCGACCGGCGGCGTGATATCGTGGTGGTGCGGCGGCGCGATTGCCTCGAGGCGGAAATCGCGCGAACAAGGCCGTCGAACGATCTCGGACGGCGGTTTCGAACGACGTGGATGTGCGGCGGCTGGCCATTCCTGATGTCATGGAGATCGTGCCGCGGAAGTTCGGCGACGAGCGGGGCTTCTTCGCCGAGACGTGGAGCCGCCCGCGCTTCGCCGCGCATGGCGTCGATCTCCAATGGGTTCAGGACAACCAGTCCATGTCGGCGCCGCCGTTCACGCTGCGCGGCCTGCACTACCAGGCGCCGCCGTTCGCTCAGGACAAGCTGGTGCGCGTCCTGAGAGGCCGCATCCTCGATGTGGCCGTGGACATCCGCGCGGGGTCCGCGACCTATGGGCGATGGGTCGCGCTCGAGGTCTCGGCGGCCGCCTTCAACCAGATTCTCGTGCCGAAGGGCTTCGCCCACGGTTTCCTCACGCTGGAACCGGATACGGAGGTCTTCTACAAGGTTTCCGCCCCGTACTCGGCCGAGCACGACCGGGGCATCCGCTGGAGCGATCCCGCGATCGGCATCGACTGGCCGCTGGTCGGTGCCGAACCGGTGCTCTCCGCCAGGGACGCTGCCGCCCCGCTGCTCGCGCAGGTCGACACGGTGTTCCGCTCCGAAGGAGCCGCGTCGTGAACTTCCTCGTCACCGGCGGGGCCGGCTTCATCGGTTCCGCCGTCTGTCGGCACCTGATCGCGAACACCGAGCACCGCGTCGTCAACCTCGACAAGCTGACCTACGCGGCGAGCCTCGCCTCGTTGTCCGCGATCGAGAACGACCGGCGCTATCGCTTCGTCCGGGCCGACATCGCGGACCGCAAGGCAGTGGGCGCGGCTCTCCGCGACAACGACATCGACGTCGTGATGCACCTGGCCGCCGAAAGCCACGTGGACCGTTCGATCGACGGCCCGTCCGCCTTCGTCGACACCAACATCGTCGGCACCTATCACCTGCTCGAAGCGGTTCGCGCCTACTGGGCCCGTCTGCCGCATGGACCGCGGGAGCGTTTCCGCTTCCACCACGTGTCGACGGATGAGGTCTACGGCGAGCTTCCGATGGACGGCTCGCCGTTCACGGAAGCCACGCCCTACGCTCCGTCCTCGCCCTACTCGGCCTCGAAGGCGGCGTCCGACCATCTGGCGATGGCGTGGCATCGCACCTACGGCCTGCCCCTGGTGCTCTCGAACTGCTCCAACAACTACGGACCGTTCCACTTTCCCGAAAAGCTGATCCCGCTGGTGATCCTAAACGCGCTGCACGGCGAGCCGCTGCCGGTCTACGGAAGCGGCGAGAACGTGCGCGACTGGATCTTCGTGGAGGACCATGCGCGGGCGCTGGAACTCGTTGCCACGAAGGGCGAAACCGGGCGTTCGTACATTATCGGCGGGCGCAACGAGCGCACCAACCTCTCGGTCGTGGAAGCGATCTGCGACGTGCTGGACCGTATCCGGCCCCCGGCGCGCGCCACTTCGCGGCGCGAGCTGATCCGCTTCGTGCCGGACCGGCCAGGTCACGATCTGCGCTACGCGACCGACGCTTCCCGCATCGAGGCGGAACTCGGCTGGCGGGCCAAGGAGACGTTCGACACGGGACTGGAAAAGACGGTGCGCTGGTTCGTGGAGAACGAAGCTTGGTGGCGGCCGATCCGGGACAGGCGCCCCGCCAGCGAGCGGCCCGCGCGACTCGGTGGCACCGCCAAGGCCGCCGGATGACGATGCGACGAACCGTTCTCGTTGCCGGGGCGAGCGGGCAGGTGGCCCGCTCGCTGGCGGCACTGGACGTCCCAGACCTCCGCTTCGCGACGCTCGGGCGGCCCGATCTCGACCTTTCCGACCCGGCGTCGATCGAGCGGGCCATGGACGCGCACGAACCCGTCGCCATCGTCAACGCCGCGGCCTATACCGCCGTCGACAGGGCGGAAACCGAGCCCGATGCTGCCTTCGCGATCAATCGCGACGGCGCCAGTGCGCTGGCGGAAGCGGCGGCGCGGCACGGCCGGCCGATCGTCCACATATCCACCGACTACGTGTTCGACGGGACGAAGCCGGAGCCTTACGTCGAAACGGACCCGACCGGGCCGCTCGGCGTCTACGGGCGCTCCAAGCTGGAAGGGGAGGCGGCCGTCGCCGGCGCCAACCCGGCGCACGTCATCCTGCGGACCGCCTGGGTCTACAGCCCCTATGGCGCGAACTTCCTGAAGACCATGCTGCGGCTCGCGGGCGAGCGCGACACGGTGCGCGTCGTCGCCGACCAGCGCGGCACGCCGACCTACGCACCCGACATCGCTGTCGGCATCGCCGCCGTGCTGCGGGTCGCGCTCCGGCAGCCGGGTCGGACGGACTGGCGCGGCATCGTTCATATGGTCGCCGGGGGCGAGACGACTTGGGCGGGCTTCGCGGAGGAAATCCTTCGCGGATCGGCCGAACGAGCCGGCCCATCCGCGCGCGTCGAGCCTGTCGCCACCCCGGATCATCCGACCTCCGCCAAACGCCCCGCCAACTCGCGCCTGGCGACGGCGCGCTTCCGGCGAACCTTCGGGCACGGCCTGCCGGAATGGCAGGAGGGCGTCCGCAATTGCCTCGACGCACTCCGACCGGTTCGAGCGACGACCGCGTCGACAAACTTCGGGGGAGCTGCCGACGACACCTGACCGCGACACGCAAGCGACGCCGCCGCACCCGTGCGCCAGCCCGGATCTCCATCCTCGGGCACCGTCCCGTGGATCCAGCAAGGATGCTCTTCCCCGCCGTGCCCGGCGGTCCCAAATTTGCGGGACGCAGCCCGTGAACGACGGAACGGCGGCGAGGGTGAAACCAATCGAATCGACGGCGCGCTGGCACCGGACAATGCGGCAAACAAGGCGCTGGAACACGTCCGGTGAACCCGAATTTACGTGACGTGCTCTAGGTCTCGCTTGAGGCATTGGCGTCGGATCAAATCGCTTGGCTGCGCCGCTTCCGCGGCGGTACGACCCCAGCCGCCTCGCGGCTGCCAGCGGCATCGTATGCAGGCGGCCGGCGCGTGGGGTCGGCGGCGGGGCTCTCGGCGTGGAGCGGTGCCGGAGGTGGGAGAAGTTGGCGCCGGACGAGGTCGCTGGAGGAGTTGGTTGTCGAATCCTTTGCGGAGCGGGTGCGGCGTCGGCGGAGCTGCGGTTCGCAATGTGAAGCCAGCCGCTCATAGCGCTCCTCTAGCACGTCGGCGAGCATGCGGACGAGGGCACGGACGTCTGTCGCCGTTGATGGCTCCCATTCGTCCCGTTTGTTGCGGGCCAAATTCTTGTATGCAGCGTCAAGGCCGGAGATCGGCAGATTGGTCCCTCCAACCGCCTCCGACGCAGCAGATGCCACCGGGGTGGCAAGCGCGGAAATTATTTCTGCGGAGGTTTCCGGCGGAATTTCTGGCGCAGAGAATGGACTTCTGGCAGGCGGCGAACCCGCCGCTTCGGCAACAACACCTCGCGGCTGTTCGGTCGAAACTGCTTGTTCGGAAGTGAAAATCGATGCCGTCAGAGCGATAACGGACGCCGATGTTTTGGTGGCACCGTGTTCGGTCGCTTCTGCTTCGGCGTTCGTGCTGACAGCGTCCGGTTCGAAACGCGGCCGCTCTTCCTCCGGCAAGGTGGAGGCGACGAGCGCGTTCTGGCGGCGGTCGATCAGCGGCCAACGGTCAGCGACATTCAGCAGCGCGTCCGCCTTGGCGCGGAAGATCTCCATCTTCGCCCGCTCGCGGTTCGCGAGCGTGTCGGGCAGGCCGACATCGGCCATCTGCTCGCGCACCTGCCGGTCGAACACTACGCCAGCCGCACCCTTCTGCTCCGACCGAAACGTCTCGGCGATCGTCGGGATATGTGGTTCTGGGATGCCATGCCGAAGCAACATGCTGCGGCCGGCACAGCCCTCGTCGAAGCTGAGCGGCCGACCGGTGCCGAAGAGCTGGATCAGGCGATAGGCCCATCCCACCTCGATGTCGGCCTCCATCTCGTGGACGTCGTCGGTCGACCCCACACGGCGCGCGGCGAAGGCGTGTCCTCAAGATGCGCCGTCATGCGCTCGATCTCGGCCCGGAAGATTTGGTCGAGCTGGTCCTTTGTGGTCATCGCGGCGGTGGGTCTCACGGTCAGGTCGGCGAGCAGCGTGTTCAGCCGCCGCGCCGTGTAGGCCGCCTTGCCATGGTCCGACAACCGAAGGGAGAACGACAGACGCGCCTGCCGCCGCACCTGCCGGAACCGAACAGGTACCCGGGCACGCCAGTAGAAGGTGTGCCCGCGCCGTTCGAGGTTCGTCACGTCATGCCGAGTCGCCACCGACCGAATTCCTTGCGCCGCGAGCCCGGCGGGACGGCGATGGCCATCACCTCCGGGCTACAGGTTTGGGCCCAAGGGGCGAGGGACAGCCGAGATGGATTCTCATCCACCGAAAACATCAGCAATTACAAGAGGTTGATGGATGCTGAATGGGGGGCCTGGATTCGAACCAAGACTAGCGGAGTCAGAGTGGGCTAATCAGACGAGTCCTAACGTCCAGAAATTAGATAGCTATTACAGTAGGTTGAAGGATTGGATTGATGCCTCCGCGCTGGATTTAGTCCTTCAACCGCTCCAGCCCAATCCTAGCAATTTGCAGGGATTCCAAGGCAGTCCCAGCGTGTCCGTGCGATACGCGCGCGACACGTTTTGTCATCGCTCTCTGCCGGCTGCCCGAAGCATTCGTCATTGTCTGCATGGTCGAGTCCTTCGCTGACGGCGCCATTTCGTTGACGCGCGGAAGCGGCTCGTTATCGTCTACCATCCTGCGTCGGCAGCGTCAGCGAGTGGATTGGGTATGCGTCACTATCTCTTTCCGGAAGATGGCGAGCCGCTGAGGCTGTCGCAGCGGGTCGTGGAGGGATTGGTCTCTGGCGAAGATGCCTTGCCCCAGTTCGCAGGATCCAGCCAGCGAGTGCTCGGCGTCATCGTGCGGAACGACGATGGCGACCCGCAGGAGATCATCCATACGGAGGCCTCCATCTGGCACTTCGACGAGGAAGGGAGGATCGATCGTAGCCTGGGCGATACGGCAGTCGAGTTCGTGAACCTCGCTCATCAGGGACACGCGAGCGGCGGAAAGGTCGTCAGCCTCCAGCCGAAGATCAGTCGCAAGCGGCTGCACGAGAGGCATCGCTGGGAACCCAGTTCGACGGACATTGAAAGCGTCATCGGCGATATCTGGCCCAAGAAAGGGAACAAGCGTCTCAAGGACGCGAAGGGCGTCGCGCCGAAGCGGCCGCCGCTGACCTACGAAGCGAGCAACGCCATCGACGGCATCGCAAAGGGGTTCTGGGACGTCTCGCATAAACTGGAGCGACTGAAGGAGCCAGCGCTCAAGGGCTTCGCGTTTGAGGCGAGGCATCGAGCCAACGGTGAACCTGAATACGGCGCGCTCTATCGCGCCATCGCGGAGATGGCCGACGAGCGGCTGGAGATCCTACGCCGCCGCCGGAACGGGAAGGGGAGCTGGTACGCCCTCGTTGAGGTGACCCGCTGGAACGATGAGGGCGTCGGGGATCAGCTCTACGCCTTCCACCAAGAATGCAAGGGGCGGGCCGCCGCCGTGACGGCTGCTCGGAAGCTGCTCGCCGACCACGTTGATAAGTTTGCGGCGGACGTGACCGTTGAGGCATCGGTGCTTACGAATATCGAGTGGACGCAGAGAATTTGATGAACACCACCAACTCAATCGGAAATCCGCCCGCTGTGGAGGGCTGCATCGAAGCTACTCCAAGCCCTTTCGATTGAGATGAAAGTTTCTGCGAAGAAGTTCTTAGCTATTTGCCAGAACTGTAAAATGAGTGGTTTATGCTGCAAAATAATTGGACCGTAGTGTATCGATATGTCAACAATCGCTATCAATATTGTTCCAATGATCACCTTTCTGAACAAGTTAAAGGTGTTGGAGAACCTGCTCCTGATTACTTCGTACTTAATGTCGTCAGGTCGACAGCGTTCAAGGTAGGTTTGCCATCCTAATCGAGTAAAATTACCTTGAGCGCGATAGACGTAATCCTCTATTCGCTTGGAGTAATCACCAAGTCTCACGAGGATACCGTACTCAATCTTTAATCTATGTCGTATTGCGAATGAAAATATGATTGGAACTAGGATGAGAAAGTCATGTTCCAGCCCTGGCTCCAAATTGTCATCGTGACCGAAGAAGAATTTAGTGAATGTAATTCCGGTATCTCTCGTCGAAAAATACCAAGCGTAAAATGCAGCCAATCCTAAAATCGAAGCCGCCTCGAAGCGCCAGATCGCTTGCAGGAGTAAATGAACCTGTTCTCGGGTTTTCTCCCACTCCTTTATAGCGAATTCAGTTTTTCCGTCAGAGGGTAATATATGATCCGACATTCCAAGCCTTTTTGAAATACTGAAGGGAACCTCGGTCTGCTTTCATAAATCCATTACACGAGCATCAACGCACTGGTTCTAAGCAGTCAGTCGGCAGCCAAGCTTACGACGAACATAATGCCAGCCCGGTCTGGATTATCTCATCGACCGCGCCCAACTTAAATATCCCTTTTCCGTCTGCGCTAATGTCTTCAGTGCCCGATACGCGCCCCATCAACTCTTTTGAGTCGGCGTATCTGCCATTCGAAAGCGCACGACCATTGACAGCGTAGGTGCTGCCACCAAGCGCGATAGTAACTGCATCTCCAGAGCATCGAATGGTTCCGCGATCAAAGCTGGGCCAAGGCCAGTCACTGCCGTACTGCTCCTTTGTCACGACCGCAGTATGCTCCTTAACGGAACACCCTACGAGCATCAGTAAAGAAGCAGCAATCGCGGGCGTTGAGTTACGCGCTGGCATACGACCGTCCTAACAGCACTAGATTTACGGGAGACACCCAACCCTCCGTAGCGCTGGTTCAAGGCTGCCAGCAACCCGTGCAGTGCTGCCGTAGGGTGCCGCGCTCACGCCATGCCTCCCTGAATACCCTGCATGGCGTGGTGCGCCAGCCGCCGGTCGAGCGCGAGACTGGCGATCTGCCGGAAGCGTTCTTTGTCGGCTGGCGTCACCTGCCCGAACTCGTCCAGCAGCTCGCCGATCGCCACGAGCGTCTCGGTTTCGAACCGCTCGCGAACATCGGCCGGCATCGGCAGCGCGAACATCAGGACAGCGCAGTCCGCCGTCTCGCGGCCGATCCGGGCGGCGAGCGCAGCGATGCGCTCGGCTAAGGGGTTTGCGAGCGGCGCGAAGACCTCGATCGGGGACGGGCCGCCCATTAAACGAGCCCTCCCGTATCGCCAGTTCCAAGGATGGTGGCGTAGTAGCCCTCGGTCTCCTTCTTCGCCACGAAGTCGTCGACTACGATGTGCAGCAGCCCAGTCAGATGCGGCGCGGTGCGCGCCAGCACGAGCATGACGAACTCGTCGGCATCGCCCATCGCCTCGACTAACGCGGTGGCCGCAAGCGCGGCCGGCGACGCTCCGGTTGCCGCCGCTTCTTCCAGTCGCTCGCGCTGCACCTCGACGCGATCGGCCTGCGCCTCCATCGCCGCTTCGATGTCGGTAATGCCTGTCGCCTTCTCCAGCGCCAGTTGTTCGCGACGGCGCGCCAGCACCATGCGCATCCTGGCGAACTCCCGACGCTGGATCTCGCGCCGTTCGTGCGGGCTGAGCGGCTTCGGCGCGGTGAAGCTGAACGAGCCGTTCGCATGCCGGGTGAAGTCCATCGCTGGCTTCAGAGCGCGCCGAACCTCGTGCCACAAGTCATAGGGGTTCGGCCGGATCACCTTGTGCGTGCCAGGGTTAGCCGGCGGTTCAGGCAAGTCCGCTATTTCAGGCCAACCCTGTTCGGGGCCTCCCTTTGTGCCGTTGTGCAGAAGATGAATGGGGCCGGGACGCGCCCATGCGGCCAAACTGGCTTCGGCGACTTTGTGCGCCTTCGACAGTCGCCGTTCCTCGCGAAGTTCGGTGAGAAGGTTGGCGAGGATGCCGTTCAGGTGGTCGGTCAATGCGGCGTCGGGGGTGACAGGCGCGGCAGCAGACGCCTCGACGGCGAACGCAGTGCCGGTCGCAGCGGTGACGATGCCGGCGCTGGCGGTGGTGCGAAGGAAACGACGACGCGAGATCATGCCAGCACCCTCCCGTTGGCGGCGGCCTCGATCTCACGGACGAAGCGTTCCAGGCACTCGTCGTCCCAATCCCAATCCTCCATCGGCGCGGGGTTGTCGCCGGGCTTGCACATGTCGTAGCGCAGCATCCGCGCCTTGACCGCAAAGCCCGCGAGCGTGGTGGCCCGGATCGCCCTGATGCGCTCGCACAGGTCGTTCAGGCTGTCGTTAGCCGCTTCCATCTGGTCTTCGACCGACCCGCATTCGGCGGCCCAATCGCTCCAGAACGGATGATCGAACGAAAGGCCGCGAGCTTCGCACGGCCGGGCTGCGAGGTAGGCTTGATGCGCCTCGTGGACCTTCACGTTGAGCGACTTGTTCGCGGCAAATAGCCGATCGAACTCGGGACCGAGCGCGACGAGTTCGGCGTCGGGGTGCTCGGCCGGCCGCGAGCCCGAGGGCCAGCCAGGCGAGAAGCGTCTGCGTCGGTGTTGCCCCGGATACCATCATGCCACCTCGGGTCCGCGCGTCACGCACCGGAAGCCGATGTGGCTGGAGGACGTGTCGACCGGGTGCGCGTGCCGGGCAGCCGGGCGGTAGCGCCGACAGTAGTTCGGGGCGCAGAGGTGCGAGCCGCCCTTCACCACCTTGCGCGGGATGGCGACCCGCGGCTGGCTCGGATCGAAGCTCTCGTCCTCCCGTCCGCCGCGCGGGTTCGACGGGATGCAACACGACTTGCCGGCGTCCGCCTCGTGCCGCGGCGCGTACCAGTCCGCCGTCCACTCCCAGACGTTGCCGATCATGTCGCGGATGCCGAAGCCGTTCGGAGGGAAGGCGCCGACGGGCGAGGTGCGGGCGTAGCCGTCCTCGGCCAGGTTACGGTGCGGGAACTCGCCCTGCCAGGTGTTCGCCATGTGCCGGCCGCCGGGAGCGAACTCGTCTCCCCAGGCGTACTCGGCTCGGTCGAGGCCGCCCCGGGCGGCGAGCTCCCATTCGGCCTCGGTCGGCAGCGCTTTGCCCGCCCATGCGGCGTAGGCCTCGGCGTCGCGATAGCTGACATGGACGACCGGATGGTTCTCAAGCCCGCGGAGCGAGCCGCGCGACCCCTCCGGCCGCCGCCACTGAGCGCCGAACTCGAACCGCCACCAACGACTCCAGTCGGAAAGGTCGACGGAGCCGTCCGGCGGCGCGAACACCATCGAGCCGGCCCGCAGCATGTGCGGGAGCGCGCCGGGGTAGTCCGCCGCGCTCGGCGCCCGCTCGGCCTCGGTGACGTAGCCGGTCGCGCGGACGAACTTGCGGAACTGGCGGTTGGTGACGGGGGTGCGGTCGATCCGGAAGCCGTCGACCCAGACCCGGTGCGCGGGCGCCTCCTCCGGGTAGTGGTCGTCCGACCCCATCCAGAACGTGTCACCGGGAACGAGGACGGTGTCGGCGCTCGGCCCGGCGGGCCGTTCGTCGGGTTCGCGGATCGCTCGAAGGTTGGCGGTCCTGCCCATGGCACCCGCCCTCAGAACTTGCCCGCGACGGACAGGTAGACGGCGTTGCCCTCCGTGCGGTTCTCGACCCCGAACTCCGGCGCCCAGCTCAGGCTGACGGCGATCGGCTTCTCCTTCGGCCCGAAGTCGAACTTCACCATCGGGCCGACCGAGTAGGAGCGTCCCTTGAAGCCGCCGAGGCGGTCGGCGATGCCGCCCTCGTCGCTCTCGACCTGGTAGAGCACCGAGCCGAAGATCCCGGCGGAGAACCGCTCCGTGAACGTCTTCATCGCGACGGCGTCGAGATGGGCCAGCGCGCCGCTGTAGTAGTCGGTGTCCCGGTCCTTCGTGTTGATGTCGATCCCGGCGTTGAGCGACAGGTCGAGCCCGTGCGGCACGTCGAGGTAGGTGTAGGCGACGGTCGGCGAGAAGCTCCAGTAATTCAGGCCGATGTTGTCGAGCGCGCCTTCCTCCCACTTGCCCGTCGGCGCGAAGACGTTGAGGCCGAGGGAGAAGAAGTGCGGGCCGGAATGCCAGCCGAGCCGCGGGCCGAAGGCGATGTCGCCGAGCGCCACCTGGTCGGCCTCCACGTCGAACCGACCGACCGACGCCTCGGCGTCGAGGTACTGGACGGGCACGGACAGGGTGAGGGCGAGCGACGTGCCGGGCGCGATCTCGACGTTGGGCACCCACAGCCCGGTGAAGGTCTCGGCGAGGATGGTGGCCTCGAGGCCGGCGCGGATCTCGCCGGCGACGGGCACCTGCACGTCCGCCCCCAGTGTCCCGTGGTAGAAGGAGGTGGCGGCGTTCCAGTAGAGGCCGGGCGGGGGAACGATGCCCGCGCCCGGGATCGCGAAGGCGCCGGGGATGTAGCGGCCCGCCACCGCCTCGGTGGCGTTCGCGTGGCCGGATCCGGCGACCGTGAGCGCGGCGACCATGGCCGCCGCGATCGCTTTCGCGGCCCCACCGCTCCCCGGGCGCTCGCCGTGCCCCGCGCGTCGTGCCATGTCTCCCCCGAACGGTCCGATCCGGCTGTCCGGACCGTACGCAGGGGCGGTGCGATGGGAAGGATGTAACTGTTACGAAACGTGGGGCCGGGGGTAACAAAATCCCGGAAAACCGGGCTCGCCGATGCCCGTCGGGTCACGCGAGCTCCCGCGACCCGACGAACCGCCGACCGGGCGCAGCCTCGACGGCCGCTTCGACGAGTCGCGCGGCGATCCGCTCCGCTGGGTTGATTCGGAGCGCCCTTGGGAGCAACGGTTGGACGATCCGGCCGAGGGCGAGGGCGACGCGCTCGGCGGGACGGTGCTCGGCCCGTTCGCCCCCGATCAGGCCGGGCCGCAGGATCGTCAGCGACGCGAAGCCGAGCGCCGCGGCGTCGCGCTCGGTCTCGCCCTTCACCCGCGGGTAGAGGAACGGCGACCGTTCGTCGGCCCCGGCCGCCGAGACGAGCGCCAGCGTCGGCGTCCCGTGGGCGCGCGCCAAGCGGAGGGCGGCAAGGACGATGTCGTGGTCGATGTGTCGGAAGGCCGCCGCCGAGCCCGCCTTGCGCCGCGTCGAGCCGAGCGCGCACACCACCGCGTCGGCCTCTTCCGGCAGGCGCTCGAAGTCGACCAGCGGGGCATGGAGCTTGTCGCGCGGCGGGATCGGCCGCCGCACGGGCACCGTCACCGCCGAGATGCGCGCGTCGCGCAGCGCCTGCTCGAGGACGTGGCCGCCGACCAGCCCTGTCGCGCCGAGAAGCAACAGCATCATCGCCGAGGCCGGGATCGCCGGGAGCCTTCCCGGCTCATGCGAGTGCAGTCGTCCACCATCGTGTCCGAACGGCTCGGAGGTTCGACGGTTGCCGTTCTGTCAGGAGACTTCCGCCACGCGCTCCTCGACGACGATCGTCTCGACGATCCCCGCCGGCTCGTAGAGCCACTTCGCCAGCGCGCCCGCCACCATCGCGCCGACGATGGGAGCCAGCCAGAACAGCCAGAGCTGCGCGATGTAGGGGCCGCCGGCGAACAGCGCGGGTCCGGTCGAGCGCGCAGGGTTGACGCTGGTGTTCGTGACCGGGATCGAGATCAGGTGGATCAGGACGAGCGCGAAGCCGATCGGGATGCCGGCGAAGCCCGTCGCCGCGCCCTTCGATGTCGTGCCGATGATGATGAACAGGAAGAAGAAGGTGGTGAGGAACTCCGTCGCGAAGGCCGCGCCCATGCCGTACTTGCCGGGGCTGAGCTCGCCGTAGCCGTTCGAGGCGAAGCCGCCCGGCACCCAGCCGGGCTTGCCGGACGCGATGGCGTAGAGCAGGCCGGCGGCGAGGACGGCGCCCACGACCTGCGCCACGATGTACGGCAGGACGTGGCGGTTGGCGCAGCGGCCCGCCGACCAGAGCCCGAGGGTGACGGCGGGGTTGAAGTGGCCGCCCGAGATGTGGCCGACGGCATAGGCCATCGTGAGGACCGTCAGGCCGAAGGCGAAGGCGACGCCGAGGAAGCCGATCCCCAGCTCCGGGAAGGCGGCGGACAGCACCGCCGCGCCGCACCCCCCGAAGGTCAGCCAGAACGTCCCGAAGAACTCGGCGGCCGCCCGCCGGCTTGTGTCGTCACCCATCGCGAAGGCCTCCCGTCCAAGACCGCCGCCTCCCGGCGTCGTCCGTCGATCGGGCATCCGACGCCAGGTCGTCCAGCATGTAACTGTAACGTAACGGTCGGATCGTGCCCTCGGCCCGCAACGAGCGGGCTTTCCGGCTAGCGTCGCGGGACAACGTTTGCGGCCGGGAGGCAGCGCATGCGCAATCCGATCCAGATCGCCGTCGCAGTCGCGATGGCATGCGCCGCCTCCGCCTGCGCCGGACGCCCCGACGGCGTGCTGGCGCCGCTCGCCTCGTCGACCACGGTCGCCGGCGCGTCGGACGTCGACATGCTGGTGGCGACGACCCGCGAGCCGCTCGGCGATCCCGCTTTCCTCTACTCGGGCGAGCGGGGCGCCCGGCTAAGCCTCACCGACCTCGACATCTCCATCCCGCCGGAAGCGGCCCGCAAGGTCGGCGAGGTGCAGTGGCCGCGCCGCCTGCCGCCTGACCCGGCCCGCGACTTCGCGATCCTGCGGTCCGAGCCGGTCGAGCTTCGCGACAGCCCGGCCTGGATGCGGCAACACCTCGGGGCCAAGCGGCGGGTGCTGGTCTTCGTGCACGGCTTCAACAACCGCTTCGACGACGCGGTCTACCGCTTCGCCCAGATCGTCCACGACGCAAACGCCGATGTGACGCCCGTCCTGTTCACCTGGCCGTCCCGGGCCAGCGTCTTCGACTACAACTACGACAAGGAGAGCACGAACTACTCGCGCGACGGCCTCGAGGCGGTGCTGCAAGCGCTGGCGCGGGACCCGAACGTCGGCGAGGTCGCCGTGCTCGCCCACTCGATGGGGACGTGGCTCGCGGTCGAGTCGCTACGGCAGATGGCGATCCGAGACGGGCGGGTCGCGCGCAAGATCCGCAACGTCATGCTCGCCTCGCCGGACATCGACATCGACGTGTTCCGCAAGCAGTGGGCGGAACTTGGGGAACCCCGGCCGAAGTTCACGATCTTCGTGTCGACCGACGACCGGGCGCTCGCGCTGTCCCGGCTGATCTCCGGCAACCGCGGCCGCGTCGGCGCGGTGGACCCGTCGCGTGAGCCGGCCCGCAGCGCGATCGAGCGCGCCGGGATCGACGTCATCGACCTGACGACGGTCCGGGGTGGCGACCGCCTGAACCACACGAAGTTCGCGCAGAGTCCGGAGATCGTCCAACTGATCGGGCGTCGGCTGACGAACCAGCCGATCACCGACAGCCGGGTCGGGGTGGGCGAGGCGATCGGCGCGGTCGCGGTCGGGGCGACGCAGGCCGTCGGGCAGACCGCCGCCGCGGTGATCGCGGCGCCGATCGCGGTGCTCGACCCGACGACGCGGCGCAACCTGCCGAAGGCGGTCGGCGCTGCGGCGGACAGCGCGGGCGCAGCTCTCGATCCGGTCCTAGCGGCGAGCCGGACGGCGGGCATGTAACAGTTACATACTCTCGTCCGACACGGCGCGGCGGCGGCATGTAACAGTAACATGCTCGCGCTTTGGTTCGGCGTGCCGGAAACCGGGGTCGTTGCTGACTCGACCGCCGGGGGATCGGCATGTCGCCGGAGAGCAGGCGCCGCGGCCTCGCCAAGCTGATGCTCAGGCTGCCCGCCCTGCGCGGGGAGCTCCAAGTCTCGTTCGCCCACAGCGAGGAGGTTGCGAGCCTGTGCAGCGCCTTCGACGAGGCGACGGCGACGCTCGACCGCCTCCGGCGCGAGCGGGCGGCCGCCGACGCGGCGATCCTCGCGGAGTACGAGACCGTCTGCCGCGAGATCGAGGCCGAGCTGATCCGGCATTGCCTCGCCGCGATCTGAGGCACACCGCCCCGCCGTAACAGTAACGTACTTGTCCGCGGGGACGGGCGGTCGAAGCTGGCGACATCCCAACAGCCGTGGATCGCCGCCATGATCGAATACCGGAAGCGCAGGTGGACGCTGCCTGGCCACCCGCTGCCGACGGCGCTGGTCGCCGCGATGCTGATCGCCTCGTCGCCTCCCGCAGTCACGCAGGAGGCGACGCCCGACGCACCCGCCGGGGTGTCGGACACCGCAGCGCCGACGATCCCGGAGGCCGATGTGCCGATGTCGGACGTCGAGGAGGGACCGCCGATCGAGCCCGCCGCCGTCGCGGCGTTGACCCGCATGGGTGAGGCGATCGCTGCGATGAAGACCTTCGAGCTGAAGAGCGCGACCTCGGTGGAGATCGTCCTCGACGACGACCAAAAGCTTCTGGTAGAGGGCACGGCCGACTACCGGGCACGCCGCCCGGACCGCCTGCGCGTCGAGATGACGACGGACGTCGTCCACCGCGAACTCGTCTACGACGGCAGGACGGTGACCTACGCGTCGCCGGACCGGAACGTCTACGGCAGCTTCGACGCGCCGCCGACGATCAAGGCGATGCTGGAGCGGGCGGCCGCGACCTACGACCTCTCCCTGCCGCTGGCGGACCTCTTCGACTGGGGCACGCCTGACGCGCCGTTCGAGAAGATCCTGCGCGCCTTCAAGGTCGGCGAGGCGACGATCGGCGGCAAGAGCGCGGACCACTACGCCTTCCGCGCCGAGGACCAGGACTGGGAGCTGTGGCTCGCCGCCGAAGGCGACCCGCTGCCGCTGAAGTACTCGCTCGTCGACCGCCTCGACCCGGCCGGACCCCGCTTCTCCGCGACGCTCGAGTGGACACCCCGGGAGGCGATCCCCGACGACGAGTTCCGGTTCGTCCCACCGGGCGGGATGACGAAGATCGGCTTCCTCAAGTCGGAGGACGGCAAATGATCGCCCTGCGATGCTTCAAGATCCTGGGCCTCGCGGTCGGCACGCTCGCGGTCGGCCTCTCCGTCATCCCGCCGGACGTCGCCGACGCTCGCGGCCGCTTCATGAGCGCGCGGATGGCGCGGGCCAACCTCGGCGGCCACTACAACGTGCGCCGCCCCTACGTGCGGCCCGGCTTCAACGGCGGCGGGGTCCGATACCGTCCGGGTCCATACCCGCGGCCGTATCCCGTCCCGGTGCCCGTGCCCGTCCGGCCGGCCCTGCCGTATTACCCGGGCTACCATCCCGTCGCGCGGGCGGCGGTCGCCTTCACCGCCGGCGCGGTCGTGGCGGGCACGATCGTCGCCTCGGTGCCGACGAGCTGCGAGACGCTGGTCGTGAATGGCATCGCCTACAGGCGTTGCTCCAACGGATGGTACGAGCCGCGCTACCAGGGCCACGATGTCGTCTACGTGGTCGTTCCCGCGCCGCGTTGACGTCCCGCGATCAGGTCTCGCTTACCGTGTCCCGTCCGTCCTTCGCCGGAGGCGGCAACGAGGTGGCCACCGCCGCGCCGATCGCCTCGTCGGTGAGGTGTCGGCCGCCCGCGTCGACGCTGACGCGGGGGCGCGCGAAGCGGATCCCGGCCCCGGCGAAGGCGTCGCGGACCCGGGCGTAGACCTCGCGCTGCAACGCGAACTGTTCGCCCGGTACCGCGGTGAACTTCACCCCGACCACCATGCCGTAGGGCTCCATCCGGCGGACGCCCTGGAACTTCACCGGGTCGAGCAGCGACTTTCCGATTTCCTCGTCCGCGGCGATCTCCGCGCCGATGCCGCGCACCAAGCGCTTCGCCTCGCGCAGGTCCGTGTCGAAGTCGACGAGGAACTCGAGCTTCACGATCGCCCAGTCGCGGCTCTGGTTGTTGACGACGCCGATCTGGCCGAACGGCACGGTGTAGATCGCCCCGCGCGAGTGCCGGAGCTTCATCGAGCGGATCGACAGGCTCTCGACGGTGCCCTTGGCGCTGCCGACCTCGATGTACTCGCCGATCCGAAAGGCGTCGTCGGCGAGGAAGAACAGGCCGGAGATGACGTCCTTGACCAGCGCCTGCGAACCGAAGCCGACAGCGATGCCGAAGATGCCCGCTCCGGCGAGGAGCGGGCCGATGTGGACGCCCATCGAGGCTAGCACGACCATCCCCGTCACTGTGACGATGAGGGCGGCCGCGATGGTGCGCAGCAGCGGCACGAAGGTCTCGATCCGCGAGGCATGCCGCCCGGCATGCGCGTCGGTGTCCGGCGGGACGATGCCTGTTGCGCGGCCGGCGGCTAGGCCGTCGAGCGCCGCCTCCGCGACCTGCCAGAGAAGGCTGCCGAGCGCCACCGCGACGGCGACGTCGATCATGACGCGGGCGACGCCTTCGCCGAGGCGGTCGGAGGCCATCTCCACCAGGTGGACGTCGAGGAGCCGGGCGAGGACCAGCCAGAACGCGATGAACAGGCCGAGCCGGGCGCAGCGTCGCACGGTCGCCCGCCACGGCCGGACCGTGCCCTCGCTGCCGATCGTCGGCAACGGCAGCAATGCCATCGTCGCGGGAAGCGCCCCGAGGGCGAGAAGCGCCAGCGCGCCGGACAAGAACGCGGCCGGACCCTCGCGCAGCGCCGAGACGATCGTGGCCGCAGCGATCAGGAAGAGCACCGAGCCGAAGAACCACTCCGCCCGCCGCGACAGGAGATGATGGATCGGGTCATGTCCGGAAGCAGGGTCCGACGAGGCGATGGAAGTCGATCCGTGTTCGAGCGTGCGGAAGCGTGCCAGGAGCGCGACCGCGCCCGCCATCAGGACGAGCCACAGGCACATGCCGAGGAAGAGGCGAGCGTCGACCGGGGTCCCGGCGAGCCGCATCAGGCCGAGCGTCGTGTAGCCGACGGCCGTCACAGTCAGTTCGGCGGTCACGAGCGCCGCGGTCGTCCGGTCCGCGGCGACGCCGCCGCGCCTGAGCGCCAGCCCGGCCAGCGCGGCGTTGAGGACGACGAACCCGACGGACAGGACGACGACAAGGGACACGGCGCGCACCCGATCGGCGACGGGAAAGGCGAGGTGGACGAGGACGCCGGCGGCGACGAAGGAGGCGCTACCGAGGAACCAGCCGCGAAAGCCGTGTTCCGGTGCGACGAGGCGCTCGACGAGCCGCCGCGCCGCCTGCGCAACGGCGACGAGGACGAGCGAGCAGGCGGCGAGTGCGAGCCACTCGCGCGGGGTCCCGACCCAAGCCGCCGTCCGGGCGAGGTTGTCCGGCACGAGGTCGGCGGCGGCGATGAGGCGGCGGAGCGTGTCCGAGGCCCACGTGGCCGCCGCGACCATGCCGGAGGCGTCCATCATGCCGGAGGCGCCAGTCGGGACGGGCGAGCCGTCGGCGGCTTCCTGGGCCGTAGCCATCCCGGGCACGAGTGCCGCGAACGCGACAAGGCGCGTCGGCCATCCCCGAATGACGTTCGGTTTCTCCATTCCCGGCTTCCGATTCGGTCGACGATCCGACCTTGTGGCCGGGAACCGTCGCACCGAGCGGCCGCTGGCGCCAGCGAGTTACCGTTACATCCTCCGCCGGACATCGCGGAGACGCTTGCGAAGGCTTGGCGCCGCGGTGCAGCGAGATTTAGACCATGCCTCGAACAGGCATCACAGGCGGTCGCGCTCGACGTACGCCCGGAAACGCTCGCGGATCTGCGCCCTCTGGTTCCGCAGTTGCCTCATGACGGGACGCGCGTCGGCTCCCATGACCTCCTCCGCCCGCTTGACGTAGGTCCAGAACTACCAGTCCGCCTTGTCGCAGACAGCCTCGAATTCGCGGACGCGGCCGAAACGCGCCTCGATGCGTCGGTAGTCGTAGCGGTCGCAAATCTCGTCGACAGACCACGAGGCGTATCTCCGCGACTGCGCGATGGCCTCGCGGCGAACGACGCCGGCGATCTTCTGCCGGAGCACCGACAGCGTCGAGTCGCGCAGGTGGACCCGACGGCCGTCGAAGCGGAAGCCCAGGTACTCGAAACGCTTGTTCGGGGAGCCGGCGCTGACGGACGCACAGCGCAGTTCGCCGTCATGGCGGGTGAACCTGTGGATGGCCGTCTTGCCGTCGGCGATCTTCAGTTCGTCGCCTTGGAGGGTTATCGCCGACGCGACGGTCGCCGCGAGCGCACCCGGAGCGATCGCGTCGGCGGGGACGACGAACAGGATGTCGTCGCTGTAGCGGCTGTAGTGGCCGCCGAGCCCCGTCGCCAGCTCCTTCATGTCCCTGTCGAAGTCGAGCATGTAGATGTTGGCGAGGAGGTCCGAGATCGGCGTTCCCTGCGGGATCCCGAACCTCTCCTTCCGCGTCACCGCGATCTTCGGGTGCCTGCCGCCCTCGCCGAACACCACCTCCCGCATGACCCGCGCGTCGCACAGGCGGATCGGGATCCTGCGACGGTCGACGAGGAAACCCTCCACGGGATCGCGGCGACCCCGCACCGTCTTCTCGCCCCAGAAGCCCAGCCGACGGTAGACCTCGATCTGGTCGACCTCGACGTATTTCGTCACACTCCTGAAGACCCTGTAGTGGTCGGGCGGAAGGTCTCGGACCCCGAGGAGGGATGCCCACACCGCCTTCAGGCGGGCGTGGTCGAGGCTCTCGAAGAAGCCCTTGATGTCGAGGCAGAGCGTGTGGCAGTCGCCGAGCCGCCGGATGTGCCCGATCGCGTCGTAGGCGAAGTCGATGTTGCACTTGTTCCCGCGGCGGTACGGGCTCGGAATCCGGCGGTAGGCGGCGACGGCGTCGCTCAGTCCAAGCGCGGCGAGCCGCTCCTCGTAGAGGCACGACAACCAGTCGCGGTAGCGCGTGTAGATGTAGGCGTCGGTTCGGGCCGCGTAGCGGATCGGCCTTTTCTTCGGCGCCTTTCGTGGACGGTCCGGACGCCGGAAGTACCGCTTCACGTCGTCGAACAGGAGCAGAGGATGGAACGCGTGGGCCGCGACGGCCACGGGGTCGGTCGCGAGATCGGTGGCCCCCGCCGCGCTGAGCGGACTGTCGAAGTGCGGGTAGTTCTTCAGCTTCGCTGGCGGCATCGTCCACGGGCGGGGCGGTGCGAGAAGGGACGCTGGTCGGGATGGCATTCCGTCGTCCCAGCGCCCCTTGCCGTTTCTGAGCGAGACCCCGGGTGGGATCTCTAATGCTGCCGTGTACCGAACATGCTGCGGTATGCTGGTCGTGCCGTCCTCATCGGACTGTCGACCGTCCTGCCGGAACTTGCCGGCGATCCAACCAAGGAGATGATCTCGTTGTTCATCGACCTGATTTCGTCGCGGCCCGTTGACAGGGTCAACCCACCACTCGCAAGCCTGGCGCCTGCGATGCGCGAGGATTGGTTCAGCCGCCCGATTCGCGCAAGCCCCGGTTGAAGGATTCGTTCAAGGATACGTGGCAATCGCCCGACGCGGCGACCCCGTCCGGCAAGCGGGCGTCCGGGAGCCGCGTCACTCCGGTCACCCCGACCCCGGTACGACGGACGGGGCGGGATGGGCCGGAGCGACGCGTCGGCGCCCGGCCGTCACCCCCGCCCCTCCATGACGAGTTCCAGCCTCGACGGCTCCCGGCCGGCCCGGCCTTCCGCCGCCAGCACGGCGGCGACGCGCTCGATGGTCTCCCTCTCGGCCCGGACGATCGCCCTGGCCCGTTCGAAGGCACCGTCGAGGATCTTCCGCACGGCCAGCCGGAGCGTGGCGTCCCAGCGGATGGCCTCGACGCCTTCCCCGCGGGCCGCCACGCGGTGGACCAATCCGTCGCCGAGCCCGAACGACGCCTCGATCGCCACCGCGATCGCCGTGGCGTTCGCGATGTCGCTTCCCTCGGGTCCGCCCGCGCCGTCGCCGCGGTCGCCGACGATCTCCTCCTCGGCGGCCGTGCCGGCGAGCAGGACGGCGATCTCAGCGAGGCAGCTTCCGCGGGTCCGGTCGAAGCCCGCACGCCGCGTGAACTCGGTGCCGGGCGAGGTTCCCTCGCGCAGGCGGCGGTCGACCCTCGCCTCGACCGGGTCGCTGCCCGACTCGTCCGCGAGCGCGGTGCCGACCACGAGGTGCGCGGCTTCGTGCACGCAGACCCTTCGGAACAAGGCGTCCGACATCCGTTCCTCGGGCGGCAGGCCCGCCTCGACATCGGCGAGGGTCAGTTCCTCCCGCCGCCGCCGCGCCCGCCGCCGACCGTCGCGGACCAGCAGCTCGATCTCCGCGCCCGTCGCACCCTCCATGCGTTCGGCCAACGGCCCGAGGTCCGCCGCCTCCATCGCGCCGCGCAGGTGGTGGCGGAGGATCCCGACGCGTGCCGCGGCATCGGGCAGCCGCATGCGCAGTACCCGGTCAAGCCGTCCCGGCCGCGTGATCGCGGGATCCACCAGCTCGGGGTAATTGGTAGCGCCGACCACCACGACGCCCTCGCGTCCCGCCGCGCCGTCGAGCTGCTCGAGCAGGCCGTCGATGACCTGACGCGAGTAGGCGGCGTAGCGGTCGCCCGGATCGACGCGCGACCCGAAGGCGTCCGCCTCGTCGAGGAACAGCACGCACGGCGCCGACTTCCTCGCCTCGTCGAACGCCTGCCTCATGGCCTTGAGCAGGTCGCCGAGATGGCCGCGCGCCTGCCACGCGGCGAAGGAATGGAGGGCGCCGACTTCCTCGCCTCGTCGAACGCCTGCCTCATGGCCTTGAGCAGGTCGCCGAGATGGCCGCGCGCCTGCCACGCGGCGAAGGAATGGAGATGGACGGGAACGCCGCACGACCTGCCCAGGGCCGCGGCGAACATCGTCTTGCCGACCCCGGGCGGCCCCGTCACGAGGACGCCCCGGTCGACGTCGGTCCACGGGATCGCGCCGGCGCGGTAGTCGGCGATGTCGCGCACGAGTTCGGCGCCCCACTCGCCGACCTCGCCGAGGCCCGACAGTTCCTCCAGCCGGGGTCCGGAGCTCGCCGTCGGCGGGTTCGCTGCCGGCGGCCCGGCCGGCTCCGCTTCCGCCGCGACCGCCGCGAGCAGCCTTCGCGCGACGCCGAGGCTGCGCTCGACGCCGCGGCCCTTCACGACGACGCTGTCGAGAAGGTCGATCGGCAGGGAGGCGACGAGGTCGAGCCCTTGCCGATCCGGCGCCCTCCCCACGATGGCCATGAACGCCCCGCGCAGGACGCGCCGATCGACCGGACCGAAGTCCACGACGCCCTCGGCCGTGGCGAGGAACGCCCCGGGCACCGCGTCCCGGGACGGGAACAGGAACGCCGCGCGCTCGCCCCCCTTCGCGGCCTCCCGAACGAGGGTCTTGAGGTTGCGCTTGCCGTTGGACGAGACATCGGTGCGGTCGTAGATCGAGACGTCGAAGCCGTAGTTCGCGGTGAGGTTGGCGCCCATGATGTCCCTTGCGGCGGAGGACACGGCATCGACGGCCCCCTCCGACACGCCCGCGATGCCGACCGTGCACGGTTCGTGGCACAGCACGTGGTGGAGGTTCGCCTGCCGCAGCGCGTGGACGATCATCCCGCGGGCGACGAAGGCGGACGGGGACAGGTGTCGCGGCGGCAACTGCCTCTTCTTTCCTGCGACGCGCGCCGCCTGCTTCCCGAGCGAGAAAACGGTCATTGCCGTCCCCTCCGGTCGGCGTCGGCGTCGCGCGGGCCGAGCGCGTACCATCTCGAGAGCGTGCGCGCGTAGCCGTGGTCGGGCGCCCAGACCCACAGGTCCGAGGTCACGCCCATCCGTCCGTCGCGGATGTCGGGGTGGCCGACGATGTGTCCCCGAAGGCAGGGCGCCGGGCGCGTGTCGAGGACCCAGCCACGGATGCCGGCCGATCCCTCGATCGAGGCGGGATCGGGGTGGCGGCCGAGTTTCAGGGCCTCGAGGTCGGCGACGAGGCGCTTCAAGCGGTCGAGGTGATCGTCGAGGCCGAGGATGTCGCCCTGGGGCGAGACGATGATGGTCATGGCAAGGATTCCCGTTCGCGGCCGCCGTCGGGCGCGCCGCGCGATGGAGTGGATGTCTGGTGGGGAGGGGGTCAGCCGCGGAAGCGGGTGACCCTCGTTTCCGGGCCGAGGGGACCGCTGTCGAGGTCGATCTCGACGAAGCGCCGCAACGCGAGCGCCGCGACCGCCCCTATGGGGTCGGCGGCGTTCCGCACTGCCGACATGCATTCGATCAGGGAAAGCGAGCCTTCCTGGTCCAGGGCGGCGAGCAGCACGATGCGCTGGCTGAGCGAGACGCGCCATTTGGCGTAGCGCAGGAGTTCGCGCGAGTTCTCCAGCCGGTCCCCGGCGAGGTCGGCGGCGGGAACGATCCGTAGGACGGCGCCGCGTTCGGCGGCCGCCTCCTGCGCCCAACCGGGAGCGGAGAAGTTTTCCGGTCGCTCGGCGACGGCGACGAGTTCGCGTCCGGAAGCGCGCGTCACCGCGAGGTCCACGACGTACGTACGCCCACCGTCCGCCAGGGGCCGGGGAAGGCACGACCATTCGACGACGTCGGCGTCGACGTCCAAGAGGCAGGCGGCGTCCCGCACCGCCTGCGACCGGAACCTGGGCTCGCCGACACACCGTACGGTGTGCCGCGGCTCGTACGCGTTCCCGCACGGTTCCCTTCGGGGTACCCTTCGCCCGTCGGGGGACGATGGCTGGTCGGATGCTGTGATCGCGTCTTGCGGCACGGGCGCGCCTGTCCTCGGGCGGACGGGCTGTGTCCCCGTCCGCGTTCAACCTCTCGGATGTGTGGAAGGAATCAGCGTATGCGTATGGCGGACACGGACGCGCGGGCGACCGCGCGGAGCGCATGGCGCCCGTCGATGCTCTGGTGCTGCGCGGTTCCGGTCATGTGCTGAACAAATAGTGAACGCGGCGCGGCGTCAAGATGGTTGGTAACGATATCGATGGCGAAGCCCCGGAGGGTTAACGGCGGGCGAGGCCCGTCGTCCCGGATCGGCTGGACGAAACGGAAGGGCATGGCCCGGGGGCTCGCGTCCGGCGTGTCGGTCGCCGGCGGCGCGACCCGCGCGACGGGCACGGTCCATCCCCTGCCGCGCGGTCGTCCCCGGAACGGGCCGACGTGAAGCCGCCTCGCGACCGTGCCGCCGGCGACGGCTCGGCCGCGCCGCCGAGGGCTTACCCGGCAGCCAGTTCCGCCAGCGTCGCGCGCATCTCCGGCGAGACCGGGATCCCGCGGCGCTCCGCGACGCGGCGGGCTTGCAGGCGCCGGTCGCCGGGCAGCCGTTCCTGTCCCGCCTCCCGGACCATGGAAAGCAGCGTGGCGACGCGTCCGGCGAAGTCCGGAAGCCTTCCCCGGCCGGCGTCCGGATCGATCAGCAGGACGGTCTGTCCGCTCCGCGGCGTGGCGACTCCCGGATGCCCGGACAGGTCGAGCTCGCCGGAGAAGCCTCCGCCGACCAAGGCCGCGCAAAAGATCTCGACCATCAGCGACAGCGCGGCTCCCTTGTGGCCGCCGAACGACACGAGGGCGCCGCCGTCCAGCACGGCCTTCGGATCCGTTGTCGGCCGGCCCGCCCGATCGATGCCGGTGTCGGCAGGCAGCGCCCGGCCCTCGCGCGCCGCGAGTTGCACGTCGCCGTTCGCCATGGAGGAGGTGGCCATGTCGAACACCAACGGAGCGTCGCCCGCGCGCGGCGTCGCGAAGGCGATCGGGTTGGTCCCGAACACGGCGCGATGCCCGCCGAAGGGGACGACCGCCCGCATCGAGTTGATGAACGTCAGGGCGACCAGCCCGGCATCCGCGAACGGCTCGACGTCGAGGGACAGGGCGCCGAGATGGTGCGAGTCGCGGATCGCGACCGCGGCGACGCCGTTCTCCCGCGCCTTGCGGATCGCAAGGTCGCGGCCCGCCGCCAATGCGGGAACGGCGAAGCCGTTCCGGGCGTCGATCCGCAGGAAGCCGGGCGCCGCGTCCTCGATCGAGGGCACGGCACGCCCGTCGACCCAACCGGGGGAGCGGAGGGTGTCGACGTAACCCCGCATGCGGAAGAGTCCGTGGCTGTGCGCGCCGTCGCGCTCGGCGGCGGCGCAGTTCTCGGCGAGCAGGCGCGCCACCGCGTTCGAGCAGCCGTACCGCTCCAGGATGGGCGAGAGCGTCTCGACGAGGTCGGCCAGGGGGACGCGGTCCGAGGACCCGGTTCCCGTCATCGGGAGTCCCTTTCCGGGCGTCGCCCGATCGGTGGGGCTTTGGTTCCGCCGTTCAAGCGACGGCCTGCGCGCCGGTGATCTCGACCAGCGAGCCGCAGATGAACGGCGCCTCGTCGGACGCAAGGAAGGCGACGAGGGCCGCGACCTCGTCCGGCTTGCCGATGCGGCCGAGCGGCACGAGCCGGTCGAGGTCGGCGATGGTCTTGCCGGCGCGCTTGACGCCGGCTTCCAGCATCGGCGTGTGGATCTCGCCGGGGCAGACGGCGTTCACCCGGACATTGTTCGGGGCGTAGTCGCGAGCGAGGTTCTGCGTGAACGCGGCGACGGCGGCCTTCGTCGTGTTGTAGGCGATGTGGTTCGGCGCGGGGTAAAGGCCCCACTGCGAGGCGGTGTTCACGATCGCCCCGCCGCCCGCCTCGACCATGTGAGGCAGGACGGCCCGGCAGAGATGGAACATCGCGTCGAGGTTCACGGCGAAGCTGGTGCGCCAGTCCTCCTCGGTGAGCGACAGCAGGTCGCCGCGCCGGTTGATGCCCGCGTTGTTCGCGAGGACGTCGATGCGCCCGTGGCGCTCGAGGGTCGCGGCGACGAGCGCGGCGCAGGCGGCACCGCTCGAGATGTCGGCGGCGAGCGGTTCCGCCGTGCCGCCGCTCGCCCGGATGCCTTCGGCCACCTCCTTGGCGGCGGCGGCGTCCATGTCGGTCACCACGACGTGCGCGCCCTCGTCGGCGAGGCGGCGACAGATCGCCGAGCCGATGCCTCCGCCGCCGCCCGTGACGATCGCGACCTTGCCCTCGAAGCGTTTCATGCGGGTCTCCGGACTTTCTCGTTCAGCGGATGTAGCTGCCGCCGTTGACGTCCAGCGTCGCGCCGTTCAGCGAGCGCTGGCTCGGGCGGAGCGCGAAGGCGACGAGTTCGGCGACCTCCTCGGGCGTCGCCATCGCGCCGGTCGGGATGTCGCCGGTCGCGGCCGCCTCGCCGAACCTGGCGACGAAGTCCTCGGCCATCGCGGTGCGCACCCAGCCGGGGGCGATCGCGACAGAGGTGACGCCGTCCTTGCCGAAGGAGCGGGCGATCGATTTCGAGACGTTGACGAGCGCCGCCTTCGCCGCGCCGTAGGGCATGGCCTCGGCCGCGTAGCCGCGCTGCGCCGCCCGGCTGGCGATGTGGACCATCTGGCCGCCGCCGTGCTGCCGGAAATGCCGGAGCGCCGAGCGGCAGAGGTCGACCGCGGCGAAGAGGTCGACCTGGAACTCGTGTCGCCAGGCGGACTGCCAAGCGTCGAGATCGTCGTCGATCGTCGTCTCCGAACGGATGCCGGCGTTGTTGACGAGGCCGTGGACCCTCCCCGCCTGCCGGACGGCGTCTTCCCAGAGCTTCGTCGCCCCGTCGGGGCTGGAAAGGTCGGCGCCCACGATCCAGCCGGAGCCGCCGACGCTTTCCAAAAGCGCCCGTGCCCTGGCCTCGTCCCGTCCGTAGTGGATCACGGCGCGCCCGCCCTCGGCGGCGATCCGCTCGACGATGGCCGCGCCGATGCCGCCGCTGGCTCCGGTGACGAGGATCGTCCGTCCTTCGAGCGTCATTTCCGGTCCCTCGAGAGATCGCCGACCTGTGGCCCCCAAGTGTCGGAGAGCGCGAAGCCTTGGGGAAAGGGATCGTCCCGGTCGAGCCGCATGAACTCGCGGCCGTAGATCCAGCCCCGTCCGGTGATCCGGGGGAGCACCGCGGGGCGGCCGGCGACGTTCGTCTCGCCGATCGCCTCGGCGAGGAACTCGCCGCCGATGATGGAGCGCGAGCGGCGCGCGTCGCCGACCCGCACCTCGCCCTTCGCGTGGAGCACGGCGAGGTTGGCCGAGGAGCCGGTGCCGCAAGGGCTGCGGTCGACGCGGCCGGGCTTCAGCGTCGTGCAGGTCCGGATCGCGCCGTCCGGCTCGCGGTCCCGGAACATCACGTAGGCGATGCCACCGACCCCATCCAACTCCGGATGGCACACCGAGACTTGGCTGGCGAGGATCGACTTCAGCTCGATGCCCGCTTCCGCGAGTTCCCGGGCGTAGGCGGGATCGATAGACAGGCCGACCTGCCCGACGTCGACGATCGCGTAGAACACGCCGCCGAAGGCGACGTCGGCGCGGATCGTGCCCCAGCGCGGCGTCTCGACCGCGCAATCCAACGCCTCGACGAAGGAGGGCACGTTGTCGAGGCTGACCGACAGGCAGCGCCCGTTGGAGCAGCGCGCCCGAGCGGTGACGAGGCCGGCGGGCGTGTCGAGCCGCACGACCGTTTCCGGCTCGCGCATCGCCACGCGGCCGCTTTCGAGCAGCGCGGTCACGACGCAGATGCAGTTCGAGCCGGACATCGGATGCGCCCGGTCGGCCTGGAGGACGATGAAGCCCGCGTCGGCGTCGGGTCGCGTCGGAGGGATCAGCAGGTTCACCGACATCGCGACGCCGGCACGCGGCTCGAAGGCGACGAAACGGCGCAAGCTGTCGTCGACCTCGTTGATGTGGTTCATCATGTCCAGCGCGGTCGCGCCCGGGATCGGCGGCGCGCCGCCGACGATAACCTTGCCGATCTCGCCCTGACAGTGGACCTGGAGAAGCTCCAGCTCCCTAGCGAAGCTCATTCGCCTCGCCCTTCTTGATGTACCAGGCCCAGGGGTCCTCCGACACGAAGCGGGTGACCTGCTTGGTCTCGAGGTAGTTCTCGAGACCCCAGCGGCCGAGCTCGCGGCCGATGCCGGACTGCTTGTAGCCGCCCCAGGGCGCCTCGGTGAAGGTCGGCTGCGAGCAGTTGATCCAGACGATGCCGGCCCGAAAGGCGGCCGCGACCCGCTCGGCGCGCTCGTCGTCCGCCGACATCACGGCCGCCGCGAGGCCGAAGCGGGAGTCGTTGGCGAGCCGCACCGCTTCCTCCTCCGTTCCGAAGGAGCGGACGCAGACCACGGGACCGAAGATCTCCTCGCGCCAGGCGTCGCTGTCCAACGGCGCGTCCGTGATCACCGTCGGCTCGACGTAGTAGCCCTTGTTGAAGTTCGGCGCGCGGCCGCCGCCGGAAGCGATCGTCGCCCCGTCCGCCTTCGCCTTCGCGATCGCGGCGAGAACGTTGTCGTACTGCTTCCTCGACACGAGCGGCCCGAGCAGCGTGCCTTCCGCGAGCCCGTCGCCGATCCGGATGCGTTTCGCCTCTTCCACCAGACGATCGAGAAGCGGCGCGTAGAGGTTTTCCTGCACGAGGACGCGGGAGGTCGCCGAGCAGACCTGTCCCTGGTTCCAGAAGATGCCGAACATGATCCATTCGACGGCCTCCTCGACGTCGGCGTCGTCGAACACCACGAAGGGTGACTTGCCGCCGAGCTCCAGGCTGATCCGCTTGATGTCGCGCGCTGCCCCTTCCATGATCTTCGAGCCGATCGGCCCCGAGCCCGTGAAGGCGAGCTTGTCGACGTCCGGATGGTCGACGATCGCCTGGCCGACCTTCGAGCCGGGGCCGGTGACGATGTTGAGGACCCCCGGCGGCAGGCCGACGTCGATCGCGATCGCGGCGAGTTCCAGCGCCGTCAGCGAGGTCTGCTCGGCGGGCTTCAGCACCACCGTGCAGCCGGCCGCGAGGGCAGGGGCGACCTTCCAGGCGGCCATCAGCAGCGGGTAGTTCCAGGGAATGATCGCGCCCGCGACGCCGACCGGCTCCCTGACCGCCTTCGAGACGAAGCGCGCGTCCGGCAGGGCGACCGTTTCGGTGCGCTTCCCGTCCAGTTCCTCGGCGAGCCCGGCATAGAACTCGAAGCAGCCGGCGGCGTCGCCGATGTCCCACTCGGCTTCCGGATAGGGCTTGCCGTTGTCGAGGACCTCGAGGCGGGAGATCTCCGCCAGCCGCTCGCGGATCGCGGCCGCGATGGAACGCAGGTACCGCCCGCGCTCGGCGCCCGGCAGCTTCGACCAGGATCCGTCGTCGAAGGCGCGCCGCGCCGCCTTCACGGCGAGGTCGACGTCCTCGGCGGTGGCGGACGGCGCCTTGTGGATGACCTCCTCGGTCGCCGGGTTGATCACGTCGAAGGTGCCGCCCTGGAGCGGCTTCGCCCAACGGCCGTCGATGTAGAGTGCGTCGCGCATGGAAGGGTCTCCCGGGTTCAGACGTGACGGGTGATGCCGCCGTCGACGCGCACGTTCTGTCCGGTGATGTAGCCGGCGTCGTCGGACAGGAGGAACGCGGCGGTCTTGGCGATCTCGGCCACCGTGCCGATCCGCTTCATCGGGATCGTCGCGGCCGTCTCCGCCGTGTAATCGAGGCTGTCGATGTAGCCCGGCAGCAGTGCGTTCATGCGGATGTTGTCGGCCGCGTAGCGGTCGGCGTAGAGCTTGGTATAGGCCCCGACCGCCGCGCGGTAGGCGCAGGAAACGGGGAACTTCAGCGTCGGCTCGAAGGCGGCGAAGGTGGTGATGTTCAGGAACGCGCCCCGGCCCTGGCGCAGCATCGTCGGCGTCGCCAGCCGCGCCATGCGCACCACGGGCAGCAGCATCATCTCGTTGCCGCGCGCCCAGTTCTCGTCCGCGATGTCGACGAGGTCGCCCTTCGGCGGATGGCCGGTGTGGTTCACCACGGCGTCGATGCGGCCGAAGCGGTCCAGCGCGCCGGAAACCAGCGCCTCGAGGTCGGCGGCGTTCTCGGTCGAACCTTTCAGGCCGAGGCCGTCGAGTTCCGCAGCGAGCGCTTCCGCGCTGCCGGACGGCGACATGAGGGCGAGGCGATAGCCCCTGCTTCCCAGTTCGCGGGCGATCGCGGCGCCCATGCCCCGGCCGCCGCCGGTGATCACGGCGACAGGCGCGTCGACTTTCGTGGCTTCGGGCATGGCTTGGCGTCCTTCGTTAGAAGCGGTCGACACGGTAGGGCCGCATGTCGACGGGGGGCGTCCGGCCGGTGACGAGGTCGGCCATCAGGCGGGCGGAGGTCGCCGCGTAGGTCAGGCCGAGATGGCCGTGGCCCGTCGAGTACCAGAGCCCCTTGGTTTTCGCCGACGGGCCCATCACCGGCACCGTGTCCGGAAGCGCGGGGCGATGGCCCATCCATTCGCTCGTTCCTTGGACCTTCAGGTCCGGCAACGCTTCCCTGGCCCGCTTGACCGTGATCTTCGCGCGTCGGAAGTCGGGCTCCGCGTCGAGACCCGCCATCTCCACGGTGCCGCCGACGCGGATGCCGCCGGCGGTCGGGGTCACCATGAAGGCGCGGGCAGGCCAGATGATCGAGTGGCGCATCGAGATCCCGGGCGCCATGATCTGCGTGTGGTAGCCGCGCTCGGTCTCGAGCGGCATCGGCTCGCCGACGAGCTTCGCCAGCCGTCCCGTATGCGCGCCGGCGCACAGCAGGACATTCCCGGCCGCCACGCTGCGCCCGTCCGTGAGGCGGATCGCCCGGAGCCTGCCCTCCGCCCGCTCGAAGCCCGCGACCTCGCCGGTCTCGAGCCGGCCGCCGCGCTGGAGGAAGCGCTCGTAGAGACCGACGACCAGCTTGTGCGGGTCGCGGACCGAGCGGTTCCGCGGAAACAGGACGGCGCGCCCGATCTTCGTCGACAGCGCCGGCTCCAGGTCGCGGATGGCGTTGCCGCCGAGCAGCTCGTGCTCGAAGCCGAAGCGCTCGAGGATCTCGATGTGGTCGCGGTCGGCCGCGAACTCGGCGTCGTCCCGGTACAGGCTGAGGCACCCCTCGCGGCCCAGAACGTCCGATAGCCCGGCGTCCGCCAGAAGCGGCTCGAGATCCTCGTAGACGCGCTTGCACAGCACCGCGCCCGCGGCCTCCAGTTCCCGCAGCCGCGCCGGCCGGCTCGCTGCGAGGAAGCGCAGGAACCACGGGACCAGCCGCGGCACGTAGGACGGCCGCACGCGCACCGGGCCTTCCGGGTCGATGAGCCATTTCGGCATCTGCCGCCAGATCGCCGGACGCGAGGCGGGCATGAACTCCGTCACCGCGATGCTCGCCATGTTGCCGAAGGAGGCGCCACGCCCGGGCTCGGCCCTGTCGAGCAGCGTCACGTCGCGGCCGCGGCGCTGGAGTTCGTAGGCGATGGCGACGCCGATGATGCCCGCGCCCACCACGACGATCCGGTTCGTCAAGTCGTTCATTCCCTCGAAGCTTCCGCGGTCACTATGCTCACGCATGCGGCGATCAGACCGTCGACATCCAGGTGTCCGACATCGTGAACCCTTCCTGGTAGGGGTCGGTCGGGTCCATGCCCATCTGGTAGAGCCCGGTGATCCAAGCCTGGCCGGCGATCGCCGGCACGACGGCGGCGTAGGACCCGACCTTCGCGACACCGTCGATCGTGCAGGCGAACCGGCTACCCGTGATCGACTCGTGGACGAGCGTCTCGCCTTCCCGCATCAGCCCCTTGGCATGGAGAAGGGCGAGCCGCGCGGACGACCCGGTGCCGCAAGGGCTCCGGTCGCAGCGTCCCGGGGAGACGATCACGGTGTTCCTGGCGAAGAGCCGCTCCCCCTCGCGACGCAGCGGCCCCATGAACTGGGTGTTGGTGATGCCGGGAATGGCCGGGTTCTCCGGATGCTCCACCGCGAACTGCTCGACCGCGGCGGCCTTGACCCGCTGCCCGAGCTCGCAGAGTTCGCGCGCCTCGGAGCGCTCGATCGCGAAGCCGAGCTCGGCGGCGTCGACCATCGCGTAGGTCATGCCGCCGTAGACGATGTCGACGCCGACCGCGCCGAAGCCCGCGAGTTCCAGCTTCCGGTCCAGATGGTAGCAGAAGGCCGGCTGGTTCACGAGGCGCACGCTCGTGACCTTGCCGTCCGAGCACTCGCAGCGCACCCGGATGAGCCCGGCCGGGGACTCGAGCGTAAGGTTCGTCACCGGCTCCCGCATCGGCAGGATGCCGGTCTCGAGCAGCACGGTCGCGACGCAGATCGTGTTCGAGCCCGACATCGCCGGGTACTCCGTCGTCTCGAGGATGACGTAGCCCATGTCGGCCTGCGGGTGGTTCGAGGGCAGGACGATGTTGGCGTTGTGCCAGACGGCGCCGCGCGGCTCGAACAGCACCATCCTGCGGATGTCGTCCATGTGCGTTTCGAGGTGGACGCGCTTGTCGAACATCGTCTCGCCCGGCACCTGCCCGACGCCGCCGACGATCACCTTGCCGCTTTCGCCTTCCGCATGGCAGTCGACGACGGACAGGGTTCGCTTGAAACGCATAAGATCCAAACCGGAAGCGGGGCGAATGCGGGGCGCCTGAGCGGCGCCGGCGGAGGCGACCCCCGCCGGCGCGTCGCTCAGTTCAGGACGGGCTCGAGCGCGGCGCGGAACTCCGCCTTCTCTTCCGCCGTCAGCTCGCCGAGCGGCGCCCGGCAGACGCCGACGGGCGTGCCCTGCACCTCGCAGCCGTACTTGATCTTCTGCACGAACTTGCCGCTTTCGAGGATGTTCATCGCCCGGTAGAGCACCGTCATCTGCTCGCGCGCCTTGGCGAGGTCGCCGGAGCGGAAGGTGCGGTCGAGATCGCAGCAGGCCTTCGCCATGCAGTTCGCCGGGCCGCAGATCCAGGAGTCGGCGCCCCAGAACATGAAGTCGAGCGCGAGGTCGTCCGAGCCCGACACGAGGGCGATCCGGCCGTCGTAGCGGCTGTGGATGTCGATGGCGCGCTGCATGACGCCCGAGCTTTCCTTGATGCCGACGACGCGCGGGTCGTCCGCCAGCGCGTCCATCACGTCGAAAGTGATCTCGATGCCGTCCTTGTAGGGGTAGCTGTAGAGCACGAGGTTGACGTCCGCCGCGTCGAGGACCGCCCGATAATGCGCGAGGAGTTCGGCGTCCGTCGGGCGGGTGTAGAAGGGCGTCGCCAGAAGAACCGTGTCGTAGCCGATCTCCCGGGCGCGCAGGGTGTTCTCGATCACCTCGCGCGTGGCCGGGGCGTTGGTGCCGGCGATGAGCGTCTCGTTCTCGTTGGCGAACTCCTTGACGAACCGCAGCACGTCCTCGCGCTCGTCGTTCGACATGGAGGAGTACTCGCCGGTCGAGCCGCAGGGCACCCAGCCGGTGACGCCGGCGGTACGCAAGGCCGTCAGGTGCTTCTCGAACGCCTTGAAGTCGATCTTCCCGGCGGCGTCGAAGGGGGTGACGAGCGCGGGCATGACGCCTGAGAGCTGCATCGGTGGTCTCCTTTGGATCTCGGGAACCGGAGCGTTTCCGGCTCGGGTCGACATTGACGGATGCGGGTCAGACGGCGAGCCGGCGCAGGATGCGGCGCTCGACGACGGTCACGAGACGGGTGAGGGGGAAGGCGATCGCGAAGTAGATCGCGGCGACGATCGTCAGCACCTCGACGGGACGGGCCGTGTTGTTGGAGATGTTCTGGCCGATGAACATCAGGTCGGCCATGCCCACCGCCGAGACCAGCGCGCTCTCCTTGAACAGGCTGACGCAGTTCGACAGGAGCGTCGGCACCGCCCGGAGCACCGCCTGGGGCAGGACGACGCTCGTCACGCGCGTCCACGGCGACAGCCCGAGGGCGACGCAGGCGTCGAACTGTTCGCGTCCCACGGTCTTCAGCGAGGCGCGGAAGGTCTCCGAGGTGATGGCGCCCATGTAGAGGGTGAGCGCGGTCACGCCGCAGGTGAAGTTCGAGAGCTCGAAGCCGAGGATCAGCGGCAGGCAGAAGAAGATCCAGAAGAGCTGGATCAGCACCGGGGTCCCGCGGAAGAACTCGACGTAGACGGAGGCCGCGGCCCGCAGGACCCGGCTGCCGGACGTCCGCGCCAGCGCGATCAGGAAGCCCCAGGCGCAGCCGAGCACGATGCAGATCGCGGTCAGCTCCAGCGTGGTCAGGAGCCCGAGCAGGAGCGCGTGCTGGAACCGGAGGACGATCGAGAAGTCGAGCGGCATCATCATCGACCTGCCCTCCTCAGCGAGCCATGGCCAGCTCGCGGCGGCGCTCCAGCCAGCCGACGAACTGCGTGATCGGGAACGAGACGGCGAAGTAGATGAGCGCGACCGTCGTGAAGGTCTCGATCGGTCGGTAGGTGACGGTCGCGAGCGACTTGCCCTCGTACATGAGGTCCGCCACGGCCACGACGGCGACGAGGGCCGTCTGCTGGAAGATGCCTACACCGTTGGTCAGGAGAACGGGAACGGAGGCCCGCACGGCCTGCGGCAGGACGACGTGGAGAATGCGCTGGAGCGGGGAGAGGCCGAGCGCGACGCTGGCGTCGAGGTGCTCGCGCGGCACGGACTGGATCGCCGCCCGGTAGGCCTCGGCGTTGAAGGCCGTGAGGTTCAGGCCGAGGGCGAGGATGCCCATCGTCAGCGAGTCGAGGAAGACGTTGAAGATCAGCGGCACGCAGTAGAAGAACCAGACGATCTGGATGAGCGCGGGCGTGCAGCGGAAGAACTCGACGAACAGCGTCACCGGCATCCGCACGACCGCGGAACGGCTGAGCAGCAGGAGCGCGACAACGAAGCCGAGCGTCAGGCCGATCGCGTTGGCGGCGACCGTGAGCTGGACGGTGATCCAGAGTCCCCGGAACAGGGGATCGAGGTTGCGGGTGACCGCACCGAAATCGAAGGAGTAATCCACGGCGGCGCACCCTTCAGTGGATATGGAAGACGCGGTCGATGAACTCCTTCGTCCTGGTTTCCTTCGGGTTGCCGAGGACCTGCTCGGGCGGACCGTCCTCCACGACCACCCCGCCGGCGCAGAACAGGACGCGGGAAGCGATGTTCTTCGCGAACCACATGTCGTGGGTGACGATCATCATCGGCATCGACTGCTTCGCGAGCTGAAGGACGACCTGCTCGACCTCGGCGACGAGCTCGGGGTCGAGCGCGGACGTCACCTCGTCGAAGAGCATCAGCTTCGGGTCCAGCATCAGCGCCCGGGCGATGGCGACGCGCTGCTTCTGGCCGCCGGAAAGCTGGGACGGGTAGGCATTCGCCTTCGCCTTCAGCCCGAAGCGCTCGAGGAGCGCCATGGCCCGCTCCGTCGCCTTGGCCTTCCTCTCCCCGTTCACCTTGCAGGGCGCGAGCACGAGGTTCTGGACGATGCTGAGGTGCGGGAACAGCGTGTAGTGCTGGAACACCATGCCGATCGAGCGGCGGACCCTGACGTCGATGTCGGTCTTCCTGCCCGCGCCGCGGGACGAGATGTACGGCTTGCCGTCGAAGGTGACCGAGCCCGAGTCGATCTCCTCCAGCCCCATCATGATGCGCAGCAGCGTCGACTTCCCGCCGCCGCTCGGCCCGATCACGACCGTGCGGTCGCCGGGTCGCATCGTGAAGTCGAGGCCGTTGAGGACCTTGATGTTCGGTCCGTAGCTCTTGTGGAGCCCCTCGACCCTCACGAGCGCCGATGTCTCCTGGTCGGTCGTCCTGGCATCCATCGCCGCCTCCCTCGGATTGATGGCTGGGTGGGGCGTCCGGCAACGGCGAGCGCGCCGCAGCCGGACGCCGTCGCCTACTTCGCGCCCTTCAGGACCTCGTCGTTCGCCTTGGCGATCAGGGCGTCGACGGCGCCGGTGGCGACCTTCTCCTCGAGGAAGATGTTCACGACCTCGATGTCGGAGTAGGAAAGCTGGTGCGGCAGGCCGAAGGAGACGCCCTGCTTGGCGAGCGCCGGCTCCGGGTTGAGCGCCACGGCCCAGTCCGGGTTCGACTGGGTCAGGAGCTGGTTGGTGTCGGAGGCGTCGACCACGATGTCGGCGCGCCGGGACATGAGGGCGAGGCGCGTCTCGTCGTTGCTCGGCAGCCGCATGACCGTAGCCTGCTTGACCGCGGCCGAGATCGCCTTGTCCTGCGCGGTGCCGGACATCACGGCCATCGTCACGCCGGGCTTGTCGACGTCGGCGACCGACTTGGCCTCGCCGGCGAGCTTCGGGTTCTGCTTATTGTAGACCAGCGAGATCTGGTACTGCATCGCGGGGATCGAGAAGTTCACCGCCAGGGCACGGGCCGGCGTGCGGTTCAGGGCGAGCGAAACGTCCCACTTGCCCGCTTGGAGCCCGGCGACGATGTTGTCCCAGGTCGTGTCGACGAACTCGGGCTTCACCTTCAGCGTGTCGGCGAACTCGCGGCAGAGGTCGGCGAAGAAGCCGGAATACTCTCCCGTCGCCGGGTCACGCATCACGTAGGGAGGGGCGACAGCGGCGCCGCAGCGCAGCACGCCAGCGCCCTGCACCTTCTGCCAGTATCCCTCGGCCGTCTGCGCGCTCGCGGTTCCCGCGAGGACGGCGGCGACGGCGAGGGCTGACAGGCCCCGCGCGGCGATGGAAAGCAAGGTCGATCGCATTGGCACTCCCCTTGGCTGATCGTCGACGGCGGCGGGGCCATCGAGACCCGAAGGTTCATGTCGTCACCGTGACGACACACACAGCATTTGTCGTCATCGAGTCGACACTGTCAATAAAAAAGTACGACGTGTCGACAAATGAGGCAGTTGCTGCTTATTTGGCCAAGGGAGGTGCGATGCGGTGATCGAGGACGAGACGTCGATGGCGGAGCCGAGGCGCCCGAAGGGCACGAGTTGGAGGAGCGTCTACGACACGCTGCGCACCGACATCCTGTCGCTGGAGCTCGCGCCCGGCGACCTCCTCGACGAGAACACGCTCGCCGAGCGCTTCGACCTGTCGCGTTCGCCGGTGCGCGAGGCGCTGATCCGGTTGGCGGGCGAGGAGCTCGTCGTCACCCTGCCGAACCGCTCGACGATCGTCGCGCCGCTGGAGATCGACCGCTTCCCGAAATACGTCGAGGCGCTCGACGTCGCGCAGCGCATGAACACCCGGCTCGCCGCCGAGCTCCGGTCGGACGCCGACCTGAAGGCGCTAGTGCGCCGGGCCCGTGACTTCGAAGACGCGGTGCGGGAGGGGGACCATCTCCAGATGTCGGCGACCAACAAGGATTTCCACATGGCGGTTGCCCGGGCGGGGCAGAACCCGTTCCTCGCCGGCTTCTACGACCGCCTGCTCAACCAGGGGCGGCGGATGCTGCACCTGCATTTCCGCTTCCTCGAGCGGACCGGCGACGGCTTCCTGCTGACCGACGAGCACGACGAGATGGTCGCCGCGATCCGTGCCCGGGACGTGAAGCTCGCCGACGAGCTCGCGCACGCCCATACCCGGCAGTTCCGCGACAACTTCATGGACTACATGCGCGAGAACTACACGTCCGGCGTCTCGCTCGCGCCGCTCGCCGCGGCGGAGTAGCGGAAGCCGAAAGTGTACCGGGATCGTCGCTCGATGGATCCAGGGAGTTGACGACCTACGCCATCCAGCCGCGAAGCAACCCGGGAGGTCCTCCATCCCGGCTGCCCGTTACGGTGCGAGATGGCGAATTTCCCGACCGTCGATCTCGGGACATGGGCGCCGATGGCGGACGTTGTCCCCGTCTCCAGCTCACCGTCGCGCCCAAGCGAGGCGAGGGCAGCCTTAGGCCGTATGACGATGAAGCCTACCGAATACACCGTCTTTCAGAGCCGGGCGGGCGACCGCAACGATCTCGCCATTCCCGGTGCGAAAGCGATCGGGCAGGCGCTCGCTCGCAGGACGGGTGTCTCACCGACCGTGATCGGATCGCCGGCACCCGCGTTGAACGTGAACTGGCGCGAGGAGCTCGATGCTGCCCTGCCGGCGCTCAGGGCGATGCAGTCGCGCATGCATGACGTCCTTGCGTCCGGAGCGATCTCGATCGCCGCGACGAGCCGTTGCGCCGTGTCGCTGGCGACCTTGCCGGCCGTCGCGCAGCATCATCCGGCCGCCTGTGTCGTATGGTTCGACTCCCACGGCGATCTGAATACGCCCGGCTCCACGACCACGGGCTACCTTGGCGGCTTGGCTCTCGCCGCACCCGCTGGGCTCTGGGATTCGGGGTTGGGTTCCGGCTTGGGTCTGGATCGGATCGTGCTGGTCGGGCAGCGCGATCTCGATCCCTTCGAGCAAAGCGTGATCGGGGAGCACGGCATGGCGCACATCGGGCCGGCCGCCGATCTCGCAAGCGAACTGCGGGACGCGGTCGCGGGACGACCGGTCTACGTGCACCTCGATTGCGACGTCCTCGATCCGGGCATCGTACCGACGGACTACGTGCACGAGGGCGGGCTGTCGCTGGAGGACCTGCGGCTGTGCTGCACGGTGCTGGCACGGCACGAGTTCGTCGGGATCGAGATCGCCGAGTTCCAGTATGCATGGCAGACGGACGGCGATCCGGTCTCGCCTGAGTTCTTGCTGGACGCCGTCGCCCCGCTGCTGGAGCCGTGAGCTTCACTGGACGCTCGGCACCGTCTCCTTGGCGCGGGCGACGAGGGTCCGGCGATTGCGAGCGTCGAGAACGATGCATCAGAACGTCGGCGGCGTGCAGGCGCTGACGACCTCGCAGGGGACGGGGCCGACGCAGCGGAAGCGGTGGGGCCGCCGGCTCTCGAAATAGTATGCGTCCCCGGGACCGAGGATGCGCCGCTCGTCCTCCACCGTCACCTCCAGCCGACCCGTAAGGACGATGCCGCCTTCCTCGCCCTCGTGGACGAGCGGCACCTTTCCCGTGTCCGCGCCCGGCTGGTAGCATTCCCTAAGAATCTGAAGGGATCGTGCGAACAGGTCGTCGCCGACCTGCCGGTACGAGATCGCGCCCTTGCCGATCTCGACCAGTTCTTCCGCCTGATAGAACGCCTTCCGCAACCGTTCCGGCTCAAAGGCGAAGAACTCGGCGAGGCCGATCGGGATGCCGTCGAGGATGCGCTTCAGCGCCCCGACCGACGGGTTCGTGGCGTTCGCCTCGATCAGCGACACCGTCGAGTTCGTGACGCCCGCTCGCTTCGCGAGCTTGCGCTGCGACAGGCCGTGCACCATGCGCAAGTGGCGCAGGCGCCCACCGATGTCGACGGCATCCACCATCCAGCCCCGTTCTCCCTGTTCGAAATCCGCAACAGTTTCTCTTTCCGTCCAGCTAGGTCAAGCCTTTCGGCGACGAAAGAAAAGGACTTGTTGGAACGGCAAATCACTGGCCTTGTCCGCGCATCCCTTCGGAGGCCCGACATGAACGTCCACGCGAAGCCGAACGCGCCGGTGCTCGACAGCTACTGGATGCCGTTCACCGCCAACCGCCAGTTCAAGGCGGCGCCGCGCATGCTCGTCTCCGCCGAGGGCATGCACTACACGAGCGACGATGGCCGCCGCGTGCTCGACGGCACGGCGGGTCTCTGGTGCGTCAACGCCGGGCACGGCCGCCGCGAGATCGCGAGCGCGGTGGAGCGCCAGCTTTCCGCGCTCGACTACGCGCCCTCGTTCCAGATGGGGCATCCCGTCGCCTTCGACTTCGCCGAACGGCTCGCCGCCATTGCGCCGGGGCCGGAAGGCAGGAAGCTCGACCGCGTGTTCTTCACCGGCTCCGGCTCCGAGTCGGTCGACACCGCGCTGAAGATCGCGGTCGCCTACCAGCGGACGATCGGACAGGGGACGCGCACGCGCCTCATCGGGCGCGAGCGCGGCTACCACGGCGTCGGCTTCGGCGGCATCTCGGTCGGCGGTCTCGTCAACAACCGCCGCGTCTTTCCGCAGCTTCCCGGCACCGACCATCTGCGCCATACCCACGACATCGCCCGCAACAGCTTCGTGCGCGGCCAGCCTGAACACGGCGCCGAGCTCGCCGACGATCTGGAACGCCTCGTTGCCCTGCATGGCGCCGAGACGATCGCCGCCTGCATCGTCGAGCCGGTGGCGGGCTCCACCGGCGTCCTCGTGCCGCCGAAGGGCTACCTCGAACGGCTCCGCGCGATCTGCGACCGGCACGGTATCTTGCTTGTCTTCGATGAGGTCATCACCGGGTTCGGCCGGCTCGGCGCGCCCTTCGCGGCCGACCATTTCGGCGTCCTGCCCGACCTCGTCACGACAGCGAAGGGCTTGACCAACGGCGCGTTGCCGATGGGCGCGGTGTTCGCCGGCCGCCACGTCCACGACGCGCTGATGCAGGGACCGGAAGGCGCGATCGAGCTGTTCCACGGCTACACCTATTCCGGCCATCCGGCGGCCTGCGCCGCGGGCATCGCCACGCTCGACATCTACGAGAGCGAGGGGCTGCTGACACGTGTCGCCGCCATCCAGGAAGACTGGCACGCGGCGATCCACTCGCTCGCCGACCTGCCGAACGTCGTCGACATCCGCACGATCGGGCTGATCGCCGGCATCGAGCTGAAGTCGAGGGACGGCGCGATGGGCGCCCGCGCCTACGACGTCTTCGTCGACTGCTTCGAGAAGGGCCTCCTCATCCGCGTCACCGGCGAGATCGTCGCGCTGTCGCCGCCGCTGATCGCCGAGACCGGGCACATCCACGAGATGGTCGAGACGCTCCGCGCGTCGATCGAGACCATTCGATGACCGCCGATCGTCGGTCGCAGCACATGGAACAGGCGAGTTGAGACCATGAACGACATCGGGCATTTCATCGGCGGTGCGCGGGTTGCGGGCATGTCGGGGCGCCATGCGGACGTCTTCAACCCCGCGACGGGGCAGGCGACGGGGCGGGTCGCGCTGGCATCGGCTGCCGAATTGCAGCGGGCGGTCGACGGGGCTCTGGCCGCGCAGCCGAAGTGGGCCGCGACCAACCCGCAGCGCCGGGCGCGGGTGTTCATGCGCTTCGTCGCGCTCCTCAACCAGCACATGACCGAGCTGACCGAACTGCTGTCGTCCGAGCACGGCAAGACGGTGGAGGACTCGAAGGGCGACATCGTGCGCGGGCTCGAGGTCGCCGAGTTCGTCTGCGGCATTCCGCACCTGATGAAGAGCGAGTTCACCGAAGGGGCGGGGCCGGGCATCGACATGTACTCGATCCGCCAGGCCGTCGGGATCGGGGCCGGCATCACGCCGTTCAACTTCCCCGCCATGATCCCGATGTGGATGTTCGCTCCCGCCATCGCCTGCGGCAACGCCTTCATCCTGAAGCCGAGCGAGCGCGATCCCTCCGTGCCGCTGCGCCTCGCGGAACTGATGATGGAGGCGGGTCTGCCGGCCGGCGTCCTGCAGGTCGTCAACGGCGACAAGGAGGCGGTCGACGGCATCCTCGGGCATCCCGACATCGGCGCGGTGAGCTTCGTCGGCTCGACCCCGATCGCGAGCTACGTCTATTCCGAGGCTGCGAAGACGGGCAAGCGCGCGCAGTGCTTCGGCGGCGCGAAGAACCACATGATCATCCTGCCGGACGCCGACCTCGACATGGCGGCGGACGCTCTTATCGGCGCGGGCTACGGCTCGGCTGGCGAGCGCTGCATGGCGATCTCGGTGGCCGTGCCCGTCGGCGAGGCGACCGCGGACGCGCTGATCGAGAAGCTCGTGCCGAAGGTCGAGGCGCTGAAGATCGGCCCCTACACCGACGAGACCGCCGATTACGGCCCGGTGGTGACGAAGGCGGCGAAGGAGAAGATCCTGAGCCTCGTCGAGAAGGGCGTCGCGGAGGGCGCGGAACTCGTGGTCGACGGCCGGAACTTCCGGATGCAGGGCTACGAGGACGGCTTCTTCGTCGGCTCGTGCCTCTTCGACCGGGTGACGCCGGACATGGAAATCTACCGCCAAGAAATCTTCGGGCCGGTCCTCAGCGTGGTGCGCGCGAAGGACTACGAGGAGGCGCTGTCGCTGCCGACCCAGCATGAGTACGGCAACGGCGTCGCGATCTACACGCGCGACGGCGATGCGGCGCGCGACTTCGCGAGCAGAGTGCCGATCGGGATGATCGGGGTGAACGTGCCGATCCCCACCCCGCTCGCCTACCACTCGTTCGGCGGCTGGAAGCGCTCCGTCTTCGGCGACCTCAACCAGCACGGACCCGACGCCATCAAGTTCTGGACCCGAACCAAGACCGTCACGAGCCGCTGGCCCTCCGGCATCAAACAGGGCGCCGAATTCTCCATGCCCGTCATGCGCTGACAAGCGCGGCAGGGAAACGAGAAGGGCCGGGAGCGATCCCGGCCTTTTTGGTGCCCAGCGATTGGAAGCACGCGACGGGGATCAGGCGGCGTATCGGGAAACGCCGAGGTCGCGGGCGTCGATGTCGGGCGACCGGTCCGAGACGAGGTCGGCGACGAGCTTGGCCGAGCCGCAACTCATGGTCCAACCGAGCGTGCCGTGCCCGGTGTTGAGGAAGAGGCCCTTCACGTGCGTCGGGCCGATCACGGGCGTGCCGTCCGGCGTCATCGGTCGGAGCCCCGACCAGAACGAGGCGCGGGACAGGTCGCCTCCCGGGAAGAGGTCGGAGACGGAGTGCTCCAGCGTCCGTCGCCGACGTTCCGGGCGGTCGTTGGTGAAGCCGGAAATCTCCGCCATGCCGCCGACCCGGATGCGGTCGCCGAGCCGGGTGATCGCGATCTTGAAGGTCTCGTCCATGACGGTCGACTCCGGTGCCAGCGCCTCGTCGACGATCGGGATCGTCAGCGAGTAGCCCTTCACCGGGTAGACCGGCAGCCGGATGCCGAACGGGGCGACCATTGCCGGCGAATGCGAGCCGAGCGCCACCACGACCGCATCGGCGCGGACCATGCCCCGGTCGGTCTCGACGCCCGCGGTCCGACCGTTCCGGACGAAGACGTTCCGGATCGCCCGGCCCCACTCGAAGGATACGCCGCGCCCAGCGGCGACGTCCGCTAGGGCGTTCGTGAACTTGAAGCAGTCGCCGGTCTCGTCCCGGGGGGTGAGAAGTCCGCCGACGATCCGGTCGCGCGCGTGGAACAGCGCCGGCTCGACGCGAACGCAACCTTGCGGGTCCAGCACCTCGTAGGGCACGCCGTCGGCCGCCAGCGCCTTCTGGTCCTTGAGCGAGGCGTCGAGCTGAGCCTCCGTGCGAAAGAGCTGGAGCGTGCCCCGCATGCGCTGGTCGTAGGCGACGTTGGTGTCGCGCCGGACCTCCGCCAGCGCGAGACGGCTGTAGTCGGACAGGCGCAGCATGCGGCCCTTGTTCAGCGCGTAGCGCCCCGACGTGCAGTTGCGCAGCATCGCGGTGAGCCAGCGCAGCATGGCCGCATCGAGCTTGGGCCTGAGGATCAGCGGCGCGTGCTCCATCAGGAGCCACTTCACCGCCTTCTTCGGGATGCCGGGAGCCGCCCACGGGGAGCAGTAACCGAACGAGACCTCGCCCGCGTTGGCAAAACTCGTCTCCAGCGCCGGTCCGTCCTGCCGGTCGATCACCGTCACCTCGTGACCGGCCCTCGCCAAGTACCAGGCGGAGGTCACGCCGATCACGCCGGCGCCGAGAACGGCGACCTTCACGAAGCCGCTCCCGTCCCGTCGTTGACGTATCGGCGCTCGAAGCGACGGCCAAGCGACGTCAGGATCTCGTAGGGGATCGTGTCCGCCGCCGCCGCCACCGCGTCCACCCCCTGGCGCGGGCCGACGAGGTCCACGAGATCGCCGGGCCGCAGCCCGGCGTCGCCCGCGTCGAGAACGATCGAGTCCATCGACACCCGCCCGACGATCGGCAGCCGCGCGTCGCCGGCCCAGGCCGCGATGCGGCCGCCGAGCCGCCGCGGCCAGCCGTCGGCGTAGCCGATGCCGATCGTGGCGAGCCGCATCGCTTTGCTGGCGACCGCCGCGTGCCCGTAGCCGATCCCAGTGCCGGACGGCACGTCCCGGACCTGGACGACGCGCGCCTGGAGCCGGGCGACCGCCCGCATCGGGTTCGGTCCCGTCCCGGCGAACGGCTTGCCGCCGTAGAGCGCGATGCCGGGGCGCACGAGGTCGAAATGGTAGTGCTCGCCGAGGAATATGCCGGCGGAGTTGGCGAGCGAGCGCGGCGCGTCCGGCAGCATGGCGGACAATTCGGTGAAGCGGCCGAGCTGCGCGGCGTTGGCCGGGTGGTTCCGCTCGTCCGCGCACGCGAGGTGACTCATGACGAGACGCACGTCGATCCCCTCCAGGAAGCCGCGGTCGCGACCGATGGCCTCGACGTCGGACGGCGAGAGACCCAATCGCGCCATCCCGCTGTCGACCTGGAGGGCGGCGGGAAGGCGCTTGCCCCGTCGCCGGGCTTCGCGCGACCACCGAGCGACCTGGTCGAGCGAGTTGAGCACCGGCTGGATCCCCGCGTCGGCGCATCGCGCCTCCGCGCCGGGGGAGAGGCCGTTCAGGACGAGGATGTCCGCCCCCGGCAGCCCGCCGAGCAGGGCGAGCGCCTCGGCGAGGTGCGCGACGAAGAAGGTGCGGCAGCCGCTCGCGAACAGCGTCCCCGCGACGGGAGAGGCGCCGAGCCCGTAGCCGTCGGCCTTGACGACGCCCGCGACCGTGGCGTGTGGCGCCCGTTCGGCGAGCAGGCGACGATTGGCGGCGAGGGCAACGAGATCGATCGTCAGGACGCCCGCGGTCCCGTCGCCGCCGGAGCGCGGGTCCGGGTCGCGGACCGCGCGCCCGGCCATGTCGCGCGTCGACGCCATCGCTGCCGCACCCATCGTGTCGCCTCCCGAGTCGAGACGGCATGATGGTCGAACGATCGCCGAATGTCCGCGCTTTCGTCCGCCGTTCGTGCGATATCTCCCGTCCCATTTGATGCAACGTTCGAAAGGAAGCAACGTCGTGCCGACGCTCGACAGCATCGACCGCAACATCGTGAGGGCGTTGCGCCGCAACGCGCGGGTGACGAACGTGCAGCTCGCGGCGGAGGTCGGCCTGTCGCCGTCCGCGTGCCTGCGTCGCGTCCAGATCCTGGAGGCACAGGGGACCATCCGCGGGTACACCGCGGTGGTGTCGGGCGCGGGTGCCGGGGCGGACGCCCAGGTGGTCATCGTCCGGATCAGCTTGGAGCGGCAGACGGAGGACGTCCTGAACCGCTTCGAGGCGGACGTGCTGAAACACCCGGAGATCCGCGAGTGCTACCTGATGACCGGGGAGGAGGATTACCTCCTGCGCGTCGAGGCGGACGGGGCGGGCGACTACGAGCGCATCCACAAGGAGGTGCTGTCGCGCCTGCCCGGCGTCCAGCGCATCAACTCGAGCTTCGCCATCCGCAGCGTCGTTTGAGGAATGCGCCGGTGCGGTTCGCCGCCGACGCGCCGCCTATCCGCCCGCGTCGGACCGGAAAGCGGCAATTACGGGCGCCGCGGTTTGACCGGACGTTCGGCGGGGTGACCGCGCTGTCGCTCGCCGACATTCCCGGGGAACGACTGCGGGATGCCTGCCCGGATGCGGACGACGCCGCGATGCCCGATGCGGCTCCGGCGGACGGTCGCGGCGCGAGCGTCGGGTAGGACGCGGCGCCCGCCGCCGACCGGCGACACCGCCCACGGGGGCTGACTCGGATCCGCCCCTACCGCTTGAACCGATCGCGGGCGGTGAGCCGCTGGCTGGTCGGGGTCACGTCCCGCCCGTAGATCTCGGCGCGAAGGTACGCGACCTCGGCCTCGTGCGCGTCCTCCCCGACCTCCGTCCACCATGCCTTCGGTCGGCCGTTCGAGCCGTCGCTCCAACGATAGCCCCGCGCCTTCAACGCGTCCTTCAGGTGGAACGGGCTGCCCTCCGCCCAAAGGCGCACCCGCGTTCGCCGCGAAGCCTCGAGCAGGCGGCCGAAGGCAGTGCCGCCGTGGTCGGGCAGGGGACGGGCCAGCACCTTGAGCAACGCGTGGCAGTCGTCGGCGGCGCGGTGGCCGGAATGAAACCACCCGCAACTGTTGACGAGATAACCGAGTTTCGTTCCCTCGAAGCCGAGCGTGGCCCATTCGATCTCGCGGACCGAGCAGGCCCAGGGCATCGCCGCGAAGCCGCCGACGAGACCCTCGCAGAAGGGGCGGTCGAAGCCGGCGTTGTGCGCGATCACGAGGTCCGCGCCCTCGACGAATCGGGCCGCGGCCTCGCGATCGATGCGTCGACCCGCGACCATCTCCGGCGTGATCCCGGTCAGCCGCGTGATCTCCGGTGCGATGGGAACGCTCGGCTCCCCGAGCGCCGAGAAAACGTCGACGACGTCGCGGATGCCGTCCCCGTCATAGCTGAAGGCGACCATGCCGAGCTCGATGACCTCGTCACGGCTGTGGTCCAGTCCCGTCGTCTCGGTGTCGACCACGATGCCGAGCCGGGTTTCCGCGCCGGGCGCCGGCCGGGCCGCGGCGCGCACGGGGCGGGGCTCGAGGCGGCGCAGGACACGGTAGAGCCCGGTCTCCTCCAATCGGCGCGCCGCGTCCTCGTGGTCGGGCTGTGGTGATCGGACCGCGGCGTGCGTCGCGGACAGGGGCGGGAGGTCCGCCACGGGAGCGAGCGGCGGGAACCGCGTTCCGAGGGGGACGGGCGCGCCGGGACCGGCCGGCGCGGCCGCGCGCGTCGCGGGAAGCCCCGGGACGTTCGCGGCGGCGCGCGAGAAGAGGTCCGCCTGCCGCATGTTCGGTCGCAAGTACGATCCCATCCAGTCGCCGTCCGCGGCGTCCGCCGGCCCGGGAGGCCCGTCCGTCGGCGCAGGCGCGAACCTTCCCAACGGCTGACGGCCGGGCAAGCGGACAACCGGTTCGTCCACGCTATCCACAGGCTGGCCGCTGCCGGATTGACTGCCCCTTCGACGGGAACAGATAGTGAACGCTTTCGTCGGCGATTCGCGCCGCCCCGAAGGATCCGACCAGCGCATGGGAGTTCGCTCCGCCGATGCCGTTCCCGGCGATCCCGCTCACGTTGCCCGAGTTGCGCGAGCGCGTCCGGCGCCTAGAGGGTGGCGACCGTCGGTTGCGCGGCGCGCTGCCGTTCGACGTCGGGGAGATCGACCGGCGGCTACCGGGCGGCGGCTTGGCGCTCGGCTCGCTGCACGAGGTGGCGGGAGGCGGCAACGGCGCGGTGGACGGGGCGGCGGCGGCCCTGTTCGCGGCCGGCGTCGCGGCGCGCACGAAGGGTCCGGTGCTGTGGTGCGTCGTGCGGCAGGACCTGTTCGCACCGGCGCTCCAGCAGGCGGGCCTGCTTCCGGGACGGGTGATCTTCGTGGAGGCGGGGGACGAGCGGGAACTGCTCGGCTCGTTCGAGGACTGCCTGCGGCACGGCGGCCTCGGCGCGGTGGTGGCGGAGGTCGCCAAGCTGTCGATGACCGCCTCGCGCCGCCTCCAGCTCGCGGCGGAAGGATCGGGTACGATGGCGCTCGCCCTCCGGCGCTGGCGGCGGCAGACGGAAGCCGCCGACTTCGGCCAGCCGACAGCGGCGGTGACGCGCTGGCGGGTTTCGGTCATGCCGTCGGCGCCGTTGCCCGTGCCGGGCGTCGGACGGTCGCGATGGCTCCTCGAACTGATCCGCTGCCGAGCCGGGGAGTGCGCCGACTTCGAGGTGGAAGCCTGCGATGACCAGGGTCGCATCGCTCTGGCTGCCCCGCTGGCCGACCGATCGGCTCCGGCGGACCTCGCCCGGCACCGCGCCGCCGGCTGAGGTGCCGCTCGTTCTCGTCGGCCGGGACGGCAACCGCCGCACGGCCGTCGCGCTCGACCGCGCCGCCGAAGCGGCCGGCCTCTCCATCGGCATGCCGACCGCGAAGGCGCAGGCACTCCTTCCGGGCCTCGCGGTGCTGGAGGCCGATCCGGTCGGCGATGCGGCGGCCCTCGAGCGCCTCGCGATCTGGGCGCTGCGTTTCTCGCCCGTGGTCGCGGCTGACCCACCGGACGGCCTCGTGATCGACACGACGGGCGCCGACCACCTGCACGACGGCGAGGAGGCGATGCTGCATCGCCTTGTCGAGCGGTTCGATGCTTCGGGGCTGGAAGCGCGTGCCGGGGTTGCCGACACGTGGGGCGCGGCGCACGCGGCTGCCCGCTTTGCCGGCGCGCGCCAAGTGATCGTCGACGAGGGAGCGGGCAGGGAGGCTCTCGCCGGGCTGCCCGTCGCGGCGCTGCGGCTCGACGCGCGCACGGTGATGGACCTGCATGTCCTCGGCTTCCGGACGGTGGGTGACGTCGCGAGCCAACCGCGGGCGCCATTGACACAACGCTTCGGCCCGGCGCTCGGCCGGCGCCTCGACCAAGCCTTCGGGGCCGTTCCCGAACCCATCGACCCCGTGCGCTCGCCCGACCTCGTGGAAGTGCGTCGCGCCTTCCCAGAGCCGATCGGCGCCCCCGAGACCATCGCGCGGTACACGGGCAAGCTCGTCGCCGCGCTCTGCGCCGAACTGGAACCGCGCGGCCTCGGCGCCAGGCGGCTCGACCTGCTGTTCACCCGCGTCGACAACCGCGTCGAGGCGATCCGTGTCGGCACCAGCCAGCCGGTGCGCGACGTGCGCCGCCTGACGCGCCTGCTCTGCGACCGGATCGAGACCGTCGATCCCGGCTTCGGCATCGAAACGATGCGGCTCGCCGCGACGCTGGCCGAACCACTGGGCGCGAAGCAGGCGGTATCCCCGCTGGTTGCCGAGCCTGAAGCCGACCTCGCCGGTTTGGTCGACGTGTTGGCGAATAGGATCGGCGAGCGGCGCCTGTATCGCTTTGCCCCGGTCGCCAGCGACGTGCCGGAGCGGTCCGTCACGCGGATCGGCGCGCTCAATCCCGACGACGGCGCCGCTTGGCACGACCACTGGCCGCGACCTTCGCGCCTGCTGCCCCGGCCGGAGCCGGTGGAGACCATGGCGCTCCTCCCCGACCATCCGCCGAACTGGTTCCGCTGGCGCGGCGTGCGGCGACGGGTGCGGCGCGCCGACGGACCGGAGCGGGTGTTCGGCGAATGGTGGAAGCGGGAGGCCGAACTCACGACGGCCCGCGACTACTTCCGGGTCGAGGACGACGCCGGGGAACGGTACTGGCTCTACCGCGAGGGTGACGGCGAGCACCCGGAGACCGGCTCGCAGCGCTGGTTTCTGCACGGTATCTTTGGATGAGCGGCGGGAGCACGGAGGCCGATCCATCGAGACCGCCAGTGCTGCGGCCCAACGCGCCACCCTATGCCGAGCTTCAGGTCACGACGCACTTCTCGTTCCTGCGCGGCGCGTCGGGCTGCGAGGAACTGTTCGCCGCGGCGGCCGTCCTCGGTATCCGGGCGCTCGGCGTCGTGGACCGCAACTCGCTCGCCGGCATCGTTCGGGCGCACGAGGCAGCCAAGACCTGCGGCGTCCGCCTCGTCGTCGGCTGCCGCCTCGACCTCGACGGCGGCCCCCCGGTTCTCGTCTACCCGACCGACCGCGCCGCCTACTCGCGGCTCTGCCGCCTCCTGACGCTCGGCAAGGGCCGCGGCGGCAAGGCACGCTGCGTCCTCAACTTCGACGATCTCGCCGCGCACGGCGAGGGCTTGCTCGCTGTCCTCGTGCCGGACGAAGCGGACGAGGCGACGGCGGTCCATCTGCGTCGGCTCCGCGATACCTTCGGCGACCGCGCCTACCTCGCCCTGACGCTCCGCCGCCGGCCGAACGACCAGCTTCGCCTGCACGGACTGTCCGAGATGGCCGCCCGGCTCGGCGTTGCCACCGTCGTGACGAACGACGTGCTGTTCCATTCCCCCGACCGCCGCATCCTCCAGGACGTCGTCACCTGCATCCGCGAGCGAACGACGATCAACGCCGCTGGCTTCCGCCGCGAACGCCACGCCGACCGCTACCTGAAGCCCCAGGAGGAGATGCATCGCCTCTTCGCCCGGTATCCCGACGCGCTTCGGCGGACAATGGAGATCGCGAATCGCTGCCGCTTCTCGATGGACGAGCTCGCGTACCAGTACCCGGAGGAGCGGCAGTTCCCCGAACAGGTCGGCATAGGGCAGGAGCAGCGTGAACGGCAGCGGTCCGACGATCGACAGCCAGACGATCCGGTAGCGGCCGATCCGGTCGCCGACGACGCCGCCGACGAGGACGCCGACCGCCGAGGCGATGAAGATGACGAACAGCATCATCTGCGAGGTCTGGACCGACACCTCGAAGCGCTCGATCAGGTAGAAGGTGTAGAACGACCGGAAGCTCTCGAGATATGCGAGCTTCGAGGTCATCAGGACGCAGAGCACCCCGAGCCCGAACAGCGCCGGCCCGCGCGACCGCGGCGTCGCGCCGCCGCGTGCGTGGGCGTGCGCCGCCAGCGCGTCGAACCGCTTCCGGATCGCGCCCTGCCGGCCGCCGGTCCACGTCAGCAGCGCCATGCCGAGGACGGCCATCGCGGCGAAGAGTGCGAGGCTCGACTGGCCGCGCGGCACGATGACGAGGGCGGCCAGCAGCGGCCCGAGCGCGCCGCCGATCTGGCCGCCCACCTGGAAGATGCCCTGCGCCAGCCCCTGCCGCCCGCCGGAGGCATAGCGGGCGGCGCGCGTCGCCTCCGGGTGGAAGATCGACGAGCCGATGCCGACGAGCGAGACCGAGACGAGGATCAATGGGTAGCTCGACGCGAAGGCAAGGCTGAGCAGCCCGGTGAGGGTGGCGATCATGCCGACGGCGCCGGAATAGGGCAGGGGATGGCGGTCGGTGTAGATGCCGATCACCGGCTGGAACAGCGCCCCGGCGATCTGGAAGGTCAGGGTGATGGCGCCGATCCGGGCGAAGTCGAGCGCGAACCGGTCCTTCAGGATCGGGTAGATCGCCGGGATCAGCGACTGCGCCGCGTCGTTCAGGAGATGCGACAGGCCGAGCGCCACCAGCACCGCCATGTACACCTGCGGGCGCGCCGCGGATGCTTCCGGGATGTCGGCTTCGGCCTCAACCGGCAGGGTGCTCATCGCCATCCGTACTCCCCTCGTCTTGCGCGTTGGCGCGGTCGATTTGCCGGACCGCCGCCGCGACGCGGCCGAGCTCCGCGGACGGCAGCGGCAGCACCGGGCGCGGCGGAGCGATCCCGGCGAAGCCCAGCACATCGGCGACCGCGTACATGACGCGAAAGCTGCCGTAAGTCCTGAACAGGTCCCACAGCGGCCGGAAGGCGTCGTCGAGCCGCCTCATCTCGGCGAAATCGTCCTGTATGGCGGCGCGCGTCAACGCAAGCGCCGTTGCCGGAAGCAAGCCCGCGACGACGCTGTACCATGCGTCGCAGCCGGCGAGCAGCGCGTCCGCCGCGCCCCAGTCGCCGCTGTATCCGACCGCGAAGCTGTCCGGTGTCCGGGCGCGCAGCCGCGCCAGTTCGCCCGCATGGTCGCCATCGGCCGGCAACGGCAGCTTCACCGCCGCGACGTTCGGCAGTTCGGCGAGCCGCGCGACGAGGTCGACGGTGAACGCGAACTTCGTGGTGCCGGGGTTGTCGTAGATGCAGAGCGGCAACTCGCCGGCCTCCGTGACCGCTACGAAGTGGCGGAACACCTCCTCGTCCGTCAGCGGCAGGTAGGACATCGGCGCCAGCAGGAGGCCGTCGGCGCCGGCGGATCGAGCGTCCCGGGCGAGCGCCACGGCCTCGGCGGTCGTCAGCGCACCGACGCCGACGACGATCGGCACGCGGCCGCCGACGCGTTCCACGGCGACGCGCAAGGTGCGCTGCCGCTGCTCGCGCGTCAGGTAGGCGTAGCCGCCGGTGCTGCCGAGCAGGCCGATCGAGTCGGCCCCAGCCGCGACGATGCGATCGAGGAAGCAGCCGAGCATCGCTTCGTCGACTTCGCCCGCCTCGTCCAGCGGCGTCAGCGGAAACGCCGACAGGCCCCGAAACAGCGTCATGCCCAAGGTCGCTTCATATCCGTGATCCATCGCGAAAGCTTCGAAGGTGCAGTCGTCGGTCCCCGCCGGAGCGATCTGCGCCCTGCGACTCGATGACGACCGAACCATCTGAACAAGCGAGGGTTATATCTGCTCGGACACATCGCCGGCTATCCTATGGAAGCGCGATGCCCGGCAAGTTCCCCTCACCGTTCGATCGCGGCGAGCGTCGATTGCAAATGGGAACGGTGGGTGCCTGCGATATCTGCAACATACGGATCAGGACGTTCATGAAGACAGTGGTGGTGACGGGCGCGAGCGCCGGGATCGGCTTGGCGATCGCCGAGCGGTTCGCGAGCGCCGGCTGGCAGGTGGCCGTCCTCGCCCGCGACGAGGCGCGCCTCACGCAAGCGACGGCGATGCTCGAACGCCACGGCGGGCGAGTGCTTGGTCTGCCGGTCGATGTAGCCGACGCAAGCGCCGTGAATGCCGCCGCCGACCGCGTCGCGACCGAGCTCGGCGGCATCGACGCCTGGGTCAACAACGCCATGTCGACCGTCGTGGCGCGGGCCCACGAGATCACGCCGGACGAGTACGCGCGCGTCACCGCGACCACGTATCTGTCGCAGGTGCACGGGACGCTGGCGGCTCTGCGGTACATGCGGGAGAGGAACCGCGGCGCGATCGTGCAGGTCTCGTCCGGCCTTGCGATCCGCGCGGCGCCGCTCCAAGCGGCCTATTGCGGGGCGAAGGCCGCCGTTGGCGGTTTCACGGACTCGCTGCGCGCCGAGCTCATCGCCGACCGCTCGGCGGTGACGCTGACGGTCGTCTACCTGCCGGCGGTGGACACGCCTCAGCCGGGCTGGGCGCGAAACCGAACGGGCCGCGAGCAGGTTCTGCCCGATCCGCTGTTCGACCCGCGCCTGTGCGCCGAGGCCGTGTTCTCTGCGGTCGAGGATCCGCAGCGCGAGATCTGGGTCGGACGCTCGACGGTGATGATGGCCATCGCCCAGGTCGCCGTGCCCGCCTACGCCGACAGAAAGGCGGCGGAGATGATCGACTCGATGCAAGGTGCGCCGATGCCGGCGCGGGACGGCAACCTCGATGCAACCGTTCGGGGTCCCGCGCGGATCGATGGCGAGGGCGGCTCGCGGACCATCCGGAGCCGGCATGAGTTCCTGACCAGCCGGCAGCTCGATTTGATCAAGGCCGGCGCGGTCGGCGGTCTGCTGGTCGCGGGCGCCGCGGCACGCTCGGTCCTGCGTCGGGCGCTGCCGGACCTTCGCCGTTGAGCGGGCGCTCTTTCCCGGTTGCGCGGAGCGGTGGGCGAGCGGCGCACGACCTCTCGCGCGCCATCCGACCGACGAACTCGCTGCGTCATGGCGACCGAACAGCGGGAAAGGCGAAGCGCAGCTTGAGACTCGTACAGAGGCCGCTCGGCGAACAGGTCATTGTCGTCACGGGTGCCAGCTCCGGCATCGGGCTGGCGACGGCGCGAGCCGCGGCCCGCCGTGGTGCGGCCGTCGTGCTCGCGGCGCGCAGCGGCGAGACGCTGGAGCGGGTCGCCCACGAGATCGAGGCCGACGGGGGACGGTGCGCGGCGGTCGTCGCCGACGTGTCGGTGGAGACGGACGTGCGTCGCATCGCGCAGACCGCGGTCGAGCGCTTCGGCGGTTTCGACACCTGGGTCAACAACGCCGGCGCTGCCGTCTACGACACGCTGACGGACATGCCGATCGAGGAGCACCGGAAGACGTTCGAGACGAACTACTGGGGCACCGTCTACGGCTCGCTCGTCGCGGTTCGGCACTTCCGTGAGCACCCCGGCGGCGGCACGCTTGTCAACGTCGGCTCGGTCAATGGCGACGTCGCGGTGCCGTATCTTTCCGCCTACGGCGCGACGAAGCACGCGGTGAAGGGGTTCACGAACGCGCTGCGCATGGAACTCCTGTACGAGCGGGCGCCGGTGCAGGTAACGCTGATCAAGCCGTCCGGCATTGCGACGCCGTTCCCGCAGCACGCCCGCTCGCGGATCGGCGCCGAGCCCCGCGTCGTGCCGCCGCTCTATGCGCCCGAACTCGTCGCCGACGCGATCCTCCATGCCGCGACTCACCGAGTACGCGACCTGACGGTCGGCGCCGCCGGCCGCATCGTCGCCGCGGCGGCTGCGATCGCGCCGAACCTGATGGACCGGGTGCTGGCCTTCGCCGTACCGCCGGTGACGCGTTCTTCCCATCCGCTAACGACGACGGACAACCTCGAGCAGGGCGGCAGCGGCGGCGAAGTGCACTACCCGTACTTCCGCGGCTTGCCGTTCAGCCTGCACACGGAGGCGATGAAACGACCACTTGCGACCGCCGTGATCGCGGCCGGCGTGGCCGCGGTTGCGTTGGGCTGGGTCCGGCGGCGCGCGGGCCGTTGAACCATCAACCGACCCGCCCTGTTCTCCGATCACGAATCCCACCGACGAGGCGACGCGCATGAAGGCTTTGACCTGGCACGGCACGAACGACATCCGCTGCGACAGCGTGCCCGACCCGAAGATCGAGGGCGAGCGCGACGTCGTCATCAAGGTGACGAGCTGCGCGATCTGCGGCTCGGACCTCCATTTGATGGACGGGCTGATGCCGACCATGAAGAGCGGCGACATCCTCGGCCACGAATTCATGGGCGAGGTCGTGGAGGTCGGTTCGCCGAACCACCGGCTGAAGAAGGGCGACCGCATCGTCGTACCGTTCAACATCAACTGCGGCGAATGCCGCCAGTGCAAGCTCGGCAACTATTCCGTCTGCCAACGCTCCAACCGCAATGCCGCGATGGCGATCGAGCAGTTCGGCTACCCGACCGCCGGGCTGTTCGGCTATTCGCACCTCACCGGCGGCTATAGCGGCGGCCAAGCCGAATACGTCCGCGTGCCGATGGCCGACGTCGCGCCGATGGTGGTGCCGGAGGGCCTCTCCGACGAGGAGGTGCTGTTCCTCACCGATATCTTCCCCACCGGCTACCAGGGGGCCGAGCACTGTGAGATCAAGGGCGGTGAGATCGTCGCGATCTGGGGCATGGGCCCGGTCGGCCTCTTCGCGGTGCAGTCGGCGAAGGTGCTCGGCGCCGAGCGCATCATCGCCATCGAGACGGTGCCGGAGCGCATCGCGCTCGCTAAGATGGCCGGCGCCACCGACATCGTCGATTTCGCCGAGGAGGACGTCTACGAGCGCATCCTCGAGATCAGCAAGGGCGAAGGCGCGGACGCGGTGATCGACTGCGTCGGCATGGAAGCGGACGCGGGCCACGGGCAGGCCGGCGTGTTGAGCGCCTTGAAGGAGAAGGTGCTGCCGAGCGAGCGCACCTTCGTGCTCGATCAGGCGATCCGGGCGGTGCGCCCATGCGGCATCGTCTCGGTGCCCGGCGTCTACGGCGGGCCGGTGACCGTCAACATGGGCCAGATCGTCCAGAAGGGGCTGACGCTCAAAAGCGGCCAGACGCACGTCAAACGCTACCTCGAGCCGCTGACCAAGCTGATCCAGGACAGACAAGTCGACACGACCTTCCTCATCACCCACCGCAGCACCGACCTCGCCGACGGACCGGATCTTTACAAGCTGTTCAAGGAGAAGCAGGACGGCTGCGTGAAGGTCGTGTTCCATCCGGGCGGCTAACCGACGGACGACGGGAATCGGGATTGTCACAAGCTCGGACACATCGATCCTGGCTCAAGTCGCCAGATGTTGCAGCGCCGCGGCGAAGGTCGCGACGCTGGCGCTACGCAGCGGGACGAACGGCTTGTCCGCCTCGCGACAATGGCGTTTTACCCGCTCCGCGGCGGCGTGGCTAACGCAGTCCACCGGGAACAGGACCACGTCCGCCTGAGCGATGAGTCCCGGCAGCAGCTTGGCGCTCGCCTCGACGCCGCCGTCGTGAGTGAAGAAGTTGCCGCCCGAGCGCTCGGTGAGGTCCCGCAGTCGATCGACGTGCCCCGGACGGCCGCCGACATAGAGGACCCGTGAGCCGCCAAGGTCGACCGGTGCAACGTCGTCAATGTGTGGCGCGGCGAGGCGCTCGCAGGCGGCGATCTCGCCGCGAAGCGCCTCGTTCTCACGCTCCAGTTCCCCACACCTCTCCTCGCTCCCGCGCAGCCTGTCCTCACGGTCTCGCAGGTGCGCCAATGCGTCGGCGACGCGCTCCTCCGCAAGCTGGAGCTTGCGCATCAAAGCGTCGCTCGCGTCTGGCTCGCGGGTCGTCGTCGCCGTATGCGGCAAAGTCGCCCGACCCGCCTCGAGGCCGGCGATGCGCTCGGCCCGTTCGGCAAGTTCTGCTGCGGCTCGCCGGAGCCGCGCCTGCTGGCGGGCGATCGTCTCGTCGCGCTCGCCAAGTTGGCTTTCGAGCTGCCGTAGCCGCGCGATGTCGAGACGGCTGGCGGAGCCGACGAGATGCGACAGCATGTGGACGTCGCTGAACGCCTCGCGCACCAGTTCCTCGCCCGTCAGAGGATGGCTGATCGTCGCCCAGTAACCGCCGGGGATGTCGCCGCCATCCATCGCCTCGCGCCAGAGCGCGGCCACCTCCGCCTGGCTCCGGGCACGACCAAAACGCTTGATCGCTGTCGCGTGCTTCCGGTCGAGCAGCTTGTTGAGGAGCTTGCCGGCGACGTCGTTCCGGCCGGCCGCCGTCACGCCACGGTAGTGGACGGGATGGGCGGTGGCGGTCTTCGCGTCCGCGTTTCCGAGCTTGGCGAGAAGCTGGCGCAACTCTCCCGTCGTCAGGCACGTCCCGACGATGGAGCAGTGCAGGTTCGGCGACAGGTCCCAAACGCGGTCCCGGGAGTGGGAAGATATCGCTGGCGCAGGCGTGGCGGGCGACGTGGCCCGCACAGGCGGCAGCGTCACTCCGGGCAACGCTCCCGATCCCCCGGGACGGTTCGCGGACAGGACGCTTCCCATATCGTTCTCCCGTTATATCCCATCGAATATAGCGGAGAGCGCATCGACTCAACGACGGAACGGGCTATGTGCCGACCCAATGTCGGAGGGACGTCAGGTCACTCCTCCACCTGTCCTCACGAGGTCCATCCATGTTCGTTTGTCAGGGTTTTGCCGCGTCCGCCGCCGACCAGCCGCTGAAACCCTTCGAGTTCGAGCGGCGCGACGTCGGCGAGCACGATGTCCGGATCGAGATCCTCTACTGCGGCGTCTGCCATTCCGACCTGCACCAGGCGCGCAACGACTGGAGCAACTCGCTCTACCCGATGGTGCCCGGCCATGAGATCGTCGGGCGCGTCGCCGAGGTCGGCGCCGCCGTCACCAAGCTGAAAGCCGGCGACTACGCCGGCGTTGGCTGCCTCGTCGACTCGTGCCGCCGCTGCGCCGCCTGCGAGGCCGATCTCGAGCAGTACTGCGAGGAAGGCCCGACGCCCACCTACAACGGCCGGGAACGCGGCAAGGACGCGCTCACCTTCGGCGGCTACTCGGATCAGATCGTCGTCGAGGAGCGCTTCGTGGTGAAGGTGCCGGAGACGATGGACCTCAAAGCCGTCGCGCCGCTGCTCTGCGCCGGCATCACGACCTACTCGCCGCTCCGGCACTGGAAGGTCGGGCCGGGTTCCCGCGTCGGCGTGATCGGCCTCGGCGGCCTCGGCCACATGGGCGTCAAGCTCGCCAAGGCGTTCGGCGCGCACGTCACGATGATCACCACCTCGCCGGGCAAGGGCGAGGACGCGATGAAGCTCGGCGCCGACGAAGTGCTGATCTCCACGGACGAGTCGGCGATGGGCCAAGCGAAGGCCTCGTTCGACTTCCTCCTGAACACCGTGCCGGTCGGGCACGACCTCAATCCCTACGCGGCGCTTCTGAAGCTCGACGGCACGATGGTGCTGGTGGGCGTCCTGACGCCGGTCGAGCCGCTCGCCGGCGCGAGCCTGATCATGGGCCGGCGCTCGGTCGCGGGCTCGGCGATCGGCGGCCTCGCCGAAACGCAGGAGATGATGGACTTCTGCGCCGAGCACGGTGTCCTGCCGGACATCGAGATGATCGCGATGCAGGACATCAACGAGGCCTACGAACGCCTCCTGAAGAACGACGTGCGCTACCGCTTTGTCATCGACATGGCGACGCTGAAGGAAGCGGCGGTCGCGAACTAGCGGGAGACAGGCGATGCCCATCCCGGGAGCGGACGCGGAACCGAGCGTCGCAGGGAAACGCGCCGAAGCTGTCGACCGGGCATTGCAGGCGGTCCAGGCTGCGGCGGGCGCGTTCTCGGCCTGGTCAGAAACGGGACCGACCGCGCGCCGGGCGATCCTGCTCCGCGCGGCCGACTGCATCGAGGCACGGTCGGACGAGTTCGCCCGGCTGATGACGGAAGAGACGGGCGCGGCGGCGGCGTGGGGCGGGTTCAACGTCATGCTCGCCGCTCGCATGCTGCGCGAGGCCGCCTCGATGACGACGCAGATCCTCGGCGAGGTCGTCCCGTCCGACAAGCCGGGCTGCCTGTCGCTCGCCGTGCGGCAGCCGGCCGGCGTCTGCCTCGGCATCGCGCCGTGGAACGCCCCCGTCATCCTCGGCGTCCGTGCCGTGGCGATGCCGCTCGTCTGCGGCAACACCGCGGTCCTGAAGGCGTCCGAGACGTGCCCCGAAACGCACCGGCTGATCGGCGCCGTCCTTGCGGAAGCCGGGCTGCCGGACGGGGTCCTCGGCGTCGTCGCCAACGATCCCGCCGAGGCCGCCGCGGTGGTCGAGGCGCTGGTCGCGGCGCCCGCGGTGCGCCGCGTCAACTTCACGGGCTCGACGCGCGTCGGACGGATCGTCGCGGAACTCGCGGCAAGGCACCTGAAGCCGGTGCTCCTCGAACTCGGCGGCAAGGCGGCGCTGGTGGTCCTCGACGACGCCGATCTCGACGCCGCGGTCGACGCGGCCGTGTTCGGCGCCTACCTGAACCAGGGTCAGATCTGCATGTCGACCGAGCGGATCGTGGTCGACGCGGCAGTCGCCGACGCTTTCATCGACAAGCTCGCGACGCGCGTCCGGGCTCTCGCCGCCGCCGGACCGGGCGCGCTCGGCCTCCTGGTCGACGCCGCCGCTGCCGAACGGGTGCGGGGTCTCGTCGCCGACGCGCTCGACAAGGGGGCCGAACTGCTGGCGGGCGGCGATGGCGAGGGCCGCGCGATGCAGCCGACGCTGCTCGACCGGGTGACGGCCGACATGCGGATCTACCGCGAGGAGTCCTTCGGCCCGGCGAAGGCGGTCGTGCGCGTCGACGGCATCGAGGCAGCGGTGCGGGTCGCGAACGACACCGACTACGGCCTCGCCACGGCGGTGTTCGGGCGGGACGTCCGGCGCGCCCTCGACGTGGCGCGGCGGCTGCGCTCCGGCATCTGCCACGTGAACGGGCCGACCGTCAGCGACGAGCCGCAGGCGCCGTTCGGCGGCGTCGGCGCGTCCGGCTACGGCCGGTTCGGCGGTCGGGCGGCGATCGCCGAGTTCACCGACTTGCGCTGGATCACCGTCGAGGGCGAGCAGCACTACCCGTTCTGAGCAGCGGCGCGAGACGACCAGCCGCAGCGAGCCGTCGAAGGCCGCCTGCCGCCTGAACGGACCGAAGCGTTCGTCCCAAGCGCCGTCCACCAGCTCGCGCTCGAGGTGGCGGACATAGCCGTCGGCGGTCCTTTCGTCGACGAAGCTCCAGGCCGAGTTGGCCCTACGGGCTCCCGGGTCGAGCAAACGTTCCGGTCGCCCGTAGTAGGCCTCGTTGAAGCCGTCGCGGCACTCGAACGGGATCGGGACCGGAACGATCTCCATCTCGTCGCCAAGAAGCGAGCCGACGCGCTGGAGGGACGGATAGCGCCGCGCCTCGGTCGAGAGGACGTCCGGGGCGTAGCGGTTCAGCCAGAAGCGCTGGACCAGATCCGGATCGCAGGACATCACCACGACCGGGCCGCGCGTCACGCGCCGCAACTCGGCGAGCCCCCTGTCGAGGTCTTTCCACTGGTGGACGGAGAAGGTCGTCATCGCCGCGTCGAAGGATCCGTCGGCGAACGGCAACGCCTCGGCGACGGCGTCGATCGCGCGGGGAAGCTGCGGCGGCCGCTGGTCGCGCATCGAGGCCGATGGCTCGACCGCGGTGACATCTCGGCTCGTCGGCTCGTAGGAGCCCGCACCCGCGCCGACGTTCAGGACAGTGCGGGCATCCCCCAGCGCGTCCTCGATCAGCCGGGCGATCGCCGGCTCGGGGTGGCGGTAACGTGTGTAGTCGACGCCGATCCGCCCGTAGTTCGCGTCGCCCGCGCTGCCGTCAATCTGCCGTTCGTTCATCGATCGCCGTTCCCGGGCCGCGCACGCAAATTTGGTCCTCCGAAGCCGTTGCCATCGGAGGCCGACCTCCGCCGACTCTCGCAGACGGGATCGACTCCGCCGGGATGTGGCCCCGATGCGTTGTATCCGCCGGAACATATCGCTACGACCTGACATCCGCCACGATCGGAGCCTTGCCATCATGTTTTTGCCCAAGCTCCGTCTTCTGGCGGCGATATTGATCGCCACGCTGTTCGCAACGGGCGGTTCGGCCTTCGCCGAGCGCACCGTCACCGACCAGCTCGGGCGCGAGGTGCATGTGCCCGACACAGTGCGGCACGCTGTGATCCTCCAGCACCAGACGCTGAACATCGCCGTGCAGTTGGATGCCATGGACGAACTCGTCGGCGTCCTCGACGAATGGAAGAAGCAGCTCGGATCCAACTACGTTCGCCTCGCGCCCAAAATCGCAGACCTGCCGATGCCGGGCGGACTGACGAAGGTGAACGTCGAGGAGCTCCTGAAGCTCGAACCGGACGTCGTGTTCGTGACGAACTACGCCCCGCCCGAGATGATCCGGCAGATCGAGGGCGTCGGCGTGCCGGTGGTCGCGATCTCGCTCCTGAAGGTCCCGTCGAGCGAGGCGGGCAAGCTGAACCCGACGGTCGCCGACGAGCCCGCGGCCTACGACGCGGGCTTCGCCGAGGGCATTCGGCTGATTGCCGACGTCCTGAACCGGAAGCCCCAGGGCGAAGCGCTGATCGCCAAGGCGACCGAGAACCGCAAGCTCGTGTCCGACCGGCTGGCAGGGCTCGCGGAGAAGGACCGCGTTCCGGTCTACATGGCGAATCCGGACCTCTCGACCTACGGCCACGGCAAGTACACCGGTCTGATGATGCGGCGCGCGGGAGCGCGCAACGTCGCCGACTCGATCGCCGGCTTCAAGCAGGTGTCCATGGAGGACGTGATCGGCTGGAACCCGGCGGTGATCTTCGTGCAGGAGCGCTATCCGGCGGTCGTCGGCGAGATCAAGGCGGACCCCGCCTGGGCGACGATCGACGCGGTGCGGAACGGACGCATCGAGCTGATGCCGGAATACGCCAAGGCCTGGGGCTACCCGATGCCGGAAGCGCTGGCGCTCGGCGAGCTCTGGATGGCGAAGACGCTCTATCCCGACCGCTTCAAAGACGTCGACATGCAAAGGCAAGCCGACGACTACTACCGCGAATTCTATCGGACATCGTACGCCCCTCCGAAACCGTGACCACGGTCCGGACGGCGCGGGAGGATGCCGCGAGCCGGGACCGCGCGGCGTTGGCGCTGCCGCTTCTCGGCGTCCTCCTCCTCGCCGTGGCGCTCCTCTCGCTCGGCCTCGGCCGGATCGACATCCCGGTTCTGCGTGTCGTCCGGATCCTCCTCGATCCGGTGCTCGCCGCCGAGCCGGCGGTGACGGCGGTCGAGCGCAGCGTCATTTTCAACGTCCGCCTGCCGCGCGTACTGACCGCACTCTTCGCCGGCTCGGGGCTGGCGCTGGCCGGGGCGGCGCTCCAGGGCGTGTTCCGCAACCCGCTCGTCGGGCCGCAGATCGTCGGCGTGTCCTCCGGGGCGGCGTTCGGCGGCGTGCTCGCGATCCTTCTCGGCCTGTCGCACGGCGGGCTTCTCGCCGGCGCCTTCGCCTTCGGCCTCCTCGCGCTCGTCCTCGTCTATGCGCTGAACAGCTTCGTCGCCCGCCGCAATATCCTCGCGCTCGTGCTCGCAGGCGTCGTGGTCAGCGGCTTCTTCGGCGCGCTCGTCAGCCTCGTCCAGTTTCTCGCCGACACCGAGGACAAGCTGCCGACGATGGTGTTCTGGCTGCTCGGCAGCTTCGCCACCGCGAACATGGAGAAGGCGTTGCTGGTCGCAGGTCCGGTGCTCGTCGGCGGTGCGCTGCTGCTGGCGCTGCGCTGGCGGATCGACATCCTGTCGCTCGGCGACGAGAGCGCCGCGGCGCTCGGCCTCGACGTCGCGCGGCTGCGCTGGTTCGTGCTGGCCCTCGTCGCCCTGATCGTGTCGGCGCAGGTCGCCGTCAGCGGCATCGTCGGCTGGGTCGGCCTCGTCGTCCCCCACGTTGCCCGGATGCTCGTCGGTCCGGGCCATCGCCGCATGCTGCCGGCCTCGCTTCTCCTCGGCGCCACCTTCCTTCTCGTCGTCGACGACGCGGCGCGCACGCTCAGCGGCACCGAGATCCCGCTTGGCATCCTGACGGCGCTGATCGGGACGCCCGTCTTCGCGATCCTCCTGCGCCGGAGCCAGATGGCGGGCGGTCGGGATGGGTGAGGCAGTCCTGCGGCTCGCCGGCGCGGGCCACTCCTACGACGGCCGCGTCTGGCAGTTCCGCCGGCTCGACCTCAGCGTCGACAGCGGCGACGTCGTCGCGATCCTCGGACCCAACGGGCGCGGCAAGTCCACGCTGCTGCGCGTCATGGCCGGCCTCGTCCGGGCGACGGAAGGAACGGTCGGGGCGGCAGGCCCGATCGGCTTCGTGCCGCAGGACTTCGCAGGCGCCTTTCCCTATTCCGCGCTGGACATCGTCCTCATGGGACGCGCCCGGCACGTGGCGACGCTGCGGATGCCGACCGCCAACGACGAGGCGATCGCCCTCGACGCGCTTCGCGACGTCGGCATGGCCGACCTCGCGGGGCGTTCCTTCGACAGGCTGTCCGGCGGCGAGCGCCAGCTCGTCCTGATCGCGCGGGCGCTCGCGTCGGAGGGTGCGATCCTGCTTCTGGACGAGCCCGCGTCGGCGCTCGACCTGAAGAACCAGGACCGCGTGCTGGACCTTCTCGGCCGGCTCGCGGCGCAAGGGCGGACGCTCGTCTTCACCACGCACCAGCCGAACCACGCGATCACGGCGGCGTCCAAGGCGCTCCTGATGATGGAGGACGAGTCCCCGATCTTCGGTGCCGTCGACGACGTCGTGACCGAGCGCAACCTCGAGGCCCTCTACGGCCTGCCGGTGCGGCTCGTTCGGTTCGAGGCTGAGGGAGCCCCGCTGACCGCGGCCGCCCCGGTGTTCCGCAGGCGGGGATCGGGCCGCGACGCGAAGGAGCCGCCGGGACGATGACAATCTCCGAAAGACCTGCGCGTGCCGTCAAGGTCCTTGCCGCGGGGAGCCTGCGCCAGGCGTTCACCGACATCGTCGCGGCGTTCGAGGCCGGGACGGGTATTCGGGTCGACGCAGCCTTCGGCCCGGCCGGGCTCCTGCGGGAGCGGATCGAGTCCGGCGAGGCGTTCGACCTGTTCGCGTCGGCCAACATGGCGCATCCCGAACGCCTCCACCGGCTCGGGCTGTCCGGCCCGGCGAGCCCGTTCGCTGCGAACAGCCTCTGCCTGATCGCTCGGGCCGGGCTCGGAATGACGGCAGAGACCATGATCGAGATCATGCTTCGGCCGGACATCCGCATCGGGACGTCGACGCCCGGCGCCGATCCGTCCGGCGACTACGCGCTCGAGTTCTTTCGGAATGTCGAGCGGGAGCGTCCCGGCGCCGGTGCCGTGCTCGCCGGAAAGGCGAGGGCGCTGGTGGGCGGCCGGGACTCGCTGCCGATCGCCTCCGATGTTCCAGCCGCCGCCTGGGCGATCGATGGCGGCGAGGCGGACGTGTTCGTCAGCTACCGCACCAACGGCAGGCTCGTCGAAGCTCGACCCGGCCTCGCGGTCGTGGCCATCCCGAAGCGTCTGGATGTCGCGGCGAGCTACGGCCTGTGCCTCGGACGGATGGCCGGGACCGATGCGGAGCGGTTCGCGGAATGGCTGTTATCGGCAGTCGGGAAGGACGCATTGCACCGCCACGGCTTCGCCGATTACCGATAGGCCGGAGTCGACGGCCATTCCCTTATGGTCTCTGGGTCGACTCGAAAGTGTGACCCCGAACCTGCCCTGTCTCCACTCTGACAACGACATCGCCGGCATGATCCAGGATCCCAACGGCGACACGTTCCCCCTTGAACAAGCTTATCCGACGGCTGCTCTCTCGAAGAAGATCCACGTGATCGCAATGGTCATCAGTCAAACTCTTTTGCATGAAAGCAGAGCCCTCCGGAGTGCTTGTTTCTGTTCGTCCGCTTTAGGGAATGCCGTTTGGTGCGCGCGACGGCTTAGATGGCTCGAAGGCAATCCGTCTGCTTTCAGGGTCCGCTTCGTCCAACCGGATCGGCGTCTTCAAGCGCGTATGTCCGTGGTACTCACCTGCCGGTCGGTAGCGATCCGCGCGGCGTCAAGTCTTGTGAGGGCTGAAGCCCCGCCCGCCGCGAAGTGCGCGAGGCTTCGAAGCGGGTACGTCAGGCCGGCAGGCGCCGTTCGTACTCACCCTTGAGGCGGTGGATCTCGTCCCAGAACGGCTTCGCCCGACCGCCCGTCAGCAGCGCTTCGAGAATATCGAGATGGACGTGCCAACCGGGGGCGAAGTTCATCAGGCGCGCGCGATCCGGCACGCGGCTGTGGATAATCGTCAGCAGCACCTCGCCGCCCTGCGGTTGCAACTCGAAGGAAACGGCGCCGGTTTCGCCCCAGGCAATGCCGAGCTTGCGCGGCGGATCGAGCTCGGTAATCCGGGTCTGCATCCGGTTTTCCGCCGACGATCCGGCGGGGCGCTGGCCGGGCGGATCGGTCAGTTCGTCGTTGCGCCAGACGAGCTCGACCGGGCTGCCGACCTCCATCGTCATATCGCCGGCCGCGAACCACTGGCGGCGCAACTCGCTCTGCGTGAGGTAGGACCAGACGCGATCGATCGGGCCCGGCAGGAGGCGCTGGATCCGCAGTGTGGCGGGTTCGATCAGTTCGCCGTAGCGTTCCATAGTTGCAAGCTCGCTCATTCCTTGTCTCCTTGGCTGGTCGGGGTTCGGGCTGCGTCCTCCTCGCGGAGGATCCGTTCGAGGGCATCGAGACGCCCGGTCCAGAAGCGTTCGTAGAAGTTCAGCCACTCAGCGGCGCTCGCGAGCGGTCCGGGATCGAGGCGGCAGAGATGCGTCCGGCCGCGCACCTCGCGGCGAATCAGGCCGGCGGCCTCCAGCGCCTTGACGTGTTTGGAGGCGGCGGCGAGCGACATCGCGAACGGCTCGGCGAGCTGGCTGACGGTTCGTTCGCGACCGGCGAGCTCGCGCAACATCTGCCGGCGAGTGGGATCGCCGAGGGCGTGGAAGACGGCATCGAGTGGAGTAGCCTGTAGTTCAACCATGTGGTTGAATGTATGGGCCCGCGCGGTGATAGTCAACCAATCGGTTGAATGTTTGGAGCGCTGGTCACGTCGTTTCCGAGCCTGAAGCCTGGATCGTATGCCCACTGAGATGCACAGACTGCGGCGAGACGCGTGGCCTTCGGCTACGAGTAGGGACGGAAAACGAGAGGGATACTCGCCTTGAACAGCAATCATCCGCAGGCTCAGAAGAACTCGCCATCGCAGACCGTCTTGCCGTCAAGGCGCCTGCACCCCTTGCAGGTGAGCGTGCTCGGCAGCGCGGAGCCTGGAAGCGTGGCCTACGAGCGGGCGGGGGAGGCCGGCGAGATCCTGGCGAGCCTCGGGATCACGACGGTCAGCGGCTGCGGCAGTCCGGCGACGCGCTTCGCCGCCGAGCGCGCGCTGGCCGCTGGGGGCCAAGTCGTCTCGATCGTCCCGACGGACGAGATCACGACGGCCGACTGGCCTTGCACCGTCCTCATCCCGTGCGGCATGGGCGACGCGCGCAACCTGATGATGGCGCTGGCGGGCGACGCCTGCCTGGTGATCGGCGGCAGGGCGGGCACCATCTCGGAAGTGTGCCTTGCCTGGCTGCACCGGCGGCCGCTGTTCCCGCTTCTCGGCTGTGGAGGATGGTCGGATCGTTTGATCGACAACCCGCCCGACGAGCGCAAGCTCGCTCCGATCCAGGGCTGGTCGACCGGCAAGGACCTGCGGACGCTCTTGCGTCACATCGTCGAATGATGCATCGGGACCGCGTCGCCTCCACGCGTCCGTAAGCGTTTACGTCAACCAACGCGCAGTCGCCGAGCTCCCGACCATGGGCGGGGCTCGCCACGCGCGAGGTTGCGGTTCGTGTTCGATCAGCTTGTTTCCTTTTGGCGCACCGCGCCGCGCCCGGCCTTGCTCGGCCTTCTCCTGTTCCTCTGCGCGGGCTTCGCCGACGGTGCGCTCGTGCCCTTCTTTCCGCTCTGGGCGGAGGGCGAGGCTGGCATTCCCGTCGGGGCGATCGGCCTCCTGTTCGGATGCTACGCGGCTGGCGAGCTCGTCGCGGCGCCGCTGATCGGCGGCATCGCGGACCGGGTCGGGCGGCGGCCTGTGCTGATCGTCTCCGCGCTCGGGGTGGGAAGCGGCATCGCGGCACTGTTCCTCGCGCACGGCGTCGTTCTGACGGCCGTTCTCCTGCTCCTGACCGGCCTTTGCGAGTCCGTCCTCCACCCGACGATCCTGACCGTCATCGCCGACGCGACGCCGCCGGAAGCCCACCGCCGCTGGTTCGCGCTGGCGCGCGTGGCGTCCAGCGGGGGGCAGGTGCTCGGTCCGGCGACCGGCGCGCTTCTCGCGCTCGCCTCGCTCGGCGCGGTCTTCCTCGCCGCGGGCGGGATGTTGCTCGTCGGCGGCGCGATGATGCTGCTCTTCCTGACCGAAACCATCGGGACCGGCCACGGGGCGAGCGACGGTGGTCGCGACGCCGACGAGGATGAAGAGGAGGGGCTGTCGGCCCTGCTGCCGGCCTTCCGGGACGGCCGGTTGGCGAGGCTGCTGTTCTGGATCGTCTTGTTCGAGGTCTCGGTCAGTTGGCTCGAGGCCGTGATCCCGCTCTACGCGCACGATGCCGGGACGCTGACGCCGTCCGGCGTCGGCGCGCTGTTCGCCTACGCCGCCGCCCTGACGGTCGTCCTGCAGATGCTCGTCAGCCGGGTCGGCGAGACGCGGTCCGCCAGGTGGCTGACGGCAGGCGCCGGCGGCGCGTCCGTCGTCGGCTTCGCGCTTTTGGCCGCGTCGCCTTCGGAGTCGGCGCTGATCGGTGCCGTGACCCTGTTCGCGATCGCCCAGATGCTGACGGGACCGCTGGTGCCGACTGCGGTCAGCGCGCTCGCGCCACGGCCACAGCGCGCCACCTACATGGCGGCCGCCTCGGTTGCGAACGACCTCAAGGACTCGCTAGGACCCGCAGCGGGCACCGCCCTCTACGCGCTGGCGGCGCGGCTGCCGTGGCTCCTCGGCATCCCGCTCGTCGCCGTCGCCTCGCTCGGGCTTGGTGCTGCGATCGGGCGATCGGCACAGTCGACCGACGCTTCCCGGCCACCCGAACCACGGTGACCATGGCGTCTACTCCATCAGCCTCGGCTTGCCGACGAGCATGCGCCAGCGAGGGAATTCGACGTCCGATCAGTGCAGAATGCGGCGGATTGCGTCGGTCAACGCACCTCGAAACCCGGGCGCCAGCCAGAAGATCTGCAGGTGCCATTCATGAAGCCATCTGTCCGGGAGCAAAAGTTGCGTCCACAGCGGCAGCGATGGTGTGCCGCAAGGCTTCGAATTCTTCGGTTCCGCGGTGTAGCAGTTGCGCCGTCAGCCCGACCGGGCAAATTCGCCGTCGCTTCTTTCCGCTTTGGTTGCGAGCCTTAAGGTGGCGGCTGCGATTTGCGCCGCAACGAACTCGGCATAGCGGGTGACTTCGAGCAGCCCCATCAGCTCGCCGAACGTGCCGCGGGCGAGGGGACCGGCGACGAAAAGGTTCGGCACCAGTCGGCCGTCGAGATCGATGGCCCGACCGTCCTCCGCCGTCGCAAGCCCGAGACCGACCGCGTCGAGACGCAGGAGGCCCGCCGCATGGAGGCTGCGCGCCGGCTCCGCCGCGATCACGTCGCGATGCGCCGGCCCGGTCGTGTTCACCACGCGGTCGAAGGTCTCGATCCGGGGCGAAGCGGCTCCGCGCTGGCGGAAGACGACCTCGATGCCCGCCAGCGTTTCGCGGGCGGAATGGAGCGAGGCGGCGAACGTCCGGAGCCGGCCTTCCGCAGTCAGCCGATCGAGGACGGCCTCGACCTGCGGCGCGATCCGGAAGCGGTGAACATCCCAGGAGGCGCGTAGCCGGCGCACCAGCCGGCGCTGCTGCGCTTCCGGCAAACCCTGCCAGATGGCACCGCCCTGGTTGCGGACGGCATCCAGCACCGCGTGCCAGCCGACGCCTGCCTCGGCCGCCCGTTCGACCGTTCGTCGGATGCGCCGCAGAAGCGCAAGCGCCGTCGAGGACGGCTCGGCGGCGAAGTCGCCGAACGCCTCGACGGGAAACGGAGAGTGGCCGCGCGAGCGCAGGCCGTGCCTCGACAGCGAGACGATCGGACCGCGATGGCCGAGGCGATCCAGGGTGGCGACCGTGTCCGCCGCGGTGAGGCCGTTGCCGAGCACGAGAACGCGCGCGTCGCGAGGCACGCGGCCGAGCGCGCCGATATCGTAGGGGTCTGCGAGGAAGCCGGGCGCCGTCGCGATCGGACGCAAGGGCTCCGGCACCGCCGGCAGCGGATGCGTCGTCGCGAGAACGAGGATGTCCGCCGCGACCGGCAGTCCGTCGCGAAGACCGATCTCGAACCTGCCGCCGGCGACCCGCGCGACGCGCTCGGCGCGGGTGCGCCGGTGGACGATCCGCCCGTCCGCGAGGAACGGCGCCAGCATGGCGGCGACGTAGCGCGCGAAGACCCGGCGTTGCGGGAAGACGCCCCGCGCCTCGAACGCGGCCGGGTCGTCGTCGGGCAGGTTCGCGGCTTCGAGCCAGCGGGCGAACTGCTCGGGCTCGGCCGAGTCGAGGCTCATCTTCGCCGCCGGCACGTTGATCCGGTGCGCCGGCTCGGGCGTCGAGTAGGCGAGCCCGGCGCCGAGCGTTTCGCGTGGCTCGATCACCATGATTCTGGCGGCATCCCGTCCGATGCGCCGCACCAGATGGTAGGCGACCGCCGCGCCGGTGAAGCCACCGCCGAGAACCACGACGAGCGGTCGCCGCAGCCCGTCGGTCACGACTGGCCGGCGAGCTTCTGTTTCGGCCGCCGGTCGCCGGCGATGGACTCGCCGAAGGGGCCCATGTTCGCCGTCGATCCCCGGGCGGGCAGAGCGTGGGCGAGCGGCAGGCGCGGCAGCACGAGCTCGCCGAAGCGGTAGGCCTCTTCGAGATGCGGGTAGCCGGACATGATGAACGTGTCGATGCCGAGCCGGCGGTATTCGTCGATCCGCTCCGCCACGGTGTCCGGGTCGCCGACGAGAGCCGTTCCCGCCCCGCCGCGCACCAGGCCGACGCCAGCCCAAAGGTTCGGCGAGACTTCCAGCCGGTCGCGCCGCCCGCCGTGCAGCGCGCTCATGCGCGACTGGCCGACCGAGTCCATCCGGGCGAACACCTTCTGCGCCTCGGCGATCGTCGCGTCGTCGAGGCGCGAGATCAATTCGTCCGCCGCTTCCCATGCCTTCGCGTTGGTTTCGCGCACGATGACGTGGAGGCGGATACCGAAGGAGAGCTTGCGGCCTCGACTTTCCGCAAGAGCACGAACCGTGGCAAGTTTTTCCGCCACGAGTGCCGGCGGCTCGCCCCAAGTCAGGTACTTGTCGATTTCGGCCGCCGCGACCTCGTTCGCTTCCGGCGACGAGCCGCCGAAGTAGAGCGGCGGGTAGGGCTGCTGGACGGGCGGGAAGAGCAGGCGGCCGTCGTCGATGTGGAAATGCTTGCCCTTGTGCTCGACGGTTTCACCGGCAAGGACTCGTTTGTAGATGGCGAGGAACTCGCGCGTCACCTCGTAGCGCTCGGCGTGGCTGAGATGAATGCCGTCGCCCCGGTTCTCGGCCGGATCGCCGCCGGTGACGACGTTGATCAGGAGCCTTCCGCCCGAGATGCGGTCGAGCGTCGCAGTCATCCGCGCCGCGAGCGTCGGCGACTGGAGGCCGGGCCGCACCGCCACAAGGAAGCGCAGCCGTTCCGTCATCGGCGCGAGAGCGCTCGCCACCACCCAGGAGTCCTCGCAGGAACGGCCCGTCGGCAGGAGCGCGCCGTAGTAGCCGAGCCCGTCGGCGGCCTGCGCGATCTGGCGCAGATACGGCAGGTCCACAGCGCGGCCGCCCTCGCTGGTCCCGAGATAGCGGCTGTCGCCGTGCGTCGGCAGGAACCAGAGGACGTTGATCCGGTCAGGGGCGTCGGTGGACATCGGCTTCGGTCTCGAATGGAGCGAGAGGGTTGGATCGCGACGGCGGGATCGGCCGCAAACGGCGTCAATCCGGATGAGCGAACCTTCCATAGCGTCCGTGGCTGTAGACGAGGGCATCCATGCCTTCCGCCGTCGCCACCGCCTTGACTGCGCCGAAGACCAGCGCGTGGCTGTGCCGCTCGACGATGTGCTCGACCTCGCAGTCGATCGAAGCCAGCGCCCCGACGAGGACGCCCGCGCCGGTTTCCAGCGTGGTCCAGTCGGCGCCGAGATACCTGTCGGCGCCCTTGACGCCGCCGCGCCCGGCGAAGAGGTCCGCCACGGCCTGCTGGTCAGCGGCGAGCAGGTTGACGCAGTAATGGCCGAAACGGCGGATGATCGGCCAGGTCGAAGACGACAGGTTGATCGAGACCACCATCGTTTCCGGGTCGACGGCCAGCGAATGCGCCGTGGTCACGGTCGCCCCGGTGCGAGACTCGCCAACGCCTGCCGTGACGACCGAGACGCTGCCGACGAGGTGGCGCATCGCCTGCTTCAATCCCTTCTCGTGTCGGACATCCGCCGCTGCGCCGGCAGGAAGGAGCTTCCGTCCGTCGAATTTCGGCACCATCAGGTTCATGCCGTCTTCCTTGTTGACCAGACCGTTCGATCCCGTGCCGGACGCAGCGTACGCCGGCATCCCCGCCGCGCCGAAGAAAGATATACCAATGTTATAGACAATTTCGAACGGCCGTTTCGCCTGCGTACGGTGTTCCGTCGGTTTGTCTTTGGGAATTCGGGGGCTCGAAACCGTCGAGAACGCGGCGTCGTATCGAGCCGCCGTGTTGGGAACCCAGGCCGTAAGAGCAAACGAATCTCGTTCCGGGCAAGGAAACGCGATAATCTACTTTCCGACTGGATTTATTCGCCGGCATGTTGCGAGGGTCCGCTCCCGTAGCACCCCCAACCGACGCAGGTTGCCATGACCGCCCGTATCCTCGCCGCGACCGTCGCCGCCCTCCTGGCGGTCGCCTCTCCCTCGCCGGCCGCGTCGCTGAAGATCGGCGTGACGCCCGGCGCCTATGCGGACTCCGTCGCGGCCGCCGCCGAGGAGGCCAAGTCGCAGGGCCTCGACGTCGAGGTGGTGGAATTCAGCGACTGGACGACGCCGAACGTCGCTTTGGACAACGGCGACATCGACGTCAACTACTTCCAGCACCGGCCTTTCCTCGACAACGCGATCAAGGAGCGCGGCTACGACTTCGCCTCGGCCGGCACGGGGACCCTTGCCAATATCGGCCTCTACTCGCTGAAGCACAAATCCTTCGACGAGATCCCGCAAAACGGGACGGTGGCGATCGCCAACGATCCGGTGAACCAGGGGCGCGGCCTGCTGCTGCTGCAGAAGGCGGGTCTGATCACGCTGAAGGACGGGGTCGGCTTCCACGGCACCTTGGATGACATCGTCGACAACCCGAAGAACCTGTCGTTCACCGAGGTCGAGGGGCCGCAGCTCGTGCGCGTCACCGGCGACGTCGACCTCGCGCTCGGCTATCCGCACTTCATCGTCGCGGCGAAAGCCTTCGATCCGGGCAGCGGCCTCATCTATTCCGGCATCGACGACAAGCAGTTCGCGATCCTCTTCGTGGTGAAGAAGGACCGGGTGGCGGATCCCGACATCGCGAAGTTCGTGCAGATCTATCAGACCTCACTGAGCGTGCGCGAGACGATCGCCAAGGCCTTCGCCAACAACGACAAGCTCTACACGATCGCCTGGACGAATTGAGCGTCCGGCCAGCACGGGAAACGGGAAAGCTCGGATGAGCGACGCGGTCGCAGGCCTCTACCGGGAACGGTTGCCGTCCGACACGGCGCCGGGGCTCGCTCCCGTCGGCTGGGCACGGGCAGGCGCCGCGAACGGTCCAACGCGGCGGTCCGGCACCGTCCGTTTCGAGGGGATCGGCAAGACCTATCGCTCGAAGGCGGGCGAGGTGCGGGCGCTGGAGGCGGTCGACGCTGAAGTCGAGGCGGGCAGCATCTTCGGCATCATCGGGCGCTCGGGTGCCGGCAAGTCCAGCCTGATCCGCCTCGTCAACCGCCTGGAGACGCCGACGGTGGGCCGTGTGCTCGTCGACGGCCAGGATGTCGCCGCTCTCGACGGCGAAGCGCTGATCGGGCTGCGCCGGCGCGTCGGCATGGTGTTCCAGCACTTCAACCTGCTTCAGGCGAAGACCGTCCGGGAGAACGTCGCGCTGCCGCTCCTCGTCGCCGGCGTCGCGCGGGCGGAGCGCGAGCGGCGGGTGGACGCAGCGCTGGCGCTGGTCGGGCTGGACGAGAAGCACGACAGCTACCCGGCGCGGCTGTCCGGCGGGCAGAAGCAGCGCGTCGGCATCGCCCGCGCGCTGGTGAACGATCCCGAGATTCTGCTTTGCGACGAGGCGACCTCGGCGCTCGACCCGGAGACGACCCTGTCGATCCTCGGGCTGCTCCGAGACATCAACCGCCGGCTCGGCCTGACGATCCTGCTCATCACGCACGAGATGAGCGTCATCCGCGAGATCTGCACGAAGGTGCTGGTGCTCGACCGGGGACGCACCGTCGAGACGGGTCCGGTGTGGCAGGTCTTCGGGAACCCTCGACACGAAGCGACGCGCGCGCTTTTGAAACCCCTGACGCGCGGCCTGCCGGAAGACATCGCCGAACGTCTCGGCTCCCGGCCTGCCGGCAACAGCGCCAGCGAGGCGGTCGTGGAATTCTTCTTTGCGGGCGAGCGCGAGCCGGACATCGCCGCCCTTGCCGCTCTTTTCGACGGCCCGATGCGCGTCCTGTCCGCTTCGCTCGACCGCATCGACGGGCGGACACAAGGTCGGCTCCTTGTCGCAGCGCCCCTGCCGGCCGCCGTGCTGCCCGAACGCCCCGAGCTCTTCTCCCAAGCGAAGGTGCTCGGCTATGTCTGAGGCGATGCTCTGGCGGCTCTGGAACGCGCTTCTTGACACGATCACGATGGTCGGCGTTTCGGCGGCGATCGCCGCGGCGGCCGGCGTCCCGATCGCGGTCTTCCTCGTCCTGTCGGGCCCAAGCGGCCTGGTGGAGGCGCCCCGCGCCAACCGCGCCGTCGCGACGCTGATCAACGGTTTCCGCGCGACGCCCTTCATCGTGCTGCTCGTCGCCCTGCTGCCGCTGACGCGGCTCGTCACCGGAACGACGATCGGCGTCTGGGCGGCGATCGTGCCGCTGTCGATCTCCGCGACGCCGTTCTTCGCGCGCATCGCCGAGGTCTCGCTGCGCGAAGTGGACGCCGGCCTCGTCGAGGCGGCGCAGGCGATGGGCTGCCGGCGCTGGCACATCGTGCGCCATGTCCTCCTGCCGGAAGCGCTGCCGGGCCTCGTCGGCGGCTTCACGATCACGGTGGTCACCATGATCGGCGCCTCCGCGATGGCCGGCGCGGTCGGCGCGGGGGGCCTTGGCGACGTCGCGATCCGCTACGGCTACCAGCGCTTCGACACCACCGTCATGCTGGCGGTGATCGCCGTCCTGATCGCGCTCGTCTGCGTCGTGCAGTTCGCAGGCGACGTCGCCGTGCGAAGGCTCAAGGCCCGATGACGGACGCATCCGCCCCCGGCGCCGGCGCGCCCCGCCGCCCGTTGCCGCCGGCCCGGCCGCATCTCGTCCGGAGCGACGCGGAAGCGATCGGGATCGCGGAGCGGCTGGCGGAGGAGGTCGCAGGTGGCGCGTCCGAACGCGACCGCGAACGCCGCCTGCCGTGGGACGAGATCGAGCGCTTCACGGCGAGCGGCCTCGGCGCGATCACCGTGCCGCGGGCTCTTGGCGGCGCCGACGTTTCGTACCGGACGCTCGCCGAGGTCTTCGCGATCCTCTGCGCGGCCGACCCCTCGCTCGGCCAGATCCCGCAGAACCATTTCGGCGTGCTGCAGCTCGTCCGCGAGCTCGGCAGCGAGGCACAGAAGCGCCGCTTCTTCGGGGCGGTGCTCGCGGGCGCCCGCATCGGCAATGCCGGGCCGGAGCGCGGCGGCAGGAAAATCACCGACACGCGCACGCGTCTCCGCCGGACGCCGGAAGGCCTGCGCCTCGACGGGCATCGCTTCTACTCGACCGGCGCGATCTTCGCCCACTGGATACCGACCCGGGCGCTGGACGACGAGGACAAGCCGGTGCAGATTTGGGTCCCGGCCGACGGGCCGGGCGTTTCCGTCGTCGACGACTGGCGGTCTTTCGGCCAGCGCACCACCGCGAGCGGCTCGGTCGTCTTCGAGAGTGTCGCCGTCGAGCCGGACGACGTCGTGCCGATCCATGCCTTCGCCAAGGTTGCGAACCTCATGGGACCGGTCTCGCAGATGATCCAGGCCGCGATCGACCTCGGCATCGCCCGCGCCGCCTTCGCCGACGCCGTCGCCTTCGTTCGGGACCGGGCGCGGCCCTGGATGGACTCGGGGGTCGAGCGGGCCGTCGACGATCCGACGATCCTCCACGGCGTCGGACAGCTCGCGACGAATCTCCACGCGGCCGAGGCGCTGCTCTGGGAAGCGGCCGAGCGGCTGGACGCCATCGCCGCGGCGCCCGTCACCGACGCGTCCAGCGGGGAGGCATCGGTCGCCGTCGCGGAGGCGAAGATCCTGACCACGGAGATCGCGCTCGAAGCCTCGGAGACGCTGTTCGACCTCGCCGGCTCGTCGGCGACCCGCGCCGCCCACGGTCTCGACCGTCACTGGCGCAACGCCCGCGTCCACACGCTGCACGATCCGGTGCGCTGGAAGTTCCATCTTCTCGGCAACCAGCGCCTGAACGGCGTCCTGCCGGCGCGGCACCAGTGGAACTGAGCGTCGCATCATGACGCCGGATTCTGCGCAGCGCCCTGACGAGATGCCGCCCGCCCACGTCGTGCGGACGGACGCGGAAGCCCTGGAGGCGGCGCGACGCCTGGCGGACGGCTTCGCCGGCTCCGCCGCCGCTCGGGACCGGGAACGCCGACTGCCGTGGGAGGAACTCGCTGCCTTCAGCGCGAGCGGTCTCTGGGGCATCACCGTGCCGCGGGACTACGGCGGCGCAGACGTTTCCGCTGGGACCCTCGCCGAAGTGATCGCCGTGATTTCCGAGGCGGACGGTTCGCTCGGCCAGATCCCGCAGAACCATTTCTACGCGCTGGAGGCGCTGCGCGTCGGCGGCAGCGCGGCGCAGAAGCGGGCCTTTTTCGGCCGGGCGCTGGCGGGCGAGCGCTTCGGCAACGCGCTCGCCGAGATCGGGCAGAAGGACTTCGTGCGGCGCACGCGGCTGGCGCGGGACGCAGGCAGCTGGTTCGTCGACGGCGCGAAGTTCTATTGCACGGGTGCGCTCTACGCGCACTGGATCCCGACGCTCGCCGTCGCTGAAGAGGACGGGCGCGCCGTCGCCCATCTCGTCTTCGTGCCCCGCATGGCCGAGGGCGTCACCGTCGCGGACGACTGGGACGGCATCGGCCAACGCGTCACCGGCAGCGGCTCCGTCCGCTTCGATCGGGTCCGCGTCGATCCCGAATGGATCGTGCCCTTCCAGGCCTCGTTCGAGCGGCCGACCGCGATCGGGCCCGTCGCGCAGATCATGCACGCCGCGATCGACCTCGGCCTCGGCCGCGCGGCTTTGCACGACACGCTCCGCTTCGTGCGCGAGCGCGCCCGGCCCTGGATCGACAGCGGCGTCGAGCGGGCGTCCGACGATCCGCTGACGATCGCGCAAGTCGGCGAGGTTTCCGTCCGCCTGCGCGCAGCCGAAGCGCTCGTGCGGCGGGCGGGCCGCTTGGTGGACGCGGCCCGGGGCACGCCGGACGCGGACAGCGTCGCGCGGGCCTCGGTCGCCGTCGCCGAGGCGCGGATCCTGACCACGAAGGCCGGACTCCTCGCGGCAAACAAACTGTTCGAACTCGGCGGCACGTCTTCCACCTTCGCCGACGACAACCACGACCGGCACTGGCGGAACGTGCGCACCCACACGCTGCACGACCCCGTCCGCTGGAAGTATCAGGCCGTCGGCCGCTACCATCTCACCGGCGCGCATCCGCCGCGCCACGGCGCGATATGATGCGCGTTTGCGATCGAACAGCGAGAACGAAGCCATGACCGGACGCCGCGAGATCGTCCTCAACGCGTTCACGATGAACTGCGTCGGCCACATCAACCACGGCCTGTGGACGCACCCGTGCGACCGCTCGGGCGACTACACGAAGCTTTCCTACTGGACCGATCTCGCAAAGACCCTGGAGCGCGGCTTGTTCGACGCCGTGTTCATTGCCGACATCGTCGGGGTCTACGACGTCTACGGCGGGTCGATCGATCTCACGGCCCGCGAGTCGATCCAGCTTCCCGTCAACGAGCCAACGCTGCTCGTGCCGGCTATGGCGGCCGTGACGCGTGATCTCGGCTTCGGGGTGACCGTCAACATCTCGGGCGAGCATCCCTACACCTTCGCCCGGCGCTTCTCGACCCTCGACCACCTGACGGAAGGCCGGATCGGCTGGAACGTCGTCACCGGCTATCTCGACAGCGCGGCGCGCGCCGTTGGTCTCGACGCCATGGTCGAACACGACACGCGCTACGATCGGGCGGACGACTACCTCGCCCTCCTTTACAAGCTTTGGGAGGCGAGCTGGGAGGACGATGCCCTGCGCCGCGACCGCGAGAAGCGCGTCTATGCCGATCCGTCCCGCATCCGCCGGATCGAGCACGACGGCCCGTTCTACCGCTCGAGCGGCGTCCATCTCGCCGAACCCTCGCCGCAGCGCACCCCCGTCATCTTCCAGGCCGGCACGTCGGGGCGGGGCAAGCAGTTCGCCGCGCGCCACGCCGAATGCGTCTTTATCTTCGCGCCCGACAAGGCGACCGCGCGGCGCGTTTCGCGCGGGATCCGCGAGGAGGTCGTGGCGGCTGGCCGCAGGGCGGAGGACGTGAAAGTTATCGCCGGAGTGAGCATCGTCGCGGCGGAGACCGCCGGGGCCGCCCGCGAAAAGTTCGACGATTACGTGCGCCACGCCAGCCCTGAGGCGGGCCTCGCCCATTTCGCCGCCGGCAGCGGCATCGACTTCCAGAGCTACGAGCTCGACGAGGCGATCCCCTACGGTCCGACCAACGCGATCCAGTCGACCACCCAGCTCGCCCGGCAGAGCGGCTTCACCAAGCGCCAGCTCCTCGAACAGCTCGCGCTCGGCGGCCGCTACGCGACGATCGTCGGGACCGGCGACGAGGTGGCGGCGGAAATGCGGTCCTGGATCGAGGAGGGCGAGATCGACGGCTTCAACCTCACCCGCACCGTCGTGCCGGAAAGCTTCGAGGACTTCGTGCGCTTCGTCGTGCCGGCGCTGCAGGAGATCGGGCTGCACAAGGCGGAATACAGGCCAGGATCGCTGCGCCGCAAGCTGTTCGGCGCGGGTGACCGGCTGCCGGAGCGCCACGCGGCAGCCGCCTACCGCTTCCGCGGCGGTGTTCCCGCGCGGTAGCGGCGGATCGCCCGGGAACTCTGCAACAGGTCGGCATCACCACCGGCCGTTCGAGAGCTCACATCGCACCCGATCGGGAACTCGGCCCGTCGACGCAGCCATGAATGGTTCGAAGGCCACACCAATATTCTTCGAACTATCCATCAGATTGGTAGAAAATACCTCAGCGGCCGTCCGCTTTCGCTCTAGCCTGCTCGGACCCGAACCACCGAGCAGCGCCGCCCCGGGCGGCGTTTCTGGCCAAGGAGTCCTCGCCGTGAACCGACGCCGCTTCCTTGGCACCGCCGCCCTAGCGGGCCTCGCCGCGCTCCCCTTCCGCTTCCCGGCCGCTCGGGCCGCTAGCCTCACGCAGTTCAATGTCGGCTTCCAGAAGAACGGTGTGCTCGTGGTCGCGCGCAACCAACGTCTGATCGAGACGGCGCTCGAGCCGCAGGGCGTCGCCGTCAACTGGGTCGAGTTCCAGGCGGGGCCGCCGCTGCTGGAAGCCATGAACGTCGGTTCGATCGACTTCGGCACGACCGGCGACGCGCCGCCGATCTTCGCGCAGGCCGCCGACGCCAACATCGTCTATGCCGCCGCGCTGCCTTCCAAGGGGCGCAACTCGGCGATCCTCGTCCCAAAGGACAGCTCGATCCAGACGCTCGCCGACCTGAAGGGCAAAAAGCTCGCCTTCACCAAAGGGTCGAGCGCCCACAACGTCGCGGTGGTGGCGCTGGAAAAGGCTGGCCTCGGCTATTCCGACGTCGAGCCGGTCTATCTCAGCCCGGCGGACGCGGGCGCGGCCTTCGCCTCCGGGGCGATCGACGCCTGGAGCATCTGGGACCCGTTCTACGCCGGGGCCGAACTGAACCAGGGCGCGCGGGTGCTCGCCAAGGGCGACGACCTGCTCGGCGCGACGAACTCGTTCTTCCTCGCGAACGGCACTTTCGCCAAGGATCACGCCGACGTCCTGAAAAGCGCGATCGGCGCGCTCGGAAAGGCGGGCGACTGGGCGAACGCCAATAAGGACGCCGTCGCCGAGGCCCTCTCAGCCGCGACCGGCGTTCCGGTCGAGATCCAGAAGCTCACCGCCGAGCGCGGCGACTTCACCGTCACGCCGGTCAGCCCTGAGATCGTCGCGACGCAGCAGGCGGTCGCCGACCGCTTCGCCAAGCTCGGCCTCATTCCGGCGCGGATCGACGTTGCCGCGCGGGTCTGGTCCGCGAACCAGAGTTGATGCGGCCGTCCAGGCTCACGGAGTTGCCGCGATGAACAGCCACGCTTTCGTCCAAGACCGTCCGCTCGACTTCTTCTGGTTCCTGCCGACCTCGGGCGACGGCCGGTATCTCGGTTCGGATCGCGGCAACCGCCAGCCCGACAACAGCTACATGCGCGAGATCGCGGTGGCGAGCGACCGGCTCGGCTACGACGGCGTCCTCCTGCCGACCGGGCAGTTCTGCGAGGACTCCTGGATCACCGCCGCCTCCGTCGCGCCGTTCACCGAGCGTCTGCGCTACCTCGTCGCCATCCGCCCCGGCGTCGCGAGCCCCGCGCAATACGCCCGGCAGGCGGCCGCGCTCGACCGCCTCTCGCACGGACGGCTCCTGCTCAACGTCGTGGTGGGGGGCGAGGCGAAGGAACTGGCCGTCGACGGGGTCGGTCTCGGGCACGACGAGCGCTACGCCCACGCCGACGACTTCCTGAAAATCTGGCGCGCGCTGATGGCGGGCGAGAGCGTCGACTTCGAAGGCGACTACCTCTGGGCGAAAGGCGGCGGACAAGTCTTCCCGCCGGTGCAGCTACCCCATCCGCCGCTCTATATCGGCGGCTCCTCGGACGCCGCGATCGAGCTCGCCACCGACCACGTCGAGATGTATCTGACCTGGGGCGAGCCGCCGGCGCAGGTCGCCGAGAAGATCGAGCGCGTTCGGGCCAAGGCGCGGGAGAAGGGCCGGCGGCTCCGCTTCGGCATCCGGCTCCACCTCATCGTCCGCGAAACGGCAACGGAAGCCTGGGCCGAAGCGAACCGGCTGATCTCGCACCTGACCGACGCGTCGATCGCGGCGGCGCAGCAGCGATTGGCCGCCGAAAGCGACAGCGTCGGGCAGCAGCGCATGTCGGCGCTGCACAACGGCCGGCGGGATCGCCTCGAGGTCTCGCCGAACCTCTGGGCCGGCGTCGGGCTCGTCCGCAAGGGCGCCGGCACGGCGCTGGTCGGCGATCCGGAAACGGTGGCGGAGCGCATCCGCGAATATCAGGCGCTCGGCATCGATACGGTGATCGCCTCCGGCTACCCGCACCTGGAGGAAGCCTACCGCGTCGCCGAACTGCTGTTTCCGGCGCTGGGCCACACCGTCGGCGATCGGGGCCGGGCCGGTCCGCAACAGCCGGAAGGCGGACATGCCGGCTTCGCCTCGGAGTCCGGCATCGGCGCGGGCGCCGCCCGGTGAGCGCGCTCGCGGCGCGGCGCGGCGGGTTCGCGGCGGAACGCTTGCTGCCCTTCGCCCTGCCGGCGGCGGTGCTCGTCGCCTGGCAGGTGTCCGCCAGCCTCGGCTGGCTGCCGCGCAACGTCCTGCCGTCGCCGCTCGGCGTCGGGGCGGCCGCGGTGAAGCTCGGCGGCAACGGCCAGCTCTTCGAGCACCTGACCGTCAGCCTCGGGCGGGCGCTCGGCGGGCTGGCGATCGGCGCCTCGATCGGCTTCGCGCTCGGCCTCGCCAACGGCCTGTCGCGGCTGTCGGAAACGGTGCTCGACACGAGCGTCCAGATGGTGCGCAACGTGCCGCATCTGGCGCTCATCCCGCTGGTCATCGTCTGGTTCGGCATCGGCGAGGAAGCCAAGCTCTTCCTGGTCGCGCTCGGCGTATTCTTTCCGATCTACGCGAATACGTTCCACGGCATCCGCTCGGTCGATCCGCAACTGCGCGAGATGGCGCGGGTCTACGGCTTCACCGCGCGCGAGCGGTTCCGCCGCGTCGTGCTGCCGGGGGCGCTGCCTTCGATCCTCGTCGGTCTGCGCTACGCGCTCGGCATCATGTGGCTGACGCTGATCGTCGCCGAAACGATCTCGGCGTCCGCCGGCCTCGGCTACATGGCGATGCAGGGGCGCGAGTTCATGCAGCTCGACGTCGTGGTGCTGGCGATCCTGATCTACGCCGCCCTCGGCAAGCTCGCCGACGTCGTGGTTCGCTTCGCCGAGCGGCGCGTGCTCGCCTGGCACCCGGCCCACGCGCGCTGACGGGAGGAGCGACACGCATGAACGCCATCTCCGCTGCGCCCGGCGCCCTGCGGCTGGACCGCGCGCCGCCGCGTCTCGACGCGGAACCGGACGCCGAACGCCGCACCGCGGCCCGGCAGCGCGCCGGGGCGCGGGCCGGGCCCGGGGATCGGGGCGCGGAGTTGCGCATCTCCGGCGTCGGCAAGCGCTTCGACGATAAAGAGGTCCTGTCCGCCATCGACCTTGCCGCCGCGCCCGGCGAGTTCGTCGCCATCGTCGGGCGGTCGGGCTGCGGGAAGTCGACGCTGCTGCGCCTCGCGCTCGGGCTGGAGTCGGTCGACCGGGGAACGGTGCTGATCGACGGCCGGGCGCCCGATGCGGGCGGCGCGGCGTCGGCGCGCTTCGTGTTTCAGGAGCCGCGCCTGCTTCCCTGGGAGCGGGTCGCGGCGAACGTCGCGCTCGGAGCCCCGCGAGACCGCGCCGCCGCGACCCGCGCCGCGATGGCCGAAGCCGCGCTCGCCGAGGTCGGCCTCGCCGGCCAGGGCGGCGAGCGCCCGGCCGTCTTGTCCGGCGGCCAGCGCCAGCGCGTCGCGCTGGCCAGGGCACTGGTCAGCCGGCCGCGCCTGCTCGCGCTCGACGAGCCGCTCGGCGCCCTCGACGCCCTGACGCGGATCGAGATGCAGGAACTCCTGGAGCGGGTCTGGCAGGCAGAGGGCTTCACGGCGCTGCTCGTCACGCACGACGTCGCGGAAGCGGTGGCGCTCGCCGACCGGGTGCTGGTGATGGAAACCGGCCGGATCGCGCACGAGGAGCGCATCGACCTGCCGCGTCCGCGCCGACACGGCGACGCGGAAGGCGCGGCGATCGAGCGCCGCATCCTCGATCGTCTTCTGGCGAGACGGAAGAGCTGAACGGCTCGGAAGTCGCTCGGGCGACGGCGCTCGGCGGGGCGGGAGCGGTCGCGAACGCACGTCGGACGTTTGCGGACTTAAATACTCGGGACCCGGGTTTGGAGATGTCGAGCGATGTCCCTTGCGGCGCCTTCGAGATCGCGCGTCAGCGATCTGCTCTGGGTCAGGCTCTGCCAGGAGGCCGAGAAGATCCTCCGGAGCGAGCCCGTTCTCGGCGGCTTCGTATACGCCTCGATCCTGGCGCAACCGAGCCTGGAGGCGGCGCTTCTCCACCGCCTCGCCGAGCGACTCGGAACCGCGGCGGGCGGTTTGTCGGAGCAGCTTCTGCAGAAGGTGGTGGCGGGCGACAACTCGTTCGGGCACGCGGTCCGGCTCGACCTTCTGGCCTTCCTCGACCGCGATCCCGCGACGAGCAGCGCGCTGACCCCATTCCTTTATTTCAAGGGGTTCCAAGCGCTGCAGACCCATCGCATCGCTCACGCGCTCTGGAAGGCGGGGCGGCGTGACTTCGCTCTCCACCTGCAGGACAGGGCCTCCGAAGTGTTTCAGGTCGACATCCATCCGGCTGTGCCGATCGGCCTCGGCATCTTCGTCGACCATGCGACCGGCATCTCGGTCGGCGAAACGGCCACGATCGGCGACAACGTCTCGCTTCTGCAGGGCGTCGTCCTGGGGCCGAGCGAAAACGACCGCGCGGGCCGCCATCCGAGGATCGGCAACGGCGTCATGATCGGCGCCGGGGCAAGGATCCTCGGCGGCATCACGGTCGGCCGCTGCTCGCGCGTCGGCGCGGGATCGGTGGTCGTCGAGGACGTGCCGCCGAACGTGACGGTGGCCGGTATCCCCGCCCGCATCGTCGGTAACGCCGGCTGCGCGGAACCCTCGCGCGTCATGGATCAGATGTTCTACGACGTCGGCCTCTGAAGTTCCGCGCCGGTTCGCTCCTCATAATCGGGTTTTCCGGGGGGATACCGATTGCAGAGCGTTTTCGCGCCAACTGCCGAACGTTCTCTTGGAGATCTTCCTGAAGCCCGCCGTCGTTCTCGTCGCAATTTGCGATGAAGCTTGCCGTGCAGGCACCGACCTGCAGGCCGGAGAATGACGTTGCCCGTCGCGAAAGTCGGAGCGTTCGTTAGGACGAACATTCGACGGAAATCGCCGACCGAAGCAGTTCCGTTCTCCTCCAGGCTTTCCCACGAATTGTCTATATCTTTAATGGACTATTCGTGCGTGCCACGCTGCTCCGATCGTTTGATTGAGGAATGCGAGCATGTCGACTCCCGCTCTGCCGGTCCTGGATCTCTCCAAATGGTATGACGGACGGGAAGCGCGCCAGGTCTTCCTCGCCGAGCTGCGGGCCGCCGCCCGCGACTTCGGGTTCTTCTACCTCGTCGGCCACGACGTCCCGCAAGACCTGACCGACGCGGTGCTCCGGGGCTCGCGCGACTTCTTCGCGCTGCCGGACGCCGACAAGCTCGAGATCGAGATGGTCAACTCGCCGCATTTCCGCGGCTACAACCGCGTCGGCCAGGAGCGGACCCAGGGGCAGCGCGACTGGCGCGAGCAGGTCGACATCGGCTCGGAAGCGCCGGCCCTGCCGGTCGAGCCCGGGCAGCCGGCCTGGACGCGCCTGCAGGGGCCGAACCAGTGGCCGAGCGCCCAGCCGGAGCTGAAGCCGATCATCCTGCGCTGGCAGGGCGAGCTGACCCGCGTCTCGACGGAGCTCCTGCGGGCCTTCGCGGTCGCCCTCGAAGAGGACGAAGCCACGTTCGAGGCGATCACCGCCGGCACGCCGAACCACCTGATCAAGATCATCCGCTATCCGGGCCGCGAGGCGACGGAAAGCGAGCAGGGCGTCGGTGCGCACAAGGACAGCGGCTTCCTGACCCTGCTCCTGCAGGAGCGGCAGAAGGGGCTCGAGGTCGAGGCGGCCGACGGAAGCTGGATCGAGGCCGAGCCGCGGCCGGGCAGCTTCGTGGTCAACATCGGCGAGCTTCTCGAGATGGCGACGGACGGCTACCTGAAGGCCACCGTCCACCGCGTCGTGACGCCGCCCGCCGGCGCCGACCGACTGTCGGTCGCCTTCTTCCTCGGCGCGCCGTTCGATGCCGAGATCCCGCTCGTCGACCTCGCCCCGCATCTGAAGGCGCAGGCCGCGGGCGTGACCCGCGACCCGACGAATCCGCTGTTCCGGGTGTCGGGCCAGAACGCGCTGAAGAGCCGGCTGCGCTCGCACCCCGACGTCGCCGAGCGCCACTATCCGGACCTCGTCGCGGAAAGCGCTTCTGCGGCCGCCGACCGCGCGGCCTGAACGCGCCCACAACCCATCCGAACTGGAGCCACGCCATGACGACCTTGCCCGATCTCGCGCCGGAAACCCTGGCGCTTCACGGCGGCACGTGGCGGGCCGACCCGACGAACGGCGCGGTGGCGGTGCCGATCTACCAGACCACGTCCTACCAGTTCCAGGACACGGACCACGCCGACAAGCTGTTCTCGCTCGACGTCGACGGCCACATCTACACCCGCGTCTCCAACCCGACGCAGGACGCCTTCGAGCAGCGCGTGGCGGCGCTGGAAGGCGGCGCGGCGGCGCTCGCGCTGGCGTCCGGCCAAGCCGCGTCGGCCTATTCGGTGCTGAACCTTGCCGGCGCTGGCGACAACATCGTCTCCTCGACCGACCTCTACGGCGGCACCTGGGCGCTGTTCGCGGCGACGCTGAAACATTTCGGCGTCGAGGTCCGCTTCGTTGATCCCGCCGACCCGGAGAATTTCCGGCGCGCCACCGACGAGCGCACCCGCGCCTACTACGCCGAGTCGCTGCCCAACCCGAAGCTGCAGGTGTTTCCGATCAAGGAAGTCGCCGACATCGGCCGCTCGCTCGGCGTGCCGCTGATCGTCGACAACACGGCGGCCCCCTTGATCATTCGCCCGCTGGAGCTCGGCGCGGCGGTGGTCGTCTATTCGGCGACGAAGTACATCGGCGGCCACGGCACGACGATCGGTGGCCTCGTCGTCGACGGCGGCAACTTCCCCTGGGAGGCGCACGCCGACCGCTTCCCGACGCTAACCCAGCCCGACCCGAGCTATCACGGCAAGGTCTGGACGCAGTTCGTGAAGCCCCTCGGTCCGGTCGCCTACGTCGTGCGCATTCGCGTGGTGCTGCTGCGCGACGTCGGCGCGGCGATCAGCCCGTTCAGCGCCTTCCAGTTCCTGCAGGGGCTGGAAACGCTGCCGCTCCGCATCCGCCAGCACAACGAGAACGCGGTCAAGGTCGCCGACTTCCTGAAAGGCCACCGACAAGTCGGGCGCGTGATCTTCCCGCGCTACCAGGAGGGCGAGGACAAGCGACGGGCGGACGCCGCCTTCAGGCCCGGCCACTATGGCGCGCTCGTCGGCTTCGAGCTGAAGGGCGGGCGCGAGGCGGGACGCCGCTTCATCGACGCGCTGAAGTTGCTCTACCACGTTGCCAACATCGGCGACGCCCGCTCGCTCGCCATTCATCCGGCCACCACCACGCATTCGCAGCTCAACGGCGAGGACCAGCTCCGGACGGGCGTGACGCCGGGCTATGTCCGCCTGTCGGTCGGCATCGAACATCCCGACGACATCATCCGCGATCTCGACCAAGCGCTGGGGCAAGTGGCGGAGATCACCGAACGGCAGGCCGCTTGAGGCGGCTCACGCCGATGGGAACCACATCGATCGGTCTTTCAGCTTCGAGGCGGGCATATACTCGGCATCGAACGCTACTCCCCGAACTGCTCCGGCTCGGGGCCGCGCCGACGCTGCTGATGCTGTTGTCAAGCGTGCGCCGAGGCGACGCGTCCCAACCAGCCGGAGAGGACAGGACGTGACCAGATTGATTCCCGTTCTCGACTTTCGGCGTTTCGACGCCGGCGCTTCGGAGCGGCGGACGTTCCTCGAAGACTTGCGCTCGGCGGCGCGCGACGTCGGGTTCTTCTATCTCGCTTCGCACGGCATCACCCAAACCGAAGCCGAGGCGGTGGTCGAAGCCGCTCGCGCCTTCTTCCGCCTGCCCGAGGCCGAGAAGGTAGCCATCGCGATGGTCAACTCGCCGCAGTTCCGCGGCTACACCCGCGTCGGCGGCGAACTGACCAAGGGCAAGGCCGACATGCGCGAGCAGCTCGACATCGGCGTCGAGCGGGAAACTATTGCGCAAGCCCCGGGCCTGCCGGCTTGGACGCGCCTGCAGGGACCCAACCAGTGGCCGGCATCGCTGCCGAGCCTGAAGCCCGCCTTGCTCGAATGGCAGGAAAAGGTCGCCGGCGTGGCGCTCCGGCTCCTCGAGGCATTCGCCCTGGCGCTCGATCAGCCCCAAGATGCCTTCGAGCCGATCCGCGGCAGGACACCGAACAACCGCATGAAGATCGTGCGCTATCCCGGCCGCGACGCGATCGACGGTGACCAAGGCGTCGGAGCCCACAAGGACGGCGGCTTCCTGACCCTCCTTCTGCAGGACGAGAACAGGGGCCTGCAGGTCGAGTATGGCGGAAGCTGGATCGACGCCGATCCGATCCCGGGCACCCTCGTCGTCAACATCGGCGAACTGCTCGAGCTGGCGTCGAACGGCTACCTTCGGGCGACGGTCCACCGGGTGGTCGCCCCGACGGCGGGGGTCGAGCGCATCTCTGTGCCGTACTTCTTCGGCGCGGGCCTCGACGCTTCCGTGCCGCTCTTGCGGCTACCCGAAACATTGGCTGCGGAAGCGCCGGGACCCGCCAGTGACCCCGAGAACCCGCTGCTGCGGAACGTCGGCGAGAACGTCCTGAAAAGCCGCCTGCGCTCGCATCCCGACGTGGCGCAGCGCCACTACGCCGATCTGTCGCCGGGGTGACCCGGCCAACCTCTGCCTCTGCCGCGCAGTGCCGTCGACGCTGCGAGCCGGTAGACGGGAAACGCCACGGAGCGTCTCCGGGCCGGCATGGATCGTTCGAAGCGGCTGTGGGCCGGCTCGGCACGGGAACGGCCCCCGCACCAGCGCGCCCGCATCGTTCGAACGTGCGCTGGTTGAGGCGCCAGCGACGATCGTCGGGAAAGGCGCGGGATGTCGATCGCTATTCTCGCCGTCTTCATCGGCATCGGATTAGTCGCGCTTTCCTTGCCGGCCGTTCCCTCGACGCCTCTTTCCGGGCTCGGTGACATGAAGCTTGGCCTTCGCGTTCTCGGCGCGGGCTTGCTGATGTTCGGCGTCTACGGGTGGCTGTGGCTTCTGCTGCGATGACCGATCACGGCCGGTCTTAGCCGTATGAACTCCCCCTGCTGCGAATGACCTTTCGCCTGCCGATGGTGGGATGCTTTCCCAGGATCAGGGTTTGACGAATTTCAGCACGGCACGGTCGCTTTCGCCAATCGCGGCGTACTTCGCGCGGTCGACGTCCTTCATGCGGTAGGTCGGCGGCAGTGCCCAGACGCCGACGGGATAATCCTTCGTGTCGCGCGGGTTGGCGTTCACTTCCGAACTGCCCGCGAAGCGGAAGCCCGCAGCCTCGGCGAACCCGACGATGACGTCGGGCCGGACGTAGCCACTCGCCGCCTTCGGGTCCTGCGGCTGGTCCGTCCGGCCGCGATGCTCCTCGACGCCGAGCACCCCACCCGACTTCAGCGCCTTGTAGAAAGCCGTGAAGGCTTGCGCCGTCTCACCGTCGGCCATCCAGTTGTGGACGTTGCGGAAGGTCAGGACGACGTCGGCGCTGCCGGGCGGTGCGATCTCGTGCCGGTCGGCGGCGAACTCGCTGACGACGACCTTGCCGTAGTTGCCGGGGTCGGCCGCGAGCTTCGCCGCGTATCCGGCATTGTCCTTCTGCGTTTCCGCCGAGGGCGAGGCCTTCTCGCCGTTGGCCGCGATGTAATGGCCTTGGTCCTTCAGGTACGGCGCGAGGATCTCGGTCCAGTACCCGCCCGCACCCGGCAGGATTTCGACCACCGTTTCGTCCTGTCTAACGCCAAAGAACTCCAGCACCTCGCGGGGATGGCGGTACTCATCGCGGACGCGGTTCTTGTCGGAGCGCTGCGGCCCGTCGATCAAGGTTTGCAGGCCATTGTCAGCCGCTCGCGTCGCCGACGCGCTACCGGCGAGGAGGCCGATCGCGGCGGCCAACAGGGCAAATGCTGCGGAGCTCGGAAGTTTCATGACGCGTCTCCTTCGTGGTTGGTCGACCGGAAGAGCGCCATCAGGCGCCGGAATGCACGTCTCTCGCCTTGCCGGCAGCGCCGAGGCGGCGTTCGAGCCAGAGGCTGTAGCGCGAGCCGCCGAAGCCGATCGCGAAGTAGAGAACCGCGACGGCCAGATAGCTCTCGTCGTAGAAGCCGAGCCAGTTCGGATCGAGCGCCGAGGCCCGGGCGGCGTTCAGGAGGTCGAAGACGCCGATCACCGCGAGCAGCGAGGTCGCGAGCAGGAAGCCGATCGCGAGGTTGACGAGACCGGGGATCACCAGCCGCAGCGCCTGCGGCAGCACCACGAGCCGCATGATGCGCCAATAGCTAAGGCCGAGACCTGAAGCCGCTTCGTACTGACCCGCCGGGATGGCCTGCAGGCCCGCACGCACGACCTCCGCGACATAGGCGGCCCAGAACAGCGTGATCATCACCATCGCCCGCTGGATCTTGTCGAAGAACTGGCCGTTCGGCACCGCCATCGGCAGGATCAGCATCGCGAAGTAGAGGACCGCCACCATGGGGATGCCGCGCATCACCTCGATATAGGCGACGGCGACGAGCCGCAGCCCTGCCATGCGGGACCGTCGCGCGAGCGCCAGCAGGACGGCGAGCGGCACGGCGGCGGCGAAGCATCCGGCCCAGACCAGCATCGTCACCGGCAGACCACCCCATTGATTGGTGCCGACGGTCGGCGGCGCGATCGTGCCGGCCATCAGCAGCCACGCCGCCGCGATGACGAGGGGCCAGGCGAGCAGCAGTTCGCGCCGCCAGAAGCGCGGCGTCGCGGTGGCGGCGAGAAGGGCGCCGAGCATGAGGAGCACCAGAACGGGCCGCCATTGCAGGTCCGGCGGGTAGAAGGCGAAGAGGATGAAACGCAGCTTGGCGCCGAGGAACGCCCAGCAGGCGCCGTCGCGCGCGGCGCAGTCGGCGGCGGTGCCGCTCCAGGTGGCGTCGAGCGTCGCCCAGCGCGCGAAGGGCAGCAGCAGCCAGACCAGCGCGGCTGCCGTCAGCACGGTGAGCGTCGTGTTCGCCGGGGTGCCGAACAGCCCGGTACGCCACGACCGGCGGCTCCGGACCAGCGGGCGCGCCGACCGGAGGGCGGGATCGAGATCGCTCATGCGCGCGTCGCGCCGCGCAGGACGACGCGGCGGTTGTAGAGGTTCATCGCGAAGGAGATCGACAGGTTCAGGACGAGATAGGCGCCGATCATGATCGTCAGTGCTTCCAGCGACTGGCCTGTGGTGTTCGCCGTGGTGTTCAGGACGCTGACGAGGTCCGGATAGCCGATGGCGACGGCGAGGCTGGAATCCTTGGCGAGATCGAGATAGCTCGATGTCGTCAGCGGCGTGATGACGCGCATCGCCTGCGGCAGCACCACGAGGCGCATGATCTGCATCTCGCGCAGGCCCATCGCCCGCGCCGCTTCCCGCTGGCCGCGGTCGACTGACTGGATGCCGGCGCGCACGATCTCGGCGATCGCGGCGGCGAACTTGACGACAAGGCCGGTCAAAAGCGCCGCGAACTCCGGCGTCAGCACGTGGCCGCCGCGGATGTTGAAGCCGGCGAGCGTCGGCAGGTCGAGATCGAGGCTAGCGCCCGTCGTCGGAGCCGCGGCCGCCGCGGCCGCGATGCCGAGAACGACGACCAGCATGCTGCGCCGCAGGTGGAAGGCGCCGTCGCGCCTCGCCAGCCGCAGCGCGGCGACCGTGACGATGAGCACGACCACCAATGTGACCCAGGTCCAAGTCGTGAAGCCGTGGACTGTAAGGCTCGGAACGTAGACGCCCCGATTGGTCAGAAGCAACGCATCGAAGGCCGAGATCGCCCGCCGGGGCGGCGGAAAGGCCTGCGCCAGCGCGATCCAGAAGAACAGTTGCAGGAGCAGCGGCGTGTTGCGGACGAACTCGACATAGGCGCGCACCAGGCTCGCGAGGAGAAGATTGCCCGACAGACCCGCGACGCCGAGAACGACGCCGAGAACGGTTGCCAGCACGCAGCCGGCGAGCGCCACCTTCAGCGTGTTGAGAAAGCCCGCGAGGATCGCAAGGGCGTAAGGGTCACCGCCCCGGAAGGCGATGACGCTCTCGCCGATCTCGAAGTTCGCCGAACGGCCGAGGAAAGCGAAGCCGGGGACGACGCCGATGCGCCGCATGGTCTCGGCGATGTTCTCGCCCGCAAGGACGAGAACTGCGGCGACGAGAGCGATGGTCACGAGCTGAGCAAGCCCGTGACCGCCCCACCACATGGCGAGCCGGCGCGAAGCGCCGGGCCGACGGGGAGGGGCGAGCGCCTTGCTCGTCAAGGAACTCACCCCCAGGGCCGATCGATCAACGGAAGGGCGGCGAGTACAGGAGGCCGCCGTCCTTCCACAAACGGTTGTAGCCGCGCTCCCAGCCGAGTGGCTTCAGGGAGCGGTCGAAGATCTCGCCATAGTTCCCGACGGTCTTGACGATGTTGTAGGCCCACTTCGGATCGAGGTTGATCGCCTGGGCGAGCGAGGGATCGACGCCGAGGAAGCGCTGAATCGCCGGATCGTCCGACTTCAGGAACTCGTCGACATTGGCTTGCGTGATGCCCCATTCCTCGGCCTGGACGGTGGCGTAGACGGTCCAGTTCACCAGTTCGAGCCAGCGGTCGTCGCCGCCGGCGACGGCCGGCGCCAGCGGTTCCTTCGACAGGCGCTCGGGCAAGACGACGTAGTCGTCGGGCTTCTTCAACTGCGTGCGCTTGCCGATGAGGTCGGACGAGTCCTGCGTGATCGCGTCGACGCGGCCCGACTCCAGGGCGTTGATGAACTCGCCGGTGTCCTCGATGGTGACGGGCGTGAACTTGTGGCCGCTCTTGCGGAAGAAGTCGGCGATGTTCAGCTCGCCCGTGGTACCGCTTTGCACGCCGATCGTCGCGCCGTCGAGATCAGCGGCTTGGCTGACGCCGAGGTCCTTGCGCACCAGCAGCCCCTGACCGTCGTAGAACACCGTCGGCCCGAAATGGAAGCCGAGCTGGAAGGCGCGGGTGATCGTCACGGTGACGCCGGACAGGAGCACGTCGAACTCGCCCGCTTGCAGGGCCGGCAGCCGCTGCTGCGGCGAGGAGTTGGTGAACTCGACCTTGTCAGGATCGCCAAGCGTGGTGATCGCCAGCGCGCGCCCGAAGTCGACGAAGAAGCCCTTCCAGCGGCCGTCGCTGCCCGGCGCGAAGAAGCCGGGCGTCGTGCCGACGCCGACCTTGATCGTGCCGCGCGCTTTGATCTTGTCGAGCGTCGGGCCGGCAGACGCCACGGCAGGCAACAAGCCTATCGCCGCCGACAAGCCGATCATCAGCGCGTTCGAGCGGGCGCGTCGCAGCAGCCACCTGATTTCCATGATCCTATTCCTCTAGCTCGACCCACATAGACGCAGCTTGCGGCGTTCCGACCATTGAAATCTACAAATCTGATAGATTTTTAGCTTGGCACTGTTTGGCGTCAGGCCCTCGGAATGAGGTTTTTTCGTCCAAGGTCGGATTGCAAAGGAGAACAGGCGGGTCGATGGCGACGACGCAGGGTTGCCATGATGCGTGATTGATTGCGCTGTCTGAAGTTTCAATCCGAGCGATAAAGCTCCGACAGCGTTGACGCACACACTTGCGATCAAGCCTAAAAGGGTCGCCCGTTCGATCCCAAGAAGGACAAGTCGCAGCCCGACCGAAGGGCTGGCGGCGATCAGTCGTCGCGTACAGAGCGAAACTTGTCCATCTTCATGTAATCGAGTGGCAGTTCGGTTGTGTACTTGATCTGCTCCATGGCGAAAGACGAGGACACGTCGCGGATCTCGATGCGGGCGATGAGCCGCTTGTAGAACGCGTCGTAGGCCGCGATGTCGGGCACGACGACGCGCAACAGGTAATCAACCTGACCGCTCATCCGGTAGAACTCGACCACCTCCGGAAAGTCGCCAACCACTTCCGAGAACCGCCGCAGCCATTCAGTCGAGTGCGAGTTGGTGCGGATCGCGACGAACACCGTGACGCCGAGGTTGACGAGGGTCGGGTCGAGCAAGGCGACGCGCCGGCGGATGACGCCGTCCTCTTCCAGCTTCTGAAGTCGCCGCCAGCAGGGGGTGGTCGACAGGCCGACGCGCTTGGCGACGTCGGAGACCGCCAGCGTCGCGTCCTCCTGCAGAAGCCGCAAAATCTTCTTGTCCAAGCTATCCATGGAACAGGTCGGGGCGCAATCGTTTCACCTCTCTCGCAGCTTTCATAAAGATATCCCTCGAAGGTGCTATGATTCCGGTTCACGGTCGATAGTATCCGCGTTGCCTTGGCTGGAAAGCATGGGGTCGCGTCGCTGATGTCGGCAGCGTGTGCTGCCGACCGTGACTTAAATTGTCGTGCGGCGGCCGCGGCGACTGATCGATGACGGCCCCAAGGATTTCATGGCCGCTCCACCGAGCGGCTCTCGGGTAAACGTCAGTCGAACCAGTCGAACGTTTCGGCGGCCGCGGCGACGGCGCCATCGACGTCGGGGCCGGCGCCGCACCGGCGAAGAGTGAGCCCAAACGCCGTTACGCTGGCGAGCACCGGTTCCCGATCGGCCCGCGAGCCAGTATGATTGATCCGCACCACGCGACCGCCCGGCTCGCCGATCGCCGCGTCGATTCCGGTCGCGCCGAGCGGAAGCGCATCGAGAAAAGCCGCGCGATCGATCCTGTCCGGCAGCACCGCCGCCGTCACCAGCGCCGACGCCTCGGCGAGGTTCTCGACCCACGGATCGACGCCGAGCTTCGGCAGGCTCGCGCGTACCGCCCGGGCGGCGCGGTCGTGGCGGGCGACCGCGGCGTCGATGCCCTCCGCCTCGATCCGCGCCAGCGCCGCGTCGAGCGCGCGGAACTCCAGGGCGGACGGCATGCCGGGAAGCGCGCCGCGGCCCCGGTCGAGCCAGAGCCGCTTGTGATCCATGAGCGAGAGGATGCTGTCCGCCGTCGCGCCGGGCCGATCCAGAAACGGCCAGACGCGCCGGGCGAGGGCCACCGCCGACAGGCCGGAGGAGCCGCCCAGCGCCTTCTGCGGACCGATCACCGCGACGTCGACGCCGAGCGCGTCCATGTCGAGGGCGTGCCCGCCGACGGAGGCGACGGCGTCGACGATCACCAGCGCGCCGCGCGCCCGGGCGAGCGCCGCGATCTCGGCGAGCGGGTTGAGCATGCCGGTCGCCGACTCGGCATGGGCGAGTGCGACGGCGTTGATGCCCGTGTCCGCCGCGAACGCGCTCGCGACGGCCTCGATCGCGATCGGACGGCCGGCGACCGCAGGACGAAGATCCGTGACGCTCGCGCCGCCGCGCCGCAGCCAGCCCCCGAACAGCGCGCCGTAGGGGCTGGTCGCGATGTTCAGGGCGTGGACCGTCGGCGCGGCGAGGCTGGCGGCGACCGCTTCCAGCGCGACGATCGCCTCGCCCTGGACGAGAAGGACGTCGCCGCCCGTGCCGAGCAGCGCCGCGATCCGGTCGGCGAGCGTCGCGAAACCGGACGCGGGGAACGGCGGAACGTCGAGGAACTCGGCTGCGGCGTCTACGGTCATGGTTTCGCTCCTTCGGCGGGCCGGATCGACGGCACCGCGGCGACCAGCGCCTTCGCGGTCGCGGATCGCGGGGCAGCGATGAGGCTCGCCGCCGGTCCGGTTTCCATGATGCGCCCCGCGTCCATCACGGCGATGCGGTGCGAGACGGCCCGCACCACGCCGAGGTCGTGGCTGATGAACAGGTACGCGACGCCCGTGTCCCGCTGGAGCGCGACGAGGAGGTCGAGCAGCCGGCGCCGCACGATGACGTCGAGCGCCGACACCGCCTCGTCCAGGACGACGAGCGCCGGCTGCGTGGCGATGGCCCGGGCGATCGCGACGCGCTGGCGCTGGCCGCCGGAAATCTCGTGCACCGCCCGCGCCGCCAGGTCCGCCGAAAGGCCGACGTTGTCCAGGAGCTCGGCGACCCGGCGGCGGCGGACCGTGGCGGTTCCGAAGCCGTGGATGCGCAAGGGGTCGTCGACCGCGCTCGCGACCGTCGCGCGCGGGTTGAAGGCGGCGAGCGGGTCCTGGAACACCATGCTCCAGCGCCGCCGCATCCGCCTGAGGCCGGACCCTTGCAGCTTCAGAAGGTCGTGGCCTTCGAGGAGGAGCGTGCCGCGATCGGGTTCGAGCAGCCGCATGACGACGCGAGCGAGCGTCGACTTGCCGCTGCCGGAGGGGCCGACGAGCCCGAGCGTTTCGCCGCGCGAAAGCGTGAAGCCGACATCCCGGAGCGCCGCGACCCGGCGGGCGCCGCTGGCGAAATCGAGCGACAGCCCGTCGGCTGCAAGGAGAGGCTCGCCCGTCATCCGGCGAGCCCGGCGCCGACGAGCGGCAGAGTTTGCAGGTCGAGGTGAGCCGCGAGCAGCGCCTTCGCGTAAGGAGATCGCGGCGCCGCGAGGACCGTGTCGGTCGGCCCGTCCTCCACGATGCGGCCCTCCTTGAGGACGATGACGCGGTCGGCGAGTTGCGGAGCCAGGGCGAGGTCGTGGGTGATCGCGACGAGCGTCGTCCCGTTTTCTTGCACGAGACGGCGGAGGAGCGCGACGATCCCGGCCTGCACCAGGGTGTCGAGGGCGCTGGTCGCCTCGTCGGCGACGAGGAGGCTCGGCCGGGCCGCGAGCGCTGCGGCAAGAGCGATGCGCTGGCGCTGCCCGCCGGATAACCGGTGCGGGAACCCGCGCGCGGCGCGGGGCGGATCGGGAATGCCGACGGCCGCGAGCAGGGCCTCGGCCTCCGCGGCGGCTTCGCGCCGGCCGATGCGCCGATGCGCCCGCACGACCTCGGCGAGCTGCGCGCCGACGCGCATCACCGGGTCGAGGCTCGCCGACGGGTCCTGGAAGACGAGGCCAATGTCGCGGCCGGGAACCGGAGCGCGGCCGGGAAGGCGCCAGTCGATCCGTCCCGAAACCGTCGCCGAGGGCGGCAGGAGGCCGGCGAGCGCGAGGGCCAGCGTCGACTTGCCGGAGCCGCTCTCGCCGATCACCGCGACGCGCTCACCTGGCCCGATGTCGAGGTCGACGTCCTGAAGGGCAGGCCTTGCCGCCCCGGCATAGCCGACGCCGAGACCCCGGATCGCGACGAACGGCGCGGTCACGCCCGGATCCGTCTCGACGAGAGCGCTTCCGTCAGGCCCTCGCCGAACAGGTAGACGCCGACGACGGTGGCGACGAGCAGGAGGCCGGGCAGGATCGACAGGCTCGGGGCCGAGCGGAGCACCGTGCGCCCTTCGGCGATCATGCCGCCCCAGGTGACGCGGTTCGGGTCGCCGAAGCCGAGGAACGAGAGAGCGGCTTCCGTCAGCACCGCACCCGCCACGATCACCGCGGACAGCGCCAGAACCGGCGGCAGCGCGTTCGGCAGCACCTCACGGAACGCGATGCCGAGCGGATGCATGCCCGCGACCGCGGCGTTGGCGACGTAGTCCCGCTCGCGGATCGAAAGCACCTCCGCTCGTGCGACCCGCGCCGGCCCCGTCCAGGCGCCGAGCGCGATCGCGCCCACCACGGCGGGCAGCGAGGCGCCTGCGACGCTGACGAAGGCCAGCGACAGGAGAAAGGCCGGCACCGTCTGGAACGCGTCGACGATCCGCATCAGCGCCGCCCCGGCGAGGTTGCCGGCAAGACCCGCCAGCGTGCCGACGAGCGAACCGAGGCTCAAGCTCGCCACGGCCGCGGCGAGGCCCACCAGCAGCGACGTCCGCGCCCCGTGGGCGAGGCCGGCGGCGACGTCCCGCCCGAGCCGGTCCGTGCCGAGCGGAAACGTGCCATCGGCGAAGGGCGGCACGAGGGCTGGTCCGGCGATCCGCTGCGGATCGCCCGGGAAGAGCAGCGGCGCGGCGAGGGCGAGAGCGGCGAGGGCGAGGAGGATCGCCGCGCCCGCGAGGCCCTCGGGCGAGCCGGCGAAGCGCCGTGCCGCCGCGCTCACGGGAACCGCGTCCGCCCGCCGACGCGCGGATCGAGCGCCGCATAGGCGAGGTCCACCGCGGCGTTGATGAAGAAGACGAACACGGCGCTGAGGAGAACGACGCCCATCAGCAGCGGCGTATCGCGCGCCGCGACGGCTTCCGCGGCAAGTCGGCCGAGGCCAGGCACGGCGAAGACGCTCTCCACCACGACGCTGCCGCCAAGCATCGCGGCGGCCTGCAGGCCGAGCACGGTCACCAGCGGCAGGAGGGCGTTGCGGGCGACATGGCGCAGCACGATGCGCGGGCGGCCGATCCCGCGCGCCCTCGCGGCCAGCACGAAGTCCTCGCGCCACACCTCGCCCATGCCGGCCCGCATCACGCGAAGATAGAGCGCGAAGTAGACGAGCCCGAGGGCCAGAACCGGCAGCACCAGGTGGCGGGCGACGTCGGCCGCTCGGTCGAGACCAGTCTTGCCGGAAGCGATCGTCTCGATGCCGCTGAGCGGCAGCCAGCGCAGGCGCACGCCGAAGACCAGCACGAGCACGAGGCTTAGCCAGAAGCTCGGCACGGCGGTGAGCGCCAGCGAGCCGATCGAAAGGGCACGGTCGCGGACCGAGCCCGGTCGCGCCCCGGCGACAATGCCGAGCGCGCTTCCGAGGCCGAAGGACAGGGCGAGCGCGCCGCCCATCAGAAGCAGCGTGTTGGGGAGCCGTTCCAGGACGACGTCGACCACCGGCCGGCGGAAGGCGAGCGACCAGCCGAGGTCGCCGCGCGCGAGGCCGCCGAGGTAGAGCGCGAGGCGTGCGAGCATCGACCGGTCAAGCCCCCAGCTCTCCCGCAGCGCCGCCAGCGCGCCCGGATCGCCGCCGCCGATTGACAGGAAGTAGGCGCCGGCGGCGTCGCCCGGCGCGGCCTCGAGGAGCAGGAACGTGCCGACCGCGACGATGCCGAGCACGACGAGGCCGCCGCCGAGACGCCGGAGCAGAAAGGCCGAAACGCGCTTCACGCCGCTCGAGCTACCATGCGGACGCGAGCCGACGGAAGCCGTCAGCTCTCCTCCACCGAGGCGTCGGACCAGTTCGACACCGCCCAGCGCGGGTTCGTCGCGACGTTCTTCACCGTGTCGCGGGCGACCGTGATGAAGCTCCATTCGGCGACGTTGATTAGCGGCAGGTCCTCGCCGACGAGGCGCTGAAAGTCGCGGTAGAGCGCGGTGCGGTCCGCCTCGACGACCGTCCGGGCGGCCTTGTCGATCACCGCGTCGAGCGCGGGGTTCGCGTAGCCACCCTGGTTGGAGAACGGAACGCCGGCCGGGGTGCCGCTCCGGACGAGAACGGTGGTCGAGATGGCGGGATCGCCACGCCAGACGGGCGGGCCGACCGCGAGGTCGAAGGCATGGTCCGTATAGACCGCCTGCTGGTGGGCGGCGGCGTCGTTGTTGACGATTTGGGCGTCGATCCCGACCGCGGCGAGCGCTTGGCGGAGGTAGTCGCCGAACTGCCGCGTCTCGTTGAAGTAGGGGGCCGGCAGCAGCTTCAGCGCGAAGCGGGTGCCGCCGGGCCCGCGCTTGTAGCCCGCCTCGTCGAGCAGCGCCTCGGCCGCCTTCGGTTCGAACGGATATTGCGGCGTGGCGGGATCGTAGAACTGCCGGTCGTTCCGCGGCACCGGCCCGGTCGCGGCTGCGGCGTAGCCGAGGAAGATGGTCTTCACCACGAAGTCCCTGTCGATCGCGTGGGCGATCGCCCGGCGGACCCGGACGTCGGCGAGCTCCTGCCGCCGATGGTTGATCTCCACCACGAGCTGGTAGGTCAGCGCCTCGTAACCCTTCGACACGACCACGATGCCGGGCACCTCCGAGATGCGCTTCAGGTCGGCGAGCGGCACGGCGGAGAAGGCGGCGAGCTGGATCTCCTCGCCCTCCAGCGCGCCGGCCGCCGCGCTCCGATCGGGCAGGACGCGGTAGACGATCTCGCTCAAGTGCGGCGCGCCCTTCTCCCAATAGTCGTCGTTGCGCGTCAGCCGGTAGTATTCTCCCGGCCGGTGCTCGGCGAACCGGAACGGCCCCGTGCCGACGAGCCGCTCGTTGGCGGGGTTCGCCTCGATGTCGCCTCCCTCGAACACGTGCCGGGGCAGGACGTGCGAGATCACCGGCAGCGCGTTGCGCAGGAGCTGGAACGGCGTCGGCTCGCTGAAGCGGAACACGGCCGTCCGCTCGTCCGGCGTGTCGACCGCAGCCAAGTTCTTCAGGATGCCGCGGCCGAGGTTCTGCAGCGGCTTCCAGACCGTCATGGCGGAGAATGCGACATCCGCCGCCGTGAACGGCTTACCGTCGTGCCACCGGACGTTCTCGCGCAGGGTGAAGGTGGTCGACAGGCCGTCGTCGGAGCCCTTCCAGCCCGTCGCCAGGAGCGGCTTCAGCCCGTCCGGCCCGTCGTAGGACGCCTCGGCGAGCTGCTCGATCACCTTGCTCGCGACGAAGAACACGCCGTTCGACGCGACGATCGCCGGGTTGAGGTTGCGCGGTTCCGAGTCGGCGGCGACAACCAGGCGACCAGATGTCCCCTCCGCCGCGAAGGCGTGGCGGCCGAACGGCGCCGCGGCCAGGAGGAGAGATGTCGCCTGCAGGACCGCCCGGCGGTCGACGATTGAACGGGACATCGTACGCTCCCTTCGTTGGATGCCGCTGGCATCTACGCGGTTCCGTGGTGCGGAAGCCAGCACTTGCTTGTCTGCGCCGCGTGACGGACGGCGCTGGTGAGTCCGAGGCTGCCGAGCCGCTTAAGCTGGGTACGGTTGCGGGCTACATCCGCAAATCGCCCTTACCCACCGTGGCGGGGAAACGCGTGGCAGCGCAGTGCGCAGTCGATCTGTGCTGCCGTGACGCCGAGTTCACCCGAGATCGTACGGTAGCTCTCGCCGGCGTCGATCATCGCGACGATGCGCGCCTGCCGCATCCGGTCGAGTGGCGTCCCCGCCGCCCTCCTTCCTTTCAAGAACCGCAACATCTTGCGTCCTGACCTTGCTTTCGATTCGGGGCCTGTCGCTGAAGGCCCGAAGGTCGTCAGCCTTTGCCGCGCCACGGCACGAGCTTTCGCTCGGCGAGGCGCATCAGGAGGGTGAAGCCGAAGGCGAGCGCCGCGATGATGACGATGCCGACGAACACGACATCGGTGGCGAGGAAGTGCGAGGCCGACATCACCATGAAGCCGATGCCGCGCGTCGAGGCGATGAGCTCGGCCGCGACCAGCGTCGACCAGCCGACGCCGAGCGCGATGCGGATGCCGGTCAGGATCTCCGGCAGGGCGGAGGGCAGCACGACGTCGAGGAAGAGCTGGCGCCGCGTGGCTCCCAGCGTCAGCGCGCCGTTCACCCGCTCGATCGGCAGCGCGCGCACGCCCGCCTGCGCCGACAGGCAGATCGGCGCGAACATCGCCAGCACCAGGAGCGTGATCTTCGACGTCTCGCCGATGCCGAGCCAGATAATCATCAGCGGCAGGTAGGCGAGCGGCGGCAGCGGCCAGTAGAACTCGATCGGCACGTCGAAGACGCCCTTGGCGAAGCGGTTGAGGCCCATCAGCAGCCCGAGCGGCACGCCGACGGAGGTGGCGATCAGCGCGGCCGAGACGATACGGGTCAGGCTCGCCGAGACGTGTTCCCACAGCGAGGCGCCGGCGTAGCCATCCTGTGCCACCAGCAAGCCTTGCGTCCAGACTTCCTCCGGGCTTGGCAGGAACAGCGGCGACACGAGGCCGAGACGCGACACCAGCCACCACAGGCCGAGCAGCACGACCGCCGTCGCGAGGCTGATCGCCCGCGTCGGACGACCTTCCGCGCCGAAGCCGTGCGGGCGCACGAGCCGGGGCGGGGGCGCCGCGGCCTCGGCGGCGGCAGGTTCGGTGCCGGAGATCGAGGGATGCGCGATGTCGGTCATGCCGCGAGGCTCCGCGCTTCGGATCGATGGATGATGGCGCGGATCTCCTCGCCGAGAGCCATGAACTCCTTCTCGGCCTTGACGGCGTGCGGTTCGCCGTCTCGCGCGAAGCGTTCGACAAAGCTTGTCGGGAAGCGCGCGACGATCCGGCCCGGCCGCGGCGACATCACCACGACCTCGGTGCCGAGCAGGAGCGCCTCGTCGATCGAATGGGTGATGAAGAAGATACGCTTGCCCGTTTCGCGCCAGATGCGCACGAGCAGTTCCTGCATCGTCTCGCGCGTCAGGCTGTCCAGCGCGCCGAACGGCTCGTCCATCAGGAGGATCTCGGGGTCGGTCGCCAGCGCCCGCGCGATGCCGGCGCGCTGTCGCATGCCGCCGGAGAGCTCGTAGGGATAGGCGCGCTCGAAGTCGGCCAAGCCGACGAGGCCGAGCAGTTCCTCGGCTCTCGCCCGACGCTCCGCGCGCTTGACGCCGGCGAACTTGAGGCCCAGCGCGACATTGTCGAGAACCGTCCTCCAGGGCAGGAGCGTGTCCTTCTGGAACACGACGCCCCGGTCGGCGCCGGGGCCCGCGACGGGCGAGCCGTTCAGCGTGATCGCGCCGCTCGAAACGGGGAGGAAGCCGGCGATGGCGTTGAGCAGGCTCGACTTGCCGCAGCCCGACGTGCCGAGCGCCACCACGAAGCCGCGCTCGGGAATCTCCAGCGAGACGCGGTCCAGCGCGTGGATCGCGCGTCCGTCGCGGCCGGCGAAATAGATGCTGACGTCGTCGACCTTGAGCAAGGCTCTCGCTTCCGTCTGTTCGAGAACGGTCGGGCCGCGCCG
>NZ_VZDO01000012.1 GCF_008802405.1 Plantimonas leprariae
TCATTCGCGCTCCCTCGACAGAGCGGCGGTCAGCGGAGGTTATGCGAAGCGCGGGCGGCGGGGATAAGTCTCTAGGAATGGCGTAGCGCGTCGACGCATTCCGCGCCGGACTTCCACACCATTCATGTCATGGTCCTGCTGATCTGAACGACGATGCGTGTTTGCTGATTTACGAAAAGGCGGTCAGCCGATACGAAATCGCCGGGGAGATCGGTCAGGATGTACATACCGCCGCATTTTCAGGAGATCAGCTCCAGCGAGATCGCAGCCGTGATCGACGGCGCGCCGCTGGCCTGCATCGTCGCGCAGACCGCCGAAGGTCTGATCGCGAACCATATCCCGCTTCTGGCTGCGCCGGATGGGACGCTGATCGGGCACGTCGCCCTTGCCAACGACATGCACCGGCTCGTCGCCGACGATCAGGAAGTGCTGGCGATCTTCCGGGGCGACGACGCCTACGTCTCGCCCAACTTCTACCCGACCAAGCCCGAGCACCACCGGCATGTTCCGACCTGGAACTACCAGGTGGTCCACGTCTACGGCGGCATCAGCTTCCAGCACGACGAGCGCGCCAAGCGCGCGGCGGTCGGCCTGCTGACCCGCAATCACGAGCGACGTCTGAATGGGGCCAGCGCATGGCGCATGGCCGACGCGCCCGCCGATTACATGGAGCAGATGCTGAGGGGTATCGTCGCGTTTCGGATCGATGTTCGGAAGACTTTGGCGAAGTCGAAGCTCAGCCAGAACCGCGAGCCTCGCGATTATGCCGGTGCGATAGCCGGCCTGCAGGCGTCGGGAAATCAGGCCATGGCGGACCGGATGGCAGGCCGCCGTTCCACGGACGGCTGACGGAGCGCCAAGGCCGAGCGGCCCGTTGCCACGACGACCGGCGAGGCTTACCAACCCGACAAGACGGCGGCGAGCGGGCGATGTAGATGCGCCGAGAAAGGCGACTAGCTTCCAGCAGCCACCGATTCGCACCTGATTTTCGCAAGGCGTAAGTAGTTGGACTTGCTGGAAACGGCACGGATGGTAAAGTTCCTGATTTACGCAAGGAACAGGCCAAGATCGTGCGTGAAACAGAATGCTGCCTCGGCAGGCCAGGCCACGCCGAGCCGCCAACTCCGCCCCAGTCCGTAACACCCTTAGGCGACCACTTTTGCAATAGCTACTGCTCGTAAGGAGCTTTATCGAAAGGTGGATAGTGTTCCCCCCATCGCTCTACCTCTTCGCGAGTGGCGGGACTGTAGCTGCAGCCGCAGCTTATTGCCTGCCCTCCGCACAATGCACACTGTTCCATGTCACAACCGGGAACGTGTAGCTGACCATGTAAGACGCCGCAGTCATGACAGACAGCAGGAGGTTCTGACCTAACCTCTCCGCCATCGAAACGGCCCTCGTCCCCATAACGGATACGCTCGCAAGGTCTGACGACAAATGCCATGGGCTGATGCTGAGCCGCTTCGATCTTCCGTGGCCAGCCGCTTGCAACCAGTATGCCATTGTACTCGACGAGCTCGACGTCTTTACCGCTTGGGAGAGTCCGGCGCGCTATGGGAGAAACCCGATGTCCAATCTTTTCAAGCGTCAGATCGATAAGTTCGTCTAGGCTTACCTGGCGTAGATCGATATAGCCGATTGTCGGATTGAGGCCTGGCAAATCTGTATCATCAAGCCGCACAGGAAGAATATACTCAGCTACCTCTAAGAACGATCTAGCCTGCGCTTGTTGCAGTTCATGCCGTGTCCAGTTTTTCTCCTTATAGTGCTTCGAGACGAAAACGATGCAGTAACGCGCATTATCTTTGTATATACCTTGAAGATGCTGATAAAGGTCCTTTCCCCATAGAGTAGCGCGCTCGAAATTGTCGTAGAAGATGCGAACTCCTTTTTGATCAAGGGAACTGGCGAATTCACTTACAATCGAGCGGTCCTCTCCAGCAAAGGAGACTGCAATGTCGTAGTCCCTCACAGACCTCTCCTAATGAAACCGCGATATAGTCGCAGGTCAGCATTGCTGATGCCGCTTACCAGCCGATGCTTGCCGTTCCATGATGGAGTTTATGCCGTTTGCAGGCAATCGCTTACACAATCGGCGACCTCAAGCGGAGACCGCTTGCGCCTTCGCCGCCGCGTTCGATCCGAACGTCTCGTCCAGCGAGTAGCCGGAGCCGCGGACGGTGCGGATGGGGTCGCGCTCGCGGCCGCGGTTGATGGCCTTGCGCAGGCGGCCGACATGGACGTCGACGGTGCGCTCGTCGACGTAGACGTCGCGGCCCCAGACGCCGTCGAGGAGCTGCTCGCGTGAGAAAACGCGGCCGGGCGACATCATCAGGAACTCGAGGAGGCGGAACTCGGTCGGCCCGAGCCGCAGCTCGCGGCCGGCGCGGTGTACACGGCGGGCCTGGCGGTCGAGCTCGATGTCGCCCGCTCCGAGCCGGTGGGATAGGCGCTCCGGCTTCGTCCGGCGCAGCATCGCCTTCACGCGCGCCATCAGCTCGGGGGTGGAGAACGGCTTCACGACGTAGTCGTCCGCCCCGACCGAGAGGCCGCGCACGCGCTCGGCCTCCTCGCCGCGCGCCGTCAGCATGATGATCGGCAGGTCGCGCGTCTCGTCGCGGTTGCGCAGGCGCCGGCAGAGCTCGACGCCGGACAGGCCCGGCAGCATCCAGTCGAGGATCAGCAGGTCCGGCACCTCCTCGCGCAGGCGCATGTCCGCCTCGTCGCCGCGCATGATCGCGTCCACCGCGTAGCCTTCGGCCTCCAGGTTGTAGCGAAGGAGGATCGAGAGCGCTTCCTCGTCCTCGACGACGGCGATCCGCGCGCTCAAGGCATCAGACCCTGAAATTCGTGCCGCGTTCGCCACCGTCGACCGAAAGCGTCATGCCGGCGGTCTGGTCGCCCTTCGGACGATCGTTGTCCATCCGCTGCCCGGTCTTGATGTAGTAGATCGTCTCCGCGATGTTGGTCGCGTGGTCGCCGATCCGCTCGATGTTCTTCGCCGAGAACAGGAGGTGCGTGCAGGCGCTGATGTTGCGCGGATCCTCCATCATGTAGGTCAGAAGCTCGCGGAAGATCGAGGTGTACATCGCGTCGATCTCCTCGTCGCGGGCGCGGGCGGCGCCGGCGCGCTCGTGGTCGCGCGTCGCGTAGGAGTCCAGCACTTCCTTCAACTGCTCGAGCGCGAGGTCGGTGAGGTGCTCGATGCCGCGCACGAGCCGCACCGGCTGCTGGTGCTCGGCGACGGCGATGACGCGCTTGGAGATGTTCTTCGCGAGGTCGCCGATCCGCTCCAGGTCGTTCGAGATGCGGATCGCGCCGACGATTTGGCGGAGGTCGACCGCCATCGGCTGGCGCTTGGCGATGGTCAGGATCGCCCGCTCATCCAGCTCGCGCTGGGCGTTGTCGAGGAGGACGTCTTCCGCGACCACCGACTGGGCGAGCGCGAGATTGCTGCCCATCAGCGCCGCGACCGACTGCTCGACCATGCGCTCCGCCTGGCCGCCCATCTCCGAGATGCGGCGGACGATGTAGCGCAGTTCCTCGTCGTACGATGTTACGATGTGCTCGGACATGAGCTTTGAGCCTCCGCGTTCCGGTGTCCGAATCTCAGCCGAAGCGGCCGGTGATGTAGTCCTGCGTGCGCTTCTCGCGCGGCGTCTGGAACAGGCTCTCGGTCGGCCCCATTTCAACGAGCTCGCCGAGATACATGAAGGCGGTGAGGTCGGAGACGCGCGCCGCCTGCTGCATGTTGTGGGTGACGATCGCGATCGTGTAGTCGGATTTCAGCTCGTCGATCAGTTCCTCGATCTTCGCGGTCGAGATCGGGTCGAGCGCGGAAGCCGGCTCGTCGAGAAGGATGATCTCCGGCCGCACCGCCACGGTGCGGGCGATGCAGAGCCGCTGCTGCTGGCCGCCGGAGAGGCTGAGGCCGCTGGCGGAGAGCTTGTCCTTCACCTCTTCCCAGAGCGCGGCGCGGCGCAACGCCCGTTCCACCCGCTCGTCGAGGTCGGCCTTGCCGAGACGCTCGTAGAGGCGGATGCCGAAGGCGATGTTCTCGTAGATCGACATCGGGAACGGCGTCGGCTTCTGGAACACCATGCCGATCTTGGCGCGAAGCAGGTTGAGGTCCTGGCGCGGCTCGAGGATGTTCGCCCCGTCCACCAGGATCTGCCCTTCGGCGCGCTGGTTCGGGTAGATCTCGTAGATGCGGTTGAAGGTGCGCAAGAGCGTGGACTTGCCGCAGCCGGACGGGCCGATGAAGGCGGTGACGGCCTTCTCCGGCAGGGTCAGGTTGAGGTTCTTCAGCGTCTTGTTGGCGCCGTAGAAGAAGGACAGGTCCTTCACTTCGATCTTGGGTCGCATGGCGGACTTCGTGTTCTCCACGACCGGCTGGATGCGGATCTGGGCGGTCATTTGTCCTCCAGGCGAGCTGCGAACAGGCGGGCGACGATGCTGAGGGTGAGAACGGCGACGGTGATGAGCAGAGCGCCCGTCCAGGCGAGCCGCTGCCAATCCTCGTAGGGGCTGAGCGCGAACTGGAAGATCGTCACCGGCAGGCTGGCCAGCGGCGCGTTGAGGTTCATGCTCCAGAACTGGTTGTTGAGGGCGGTGAACAGCAGCGGCGCGGTCTCGCCGGAGATGCGGGCGATGGCGAGCAGCACGCCGGTGATCATGCCGGCGCTCGCCGCTTTGTAGGCGACGGAGCGGATCACCACCCAGCGCGGCGCGCCGACCGCTGTGCCCGCCTCGCGCAGCGCGTCCGGCACCAGAAGCAGCATGTCCTCGGTGGTGCGGACCACGACCGGGATCACGATGATCGCGAGGGCGAAGGCGCCGGCGATGCCGGAGAAGTGGCCCATATGGATCACGACCGCCTCGTAGACGAAGAGGCCGACGATGATCGACGGGGCCGAAAGCAGGATGTCGTTGATGAAGCGGATGACGCTGGTCAGGCGATCGTGGCGCCCGTACTCGGCCATGTAGGTGCCGGCGAGGATGCCGATCGGCGCGCCGATCAGGACGCCGATCACCGTCATCGTGATGGAGCCGGCGATGGCGTTCAGGAGGCCGCCGGCGCTGCCCGGCGGCGGCGTCATCTGGGTGAACACGGCCGGCGACAGGCCGCCGATGCCGCGCACCAGCAGTTCACCGAGGATGATGAACAGCCAGACGAGGCCGAACACGGCTGCCAGCACGCAGAGCGTCATCATCACCGCGTTCTTGGCGCGGCGGCTTGCGTAGGACGCCATCGGTCAGTTCCCGGCCTTGGCGCGCATCCGCGCCAGCATCAGCCGGGCGATGGCGAGCACGATGAAGGTGATCACGAAGAGGATCAGGCCCAGCGCGAAGAGCGCCGAGGTGTAGAGGTCGCCCGTCGCCTCGGCGAATTCGTTGGCGATCGAGGCGGAGATCGTCGTTCCCGGCGCCAGCAGCGACGGGGCGATGCGGTGTGCGTTGCCGATCACGAAGGTGACGGCCATCGTCTCGCCGAGCGCGCGGCCGAGGCCGAGCATGACGCCGCCGAGCGTCGCGACGCGGGTGTAGGGCAGGACGATCTTGGTGGTGACTTCCCAGGTCGTCATGCCGAGGCCGTAGGCCGATTCCTTCAGGACGGACGGCACGGTCGAGAACACGTCGCGCGAGACGGAGGTGATGAAGGGCAGCACCATGATCGCGAGGATCAGGCTCGCCGTCAGGATGCCGATGCCGTAGGGCGGGCCGGCAAACAGGTCGTGCAGCACGGGGATCGGCTTGAACACGGCGATCAGGAACGGCTGGAGCGTCGCCTGCAGGAACGGCGCGAAGACGAAGAGGCCCCAGATGCCGTAGATGATCGACGGGATGCCGGCGAGGAGCTCGACCGCGATGCCGATCGGGCGGCGGAGCGGCCGGGGGCAGAGCTCGGTCAGGAAGATCGCGATCCCGAGCCCGATCGGAACCGCGATGAGGAGGGCGATGAACGAGGTGACGACCGTGCCGTAGATCGGCGCGAGGCCGCCGAAGCGCTCCTTCACCGGGTTCCAGACGGATTCCGTCAGGAAGCCGAAGCCGAAGGTTCCGAAGGCCGGCAGCGCGCCATTGATGAGCGACACGGCGACGCCCGCGAGAACGACGAGGACGAGGATCGCGGCGAGACGGGTGAGGTTGCGGAACAGCGCGTCGCCGCTGGCGAAGCGCTTGAGGGCGCGTTGCCGATCGTGATCGGTCGCGGCGTCTGCCTGTCCGGCTGCAAGGCTCGTCATGGGTTCCTCTCGGACGACGAAGAGTGGACGGACGGCTCCAGGCCGCCCGTCCGGTTCGCATGGCGATCAGTTCGTCGCCTGGTAGACGGGGTTGCCGTCCGAACCCTTCACGTCCTTCCAGGTGCTCTGGACCTGGGAGACGACGCTGTCCGGCATCGGGATGTAGTGCAGTTCGTCCGCCATCGCGTCGCCGTTCTTGTAGGCCCAGGCGAAGAACTTCAGCGCCTCGGCCGCGTCTTCCGGGCTCTTCGGGTCGCTCGGGATCAGGATGAAGGTCGCGGCGGTGATCGGCCACGCCTTCGCGCCCGCCTGGTTGGCGAGGATGACGCCGAAGCCCGGCTGGCTCGACCAGTCGGCGCCTTCCGCGGCGGCGGCGAAGGAGGCGCTGTCCGGCGCGACCTTCTGGCCGTCCTTGTTGAGGAGATCGGTGTAGGTCATCTTGTTCTGCAGGGCGTAGGCGTATTCGACGTAGCCGATCGAGTTCGCCGTCTGGCCGACATTGGCGGCGACACCCTCGTTGCCCTTGGCACCGATGCCGACCGGCCATTCGACGCTGGCGTCGACGCCGACATTGTCCTTCCATTCCGGCGACACGGCACCGAGGAAGTAGGTGAAGTTGTAGGTCGTGCCCGAGCCGTCGGAGCGATGCACCACGGCAATCGCCTCGCTCGGCAGCTTGACGTCCGGGTTCAGCTTGGCGATCGCCTCGTCGTCCCAGGAGGTGATCTCGCCCTGGAAGATCTTGGCGAGCGTCGCGCCGTCGAGCACGAGTTCGCCCGGCTTGACGCCTTCGAGGTTCACGATCGGCACGATGCCGCCCATAACCATCGGGAACTGCACGAGGTTGTTTTTCTTCAGGTCGTCGCCCGACATCGGCTTGTCGGTCGCGCCGAAGGTCACGGTGCGCGCGGTGATCTGCTTGATGCCGCCGCCCGAGCCGATCGACTGGTAGTTGAGGCCGTTGCCGGTTTCCTTCTTATAGGCGTCCGCCCACTTCGCGTAGATCGGATAGGGGAAGGTCGCGCCCGCGCCGGAGATGTCGGCGGCCTGGGCACCAAGGGTCGCGAGGGCCGAGAAGCCGGCGAGCATTGCGATCCGCGAGGCTTTCCAAACGAAGGTCATGGCGTGTCTTTCCTTTCGGCTGAGGGGAACGGCAGAACGCACCGGACAATCCGGCCTGCCGGGTTCTGTCGCGCAGTAGCGCCGCCCGGCAACAGGCGTGTGACAGACCCCTTCGCGACCACCGGCGGGAGCGACGCGCGAACGGCGGCACCGCCCCTTCGCCCTCTCCCCGCCCGTAATCGCGCCATTGGTCAAACTCGCCGGTTCCCGTCGATGCGCCATGCGCCGGCCTTCGCTCCGGAACCGCAACCCCTAACCGGGTCGACGCCTCGGACCGTCCGCTGTCGGTCCGCCTTCTATGACCTTTGCCCTTCAGTTTTATGACGGTCCAACCAACTGAAATCTAATTGGTTTCCTGCGCCGCATGTTTGGGCCGCGGGAATATGACGGCGAAGGTCGAGCCTTTGCCGACCTCCGAATCGATTGCCAGCCGCGCCGAATGGCGGAGCAAGATGTTGCGGACGATCGACAGCCCCAGCCCGGTGCCGCGCTTGGCGCGGGACGATTCGACGTCGACGCGGTAGAAGCGCTCCGTCAGTCTCGGCACGTGCTCGGCCGCGATGCCGGGCCCGAAATCGCGCACCGAGGCGCGGACACCGCCACCTTCCCTGCCTTCCACCCGCAGGGAAAGCACGACCCGCCTGCCGCTCGCCCCGTACTTGCAGGCATTCTCCACGAGGTTGGAGAAGACCTGCAGGAGCTCGTCGCGCTCGCCGTCGACGACGTGTCGGCCCGGCCCGATCTCCAGCTCCGCTTCCATCTCGTTAGCGGCGAGCATCGGCGACATCGCCCGCCGGACGTCCTCCAGGAGTTCGGCGAGATCGACGCTGCGGCCGGGCACGGGATGACGCTTCATCTCGATCTGCGACAGCGACAGGAGGTCGTCGATCAGCCGCGACATGCGCGCGGCCTGCTCGCGCATGATCGCGAGGAACCGGTCGCGCGCCGCCGCGTCGTCGCGCGCCGGCCCCTGCAGGGTCTCGATGAAGCCGATGAGGGAGGCGAGCGGCGTGCGCAGCTCGTGGCTGGCATTCGCCACGAAGTCGGTCCGCATCCGCTCGATGCCGCGCTCGGCCGTCCGATCCCGGAACAGGAGAAGGAAAAGCGGCCCGGATCGACCGGCCGCAGCGGGAACGGGCGCGATGTCGACGGCCCAGACTCGCCTTGCCGCGCGCCCCTCCATCAGGCTCGCCTTGGTCGGCTCGGCGGCCTGGATCGCCGCTTCGATCACGGCGAGGAACTCCGGGGCACGGAAGCGCAGCGCCAACGCCTCGCCGACCGCGACGGCGCCGAAGACGCGGGTCGCGGCGAGATTGGCGTGGACGACCTGCTGCGCGGCATCGACGAGGATCACCGGCTCCGGCAGCGCTTCGAGCAGCGAATGGGCGGGTTGCGCGGTCGCGGAGCGGTCCGCCGCCGCCAGCGCCGGCGCGAGGCCACCACGGCCTTCCCGGAACCTGGCGACGAGCGTCGACGCGCCGAAGGCCGCGACCGCACCGGCCACGAACCCCAAGGGCTCGGAAACCTGTGCGAGGACAAGCGCGACAGCGGGGCCCGCCACGGACGCCGCGACGATGCGCGGCCAGGATGCGCCGAGCCTCCGGCGCACGGCTTCGAACGGTCGCATCGCGGCGGGGCCGGTTTCGCTCATTCCTGGACCCGAAGCGCCGATTCAGCCGTTCCGCAGACGCATGGCGTAGAGATAGAGCCCGGCCGTCGACGGCTCCGTCGGGGTGATGGCGATGTCGCCCGCCCTCGCGCCCTCCGGCACCTCCATGTCGAACACGAAGGTATCACTGCGGCGGGCGGTGGCGAAGTTCTGCCGCCCGCACACGCTCCGGCCCCCGAGCCGGCATTCGACCGCGAAGGTGCGCGCCGTGCCGTCGGGCGACCCGGCGGCGAGCTCCACCACGACCTTGCGTCCATCCACCGATCGGGCGACGCCTTCGCCGACGGCGACGGTGAGGCTCGCGGCCTCGCCGGACGGGGTGAAGCGGACCGCCGCCCGGCCGCCTGTCGCGTCGGTTGCCAGGGCTTCGACGCGGCCGCCTTCCGGCGTCGCCAGCGCATCGAGCCGCTTGCCGTCGAAGAGGTCGATCCACGCGCCGTCGGCTCCGCCCGTCGGCTCGGACGGGCTGGCCGACGCGTAGACGAAATAGATGCCGGCCGCGAGGACGGCTGCCACCGCAAGCGCGATCAGGAGAAAGCGTCGAAGCTGGGCGTTGCTGCGCTTGGTCGCCTCGCGGGCGGCATCGGCGGCGCGCGTGCGTGGGGAGGTGTGGATCGGCTCCACGGCGGCCGGCTTGCCCGCGCGGGCGGCACCGGGCTCGGCGACCGCCATGCCCGTGGCGGGCCCATCGCCCGAACGGGTGTCGAAAATCGGTTCGAGATCGAACGCGCCGTCGTTTGCGGGCCGGGAATCGTCCTCCGCTCCGGGGTCGCGCGTCGAGTAGGCGTGCGCGTCCCGGTAGGCGGGATCGAGCGACAGGGTCGGATCGTGCTGCGCCGGGCCGTCCTCGCCCGCGCCCGCCTCGGTCTGGCGGGCGTAGAAGTCGTCCTCGACCCGGTTGATGGTCTCGGCAAGCCGCGTCCGCTGCACATGCGCGACGGCGTCGTCCACCGGCTTCTGCGCCAGCATCCGCTCCAAGGCCCGCTCGGAGGCGGCATAGATCGATTCGCGAAAGGCGGGATCTTTCGCATCTCCCGCATCGAGCGCCCGCCTCAGGCTCTTTTCCATGGCGCTCATGGTCTGCTCCGGCATCACTGGCCCCGACACTACCCTAACCGGCTTGTTCCAACCAACGGGCGCAAAGGACGCGCGTCGCGACTTTACTTAATCCTTAGCCGTCCAATGTTGCAGCGCATGCCGAAAGCCCCGCTCTTCCCCATCATTCGCACCGTGTGACATCCCGATGGCAAAGAGCGCCGCGCGCCGCGGAAATCGCCGCAAGACCGCCATTCCTCCGCACTCGATCGCCAGCCACGGCGTCATCGGCGACATGCGTACGCTGGCGCTGGTGGCGCAGGACGGCACGATCGACTTCTTCTGCCATCCCGACATCGATTCCCCCACCCTCTTCGCCTCGCTGCTGGACCCGGACAAGGGCGGCCATTTCCGGTTCGGCGTCGAGGACGGCACCGGACTGAAGTACCGGCAGATCTACCTGCCGGACACGAACGTGCTCATCACCCGCTTTCTCGGCGACGAAGGCATCGGCGAGATAGCCGACTTCATGCCGCTCGACGATTCGGGGCGGATCGTGCGCATCTCGAAGTCCATCCGCGGCGAGGTGCCCTTCACGCTGGAGGCGATCCCTCGCCCCGGCTACGGGCGCGGGAAGCCGGTGCTGAAGGCGACGCGCGGCGGCGCGACCATCCGCTGGGAGGAGGACGGCGAAACGCGCAGCGCCACGATCGCCTCGGACATGCGCCTGAAGGTCCGGGGCGGCGCGATCCGCGGCGAGATCACGCTGCGCGAGGGCGAGGAGTGCCACGTCGTGTTCTGTCCCGGGCGGCAGACCTCGCGGATCGACGCCGACTACGTGAAGCAGGCCTTCGCCGAAACGCGGCGGTACTGGCACGACTGGGTGGCGGCAGGCCAGTTCCCGACCTACTGGCGCGAGCTCGTGGTGCGCTCGGCGCTGACCCTCAAGCTGCTGACCTCGCGCCGGTACGGGTCGATCGCGGCGGCGGCGACCTTCGGCCTGCCGGAGGAGATCGGCGGCGAGCGGAACTGGGACTACCGCTTCTGCTGGGTGCGAGACTCCGCCTTCACGCTCTACTCCCTGTCGCGCCTCGGCTACCACGAGGAGACGGGCGCCTTCATCCGGTTCCTGATGAACAACGCCGTCGAGCACGACGCCGAGCGCATGCAGATCATGTACGGCATGGACGGCCGGAAGGAGCTGACGGAAACGACGCTCGACCACTTCGCCGGCTTCGCGAAATCGCAGCCGGTGCGGATCGGCAATGCGGCCTACACGCAGACGCAGATGGACATCTACGGCGAGCTGATGGACTCGGTCTATATCGGCAGCCGCGCCCTCGGGAAGCCGCCCTTCGAAGTCTGGGCGAGGCTCCAGAAGATGCTCGACTGGCTGGCCGGGAACTGGCGGCAGCCGGACATGGGCATCTGGGAGTCGCGCGGCGAGCCGCAGGAATTCCTCTCGTCGCGGCTGATGTGCTGGGTGGCGCTCGACCGCGGCCAGCGCATGGCGACGCTGGAATCGCTGTCCGGCGACGTCAATCGCTGGCGCTACGAGCGCGACGAGATCGAGAAGACGCTGCTCACCGAGTTCTGGAACGAGGAAATCGGCGCGTTCACGCAGTACAAGGGTTCGCGCGGCCTCGACGCCGTGGTGCTGCTGATGCCGCTGGTGCGCTTCATCAATCCGCGCGACCCGAAATGGATCTCGACGCTGAAGGTGGTGCGGCGCGAACTCGTCCACGACTGCCTGGTGCAGCGCTACAAGAACCTCGACGAGAATTCCGACGGGCTCAGCGGCATGGAAGGCGCCTTCACCACCTCCTCCTTCTGGTATGTCGAGGCGCTGGCCCGCACCGGGTTCGTTTCCGAGGCGCGCTTCCTGTTCGAGAAGCTGCACGCCTACGCGAACCATCTCGGCCTCTATTCCGAGGAACTGTCCGACACGGGCGACCATCTCGGCAACTTCCCGCAGGCGCTGACCCACCTGTCGCTGATCTCTGCCGCCGTCTGGCTCGACCGTTCGCTGACCGGCAAGCGCACCGACCCGACGAACATCCAGTTCCAAAACCTCGAGGATGCCGATGAGTTCTTCAAAAGGCATTGACCTGACCGGCCAGACGGCGATCGTCACCGGCGCTTCCACCGGCATCGGCGAGGCGGCGGCGATCGAGCTGGCGCGCGCCGGCGCGGACATCGTCGTCAACCACCGCGACAGCGAGGACGACGCCAGGGACACGGTCGGCAAGGTGGAGGCGCTCGGCCGGCGAGCCGTCGCGATCCAGGCCGACGTCTCGAAAGAGGAGGACGTGATCCGCCTGTTCGACGAGGCCGAGGCCGCGCTCGGCCCGGCGGACGTGGTGTTCTCGAACGCCGGCCGGCAAAAGGACGCCAAGATCGGCGACATGACGCTCGACGACTGGAATGCGGTGATCTCGGTGAACCTCACCGGCGCCTTCCTGGTCGGGCGCGAGGCGATCCGCCGGTTCCGGAAGAAGGGCATCCGCGCGGAGATCAGCCCGGCGATGGGCAAGCTGATCTACAATTCATCGGTGCATCAGGTGATCTGCTGGGCGTTCCACGCCAACTACGCGGCCTCGAAGGGCGGCATGCACATGCTGATGCAGTCGATGGCGCAGGAGGTGGCGAACGAGCGGATCCGCATCAACTCGGTGGCGCCCGGCGCGATCGCGACGGCGATCAACGCCGCCGAGCGCGCGAGTCACGAAGCCGACATCCTGCGGCTGATCCCGTACGGGCGCATTGGCGAGCCGGCCGATGTCGGGCGCGTGGTGGCCTGGCTCGCTTCCGACGCCGCCGACTACATCGTCGGGCAGACGATCTTCGTCGACGGCGCGATGACGCTCTACCCGGAGTTCAGGGGCAACGGCTGAAGCGCCGCCGCCCGTCGAGAAAGGCGGTCAGTAGCCGCCCTCTTCTTCCTCTTCCTCCTCCGGCTTGCGCTTCATGGAGGAGAGCTTGGCGAAGACGGCGGCGGCGTCGAGTTCGCCGTCCTCCTCCTCGCTCCGTTCGCGCGAGCGGTAGTTCTGGCTCTGCGCCGCCGAGAGGAGGCGCTCCTCCTCCGCCACCTCTTCCGGGCGCACGATGCCGCGCGAGGCCTTCTCGATCTCGAGGTCGAGGTCGATCTGCGAGCAGAGGCCGAGCGTCACCGGGTCCATCGGCTGGAGGTTCGCTGAGTTCCAGTGGGTGCGGTCGCGGATCTGCTGGATCGTGTTCTTGGTGGTGCCGACCAGCCGCGATACCTGCGCGTCCTTCAGCTCGGGATGGTTGCGCACCAGCCAGAGGATGGCGTTCGGCCGGTCCTGCCGCTTGGAGACCGGCGTATAACGCGGGCCGGACTTCTTCGCTTCCGGCACCCGAACCTTCGGCGGCGAGAGCTTCAGGCGATGCTTCACGTCGCCCTCCCCGCGCTTGATCTCCTCCTTGGACAACTGGCCGGTGAGCGTCGGGTCGAGGCCCTTGATGCCCTGCGCCGATTCGCCGTCGGCGATCGCCTTCACCTCCAGCGGGTGCATGGTGCAGAACTCGGCGATCTGGTCGAACGACAGCGACGTGTTGTCGACGAGCCAGACGGCCGTCGCCTTCGGCATCAGAAGCTGCTCGGCCATGGATACGGTCCTTCTCTGAGCCCCTCGCCGGGGGAGCGAGAGAGCGGTGGGATGCCACCACGAATGCGGGAATAGCCCTCTATAGGAGCTAACCCCGACCTCCGCAAGAAAGCGCCAGGGAAACGGCGGCGCGGCGGAAAGGTTGACGATTCCCGCGAGGTCGCCCGATCGTGAACGAATCGCCGACGCGTTAAGCCCCGCTCAAGCTTTACGGTGTGAAATCAGGCCAGCCAGTTTCTGGTCGACATCGTGGTGGGCCACAATGTCTGCACTTCTCCCTGTTGCAACTAAGCCAAGCCGTGCCTCGCGCACGGCTTCTTTTTGTGCGCCGTTAACCAGCTTGCGGCCCGTGCTCTTGCTTTCGGCGCCACGGGGGCTCAATTTCGCGATGGCGACGGTGCCGGGCGCAGGAACCCGCTCGTGCGGAACACGTTGCCTTCCGGGCACTGACGAGGCCGTTCCGCGATCATGACAATGCAGAAAATCGGTCCGAGCGACGACGACAGAACGGTCCGCCTCGCGGAGCACCTGGCGTTCTCGCCCTCGTTCCAGCCGCTGTTCAACGACGGCATGGCGCTGGTGGACGAAACCGCGATCTACCTCGACGGGCCGGGGCGCACCGAAGCGAAGTCGCTGTCGCGGCAGGCCGCCACCCTCTACGCCGCCGAATCGATGCGCCTCACCACGCGGCTGATGCAGATCGCTTCCTGGCTCCTCCTCCAGCGCGCCGCCAACCAGGGCGACATGTCGCGCGAGCAGGTCGAGACCGAGAAGACCAAGGTGCGGCTCGACGGCATCGGCACCGGTCAGGGCTCGCCCTATTTCGACGACCTGCCGGAAGCCTTCCGGGCGCTGGTCGACAAGGTGCTGAAGCTCGAGCGCCGCATCGCGATGCTCGACAAGGAAATCTACGGCGCCGGCGCGAAGGCGCAGCAGGACGACAGCCCGAACCCGGTGGCCGAGCAGCTCAGCCTGCTCAGGACGGCGTTCCGCTCCTGAACGCGTTTCCGAGCCAGTTCAGACAGCAAAAAGCCCGGCAGTGCCGGGCTTTTTCGTTTCCGCCGTCGGAAGCGGCTATCAGATGCCAAGGCCCTCGTAGCGCTTCTTGAAGCGCGACACGCGGCCGCCGCGATCCATGAGCTGCTGGCTGCCGCCCGTCCAGGCCGGATGCGTGGTCGGATCGATGTCGAGGTTCAGCTTGTCGCCTTCCTTGCCCCAAGTCGAACGGGTCTGGTACTCGGTGCCGTCCGTCATCACCACGGTGATGGTGTGGTAGTCGGGATGGATGTTGGCCTTCATCGCTCGCAGATCCGTCTCTCGTCGCCGCCCAACCCCGCCGTCCGCGGAACGCGGATGCCGCGAGGCAAAATCGCACGGGCGCTTTGATAATGTCGCGCGAGCCTTTACATGAACCGCCGCCGCGGCACAAGGCGCGGGGCGCGTGCGCGCTCCGGCGCGCCGCCGAACATCCGCCGGAGACAGCATGGCGAAACCGATCGCGAATGACGGGAGCGCGCGGCGCGGACGCACCCTCGGACCGCTCCGGCGGCTCGCCCCCTATCTCGGCCTGCAGCGGAGCCTGATCGCCGGCGCGCTCGTGGCCCTGACCGTCGCGGCGCTGACCACCCTGTCGCTGCCGCTCGCCGTCCGCCGCGTCGTGGACCGGGGTTTCATGGGCGGCGACCGCCTGCTGATCGACGAGTACTTCGCGATGCTCGTCGTGCTCGCGGCCGTGCTCGCGCTGGCGAGTGCCGGGCGCTACTACTTCGTCATCACGCTCGGCGAGCGGGTCGTCGCCGACCTCCGGCGCGACGTCTTCGCGCATGTCGTGCGGCTGTCGCCGGCCTTCTACGACCGCTCGCTCTCCGGCGAGATCGTCTCGCGCTTGACGGCCGACACGACGCAGATCAAGTCGGTGGTCGGCGCGACGGCTTCGGTCGCGTTGCGCAACCTCATCCTCTGCATCGGCGCGATCGGGATGATGGTCTGGACCAGCCCCGGCCTGTCGCTGATCGCCATCGCGGCGATCCCGCTGATCGTCCTGCCGCTGATGGCCTTCGGCCGGTCGGTGCGGCGGAAATCGCGCTTCGCGCAGGACACGCTTGCGGACGCCAGCGCCTATGCCGGCGAGGCGATCGGCGCGGTGCGCACGGTGCAGGCCTTTACCGGCGAAGAAGCGGCGGTCGGTCGCTACGGCGCGGCGGTGGATCAGGCCTTCGAGGCGGCGCGCTCCTCGGTGACGGCGCGGGCCTGTCTCACGGCCATCGCGATCTTCCTCGTCTTCGCTTCCGTCGTCGCGGTGCTCTGGGTCGGCACGCAGCGCGTCGCCGGCGGTACGATGAGCGCTGGGACGCTCGGGCAGTTCCTGCTCTACGCCGTCTTCGCCGCGACCTCGCTCGGCTCGCTGTCGGAAGTCTGGGGAGAGGTGACGCAGGCGGCGGGCGCGACCGAGCGACTGACCGAACTTCTGGACGAGACGCCGACCGTCGCCTCCCCCGCTTCGCCGGAAGCCCTGCCGAGCCCGGCGGTCGGCTCGATCGCTTTCCGGGACGTCTCCTTCGCCTACCCGGCGCATCCCGACCGGCCGGCGCTGCACGACCTCTCGTTCGAGGTGCGGCCGGGCGAGACCGTCGCGATCGTCGGTCCGTCCGGCGCCGGCAAGTCGACGCTGTTCGCGCTGATCGAGCGGTTCTACGATCCCGCCGCGGGCAGCATCCTCGTCGACGGCGTCGACGTGCGCCTTGCGGACCTCGGCGAGCTTCGCCGGCACATCGCGATCGTGCCGCAGGACGTCGCGGTGTTCGCGGCGAGCGTTTCCGCCAACATCTCGTTCGGCCTGCCGCAGGCGTCTCGCGACGCGGTGGAAGCGGCGGCGAAGGCCGCGCTGGCCGATGGCTTCATCCGCCGGCTGCCGAACGGCTACGAGACGGAAATCGGCGAGCGCGGCGTGCTCCTGTCCGGCGGGCAGCGCCAGCGCATCGCCATCGCGCGGGCGATCTTGCGGAATGCGCCGATCCTGCTCCTCGACGAGGCGACTTCGGCGCTCGATGCCGAAAGCGAGATGCTGATCCAGCAGGCGCTCGACCGGCTGATGGCGAACCGCACGACGCTGGTCATCGCGCACCGCCTCGCGACGGTGCTGAAGGCCGACCGCATCGTGGTTCTGGATGGCGGCCGGATCGTGGAACAGGGCACCCACGCCGAGCTCCTCGCCGGCGGCGCGCTCTATGCGCGGCTGGCGCGGCTCCAGTTCGACATGGCCGGCCTCGCGGACGCGGCCGAATAGGCCCTCACCGTTCCGTCAGCTTCAGTTCGATGCGGCGGTTGCGGGCGCGGGCTTCCGGCGTATCGCCGGCTTCGATCGGCTGGAACTCGCCGAAGCCGGTCGCCGCCAAGTGCTCGGCCGGCACGCCCTGACTGACAAGGTAGCGCACGACGGAGGCGGCTCTGGCCGAAGAAAGCTGCCAGTTGTCGGCGAAGCGGCCGCCCGTGATCGGCACGTTATCGGTGTGACCGTCGACCCGGATGATCCAGTTGATATCGGATGGAATCTCGCGCGCGAGCTGCTTCGCCGCGTCGGCAAGCTTCTGCATCTCGCCCTGCCCGGCCGGCTGCAGCGCGTCGCCGCCCGGCGGGAACAGCACCTCCGACTGGAACACGAAGCGGTCGCCGACGATGCGGATGTTCTCGCGGTCGGCGAGGATCTCGCGCAGGCGCCCGAAGAAGTCGGAGCGGTAGCGCGCGAGTTCCTGCACGCGCTGCGCGAGCGCGACGTTGAGGCGCGAACCGAGGTCGGCGATCTTCGTCTGGCTTTCCTTGTCCCGCGTCTCGGACGCCTGCAGCGCGTCTTCCAGTGCGGCGATCTGCTGGCGCAGCGCCGTCAACTGCTGGTTCAGGAGCTCGACCTGCGCCTGTGCGCGCTGCGAGATCTGGGTTTGGCTTTCCAGTTCGCCCTGCAGCCCGGTCGCCCGCGCTTCCGCCGCGCCGGCCGCGCCGGAGCCGGAGGCAAGCGCCTGCTGCAGCCGCGAGCGGTCGGTCTCGGCGTTCTGGAGAGACGCCTGCAGCCCGGCGATCTGGTCCTGATAATCCTGGCCGGTCGCGCGCTCCAGCGACAGGAGCTGCGTCAGCTCGGCGATCTGCGAGTTCAGCCGGTCGAGCACCTCGTCCTTGCCGGAAACCTCGCGGCTGAGCAGGAACTGCGCGATCACGAAGACCGACAGGAGGAACATGATGGCGAGGAGCAGCGTCGACAGCGCGTCGACGAAGCCCGGCCAGTAGTCGAGCGTGCGCTCGGAGCGACGGTTGCGGGAAAGAGCCATCCGCTATTCCCCCGGCTCCTTCGCGCCGAGCGAGCGCGACAGCCGATCGAGGACGGTACGCAGTTCGCGCTGCTCGCCGGCCTGCGCATCGACGAAATCGCGCAGGAGCTGCTGCTCGGTGCGCATGTGCTGGACGAGGCCCTGGATGCTTTCGGCAAGGCTCGCCATCGCCGTCGAGGTGCGGGGCGACGTCGACTGGTCCTGCACGAGCTTCGTCAGGCGCTCCGACAGGAGGCGCATCTCCTCCGAGCTACCGGCTGCCGCCACCGCCGGCCGCGCCCCGTCCGGCGGGATCAGCATGTCCGAGCCGACGTCGGTGACGGAGGAGAGCCAGTTCTCCAGCTCGGTATAGAAGCGGTTCTGCGCCCGGCCGACCTGAAGGTCGAGGAAGCCGAGCACGAGCGAGCCGGACAGGCCGAAGAGCGAGGCGGAGAAGGCCGTGCCCATGCCGGCGAGCGGGGCGGAAAGGCCAGATTTCAGCGCGTTCAGGACGCTTGCGGCGTCGCCCCCCGCCGGATCGAGGCCCTGGATCGTGCCGCCGATCGCGCCGATCGTGCCGAGGAGACCCCAGAAGGTGCCGAGGAGGCCGAGAAAGACGAGGAGACCGATCATGTAGCGGGCGATGTCGCGCGCCTCGTCGAGCCGCGTCGCGACCGAATCGAGGACGGCGCGCATCGATGCGGTGGACAGTGCCATCTGCCGCCGGCGCCCGATCAGCGCCCGCATCGGCGCGAGCAGCACGGGATCGCGCATGCGCTCGAAATCGGCCGGGTTCTCGCGGAAGGCGTTCACCCAGCGCACCTCGCGCGCGAGCCGGATGATCTGCCCGAAGGCGAGCAGGATGCCGAACAGGAGGATGCCGACGATGACGCCGTTCAGCCCGGGATTGCTGCTGAAGGCGTGGCTGACCTGCCGCGACAGGATCAGGACCAGGAAGCCGGCAAGCCCGAGGAACACGAGCATCGCCCAGAGGAACACCATCGGGCTGCCGAGCCGACCGGCGGCATAGCCGTCCGCCGGCCGCAGGCGATCGTTCGGAGGATTGAAGACCTGCATGACGCGTGGCGGATTCCCGGAGCGCTCGGACGCCGGGAAGCCTAGCCGAGTCCTGCGCGCAAGGGAACGCCTGCCTCAATTTGCGGCAAACGGTCCCCGGGCAGGCTTCACGCCGCGCTGGTCTGCGTCATCCGGATCGCGTCGTCGGCGCGCTTCAGCTCGGCGAGGAGCGCCTTGTGGATCAGTTCGTTGCCGCAGGCGATGTCGCCGGGAATATGATCGAACTTGCCGCCCGCGAAGTCGGTGACGATGCCGCCGGCTTCCCGGACGATGATCGAGCCGGCCGCGCAGTCCCAGGGCTTCAGCCCGCGTTCCCAGAAGCCGTCGAAACGCCCGGCCGCGACGGCGACGAGATCGAGCGAGGCCGCGCCGAAGCGGCGGATGCCGGAACTGCCGCCCATGACGTTGCGCACCTCGTAGAGGAAGCGGGCGTGGTCGCCGTGGCCGAGGAAGGGCGCCCCGCAGCCGATCAGCGCTTCGGTCAGCGTCGAGCGCGCCGCGACGCGCAGGCGGCGGTCGTTCGAGAAGGCCCCGCCGCCGCGCTCGGCGGTATACATCTCGTCGGTCGCCGGGTTGAACACGACGCCCGCGACGATCTCGCCGGCCCGCTCCAGCGCGATCGAGACCGCGAACTGCGGAATGCCGTGCAGGAAGTTCGTCGTGCCGTCGAGCGGGTCGACGATCCAGCGATGCTCGGGATCGCGCCCCTCCACCGCGCCGCGCTCCTCCATCAGAAAGCCCCATTCGGGCCGCGCGCGCGACAGTTCCTGGAAGACGATCTCCTCGGCCTTCCGGTCGGCGGCCGACACGTAGTCGGCCGGCCCCTTCATCGAGACCTGCAGGTTCTGCACCTCGCCAAAGTCGCGCGTCAGCGAGCGGCCGGCCTTGGTCGCGGCCTGCGTCATGACGTTGAGAAGCGCGGAGCGGGCCATGGCCAGAGTCCTTGAAACATGGGAAGGCGGAGGCGAGGCGTCCGGCGAGCGGCTTCAGAACCACAATCGGCTCGGCGCTTCAAGCGCCGATGCCGGATGGCTCAACTCGGGCGGAACTTGTTGGCAGCTTCCAGCGCCGCCTTCTTCGTGTCGTCGTCGAGCTTGCGGAAGAAGTCGTCCAGCGACGCGTCGTCGTTGTCGGCGCGCTTCGCCAGCACCGACCATTTGCCGGCCTCGACCTTCGAGGCCGCGACCCCGATGCCGTCCTTGTAGAGATGGGCCAGCCGGTTCATCGCGATCGGGTTGCCGCGCGCCGCGGCGCGGCGGAGCCAGCCGGCTCCCGCCGCGACATCCTTCCGGCCGCCCTTGCCGTTGATGAGCCAGATGCCGAACTCGACCTGTCCCGTGACGTTGCCGCCGCGCGCCGAAGCGAGGAGATAGGCCCTCGCCTTCGGTATATCCGGCTGGCTGACGCCGCGCCCGTAGGCGTAGATCTGCGCCATCGCGTATTGCGCGTCGGACACGCCCGCCTGCGCCGACTTCTGGAAATAGGGCAGCGCCTCCGTGAAGCCCGCGACCGGCGACTCCTCGATCAGCATCTGGCCAAAATTGTAGGCGGCGAGCGGAATACCGGCGTCGGCCGCCGCCTTCATCAGGTCGCGCGCCGCCGCCGGGTCGGTGCGGCCGGCCGAGCCGTCGAGCAGCATCAGGGCATAGCGGAACTGGCCGTCCGGATTGCCGGACGCGGCGGCCGCGCCGTACCAGCGCGCCGCTTCCGCATCGCTGCGCGGGACGCCGAGGCCGCGGCCGTAGATCTCGCCGAGCAGGGTCTGCGCCACCGGGTCGCCGAGCTTGGCGAGCGGCAGGGCAAGCTGCAGGGCGGTCAGGTACATGCCACGCTGCAGCGCGCCGTAGGCGCGGTCGCGGGCTGGCGTCGCCGCGTCGGCGGGTGCCTCGTCGCGCGGCGCAGCGGTCGGCGTCGGCAGGGTGCGCGCCTCCGGCGGCTTCTGCGTGGACAAGTCCTGCGGCGCCTTCTGCGCCGATGCCGGCCAAGCCGAGAGGAGGCCCGCCAGCAGAACGACGAGCCGTCTCATGCGGCGAGGCTTTCCGACGCCTCGTCGAGGAGCGCGTTGGCGCGGGCGACCTTCACCGCCACCGCCGCCGGCGAGGGATCGGTGAAGACGGCGGCGGACAGCGCGATGAATTCCGCCCCGGTCGCGACCGCTTCCGGCAACGTCTCGATATCGCTGCCGCCGAGGAGCACGCAGGGAACCTCGACGATCTCCGCCCACCATTCGGCCATCGCGGCGTCATTGGCGCCCGGCGACGGGGCGCGATCCTCGCCGGGCTCGCCGAACATCATGTAGTCGGGCAGGAGTTCGCCGGCTTCCAGCGCCTCGTGCCGGGTGCGGAAGCCCGAGGCGCCGACGATGGAGCGCGGCGCGAAACGCCGCATCGCATCGCCCAGCGCTTCGAGATCGCCGCCGGCGAGGTGCAGGCCATCGGCCTTGGCGCGGCCCATGGCGCGCGTGTCGCCGGCGACGACGGCCGCCACCTCGCGGTCGCGGCAAAGCGCGGCGAGATCCTCGGCGAAGGGCTGGAAGGCGGCCTCGGCCCGGCCGGCGGGATCGATCAGGACGCTCGCGACATCGCCCGCCTCCAGCGCCGCGCGCAGTGCCGCGACGCCGGCGGCCCCATCGGGAAGCGGCGTGGTGACGAGCACGAGACGGGGGCGGACGAAATCCTGGCGCATGGCACTTGAAAGTTGATAGGCTCGACGGAAACGAGCGGCGAATAGCACAGGGTCCCGCCCGTGCCTATCGGCGCTCGCCCTCCCCGCGCTCCAGCCGCCGCGTTCCCGCCTGTCGCCAGCCGATGATCACCGATCCGCTCTTCTATGCCGCCGCGATTCCCGCGGTCATCCTCGTCGGTCTGTCCAAAGGAGGTTTCGGCGGGTCGATCTCGATGGTCGGCGTGCCGATCATGGCGCTGGCGATCTCGCCGGTGACGGCGGCCGGCGTCATGCTGCCGATCCTGATCGTGATGGACGTGGTGGCGCTGCTCGCCTGGCGAGGCATCTACGACCGGCAAGTGCTGCGGCTGATCCTGCCGGCGTCGATGCTCGGCATCGCGCTCGGCTACGCGACGTCGGCGGCGACCTCGGAGGAGGCGGTGCGGCTGCTGCTCGGCGGGCTCTGCCTCGTCTTCGCCGTGCAATGGTTCTTCTCGGGCCGTCACAAGATCGAACCGGAAGCGGCGAGCCGACCGAAGGGCTTCTTCTGGGGGGCCGTCGCCGGCTTCACCAGCTTCGTCAGCCATGCCGGCGGGCCGCCCTTTCAGGTCTACGTGATGCCGCTGAAGCTGGAGCCGGCGCTGTTCGCCGGAACGACGGTGATCTTCTTCGCCGCGACGAACTTCGTGAAGTTGATTCCGTATTTCCTGCTCGGGCAGTTCTCTTCGGAGAACCTCGCCACCTCGGCGGTTCTCCTGCCGCTGGCGCCGCTCGCGACGCTGGTCGGCGTCCAACTGGTGAAACGGGTGCCGCGCGAGCGCTTCTACCTCGTCACCTATTCGCTGCTGATTCCGGTCGGTCTGAAGCTCGTCTTCGACGGGATCTGGCATTTCGCCGCCTGAGCGGCGGCGGAGCGACGGACGCGGCGTCGGGAGCCGCCGCGTCCGCTGCGCGAATTTCCGTTAGTGCTGCTTCGCGCGCAGCCTTTCCATCTCGTCCTTCAGTTGCAGCTTGCGCCGTTTCATGTCGCGGATTTCATTGTCGCTCGTCGCAGGGCGGAGGCTCGCCGCTTCGAGTTCGGCCTCGATCGCCGCATGTTTCTGCTGCAGCGTAGTCAGATGCCCGTCCAAAGACATGATCGCTCCTTTCGATCTCGTGTTTCGTGCGAAGCCCGTTCTTCGCCTCACTCCACAATCGCGGACCTCACGATGACGAACGTGTCACAAAACCTGGGACCCGTCGACGCCTTGTCATGGCTTCCTGTTCCACTACAGCGCCCGTGCTGATAATCGATCACGGATAATTTTAGCGGACCCCGCGACGCCGTCGGCGCATCGCGGGCCGAGGCCGAGGGGAAGCGAATGGCCGATCAGGAACAGGCGGCGCTCCGCATGCTCGCCGCGCGTCTGCGGCAGGAGCACGCCGATTTCGACGCCGCGATCGACGCGATGGAGAAGGTCGGCTGCGACCGCCTGCAGGTGCAGCGGATGAAGAAGAAGAAGCTTGCCGTGAAGGACCGGCTGCAGGACATCGAGGACCAGATCCTGCCGGACATCATCGCGTGAGCGAGCCTCGCGCCGACGTCGCCGTGATCATGGGCAGCCAGTCCGACTGGCCGACCATGAAGCACGCCGCCGACGTGCTGGAAACGCTCGGCATCCCGCACCGGGCGCTGATCGTCTCGGCGCACCGGACGCCCGAGCGGCTGTTCGATTTCGCCAGAGGCGCGAAGGGCGCGGGCTACAAGGTGGTGATCGCCGGGGCCGGCGGCGCGGCGCATCTGCCGGGCATGGCAGCGGCGCTGACACCCCTCCCCGTCTTCGGGGTGCCGGTGGAATCGAAAGCGCTGTCCGGCCAGGACAGCCTCCTGTCCATCGTGCAGATGCCCGCCGGCGTGCCGGTCGGGACCCTCGCGATCGGGCGCTCGGGCGCGGTGAACGCCGCGCTTCTCGCCGCCGCGGTGCTGGCGCTTTCGGACGACGCGCTGGCGGCGCGGCTGGACAGCTACCGCGCCCGGCAGACCGAAGCCTTGGCGGCCCGCCCGGCGGAAACGGCCGCGCCATGAGCGCGCTTTCGCTCGGCGCGACGATCGGCATCATCGGCGGCGGCCAGCTCGGCCGCATGCTGGCCTTGAGCGCCGCACGCCTCGGCTTTCGCGTCGCCGTGCTCGATCCGAACCCCGACTGCGCCGCAGCCCAGGTCGCGAACCAGGTGATCGCCGCGCCATACGACGATCCGGGCGCGCTGGGGCGCCTCGCGGACGCCTCCGCCGTCGTCACCTACGAGTTCGAGAACGTCGCGGTGGAGCCTTTGCGGGCGCTGGCCGCGCGGGTGCCGGTCTTCCCGCCGCCGCAGGCGCTCGAAGTCGCGCAGGACCGCGTGGTGGAGAAGGCGTTTCTGAACGGCATCGGCATCCCGACCGCCGAGTGGCGGGCGGTGGACGACGTCCAGGAACTCGACCACGCCTTCCAGGAGCTCGGCGGCGACTGCATCCTGAAGACGCGGCGCTTCGGCTACGACGGCAAGGGACAGGCGACGATCCGCCAGAGGAGCCCGCATGCCGACGCGTTCGAGAGCCTCGGCTCGGTGCCGGCGATCCTCGAAAAGAAGGTGCCGTTCGAGTTCGAGCTCTCGGTGGTGGCGGCGCGCGGGCAGGACGGTGCGGTCGCCAGCTACGATCCGGCCGAGAACGTCCATTCGCTCGGCATCCTGAAGCGTTCGACGGTGCCGGGCCGGGTGACCGCGGCCCTCGCGGCGGAGGCCGGCGACATCGCGGCGCGCATCCTCGAACATCTCGACTATGTCGGGGTCGTCGGGGTGGAGTTCTTCGCGACGACAAACGGTCTTCTCGTCAACGAGATCGCGCCACGCGTCCACAATTCCGGCCACTGGACGGAGGCGGTGTGCCTCGTCTCGCAGTTCGAGCAGCACGTCAGGGCGATCGCCGGCCTGCCGCTCGGGTCCGCGGCGCGGCATGCGGACTGCGTGATGGAGAACCTGATCGGGGCCGAGATCGACGGCGCGCTGGCGCTCCTCGCCGACCCGGACGCCGTCCTTCACGTCTACGGCAAGGGCGAGGCGAAGCCGGGCCGCAAGATGGGGCACGTGACGCGGATCGTGCGCCCGTAGAATATTGACACGAAGCCCGGGCGCGGTTAATTCCCGTGCCCAATCGGCGCGCCAGAGATGGCGCGCTTTTCATTGGACGGCGCGCCCTCCGGGCCGAGCCGGAGGAAGGAGCGAAGCCCCATGAAGATCAAGAACTCGCTGAAGACCCTGAAGGGCCGTCACCGCGCCAACCGCATGGTGCGCCGCAAGGGCCGCATCTACATCATCAACAAGGAAGCCCCGCGCTTCAAGGCCCGCCAGGGCTGAGGCCGGCCGGCCGCGCTCCCGCGGCCGATCACGTGGATTTCGATTTGAACGGCGCGCATGCCGGGACTAGGTTCCCTCGCATGCGCGCCGTTCTCGTTTTGGCACTCCTCGTTTCCACGCTCGGCTTCGGCTCGATCGCCGTAGCGCAGATCACCGGCCCGACGCCGGAAACGAAGCGTCCTCCTGCCGCCGAATCCCCTCGCCCGCCCTCGCGACAGCAGCCGAGCGGCACGCCGCTGAAAGCCGTCGAGGAACCCGGCGCGCGGGCGAAGCGCCTCGACGACCTCTTCGCGCAGCTTCGGCAGGAAGCTTCGGCCGCGAAGGCGGAGACGATCGCCAACCGGATCGGGGCCGAATGGGCCGACAGCGGCAGCGCCACCGTCGATCTTCTCGTACAGCGCGCGACGCAGGCGGTCGGCAAGCAGGATAACGCCGCCGCCTTCGACTTCCTCGATCAGGCGATCCTCCTCGACCCGGACTATGCCGAAGCCTGGAACCGCCGGGCGACGCTGAACTACAGCGCCGACCAGTACAGCCAGTCGCTGGACGACATCCGCGAGACGCTGAAGCGCGAACCCCGCCATTTCGGTGCGCTGATGGGCCTCGCCGCGATCCTCGAAGAGACCGACCGCAAGCCGCAGGCACTCCAGACCTATCTCAAGGTGCTGGAAATCTACCCGACGCTGAAAGGCGCGCAGGACGCGGTGGGACGCCTGTCGGAGGAGATGGCTGGGCAGGCGCTCTGACGCCCGCACATCGACGGGAAGGAGTCCGTCGACGGTTCTAATCCTCGCGGCCGATCTCGGCTGCCACGAACTGCCAGAGGCGTTCGGCTTGCGGAAGGGTCCGGTATCGGAAGCACAATGCGTGCAACGCCCCGACAGGTACGAGAAGCATGCGCAGGCCGAGGAGATCGTCGGTAGTGGTGTGCGGCGGAAATACCAGGGACAGTTCGATCAGGAAGAAGCCGGATGTCCCGCCAACGATCGCCCAGGCGAGCCAATGGCGCACGAACGGCCGGAGCACCGCCAGCAGCGTCATGCCGAAGCCGAGCAGGAATGTCGGCAAGGCGGCGAGGATGACCCCGCCGACGCTGCCGACGGCAAACCAGAACAAGCTCATCAGCACCGCTCCGGACACTGTCGCCGCAGCACCACCTTCCGATCCCAGGGATGGGATCAGCAGCACGACGGCGAGGATCGCGGATACGGCGAGCCCCGTGATCGCCGAGACGAACACCGCGGAGACGAAGCAGCGCCACGCGATCTGGGCCGCCGCGGCGGCGGGAGCCGGATCGCGCCGTTCCGGCCGCACGACGGCGGTCGATCGGGCCGCGGGCTACACCGCCGACAGGCCGTCGGAGCCGATGTGAGCGATGCGGAGCATGTTGGTGGAGCCGGGGATCTTCAGCGGCACGCCGGCCGTGATGATCACCCGCTCGCCGGCCCGCGCGAAGCCTTCCTCAGCCGCGATCTTGCAGGCCGTGTCGATCATCGCGTCGATCGACTCCTCGTCCTTCGTCACGACGCAGTGGAGGCCCCAGCAGACCGCCAGACGGCGCGCCGTGGCGAGCACCGGCGAGAGCGCGAGGATCGGCAGTTGCGGGCGCTCGCGCGCCGTCCGGAGGCCCGTCGTGCCGGTCGCGGTGTAGGTGACGATCGTCGCGACTCGCAGCGTTTCCGACATCTGCCGGGCGGCCAGCGAGACGGCGTCCGCTCCGGTCGGCTCCGGGTCCGGGCGCTGCGCGGTGATGATGCCCGGATAGACGGGATCGCGCTCGGCGGCTTCCGCGATCCGGCTCATCATCGAGACGGCCTCGATCGGATACTGGCCGGCGGCTGATTCGGCCGAGAGCATGATCGCGTCGGCGCCCTCGTAGACGGCGATCGATACGTCCGAGACCTCGGCTCTGGTCGGCACCGGCGCGGTGATCATCGATTCCAGCATCTGCGTCGCGACCACCACCGGCTTGCCGGCCTTGCGGGCGGCGCGCGTGATGCGCTTCTGGATGCCGGGCACCCGCTCCAGCGGCATCTCGACGCCGAGGTCGCCGCGCGCCACCATCAGGGCGTCCGACAGCTCGATGATCTCGTCCAGCCGCTCGACGGCCTGCGGCTTCTCGATCTTCGACATCAGGCCGACGCGCCCGCGCGCCACCTTGCGCGCCTCCGCCAGATCCTCGGGGCGCTGGATGAAGGAAAGCGCCACCCAGTCGACGTCGGATTCCAGCACCGCGTCGAGGTCGCGGCGGTCCTTCTCGGTCAGCGCACCGCTGCCGATCGTCGTGTCCGGCAGCGAGACGCCCTTGCGGTTCGAGATGCGGTTGCCGGCGACGACCTTGCACTTGACGCGCTTGCCGTCCGCTTCCGTCGCAACGAGCTGCAGCTTGCCGTCGTCGATGAGGAGGCGATGCCCGGCCTTCACCGCTTCGAGAATTTCGGGATGCGGCAGGTGCACGCGCGTCGCGTCGCCTGGCGCCGGGTTGTCGTCGAGGGTGAATTCCTGCCCGGCTTCGAGGGCGACCGCGGTGTCGGTGAAGGTGCCGACGCGCAGCTTCGGGCCCTGCAGGTCGGCGAGGATGCCGATCGGCCGGCCGACCTCGGCCTCCACCGAGCGGATGCGGCGCACCAGCTCGCGCATCAGGTCGTGGTCGGTGTGGCTCATGTTGATGCGGAACACGTCCGCGCCGGCCTCGTGCAGGCTGCGGATCATCCGCTCCTCGGAGGAGGCGGGACCCAGCGTGGCGAGGATCTTGACCCGGCGGTTGCGTCTCATGGCGTGGTCGCATCTCCCCGCGGCGCCTCGGTGAGCTGAACCATCCAGCTCCCCTGCTCGCCGGTGTCGTATTCGCGGAAACCTAATTTCTGAAAGCCGCGTGCGAAGCAATCCTTGACGCCCGCGATCTTGAACTCTTTCTCCGCGACGCAGAAGTTGACGCCCCCGGCCCAGAGGCCGCGGCCGTCCTGATCCTCGGCGTAGAGATAGTAGTAGCGCGAGGACAGCGGCCCTTCGATGACGGACTTGCAGGTCGTCGCGGGGATCTGCCACCAGCCCTCCGCCGTCCATCCCGCTTCCGCGCGGTAGCCGACGGCGACGCCGACCAGCGACTGCGTGCCGTTGCAGACCCGGAAGTCCGCCCGCGCCGCCCCCGAGGTGAACGGCGCGGCGAAAAGGAAGCCGAGAACGGCAAGCGCCAGCGGCGCGCCGGCGCGGCGCCATCCCTCGAGCGGTCGTGGCAGCATCGATAGGCCCTAGAGTTCGCGCGATATCGCGTCAGGATCGCGCTTCGATTTTCCGCCGCACGGATAGCCGTGTCAACGAAGTCTCAGCCGACCCAGCCGCGCAGTTCGCGACGCGTCATCGCCTCGATCACGTCCATGCCCTCCTCGCTGTCGTTGAGGCACGGAATATGCGCGAAGCGCTCCCCTCCATGATGGAGGAAGCTTTCCGCGACCTGTCCGGCGATCTCCTCCAGCGTTTCGAGGCAGTCCGACACGAAGCCGGGATTGAGCGCCGCCACCCGCTTAATGCCTTGCGCGGCGAGCGCTTCCACCGTCTTGTCCGTATAGGGCTGCAGCCATTCCTCCGGCCCGAAGCGGGACTGGAAGGTGGTCATCAACCGCCCTTTCGGCCAGCCGAGCCGCTCCTCCAGGAGGCGCGAGGTCTTCTGGCAGTGGCAATGGTACGGGTCGCCCTTGCGGAAATAGCTCTGCGGGATGCCGTGATAGGAGGCGATCACCCGCTCCGGCTCGAAGTCGAGGCTGCCCAGGTGCTTCTCGATTGAGCGCGCGAGCGCGTCGATATAGACCGGGTCGTCGTGATAGGCGGGCACGGTCCGGACAGCCGGCATCCAGCGCTTGCCCATCAGGTGCTCGAAGGCCTTGTCGTTCACCGTCGCGGTGGTGGAAGCCGAGTACTGCGGATAGAGCGGATAGATCAGGATGCGGTCGCAGCCGGTGTCCTGCAGCGCGTCGATCCGTTCCGCGATCGAGGGCGTGCCGTAGCGCATCGCCCAGTCGACGACGACCTCCGCCTCGCCCGACATCCGCGCGGCCAGCTTCTCGCCCTGGGCCCGCGTAAAGGTGCGCAGCGGCGACTCGTCGCGCTCCGTGTTCCAGATGAGATCATAGGCCCGCCCCGACTTCTTCGGCCGCGTGTTGAGCACGATGCCGTAGAGGATCGGATACCAGGCGGCGCGCGGCCACTCGATGACGCGGCGATCCGACAGGAATTCCTTCAGGTAGCGCCGCATCGGCGCGTAGCCGGTGCCGTCGGGCGTGCCGAGATTGACGAGCAACACCCCGACCTTGCGCGCCCGCACCGGCGGATGGTTCGTCGGCAGGGGTCCGATCCCGCGACCGCTCTGCGGCGGCGAATGCATGTTCATGAACGAGCCTTGGTGGAGGGCGGTCCAGGACCGCTTCCGCCACGATATAAGCACCGCCGCCGAGGCTGGAATGACTCCAGGCCCAGCAGCGATCGTTTTATGCGGGCGGGCCTCCGGCTGTCAGGCGCGGCGGCTGAACTCGAAGCGGCTGCCGTTCGAGGAGGCGCAGGCGAGCCGGTTCGGCTCGACCTGGTTGCAGTTGGCGGCGACGCGGGTACCCCGGACGCGCGAGGTGTAATCGATCGTCACCTGGCCGGGACCGAGGTTGCGATAGGTGCCCTCGGCGAGGATGGCGCCGGTATTGGCTTCCGTCGACGTGAAGCGGCCAGCCGAGAAGTTGGCGTTGTAGGCGACCGCGCCGCCGACCGACGACCAGCTTCCGTCGATGCCGCGGGGCTGCTCCACCGGCACGACCTCCGCCTGCCGGGAGGTGGTGCAGGCGCCGAGGACGCTCGCGGCCAGGAGGGAACAGATGATGGCTTGCCGGCGCATTCGATCGACCTTCGAACAGTATCGGCGAAACGGGAGCGTCGCCGTTCCGAAAACGCTAGCGAACGCGGCCGCGCCTGTCATCCCGATGCCGCCCGGCACGCGCTGCGAGCGGCCGCCATCCACCGAAAACTTCAATTCCTAACGTTCATCAGGCGCCGGCCGGAGCCGGCTCCTTCACCGGGAACACCGAATGGATGGAGCTGATCGTCTCGACATAGCGGATGCGCGCATCCGTGGTGAAGGTGAACCAGTACATGGTGGTCCCGGTCACCAGCGTTCCGTCCTTGTCGTCGCGGCGCGTCCAGTTGTAGATCGAGGCAGCGGAGTCCTCCTCGATGACGAGTCCGCGCTCCTCGAAGGAGATATACTTGGCGCGGCGCATGAGTTCGCTGAGGAAGGAACGCGCCTCCTCTTCCCCGGCAAGGCGGAAATCACCTTCGAGCCGGTCGAACCAGGGTGCGTCGATGATGCCGGCGTTGCTTCGGTTGGAGAAGACGAGTCCCGGGGCGAAATGACGGGACACGACGCCCATCCTGCCGGTCATCAGAGCCCCGAGCACTTCCCGCAGGACGGCTCGTTTGCGCTCGGCGTCGCTCTCCGCCACGCTCATGGGCATCGATCCTCGGCTATTCCGATCGCCGACCGGAAAATAGGAGCAGACTCCTAAGGGAAAGCCGCTCGAATGCAAATCTTGCGACGACGGGCCCCGCCTTCACAAGACGATCACGCCTCAAATCTAAGGCGCAATTGTTTTTCCACAAGTTTGGTCGGCCTTTTCAAGACGATAGGCACCGAAGCGTCGTCGGCTGCCGCGTAGCCTCCCGCATCTGCGACCTTTTGCAGCAGCGGCGTCGGCTGCGCCGTTCAAGCGTTGCGGACGAGCACGTTCCGGAATTGCCAGGGGTCCGTCTCGTCGATGTCCTCCTTGAAGAGGCCCGGCCGGTCGGAGAGCGGATGCCAGTCCGTGTAGTAGCCCTTCACCGGGCCAAGATAGGGACGCTGGATTTCCAGGCAGCGCCGGAAATCCATCTCGTCGGCTTCGACGATCCCGGCCTCGGGGTTCTCGAGCGCCCAGACCATGCCGGCGAGGATGGCGGAGGAGACCTGCAGTCCCGTGGCGTTCTGATAGGGCGCGAGCCGGCGCGCTTCGGCCAGCGAAAGCCGCGATCCGTACCAGTAGGCGTTCTTCTCGTGACCGTAGAGGAGAACGCCGAGCTCGTCGGCGCCGTCCACCAGCTCGTTCTCGGTCAGGACGTGATGCGTCGGCTGGATGCGGCCCGCCGCGCCGAACAGTTCGTGCAGCGAAAGCACCGCGTCGTTGCTCGGATGATAGGAGTAATGGCAGGTCGGCCGGTAGACGACGTCGTCGTGCTTGTCGCGGACCGTATAGTAGTCGCTGATCGAGACCGCCTCGTTGTGGGTGACGAGGAAGCCGTGCTGCGCGCCCGGCGTCGGGCACCAGGTCCTGACGCGCGTCGCGGCGCCGGGCTGTTCCAGGTAGATCGAGGGCGCGCTCTTCTTCTTGTGCCGCCGCGCCGTCTTCGGCATCCAGCGCTCGTGCGTGCCCCAGCCGAGTTCGGCGGGCTGCATGCCTTCCGAGATGAAGCCTTCCACCGACCAGGTGTTCCAGAAGACGTTCATCGGCTTGGGCTCGCAGGCTCGCTGCGTGTCGCGCTCGGCGACGTGGACGCCCTTGACGCCCACCTTCCGCATCAGCTTCGCCCACCCCTCGCGGTCGGCCGCCTTCGGTTCGTCGAACTGAAGGCCGACCTCCTCCGCAACATCGAGAAGCGCCTGCTTGACGAACCAGGACACCATGCCGGGATTCGCCCCGCAGCACGACACCGCGGTGCGGCCGCCCGGATGCTTCCGCGCTTCCTTCCGGACCGCCGACCGCAGCGCGTAGTTGGTTCGGTCGGCATTCGAAAGCTTGTCGTCGAAATAGAAGCCGAGCCAGGGCTCCACCACCGTATCGATGTAGAAGGCGCCGATGCGGCGCGCGAAGCGCATGAGGTCGAGCGAGCCGGTGTCGACCGAGAGGTTGACGATGAAGCCCGGCCCTTTGCCGCCGGTCAGCAGCGGCGTCAGCACCTCTTCGTAGTTCTTGCGCGTGATCGACTGCTGCAGGAAGCGCAGGCCGCGTTCGTCCAAAAGTCCCCGATCGGCATCGCGCGGGTCGATCACCGTGAACCGCGAGCGGTCGAAGGTGAAGTGGCGTTCGAGCAGCGGCAGGGTCCCGCGCCCGATCGAGCCGAAGCCGATCATGACGATCGGCCCCTGGATCTCCGCATGGACGGGATAGGTTTCTTCGGGCATCGCGGCAGGTCCTTGAGATGCGGTCGCGGTGTCTCGGGGTGGGGCTAGCGGGATTCGACGAGGAAGGAAAGCTTCGCGCCCCGTTTCGTCGAAACTCGGTGAACGGCGCGGTGCGGCGGCCTCAACCTTCGTCGGCTTCCAGTTCGTCGATGAAGCCGGACACGACAGCTAGGCCCTTCGACCAGAAGGTCGGGTCCGACGCATCGAGGCCGAACGGCGCCAGCAGCTCGGAATGATGCTTCGTGCCGCCGGCCCGCAGCATCGCGAAATACTTCTCTTGGAAACCCGCCGCAGAGCCTTGATAGACCGCATAGAGCGAGTTCACCAGGCAATCGCCGAAAGCATAGGCGTAGACGTAGAAGGGCGAGTGGATGAAGTGCGGCACGTAGGTCCAGAAGGTCTCGTAGCCGGAACCGAGCCGCATGGCCGGCCCGAGGCTCGCTCCTTGCACCTGCATCCAGATCTGTCCGATCCGCTCCGAGGTCAGCTCACCCGCCTTGCGCTCCTCATGTAGGTCGCGCTCGAACTGGTAGAAAGCGATCTGGCGCACCACCGTGTTGATCATGTCCTCGACCTTGGACGCGAGCAGGGCGCGCCGCTCGCGGCGGTCGGTGGTCGAGTCGAGGAGGGAGCGGAAGGTCAGCATCTCGCCGAAGACGGATGCGGTTTCCGCAAGCGTCAGCGGCGTCGGCGCCATCAGCGCTCCCTGCGGGCCGGCGAGCACCTGATGCACGCCGTGGCCGAGTTCGTGCGCGAGGGTCATCACGTCGCGCGGCTTCCCCATGTAGTTGAGGAGCACGTAGGGATGGGCTGACGGCACGGTCGGGTGGGCGAAGGCGCCCGGCGCCTTGCCCGGCCGCACGGCGGCGTCGATCCAGCGCCGCTCGAAGAAGCGGCCGGCGATCTCCGCCATCTCGGTCGAGAAGCTCGAATAGGCGGACAACACCGTGTCCTTCGCGTCGCCCCAGGCAATCTCGCGGCGCACCGCTTCCGGCAGGGGGGCGTTGCGATCCCAGAATTCCAGCCGTTCCAGCCCGAGCCACTTCGCCTTCAGCGCGTAGTAGCGGTGCGAGATGGCCGGGTAGCTCGCCGTGACGGCGTCGGCCAGCGCGTCCACCACGGGACGCTCGACGCGGTTGGCCAGATGGCGCGAGTCGGCGACGTCCTCGAAGCCGCGCCAGCGGTCGGCGATCTCCTTGTCCTTGGCGAGCGTGTTGGTGATCAGCGTGAACGTGCGGAGATTCTCCGAGAAGACGCCGGCGAGGGCCTGCCCCGCCGCGCGCCGACGCTCGCGGTTCTCGTCCTGCAGGAGGTTCAGCGTCTCCTCCAGCGCCAGGTCCTCGCCCTCGACCTCGAAGCGCAGCGCCGTCATCGTCTCGTCGAACAGCCGGTTCCAGGCGTTGCGGCCGGTGATCGCCTTTTCGTGGAAAAGCTCCTCGACCCGGTCCTCGAGCTGGAACGGCTTGTCGCGGCGAAGGTCAACGATCCACGGCCGGTAGTGCGCCAGCGCCGGGTTCGCCGCCATCGCGCGGTCGATCGTCTCGTCCGGGATGCGGTTCAGTTCGAGCGGGAAGAACAGGAGCTTCGACGAGATTTCGGTGATCCGCGCTTGGATGTCGCCGTAGAACTTCGCCTTCGCCGCATCGGCGGTGTCGCCTGAATAGACCAGCCCCGCATAGGAGATGAGCCGGCCGAGGATCTCCTCCAGCGTCTCGTAGCCGCTGAGAGCTTCGGCGAGCGCGCCGCCGTCCGGTTTCCCTGCTTCCCCTGCGAGCTGTCCGCGCCAGCGCGCCTGGAAGCCGGATGCCATCGCGTCGCCTTCGGCGATGTCCCGCTCGATCTCGGGCGCGTCCATCGAGGCGTAGAGATCGGCGAGGTCCCATTCGGGGAGCGTGGCCGAGCCGACGCCGCCCTCGCGGCTGCGGACGGTGGACAGGACGGGCGTCAGGCGGGGCATCGCGGATCCGATAAGGTTCGTCGTCGAGCCGGCGGCGTTAGGGGATCGTTCACCCACGCCGTCAAGCGAATGGAAGTTCGGTTCGTGCGAAACTGTGTCGGTCCCGCGTTTCGGCGAGGCTGGAGCACGCCATGACGCAACAGGTGATCCTCGTCGACGACGACCCGGTGCAGCGCCGCCTGCTGGAATCGCACGTCTCGCGCATGGGCTATCGCACGATCACCTGCGACAACGGACAGGCGGCGCTCGACGCCCTGCGCATCGCGCTGCCCGACCGGCGTCCCGCGGCGATGGTGCTGGACCTAGCCATGCCCGGCATCGGCGGCATGGAGGTGATGGAGGAGATGCGCCGCGCCGGCCTCGACGTGCCGGTCGTCGTCCAGACCGCGACCGGCGGCATCGAGACCGCGGTGGCCGCGATGCGGGCCGGCGCGTTCGATTTCGTCGTGAAGCCGGCCGCGCCGGAGCGGCTGCGCCAGATCATCGAGCGCGCGGTGCGCTCCCGCCGCTCGCCCGCCGCTGCCGTCACATCCGCGAAACGACTCGCGACGATCGACTTCGCCGAGGCCGGGGCCGCGATGCGGCCGATCCTGTCGCGGGCCGGCCGCGCCGCCGCCTCGACGGCGCCGCTGCTGATCGAGGGCGAGACCGGGGTCGGCAAGGAATGGCTGGCCGAGGCGGTCCGCCTCGCCGGCCCGCGCGCCGCGGCACCGTTCGTCACGATCAACTGCGGCGCGCTGCCGGCGAGCCTCGCCGAAAGCATCCTGTTCGGGCACGCGAAGGGCGCGTTCACGGACGCCTCCGAACGGCGCATCGGCCGCTTCGCGGCAGCCGACGGCGGCACGCTGTTCCTCGACGAGATCGGCGAACTGCCGCTCGACATCCAGGCGAAGCTCCTGCGCGTCCTGCAGAACGGCGAGATCGATCCCATCGGCGGCTCGCCCGCCCGCGTCGACGTGCGCGTCGTGTCGGCGACGAACCGGATGCTCGAGACCGAGGTGGCGGCGGGGCGCTTCCGGGAAGACCTTCTCTATCGGCTGAACGTCCTGTCGGTCCGGATCCCTCCCCTTCGCGAACGCCGCGACGAGATCGTGCCGCTTGCGCTCCGCTTCCTGGACGAACTCGGCCGCACCGAGCGCCCCGGTCGCGTCTCGACGATCGCATCCGACGCGCTCCGCGCGCTCGAGGCCTTCGACTGGCCGGGCAACATCCGCCAGTTGCAGAACGCCGTCCATCGGGCGGTGGTGATGGCGGAAGGCGACAAACTCGGCATCGAGGATTTTCCACAGGTCGGCCCCTCCCCTGTGGAAAGATCGGCGCTCCCTCCGATCGCGGCTCCCGAACCCATTTGCCAATCCACTGAAGTGCGGACCGCGAGCGAACCGGCGGTGCCGGCACTGGAGGCGTTCGACGCCGCCGGGCAGATCCGCCGCGCGGATGCCGTCGAGGCCGACCTCATCCGGCTCGCCGTCCTTCGCTATGGTGGGCATCTCAGCGAGGTCGCGCGGCGGCTCGGCATCGGCCGCTCCACCCTTTACCGCAAGATGCGCGAATACGGATTTCAGCCCGCCGAAGCGGAGTGAGTCGGATCGTGCGGCCCCGCATGGTTGCCGAAATCTTGCCGGAAGCTGTTCGGCTTTACGCTGGCTTAAGGCTTTTGTTTTGAAATATCGTGCAAACGAGGCTAGCGTCATCTTCGTGCCGCAGTCTTTGCGGAAAGAACGCTAGATTCGTAATGGCAATGCGCGTTCCGGGCTTCTGGGGAAGTTGCTCGCGACGGGGGATCGAGGGGACAAGCCGCGAATGTCCGGAATGACCGACGCTGTCGGCCGCGCCGCCCTGCGCGCTGCCTCCTACGCCGCCATCTGTGTCCTGACCGTCTGCGCCGGAACGAGCCTCGCCTCCGCCGAAACCCGGACTCTCAAGATCTACCATCTCCACACGCACGAGAAGGAAGAGATCGCCTACAAGCGCGACGGCCGCTTCCTTCCGGACGGGCTGAAGAAGATCAACTGGATCCTCCGCGACTGGCGCAAGGAGAAGCCGGTGAACATGGACCCGCGCCTGCTCGACCTGATCTGGGAAGCCTACCGTCAGTCCGGCTCGCGCGCCTACATCAACGTCGTCTGCGGCTACCGCTCGCCGGAAACCAACGGCATGCTGCGCTCGCGCACCTCCGGCGTCGCCAAGGAAAGCCAGCACATGCTCGGCAAGGCGATGGACTTCTACCTGCCCGACGTTTCGCTCGCCAAGCTGCGCGCCATCGGCCTGAAGATGCAGATCGGCGGCGTCGGCTACTATCCGCGCTCCGGCTCGCCCTTCGTGCATTTCGACGTCGGCAACGTCCGGCACTGGCCGAAGATGAGCCGCAAGGAGCTGCTGGCGGTCTTCCCGAACGGCAACACGCTGCACGTGCCGTCGGACGGCAAGCCGCTGCCGGGCTACGAGCAGGCGCTCGCATCCTACAAGTCGCGCAAGGGCGCCTCGTCGATCCAGGTGGCGAACGCCTCCGACGCGAAGTCCTCCGGCAGCAGCGCCGGCGGCGGCCGCACCCTGCTGGCCATGCTGTTCGGCGGCGGCGGCGCGGACGAGGAAGAGGATACGGCGGAAGCCTCCGGCGCGGCGAGCGCGCCGGCGCAGGCTGCCCGCGATGCGAAGCCGGCTGCGGTCGCGAAGCCGGCGAAGCCCGCCGTCGAGGAGCCAGTGGCCGTGGCGGCGCTCGCGCCGAAGGCGAAGGCCGCCCTGCTTCCGAGCGGCGTGCCGATGCCGATCCAGGACACGTTCGACGCCAGCGCGCCGAAGACGATGGTGCCGCCCGCCGAGGTCGCCGAGACGAAGAGCGTCGAGGTCGCCGCGCTGGAGCCGAGCCGCATCCCGTTGCCGAGCGCCGCGCCGGTGCGCGAGACCGCGCTCGTCGCCGAGGCGATGAAGGTGCCGGTGCCGACCGTGCCGGCGAATGCGCCGCAGACCGGCGACAGCGCGCTGCTCGCCGCCCTGTCCGCCAGCCCGGCGGCCGAGGAGACCGCGGCCGGCGAGGCCGCCCAGCTCGCCTATTCCGTCCCGACGCCGCGTAGCCGGCCGCCTTTCGCGGCCATCCTGAAGCAGGAAACGCCGTCGGCCGGGACGATCGACGAGGTCCGGGCGATCGTCGAAACCGCCAACGCCGAAATGCCGCCGGCGACGCCCGCCCCGTCCACGGACGGCGCTTCGGTCGCCGCCCTCGCCGTTCCGGCCGCGGTGCCGCTGCATGCGCCGGCGGCCCATCCGCAGCGCCCCGAGGCCGGCCGCGTGCTGCTCGCCTCCCTCGAACAGTCGAAGTCGGCGAAGCTCGCGAGCGCTCCGGCGGCGAAGCTGGCGATCCCGGCGGGCAAGACGGGCCGCCTGCAGAATCGCGGCGCGATCGTGAATACCGCCGTGCCCGCCAAGCCGATCTCGCAGGCCGCGATCAGCTCGCGAATCCGCCTCGCGGACCTCGTCGGCGATCCCAACCACCGGCCGGAAGTGTCCGCGACGAACCATCCGGACGGTGGCCGTTTGGTGCGGAACGTCCCGAACGCGGTGCTCTCGGACGGCTTCTCGACGGAACCCGCCGCGCCGTCGAACGGCTTCGCCGGCTCCGCCGTGCACTTTACCCCGGTGGTGAAGGTCGACTGAGGTCAACGCGCCGTCCGACCGGGAAGCACCCTTCTCGCAGATATCGAAGTCCGTTTTCGCCCGACCTCCCGCTTTCGAGCGGGAGGTTCGTTGCATCGGCGATGCGGCTTAGCGGTCCATCGCCACGGCAATCGCTCTATACTCGCTGCAATAGCGCGATCAATCCGCCACTGAGCTTTCCGCCCGATCTCGATCGAATGTATTCGTGAGCGGGGAACTGCGAGTAGCTCTCGCGTTTATTCTCGCGGACGCGGTCGCGATCTTGACATACAGCAACGGGTTATAAATATAGAGCTATCGGCAGTGAAATGCCGAATGCGGAATCAAGCGAATCGACAGACGACATCTTTTCCCGGAGCGGGAAGGCGCGTGATTCGCTTCGTCCGATGGTCTGCAAAGAAAACCAACGAGAACGAGCACCCGGATGGACCAGGTCGAGAGAACGGACAGCAGCGAAATGCTGATGGAACTGACGGCGGAAGTCGTCGCCGCCTATGTCAGCAACAATTCGCTGGCGGTTTCCGAAATTCCGGCGCTGATCTCGGACGTCTACGGCGCGCTCGGCCGCACCCATTCCAGCCCGCAGCAGGTGCCGGCGGCCGAGAAGCCGAAGCCGGCCATCGCGGTGAAGAAGTCCGTCACCGACGACTACATCGTCTGCCTCGAGGACGGAAAGAAGTTCAAATCCCTGAAGCGTCACCTGATGACGCACTACAACCTGTCGCCGGAGGAGTACCGCGAGAAGTGGGAACTGCCGGCCGACTACCCGATGGTTGCCCCGAACTATGCGGCCGCGCGTTCGCGCCTCGCCAAGCAGATGGGCCTCGGCCACAAGCGCCGGCGCGGCGGCCGCGCCGCCGCCTGACCCCCGATACCTGCGAGTGGTTTCCGGCCCGGCACCGCAATGGTGGTCCGGGCCGTTTCATTGAGCGGCAAAGAACTAACTTGCGGCGGCAATTTCCGCAGAAGCATCGGCAAGTTTGCCGCGAGCGCCTTTCTCATGGCGCTACCCACGAACCCTCAGCTCTCCCGCCTGTTGCCGGTTCGGCTTAGATCGAAAACTGCGGAGATGGCCGGGCCACCTCACTGCGTCCGTGAGAACTCGCCCGCTCGTACGAGATCGGAGCGGGCGACGGACGGCAGTCGCCAGCCTCCTCCGATCGGATCGCGCCGATCGTTCGGCGCGACGGCCGGTCAGGCCATGCCGAGGGCCTGCATGTAGAGGTCGAGCACCGCGTCCTGCTCGGCGCGTTCGTTCTGGTCCTGCTTGCGAAGCGAGATCACCTTGCGCAGGACCTTGGTATCGAACCCATTACCCTTCGCCTCGGCGTAGACGTCCTTGATGTCGTCGGCGATCGTCTTCTTCTCCTCCTCGAGCCGCTCGATTCGCTCGACGAAGGATTTCAGTTGATCGCCCGCAACGGCTTCAACCTCGGACATCGGCACCCTTTCCGATCATGACTTCCAATTCCTGCTCGGCGCGCGCCCGGACACGGGCTGCGCCACGGCCTGCATAGCGGCTCAAGACTTGTGCGAAGTTGACGCGAAGGCCGCGGACGCCTCCGCCGAGGCCTCGCGCTGATGGAGCTGCCGCCATTCGTCGTACGGCATGCCGTAGACGATTTCGCGCGCGGCGTCCTTGCTCATGGCGTCGCCTCGCGCTTCGGCCGCCTCGCGGTACCAGTTCGCCAGGCAGTTCCGGCAGAAGCCGGCGAGGTTCATCAGGTCGATGTTCTGGACGTCGGCGCGCTCGCGCAGGTGATCGCGCAGCCGGCGGAAGGCGGCTGCCTCCAGTTCGACCCTGTCCCGTTCGCTGCTTATCGTCATCGGCGCGTTCCGACCGTCGTTTCCTGCCCTGCATATCGACCGTGCGGCCCGGCGACGCAAGCTTCGATGCCGCGCGGCGCACTGATCGCTAAGCTTCCGTTAACCATCCGCGTTTACGGTTCGGCAAGATTTGCGAACTTGCCTGGACAACTCCTTGCACGACCCGAGCGGGGCGCCGTCCGCGCCTTCCTGTCCGAAGCGGCGCAGATGCGGGGATCGCCCCCTGCTGGCCGCCCTCGCGGCGGGCGCCGCATGGATCGCGCTCGCCTCGACTGCGACCGCCGAGGACAAGCCGCCGAGCACGGCGGCGGGCATCGGCGACCTACGCGCCGGGACGGATCCCGATCCGGCGACCGAGTTGCGCTCCAACCTCCGAAAGCCGCTGACGGCCCCGCTCGCCAGCGACGGCGACCAGACGCCGGCAGCCCCCTTCAGCCGCAGTTCGAGCGATAGCGCACCGAGCGAGGACGCCGGCGATGACGCAGCGTCCGCCGATGACGAGGAACTGCCCGTCCGGCCGGTGCGCAAACCGCGCATCGACCTGTTCGAAGAGCCTCCCGGCGCGCACACAGAGCCGTCGAATACCGCGGTCCGGCCCGCCGGACCTGCCGAGGCCTGGCGCCCGGCGGCCGCGAGGACCGAAGCTTCCGAGCCGAAGCGGTCATCCAAGCAGGCGCGCCGCGATCGCCCTGATCGCTCGGGCACCTCGGCCTCGACGGCGGTAGGCTACCCGTCCCGCGCCGCGCGGGCCGGCAGCGCCGAGCCGGCCGATGGCGCGGGTTCGGACACGCTGGCGGGCGGGCGCCTGTCCCTGCCCTCCGCGCCGGTTCGCTCGTCCCGCACCGAGACGCTGGACGACCTGCGGCAGAACCGGCGCGTCGCGCCGTTCCGCGGCGCGTTGCCGGCGGCGGTGGACGACCCCTTCGCGCCGATCGGCATCCGGCTCGGCACCTTCATCCTCTTCGCCGCGCTGGACCAGAGCACCGGCTGGTCGAGCAATCTCGATCAGTCGCCGCGCAGCACGAACGGAGCGTTCAGCGACACGACTCTCTCGACCCGGCTCGCGTCCGACTGGTCGCGCCATGCGGCCGAACTCGACATGTTGGCGAACTATCGGCGCGACTTCGCCGGCGAGAACCGCTCGAACCCCGACGTCACGCTCGACGGGCGGGTGCGCCTCGACATCGACCGCCTGACCACCTCGAACCTGCGCGGCGGCTTCGTCTACCGGAAGGAGGACGCGTCGGATCTCGATCCGGTCGCCGATGCCGGCGGCGAGCGGCCGGACCTCCTCAACTATTCCGCCAGCGCCGATCTGCAGCACGAGTTCGGCGAAGCCTTCGCGCGCGGCACGGTGGCGGCGGTGCGGGAGACGAAGGATCGGGACGGCGGCATCGGCGCCACGCTCGACGAGAATTTCAACACCTATACGGGCGCGCTGCGGGCCGGCTATCGCATCTCGCCGGCCATCGCCCCCTTCGCGGAAGCCAGCCTCGGACGACGTGTGTTCGACGACGAGTTCGACGCGACCGGGACGACCCGCGATTCCACCATCGCCGCGCTGCGCGGCGGCGTGTCCGTCGACTTCGGCGAGAAGCTCACCGGCGAAGTCGCGGCCGGCTATGCCTGGAACGTGCCGAAGGCGGACAGGCTGGGCACCGCCGCCTCGCCGACCGTCGACGCGAAGATCGCTTGGTCGCCGCAGCGCGGCACCGACGTGGAGCTGACGGCCGCCACCACCTTCGACCCGGATACGAGCGCGCCGACGACTTCGACGCTCTATCAGACCGGCCTCGGCCTCCGCCACCGCGCGACGGCGCGGCTCGACCTCGATACGGCGCTGACCTTCGGCTACCGCGACAGCGAGCTTCGCACCGACCAGGAAAGGACCTGGGGCGCGAGCGCCGGCTTCACCTACTGGCTCAACCGCTCGCTCGCCCTCATCGGGCGAGCCTCGCACGACGACGTGAACCGCCTCCATTCGGACGGCGACTACAGCGTGGATGCCGTGAAGCTCGGCATCCGGCTGCAGAACTGAGACGTCAGTTGCCGGCGGCGGAGACCATCGCCGCGATGTCGCCCTTGACCTTGCCGCGCACGTCCTCGCGCGCCAGGGCGAAGGCGACGTTGGCGCGCACGAAACCTTCCTTGTTGCCGCAGTCGAAGGTGCGGCCCTTGAAGACGTAGCCGTAGAAATCTTGCGCGTTCGCCAGTTTCAGCATGCCGTCGGTAAGCTGGATCTCGTTGCCGGCGCCTTTCTCCTGCGTCGCCAGGATCTCGAAGATTTCCGGCTGCAGGATGTAGCGGCCCGAGATGGAGAGGTTGGACGGCGCCTGCCCGACCGGCGGCTTCTCGACCATGCCGTCGATGCGGAAGCCGTTGCCGACATCCGCCGCGCGCCCGACGATGCCGTACTTGTTCACCTCGGCCGGATCGCACTCCTCGACGGAGAGGATGTTGCCGCCGGACGTCGCGTAGAGCTCCATCATCGAGGCAAGGCAGCCCTTGTCGGACTGCATGATCATGTCCGGCAGAAGCAGGGCGAAGGGCTCGTCGCCGACGAGCTCGCGCGCGCACCAGACCGCGTGGCCGAGGCCGAGCGGCTCCTGCTGGCGGGTGAAGCTCGTCGTGCCGGCCTTCGGCTGGATCGCGTCGAGAAGGGCGAGCTCGGCCTTCTTGCCCCGCCGGTTGAGCGTGTCGTTCAGCTCGAACTGGATGTCGAAATAGTCCTCAATGACCGCCTTGTTGCGCCCGGTGACGAAGATCAGGTGCTCGATCCCGGCTTCGATCGCCTCGTCCACGACGTATTGCAGCACGGGCTTGTCGACGACAGTCAGCATCTCCTTCGGCACGGCCTTCGTGGCGGGAAGGAAGCGGGTGCCGAGACCGGCCACGGGGAATACGGCCTTGCGGACCTTCTTCATGCGGTTCTCCTGTTCATCCGAGAATCGATGCGAATGCGCGGTTCCTAGCCCGCGCTTGCGTCGAGGGCCAGCGGAAGCGCGACATACGGATAATTCAGGCCGAGGTGAACCTCCCGCGACGGACGGCTCGAAATTGACGGAAACGTGAGGAGCCGTGGTAAAGCTCGCCTTAACGAGCCGCCTCTATCTTGAGGGACAAGACGCGGTGTCCGCCCGCATCCGAAGCGGAACGGCCGGAGGGCCGAAAGACTTCTCGGCTTCGAGACGCCAGGGTTCGAACATGATGACGTTCAGGCTTTCCCGCTCCCTTCTTCTCCTTTCCACCTTGGCCGCGACCGTGCTGGCCGGCGCCGGCCAGTCCGCCTCCGCCGCGGATGCCGGCTTCAAGCGCTGGATCGCGAATTTCGAGGATACGGCGGCGGATGCCGGCATCGGCCGCTCGACCTATCGTGCTGCCTTCGCCGGCATCGACGAGCCGGACCCGGACGTGATCCAGAAGGCGCAGTTCCAGCCGGAATTCCAGGACACCATCTGGGACTACCTCGACAACCGCGTCAACGAGGTCTCGGCCGACGAGGGCGCCGCACGGCGCCAGCAGTTGAAGCCCTGGCTCGATCGGATCGAGAAGCGCTTCGGCGTCGACCGCGACATCCTCCTGGCGATCTGGTCGATGGAATCGGACTACGGCCGCGTGCTGCAGCGCACCGACGTGGTGCGCTCCGTGCCGCGCTCGCTGGCGACGCTTGCCTACATGGATCCGAAGCGCGGCAAGTACGCGAGAGCGCAGCTCATCGCCGCGCTGAAGATGCTGCAGGAAGGCGACGTGTCGGTGAAGGGGCTGACCGGCTCCTGGGCCGGCGCGATGGGTCACACGCAGTTCATTCCGACGAGCTATCGGCTCTACCAGGCCGACATGGACGGCAACGGCCATGCCGACATCTGGACCTCGGTGCCGGACGCGCTCGCGACATCCGCGAACCTCCTCCGCAAGAACGGCTGGCAGACCGGCAAAACCTGGGGCTACGAGGTGGTGCTGCCGTCCGCCGATGCCGCGAGCCTCCGGGGCAAGAGCATGAGCCTCTCGGTTTGGGCGAAGCGCGGCTTCGCGCGCGCCACCGGTGGACGCTTCGCCGCGCCGAACGACCGCGCGACGCTGGTGCTGCCCGCCGGCACGAACGGCCCGGCCTTCCTGATGACGAAGAACTTCTACGTCATCAAGGCCTACAACAACGCCGACAAGTATGCGCTCGCCGTCGGCCATCTCGCCGACATGATCGCCGGCGGCGCGCCCTTCGTGCAGGACTGGCCGCGCGGCTACAAGCCGCTGACCATGGCGGAGCGCTACGAGGTGCAGAAGCACCTGACCTCGCAAGGCCTTTACGACGGCAAGATCGACGGCAAGATTGGTTCGACCTCGAAAAGCGCCATAATGGCCTATCAGCGTAGCGTCGGCGTCGACGCGGACGGCAACGCGTCGAAGGCGCTGCTCGACATCATGCGCAGGAGATGACGGATGACGGTTGAAAGGCGGGCTGCCGCGGTTCGGATCATTCCGCGCATCGTCCTCCTTTCGGCCCTCGCTCCGGCATTCCTCGCGGTCGACCTCGCGAACCCGCTTTCCGACAACTCGGCCTCGGCGCAGGAATTCGGCGGCGGTCTGTTCGGCCGGCTGTTCGGCAGCCGTCCGCGCCGCTCGATGGACGACGGCCCGAGCGGCACCTATCCGCCGCCGCGCTATTACCTCGACCCGCCCGTGCAGCGCCGCCAGCAGCGCCAGACGCCGCCGCGACCCCGCGCCTCGGCCAAGAAGAACGGCCCGGCGGCAGCCGGCGGAGCCGCCGCCGCGGCCGGCACCGTCGCCTCGGCGCCTGCGCCGGTCGAGAAGGCGGCGGATGCGAAGGTCGTGCTGGTGGTCGGCGATTTCATGGCGCTGTCGCTGGCGAAGGGCCTCGGCGCGGCGACGGCGCAGAATGCCGGCATGCGCGTGGTGGACCGCACCGACGGCTCGTCCGGCCTCGTGCGCGACGACCATTTCGATTGGCCGCAGCGCATCGCCGGCATCGTCGAGGAGGAGAAGCCGGCGGCCGTCATCGTGATGCTCGGCTCGAACGACCGGCAGGCGATCCGCACCGACGGCACGTCGGAAGACCTTCGCTCGCAGGAATGGACCGAGGAGTACGTCCGGCGCATGGACGCTCTGGCGGCGGCGGTACGCGAGAAGAAGCTGCCGCTGGTCTGGGTCGGGCTGCCGGCCTTCAAGTCCTCCGACATGAACGACGACGTCGCGTTCTTCAACGAACTCTACCGGCAGGCGGCGACGAAGGTCGGCGGCGAGTTCGTCGATGTGTGGGACGGGTTCGTCGACGCCAACGGGGCCTTCGCGTCGAGCGGCCCGGACGTCGCCGGCCAGCCGGCGCGCCTGCGCAATTCCGACGGCATCACCATGACGCCGCAGGGGGCGCGCAAGCTCGCCTTCTTCGCCGAGAAGCCCTTGGAGAAGATCCTCGGCGGCAGCCTCGACGGGACCGCCGTTGCGGCGCGGCCCGAGACGCCGAAAGCCGTTCCGCAGAACCCCGCCAACGCGACCTCGGTGCCGGCGGTCGGCCTCGCCAGCCCGTCGCTCGACGGCGGCGAGGATTTGCTGGCCGGGCCGGCACAGGCCGTCGCGGGCACGCAGCCCTCACCGCGCGAGCGGCTGGTGAACGCGGGAACGCCGCTGACGGGTTCGATCGGCCGCGCCGACAATTTCGCCTGGAACACGAAGGGCGGCTCGATCCAATCGCGGCCCGACGCGCCGGTCGTGTCGCGCGGTTCGGTGAACCTCGAAGCGGTCCGCTCCGGCACCGGCGGTTTCCAGCCGCCGAAGCCGACGCCTTCGCTCGACGAGGCGATCATCGAGGATTGGACCGCGCAGGAGAAGGCGGACGCGGCGAAGCGCGCCGCCTCGGAGCAACCGAACCCGGCGGGCTCGGCCGCGCCCCGCTGACGAGCCCTACAGCGGCAGCGTCGTCACGCCCATGAGGTCGAGATCGATCGCCCTCGCCGCCTGCCGCCCTTCCCGGATCGCCCAGACCACGAGCGACTGGCCGCGCCGGACGTCACCGGCGGCATAGAGCTTGTCGATCGAGGTCCGGTAGTCGCGGTCGCCGGCGACGACCGAAACGTTGCCGCGATTGTCCTGCTTGAGCGACAGGCTCTCGCCCGCCTCGGCCATGAAGCCGTTCTCGAACGGGCCGGCGAAGCCGATCGCGATGAAAGCGAGGTCGGCCTTGATGACGAATTCGGTGCCGGGTACGGGCTTGCGCCGCTCGTCCACCTCGCAGCACTTCACGCCGGTCAGTTGGCCGTCCTCGCCGACGAATTCCAAGGTCGCGACCTGGAATTCGCGGATCGCGCCCTCGGCCTGCGACGAGGAGGTGCGCATCTTCGTCGCCCAGTAGGGCCAGACTTCCAGCTTGTTCTCGGTCTTCGGCGGCTGCGGCCGGATGTCGAGCTGCGTGACCTTCACTGCGCCCTGCCGGAAGGCGGTGCCGACGCAGTCGGACGCGGTGTCGCCGCCGCCGACCACCACGACGTGCTTCGCGCCGGCCCAGATCTCCGGCGACTTCCACGCCGTCGAGGCCGAGTTCTCCGACCCCACGCGGCGGTTCTGCTGCACGAGATAAGGCATCGCGTCGTAGATGCCGGCGAGGTCGTTGGTCGGGATGCCGGCATCGCGCGGCTTCTCCGCGCCGCCGCAATAGAGGACGGCGTCGTACTCGGCCGTCAGTTCCGACAACTGCCGGTCGACGCCGATCTCGACGCCGCAGAAGAAGGTGACGCCCTCGGCCTGCATCTGTTCGACGCGCCGGTCGATCAGGTGCTTCTCCATCTTGAAGTCGGGGATGCCGTAGCGCAGCAGGCCGCCGGCGCGGGTCTCGCGCTCGAAGACGTGAACGTCATGGCCGGCGCGGCCGAGCTGCTGCGCCGCCGCCATGCCGGCGGGACCGGAACCGATCACTGCGACCCGGCGGCCCGACGAGGTCTTCGCCGGCTGCGGCCGATAGAGGAAGCCGAGCGTCTGCGCCTTGTCGGAGATCGCCTGCTCGATCGTCTTGATCGCGACCGGCATGTCCTCGAGGTTCAGCGTGCACGCCTCCTCGCAAGGGGCCGGACAGATGCGGCCGGTGAATTCCGGGAAGTTGTTGGTGGAATGGAGGTTGCGGATCGCGCCCTCCCAGTCGTCGGCGTAGACGAGGTCGTTCCAGTCCGGGATCTGGTTGTGCACCGGGCAGCCCGTCGGGCCGTGGCAGTAGGGCACGCCGCAATCCATGCAACGCGCCGCCTGCCGTCCGACCTCGGCATCCGACATCGGCAGCACGAATTCGCGGAAATGGCGAATGCGGTCCGACGCCGGCTGGTATTTCGGCGTCTGCCGGTCGATTTCGAGAAAGCCGGTCACCTTGCCCATGGCAGCTCCCCTTCCCTTCCGCCGCGACCAAACCCCCGGCCGCGACACATGCTCCGGCGCGCGGGCGCCGTCGCCGTTTGGAACGACTACAACATTTCCAAAGCCATTCGAACGCCCGAGGCTCGTTCGATCCGCGTCAAAAAGGCGGGCGCGTCTCCGCGTCCGCCTTCCGGAAAATACGACAGTGTTACTGCCCTATTTCGCTGCCCGCCGCAAGGGCCCGCTCGCGGGGCGGTTCAGGGCGCGGTGGATTTGAAGCTGTCGAGCGCGGAAACCCTGTTCCACCAATCCCGGACGCCCGGCAGATCGGCGAACTCGTCGAGATGCGGCGTCATCGCGATGTAGGCCATGTGGGGAGCGAGGTAGAAATCCGCGACGCTGGGTTCGCCGCCGGCGAGCCACGGCGAGTCGCCTTTGATCTTGAACAGTTCCGTGAAGGCCAGCTTCGAGGTCCGCATGGCTTCCTCATGGGCCGCATCGTTCTTGCCGCCGATCATCTCGGGGAAGAGGTGGTAGCCGACGACGCCCATGATGATCGGGCCGTAGGCGTAGGAATCGATGATGCTCGTCACCATGTCCATGCGCGCCGCGTCCTTCGGGTCGCGCGGCACGAGCGCCTTGCCGGGCAGGACGGCATCGAGGTAGCGGGTGATCGCCGGCGTCTCGATCAGGCGCAAGCCGTCGATGTCGACCACCGGCACCTTGCCGAACGGATGGCGCTCCAGATGCTCGGGGCTCTTCGGCTCGCCTTTCATGACGTCGACGGGCACCTGCTCGTAATCCGTCACGCCTTTCTCGGCGAGCAGCATCCGAACGGTGCGGACATAGGTCGAGCCGCTGAAGCCCCAGAGCGTGATCTTCGGCATCCCATCCTCCATGAAAAGAGAAGCCGGGACGCGTCCCGGCCTCGGTTTCCCCGAAGATAGAATCCGATCCGGCCGCGGCTACTCCGCCGCGACGCTCATCCGCATGCGCTCCATTTCCTGCAGCGCCCGGCGGTATTCCACCGGCATGACCTTCACGAAGCGTGGGCGGTAGCTCTCCCACTCGTCCAGCATCGTCTTGGCACGGGCCGAGCCCGTGTAGTGATGGTGGTTGAGGATCATCTGATAGAGCCGTTCGTCGTCGTGACCCGTCATGTCGGATGAGACGTTGACGCGCCCCATGTGCTGGAGGTCGCCGCCGTGATGGTGCAGCTTCTCCAGGAGGTCGTCCTCCTCCGGCACCGGCTCCAATTCCACCATCGCCATGTTGCAGCGCTCGGCGAAGTCGCCCTTCTCGTCGTAGACGTAGGCGACGCCGCCGCTCATGCCGGCCGCGAAGTTGCGTCCCGTCTGGCCGAGGATTACCACGACGCCGCCGGTCATGTACTCGCAGCCGTGGTCGCCGACGCCCTCCACCACCGCGACCGCGCCGGAGTTGCGTACCGCGAAACGCTCGCCCGCGACGCCGCGGAAATAGCATTCGCCGCCGATCGCGCCGTAGAGCACGGTGTTGCCGATGATGATCGACTCCTCCGGCACGATCTTCGTGTTCGGCCGCGGCTTCACGACGATGCGCCCGCCTGACAGGCCCTTGCCGACATAGTCGTTGCCGTCGCCGGTGAGCTCGAAGGTGATGCCCTTGGCGAGGAACGCGCCGAAGCTCTGCCCGGCGGTGCCGCTCAGCGCCACCTTGATCGTGTCGTCGGCAAGACCGCGATGGCCGAAGCGTTTCGCCACCTCGCCGGAGAGCATCGCGCCCGCCGAGCGGTCGACGCTGCTGATCGCCGTCTCGATCTCGACGCGCTGGCGCGCGACGAGCGCGGTCTCGGCCTCGGCGATCAGCTTGCGGTCGAGCACGTCCTCGATCGGATGTCTCTGCTTCTCCGTCCAGCGAAGCTGCTCGGCCTGCCCTTCCGGTTTGAAGAAGACCTTGGAGAAGTCGAGGCCCTTCGCCTTCCAGTGGTCGATCATCTCCTGCTTGTCGAGCCGGTCGGACTGGCCGATCAGCTCCGACAGGTGACGGACGCCCATCGCGGCCATCAGCTCGCGCACTTCCTCCGCCACGTAGAAGAAGAAGTTGATGACGTGCTCCGGCGTGCCCTTGAAGCGCTGGCGCAGCACCGGGTCCTGCGTCGCGACGCCGACGGGGCAGGTGTTGAGGTGGCATTTGCGCATCATGATGCAGCCGGCCGCGATCAGCGGCGCGGTGGAGAAGCCGAACTCGTCGGCTCCCAGAAGCGCGCCCACGATGACGTCGCGGCCGGTGCGAAGGCCGCCGTCGACCTGCAGGCAGACGCGGGAGCGCAGGCCGTTGAGGACGAGCGTCTGCTGCGTCTCGGCAAGCCCCATCTCCCACGGGGAACCGGCGTGCTTGATCGAGGTCAGCGGCGAAGCGCCCGTGCCGCCGTCGTAGCCGGAGACGATCACGTGGTCGGCCCGAGCCTTGGCGACGCCGGCCGCGACCGTGCCGACGCCGACTTCGGAAACGAGCTTCACCGAGATGTCGGACGCGGGGTTGACGTTCTTCAGGTCGAAGATGAGCTGCGCCAGGTCCTCGATCGAATAGATGTCGTGATGCGGCGGCGGCGAGATCAGGCCGACGCCCGGCGTCGAATGGCGGGTCTTCGCGATGGTCGCGTCGACCTTGTGGCCGGGCAACTGGCCGCCCTCGCCGGGCTTCGCGCCCTGCGCTACCTTGATCTGCAGCATGTCGGCGTTGACGAGATATTCCGTCGTCACGCCGAAGCGGCCGGACGCCACCTGCTTGATCGCCGAGCGCTCGGGGTTGGCCGAGCCGTCCGGCATCGGCAGATAGCGGTCGGATTCCTCGCCGCCCTCGCCGGTGTTCGACTTGCCGCCGATGCGGTTCATCGCGACGGCGAGCGTCGCGTGCGCCTCGCGCGAGATCGAGCCGAAGCTCATCGCGCCGGTGCAGAAGCGGCGCACGATATCCTTCGCCGGCTCCACCTCGTCGAGCGGCACCGGGCTCAGCCCCACGTCCTCGGCGAGCTTGATCCGGAACAGGCCTCGGATGGTCGAGGCGTGGACCGCCGAAAGGTCGACGATCTTCGAATATTCCTTGAACCGCTCCCACGAATTGCCGCGCACCGCGTGCTGCAGCGTCGCGACGGCGTCCGGCGACCACAGATGCGCCTCGCCGCGCATGCGGTAGGCGTACTCGCCGCCCACATCGAGCGAGCGGGCCAGCACGGGATCGTCCGAGAAAGCGAGCATGTGCCGCTCGGCCGATTCGCGCGCGACCTCGTCCAGCCCGACGCCCTCGATCGTGGTGGCCGTGCCGGTGAAGTACTGCGCGACGAAGTCGGACTTCAGGCCGATCGCGTCGAAGATCTGCGCGCCGCAATAGCTCTGGTAGGTCGAGATGCCCATCTTGGACATCACCTTCAGCAGCCCTTTGCCGACCGACTTGATGTAACGGGTCACGACCTCGCCGGCGTCGACCTCCGGCGGGAACTCCTTCTTCCGGTGCATTTCCAGCAGCGTGTCGAAGGCGAGATAGGGATTGATCGCCTCCGCGCCGTAGCCGGCGAGGCAGGCGAAGTGATGCACCTCGCGCGGCTCGCCCGACTCCACCACGAGCCCCGCCGCGGTGCGCATGCCCTTGCGGATCAGGTGATGGTGCACGGCCGCGCAGGCGAGCAGCGCCGGGATCGGGATGCGGTCCGGCCCCATCTGCCGGTCCGACAGGATGATGATGTTGTAGCCGCCGACGACCGCGGCTTCCGCCCGCTCGCACAGCCGGTCGAGCGCACCGCGCATGCCCGCCGCGCCCTGCTCGGACGGGTAGGTCGTGTCGAGCGTCTTCGTGTCGAAGCGGTCCTCGGTGTGGCCGATCGTACGGATCTTCTCCAGATCGCCGTTGGTCAGGATCGGCTGGCGCACTTCGAGGCGCTTGCGGCGCGACGAGCCTTCGAGGTCGAAGATGTTCGGCCGCGGCCCGATGAACGAGACCAGACTCATCACCAGCTCCTCGCGGATCGGGTCGATCGGCGGGTTGGTGACCTGCGCGAAGTTCTGCTTGAAGTAGGTGTAGAGCAGCTTCGACTTCGACGACATCGCCGAAATCGGCGTGTCGGTGCCCATCGAGCCGATCGCCTCCTGCCCGGTGGTCGCCATCGGCGCCATGAGCTGGCGGGTGTCCTCGATCGTGTAGCCGAAGGCCTGTTGGCGGTCGAGCAGCGACACGTCGGCGCGCGACGCCCGCGGCGCGACCGGCTTCAGGTCCTCCAGCACGAGTTGCGTCGCGCGGAGCCAGTCCTGGTATGGGTTCTCGCTTGCAAGCTCCTGCTTCACCTCCTCGTCGGAGACGATGCGGCCTTTCTCAAGGTCGATCAGCAGCATCTTGCCCGGCTGCAGCCGCCACTTCTTGACGATCTTCTCTTCCGGGATGTCGAGCGTGCCGGCTTCCGAGGCCATCACGACGAGATCGTCGTCGGTGACGACGTAGCGCGCCGGCCGGAGGCCGTTGCGATCCAGCGTCGCGCCGATCTGCCTTCCATCGGTGAAGGCGACGGCGGCCGGCCCGTCCCACGGCTCCATCAGCGCCGCGTGGTACTCGTAGAACGACTTGCGCGCCTTCGACATCTGCTTGTTGCCGGACCATGCTTCCGGGATCAGCATCATCATCGCATGGGCGAGCGGATACCCCCCTTGCGTCAGGAATTCGAGCGCGTTGTCGAAGCAAGCGGTGTCCGACTGCCCCTCGTAGGAGATCGGCCAGAGCTTGGCGATGTCGTTGCCGAAGAGCTCGGAATCGACCGACGCCTGCCGCGCCGCCATCCAGTTGACGTTGCCCCTGAGCGTGTTGATCTCACCGTTGTGCGCGACCATCCGGTACGGATGCGCCAACCGCCACGACGGGAAGGTGTTGGTCGAGAAGCGCTGGTGGACGAGCGCCAGCGCCGATTCGAAGCGCGGGTCGCTCAAGTCCTTGTAGTAGTCGCCGAGCTGGTAGGCGAGGAACATGCCCTTGTAGACCAGCGTGCGCGACGAGAGCGACACGACGTAGAAGCCGAGATCCTCGCCCTGGCCTTCGGCGTAGACGCGGTTCGACACTACCTTGCGGATGATGAAGAGCTTCCGCTCGAACTCCTCGTCGGATTGGATCGCGGCCGAGCGCCCGATGAAAATCTGCCGGTGGAACGGCTCGGTCGCGACGATCTCGGGGGCCTGCGACAAGGAGCCGTTCCAGACCGGCACGTCGCGCCAGCCGAGCACGGCCTGTCCCTCTTCCGCGACGACCGCCTCGAACAGCGCCTCGAAATGCGCGCGGCGCTCGGGGTCCTGCGGCATGAACACGAAGCCGACGCCGTAGCGGCCGGGCTCGGGCAGCTCGATGCCCTGCGCTTGCATCTCCGACGCGAGGAACGCGTGCGGGATCTGCACGAGCATCCCGGCGCCGTCGCCCATCAGCGGGTCGGCTCCGACCGCGCCGCGATGCGTGAGGTTCAGAAGAATCTGCAGCCCCTTCTCGACGATCGAATGGGACTTCTCGTTCTTCATGTTGGCGATGAAGCCGACGCCGCAGGCATCGTGCTCGTTGCGCGGATCGTACAGGCCGAGGCGACGCGCGTCGGCGATGCGCTTGGCGGCGGTCGTGGTGCCCGTCGTCACGGATGGCGTCTCGCTCGTCATCGCATCGTCTCCCCGCTGCCCGGACCATCGTCCGGCTCGATCCGCAATCGCCGTCGCCGACTGTCCGTTCCGTCGAAGCGGAAAGGTAAATACGACAGTGATGCTGACCTATCTTCGCGCTTATGCCAGAGCGCGAGGAAATCCGCAAGCTGGCTCGGTGTGCTCGCTGGTCAGCCGTAGGCGCGCAGGAAGAACCGCACGGTCATCGCGGCCGCGAGGAGTACCGTCGCCACGCGCACCGCGGCCGGCGGCAGTCGCCGCCCGAGCTTCGCGCCGACGTAACCACCGGCGAGCGCGCCCAATCCGAGAACGGCCGCCTGCGCCCACCACACCGCGCCGAAGGCGGCGAAGCAGAGGGCGGCGATGGTGTTTGCGGCAGTGACGAGCAGGACGCGCGGCGGGTTCAGCGCCTTCACGTCGGCGTCGTCGAGGAGGCTCCACGTCGCCATCATCATCAATCCGACGGCGCCGCCGAAGTAGCCGCCGTAGACGCCGAGCAGGAACTGGATTCCGAGGACGGTACCGACGCCGGCGCGAAAGCGCGCCCGCAGCGACGGTCCGAGCCGGCGGCCGAAGGCGAGAACCAGCGTCGCGACGAGCAGCAGCCAGGGCAGGACCCCGTCGAACAGCGAGGACGGCGTCCAGAGAAGCAGCAGCGCGCCGACCAGTCCGCCGAGCAGGGTCACCGCCAGCGTCGGCGGCAGCGGCACGCCGCAGACGCTCCGCAATCCGCCGCGATAGACCCACAGGCTGGCGGCGCTGCCGGGATAGAGCGCGACCGTGCTAGAGGCGTTGGCGGCGACCGACGGCAGGCCGGCGCCGATGAGGGCCGGCAGCGAGACGAAGCTGCCGCCGCCGGCGAGCGCGTTCATCGCGCCGGCAAGCACGCCCGCGACGCAGAGGAACAGCCAATCGCCCATGCCGCCGGCATAAGAGCCTCCGCCGCCGCCCGCAAGTCGCGCCGGCGCCGGCTTGTCCGGGATCGCGGCCCGGTATAGGCACGCGGCCATGTTCTTCGCATCCGACAACTGGTCCGGCCCGCATCCGGCCGTCAACGCAGCGCTCGCCGAGCACGGGGCGGGCATGGCCGCCGCCTACGGCACCAGCGACCTCGACAAGGCGGTCGAGCAGCGGTTCAACGAGATCTTCGAGCGCGAGGTGGCGGTGTTCTTCGTCGGCACCGGCACGGCGGCGAATTCGCTGTCCTTCGCGGCGCTGAACCGGCCCGGCGGCGTGGTGCTCTGCCACCGCGAGGCGCACGTGATCGAGGACGAGTGCGGCGCGCCGGAGTTCTTCACCCACGGCGCGCGGATGGCGCCCGTCGATGGCGCGCTAGGCATGATCGACCCGTTCAACCTCCGTCGCGAGCTGAAGCGCTTCAACCCCGGCTTCGTCCACGCCGGCCAGCCGATGGCGGTGTCGATCTCGCAGCCGAGCGAGGCCGGCACGATCTACCCGACCGAGGCGCTGGAGGCGATCGCCGGCATCGCGCACGAGCACCAGCTTTCGCTGCACATGGACGGCGCGCGCTTCGCGAACGCGCTCGTCGCCAGCAACCTGTCGCCGGCCGAGATGACCTGGAAGCGCGGCGTCGACATCTTGTCCTTCGGCGCGACCAAGAACGGCTGCTGGTGCGCGGAAGCGGTGATCTTCTTCGATCCCGAGAAGGCGAAGCAGTTCCCCTACATTCGCAAGCGCGGCGCGCAGCTCTTCTCCAAGACGCGCTTCATCGCCGCACAGTTCATGGCCTATTTCGACGGCGGCCTCTGGCTCGATCTCGCCCGCCACGCCAACGCCATGGCCGACGAGCTGCGGACTGCGCTCGATGCGGGCAGCCACGCGCGCCAGGCCTGGGCGACGCGGACCAACGAGGTCTTCGCGATCATCGAGAAAGGCACCGCCGAGCGCCTGCGCTCGGAAGGCGCGGTGTTCTACGATTGGAACCCGCCGCACTCCTCCCACGACATCCTGAAGGACGACGAGACATTGGCACGGCTGGTCACGAGCTGGTCGACCACGAAAGAGGACGTCGCCGGCTTCGCATCGCTCATCGCCTGACCGCCGGAACCGATCGCCGCCCGGTCCGATTTCTCCTCCCATCCGAGGAGGAACGATCATGGCTACCGGTACCGACGCATACGAACAGGGCAAGCTCGCCTTCCAGAACAACCATCCGATGTCGTCCTGCGAGTTCCCGGTCGGCTCGACGCTGCGCGAGGACTGGATGAACGGCTGGAACGGGGCGCGCAACGCTTCCCCGACCGGCGACGGCCCGCAAGGCGACCAGCACCCCGGCATGATGGGCGACGGCACGGAAGAGCAGAACCTCAACCAGAAGGGCAACCCCTCCGCGCGCATCTCCGAATCGGACGTGAAGGCGGCCTTCGGCAAGGGGTGAACCGACTATCGCGAGTTAGTCCCGCAAACGAAGACGGCGCCCCGAAGGGCGCCGTTCGCATATCCGACGACGGGTCGGTCGATCAGGCGGCGTTCGCCTCGATCTGCCTGGCGTTCTCGTTGCCGGCCGCCGTCGCGATCTCGATCTTCCGGGGCTTCATCGCCTCCGGAATGACGCGGACGAGATCGACATGGAGAAGACCGTTCTTCAGCGTCGCGCCCTTCACCTCGACATGGTCGGCAAGCTGGAAGCGCCGCTCGAAGGCGCGGGACGCGATGCCGCGGTGCAGCACCTCGACGCCTTCCGCCTTCTCCTCGGCCTTCTCGCCCTTCACGGTCAGCGTGTTCTCACGCGACTCGATCGAAAGGTCGGATTCGCCGAAGCCCGCGACCGCCATGGTCACGCGGTAGGCGTTCTCGCCGGTCCGCTCGATGTTGTACGGCGGGTAGGCCGGCGCGGCGTCCGACTGCGCCAGCGTGTCGAGACGCGAAAAGAGACGGTCGAAGCCGACGGTGGAACGATAGAGGGGAGCAAAATCAACGGGACGCATGGTTCGTTCTCCACTTGAGCAACAGGTTGATGCGGTCGGGTCCGATCCTTGGCTCCCGCCACGCGGCGAGCCGACCGAAACCCGTGATCCCTTGCGGCGATCACGGACCGGATGTGGTGGGTCAGCCGGGCCCCTGCAAGCGCTCGAAGCGGGAATTCCGCACCTGAACGCAAAATGAATGAATCCTTCCGAAATCGTTCAGATGCAGGAGCTTAGACCTGTCTCCACGAGCCGCCGGATGCGGGTCTTCTTGGAGGCGAGTTTCGTGAGATCCGCTCTGGCAGCGTTGGCATTCCTCGCCGTCCCGGCCTTCACCGGCGGACCGGCGGCCGCGTTCGATCGCTTCGGCGACGAAGGACCGGGCATCTTCTCCGTACAGGAGCGCGGCTGGGGCGACGACTGGCGCGAGCGGCGGGACTGGCGCGGCGGCTGGGACCATCGTGGCGGCTGGGGCCGGCGCGGCGACATGCTGTCCGAGGGTCAGGTCGCGCGCCGCCTGATGCGGCAGGGCTTCGTGCGGATCGACGACGTCGATCTTCGGCGCGACCGCTACATCGTCACGGCCATCCGCCCGAACGGCGCGCTGATCCGCCTGGCCGTCAATGCCTATGACGGCGACGTCGTCGCCCGCGAGCGGATCGGCTGGGTGGCCGGCGGTCGCGGCGGCTACGATCGCGACTACCGCCGGCCCGCGACCGGGATCGAGTTCGATCTCGGCGGCGGCACGCTCGGCGTCTATTCCCGCTGATCGCAGCGGGGTTCGAAACGGCTGCAACGTCCCGTCCCTTCCGTTGCGGTCGCCGGGCCGGGAGCTTCCTCGGAGGCTTCCGGCCCAACTTTTTCCGAGTGGCGTTGCGGTGAGGAGCGGTTGACTTCGCCGCGCACGGGCGTCCTTTAAGGCAACGCCCTACGACGACACCGATGAACGCATCCGCTCCCTTCGACAGCCTCGTCGAGATTTCCGGCAATCCGAAACCGTTCGGTATTTCGGTCGGCACGCTGGCCGCCGCCGACCGCGTCCGGCTCCGCTACGCGGTCGCGCCCGCGCGCGCGCCGAAGACCCGCGGCACGGTGATCCTGCTGCAGGGTCGCAACGAAGCGATCGAGAAATATTTCGAGACGATCGACGACCTGACGGCGCGCGGCTACATGGTGGCCACCTTCGACTGGCGAGGCCAGGGCGGCTCGCAGCGGACTTCACGCAACCCGTCGAAGGGCCACGTCGCGAGGTTCGACAGCTATCGCATCGATCTCGAAGCGGTGTTCCGCGACGTGGTGCTGCCGGACTGCCGCGGCCCCTACGCCATCCTCGCCCATTCCATGGGCGCGACGGTCGCGATCCTCGCCGCGCCGACCCTTTACAACCGCGTCGAGCGGATCGTCGCCAGCGCGCCGATGATCGCGCTGGCCGGCGTCAAGCCGCGCACGAACCAGATCTTCTACGCCTCCAGCCTGTTGAAATGGACCGGCCTCGGCTCGCTGAACGTCCGGAACGGCGTCCGGCAGTCGGCCCGCTACACGCTGGCGAAGAACCCGCTGACCACCGACCGCCGCCGGTTCGAGCGCAACCGCCGGCTCGCCGAAGCCGCGCCGCACCTCTTCGTCGGCGGGCCGACGGCCGGCTGGCTCGCCGCCGCGTCGCAGGCGATGCGGCGGCTGGACGATTCCGACGTGATCGCGGCGATGCGCGTGCCGACGCTCGTCGTCACGGCCGGCGCAGACGCCGTGGTGTCGAGCGCGGCGGCCGAGCGGCTCGCCTGGCGCATGCGGTCCGGCCACGCGCTGGAGATGCCCGGAGCGCGGCACGAGTTGCTGCAGGAGGCGGACCGGTTCCGCGAGCCGTTCCTCGCGGCCTTCGACGCCTTCGCGGGCGGCGCGCTGCCGGCCGACTAGCCGTTCAGGATGTCCAGCGCGGCGGCATGGAGTTCCGGCGTCGCGGCCGCGATCACGTCGCCGCCGTCCTCGGCGCGAGCGCCTTCGAAGGTCGTGACGATGCCGCCGGCCTGCTCGACGATCGGAATCAGCGCCGCGATATCGTAGGGCTTCAGGCCCGGCTCCACGACGAGATCGACCTGCCCGGCTGCCAGCATCGCGAAGGCGTAGCAATCGGTGCCGAAGCGCGTGAGGCGCGCCTTCGCCTCCAGCGCCTCGAAGCGCCGCAGCATGTCGCCGCCGAAGAGCCGCGGGGTCGTGGTGAAGACCACCGCCTCGGCGATCGCCGTCGTTCCCCGCACCCGGTTCTCGGCGCTCCCCGTTCGGTCGGATCGCCAGGACGCGTTGCCATCGGCCCAGAATCGCTCGCCCGTAAAGGGCTGGCTCATGATACCGAGCCGCGCCCGGTCATCGACGGTGAGGCCGATCAGCGTGCCCCAGACCGGGATACCGGAGATGAAGGCGCGCGTGCCGTCGATCGGGTCGATCACCCAGCGGAACGGCCCCTCCCCGGTCGAACCATGCTCCTCGCCGAGAACGGCATGCGCGGGGTATTCGGCCTCGATCAGGGCGCGGATGGCGCGTTCGGCCGCGCGGTCGGCCTCCGTCACGGGGTCGAAGGCGCTCGCGTCCTTGTTATCGACCGCGCCCGCCCGCCGGAAGCGCGGCAAGGTTTCGCCGTCGGCGGCATCCGCCAGCCGGAACAGGAAATCGGCAGTGGGAAGATCGCCTGGATCCACGCTCATTCCGCCGCCGCCAATTGCTGGAACTCGTCGCCGATCGCCGCGGCGAAGCTTGCGGCAAAACGCATCATGTCGTGCTTCACCGCGCTGAAGTTCCGCCCCGGCTCGAACCGGCGCTCGTCGGCATAGAGGTGACGGTTGATCTCGATCTGGACGACATGGACGCCGGCGGCGGGCCGGCCGTAGCGCTCGGTGATGTAGCCGCCGGCATAGGGCTTGTTGCGGGTGACGTCGTAGCCGAGCATCGCCAGCGCCCGGATCGCGTAGCCGACCACGGCGTCGGAGGCGCTGGTCCCGAACCGGTCGCCCACCACGAAGTCCGGCCGGCGGCCGCCGGGCATGGCGCGCACCGTCGAGGGCATCGAGTGGCAGTCGAGGAGCACCGCCACGCCGAAGCGCTCGCGCGTCACCCGCACGAGGTGTTCGAGGCTTTCATGGAAGGGCTTGTAGATCTGCTCGATCCGCCCGAGCGCCTCGTCGAGCGCCAGCTTGCCGCGATAGATCTCCTCGCGCTCGGCGACGATGCGGGGGATGGTGCCGAGGCCGCCCGCGACGCGCACGGAGGTGGAATTGACGAAGGGGGGCAGCGGGTCGCGGAACATCCGCGAGTCGAGCTCGTAGGGCTCGCGGTTGACGTCGAGGAAGGCGCGCGGGAAGCGGGCGATCTGCAGCGGCGCGCCGATGGACGGAACGAAGTCGAACAGGAGATCGACGAAGAGGTCTTCCGAGCGCCGGATCGCCTCGGCCGACAGGCGCGACGCGGCGAGGAAGGACAGCGGATAGGCGCGCCCCGAATGCGGCGAACAGAAAACGATCGGAACCTTCTGGAGGGTGGGCGCCCGCACCTCGAAGGCTGGACAGGGTCCGGCCGAGGTTTCAAGGATGGCAGGTTCCGGCAATCGTTCCGCGTCCGAGCGTCAGGGACATTGAGCATGCCGCAAACTAGGCGTTCGGTCCACGCATTCCACATGGGCAATCTTCGCACAATCTGTTAATGCGAGCGTGAGAAGGACGAAGCTAGCGCCGCCGGCATTTCGACGCGGCGAACCGGAACACGCCGATGTCAAAGATCCTGCTGGCCGAAGACGACAACGATATGCGCCGTTTCCTGGCGAAAGCGCTGGAGAAGGCCGGCTACGAGGTCGTATCGTTCGACAACGGCGGCAGCGCCTACGAGCGCCTGCGCGAAGAGCCGTTCTCGCTGCTGCTCACCGACATCGTGATGCCGGAGATGGACGGCATCGAGCTGGCCCGCCGGGCGACCGAGCTCGACCCCGACCTGAAAGTGATGTTCATCACCGGCTTCGCGGCGGTGGCGCTCAACCCCGATTCGAAGGCCCCGAAGGACGCGAAGATCCTGTCGAAGCCTTTCCACCTGCGCGAGCTCGTCGACGAGGTCGGCAAGATGCTGCAGGACGCGGCCTGATCGGCGATCGGATCGAAGCGTGCCGGCGGACGTCCGGCAACGCATCGAAGCATCGATCCAGCGGACGATGCGCTTGACGGCCGCTCGGGACTTATGGTCTATGCCGCCGTGTCGGATGGGCGTGTAGCTCAGCGGGAGAGCACTACGTTGACATCGTAGGGGTCACAGGTTCAATCCCTGTCACGCCCACCATCCGAAACAACCACTTAGCTTGAGAATGAGAAGCGTTCGCTAGGTTCACTGAACCTAGAGCGCGAATGGGCCAGCTAAGTCGCACTCGCCAAAGTAGCATCTTGAGAGATTGGCGTGCTGCCGCGCGTTATAGCATCGTCTCCCCCTGCTTCGGCTGAGTAGCGCTATTTCTGCTGCTCACCACAACCTGAGCTGCCTACGGATCGCTAAACGGGCAGCGTAGTAAACGCAAATGTAGCCGTCTAACGACTCTATTGGCTACGCAGACAACCTCCGCTTGTTAAGACTCACTGAGCTTGATACCTCCTTCGCAACCTATGCGGAAGTGAAGTGCATACCCAGTGGTACTTACATTTATTGTCCCCGTTCGCCATCCCGACAACGCACCAGACTGGAAGACGCTGATCTCAAGATTGCGGCAGACGTTGCGCTCAATCGCGGCACAAACCTGCGATGACTGGGAGGCCGTGGTCGTCGCAAATCATGGTGTGGAGTTGCCGACGCTCCCTGATCGCGTTGTGGTGGAGCGGGTCGACTTTCCGCCTAATCGGATGTTCGATCTGAACGTTGCCGGTCGCGAGGCCGCTTATGACGCGGTACGCGAGGATAAGGGCAAGCGTATTCTCGCTGGCATGAGAACTCGTCCTGATTCCCGATATTTCATGGTTGTGGATGACGACGATTTCGTCAGCAATCGGCTTGTCGCGTTCGTCCGCGACAATGCGGGCGAGGCTGGTTGGACGTTCAATCAGGGTTACATCTGGTCGGAGAACCGACCTGTCGTCTACAAATACGACGACTTCTCGAAGCTGTGCGGCACCTCGCATATCGTACGGTCCGACCTTTTTGAGCAACTTCGAGAAGCATCCGCAACAGAACTCGACTTCATCAAGCGTTGTCTCGGCAGTCACATTTTCATTGAGGCAGACCTACGAGAGGCAGGCACACCGCTGCGCCCGTTGCCATTTCGCGGCGCCGTCTACCGCGTCGGCCACAGGGGTGCTCATAGCCGATCGTCCGGCGTTCTCCGCAGCTACATCCTGCGCCGGGATGTGCTTCGCAATCCGCGACGCTTGTTGCAGCGAATTCGCCGTTTAAGGCTGGTTTCGAAGCGGCACCGTCGCGAATTTTTTGGCTCAGCCGCCACCGTCTAGCGTCGGCTATTACAACGACTTCGACGCTTGCAACCGGCATGATCCTAAAGGAAAAGGCGCCGGAAGCAGAACGGACAGAGCCAGTGATGCAAGTTCAACAGGGTGCAGAGCGCTACGCGCACCTTACCACGAAGCGCTCCGCAGCGGCGTTACGCGGCATCTTCTGGTCGATGATCAACTCGATCGTCCCGTCTTCGCTCGCCGCTGGAATTTTCCTCTTCTCGTCCCGGATGCTCCACCCAGCGGATTTTGGTCTCGTCGCTCTGGCCTTGAGCGTCAGTTCCATCATCGGCTCCGTCGCACCGTCCGGCTTCGGCGAGGCTTTGATCCAGCGGAAATCCCTCGACGAAACGCACCTCTCGACTGTGTTCTGGGTCTGCGTTTCGGCTGGCTTCATCGCCTTCGCCACGACCTTCTTGGTAGCATTCCCTGTCGCCTATTACACTGGCCAGCCGATCATGAAGGCCCTTCTACCGGTCACCGGACTCAAGGTCGTTTTCGACATGGCGGCGCTGGTGCCGGGGGCATTGCTGGCGCGCAAGATGTCCTTCCACCTCGTCGCGATGCGAACCACCATCGCATCGCTCGTGTCGGGCTCCGTTTGCGTCGTGCTGCTGCTGCTCGGCTATGGTCTGTGGGCGCTGGCACTGTCGCAGGTCGCGGCCTCTGTCGCCAGCGTCGCAGGCGCTTTTGCGGCGGCTGGCTGGTTTCCGAAGGGTCGCCCGACACTCGCAGCCTTCAACGATCTGAAGCGCTTCGGCCTCTATGCCTCGGCAACCAACTTCATGCAGTTCATCTACCCCGAGCAACTTCTGGTCGGATCGCTGCTTGGCCCAACGGCGCTTGGCATTTACGGATTTGGTCGACGGATTTTTCAAATCCTGAACGACCTCATCGCAGGGGCGCTCTCATCGGTCTCGCACGCGCTTTTGTCGTCGTTGCAGGCCGAGCGGGAGAAGTTACAGCGAGTCTTCCTTGTTGCAACCTTCATGTCTGCGGCGGTAGCGTTTCCAGTATTTAGCGGGCTTGCCGCAGTGGCCGAAGACGGCGTTCCGATTGTCTTCGGCCCACAGTGGGTACCGGCGATACCGAGCGTCCAGTTATTCTGTATCCTTGGACTGATTAGCAGCGTCGGCTTCATTCAAATCGGAATGATCAAGGCGCGTGGCGCTGCGGACTGGTGGTTCTGGTACCAGACAGTGAAAAAAGCAGTACTCACCGTTTCCGTCTTCGTATCATTCTCCTTCGGCGTAACCGCTGTAGTTGCAGCGGCCGTTATCGGTGCACTTCTGCTCTTTCCGGCACCGATCTGGAAAAGTGCTCAGTTGATCGAAATTCGGCTTTCGACATACGTTTGGCAATTCGTCCCTCCGACGATCGCTTCCACGATGATGGCTGCCACCGTCTGGTTATTCCGCGATCTGGGACCGGAGATGGATCGAACGATACGTTTGATCGCGTCGATCTGCATCGGCGGATGCATCTATTGCGTCACGCTCGCTGTCATGTCGCATGGACGACTGCGGGAAATCCTGACGCTCGTTCGAAGAGGTCGATAAGCAAACCAGCACGTTGAACCGGTCGAGATACCATATTTCGAACCAGGCATCGGCGGTGCTCGACATCGTGCCGTATGTAGTTCCCTTAGGTCCGGTGAACCTCCGATCGCGTACGCAACAGGGACATGATGCCGGAAATGCCCTGCTGCGAAGCGCTCTCTTCCTGAAACAGTAGAGCATTCCACCTCAACCCGAACGTTGACATCGTGAGGGTCACAGGTTCAATCCCTGTCACGCCCACCATCCGATCAGCCGCCGGGCGGCTCCGCCTCGCTTGAGGCGATGGCTGGACCCAGGTCGCGGCGAAGAGGTTTCGCCTCCGGCTTCGATCCTTTTGCAATCCGGTTTCCACGGAAAACACGTCGCTCGATGGCTTGCGCTTTCGGCGTTCCCGCGAAACGGTTTCAAGCCGGTGATGAGGATACCGGCTTGGTCTGCCGGGATATCGAAGCTTTTCGATGCGGCGGAAACGGCGGAGGCGGACATGACGGCCAACGATGCGGCAGATGCCCGTTCTTTCCTTGCCGGGCTGTTCCGGGCGGCCGTCGCGGCTGCCGATCCGCTGCGGGGCATCGCGGCGCACCTGCCGGCGAAGCCGAAGGGCCGCACGGTCGTGGTCGGCGCCGGCAAGGGCGCGGCGCAGATGGCGCGGGCGCTGGAAGGCGTCTGGGGCGAACCGCTCGAGGGTCTCGTCGTCACGCGCTACGGTTACTCGTGCGACACGAAGGCGATCCGGATCGTCGAGGCTTCGCATCCCGTGCCGGACGCAGCGGGCCTCGCCGCCGCGGGTCGGTTGATGGAACTGGTGAAAGACCTCGGCGAGGACGATCTGGTGATCGCCCTCGTCTGCGGCGGCGGTTCGGCGCTTCTGCCGGCACCGCCGCCCGGCCTGACGCTCGCCGACGAGATCGCCGTCAACGAGGCGCTGCTGGCGTCCGGCGCGCCGATCGCGGCGATGAATCGGGTGCGCAAGCACGTTTCCGCCATCAAGGGCGGCCGGCTCGCCGCGGCGACGAAAGCACGGATGGTGAGCCTGATCGTCTCCGACATTCCCGGCGACGATCCGGCGCAGGTCGCCTCCGGCCCGACCGTGCCGGACGCCTCGACACGCCACGAGGCGATCGAGATCGTCCGCCGATACGGGCTGAAGCTGCCAGAGGCGGTGCATGAGCATCTCGCCTCCGCGGCGGCCGACGCGCCGCGCCCGGCCGATCCGATCTTCACCCGGCACGAGCGGCACGTCGTCGCCTCGGCCGGCGTCTCGCTGGAAGCGGCGGCGAACACGGCTCGCGCGGCGGGCGTCGAAGCCGCGATCCTGTCCGACGCGATCGAGGGCGAGGCGCGCGACGTCGCGCTGGTGCATGCTGCCATCGCCCGCGAGGTGCTCGGCCGCGACCGCCCGTTCGCCAAGCCGGTGGTGCTCCTGTCCGGCGGCGAGACGACGGTGACGCTGCGGGCTCGCGGCGGCAAGGGTGGCCGCAACGGCGAGTTCGCCCTCGCCGCGGCGCTCGCGCTCGACGGGCTTGACATCCACCTCCTCGCCGCCGACACGGACGGCATCGACGGCTCGGAGACGAATGCCGGCGCCTTCGCGGACGGCGGCACGGTCCGGCGACTGCTGGCGGCGGGACACGATCCCCGGCGCATGCTCGACCGCAACGACAGCCATTCCGCCTTCGCCGCCATCGGCGACCTGTTCACCACGGGACCGACCGGCACCAACGTCAACGACTTCCGGGCGATCCTCGTTCGCTAGCGTCGGGATCGAGGCGCTTCTTTCCGGAAATCCGAACCGCGCGATCGAGGCTCGCATCGCCATGGGCGAGGCGGCGCGAAACGATCACGCGGCGAGACGACCACGAGAGGAGATCGTGCATGCAGGCGTCGCTTGCCCGCTGGGCCCTGGTGCTCGGGCTGCTTTCGGCGGTCGGCCCCTTCTCGATCGACATGTACCTGCCGGCCATGCCGGAGATCGCCTCGGCGCTCCGGTCGTCCGAGACCGAGGTGCAGTTGACCGTTACCTTCTACCTGCTCGCCTTCGGCATCAGCCAGTTCGTCTGGGGGCCGATGGCGGACGCCTATGGCAGGAAGCCGCCGCTGATCATCGGCATCTGCCTGTTCGTCGTCGGCAGCGTCGGCTGTGCGCTGGCGCCGTCGCTCGGATGGCTGCTGGCCGGGCGCTTCGTGCAGGGCGTCGGCGCGGCGGCGGTGGGCGTCGTGCCCCGCGCGGTGACGCGGGACCGCTTCACCGGCCTCGACGCGACGCGCCTCCTCGCGATGGTCATGCTGGTGATCGCGGTATCGCCGATGCTGGCGCCGCTCGCGGGATCGATCTTCCTGTCCTTCGGCGGCTGGCGGCTGATCTTCGCGGCGCTGGTCGGCGTCGGCGTGATGAGCCTGCTCGTCACCGTCTTCGCCCTGCCCGAGACGCTGGAGCGCAAGGACCGCCAGCCGATCAACCTCCGCTCGATGGCGGCAGGGTGCCGGATGCTGATGTCCGATCCCGTCTTCGTCAGCCTCAGCTTCGTCAGCGCCTTCGGCTTCGGCAGCTTCTTCGTGTTCATCGCCACCGCGTCCTTCGTCTATACGAGCTATTTCCACCTTTCGACGACGCAGTTCTCGCTGGCCTTCGCGGTCAACGCGCTCGGCTTCTTCGCGGCGAGCCAGCTCGCGGCGCAGGTGATGCAGCGTCTCGGCGTCATGCGCGCCGTGCGGCTGCCGCTGTTCGGCTTCGCGGGAACGACGCTCGTGCTTCTCGGCGTGACCTTTGCGGGCGCGGGAACGCTGCCGGTGATCATGGCGCTGCTGTTCGTCGCCAATGCTTTCCTCGGCCTGGTGATGCCGGTCGCCTTCGTCATGGCGTTGGAGGAGCACGGCGAGATCGCCGGCCTCGCCTCGTCGCTGAGCGGCACGCTGCAGATGGTGACGGGCAGCCTCGTGGTGACGTTCCTCGGGCCGTTCTTCGACGGCACGCCCCTGCCGATGGTGGCGGGCATCGCGGCCTGCGGCGTGCTTGCCACGGTGATCGGCGTCCTCGGCTTCAGCCGCGTGCCGACGGCCGCCGCGCCCGCGGAAGGCTGAACCCGGCAGCCGCCGCCGTGCTCCGGCGCCGTCCGTCTACTGCGCCACCGCCTCGGCGATCGCGGCGTCGGCGCGTACCTTGGCTTTCGCGAGCGCGGTCTTCGCGTCCTGTGCGCCGGCCAGCATCGCCTCGAACTCCTCGTTCTCGATGTCGCGCACCTGCGGCAGGTCGGGCAGGCGCACGCCCTTAGAATTCCCGGTCGGAGCCTTGCCCAGCATCTGCGTGATCGCCGTCTCGCGCCCCGGGTTCCTTTCGTAGAAGCCGCTCCGCTTCGTGTCCTCGTAGGCCGCGAGCGTCACCGGCAGGTAGCCGGATTTCTGGTGGAGGCGCGCCTGCACCGCGGTGCCCGACAGGAAATGGAAGAACTCGGCGATGCCTTTGTACTCCGTCTCCGTCTTGCCGCCGAAGACCCAGAGGCTGGCGCCGCCGGGAATCGTGTTCTGCGGCGCGCCGCTCGCCTTCGAATCGTAGGGAAGCTGGCCGATGCCGAAGTTCATGCCGGACTTCACCACATCGCCGAGCCCGCCGGAGGACTCGGTCAGGATCGCGCATTCGCCGGAGAGGAAAAGCTGTCGCGCCTCCGCCGTGCGCCCGCCGTAGCGGAAAACACCTTCCTTAGCGAGATCGGCGATCGCCTGGAAATGATCGACATAGATCGGGGCGTCGATCGCGAGCCGTACGTCGGCCCCCGCGAGGCCGTTCTCGTTCGAACCGTAAGGCACGTTGTTCCAGGCCGCGAAGTTCTCCAGATGGATCCAGGGCAGCCAGGTCGAGGTATAGCCGCAGGGCGCGGCCCCGTTCGCCTTGATCCGGCGGGCATCCGCCCAGACCTCGTCCCAGGTCTTCGGAGGCGCGTTCTCGTCGAGCCCCGCCTTCCTGAAGGCGTCCCGGTCGTAGTAGAGGATCGGCGAGGACGCGTTGTAGGGGAAGGACAGCATCGTGCCGTCCGGCTTCGAATAATAGTCCACGATGCCGGGCAGGTACTGCGACTTGTCGAACGTGTAGCCGCCCTCCTCCAGCACCTCCGCCACCGGCTTGATCGCGCCCTCGGCGCCCATCATGACGCCGGTGCCGACATCGAAGACCTGAATGATCGCCGGGGTCCGCTTCGCCCGGAAGGCGTCGATGCCGGCGTTCAGCGTTTCCGGATAGGTGCCCTTGAAGACGGGCACGACCTTGTAGTCGCGTTGGGTCTCGTTGAACTCCCTGGCGAGTTGCTCGACGACGTCGTTGTTCGCGCCGGTCATGGCGTGCCACCACTCGAGCTCGGTGACGGCATGGGCGGGTGGCGACCCGATGACGATCATCGCGCCGACGACGACACCCTGAGCGATGGCGTTCGGTCTCATGCGTCCCCTCCCGAGATATCGGTGCGGAGTCCGCTGCCCTGTGCGATCCGCAACCGGCCGGCATAAGTTTCCCGGCGGTCTTCGCCGCCTTGCCGGCACAGGGAGGCATTCAAAATGCGGGACGTCAAGCGCCAGGGGAGCGGGCGCGACCGTCGGCCGCCAGAAAGGCGAGCTTGGCCGGCAGCGCCAAATGTCGCGAGCGCTCCACCCGCTCCGGCGTGTAGTGGTGCTCGACGTCGAGGCAGTTCACCGTCCCGATGATTTCGCCGCCGAGGAACGCCGGCAGGTTGAGCACCGAGCCGCAGCCGAGCGAGGCGATGGTTTCGTGATCCGGGAAGACCGTCGCGATCTCCGCGATCGTGTTGGCGACGAAGGGGCGATGCTGCTCGTGCACCACCTCGAAATACCGGTCGCGATGGATCGGCTTGGTGCCGGAAACCGGATAGGCTTCGGGATCGGAGGTGTATTCGCGCCGGACGAGGCCTTCCGCCATGTGGACGCGCGTCACCGTGAAGAGCTTCGCGCCGACGAGCTGGCGGGCGAGGTCCTGCAGCGCCGTCCAGAGCGCATCCGGCGCGACGTCCTCGGCGATGCGCCGGTCGAACGCGGCGAGGGCTTCGATGATCTCGTGCTCGGTCATGGGTCCGCTTCCAGTTCCTGCCGTTCCACCGTGCGCTCGCCGCTGCGCAGCAGCTCGCGCGAATAAGGCTCCCGCAGCGCGCCCTGCCGCAGCAGCGACACGTCGGCCGTTTCGACGATACGGCCGTGCCGCATCACCGCCAGCCGGTCGCAGAGGAAGGAGACGACCGGCAGGTTGTGCGTGACGAGGAGGTAGGTGAGGCCGCGCTCGCGCCGCAGCCGCTTGAGGAGATTGAGGACGCCCGCCTGCACCGAGACGTCGAGCGCCGAGGTCGGCTCGTCGAGCAGCAGGAGCTTCGGCTCCGGGATCAGCGCCCGGGCGATGGCGACGCGCTGGCGCTGGCCGCCGGACAGTTGGTGCGGAAAGCGGAACCGGAAGCCAGGCTCCAGCCCGACCGCTTCCAGCGTCCGCGCGATCCGGCCGTCGCGGTCGCCGAGCCGGTGGATGGCGAGCACCTCACCGAGGGCTGCGTCGACGGTCTTTCTCGGGTGCAGCGAACCGTAGGGGTCCTGGAACACCATCTGGCAGACCCTCGCGAAACCGGGGTCGATGCCGTGCCCGCGCGGGGTTCCGAAGGCCTCGATCGCGCCGGTCCAGTGCGGCGCGAGGCCGGCGACGGCCTTCAGGATCGTCGACTTGCCGGAACCGCTCTCTCCGACGAGCGCGAAGCTTTCGCCCTCCGCCACCTTGATGTCGACGCCGTGGGTCACCGGCGTCGCGCCGTAGGAGACGGACAGGTTCTTCAGACGCAAGGCCGGCGTCACGAACGGCGCTCCAGCACCGGCAGCTCGTCGCGCGTCTCGTCGAGCCGGGGAACGGCGGCGAGCAGCGCGCGGGTATAGGGATGCTTCGCCTCGCCCAGCGCGTCGGCGCGGCATTCCTCCACCGCCTCGCCGCCCCGCATCACGAGGATGCGGTCGCAATAGCTCGCGACGAGGTCGAGGTCGTGGCTGATCAGGATCAGGCCCATACCCCGCCGGCGTACCAGATCGTCGATCAGGCCGAGCACCTGGCGCTGCACCGAGACGTCGAGCGCCGAGGTCGGCTCGTCGGCGATGAGGAGGTCAGGCTCGGGGATCAGCATCATCGCGATCATCACGCGCTGCCCCATGCCGCCGGAAATCTCGTGCGGGTAGAGGCGCGCGACGCGGTCCGGGTCGTGGATGCGGACCGATTCCAGCATGGCGCGGACGCGGGATCCGACCTCGCGGCGCGATAGCCGCCCCTGCCCGCGCAGCGCCTCGCCGATCTGCTCGCCGACCGTCATCACCGGGTTCAGCGAGAACTTCGGGTCCTGCATCACCATCGAGATGCGCGCGCCGCGGAGACGGCGCATGCGCCGCTCGGGCAGCGCGAGGAGATCGATGCCGTCGAAGCGAAGCCGGTCGGCCGCCACCTCGCCCGGACGCGGCACCAGCCGCAGGAGCGCGCGACCGGTCATCGACTTGCCGGAGCCGCTCTCGCCGACGATGCCGAGCCGCTCGCGCCCGAGTGCGAAGGACAGGCCGCGCACGACCTCGACGGGCAGGCCGTTCGCCCCTCGGAAGGCGATGCGCAGGTTCTCGACTTCCAGAAGCGGCGCGCTCAAGCCCCCGCCCCCGTCTTCGGGTCGAGCACGTCGCGCAGGCCGTCGCCGAGGAAGCAGAAGCCGAGGCTGACGACGACGATCGCGAAGCCCGGCATGGTTGCGACCCACCACTGGTCGAGGATGAAGGCGCGCCCGCGCGAGATCATCGCGCCCCATTCCGGCAGCGGCGGCTGCGCACCGAGCCCGATGAAGCCGAGCCCGGCGGCGGTGAGGATGATGCCCGCCATGTCGAGCGTGACGCGGACGATGGTGGAGGAGGCGCAGAGCGGCAGGACGTGGCCGGCGACGACCCTCAAACCCGAAGCGCCCTGCAGGCGGATCGCGTCGATGAACTCGGCGTGGCGGATCACCTGCGTTTCCGCCCGTGCGATCCGCGCATAGGCCGGCCAGGACGTCACGGCGATGGCGATCACGGCGTTCTCGATGCCGGGGCCGAGCGCCGCGACCAGCGCCAGCGCCAGGATCAGCTTCGGCATCGACAGGAAGATGTCCGTGATCCCCATCAGGATGCGGTCCACCCAGCCGCCGGCATAGCCGGACACCGCACCGATCACGAGCCCGGCGGGGGCGGCCAGCACCGCGACGAGAAGGACGATGCCAAGCGTGATCCGCGCGCCGAAGACGGTGCGGGACCAGATGTCCCGGCCGAGTTCGTCGGTGCCCATCCAGTGCGCCGCGCCGGGTGCGGCGAGGCGGGCGGCGAGGTCCTGCGCAAGCGGATCGTGCGTCGCGATGATCGGCGCGAACGCCGCCGCGAGGATCAGCAGGAGCACGATGAGGCCCCCGAGCGCGGCGAGCGGATTACGAAGGAGCCCCTGCCCAATCCGGTAAAGGCGGATCGCTTTCGCCTGCCGCTGCGAAGCGGGGCTCTCGTCGTTTAACCAGGTGCGGAGCGTCGTCATCGTGCGCGCGGGTCGAGGACGCGATACAGCGCGTCGGAAAGCTTGTTGATGCCGACGAACACTGCGCCGATCACCAGCGTCGCGCCGAGCACGGCGGCCATGTCGGCATTCAGCAGCGCGACCGTCAGGTAGTTGCCGATGCCGGGCCACGAGAACACCGTCTCGACCATCACCGAGCCTTCCAGCAGGCCGGCATAGGACAGCGCGCAGACGGTGAGGAGCGGCACGCGGATCGGCCGGAACGCGTGCCGCCAGAGCACGAGCCGTTCCGGCAGGCCCTTCACCCGCGCGGTGGTGACGTATTCCTGCGCGAGTTGGTCGAGCATGAAGGAGCGCGTCATGCGCGAGATGTAGGCGAGGCTGAAGAAGCCGAGCACCGAGGCCGGCAGCGCGAGGTGCGACAGCGCGTTCCAGAAGATCTCGCTGTCGCCCGCCAGGAGGCTGTCGACGAGAAGCAGACCCGTCACCGGCTCGACCATGCCGTCGTAGTAGACCTCCAGCCGGCCGGGCCCGCTCACCCACTGGAGCTTGGCGTAGAACAGCGCGAGGCCGACGAGGCCCAGCCAGAAAGCCGGCACCGCGTAGCCGAACAGCCCGACGATGCGGATCGCCTGATCGGTGAGGCTGCCGCGCCGGCTGGCGGCGTAGACGCCCATCGGCACGCCGAGCGCGATGCCGATGACGATGCCGAGCGTCGCCATCTCCAGCGTCGCCGGGAAGACGCGCGCCAGATCCTCCGCCACCGGGCGGCCGGTCGAGACGGAGGTGCCGAGATGGCCGGTGACGACGTCGCCCACATAGGATGCGAACTGCACGATCGCCGGGCGGTCGAGGCCGAGTTCGGCGCGGGCCGCCTCGTAGACCGCTTTGGGCGCGCGGTCGCCGACCAGCGCCAGCACCGGATCGATCGGCACGACCCGGCCGATGAAGAAGGTGATGGCGAGAAGGCCGAGGAAGGTCAGAGCCACCGAAACGACGAAGCCCGCGGCCGCCTTCGGATGCGCCAGCCTCGACCGCGGCCGGGCCGTCGGCGCGGCCGCGGCGGTGATGGCGGCATCGGGTTCGAAGGCCAGCGCGCGTTTCCTTCCGGCTTATCGGCTTCCCGAATCGTGCGAGGGGAAGATTTCGCTTGGAGCATACAAATCGCTTTGCTCTATTCCAACGCATTCTCGCCGGCATCGGGATTCGACGCAGGCGAAGGCGTTCGAAAAGGAGAACGGTGATGAGAATGCTGAAGGCCGCGGCGATCGCGGCGCTTTCGATCACACCGCTCCAGCTCGGTGCTGCGCTGGCCGCGACGCCCGCCTCGACACTCGTCGTCGCGCAGAACATCGACGACATCGTCAGCATCGACCCGGCGGAAGCCTACGAGTTCTCCTCCGGCGAATACGTGACGCAGACCTACGACCGGCTCGTCCAGTACGACGCGCCCGACCTGAAGACGCTGGCGCCGGGCCTTGCCACGCAATGGCAGGCGGACGAGGCGGCGAAGACCATCACCTTCACGCTGCGCGACGGCGTTTCCTTCTCGTCAGGCAATCCGGTCCGGGCGGAGGACGTGCTCTATTCGTGGAAGCGGGTCCTCTTCCTCAACAAGTCGCCGGCCTTCCTCCTGACGCAGCTCGGCTGGACGCCGGAGAACTTCGCCTCGAAGGTGAAGGCGGAGGGCAATAAGGTGACGCTGTCCTACGAAGGCGGCCTGTCGCCGGCTTTCGTGCTGAACGTCCTCGCCTCCCGCCCCGCCTCGGTCGTCGACGAGGCGACCGTCGCCTCGCACGAGGAGAGCGGCGACATGGGCAACGCCTGGCTGAAGGCGAATTCGGCCGGCACCGGGCCGTTCGTCCTGAAGACCTACCGGCCGGCGGAACTCCTGAACCTCGCCGCGAACCCGAACTATTTCGGCGGCGCGCCGGCGCTGAAGTCGGTGATCATCCGCCACGTGGCGGAAGCCGCGACGCAGCAGCTCCTTCTGGAGAGCGGCGACGTCGACATGGCGAAGAACCTGACGCCGGACCAGATCGGCCGTATTTCGACGGAGGGCAAGTTCACCGTCGAGACCTATCCGCAGGCGGCGGTCCACTTCCTCAGCCTGAACCAGAAAAAGGAGGCGCTGACGAACCCGGCCGTCTGGGAGGCGGCGCGCTATCTCGTGAACTACAAGGGCATGACGGACAGTTTCCTGAAAGGTCAGATGCAGGTGCATCAGGCCTTCTGGCCGGCCGGCTTCCCCGGCTCGCTGGACGACAACCCGTTCACCTACGATCCCACCAAGGCGAAGAAGATCCTCGCCGATGCCGGGGTGCAGACGCCGATCGACGTGACGCTGGACGTCATCAATTCCGCCCCCTTCACCGACATGGCGCAGTCGCTGCAGGCGGGCTTCGCCGAGGCCGGCATCAACCTGAAGATCCTGCCGGGAACGGGTAGCCAGGTGATCACCAAGTATCGCGCCCGGACGCACGAGGCGATGCTGCTCTACTGGGGGCCGGACTTGATGGACCCCGATTCCAACGCCCGCGCCTTCGCCTACAACGAGGACAATTCCGACGGGAACTATCAGGCGACGACCACCTGGCGGAACGGCTGGGCGGTGCCGGACGAGATGAACAAGCAAGTCGTCGCCGCGCGGGCCGAGACCGACCCGAAGAAGCGCGACGCGATGTATGTCGACCTGCAGCGCAAGGTGCAGGCGAAGTCGCCCATCGTCGTAATGCTGCAGGCGACGACGCAGGTGGCGATGGCGAAGAACGTCTCCGGCTACGTCAACGGCGCGGTGTCGGACTTCGTGTTCTACCGGCTCGTCAAGAAGGGCTGAGCCACCCCTGGAACAGCACCGCCGCGAGCGCGGGAAGCAGCGCGGCAGGCATCACGACGAGGCCGAGCCGCAGGAAGCGCCACGCGCCGAACGACAGTCCCTCGCGCTTCAGCGCCGCGAGCCAGAGGATCGTCGCCAGCGAGCCGGTGACGGAAAGGTTCGGGCCGAGGTCGACGCCGATCAGGATCGCGTCGACCACCTGCGGCGGCAGGTGCGCCGCGGTGGTGAAGCTTCCGGCGACGAGGCCGAGCGGCAGGTTGTTCGTCAGGTTCGTGCCGACCGCCGTCGCGGCGCCGGCGAGAAGCGCGCCGAGCGAGGGCCGGGCATTGAGCGGCCCCTCGAAGGCCGCGGTCATGGCGCTTTCGAGGCCGCTGAGTTCCAGCGCGCGGACGATCACGAAGAGGCCGGCGACGAGCACCAGCGTCGTCCAGGACACGCCCTTCAGCATCGGCCAGGGGCTCAAGCGTTCGCCGATCACCACGGCGAGCGCGGTGAGGACGCCCGCGATCGCGGTCGGCCACCCGAGATCGGAGCCGAGCGCGGAGGCCGCAAGGAGCACCACCGTCGTCGCCGCGATGCCGAAGGCGGCGATCCTGCCGCCGCGCGTGAGTTCGGGCACCTCGACGTCGAGGCTCGTCGATCCTTCCAGCTCCCGCCGCTGCGTCCAGCGAAGCGCCCAATAGGTCGCGGCGATGCTGAGGATCGAGGGGACGCCGAACCGCATGAGCCATTCGCCGAGCGGCGGCATCGCCTCGCCGAAGAGCACGAGGTTCGCCGGGTTCGAGATCGGCAGCACGAAGGAAGCGGCGTTGGCGATGAAGGCGCAGACGAGGAGGTAGGGCACCGCCGACGGTGCCTTCGCCGCTCGCGCCACTGCCGCGACGGCCGGTGTCAGCACCACCGCCGTCGCGTCGTTGGAAAGGAACACGGTGACGACCGTCCCGACGAGGTAGACGAGCGCGAACAGCCGGCGCGGCGAGCCGCGCGCGCGCCGGGCGGCGATGGCGGCCAGGTAGTCGAACAGACCCTCCAGCCGCGCCGCTTCCGCGAGCAGCATCATGCCGGCGAGGAAGAGGTAGACGTCGGTGCCGGATGCCACGCCGCGTCCGACCTCGGCGAGCGGCAGGAAACCTGCGAAAAACAGGGCCGCCGCGCCGGCGACCGCGAACAGCCATTCCGGCATGCGGAAGGGGCGCACGATGACGCCCGCGACGGCGGCGGCGCTCAGAAGCCAGACGGCGACGTTCGAACTCACGACAACAAACGCCGCCTTCGGATGGATTGGATCGGCCCGCTCACTCGCCCCTGCAGGCGGCGGCGACCTTCGGCGCGGATACGAGCCAGAGGACCAGACCGCAGAGCGCGAAGGCGCCGAGCGAGAGGTATGCCACCGAGAAGCCGTAGCGGGAGACGATCACGCCGGCAATCGCGGGGCTGAGCGAAGCGCCGACGCCCTGCACGGTCATCACCGCGCCGAGGCCGGCATTGATGCGGCCCGTGCCGTTCAGGATGCGCGCGACGAGACCCGGCACCGCGACGCCGAGCAGCCCCGCGCCGACGCCGTCGAGCATCTGCACGGGTACGAGCGCATAGGGGCTCGGCCACAGCCCGGCGATCAGACCGCGGATCGGCAGCGCGGCGAGCGCCGCGATGAGGAGCAGGAAGTAGCCGCGCCGTCCTGCGAAACCGGCGGCGAGTAGCGCCACGGGAATCATGACGAGCTGCGCGATGATCACCGTCGCGGCCGTGTAGGAGACCGGGTCGGCGAGCAGCGTCCTCACCAGCGAAGGTTCGGCGGCGGGCCGGCCCGGCTTGGCCGTGGCGGGCGCGGGACCGGTCGCGGCGACCTCGCCCCCGGCAGCGGGCGCCGGCTGCGTGGCTTGAGCGTTGCCCTGCGTCTCGTTTATCTGCTGCGCGGCGACCTGCTGGCCGAGCAGCGGCAGCATCGCGCCGTTGCCGAAGTGGAAGAGCATCAGCGTCGCGGCCAAGATCAGCAGCGGCGTCGACAGCCAGAGCACGCTGAACCCGGGCTGTTCGGCGTCGGCTTCGCCGGCTTCGCTCCGCTCGCGCCCGCGCGCCGCGTCGTGGTCGATGTCGCCGGGCCGGATGGCGAGGACCGCGACGATCGATCCGACAGCCATCAGGGTCATCAGGACGAAGACGGCGGGCAGCCCGAACTCGTAGCCGAAGAAGCCGGCACCGGCCGCCGCGAAGACGTTGCCGCCGTGGTTCCACGCCTCGTTGCGGCCGAGCTGCTCGCTCAACCCCTTCTGGCCGACGAGCCCGAGCGTGAGGCTGGCCAGCGCCGGACCGATCGCCGCGCCGGCGATGCCGGTGGCGATCTGCGAGGCCGCCACCAGCGGAAAGCTCGGCAGGAACAGGATGACGAGCGAGGCGACGATGGTCAGGCCGGCGCAGAATGCCACCATGAAGCGCTTGGCCTTCGAGGCGTCGGCGAGCGCCCCGAGCGGCGTCGTCGCCAGCATGCCCGCGATCCCGCCGACCGTCATCACGAGGCCGACGGCGGCCATGTCCCAGCCTCGGCCGACCAGGAAGATGCCGAGAAACGGGCCGAGCCCGTCGCGCACGTCGGCGAGGAAAAAGTTCACAGCCCCGAGCGCACGGACCGAACGCGAGCGACGACTGGATTGCGTCGCGGCTGCGCGCGGAACGGCGATGCTGCTCATGGGTTTGTCCGGCTCAGTGAGTGATCGCCGTTCGGCTCGCGGCAAACACTCCCGGCCGGCGGAAGTTCCCGCCGGCGGCGGGAGAGGTGCTGCCTCGTCCGCGGCCGGCGAGGTCTAGCGAACGGCGACCAGCGAACGGCGGGCCGTTCGTCTGGCCGGCGACTTCGCGGCACCGCGCGCTTCGGCCACGAAGGCTTCCAGGAAGTGGCGCACGCGCGACGCGGCCATCGGCTTGCCGAACACGAAGCCCTGGACGATCTCGCAGCGCGCCTTGCGCAGCATCGCGACTTCTGCCGCCGTCTCGGCGCCTTCCGCGACCGCCCCCATGCCGAGGTTGCGCGCAAGACCGATGAGCGCGCCGACGATCGCTTCCGAGCCCTTGTCCACCAGCATCTGTGAAACGAAGGAGCGGTCGATCTTGAGGTAGGACACCGGGAACCTGCGCAGGTGCGTCAAGGACGCGTATCCGGTGCCGAAATCGTCGAGCGCCAGCCGGATCCCGGCCTCGTGCAGACGGCGCAGCGACGGGCCGATGATGCTGGCGTCGTCGTCGAGGAGGGTGCGCTCCGTCACCTCGATCTCAAGCGCGGAAGCGGGCAAGGCAGCCGATCGAAGCGTCGCCAGCACGCGGTCCGCCAGATCGCGCCCTTCGCCGTCTCGGGCGAACTCGCGCGGCCCGACATTCAGCGCGACGTGCCCGAACGGCACGCCGGAGCCGCTCCAGTCCCGCATGTCGGCGACGACGCGATCCAGCATGCGCGAGCCGAGGCGCATGGCGAGATCGGGATCCTCGAAGGCCTCGGCGATCTCGCCCGGCGAGCGCAGCCCGCTGTCGTCCGTCCACCGGAGGAGCGCCTCGAAGCCGATCACCTTGCCCGAGGCCAGCGAGACCTTCGGCTGGTAGAACGGCATGACGCAGTCGCGGTCCAGGGCGTCGCGGGTGCGCTGAAGCACCTTCGTCCGCCGAACGGCCTCGACCCGCATCGAGGCATCGAAGGCGAGGCTCCGGTTCCGGCCCGCCGCCTTCGCTGCGCGGAGCGCCAGGTCGGCGTTCCTGAGGAGCGCGGCGGGATCGAGGTCGTGTTCCGGAAAGACGGCCCAGCCGAGGCTCGGCGTGCATTCGAACGTCGCTCCGGCATGAGCTACCGGATGACGAAGCAGCGGCAGGCAGGCGGTGACCGCCTCGTCCAGCGACGAGCTGCCGTTCGGCAGGGGCACGATCATCCCGAACTCGTCGGCACCGAACCGCGCGACGGTGCCGCCCGCCGGGCAGGCCGCCTTCAGCCGATCCGCGGTCGCTCGCAGCATCGCGTCGCCGGCATCGAGCCCGAGCGTGTCGTTGATCTCCTTGAAGCGATCGAGGTCGACGAGAACCACGCCCACCGAACTTCCGTCCGCGACGGCCTTCCGGATGGCTGCCTCGAGCTCGATATGGAAAAGCGTGCGGTTCGCGGTCTGCGTGAGGTTGTCGGTGTGCGCGGCGAGCCAGGTCCGGCGCTCGGCCTGCTTCAGGTCGGTGATGTCCTGAAGCGTGCCGATATGGAGGACGACGTTTCCCGCCGCGTCGCGGAAGACGCGGTTGCGGCCTTCGATCCAGCGCTCTTCGCCGGACGGCAGAGCCAGGCGGAAAGTGCTCGGCGGCACGTCCCGCCCGGCGTTCACGGCGAGCGAGAATTCCGCCCGGATCCGCGCGCGGTCGTCGGGGTGGATCCGTTCGACGAAGGCTTCGTGCGAGGTCGAGGCATCCGGCTCGATCCGCATCATCGCGAAGAGTTCGGGCGACCAGATCTGCCGTCCGGTCACCATATCCAGTTCCCAGGTCGCGAGCCCCGTCGCCTCCACGGCGAGGCGCAGGCGCTGCTCGCTGTCGCGGACGCGCTTGTCGGCCATGCGCCGGTCGTGGATATCGGTGACGATGCCGACCCAGTCCGAGACCGTGCCGTCCTCGCGCAGCAGCGGCGTCGCATGGTCCTCGACCCAGCGCCAGTCGCCGGACCGGTGCTGCAGCCGGTACTCGATCAGCAGGCTCTTTCCCTCGATCATGGCTCGATCGGTCGCGACCTGCGCATGCTCGCGATCGTCCGCATGGAGAAAGCCGAGCCAGTCGTCGGCGTCGTCGGCGTCGTCCTGCCGTCCGGTGAACTCGAACCAGCCCCGCCGCTCCGTGATGCCGGTCGCGACGTCGAAGTGCCAGACGATCTCGGACGTCGCCTCGATCAGCGCCTTGTTCAGCCGGGCCGACCTGTCGAGGGCGCGCGCGGCCTCGTGCTCGGCGGTGATGTTTCTTGAGGTGACGAGCAGACGCGAGGCGCCCTGCCCCGCATGCGGAACCGGAACGATGGTGCTCCGCCAGGCCTCCAGAGCCGCGTCGCGGCCGATCCGGACGCAGGAGACCTCCGCGACGCCGGTCCGGCCTGCCACGAGAACGGCCCGCCCGGCTTCGGCCCGGCTTTCGGCCGCCCAGAGTTCGCTCCACCGGCGTCCGACGGGCGATGCCCCCGTATCGCCGAACGCGGCTTCGCAACTCGGGTTCGCCGACAGCACGGTTCCATCGGGCGAGATGACTGAAACGCAGTCGCCGCTCGTCGCGAAGACGAGGCGCAGCACGTCTAAGCCCGGATCAGCGCGATATTCGTCGACGGACATGCCAGTTCGGTATTCCACACATCCCGGATCTCGCCGGTGAGCACCATCATGCCGAGCAATCGTGAAGATTTCGGCTATGGCTACGCATCCCCTTGACAGCGCAGGAGTTCCGCTGGATCGCAGTGGCGCCGGAGGGGGTCAGCGACCGCCCGGGCCGTCCTTGTCGACGGTGAGGACGATCTTGCCGATATGCGAGCCTTCCTCCATGAGGACGTGCGCCTCGCCGGCGCAGGAGAGCGGCAGCACCCTGTGGATGACCGGACGCACGGCGCCAAAGTTGAGCAGCGGCCAGACCCGTTCTTCTAGCACTCTCGCGATCGCCGCCTTCTCGGCGACGCTTCGCGATCGGAGCGTCGATCCGGTGTGGACGAGGCGCTTCAGCATGATGCGCGACAGGTCGATCTCCACCTTCGGGCCCTTCAGGAAGGCGATCTGCACGATGCGCCCGTCCATGGCTGCCGCCTCGTGGTTTCGGGCGGCGTAGTCGCCGCCGACCATGTCGAGGATCACGTCGACGCCCTTGCCGCCCGTCGCGTCCCGGACGGCGGCGACGAAGTCCTCCTGCCGGTAGTCGATGGCGCGCGCCGCGCCGAGCTTCAGCATCGCGGCGCATTTTTCAGGCGAGCCGGCGGTCGCGAAGACGCGCGCGCCGAAGGCCTTGCCGAGCATGATCGCGGTGGTGCCGATGCCCGACGTGCCGCCGTGCACGAGGAGGCTTTGGCCGGGGCGAAGACCGCCGCGCTCGAATACGTTGGTCCAGACCGTGAAGAACGTCTCCGGGATCGCGGCCGCGGTCGTGAGATCCATCCCGTCCGGCACCGGCAGGGCATTCGTTTCATGGACGGTGCAGAACGGCGCATAGCCGCCGCCCGCCACCAGGGCGCAGACGGCATCGCCGACGCGCCAGCGCGAGACCCCCTCGCCGAGCAGCGCGACCCGTCCCGCGATTTCCAGGCCCGGTATGTCAGAAGCTCCGGGCGGCGGCGGATAACGGCCGAGGCGCTGCATGACGTCGGGCCGGTTCACGCCGGCCGCCGCGACCTCGACGAGCACCTCGCCGGGTCCGGGACGCGGCACGGGCCGGCTTTGCGGAACGAGGGCGTCCGGGCCACCCGGCGCCGCGATGCCGATCGCCGTCATCGTTGCCGGCAGTTCGCCCGTCGCCATGTCCAATTCCGATCCCGTCCGTCGCGTTCGCACCTCGACAGGAAGGGCGGCGAAAGACGACCGTCAAGGTCGGCGAGCGCTGCCGGGAGCGGGATCAGGCATGCCGCCGGGTTTCCAGCGGCTGCGCGTCGCCCTCGGAATGGAACTGCACGTTGTTCCGGCCGCGATGCTTGGCGCGATACAGCGCGGCGTCGGCGGCGTCGAGCAGCGCGCCGGGGCTGGCGAAGGTGGTCTCCTCGGTCGAGGCGACGCCGATGCTGGCGGTCATGCGGATCGGGCGACGCCCCTCGCCACGCGCGACCTGTGCCGTCGCGATCGCGACCCGAAGCTTTTCGGCGAAGGCGACGGCCTCGGCGACGCTCATGTTCGGCAGCAGCACCGAGAACTCCTCGCCGCCATAGCGCGCCGCATGGCACGCGGCGCCCTCGCAGTGCGAGCGGAGAATCCGGCCCGTCGCCTGCAGGCAGGCGTCGCCGGACTGGTGCCCGTATTCGTCGTTGATGCGCTTGAAGTGATCGAGGTCGATGATCAGCACCGCGAGCCCGGCTTCGCGGCTGCGGGCGGAGCCGAACTCGGCGTCGAGCATCGCGTCGAAGCTGCGCCGGTTGCCGATGCCGGTCAGCGCGTCCTCGACGGAAAGCGCGCGAAGCACGGAGTTCGTCTGGCTGAGCTTGGCGGAAACCTCGCCGTAGGTCTCCACCGCGGTGGAGATCATCCGCAGCTCGACGAACAGCGGAGCAGGCGGCGCGGCGCCGCTGAAGGTTTCCGTCCCGATCGCCGTCAACCGGTCGATCGTCGCGTTGATCGGCCCTGCGACATGCGTGCGGAACATCCAGAAGATCAGCAGCGAGCCGAGCACCGGAACGGCGAGGATCGCCATCCAGAAATTGGTGATGCGGTTCGCGTTGGCCTCGATCTTGTTGGAGACGTTGTCGGCGACGAACGCGGAGTCGTTGACGAGATAGTCGGCGAGCTGCCGTGCCTTGCGGATGGCCTCGTTGTAGGTGGTGCGGAGCTGCTCGGCCGTATCGCCTCCGGCCCCGACGGCGGCCCCGCCGCGCTCGGCCGCGCGCAGCGAAGTGATCCGCTTCACGTCGTCCGCGATCGCCTTGGCCCCGTCGATCAGGACCTTGTCGTTGTCCAGGGTAAAGGTCTGCGAAAGCACCCGCAGTTCGAGCTGGACCTGGCGTTCCAGCCGCGCATCGCGCGCGAGATAGGCGGAATGCACCAGCGAGGCCAGCTTCTCGACCTTCACCGCGTTGGCGTTCTGCGCCAGGATCTTCGGTATCTGGTTTTCGCGCGTGAAGCGCGCGTCGTTCTCGATCTCGCGCATGAACGAGAACGAGAACAGCGCGGCCGCCACGACGTAGGTCACCGACGCGGCGACGAAGATGCGCCCCGCCGTGACCAGCGAAAATGGATGCCGGAACATGCCGCGGTCTCTCGCTGCCTCCCGTCAGTAGATGCTGAACGGGAAGTAGTTCGCGTTGATGCGGTCGTAGGTGCCGTTCAGCCGCAGCCGCTTGATCGAGGCATTCACATCGTCGATCAGCGCGGCCTGGTCCTTGCGAGCCGCGATATGCGACGAGCTCTGGAAGTACTCGCCGGTCACCGGGTCGCCGATATAGCCGAACTTCTCGCCTTCCTGGGACTGCATCCAGTCGAGCACCTGAATGGCGTCGATGAGGGTGACGTCGGCTCTGCCGTCGACCACCATCTGAAGAGCGTCCATCGTCCCGGGAGCTTCCAAAATCTCGCTCTTCGGATAGAAGCGGTGCACGTAGCCGGACTGCAACGTGTCCTTCTGGACGGATATGCGCTTGCCGGCGAGCGCTTCCGGCGTCGAATCCTCGATCTTCTCCGGATCCCCGACGAAACCCGAATGCGAGCGGTAGTAGGATTCCGAGAAGGCGACCCGAGCCGCACGCTCGGGCGTGTTGGCCATGCTCGCGACGATCAGGTCGTAGTCGTTCTTTTCGAGACCGTCGATGATGTTATCCCAAGGCACCGCGACATAGGTGCATTCGTCGCCGAGATCGGCGCAGATCGCCTTCGCGAGATCGACGTCGAAGCCGCCGAGCTGGCCGTCCTTGACGTAGTTGAACGGCGGGTAGGCGCCCTCCGTGGCGATCCGGAGCTTGGCGGCTTCGGCGGCGGCGCTGCCCGCAAGAAGCACGGAAAGGGCGAAGACTGCGGACGAAAGCTTCATGGCGAGACGACCGAGACTATTGGTTGAACCCGGCCATCCTCGCAACCACACACCAAGAGTTCGTAACCGTCGCCGGCCGGCGCGCGTTTATCGCCGGGATTGGTTGACCTTGCGTGAACGTTCGCCGCCGAGCCACATCCGCTCGAACACGCCGTCGCGCAGCACGAAGCGGTGCCGCAACGCGCCGGCGGCATGGAGGCCGATCAGGCACAGGAGCGCGATGGCGACGGAGCCGTGGAGCTGGAAAAGCCGATCGCTGAGATCCTCGTCCATCGGCAGGACGCTCGGCAGCGACACGATGCCGTAGAGCCGGATCGTGTCGCCGGCCGTTTCCGACGCCGCCCAGCCGAGCGCCGGCATGGCGAGAACGCAGACGTAGAGCGCGGCCTGGACGCCGCCCGCGAGAAGCCGCTCCCAGGCCGGCCGCCGCAGCGGCGGCAGCGGATGCGCCAGGCGCCATGCGAGGCGCGCCAGCACCACGAGGAACAGCGTCAGGCCGACGGAGCGGTGGAGATCGACGAGTGTCGCGCCGAGATCGCCGGGACCGGCCTGTTCCGCCGCGAGGATCAGGCCGAACATCAGGGCGAGGAGCGCCACGGTCGTCCAGTGGAAGATGCGCGTCCCCAGCGGCAACCGCGCGACGCCGTCCGATCCGTCTTGAAGGGAGCGCGTTTCGGTCAATGCGTTGCTCCCGCCGGCAAACGCGCTAGGAAAGTCTCGTTCACAGTGCGCCGGAGGCCGCGGTGGCGCAAGCTGCCCGGAAACTTTCGCCGCGAACCCCTGATCGGAGAACCGTACATGCTTTCCCGTCTCACAGGCATGGCCGCCGGCCTCGCCGTTTCGGCCGCCGTTCTGGTTGCCGCCCCGTCGGCCTTCGCGGCGGAAACCGTGGCCGTCAAGCTCGTCGGCGAACGCGGCGGCAAGATGAGCATCGAGCTCGACAAGGCCTCGGTGCCGGCCGGCGAGGTCACGTTCAAGGTCGTGAACATCGCCAAGAACACCCCGCACGAGATGGTCGTCATCAAGCTCGACTCGGCCGGGCAGAAACTGAAGGTGGATCCCGACACGAACAAGGTGGACGAATCCAAGCTGAAAAGCCTCGGCGAGGTCGAGGGCTTGAAGGCCGGCCAGAGCGGCGACCTGAAGGTTCAACTTGAACCCGGCAACTACGAACTCATCTGCAACTACAAAGGCCACGTGATGGCCGGCATGGTCGTGCCGTTCACGGTGAAGGCCGCGTCGAGCTGACGGCAGTCAAGTGCGGGGTGGCGGTGCGGAACAACGCACCGCCATTCCTCAAGCCTTCGCAGGCTCGTTGCCGATGGCGACGATCTCCGCCTCGCCGTTGCCCGCCTTGACGGTATCGCCGACTTCGCGTCCGACGAGGCTCCGGGCGAGCGGCGAGACGAAGGAGACGAGCCCGTCGGCGGGGTCCGCCTCGTCGATCCCGACGATCCGAAACCGCTGCTCGCGCCCGTCGTCGCGCTCGATCGTGACCAAGCTGCCGAACTGGACGGTCTCGAGGTCGGCGCGCGGCTCGGCCACCTGCGACGTCGCGCGGCGGGCGCGGAAGTAGCGCAGGTCCCGGTTGATCGTCGCCATCGCGACCTTGTCGTCCGCGGCGCGGGCGGCATCCAGCCGGCGCGCGAGTTCGGCAATCTCGCCGTCGATCAAGGCGAGGCCGCGCACCGTCACGATGTTGGGATCCTGCCCCAGCTCGCGCTCCGGCAGGACCTCGACCTGATCCTCGTTCGGCTCCTTGACGAAAGCGACGCTCATCGGTCTCCGATTCCTCTCATATTCGAGGGAAATATAAGGTCGGCGGCGTCGTTTTGAAGTTCAGGCTTAAGTCGAGGATCTCGGCGAAACCGCCGGAAATTCCGCGGCGACCCGATCGATCACCGGCTCGACGCCGAAGCGGATCGGGTCGACCGCGGGTAGCCCGTGCTCGCCCGCAAGCCGATCGAGATAGGTAAGCGCCTGCCCCTCTCCCAGCTTCTCGGTGTTGACGGCGATGCCGACGCAGCGCACCGCCGGGTTGACGATCCGACCTAGACGGACCGTCATGTCGATCACCTCGGCGATGGCGGGGATCGGCGCCTCGACGCCGCGCATCGCCCGCCGCGTCGGCTCGTGGCAGACGACGAAGGCGTCCGGCTGGCTGCCGTGCAGGAGGCCGAGCGTCACGCCGGAGAAGGACGGGTGGAACAGCGACCCCTGCCCTTCGACGAGGTCCCAATGATCGGGATCGGCATCGGGCGACAGCCATTCGGCCGCCCCGGCGATGAAATCGGCCACCACCGCGTCTACCGCGACGCCCTTGCCGGAGATGAGGAGTCCCGTCTGGCCGGTGGCGCGGAAGTCCGCCTGCCAGCCGCGCCGCCGCATGGCGGCTTCGAGCGCCAGCGCCGTGAACTTCTTGCCGACCGAGCAATCCGTCCCGACGGTCAGCAGCCGGCGGCCGGAGCGCACCGTCCCCTTGCCAGTCGCGAAGGCGCGCTCGGCATGCCGCACGTCGTGCAGCGCCGCGCCGTGCTTCGCCGCGGCTTCCGCGATCTCCGGCACTGAGGCGAGGCGGACATGCAGGCCGGACGCGACGTCGAAGCCGGCTTCGATCGCCGCGACCACGTGCGGGATCCAAGACGGCGCGAGGACGCCGCCGGCATTGGCGACCGCCACCACGAAGGTACGCGCACCCTTCGCCGCCGCTTCCTCGATCGAAAGGTCCGGCACGCCGGTATCGGCGCCGCATCCGGGCAGGCGCATCTGGCCGACACACCAGTCCCGCCGCCAGTGGACGAGCCCGTGCGCGACCTTCGCTGCGAGCTGGTCGCGCACGTCGCCGAGAAAGAGAAGATACGGCTGCCTCAGTTCCATCGTCCTGCCCTCTCCACGCCTCGCGATCGCGCTTCGGGAAAAGGAATGGCGCATCCGCGCCGTCCGGCCAAGCCGGGGATCGGATTCAGGCGGCGGATATCCCCGCCCGCGCCGGCCTGCCGGCCCGCTTCGCCTCGCCGCGCAGCGAGGTCGCGTAGGTTCTCATGAGCACAGCTGGGATGTCGCTCGGGGGCACCGGGCGGCTGAAGTGATAGCCCTGCATCTCCGGGCAGCCTTCCGCCTTGAGGGCGGCGTAGTGCTCCTCGGTCTCGACGCCTTCCGCGATCACGGCGATGCCGAGCGCCTCGCTGAGGTTGATCACAGACCGGATCACGGCGAGGTTCTGCGACATCTCCATGCGGCGCACGAAGGACTGATCGATCTTCACCTTATCGAACGGATAGCGCGTCAGGTAGCCGAGCGAGGAGTAGCCGGTCCCGAAGTCGTCCATCGAGATGCGGATGCCGAGCGAGCGCAGGTCCGTCAGCGTCGCGAGGATGGCGTCGGCGTTCTCCAGCATCAGCGACTCGGTGACTTCGAGCTGCAGGCGGCTCGGCTCGATGCCGGTTTCCTCCACGATGGCGCGAATGTCCCGGAAAAGGTCGACGTTGCGGAACTGGATCGGCGAAAGGTTCACCGAGACCGTCAGGTGCTCCGGCCAGGTCATCGCCTGGAGGCAGGCCGTCCGCAGCACCCAGAGGCCGATCGGATGCATCAGCCCGACATCCTCGGCGATCGGAATGAACTCGCCCGGCGACACCATGCCGCCGGGACGCCGCCAGCGCAGCAGCGCCTCGAAACCCGACACCATGCCGCGATCGGCCTCGACGAAGGGCTGGTAGAACAGCTCCAGCTCGGCACCGTTCTCCACGGCCGCGCGCAGGGATATCTCCATCTCGCGCCGGCGCTGGAGCTTGTCGGTCATCTCGCGGCGGTAGAAGCGGTAGGTGTTCTTGCCCTCGCCCTTTGCGCTGTACAGGGCGAGATCGACGCGCATCAGCATCTCGTCGGAGAGCGCGGGGTTCGCGTCGGGCGAGCTCGTCGCGATGCCGACGCTGACGCCGATCGACAGCCAGTGCCCCTCGATCTCGAACGGCTGGCCGACGACCGCGATGAATGCCTCGGCGCGCGCCGCGCAGACCTCGTCGTCGTGGGGTACAGGCAAGACCACCGCGAACTCGTCGCCGCCGATCCGCGCGACAAGTTCGCCGGGTTCCAGGCAGGCGCGCAGCCGGACGGCCACCTCCTGCAGCAGCTTGTCGCCGATCGGATGCCCGAGCGCGTCGTTCACCGTCTTGAAGCCGTCGAGATCGAGGCCGAGCACCGTGACGCCCCGGTCGAGGAGCGCAGCCTCCAGATGCTCGCGGAAGCGCATCCGGTTCGGCAGGTCCGTCAGCGGATCGTGGCTCGCGAGGTGCCGCATCACCTCGTCCTCGCGGAAGCGCTCGGTGACGTCCTCCATCGTCGCGACGAAGCCGCCGCCGACCACGCCGCGCCGCGACAGCGCGAGCGTCCGGCCGTCCTTCAGCGTTTCGAGGAAAGTGCCCGTGCCGTTCGCCGCGAGCGTCAGCTTCAGGATCTCGTCCTGTCGCACCTCCTCCAAGCCCATGCCGATCCGGCGCTTGCCGAACATCTCCTCGAACCGGCGGTTGACGACCACGAGGTCGCGGTCGCGATCGAACAGGCAGAGCGCCTGGGACATGTTGTCGAGCGCCGCCTGGAACCGGGCGTTCTGGGTGGTGATGGTTTCCGTGTAGCCGCTCGCCTGCTGCAGCCGCGTCGATTCGACGTGCCGGAGCTTCTCGGCCATGCCGGACTGAACCGAGGCGAGCGCCTCGAGGAGCCCCTTGCCTTCGGCCCCTTCCACGATGTCGATCCGGTTGTGCAGCTTGCCCGAGGCAATGGCCCGCGCCAGCCGCTCGGCGCGACGCAGCGGCAACACCGCCGAACGCGTCAGCACGAGGACGCTCGCGACCGCGAGCATCAGCGTGGCGACGGCGCCCGCCATCAGTCGACGGGCGCCGTCGGCGTGGCTTCGCTTCGCCGCATCGTGCAGCGCGGCGAGGCCGGGACGGGCTTCCCGGACGGCTGCGGCGATATCGTTCGCGGTCCGGTCGAGTTCCTCGAAGAACTTGCGGCGGGACATGTCGGCGCGCGACTTCCAGGCGCGGTCGAGATGCAGCTCCGCGCCCTGCAGTTCCGCATCGATCGAGACATAGATGTCGTCGCGCGGCAGGAGGGCGCGGATCGCGGCGAGATCGGCCATCGTCGCGGCCAGCCGGTCGACGAGCTCGGGCGGCAGCGAAAGGCGCCTCTCGCCTTCCGCGATCGGCCCGGCATGCAAGGCCTCGTCGGCTTTCAGCGCGACAAGCGACAGTTCCGCGCCGCGCAGCCGGTCGAACGCCAGGACGCCGATATCCACGACGCGCGCGGTCATCGCGTCCGCATCCCGCTGCCACGAGTGCGCCCAGCCGCCGACCGCCATGGCGACGACCGCCAGGGTCGTGCATGAGACGACAAGCTTCAGACGCAGCGACATCCGACCATCCGCGGTCACCTGTTTCGGGCGACGTGTCGCATGCCGACGGTTACCTCCCCGTGACCCCGCCGCAGCAACGGGAGCCGATTTCGGCTTCGCTCGCGTTTCGCGGTTAACGAGCCCTGTATCGTCTTGCCGCGCCGCTTCCGCAGCTTTCCGGCGGGTTCCGCAGGGATCGCGTCGCGGCTGCCGTCTCGGAGCCGCAGGGCAGGAACACTCCCGCCCCTCGGTCATTTCGAGGCAGCAAGCCCAAGGAGCGGACGATGGCGAAGAAGCCCGAGAACGCGGCGCAGCCGCAGTACAAGGTCGAGTACAGGGAGATACAACCCTACGGCACGCTGAAGCGGCTTCCGCTCGCCCTCGAGGACAATGCCCGCAAGCAGAGCGTCGACATCCTGAACCAGGTGCTCGCCGACACGATGACGCTCCGCGACATGTACAAGAAGCATCACTGGCAGATGTCGGGAGCGACCTTCTACCAGCTTCACCTGCTGCTGGACGAGCACTACAAGATCCAGTCCGCGCTGGTGGATACGATCGCGGAGCGCATCATGGCGCTCGGCGGCATCTCGATCGCCATGCCGCACGACGTCATCGAGCTGACGAAGATCCCGCGCCCGCCGAAGGGCCGTGAGGACGTGCCGACGCAGCTCGCCCGGCTCCTGGAAGCGCACGAGATCGTACTGCGCGAATGCCACGAGGGCGCGGACGCCGCCGACGAATCGGGCGACGACGGCACCAACGACCTCCTCGTCAGCGACGTGATCCGGGCCAACGAGCCGCAAGTCTGGTTCATCGCCGAGCATCTGGCGGAAACCGAACTCGTCCGCGACGACCGCTGACCGCCGTCGAGGTCCGCCGACGGGCTGCTCGCCGGAACGCGAGCGGCCCTTCTGGTGCGAGCAATTGTTCCGTCCGTGAGCAGAAATCCGATTTCGGGCGTGTTTCCGCCCGGAGATGCGTTATCTATTCTCCCCGATTCGAGCCGGGAGGAGCCGAGCGCCATGTCGACCAAACTGTCCCTGCAAACCTTGTCCGCGCTCGGCGACAAGGTCGCGGTGCCGAAATACGATCGCGCCGATCTGAAGGCCGGCATCGTCCACTTCGGCATCGGCAATTTCCACCGCGCCCATCAGGCCGTCTACCTGCACGAACTGTTCGATCAGGGCCGCGATCTCGACTTCGCAATCGTCGGCGCGGGCGTGCTTCCGTCCGATGAGGCAATGAAGAGCCGGCTCGCGGCGCAGGATTACCTCTGCACCGTGGTCGAGCAGGACCGCAACCGCAACTCGGCGGCCGTCACCGGCGTCCTCGTCGACTTCCTGTCGCCCGACGACCCGGCCACGACGATCGCGAAGCTCGCCGATCCCGCGATCCGCATCGTGTCGCTGACGATCACCGAAGGCGGCTACTTCATCAATCCCGCGACCGGCGTCTTCGACCCGGCCCATCCCGCGATGGCGGAGGACGGGAAGAACCCGAACGCGCCGAAGACGGTGTTCGGCATCATCGTCGCGGGCATCAAGGCGCGCAAGGAGGCCGGGACACAAGCCTTCACCGTGATGAGCTGCGACAACATCCCCGGCAACGGCGAGGTGACGCGGGCCGCCGTCTGCGGTCTCGCGAAGCTGTCCGATCCGGCGCTCGCCGAATGGATCGAGGCGAACGTCGCCTTCCCGAACGCGATGGTGGACCGGATCACGCCGGCCACCAACCCCGGCCAGATCGAGTTCCTGCGGAGCGAGTTCGGGGTCGAGGACGCGGCGCCGGTGTTCTGCGAGGGCTTCCGGCAGTGGGTGGTCGAGGATCACTTCCCCGCCGGCCGGCCGGCCTTCGAGGCGGTCGGCGCGCAGTTCGTGCCGGACGTCGCGCCCTACGAGCACATGAAGATCCGCATCCTCAACGGCGGCCACGCGGCGATCGCCTATCCGGCGGCGCTTATGGACATCGAACTCGTGCACGAGGCGATGGAGGAGCCGATCATCGACCGCTTTCTCGAGAAGCTCGAACTCGGCGAGATCGTGCCGATCGTCCCGCCTGTGCCCGAGACGAACCTCAACGACTATTTCGGCATCATCCGCTCTCGCTTCGCCAACCCGAAGGTGCGCGACACCATCCCGCGCCTCGCGCTCGACGGCTCGAACCGCCAGCCGAAATTCATCCTGCCCTCGACGCGCGACCGCCTCGCCCAAGGCCTCGACGTCGTCGGCCTCGCGCTGGTCTCGGCGCTCTGGTGCCGTTATCTCGAAGGCACGTCCGACTCCGGCAAACCGATCGAGATCATGGACGCGAACCGCGAGCGGCTGCACGCAGCGGCGCTGGCGGCGCGTGACAACCCGCTGGAGTTCCTGAAGCTCGACGACATCTTCGGCGACGTCGCGCAGTCTGAACTGTTCCAGCGCCGCTTCACCACCGCCCTCAACAGCCTGCACGAGAAGGGCGCGCGGGCGACGCTGGAAGCCTATCTCGCCGACACGCTCGGCTGACGCGAGCCGGGCAGCGGCGGCGCGGCGGTGGAGGCACCGACGCGCAACTCGCTTTGCAACACGACGGGCTCGGCCGGCGCGCTTCCGTCCCGCAGCGCGGCGAGGAGTTGCTTCGCGCCCGCCGCGCCGAGTTCGAACCGCGGCTGGCGGATCGTCGTGAGCGTCGGCGAGCAGAAATCGGCGAACTCGATGCCGTCGAAGCCGGCGACCGAAACGTCCCGCGGCACGTCGAGCCCGGCCGCCTGGACGGCCTTTATGAATCCGATCGCCATCTCGTCGCTGCAGCAGACGACCGCGGTCGGGCGCGGCCGCATGGCGAGAAAGGCGCTGGCCGCCTCGGCTCCGGACGGCATGGTGAAATCACCTGCCGCGAGGCGCAGGCGGCTGCCTTCCCAGCTGCCCAGCGAGGCTTCCAACGCCGCGCGGCGGATCGTCTCGTTGTAGTTCGCGGCGGGTCCGGTGACGTAGAGAAAGTCCCGGTGGCCGGTCCCGGCGAGGTGCGCCGCCAGCCGCGCGATGCATTCGGCCTCGTCCGTCACGACGGCCTGCGTTCCCTCCACCGCCGCGCAGATCGAGACGATCGGCAGGCCCGCCTCCAGCATGGACCGGGTTCCGTCGCTGACCGCGATGCCGGACAGGACGATCGCGCCGTCGATATGGCCGGAGAACATCATGTCGAGGATCGCCGTCCGGCGCCGGTCGCCGGTGTCGAAGTTGCCGAGGATCATCGAATAGCCGGCTTCCGCCAGCGTCGCGTCGATGCCGTTGAGGACGGCCGAGAAGAACGGCGCGCTCCAGCGCGCGCGGGTCAGGACAAGGATCGTGCGCGTGTGCCCGGCGCGCAGCGACCGCGCTGCGGCGTTCGGCGTGTAGCCGAGCGCCCGCACCGCTTCGAGCACCCGCTCGCGCAGCGCCGGCCGCACGGACCCCGGCTCGGCGAGCGCGCGGCTGACCGTCGCGGTGGAGACGCCGGCGCGCAACGCCACGTCCTTAATGCGCGAAACCCGCTCGGATCGCAGTGAAGTCGACACCGGTTCGCCCCGACCGAAACGAGCGCTTGCCACGAACGGCAAAGCGCTCTACCATCCTGATTGTAATCGATTACAGATCGATAATCGAGAGTCTCTGGGAGGGGATCGCGATGTTGAAGCGTTTCGGCTTCATGCTTCTGAGCGGCGCGGCGCTGGTTGCGCTGGCATCCGGAGCGAACGCGCAGGAAAAGCAGCGTGCCGAGGTCATGCATTGGTGGACCTCCGGCGGCGAGGCTGCCGCCGTGAAGGTCTTCGCGGACCGTTTCGACGCGGCGGGCGGCCAGTGGGTCGACAGCGCCATCGCCGGCGGCGAGGCGGCGCGCGCCGCCGCGATCAACCGCATCGTCGGCGGCAATCCGCCGGTCTCCTCGCAGTTCAACACCGGCCGCCAGTTCGACGACCTCGTCGGCCAGGACCTGCTCGCCGATCTCAGCGCCGTCGCGAACGAGGGCGGCTGGGCGAAGGTCGTGCCGCAGGCGATCGTCGACGCCGCGTCGCGCGACGGCAAGTTCTACGCCGTGCCCGTCAACATCCACGGGCAGAACTGGATGTTCTACAACACCGCCGTGCTTCAGAAGGCCGGCGTCAGCGAAGCCCCGGCCAACTGGGACGATTTCTTCGCGATGCTCGACAAGCTGAAGGCGTCGGGCGTCACGCCGATCGCCTGGGGCGGCCAGGCCTGGCAGGAAGCGCTCGTCTTCGACGCCGTGCTGTTCGGCGAAGGCGGCAAGGACCTGTTCCTCAAGGTCTACAAGGATCACGACGAGGAGGTCGTGAAGTCCGAGGGCTTCCGCAAGGCGGTCGAGGCCTTCGGCAAACTGCGCAACTACGTCGATCCGGGTGCCCCGGGGCGCAACTGGAACGATGCCACCGCCATGGTCATCACCGGCAAGGCCGGCATCCAGATCATGGGCGACTGGGCGAAGGGCGACTTCATCAACGCCAAAATGACGCCCGGCCAGGATGCCGGCTGCGCGATCCTGCCCGGCGAGCAGGGCTACATCATGGGCGGCGACGTGTTCGTGTTCCCGAAACTCGGCGGCTCGGCCGAGGCGACGCCGGTCCAGGCGCTGCTCGCCAAGACCATGCTCGACCCCGAGACGCAGATCGAGTTCAACAAGGTGAAGGGCTCGATCCCGGTCCGCACCGACGTCGACACGTCGAAGATGGACGTCTGCGCGCAGAAGGGCGCGGCGCTGGTGAAGGACCCGGCCAAGCAGATCCCGTCCGTCAACTTCCTGATCTCCGCCGATACCGTCGGCCAGATCCAAGACGCGGTGACGAACTTCTTCTCGAACCCATCGGCCAGCACGGACGACTTCATCGAGACCTACGCCGGCATCATCGGCTCGGCGGACTGAGCCGTCGCGTCCGGCGAGGCCGTTCGGTCTCGCCGGCATTTCCCGCATGATCGGAAGGGAGATCCGATCCATGGCATCCAAGCGGAAGACGGCCGTCGCGCCGCTCGTCGCCCTCCTGCCCGCGCTCGTCGTCGTCGTCTTCGCCTATGTCGGCACGATGGGCTGGACGGTGTGGATCTCGCTGACCAACTCGCGCTTGCTTCCGACCAACAAGTTCGTCGGGTTCGACCAGTACGCGCGGCTGTTCAACGACGCGCGCTGGCTGCTGTCGCTGCAGAACCTCGTGATCTTCGGCCTCCTGTTCATCGGCTGCTGTCTGGTGCTCGGCTTCCTCCTCGCCGTCGCCATCGACCAGAAGGTGCGCGCCGAGGACGGGCTGCGCACGATCTTCCTCTACCCCTATTCGATGAGCTTCATCGTCACCGGCCTGATCTGGCAGTGGATGATGAACCCGACGCTCGGCATCCAGAAGACCGTGCGCGACCTCGGATGGACGAGCTTCTCGTTCGACTGGAGCGTCCAGCGCGACATGGCGATCTACGCGATCGTCATCGCCGGCGTCTGGCAGGCCTGCGGCCTCGTCATGGCCCTGATGCTGGCGGGCCTGCGCGGCGTCGACGGCGAACTCTGGAAGGCGGCGCGCGTCGACGGCATCCCGGCCTGGCGCTTCTATGTCTCGGTCGTCCTGCCGCTGCTCCGCCCGATGATCATCACCGCCGTGGTGCTGCTGTCGATCGCGGTGGTGAAGGTCTACGATCTCGTGATCGCGCTGACGAACGGCGGGCCGGGCACCGCGACCTCGATGCCGGCGACCTTCGTGATGGACTATCTCTTCACCCGCCAGAACATCGGCCTCGCCACCGCCGCCTCGTCCGTCATGCTGGTGACGGTGCTGTGCGTGCTGGCGCCGTGGCTCTATTCGGAATACTTCCGGCGCGACAAGGCGGGGGCGCACGCATGACCGCCGTCGCCGACACCGCCGCACCGGCGTCCAGCCGAGCCTTCCCCGTCGCGGCGCGCGGTCCGAAGCCGCGGCACCTGACGCCTGGCCGGATCGGACTCTACACGTTCCTTCTCGTCGCGGCGCTGTTCTTCCTGACGCCGCTCTACATCATGGTCGTCACCTCGCTGAAGACGATGGACGAGGTCCGCATTTCCTCGATCTTCGCCGTGCCGACCGCGGCGAGCCTGGAGGCGTGGCGCACCGCCTGGGCTAGCGCCTGCACGGGTCTTGCCTGCAACGGCATCCAGACCGGCTTCTTCAACTCGCTGAAGATCCTGATCCCGAGCGTCGTGATCTCGATCGCCGTCGGCTCCGTCACCGGCTACGCGCTGTCGCTGTGGCGGGTGCGCAGCGCGAACGCGCTGTTCGCCGTGCTGCTGCTCGGCGCGTTCATCCCCTATCAGGTCTTCATCTACCCGCTGGTCCGGATGTTCTCGGCGATCGGCATCTACGGCTCGCTGCCGGGCATCATCCTCATCCACACGACCTTCGGCCTGCCGGTGATGACGCTCCTGTTCCGCAACTACTACGGCTCGCTGCCGGCGGAACTCTTCAAGGCGGCGCGGGTCGACGGCGCCGGCTTCTGGCAGATCTTCGCCTACGTGCTCCTGCCGATGTCGACGCCGATCCTCGTCGTCGCGGCGATCCTGCAGGTCACGGGCATCTGGAACGACTTCATCCTCGGCCTCGTCTTCGCCGGCCGCGAGAACCTGCCGATGACGGTGCAGCTCAACAACATCGTCAACTCCACCCAGGGCGAGCGGCTCTACAACGTCAACATGGCGGCGACCATCCTCACCGCCCTGCTGCCGCTCGTCGTCTACTTTGCGTCCGGCCGCTGGTTCGTGCGCGGCATCGCCGCCGGGAGCGTGAAAGGATGATGATGGGTCAAGTGAACGCCGCCTCCAGCGTCGAGATCCGCGAGCTCGACATCCGCTACGGCTCGCTGAAGGCGCTCGACAAGATCAGCCTCGACGTGCCGAAGGGCGAGTTCCTCGTGCTGCTCGGCCCTTCCGGCTGCGGGAAGTCGACGTTGCTGAACGCCATCGCCGGCCTCCTCGACATCGCCGACGGCGAGATCTGGATCTCCGGCAAGAACGTCACCTGGGCCGAGCCGAAGGATCGCGGCATCGGCATGGTATTCCAGTCCTACGCGCTCTATCCGCGCATGAGTGTCGCCGACAACCTGTCCTTCGGCCTCAGGATGAGCGGCCTCGCCCGGGCCGAGATCGACAAGCGCGTCGAGCGCGTCGCGAAGCTCCTCCAGCTCGAACCGCTGCTGAAGCGCAAGCCCTCCGAACTCTCCGGCGGCCAGAGACAGCGCGTCGCGATCGGCCGCGCGCTGGTGCGCGAGGTCGACGTGTTCCTGTTCGACGAGCCGCTGTCCAACCTCGACGCGAAGCTGCGCGCCGAGCTCCGGGTCGAGATCAAGCGCCTCCACCAGGATCTCGGCAACACGATGATCTACGTCACGCACGATCAGATCGAGGCCCTGACGCTCGCCGACCGGATCGCGGTGATGCGGGGCGGCGTGATCCAGCAGCTTTCCTCGCCGGCGGAAGTCTACCATCGGCCGGTCAACCGTTTCGTCGCCGGCTTCATCGGCTCGCCGGCGATGAACTTCGTCGAGGGCAGGCTGGCGAACGGCGCGTTCGAAGCCGGAAGCATCCGCGTGCCGCTCGCGGCCGGCGTTTCGAACGGCGCGTCCCGCCCTGCCACGCTCGGCATCCGGCCGGAACATATCGCGGCCGACGACGAGACGGCGCGCCATGCCTTCCAGGCCGAGGGTGAGGTTCGCGTCGTCGAGCCGATGGGCGCCGACACGCTGCTCTGGACGGAGCTTGCCGGCACGCCGCTGTCGATCCGCATCGACTCCGAGCGCTCGTTCTCGCCTGGCCAGCGCATCCGCTTCTCCTTCGACCCGGAGCGCGCCTCCGTGTTCGACGCCGAGACCGGCGACAGGCTCTAGCAATTCCAACAGCATCGGAATGCCAAAATGACCGACCTCTCGATACAGCTCTATTCGGGCCGCAACTTCCCGCCCCTCGCCGACCAGCTCCGCATCGTGGCGGCCGCGGGCTACCGCGACGTCGAGCCGTTCCGCGGCCTCTACGACGACGTCGGCGCGCTGAAAGCGGCGCTCGACGAGCACGGCCTCACCGCCCGCGCCGGCCACTACAGCATGGACCTTCTGGAGAAGGAGTACGACCGCGCCGTCGAGATCGCCCGCACTCTCGGAAGCGAGATCGTCGTCCTGCCCTACGTGATGCCGGACGACCGGCCGAAGGACGCCGAAGGCTGGAAGGGCTTCGGCCGGCGGGTCGGCTCGATCGCCAAGCGCCTGAAGGGCGACGGTCTGCGCTGCGCCTGGCACAACCACGACTTCGAGATGCGCGAGATCGACGGCGGCTCGCGGCCGATCCAGCACATCCTCGATACCGACATGGAGATCGAGTGGGAGGCCGACGTCGCCTGGATCGTGCGCGGCGGCGAGGACCCGGCCACCTGGCTGGAGCGCTATTCCGGCCGCGTCGCGAGCCTGCACGTCAAGGACATCGCGCCGGCCGGCGAGAAGACGGATGAGGATGGCTGGGCCGATGTCGGCGACGGCACGCTCGACTGGGCGAAACTGTTCCAGGCCGGCGAACGCGCCGGCGCGACGCTGATGATCGCCGAGCACGACAACCCGTCCGACTTCGAGCGCTTCGCGACGCGCAGCCTCAAGGCCATGCAATCCTACGCCGGAGCGAAGTGATGGTTCAGCGCATCGGTCTCGTCGGCTGCGGCGTCATTTCCGGCATCTACCTGCACAACGCGCCGCTCTTCCGCGACATCGAATTCACCGCCTGCGCCGACATGCGGCCGGAAGCCGCGAAAGTGCGGGCCGACGAATATGGCATCCGGCCGCTGACGCTCGACGAGCTCTACCGGAGCGACGAGGTCGACATCGTCCTCAACCTCACCAACCCGGACGCCCATGCCGAAGTCGCCTTGAAGGCGCTGGAGCACGGCAAGCACGTCTACGGCGAGAAGCCGCTCGCGACCTCGCTGGAGGACGGCAAGGCGATCGTCGACCTCGCGGCCTCGAAGCAGCTTCGCGTTGGTTCCGCGCCGGACACCGTGCTCGGTCCCGGCGTCCAGACCTGCCGCCGGCTGATGGACGACGGCACGGTCGGCGAGGTGTTCTCCGGCGTCGCGACGATCATGTCGCGCGGCATGGAGCACTGGCACCCCGCCCCGACCTTCTACTTCCGCGCCGGCGGCGGCCCGGTGCTTGACATGGGGCCGTACTATATCGGTGCGCTCGTCACGCTGCTCGGGCCGGTCGCGAAGGTCGTCTCCGCCGGGCGGATCGGCATCAAGGAACGGGTGGTCACGGCGGACGGGCCGAATGTCGGCCAGCGCATCACGCCGGAAGTGCCGACGACGATCCATTCGATCCTCACCTTCCGCTCCGGCGCGCAGGTGACGCTCCTGGCATCCTGGGACGTCTGGAGCCATTCGCACCTGCCGATCGAGCTGCACGGCGAGAAGGCCTCGCTCCGGGTGCCGGACCCGAACTTCATGGACGGCCGCACCGAGATCGCGACCGACCGGGAGAACTGGAACAAGGTCGATACGGGCGACAGCCTCTACACCAAGCTGAACTATCCCTTCGCGAGCCCGCGCTACGCGAACTATCGCGGGCTCGGCCTCGCCGACATGGCGGCGGGGATCTTGTCCGGACGGCCGCACCGGGCGAACGGCGAATGGGCGTTCCATACGCTCGACGTGATGCTGTCGATCCTGCGCTCGGCGGAAGAAGAGCGTGCGGTCGTGGTGGAGTCGAGCTGCCCGATCCCGGAAGCCCTGTCGATCGAGGAAGCCAACAGCCTCCTCGCCTGAACGGTAGCGCGGCCGCGGCTCTCGTCGCGGCCGCCCCCGCGCCCATCTTGTCTCGAAGGTGCGCGCGACGCACGCTTGCCGAGACGAGGACGAATGCCCGCAGAGCCGCGGCCCGCCGACGCCTACCAGTTCACGCTCGACGCGCTCCGCGATGCCGGCCTTGACCACGACCCGGACTTCCGCGCACGGCTCGACAGGCATTTCGCCACCCTGTTCCACGAGTTCTCCGGCGTCTACGGCGATCATCCGGCGCTCCTGCCGGAACTCGCGCAGATCGTCGGGCTCGCCGCCCGCTCCTGGCAGGAGCGCTCCGCCGGCCTGAAGGCCCTCGACGCCGCGCGGGAGGCCGACCCCGACTGGTTCAAGTCCGAGCGGATGCTCGGCGGCGTCGCCTATGTCGACCGCTACGCCGGCACGCTGGCGGGCATCCGCGACCGGATCCCCTATTTCGAGGAACTCGGCCTCACCTACCTCCACCTGATGCCGCCGTTCCAGACGCCGGAAGGGCCGAACGACGGCGGCTATGCCGTCTCCTCCTATCGCGAGATCGACCCGAAGCTCGGCACGATGGCGGAACTGGAGACGCTGGCTGCGACCTTGCGCGAGCGCGGCATCTCACTGACCCTCGACTTCGTCTTCAACCACACATCGAACGAGCACGAATGGGCACGCCGCGCCCTGGCGGGCGAGCCGGAATACGAGGCCTACTATCGCATCTACCCGGACCGCGCCCTGCCCGACCGCTTCGACCGGACGACGCGCGAGATCTTCCCGGACGACCATCGCGGCTCCTTCGTGCAACTGCCGGACGGACGCTGGATCTGGTCGACCTTCTACGGTTTTCAGTGGGACCTGAACTACGCCAACCCCGCCGTCTTCCGGGCGATGGCCGGCGAGATGCTGTTTCTCGCCAATCGCGGCGTCGAGGTGCTGCGCATGGACGCCGTCGCCTTCGTCTGGAAGGAGCTCGGCACGCCATGCGAGAGCCTGCCCCAGGTGCATCGCCTGCTGCGCGCCTTCAACGCGCTCTGCCGCATCGCCGCGCCGGCGATGGTGTTCAAGTCGGAGGCGATCGTCCACCCGGACGAGGTTGTCTCCTACGTCGACGCCGCCGAGTGCCAGATCTCCTACAACCCGCTGGTCATGGCGCTCTCGTGGGAGGCGCTCGCCACGCGCGACGCGCGCCTCCTCCAGCTCGCCTTCGAGCGGCGGCAGGCGCTTGCCCCCGGCTGCACTTGGGTGAACTACGTGCGCAGCCACGATGACATCGGCTGGACCTTCGCCGACGAGGAAGCGGCGGAACTCGGGTTGAATGGGGCGGACCACCGGCGCTTCCTGAACGCATTCTACACCGGCCGCTTTCCGGGCTCTTTCGCCAAGGGGCAGCCGTTCCAGGCAAACCCGTTCACCGGCGACTGCCGCATCGCCGGCACGACGGCATCGCTGGCGGGCCTCGGAGAAGACGAAGGGGGCGAACGTCGCGTCGTGCTCCTCCACGCGATCGCGCTGACGAGCGCCGGCATTCCGCTGCTCTACCTCGGCGACGAAGTCGGCCAGCCGAACGACGACAGCTACCTGACCCGGCCGGCGGAAGCCGACGACAGCCGCTGGCTGCACCGCCCGTTCCGGCCTGACGCTCTCTATGCCGCGCGCTGCGACGCCGCCACCGCGGCCGGCCGCATCCACGCGGCGCTCCGGCATCTCATCTCGATCCGCAAGCAGACGCCGGCCCTCGGCGGCACGGCGTCCCACGGCTTCTGGACCGGCAATCGGCACGTGCTCGGCTTCCTCCGACCGGAGCGTGGCGGCGTTCTCGTGCTGGCGAACGTCTCCGACGAGCCGCAGACGGTTTCGGCGGAACGGTTCCAGGCACTGCCGGCACTCGCGACCGACCTTGTTTCCGATGCGGCGGTGAACCTCACGCAGGACGTGACGCTCCCGGCGCACGGCTTCCTCTGGATCGCGCTCAGCCTCAATCCGTACTCGGCCTGAGGGGTCGACCAGCCTCGCTCCCAATCCGGACGAAGCCACTCAACATACGGAAAAGCTTCGAGAATTTTCTTCGAAGCCGCGAATTAGAAAAGTTCTAAAACATTGTTATTGCTTGATTTTTTTCGAGCGTTTAAGGATCGGCCCGGCTTGCGGCGCATTCCTGCCGCGCCCGATCGTTTCATCTTGGCCCTGCCTGTCGTCCGATGCTCGTTCCATTCCTCATCATGCTGCGGGAGGGGCTGGAGGCCGCGCTGATCGTCGGCATCGTCGCCGGCTACCTCGCGCGCACCGGCCGCTCGGCCTGGATGCCGGCGGTCTGGATCGGCATCTTCCTGGCGGTCGCGCTGGCGCTTTTCGTCGGTGCGGGGCTGCAGATCGCCAGCGCCGAGTTCCCGCAGGCGACGCAGGAGCTGTTCGAAGCCGCCGTCGGCCTCGTCGCGGTGGTCGTCCTCACCTCCATGGTCCTCTGGATGCGGCAGGCGGCGCGCTCCATCAAGGCCGAACTCCAGTCGTCGATCGACGCGGCGCTGTCGGGATCGGACGGCCGCGGCCTCGCGCTGGTCGGTCTCGTGTTCTTCGCGGTGGCGCGCGAGGGACTGGAGTCCGTGTTCTTCCTGCTCGCGGTGTTCCAGCAGAGCCCCGGCGCGGCGGCCCCGCTCGGCGCGCTCGGCGGCATCGCGCTGTCGAGCCTGCTCGGCTACGCGATCTATCGCGGCGGCGTCCGGCTCGACCTCGCGCGCTTCTTCCGCTGGACCGGCATCTTCATCCTCGTCGTCGCGGCCGGCCTCCTCGCCGGCTCGCTGCGCCACCTGCACGAAGCCGGCTTGTGGAACACCCTGCAGGGCGTGGTGTTCGACTTCGCCGGCGTCCTGCCGGAGGACGGTGTCGTCGGCACGGTGCTGTCGGGCCTGTTCGGCTACATGGACGATCCGCGGACCGGTGAGCTCCTCGTCTATGTTCTCTATCTCGGCATCGCGCTGACGCTGTTCCTGCGACCCGTTGCGCCGCGGACTGAACGGGCGCGCTCGTCCGCTTCTGCGGCCTCGCTGAAGGGCGCGACGCGATGACGAGCACGCCCGACACCGTCTCGTCGAACCCCGGACGCCTCATGTGGTGGGGCGTCGCCGGCGCGGCGCTGCTGATGATCGCGGGCGGCGGCGCCTTCACCTACGCCTCCATGAACCGCGGCGCCGCCGGCGGCGCGGATGCCGTCACCGTGACGCTGAAGGACGGGCGCTGCGAGCCGAACGCGCTCAGCGTCCCGGCCGGCCGCTCGACCTTCCGGATCGTCAACGAGACGAGCCGCGCGGTGGAATGGGAAATCCTCGACGGCGTGATGGTGCTGGAGGAGCGCGAGAACATCGCGCCCGGCATCACGCAGACGCTCGGCGCGCGGCTTCGCGCCGGCGAGTACGCCATCACCTGCGGCCTCCTGTCGAACCCGCGCGGCACGCTCACCGTAACGCCGTCCGCCGGCCCCGGCGAGACCGAGCGTCCGGCGCTGGTGGCGTTCATCGGGCCGCTCGCCGAGTACCAGGTGTTCCTCGCCATGCAGGCGAACGAACTGGTGAAGTCGGCGACCGCGCTCGACGCCGCGGTGCAGGCCGGCGATCTCGACGAAGCGCGCCGGCTCTATCCAGCAGCGCGGCTTCCCTATCTCCGGCTCGAACCCGTCGCCTCCCGCTTCGCCGACCTCGACAACAGCATCGACCCGGTCGCCGCCTATCTGGAGAAGCGCGAGGCAGATCCCGCCTTCACCGGCTTCCATCGGATCGAATACGCCCTTTTCTCGCAGAACGATGCGGGGGCCGCGGCCTCGTTCTCGGCGAAACTCGTCGCCGATGCCGGGGCGCTGAAGGATCGCCTGCGCAACACGCGGCTCGGCCCCGACGACATGGCGAACGGCGCGCTCCGCACGCTCGCGATGTTCGCCGACACGCGGATGCCGAGCGGCGAGAACCTCTACGCGAAGACCGACCTGTCGGATTTCGAAGGCGCGATGGCAGGCGTCGCGAAGGTCGCGACGCTGCTGAAGCCGGTCGCCGTGCAGACCGCGCCGAACGAGACCGCCGAGGTCGAGAAGCGGCTCGCCGCGCTGCAGGCCGACATCGCCGCGCGCAAGGGGCCGGACGGCGCCTATCCGCCCTACGATCAGGTCGATGCCGCGACGCGCACGAAGCTCGCCGACGAGGCGCGAGCGCTCGGCGACGCGATCCGTCGCATGAGCGACGCGGTCGGCCTCGGACAGGGCGGCGCGGCGTGAGCGGCTCGCGCGAAACGGCCGGACCGCTCGCGACCAGCCGCCGCCGTCTCCTGTTCGGCGTCGCGGGCGGCGCTGCCGCGGCTGCGATCGGTGGGGCGATGCCCGCCTCGGCCGAAAAGCGCGCCGGTCAGGTCACCGATGCGCCCGAAAGCGATCAGGCGCGGCAGTCGCAGCCCTTCTACGGCGAGCATCAGGCCGGCGTCGTCTCCGCCCGCCCCGCCGCCGGCATGATCGCCAGCTTCGACGTGCTTGCGAAGACCCCGGCCGAGGTGGAGCGGCTGTTCCGCACGCTGACCGACCGCTTCCGCTTCCTCACCGCGGGCGGCCCGGTGCCGGAACTCGACCCGAAGCTGCCGCCCGCCGATTCCGGCATCCTCGGCCCGGTCGTCGCGCCGGACAACCTGACGATGACCGCCTCGCTCGGCAATTCGTTCTTCGCCGATCGCGACTGGCTGAGCGCGCTGAAGCCCGCGCGGCTGCAGCGGATGACGAAGTTCCGCAACGACGCGCTCGACGCCGAACTCTGCCACGGCGACCTGTCGCTGCAGATCTGCGCCAACACGCCGGACGCGAACATCCACGCGCTGCGCGACATCATCAAGACGCTGCCCGACCTCCTGGTGATCCGCTGGAAGCAGGAGGGCACAGTGCCGATCATGGCGCCGAAGCCGGACGGCAGCACTGAAAGCGCCCGGAATTTCCTCGGCTTCCGCGACGGCTCGGCGAACCCCGATTCGCGCGACGCGGCGGCGATGAACCGGATCGTCTGGGTGGACGACGGGGACGGCGACGAGCCGCGCTGGACGAAGGGCGGCACCTACCAGGTGGTGCGGATCATCCGCAACCTCGTGGAGCGCTGGGACCGGACGCCGCTCGGCGAACAGGAGCGGATCATCGGCCGGCGGAAGGCCAGCGGCGCGCCCTTCGACGGCCGCACCGAGGCCGACGCGCCGGATTTCCGCAAGGATGCGGACGGCGCGGCGACGCCGCTCGACGCGCATATCCGCCTCGCCAATCCACGCGACGCCGCCTCGCAGCGCAATCTGATGCTGCGCCGTCCCTTCAACTTTTCGAACGGCGTCATGAAGAACGGGCAGCTCGATCAGGGCCTCCTGTTCATCGCCTACCAGGCCGATCTCGAAGCCGGCTTCATCACCGTCCAGAAGCGCCTCGATGGCGAGCCGCTGGAGGAATACATCAAGCCGATCGGGGGCGGCTATTTCTTCACCCTGCCCGGCGTCACCGGGCCCGACGATTTCCTGGGCCGCTCGCTGATCGAAGCCGCGACGGCAAAATCCTGACGGAGAAAACGAAGATGAAGCAGCGTCTCTTGCGGAGCGTCGCCCTCGCCGCCGTGCTGGCGCCGGGCCTCGCCATGGCCAACGTCTCGCCGCTCGACGTCGTCCAGCCGGTCGCCGAATACAAGATCTACGTGTCCGAGAAGCTGCAGCAGCTCGTCGCCGACACCAAGACCTTCACGGAGGCGGTGAAGGCGGGCGATACGGAGAAGGCGAAGTCGCTTTTCGGCTCGACCCGCATGAGCTACGAGTCGGTGGAGCCGATCGCCGAGCTCTTCTCCGACCTCGACGCCTCAATCGATTCCCGCGCCGACGATCACGAGCAGGCCGAGAAGGACCCGGGCTTCATCGGCTTCCACAAGATCGAGCACGGCCTCTTCGCCGAGAACTCGACCAAGGGCCTGGAGCCGGTCGCCGATAAGTTGATGGCGGACGTGACCGATCTCGAGAAGCGCATCTCCGACCTCGCGCTGCCGCCGGAGAAGGTAGTGGGCGGCGCCGCCGCGCTGATGGAGGAAGTGGCGGCCACCAAGATTTCCGGCGAGGAAGACCGCTACAGCGGCACCGATCTCTGGGACTTCAAGGCCAACACCGACGGCTCGAAGAAGATCTTCGACCTCGTCCGCCCGCTGATCGAGAAGGACGACGCGGCCTTCGTCGAGAAGGTCGACACAAGCTTCAACACCGTCGACACGACGCTCGCCAAGTACAAGGCCGGCGAGGGTTACGAGCACTATTCCAAGCTGACCGACGAGGACCGGAAGGTGCTGGCCGCCAACGTCAACACGCTGGCCGAAGACCTCTCGACCCTGCGCGGCAAGCTCGGGCTGAACTGAGCCGAAGCAGCCTCCCTCTCCCGACGCGGGAGAGGGAACGCGGCCGACCGCGGCCACTAGCCTCGACAGCTATCCGGAAAGGCAAAAGCCGCCGATCTCTCGATCCGGCGGCTTCCCTTCGTCCCCGACTTTCGCCTCGCCAGTACATCCGTGGTCGGACGGCATCGGGGACTGCCGCGCCCGCTCGGCCATCCGGCCGGGACGCGTTGAGACCAATATGAGCGCGCGATTCGCATTCCGCAAGGGGCATCGCGCATCGTGGTCAAGAACTTATTCCGCCGCGACGGCGTTCGTCCTCGCATTTTCGTCGAGACGGCTGCGCCCGATCTCCTCCATCCGCGCCTTCAGCTTCGGGTGGTTGGCGAGAAAGGCGTCGAAATCCACTTTCGACAGCCGCAGCATGGTCGAATAGGCGATGGCGCTGACGGTGGCGGTGCGCCGGAGGTCGAAGAGCAGCGCCATCTCGCCGAAGAAGTCGCCGCGTCCGAGCCGGTGCCGGCCGCTGCCGGTATCGATCTCGACCGCGCCGGACGAGATGAAATAGGCCTCGGTGCCCCGCTCGCCGCGTATGATGATCGGGATGCCCGGCACCTCGAAGCTCGGCCGCAGGAGCTTCGCCAGCCCCGCCTTGTCGGACTCCGACAGCGGATCGAACAATGCGCACTGGTCGAGCAGCGCGCGGGAGTCGACGTCGAGGTCGAGGTCGGGGCTGCGCAGGGCGTCACCGCGCCGGACGTTGAGGCCCTTCAGCGCGTCGCGCTCGACCTCCTGGTTGATGAGGCCCGTCGCCCGCATCTCGGCGATCTCCGCCAGTTCCAGGGCGTGCAGCGAGCGGTCGATGATCCAGCGCTCCAGCTCGCGGACGTATTTCGGATATTGCAGCCGGACGGCGACGATCTCGCGGTCGATGCGCTCGCGCCGCTCGGAAACCAGCGTCCGGGCGGCTTCGGCCGCTTCCTCGCCGAGGATCGGACGCAGCCCCGCGTCGGAGAATTCCAGGAGGTCGTCGAGCACCAGCGCCGTTTCCATCAGCTTCTGGAACCGGCTCGACAGCCGGCGGCCGAGGAAGCGCTGGTAACCGAAGCGGCGCTGCATGGTCACCGCGAGGCGATCCGGCCAGGTGAAGGCGGCCTCGTCCTCGGTCGCGTCGCGATAGCCGGCGACGCCCGACGCACGCACCGCGTCGAGCCGTCGTCTCGCATCGGACACCAGCCAACGCGCGATGTGCGGCGTGACGGTGCGCTGCGCGAAGTGGGTGAGGATCAGGTCGCGCTCCCGCGCCGTCAGCGAGATCAGCGCCAGCGCGGTCTTGTCTTCCGCGCCGAGGATTTCGGCGTTCGCTTCGGCTTCGGCCGCGGCGTCTGCCGCATCCCCGGCGGCATCGGGCTGCGCGCCCTCCTCGCCGCTCTTCGCACCGAAGCGCGCCGCCATGTCGTTCGCGAGCGCCGACACGCGCGCTGCCGTCGCGTCGAGCGCGACGTCGCGGATCGCCCGGTCGACGCCGGTGAGCTCGGTCAGGCCAAGCCGCTGGATGATCCAGCGCAGCGACGTGCCCTGCAGGAACAGGGTCATCAGCGTGTAGCCGGTGGCGAGCGTCGCGACGAAAGCCGAGACCGCGGGCGGGATCGCCTCGTTCTCGGTGACGGCGAGCGCCAGCGCCAGCGTCATGGAGCCGCGCAGGCCCCCCCACAATGTCACGACGCGGAAGGGCACGGTCAGCCGCGGCGTCAAGTCGAGCCGGGCGAGCAGCGGGAAGACGCCCCAGAGGATCAGCGCCCGCGCCGTCGTCGCGGCGGCGAAGAGGATCAGAAGCAGACCGAAGTCCGCCCACTGCGCGCCGGCGATCAGCTTCGGCACCAGGAGCGCCGTCATGAAGAAGATCAGGACCGCCGACCAGGCGGCGAGCTGCTGCCAGATGTCCTGCAGGTAGCGCCAGATCTCCGGCGTCAGCCGCCCCGGCGCGAGCGATGCGAGCGTCACGCCGGACACGACGAGCGCGATGATGCCCGAGACGTGGAACTCGTGCTCGGCCGCCCAGAAGGCGATGAACGGCACGGCGAGCGACAGGGACACGGCTGTCAGCCGGTCGTCCGGCACGAACTTCAAAACGAACAGCAGCGCCCAGGCCATCACGAAGCCGAGCGCCGCGCCGCCGAGCGGCATGACGATGAACGAGAGGAGCGCGTTCGAGACGCGGAAGGCGCTCGGATCGACCAGCGCGCCGGTGAAGACGAGGAACAGCGAGATCGCCGCCGCGTCGTTGAAGAGGCTCTCCCCTTCGACGAGCCGCGTCAGGCGCTCCGGCGCGCCGACATCCTTGAAGATGCCGATCACCGCGACCGGATCGGTGGTCGCGACGAGCGCGGCGAGGATCAGGCAGGCGAGGAGCGGCATCGCTGTGAAGGGCGACAGGGCATAGGCGACGCCGAAGGTCGCGACCACCACCGCGACCAGCGCCAGGATCAGGATCGGCAGCAGGTCCTCGCGCACCCGGTGGATGTCGATCTGCAGCGCGCTCTCGAAGATCAGCGTCGGCAGGAAAAGGTAGAGGAAGAGCGACGAGCCGACCGGCAGGTTGGTGATCGTATGGGCGAACTCCTCCGGCAGCAACGCGCCGGGATGGCTGATCGAATACTGGCTGGCGAAGCCGATCAGGATGCCGACGCTCGCCAGCACCACCGAGGCCGGGAGGCGCAGCCGCGCCGCCACCGGCTGCGCGAGCGCGCCGAGCGCGACGATGGCGACGAACAGGATGACGGCGGTCGAAACGCTCATGATGGACCGTGGCGCTGGCGGCAGCTCCGCTTTTGATACGGAAGCGCCCGGCAGGGCGCAAGATTTTCGGCCAACGCCAGCTTGCCGCCTTCGAGGCCCGTGCTACCCCGCCGCGAGCTGCCGCATCCGCTCGGCATAAAGCGACAGGAAAGCCGGCGCGTCGACGCCGGTCGCGACAAGATGCGCGCGCCGCCCGGCCCAGGCACCCGGCACGAACTCGCGCGTGTCGGGGCTCTGGATCGTCTGGCCCCGCGCGAAACCGTCGAGCACGGTGCGGATGGCGCCGGCGCGCGTCGTCACGAGCTCCGGCGCGGTGAGGTAGGCCGCCGCCAGCGAATCGTGCGCGAAGATGCCGTCGACACCGAGAGTGCGCCGGTAGAAGCCGGCATAGGAGCGCGTGACGTCCCAGACGAAGCGCCCGGCCTCGCCCGCCGCCTCGCGGAGCGCGGCGAGGTAGTCGGTCGACATCATCGTCTCCATGGTGGCGTCGAGGCCGATCGCCACCAGCGGCCAGTCGGCGGCGAAGACCTCGTCCGCCGCCTCCGGGTCATTCCCGATATTGGCTTCCGCCGCCGGCGTGACGTTGCCGAGATGGCCGTTAAAGCCGAAGCCGCCGCCCATGATGACGACCTCCTTCACCAGCGTCGCGAAGGCGGGGTCCTCGCGCAGCGCGAGGGCGAGGTTGGTGAGCGGCCCGACGGCGAGGAGCGTCACCTCGCCGGGCGCGGCCCGCACCGTGTCGATGATGAAGCGGTGCGCGGGGCGTGCATCGGCCTTCATCCCGATCCGCGCCGGCAGGTCGATGTCGCCGAGGCCGTTGTGCCCGTGGATGTCGGGATCGACCTCCGCCGCGCCGCCCGCGACCGGGCCGCCCGCGCCGCGAGCGACCGGACCGGCATAGCCGAACCGCTCCGCGAGATAGAGCGCGTTGCGCGTCGTGGTCTCGACTGTGGCATTGCCCCAGACGCTGGTGATGCCGAGAAGTTCGATTTCAGGATCGGCGAGCAGGAACAGGAGCGCCGTCGCGTCGTCCACGCCGGGATCGGTATCGAATACAACCTTACGGGTCGGCATGCGGCACATCCGAATGGGTGACACGGCGGGATTATCACGGCGGGATAGCTGCGGCGACCGCGTCTTTGAAGAATCCCCGCGTCTTTGAAGAATCCGAAGACAAGCGGAAGCATGGTCGGCTAAGGGTGCGGCATGACCGCCGACGCCGACCGACGCCCGCTGGCCTCCCGTTCGACAGCTTGGGCGCGAGCCGTGCTGCGCCTGCTCCTCCGCACGCCGGTCAGCGCCAATGCCATCTCGGCTTTCGGCATCCTCGCCGCGCTTGGGGGCGGCGCCGCGCTGGTCTTCGCGCCGGCCCATCCTTGGTTGTTCCTCCTCGGCGCCGCGCTGACCCAGCTTCGCCTCCTGTGCAACCTGATGGACGGCTTGGTGGCGGTGGAAGGCGGCCGCGGCTCGCCGACCGGCGCGCTATGGAACGAGGTGCCGGACCGGCTGGAAGACTCGTTCCTGCTCGTCGGCTTCGGCTACGCGGCCTTCCTGCCGGAGGCGGGCTATGCAGCGGCGATCCTCGCCGTCTTCACCACCTATCTGCGCGCGGTCGGCGTTTCGCACGGTTTGCCGCAGGATTTCCGCGGCCCGATGGCGAAGCCGCACCGCATGGCGGCGCTGACCGCCGGCTGCGTTCTCGGCTGCCTCGAAGCCGTTTTCGTCGGCACGCACTGGCTGCCCGCCCTGACGATCCTTACTGTCGCGCTCGGCACGGTGCTTACCGCCTGGCGGCGCGCCGCGCGCATCGCGGATGCCCTGAAGGCACGCGCTGCGTGATCGCGACCGCGCTCTTTCGCAACGCGATCATCGGCATCGCGCGGTTCCTCGTCGGCGGCCATCCGCGCTGGGTCGGCACCGAACCGACGCTCCGGCAACGCATCTATTTCGCCAACCATTCGAGCCATCTCGATACGATCCTGCTGTGGGCCGCGCTGCCGCCGCTTCTCCGCCGCACGACGCATCCGGTCGCCGCCGCCGACTACTGGGGCGCGACGCCGACGCGGCGCATGATCGCACTCGACGTGCTCGGCTGCGTGCTGATCGACCGCTCCCGCGCCAACCCCGCTGCCGATCCGCTGGCGCCGGCCAATGCCGTTCTGGAACAAGGGGAATCGCTGGTGATCTTTCCGGAAGGAACGCGCGGGCATGCCGACGAACCCGCGCCCTTCAAGGCCGGCCTCTACAACCTCGCCCTCGCCCACCCGGCCGCCGAGCTCGTGCCCGTCTGGCTCGACAACTTGTCGCGCGCCTTCCCGAAAGGCGCATGGCTGCCGGCCCCGATCGCCTGCACCGTCCGCTTCGGCACGCCGATCCGGGTCGAGGGCAGCGAGGCGAAGGACGCGTTCCTCGCCCGTGCGCGGGAAGCGGTGATGGCGCTCGCCAGTCCCGCCGCATGATCGACCGCACCGCTCTCGTCCTGTTCGTCGGCCTCTTCGCGGTGCTGGGCCTGGCCAGCATGGTGGGCTACGTCCTCGCCCGCCGCGTCGCCAGCGCGGAAGCGCGCGCCACCGTCGACAACCTCAATGCGCGGGTGAAGGCGTGGTGGGTGATGGTCGCGATCTTCGGCGCGGCCTTCCTGTTCGGGCGCGTCGTGACGCTCGTCCTCTTCGCCCTCACCTCCTTCTACTGTCTGCGCGAGTTCATTACGCTGACGCCGACGCGGCCGGCCGACCACCGCTCGGTGGCGCTCGCCTTCTATGCTTTCATCCCGCTGCAATACGTGCTGATCGGCGTCGACTGGCTGTCGCTGTTCACGATCCTGATCCCGGTCTACGCCTTCCTCGCCCTCCCCGCCCTGTCGGTGGTCGGCGGCGACACGTCGAACTTCCTGCAGCGCACCGCCAAGATCCAATGGGGCCTGATGCTGACCGTCTTCTGCATCAGCCACGCGCCGGCGCTCCTGATGCTGCGGATTCCCGGCTTCGAGGGGCGGAACTTCCTGCTGCTGTTCTTCCTGATCGCGGTCGTGCAGATGAGCGACGTGCTGCAATACGTCTTCGGCAAGCTTTTCGGCCGCCACCGGCTCGCGCCGAACGTCTCGCCGTCGAAGACGTGGGAAGGGCTGATCGGCGGCGGGCTGGCCGCCACCCTCCTCGGCACGGCGCTGTTCTGGATCACGCCGTTCACGCCGCTGCAGGCGACCGCCCTCGCCCTTGCGGTGGTCGTGGCGGGCTTTCTTGGCGGGCTGGTGCTCTCCGCCATCAAGCGCTCGATGGGCGCGAAGGACTGGGGCACGATGATCGAAGGCCACGGCGGCGCGCTAGACCGGATGGACTCCGTCACCTTCGCCGCCCCGATCTTCTTCCACCTGACGAACTACTACTTCGCGGCCTGACCGCCGGACTCACCCCGCGCCCGGGAACAGCTTCCAGCGCTTCGGCCGCACGTGGATCGTGCCCGTCAGGTGGCTGTCGTCGTCTGCCGCGACCTCGATCTCCAGCCGCGTTCGGGCGCGCCCGGCCTCGATCTCCACCAGCCGCACCGGCCCGGCGCGGCGCACCACCACGACCTCGCCCGAAATCGCGCCCTCGCCGGTTCCGACGATCTCAAGGTCGTGCGGGCGGACGAACAGGCGCGCCGGCCCGTCCGGCTCCGAGGCGTCCAGCCCAAGCGCCGAGCCGTCGAACAGCACCTGCCCGTTCGTGACCGTCACCGGCAGGGTGCTCGACTCGCCGATGAACGAGAAGACGAAGGGCGTCGCCGGCCGGTCGTAGATGTCGTCGGCGATGCCGACCTGCTCGATCCGGCCCTGGCTCATCACCACGACCCGGTCGGCGAGCTCCAGCGCCTCCTCCTGATCGTGCGTCACGAAGATGGTGGTGTGGCCGGTCTTGTCGTGCAGTTCGCGCAGCCAGCGGCGCAGGTCTTTGCGAACCTTGGCGTCGAGCGCGCCGAACGGCTCGTCGAGGAGGAGCACACGCGGCTCGATCGCCAGCGCCCGTGCCAGCGCGACGCGCTGGCGCTGGCCGCCGGACAACTGGCGCGGAAAGCGGTTTTCCAGCCCCGGCAACTGGATGAGGTCGAGGAGCTCCAGCGCGCGCCGGCGGATTTCGCCCTTCGCCGGCCGGGTGCCCTTCGGCCGCACCGACAGGCCGAAGCCGATATTGTCGGCCACCGTCATGTGGCGGAACAGTGCGTAGTGCTGGAACACGAAGCCGACGTTGCGCTCCTGTACGCTCTTGTCGGAGGCATCGTCCGCGCCGAAGAAGATCTGCCCCTCGGTCGGGAACTCCAGCCCGGCGATGAGGCGGAGCAGCGTCGTCTTGCCGGAGCCGGACGGCCCGAGCAGCGCGATCAGCTCGCCCGAGCGAATGTCGAGCGAGACGTCGTGCAGCGCCGGATAGCGGTCGAACTCCTTGCGGACGTGTCTGACGGAGATTTCCATATCAGTGGCCCGGCTGCCCGGACGACATCTCGTCGCCGTAGCGCCATTCGAGGAAGGTCTTCAGGGCGAGCGTCAGCAGCGCGAGCAGCGCCAGGAGGGAAGCCACGGCGAAGGCGGCCGAAAGCGGGAACTCGTTCGACAGGATCTCGGTCTGCAGCGGCATCGTATTGGTCTCGCCGCGGATGCGGCCGGAAACGACGGCGACCGCGCCGAACTCCCCCATCGCCCGGGCGTTGCAGAGGAGCACGCCGTAGAGCAGGCCCCACTTCACGTTCGGCAGCGTCACGCGCCGGAAGGTCTGCCACCCGGTCGCGCCGAGCGAGACCGCCGCCTCCTCGTCGCCCGTCCCCTGCTCCTGCATCAGCGGGATCAGTTCGCGCGCGACGAAGGGAAAGGTGACGAAGATCGTCGCGATGACGATGCCGGGCAGCGCGAAGATGATCGTGATCCCGTGAGCCTGCAGCCAGGGCCCGAAGTAGCCTTGGCTGCCGAAGAGCAGCACGTAGATCAGCCCGGCGATCACCGGCGACACCGAGAACGGCAGGTCGATCAGCGTCACGAGCAGGCTCTTGCCCTTGAACTCGAACTTCGCGACCGCCCAGGCCGCCACCACCCCGAAGACGAGGTTCGAGGGCACCGCGATCGCCGCCACCAGCAGCGTCATGGTGATGGCGGAAAGCGTGTCCGGCTCGCGGATCGAGTCCCAGTAGGTGTCCAGCCCGTCTTTCAGAGCCTCCGCGAAGACCGAGACGAGCGGCAGGAACAGGAAGACGCCGACGAAGGCGAGCGCGATGCCGATCAGCAAGCGCCGCACGAGGGGCGGCTCCGTCGTGACGGCCGGTCGCCGGCGCGTACGAGGGGTGCCGGCAGCGCCGAGGCTCGGCTCAAGCGACATGACCGAACCTCCGCCGGCTCCAGGTCTGGACGAGGTTGATCGCAAGCAGGATCGCGAATGAGATCAGCAGCATCAAGGTCGCGATGGCGGTGGCGGCCGGGTAGTTGAACTCCTCAAGCCGGAAGACGATCAGCAGCGGCACGATCTCCGAGACGTAGGGCTGGTTGCCGGCGATGAAGATCACCGAGCCGTATTCGCCGATCGCCCGCGCGAAGGACAGCGCGTAGCCGGTCAGCATCGCCGGCACCAGCGAGGGCAGGATGACGCGTACCACCGTCTGCAGCCGCGTCGCGCCGAGCGTTGCGGCCGCCTCCTCGTATTCGCGGTCGATCTCCTCGATCACCGGCTGCACGGTGCGCACCATGAACGGCAGCGCCACGAAGGTCAGCGCCACCACGACGCCGAGCGGCGTGTAGGCGACCTTGATACCGAGCGGCGTCAGGAGTTCGCCGACCCAGCCGTTGCGGCTGTAGAGGCCGGCGAGGGTCAGTCCGGCGACGGCGGTCGGCAGCGCGAAGGGCAGGTCGATCGCCGCGTCCACCAGCCGCCGGCCCGGAAAACGATAACGCACCAGCACCCAGGCCAGCAGGACGCCGAAGACGGCGTTGATCGTCGCGGCCGCGAAGGACGCGCCGAAGGTGAGGCGCATCGCGGCGAGCGTGCGCGGGTCGAAGGCGGTCGCGACGAAGCCCGACCAGCCAACGCCGGCCGAGCGGAGCAGCAGCGCGCCGAGCGGAATGAGGACGACGAGGCCGAGATAGGTGACGGTGAAACCGAAGGCCAGCCCGAAACCGGGAATGACGCTCGCACGCCTGAACGGGGCGAACCCCGCCGTTTTGCCCATGAAGCCCCTCCGGTATCGCGACGACGCCGCGATACCGGCAAGCGCGCCTTCGCTCACTTAGCGGGTTTGTATAGCTGATCGAAGATGCCGCCGTCTCCGAAATGCTGCGGCTGCGCCTTTTCCCAGCCGCCGAAGATCGGATCGCGGATCGTCACGAGATCGAGCTTCGGGAAGCGCGCCACGTCCTCCGGGTCGGCGTCCTCGGGCTTGGAGGGCCGGTAGAAGTTCTTCGCGGCGATCTTCTGGCCTTCCGGCGAGTAGAGGTACTGGAGGTAGGCCTCCGCCACCTTGCGCGTGCCCTTGGCGTCGACGTTCTTGTCGACCACCGCCACCGGCGGCTCGGCCACGATGGAGAGCGAAGGCACGACGATGTCGAACTCGTCGTCGCCGAGCTCGTTCAGCGTCAGAAACGCCTCGTTCTCCCAGGCGATGAGCACGTCGCCGATGCCGCGCTGGGTGAAGGTCGTCGTGGCGCCCCGCGCGCCGGAGTCCAGCACCGGCACGTGGCGGAAGAGGTTCGCGACGTAGTCCTTCGTCTTCGCCTCGTCGCCGCCGTTCTGCTTCGCCGCCCAGGCCCAGGCCGCGAGATAGTTCCAGCGCGCCCCGCCGGAGGTCTTCGGGTTCGGCGTGATGACCTGGACGTCGTCCTTCACGAGGTCGCCCCAGTCCTTGATGCCCTTCGGGTTGCCTTCGCGCACGAGGAACACGATCGTCGACGTGTAGGGCGTCGAATGGTTCGGCAGGCGGTCCAGCCAGTCCGACTTGATGATGCCATTCTTCGCGATGGCGTCGATGTCGGCCTGCAGCGCCAGCGTCACCACGTCGGCGTCTAGCCCGTCGATCACGGAGCGCGCCTGCGCGCCCGAGCCGCCATGCGACTGGCGCACCGTGACGCTCTCGCCGCCCTCTTTCTCCCAATAATTGGAAAAGGCCTTGTTGAAGGCCTTGTAGAGCTCGCGCGTCGGGTCGTACGAGACGTTGAGGATCGTCTGGTCGGCGGCGAGCGCCGGCTGGGCCACAAACAGCGCCAGCGCCGCTGCGGCGAGCAGTCTCGTTGCGATTCGTTTCACGTGGGGTCTCCTGAACGGTTCAGGCATCCTCGACGAGGCGACGGGAAGGAACCAGTTGGACTTGGTTCGAAGTCTACCGCTTTCGTAGAATTTCGTATCAACGGAAAGCTAGGCGGCGAAACGAGCCGTTCCATCACCGGTCGTTCGCCGCGGAAGCGTTAGCGTCCCGATCGCGAAGCCGATATGAAACGCGTCTCGGGCCCGGCCACGAAGCCGGACACGCGCAGCGGAGGCCGGAATGCGGGTCGCGTCGATCGGTGAGTGCATGGTGGAACTGCGCGAGCGGCCGGACGGCACGCTGACGCGCGGCTTCGGCGGCGACACGCTGAACACCGCCGTATACCTCGCGCGTCTCGGCATACCGGTCGACTACGTCACGGCGCTCGGCGACGACGCGTGGAGCGACGAGATGCTGGCGGCCTGGGGCGCGGAGGGCGTCAGCACGGGGTTCGTGCAGCGGTTGCCGAGCCGTCTGCCCGGCCTCTACATCATCCAGACGGACGCGAAAGGCGAGCGCCGCTTCTCTTACTGGCGCGATTCCGCGGCGGCACGCCGGCTCTTCGACCACATTGAGCCGGACGCGCTGGACCCGTTCGACCTCGTCTACGTCTCCGGCATCACGCTCTCGATCTACGATCCGCCGTCGCGGGAGAAGCTGTTCGCGATGCTGGACCGGGTGCAAAACCGCGGCGGGCGCGTCGCTTTCGACACCAACTTCCGGCCGCGCGGCTGGCCGGACAAAGCGGTCGCGGCCGAACTCTACACGCGGATGTTCCGGAGCGCCGACATCGTGCTCGCCTCCGTCGAGGACCTGACGCTGCTGCACGGCGAAGTGGGCGAGGCGGAACTATTGCGCCACGCCGTGGGCAAGGAGATCGTCCTCAAGCTCGACCAACCCGCCTGCCGGGTGTTGCACGAGGAGACCGAGGCGATGGTCGAAGCCGCGCCCGTCTCGAACGTCGTCGACACCACTGCGGCCGGCGACAGCTTCGCGGCCGCCTATCTCGCCTCCCGGCTGCGCGGGGTCCCGCCGAAGGAAGCCGCCCGCGCCGGCCACGACCTCGCCGGCATCGTCGTCGGCCATCCCGGCGCGATCGTGCCGCGCGAGGCGACGGGTGCGGTCAGGTGACCGCGCCGAGCTGCCAGGGCACGAACTCATTGTCGCCGTAATCGTAGATCTCGCTTTGCGTCTTCTCGCCGGACGCGACGGCGAGGAGCTTCTCGAACATCGCCGCGCCGGCCGCTTCGATCGTCTCGCGGCCGGTGACGATGCCGCCGCAGTTGACGTCCATGTCGTCGCTCATGTGCTCGTACATGGCGTCGTTGGTCGCCACCTTGATCGTCGGCACCGGCTTCCAGCCGGAGACCGAGCCTCGGCCGGTGGTGAAGATCACCATGTTGCAGCCGCCAGCGATCTGGCCCGTCACGGCGACGGGGTCGTAGCCGGGCGTGTCCATGAACACGAAGCCGGTCTTCGTGATCGGCTCGGCATACTCGTAGACGGCTTCCAGCGGCATCGAGCCGCCCTTCGCCACCGCGCCGAGCGACTTCTCGAGGATGGTGGTGAGGCCGCCGGCCTTGTTGCCGTGCGAGGGGTTGTTGTTCAGCTCCGCCCCGTGCCGGGCGGTGTATTCGCGCCACCATTCGATCCGCCTCATCAGCTTCTCGGCGACGGCCGGCGTCACCGCGCGACGCGTCAGCAGGTGCTCCGCGCCGTAGATCTCCGGCGTCTCGGCGAGGCAGGACGTGCCGCCGTGCCGAACCAAGAGGTCGGAGCAGATCCCCAGCGCCGGGTTGGCGGAGATGCCGGAATAACCGTCCGAGCCGCCGCATTCGAGCGCGAGCTTCAGGCCGGACAGCGGCTGCGCCGTCCGCTCCGCCGCGTTCACCTGCGGCAGCATCTCGCCGATGATCGCCGCCGCGGTCTCCACGGTCTTCCGCGTGCCGCCGAGCTGCTGGATCGTCATCGTCCGGAGCAGCGGCCCCTCGTCGAGGCCGTATTTCTCGGTGATCGCCGAGATTTGGTTCGTCTCGCAGCCGAGCCCGATCATCAGGATCGCGCCGAAGTTCGGGTTCTTCGCGTAGCCGGAAAGCGTGCGGGTCAGGTAGGTGTAGCCCTCCGTCTGCAGCCCTAGCGCGCAGCCCTGCCCGTGCGTCAGCGCCACGACCCCGTCGACGTTCGGGAAGCCGTCGAGCCCGCCGCGCCGGTTGAAATGGTCGGCGATCGCCCGCGACACCGTCGCCGAGCAGTTCACCGACGATACGATGCCGATGTAGTTGCGCGTTCCCACCTGCCCGTCGGCGCGCAGATACCCCTGGAAGGTCCGGCGCTCGCTTTCCGGGAACAGCGGCGTCTGCCGGCCGTCGCTGGCGAAACGGTGCTCGGCCGCCGAGTCCTGCATCGCGAGGTTCTGCAGGTGGACGTGCTCGCCGGGCTCGATCACCCGCGAGGCGTGGCCGATGGCCTGCCCGTACTTCGTCACGGTCTCGTCCGGCTCGATCCGGCGCAGCGCCACCTTGTGGCCGCTTGGGATCGCGTCCCGCGCCCGGATGCCGCCGGTACCGATCGGCTCGCCGGCCGCGATCGGCTGGCGGGCGACGGCGACGTTGTCGTGGGGGTGGAGGCGGATGGTCGGCGAAACGGCTTCGAGCACGGACATGGCGGTGATGGACTCCCGGCCTCAAGCGGCCTCGTAGGCGGTGACAGTCCGCGCGGCACCCTTCTCGCGCAAGTCATGCAGCCGGGCGAGAACGGTGCGGCGGAAAGCGTGCGACGCCGGCAGATCGGTGCCGAAGACTTGGGCGAATCCAAGATAGTTATCAAGGATGTCGCCGGGGTTTTCGAGCTGCGCCGTCGCGGCGGCGATGCGGCCGGCCAGCGGGTCGCGCACGTCGATCGCGCCGCCCTTCTCGTCGCGGCCGCGGGCGTAGATCATCCAGGCCGCGAGGCCGAGCGCCAGCCGGTCGAACGGCAGCCCCGCCTTCAGCCGGTCGCGGATCGTGCCGAGCAGGCGCTGCGGCACCTTCTGGGAACCGTCCATCGCGATCTGCCAGGTGCGGTGGCGCAGCGCCGGATTGCGGAACCGCGCGACGAGTTCGGCCTGATAGGCGGCAAGGTCGAAGCCGGGGAGCGCGGGCAGCGTCGGGCCGGCCTCCTCCCGCATCAGCCCTTCCACCAGAGGCGCGAAGCCGGGCGCGGCCATCGTCTCCGCCACCGTCTCATAGCCGGCGAGATAGCCGAGATAGGCGAGCGTCGAGTGCGAACCGTTGAGGAGCCGAAGCTTCATCAATTCGAACGGCGCGACATCCGCGACGAAGGTCGCGCCGCTGGCCGCCCAGTCCGGCCGGCCGTTCGGGAAGCGGTCCTCGATCACCCATTGCGAGAAGGGCTCGGTCATCACCGGCCACGCGTCCCGAACCCCGAGGGCGTTCGCGACGAGGTCGCGGTCGGCATCGGTGGTGGCCGGCACGATGCGGTCGATCATCGTGGACGGACAGGCGACCTCGCCCGCCGCATAGGCGCCGAGATCGGGGTCGCGGAGCGTCGCGAAGCGCCGGAAGACGCGCGCCAGCGTCTCGCCGTTCGCCGCGAGGTTGTCGCAGGAAAGGAGCGTCAGCGCCGGCAGGCCAGCGGCGCGGCGGCGCGCCGTCGCTTCCGCGAGGAAGCCGACCGCCGTCCGCGGCGCTCCCGGGTTCGCCAGATCGTGCTCGATGTCGGAATGGGCCTCGTCGAGTTCGCCCGTCGCCGGATGGTGGCAGTAGCCCTTCTCGGTGACGGTCAGCGAGGCGATGCGCGCTTCTGGGTCTGCGAGGGCCGCCAGCACAGCTTCAGGATTTTCCGGCGCGACGAGGCTCTGGCGGATGCCGCCGACTACCTGGAACCGGTCGCCCTCCCCGTTCCGCACCGCGACGGTGTAGAGCCCGTCCTGCGGCTCCAGCGCGTCGCGGGTGTCGGGGCTCCGCAGCGACACGCCGACCGTGCCCCAGCGCGCGTCGCCGGCTTCGAGCGAGCGTTCCGTATAGACCGTCTGATGCGCGCGGTGGAACGCGCCGAGGCCGAGATGCACGATGCCGTTCGCGAGGCCGGCCCGGTCGTAGCGCGGCCGCTCAATCGTCTCGGGCAGGTCGTGGAGCGTGGCGTCGGAAAGGCGGTCCATCGTCAATGTGCCGGCTCCTGCTTGGACCTCGCGACGATCTGCGTCGGGTTGACGAACTGCAGCGCCAATATCAGCCAGAACAAGGTCGTGATCATATAGACCACCGCCATCGCGTCGATCGACTGCGCCGCCCGGACGCCCGAGGCGAAGACCGCGTAGTAGAGCGAGACGACCAGCGTCTGGCTCGTCGGCCCGGCGACGAGGAAGGTCAGCTCGAACATCGCGATGGTGCGGACCAGCACGAGCAGCAGCGCCGCCAGCATGCCCGGCACGAGGAGCGGCAGGAGGATGCGCACGAACAGGCTCCACGTTCCCGCGCCGAAGACGCGCGCTGCCGCCTCGACCCGTGGGTCGATCTGCTCGATGAAAGGGATCATCACCAGCACCACGAAGGGGATCGAGGGCACGAGGTTGATGAGTACGACGCCGGTCAGCGTGCCGCCGAGCCCGGCCTGATAGAGCAGCGTCGCCAGCGGGATGCCGTAGGTCAGCGGCGGCACCAGCAGCGGCAGGAGGAACAGGAGCACCGCAAAGCGCTTGCCAGGGAAGTCGCGGCGCGCCAGCGCGTAGGCCGCCGTCACCCCGATGATGCCTGAGATCAGCGTCACCGCGAACACGGCTTGGAACGTGACGAAGAGCACGTCGGAAAGCTGGAACTCGCGCCAGGCGCTCGCGTACCACCGCGTCGTGTAGCCCGTCGGCAGCGCCGTACCGGACCAGCGGCGCGCAAAGGAGTTCAGCACCACCGTCGCGACGACGCCGACGAGATTCAGGACGAAGAGCGCCGTGACCGCCCAAACGGCGAAACGCCAGAGCTTCGATAGGAGACCGGTGTTGCGGATCATCCCTTCGTCCCCCCGGTCGGTCCGCGGTAGAACAGCCGCCGCAGCGCGAGCACGGCCACGACCACCAGAAGCTGCACCAGCGCCATCAGGATCGCGATCGCGGAGCCAAAGGAATGGTCGTAGGCCTCGAAGGCCGCGCTGTAGGCGGCGATCGACATGACACGGGTCGGCCCCGCCGGTGCGCCGAGCAGCACGGCGGACGGAAACACCGCGAAGGCCTGGACGAAGCTCAGACAGAAGGTGACGGCGAGGCCCGGCACGAGGAGCGGCAGGAAGACGTGGAGGAAGCGCTTCCGCGCATTGGCGCCGAGCGTCGCGCCGGCCTGCTCGATCGCCGGATCGATGCCGGTGACGTAGGAGAGCGTCAGCAGGAACGAGAACGGGAAGCCGGTGATCAGCAGCGAGGCGAAGACGCCCCAGTAGTTGTTGGTCAGCCGAAGCGGCCGGTCGATCAGGTGGAGGAAGACGAGCGTCTGGTTGAACCAGCCGCGCGGCCCAAGGAAGTTCAGGAGGCCTTCGGCGACGAGCACGGTGCCGAGCGTGATCGGCAGGACGAGGATCGTCGTCAGAAGACGCTGTCGGCGCATCAGGCGCACGCGCATCGCGATCGGCACCGCGAGCGCGAGGTTCAACACTGTCACCGGCAGCGCGAGCCAGAGCGTCGCCGCGATCGTGTCGCGCTGGAACGGGTCGGCGAAGAAGCGCTGGTAGTTCGCGTACCACGCGCCGCCGTCCTTGGGCGTCAGCGAGTCGACGAGGCCGTACGCGAACGGGTAGATGAACAGGCCGAGGATCGCGACGAGCCCCGGCAGAAGGAGCAGCGTCGTCGCGTCGAAGCCGCGCGCGGCGAGCCGCAGCCGCAGCGACGGCGTCGCGGCGGCTTCGCCCGGATGCGCCAGCGCCGTCATGCGCCGGTCGCCGGGAAGAGCAGCGTCCGGTCGGGCGCGGGAACCAGCGTAACCGTCTCGCCGGCGCGGTGCGAGCGGTCGGAGCGGAAGTAGAGCGTCTCGCCGCCACCCGTTTCCGCCATGCCGAAGAAGGCGCGGCCGCGATATTCGGTCGAGACGACGCGCGCCGCGATCCCCTCGCCCGAACCGGCGACGAGGTCTTCCGGTCGGATCGACACCGTCACCGGCCCCTCGCCTGCGGGTCCGCGCACCGGGAAGCTCCCGCCGCCGGCTTCGACGCGGAAGCCGCCGTGCGCGGTACCGCGCAAACGATTGCGAAAGCCCATGAAGTCGGCGACGTCCGGGTCGGCCGGCCGCTCGTAGAGGTCTTCCGGCGTGCCGATCTGCCGGATGCGCCCGCCGCTCATCACGACGATCCGGTCGGCGAGCGACAGCGCCTCGTCCTGATCGTGCGTCACGTAGATCGTGGTGGAGCCGATCTTGTCGTGGATGCCGCGGATCTCGGCGCGCATCTCGAGGCGCAGTTTCGCGTCGAGGTTCGACAGCGGCTCGTCCATCAACACAACCGGCGGTCGGATCACCACCGCCCGCGCGATCGCGACGCGCTGCTGCTGGCCGCCGGACAGTTGCCCCGGCAGCTTGTCGATCTGGTCCTCCAGCCGCACCAGCGCCAGCGCGGCGCGGATGCGCTCTTCCGCATCCGCCTTCGAGACGCCGCGCATGGCGAGGCCGAAGCCGACGTTGCGGCGGACCGACAGGTGCGGGAACAGCGCGTAGCTCTGGAACACCATGCCGAAGCCGCGCTTCTCCGGCGTCAGCTCGTCGATGCGCCGGCCGTCGAGCCGGATTTCGCCGCCGGTCAGCGCGAGCAAGCCGGCGATGCAGTTCAGCGCCGTCGACTTGCCGCAGCCGGAGGGACCCAGCAGCGCGATGAACTCGCCTTTCCGGATCGACAGGTCGATGCCGTCCAGCGCGTTGAACGTGCCGAAGGCGCGCCGGAGCCCGACGAGTTCCAGGGCGCCCGTCGCCTTGTCCGGCACCAGCGCGGCCGGCTCCGGACGGTCCATCACCGCAGCTTCCATGCGTCTCTCTCCGCGCGCGGCGCGTTACTTCTTCGCCGCGCCGATCTGCTCGTCCCACATGCGGAAGGCCGTCACGATCTGGGCGGCGTCGAGCGGGGTTTCGAGCGGATTATTCGCGATCAACTGGTCGTATTCCGGCCGGCCGAACTCGCCGATCGCGTCCTGGCTGTCCTGCGGGGCCATGTCGAGCGTGACGTTCTTCACCGCCGGGCCCGGATAGAAGTAGCCCTCGTCGTAGGCATAGGCCTGCGCTTCCGGCTGCAGCATGTAGCTCATCAGGTCTAGGAGCACGCCGAGCTTCTCCTCCGAGACGCCCTTCGGCACCACCATGTAGTGGGCGTCGGTCACCCAGTGGAAGCCTTCCAGCGTGCCGATCTTCGCCTCTTCCGGCACGGTGCCGAGGACGCGCGGATTGATGTCCCAGCCGGTGGTGGTGATGACGATGTCGCGGGTGCCCTCGCCGAACTCGCGCATGGTCTGCGTCGTGCCGGTGGCGTAGTACTCGATGTTCTCGCCGAGCGCCTTCAGGTATTCCCAGGTCTTCGCCCAGCCCTTCGCCGGGTCGCGCGGGTCGCTATCTTTCAGGATGTACGGCAGGCCCATGAGGAAGGTGCGGCCGGGGCCGGAATTGGTGGGCCGGGCGTAGATCAGCTTGTTCGGGTTCTGCTTCGTCCAGTCGAGCAGTTCCTGCGCGGTCTTCGGCGGCGTCGGCGTCCGGTCCGGCATGTATTCGATCAGCGGGCCGGACGGGTAGTAGCTGACGACGACGCCGTGGTCCTTGGCGATCGCCTGCATCTTGAACGCCTGCGGCAGGAGCACGTCAGCCAAGTTCGGCAGCTTGCCCGCCTGCGGCTTCAGGTCGGTCCAGAGGTCGAGGTCGAGACCGGCGGACAGCGCGTCCGTGCCGGTGAGGACGAGGTCGATGTCGACGCTGCCGGCCTTCTGCTGCGCCTGCAGCTTCGCCGGCAGCTCCGGCGCCGGCGCCTTGGTGAAGGCGATGCGGGCGACCATGTCGGGTTTCGCCTTGGCGTAGGCCTCCATCGCGCCTTGCGTCAGCGCGAGGTTGCCGGCGACGTCGGCGACGGTGAGCGTCACCGGCGAGGCCGGCTTCGCGGCTTGCGCGAAGGCACGCCGCCCAATGAGGCCGGTCGCGGCGAGGCCGGCGGTGCCGGCGAGAATGCCCCTGCGGTTGATCTTCATTGCATCGTCCTCCCCTGGCGCGCTCCCGGCGCCCTCTTGTTCAAAGCCGATAGGCGCGCTTCGCCAGCCCGTAGGCGAGGTCGCGCGCCACCTCGTGCGCCTCGTCCTCGTCCAGCCGGCCGTCGGCGACGAGCGTCGCCAGGAACGCGCAGTCGGCGCGCCGGGCCATGTCGTGCCGGGCAGGGATCGACAGGTAGGCGCGCGTGTCGTCGTTGAAGCCGACCGTATTGTAAAAGCCGGCCGTCTCGGTGGTCAGCTCGCGGAACCGGCGCATGCCCTCCGGGCTGTCGAAGAACCACCAGGGCGGACCGAGCCTGAGCGCCGGGTAGTGGCCGGCGAGCGGCGCCAGTTCGCGTCCGTAGGACGTCTCGTCCAGCGTGAAGAGGATCACCGTCACCGCCGGGTCGTTGCCGACCTCGGCGAGCAGGGGTTTCAACGCCTCGACGTAATCCGTCGGGCGCGGGATGTCGCCGCCCTTGTCGGGGCCGAAGCCCTTGAACACCGCCGGGTTGTGGTTGCGGTCGGAGCCGGGATGGATCTGCATCACGAGCCCGTCGTCGCGGCTCATTCGTGCCATCTCGGTCAGCATCTGGGCGCGGAACAGCTCGGCGTCGGCCGGGCTCGCCTCGCCCTTCGCCACCCGCTGGAACAGTTGCCCGGCCTCGGCTTCCGACAGGTTCGCGGTCCGCGCGGAGGGGTGGCCGTGATCGGTCGCCGTCGCACCGCGCGCCTTGAAGTATTCGCGCTTCGCCCGGTGCGCCGCGAGATAGCCGGCATAGTTCATCGCCTCGCCTGCTTCGCTGACGAACCGCGGCAGCGCATCAGCGAAACCGGCGCGCTCGGGATCGACCACGCCGTCCGGCCGATAGGTCGGCAGGACGCGGCCCTTCCAGCCGGAGGCGTGGATCGCGTCGTGGTACTTCAGGTCGTCCGTCGCCGCGTCGGTGGTCGAGATCGCCTCGATGCGGAAGCGCTCGTAGAGCGCGCGCGGGCGCATGTCCGCTTCGCCGAGCCGGCCGGCGATCGTGTCGTAGATACGGTCGGCGTTCGCCGGGCCGAGCCGTTCCGTCACGCCGAAGATCGTCTCCAGCGAGTATTCGAACCAGTAGCGCGTCGGCGTGCCGCGGAAGAGGTGGTAGTGCTCGGCGAAGAGACGCCAGATCGCGCGTCCGTCCGTCTCGGCGCGGCGGCCGCCTGCGTCCGGCACGCCGAGCTGTTCCAGCGGCACGCCCTGGCTGTAGAGCATGCGGAAGACGTAGTGGTCCGGCACCACGAACAGCTCGGCCGGATCGCCGAAGGGCGCGTCCTCGGCGTACCAGCGCGGCTCGGTATGGCCGTGTGGCGAGATGATCGGCAGCGTCTCGACGCCCGCATGAAGCCGGCGGGCGAGCGTCCTCGCCTCCGGCTCGATCGGAAACAGCCGATCCGGGTTCAATGCCATGCGTGCCGTCCCGCCATGCAGCTTTCCACGGCACTTGCCGCGAAGCGTCCGCTGTCGTAACAACTGGTATATTAGAATGTCAATCGGGAGCGCAGTGGCATCGTGTCGACGGTCGGGGGGAGACGACGGGTCCTGGGGCGTCCCGCGGTCGGAATGGCGCGGCCGACGACCGGTTCGGACCGCGTCTATGCCGCGCTCCACGCCGACATCGTCGGCATGGTCCTGCCGCCCGGCGCGCTTTTGCAGGACAAGGCGCTGGCGGAGCGATTCGGCCTCAGCCGCACCCCGATCCGCGAGGCGCTGATCCGCCTCGAGAACGCCGGTCTTGTCGAGATCTTTCCGCAGTCCGGCACCTTCGTGTCGCGCGTACCGATGGATTCGATCCCGGAAGGCGTCGCCATCCGCAAGGCGCTGGAAGGCCTCGCGGTCGAGGCGGCGGCGGCGCGCATCACGTCCGAGCGGCTCGCCGAACTCGACCGGACCATCGTGCGGCAGCGGGTCGTCGCGGCGCTCGGCGACACGCGCGAGTTCCACGAGGCCGACGAGGCCTTTCACGAAGCGCTGGCCCGCATTTCCGGCTATCCGACGGTCTGGAAGCTCGCCTGCCAGGCGAAGGTGCAGGTCGACCGCGCCCGCCGCCTGACCTTGCCGGCGCATGGGCGCATGGATCAGGTCATCGCCGAGCACCTGACGGTGCGCGACGCGATCGCGCGCGGCGATGCGGCAAGCGCCAAGGCGGCGATGGCCGACCATCTCGGCAAAGTGATCCTCGACGTGGAGCGGCTGAGCTGCGACCACCCCGAATACTTCGTCTGACGGAGACAGCGATGCGTGAAGGCTGGAGATGGTTCGGACCGAAGGCGGGCGTGCCGCTCGACCACGTCCGGCAGGCGGGGGCGAGCGACATCGTTTCCTCGCTGCACGAGGTGCCGATCGGCGACCCCTGGACGACGGAAGCCGTTTCCGAGCGGAAGAGTCTGATCGAGAACGCGCCGGCCGGGCGCGCGCCGCTGCGCTGGAGCGTCGTCGAGAGCATCCCGATCCCCGACCGCGTGAAGCGCGAGGGCAGCGCGGCCAAGCGCGAGATCGACGCCTGGATCGCCAGCCTCGAAGCGGTCGCCGCGAACGACATCCCGATCATCTGCTACAACTTCATGCCGGTGGTGGACTGGTGCCGCACCGACCTCGACTACGAGACGCCGACCGGCTCCACCGCGATGCGCTTCGATCAGGACCGGTTCGCCGCCTTCGACCTCCATATCCTGCAGCGCGAGGGCGTGGAGGCCGACTATTCCGACGACGACCGCAGCCGAGCCCGGGCCGTGTTCGAGGCGATGGACGAGACGGCCGTCGCCGAACTCACCCGCAACATCGCGAGCGCCCTGCCCGGCTCGACCACCGAGCCGCTGACCATCCCCGCCTTCCGCGAGCGGCTGGCGATGTACCGCGATGTCGACGCCGTGCGGCTCCGCCGACACCTGATCGAGTTCCTCGAACGCGTCGCGCCGGTGGCAGAGGCGAAGGGCGTGAAGCTGACGATCCATCCTGACGATCCGCCGCGGCCGCTGTTCGGGCTGCCGCGCGTCGCCTCGACGGCGGCGGACTTCGCCGCGCTGTTCGACGCGGTCCCGTCGCCCGCCAACGGCCTCTGCTTCTGCACCGGCAGCCTCGGGGTGCGCGCCGACAACGACCTGCCGGCGATCGTCCGGCGCTTCGCGTCACGCATCCATTTCGCGCATCTCCGGGCGACGCTCAGGGAAAGCGATCCTCGGAGCTTCCATGAATCGGCGCATCTCGACGGCGATGTCGACATGGTGGCGGTCCTGCGCGAACTCGTCGCCGAGGACCGCAAGCGCGCGGAGCCGGACAGGATCGTCTTCCGCTCTGACCACGGCCAGCGGATGCTGGACGACCTGACGAAGACGGTGACGCCCGGCTACCCTTCGATCGGTCGGCTTCGGGGCCTCGCCGAGCTGCGCGGCGTCATCCGCGCGCTCGAACACGCGGCGTGATGCGTCGGGGGATCAGTAGTACGGGTCGTAATACTCGTCGTCGCGCGGCGCCGGCGCATAGCGTCTGACTGCGCGCGGCCGTCCGTCCTCGTCCGTCCATTGCGGCCGGCGGATGACGACGGGGCCGTCGTCGCGGTCGTAGCGCGTTCCCTCGTCGAGCCAGTCCGGGTCGCGGTCCTGCGCCGCCTCGCGACGCTCGACCTGCCGCGTTGCGACCCCACGATCGCGCCGCTCCGGCATCCGGTCGACGAGGAAGGACGAGTGGATCCAGCCGCTGCCGTTCGGCCCGCGGACCTCGCACCATTCGTCGCATCGGCCGACGGACACCGGGGTGCCCTGCTTGAGCGTGCCGAGCTCGCGCCCGTGCGGGCCGGCGCGCAGCGTCACGTTGCGCAGGATCACCGCGCCGCGCCCGCCCCGGTCGGCGGCGGGAGCAGCAGGCTCGTCGCGCGGTGGCTCGGGCTGCGCCGGCGGCGGGGCGAGCGAGGCGACCTGCTTCTCGTCCGACACGGCCGGCCGCGGCGGCTCCGGCCGAGGGGTCGGAACCACCGTCGCTACCTCCGGCTCCGCCGATGCTTCCGCGGCGGCGGGTGGCGCGGCTTCTTCCGCTGCCGGCGCATCCGTCACGGCCGGGGCGTCCTCTACCGCCTCGGCGGGCGCGTCGCTCGAAGCGGCTGGCGCTGGCTCGTCAGGCTTTGCAGGCTGCTTCGGCTCGACCGACGCCACCTTCACGGGCGGCTTCGCCGGCTGGGCATCCGCTACCGTGGTGTCCGAAGCTGCAGGTTTGGCATCGGGGAGCAGCAGGTAGAGCGGCACCGCGCCGCCGACGATCACCGTGGCGCAGAGCACCGGGATCGCCACGATCCAGACCGCCGTGCGGATCAGCGCCCGCTTCCATGGCGAGGCCTCCGCGCGTCCGCCGGAGGGTGAACGCCGCTTTCCCGTCGCATTCATTTCGCCGACTCCCGTCGCGTTCGCCACCATAACGCTTCGAACGGCGCTTGGTGTTCCGTCCGCCCCCGGTGACCCGCTCCGCCCGGAATGCGGCACGAGGAAGGCTGAAGGGCCAGGCCGCTCGTTCGAAGGCCGGATAAGCGCTATCACGATGCGGAAACGGGAGGACGACGCGTGAAGAAGCTGATCAACGATCCGGCCGCCGTGGTGGACGACATGCTCCGCGGCCTCACGCTGGCGCATGACGGGCTGACGCGGCTCGACGGCGAGCAGGTGATCGTGCGCGCCGACATCGACACCTTCCGCGCGTCGGGCCAGGTCGCGCTGATCTCGGGCGGCGGCTCCGGCCACGAGCCGGCGCATGCCGGCTATGTCGGCTCCGGCATGCTGAGTGCGGCGGTCTGCGGCGAGGTCTTCACCTCGCCCTCGACCGACGCAGTCCTCGCCGCGATCCGCGCCGTCGCCTCGCCGGCGGGCGTGCTCCTGATCGTCAAGAACTATACCGGCGACCGGCTGAACTTCGGCCTCGCCGCCGAGATCGCCCGGACCGAGGGTACGCCGGTCGAGATGTTGATCGTCGACGACGACGCGGCGCTGGCCGGCGAGGACGAGACCGCCGGGCGGCGCGGCATCGCCGGCACCGTCTTCGTCCACAAGATCGCCGGAGCGGCCGCGGCGGAAGGCCGCCCGCTCGCCGAAGTGCACGCGGCGGCGGCGGGCGCGGTGGCGCGGCTCGCGACGATGGGCGTCGCGCTGACGCCCTGCACCGTGCCGGCCGCCGGCGTTCCCAGCTTCGCGCTCGGCGAGAGCGAAGTCGAGCTCGGGCTCGGTATTCACGGCGAGTCGGGCGTCCGGCGCGCGCCGCTGCAGCCGGCGGCGGAGCTGGTCGCGACCCTGATGGACACGATCCTCGCGGACCGGGCAAGCGGCGCCGAGCCGGTCGCACTCCTCGTCAATGGCCTCGGCGCGACGCCGCCGATGGAGCTGGCGATCGTCGCGGAAGCCGCGGTCCGGGCGGCGGAGGCGAAAGGGCGGAAGGTCGAGCGGCTGTTCGTCGGCACCTTCCTGTCGGCGCTCGACATGGCCGGCGCGTCGGTCTCCGCCCTCGCGCTCGGGCCCGAGATGCTCGCGCGGCTCGACGCGCCGACCGATGCGCCGGCCTGGCCGGGCCGCGGCTCGGAACCCTCGTCCGGGAGGCGGAGGACGGTCGCCGGCACGGCCGCGCCCCGGAGCATCGATGCGGACGACGACACCGGCGACGCCGAAGCCGCGCGACGGACGATCGACGCGATCCTCGCGGCGCTTGCGGCGGTGGAAGCGGCCGAGCCGGCGCTCACGGCGAACGACCGCGAGGTCGGCGACGGCGATCTCGGCATCAACCTCGCGCGCGGCGCGGCGGCGATCCGCGCCGAGATCGAGGGCTACCGCACGCTCTCCCCCGCCGCGATCCTCGCGCGGATGTCGGCGACGCTGCGCCGCGTCGTCGGCGGCACGTCCGGCGCGCTCTACGCAGTGATGCTGCTTCGAGCCGGCGCGGCGCTGGACGGGATCGCCGCGCCGGCTAAAGCCGACTGGGCGCACGCGGCCCGCGCCGGCGTGGACGCAGTGGCCGCCCTCGGGGACGCGAAGCTCGGCGACCGCACCATGCTCGACGCGCTGCTGCCCGCCGTCGAACGGCTCGAAGCCGGCGGTTCCGATGCACTCGCGCGAGGCGCCCGGGCGGCGCGCGAGGGTGCCGAAGCCACCGCCGGCTTGCGGCCCCGGCGCGGCCGCTCCAGTTATCTCGGCGACCGCGCGGTCGGGCGTCCCGATCCCGGCGCGGAAGCCGTCGCTGTCTGGCTCGGCGCGGTGGCGGATACTCTCGCGAAGCGGTGAGTTGAAGCTCCCCACCACGCGGTGCCATCATGCGATCGATCGCGGAGGTGTTCCCATGCGGTTCCTGCTCTCGGCCGCCCTGCTCCTGTCCGTCACCATCGCCGCTCCGGCGCAGGAGAGCGAGGACGACGACTACCAGACCTACGTCACCGCGCTGTTCCGCGAGCCGGAACGGGCGAAGGCCGATTTCGACCAGATGGCGACGGCGAACCCGGCGCTCGCGGCCTATTATCTCGGCGTCCGCGTCGAGGACCGCTGCAAGCTGAAGACCCCGCCGCGCCGGCTCTACGAGGCCGGCGGCGGCAAGGCGGCAACGCGAACCCTCGAAGGCCGCAAGCTCTTCGCCGTGGCGAGCACCCTCGCCTCGCTGAAATACGCGACGGGCGAGGAGGAGACGGCGTTCTGCGACCGCGTCCGCAAGCTCGTCGCCGATGCGAGCGCGAAGCCGGCTCCATGACGATGAACCGCCGGGCGCTGCTGCTGTCGGGCGCGGCTTCGGCCCTCCTGCCGATGTCGGCGCGGGCATCGGAAGAAGCCGAACCGCCGCTGCTTGCCGAAGACTACGCGGCGGCGCGGGCCGGCTTCCAGACCCGTCTCCTGCGAGAGGGGCCGGCTCCAGACGGGGGCGAGTCCCTCGACCCGCCGCCCGGCGCGCGACGCATATCCTACCGCTCCGGCGGGCTGGAACTCGCCGCCTGGCTGTCGGACGATGCGACGTCGACCGCGAAACGCCCGGCGATCCTGTTCCTGCACGGCGGCAACGCGCTCTGGCACGGCCACTGGGATCTGACGAAGCCCTATCGCGAGGCCGGCTACGTCGCGATGATGCCGGCGTTCCGGGCGGAGAACGGCCAGCCCGGCTTCTTCTCGGGCTTCTACGACGAGACCGCGGACGCCCTCGCCACCGCTACCACGCTGCGCGCCCTGCCCGGCGTCGATCCGGCGCGGCTGTTCCTCGCGGGACACAGCGTCGGTGGCACGCTGACGCTGCTCGCGGCGATGAGCGCGCCGACTTTTCGCGCCGCCGCCGCCTTCTCGCCGAACCCGGACGCCCGCGCCTTCTTCCGCCGCTTCCCGGAGGACATCCGCTTCGACGCGGGAAACCCTCGCGAGTTCGAGATGCGCTCGGCCGCCTGCTATGCGACGAGCTTCAAGTGTCCGCTCCTGATGCTGCACGGCTCGGAGGAGACGCGCTCGGAAGACGCGATCCGCCTCACCTCCGCGCGTGCGAAAGCCGCGGGGCTCGACGTGCGGCACGGCATCGTCCCCGGCAGCCACACCTCCGCCCTGCCCGGCGAGACGGCGGAAAGCCTGCGGTTCTTCGCGGGAATCTAGGTCGCCGCGATCACGATCTCGACGAGGTTCGGCGCACCGGAGGCGATGCCGGCCTCGATCGCGCCGGCGACGTCCTCCGGCCGCTCGACGCGCCGGGCGGGAACGCCCATCGAAGCCGCGAGCGCCTGGAAATCGATCGGCGGATCGACGAGGTCCATCGCGATGAAGCTGTTGGCGCGGGCGCTCAGATAATGCGTCTGGCCCTTCATGAAGTTCTTCAGGATGTTGTATTCGCGGTTGTTCAGCACCACGAAGGTCACCGGCAGGCGCTCGTGCGCCGCCGTCCAGAGCGCCTGCGGCGCGTACATCGCCGCGCCGTCGCCGACGAGCGAGACGACCGGCTGGCGGTCGAGGCCGAGCGAGGTGCCGACCGCCGCCGACATGCCCCAGCCGAGCACGCCGCCCCGGCACAGCGAATATTGCCGCGGCGACGAGGAGTTCAGCAGCGAGCGGACCGGCCCCATGGTCGCCGGCGCCTCGTCGACGATCGGCACGTTCGGTCCGATGGCGCGCACCAGTTCGGTGGCGGCGACGAGCGGCGTCATCACCGGCGCAGCGCGCTCGGCCTCGGCGCGGTCCCTAAGTTCTCTCCGCCGCGCATCGCGCTCGCGCGCGGCCTCCTCGCGCAGCTCCGCGATGGCCGGCCGGTGCCGGGCGAGCTTGCGCTCCAGCATCGGCAGGAGCACGGCGAGGGACGCCCTGATGTCGCCCATGCAGGAAAGGGCCGTCGCGTAAGTGCGCCCGAGGTCGCGCACGTCGGCCGAGAGCTGGTAGACGCGGCAGTCCGGCGGCACCGCCGGCCCTTCCGAATAGAGGATGGTGATCGTCGACTTGCCGCCGAGCGCGAAGACAGCGTCGAACGGCTCCAGCATCGCGCGGATGTCGGAGGCCTTGGTCGGCAGGCTGCCGCGCCATTGCGGATGCGCCGTCGGGAACGGGATGTGCGCCGGCCAGGACGAGCCGAATACCGGCGCGCCCAGCGTCTCGGCCAGCGCGACGGTTTCGGCGCTGGCGCCGGACGTGGAGATCTCGTCGCCCGCGACGATCGCGAGCCGGCCCGGCTCGACTTTGGCGAGAATGTCGGCGAGGCGCTCCAGCGAGCCGGCGACCGCCGCCCGGTCGATGGTCGACACGTCGGCGATGCCGACCGTGCTCATCTCCTCCATCACGTTCATCGGCAGCGACAGGAAGACGGGACCCGACGGCGCGGCGGCGCAATCGTGCAGCGCGCGGCGGACGATCACCGGGATCTGGTCCGGATGGGTGATCTCGTGCGTCCACTTCATCGCCGGCGCGGCGATCTTCACGAGGTCGCCGAACAGCAGCGGATCGGCGAGGTTGTGGCGCGTGTCCTGCTGGCCGGCGGTGATCACTAGCGGCGTGCCGGCGGACTGCGAGTTGAGGATCGCGCCCATCGCGTGGCCGAGCCCGCCGGCCGTGTGGAGATTGACGAAGCCCGGCTTGCCGGAGGCCTGCGCGTAGCCGTCCGCCATCGCGACGACCGCCGCTTCCTGCAGGCCCCAGACGTATTCGATGTCGGGCGCGCCGGTCAGCGCGTCCATCAGCGGCAGTTCGGTCGTGCCGGGATTGCCGAAGATGTAGCGCACGCCCTCGCTGCGCAGCACTTCCAGCATCACCGCGGCTCCGCGCCGCGGCTCGATCGCATCACCAGCCGGGAATGCCCTCGCGCTCATGCCGTCAGCCTTTCCGTTCCGCTCGTGGTCCGGGAAGGCCGATAGCACGTTCGCGTTGCGAAGCCGATCTTACGGCAGGCGCGAGCGCTCCCTCGCCTGCCGCTCGGCCTCCTCGGCGGCTTTCATCTGCGCCTTTGTGTATTGCAGCGCGTGGGTGGCGAGGTCGCGTCCGTCCTCCCAGAGGTTGCGCCAGATGCCGAGAATGCCTTCCAGCGGCTGGCCGACGACGCGCGACGAGAAGCTCTCGAAGGTGATCGGCCCCTGATAGTTCGCGCGGGCCAGCGCCCGGAACACGGCTTTCAGGTCGATCGAGCCGGAGCCCATGTAGCCGCGATGCGAGTCGCCGGTGTGGAAGTAGCCGATCCACTCGCCCGTATCGACGATGGCGGACGGTACGTCCGACTCCTCGATATTCATGTGGTAGACGTCGAGATGCACCTTCACGTTCGGCGCACCGACGCGCTTCGCCATCTCGACGCCCTGCGCCGCGGTGTTGCAGATGTTGGTCTCGTAGCGGTTCACCACTTCGAGGACGAGCGTGATGTCGCTCTTCGCCGCGACCTCCGCCACCTCGCGCAGCACTTCGGCCGAGCGCTCGATCCCGTCCCGCGTCGCCGGGCGGTCGTACTTGCCGAAGGCGGAATAGAGAATGCCGCCGATGATCTCGCCGCCGCAGTCGCGGCAGGTGGTGACGGCGTTGAGGAGCTTCTTCTTGCCACGGGCGCGCATGTCCGCGTCGTCCGAGGTGATGTCCTCGTCGAAGTCGAGGCCGAGCGAGAAGTTGATGCCGATGCCGGCCGCCTCCAACTGGCGGCGGGTGAAGTCGGCGTCGATCACCGACGGATCGAGCGCCGCCGCCTCGATGAAGTCGTAGCCGACCTCGGCGCTGGCCGCGATCGCGCGCGCCGCTTCTTCGTTGCTCCAGCCCTTCTCCCAGACGAAGGCATGCACGCCGAGCTTGTTCGCCATCTTCCTCTCCTCCCGCAAATTGTTTCGCACCCGCAAATTTCTGCTGCAGCGCAACAGTCCAAGCCAAGTAGTGCGGGCGCAGGAACATCATTGACAAGGTCGGGGGCGATGTCTAGCCTCCAATAAAACGTTTCACGAGTTGCCGAGCGGCTCCGATCGTCTTGGGAGGGCGATTGTGTCGAAAGCCCGAAATCCGTCGATCCGCATGGTGGCCGAACGGGCGGGCGTCTCGGTCGCGACGGTGTCCAACGTCCTCAACAACAAGGCGAGCGTTTCGCCGGACTTCGCGGAACGGGTCCTGAAGGCGGTCGGCGAGCTCGGCTACGTGGTGGATATCGCCGCGTCGCGGCTGCGTTCGGGCCGCGCCGCACTGGTCGGCGTCGTGGTGCCGGACCTCACCAATCCGATGTTCGCCACCTTCGTCTCGACGCTGGAACACGCCGCGCGCCTCGCCGGCTTCGACCTCGTCGTCGTCTCCGCCCGGAACGATCCTGCCGAGGAAGCGGATCGCCTGTCGCGCATCCGCTCCTGGCGGCCGGCCGGGCTCATCGTCATCCCCTGCGACGGCGCGCTGGCGGAGCGCCTGCCGATCGGCCTCGGCGGCACGCCTGTGGTGGTCGCCGACCGCATTCCGGACAGCGGCGGTTTCGATCTCGTCGCCGTCGACAACGGCCCGGCGGCGGCGCGGATCGCCCGGCATCTCGGCAGCGAGGGCTACGGCTCCTGCCTCGTCGTCGGCACCAGCCTCGCCATCAGCAACGTGCGCGAGCGCTGGGACGGCATCCGCGCCGCCGCCGGGCCGACGTATTTCGAGATCGTCGAGATCGGCATCGGCGATGCGGCACGGCTCGATGCGGTGGAGAGCCGCCTCGCCGACGCGCGGCGGCCGGAGGCGCTGTTCGCGCTCGATCACGTCACGGCGCTGGAGCTCTACAAGCTCGTCGGCCGGCTCGGCCTTCGCGTGCCGGCGGACATCGCCTTCGCCGGCTTCGACGAGATGGAATGGATGCGCCTCGTTTCGCCGCCGGTCACCGCCGTCCGGCAGCCGGTGGAGGATATGGCCCACGCCGCCTGGCAGCGCCTGGTGAAGCGGATGGAGAACGATGCGGCGACGCCGACGGCACGTCGCCTCGAATGCGCCGTGACGATCCGCGGATCGACGGCGCGGCAGCCGGGCGCCTCGCGGGAAGACGAGGCGGCCTGAACGGGAACAGCAGCCAAAGGGAGGACAAGGGCATGATCATCAACAGACGCCACGCGCTCGGGATCATCGGCGGCGGCATCGCGGCGAGCGCGCTGCGCGGTCCGCTCGCCTTCGCGCAAGCTGCCGAGGCGCAGGCCGGCATCGTCGTGAAGATCGGCGGCATCCCGTGGTTCAACGCCATGGAGCAGGGCATCAAGAAGGGCGCCGGCGAGTACAAGGTCAACGCCTGGATGGTCGGCCCGACGCAGGCCGACGCCGCCCAGCAGGTTCGCGCCATCGAGGACCTGATCGCCCGCAAGGTGCAGGTGATTGGTATCGTGCCGAACGACTCGCCGGCGCTGGACCCGGTGCTCGGCCGCGCCCGGGCTGCAGGCATCAAGGTGCTGGCGCACGAGGGACCGGACCAGAAGGAGAAGGACTGGGACTTCGAGCTGACGACGACGGAGGAATACGGCAAGGCGCACATGGACCTTCTCGCCAAGGAAATGGGCGAGGAGGGCAAGTACATCGTCTATGTCGGCTCGCTGACCGTGCCGCTGCACAACGCCTGGGCGGACGCCGCCATCGCCTACCAGAAGGAGAAGTATCCGAAGATGCAGATGCTCGGCGACCGTTTCGGCGTCGCCGAGAGCGTCGACGAGAGCCTGAAGACGACGCAGGACCAGATCCGCGCCAACCCCGACCTGAAGGGCATCCTGACCTTCGGCAGCCAAGGGCCGATCGGCGCGGCGCGCGCGCTCGACGACCGCGGCAAGGCGAAGACGATCGCCCTCGTCGGCGGCTTCTCGCCCGGCCAGGGCCAGCGCTACGTGAAGTCTGGCATCATCCGCGGCGGCTACATCTGGAACCCGATGACGGCGGGCGTGATCTTCGCCGAGGTCGCGGCGATGCTGGCGGCGGGCAAGGAACCGACCGACGGGATGGAGCTCGCCGAGGTCGGCAAGGTGCGCGTCTACCCGGACAAGAAGCTGATCCAGGCGCAGAAGCTCGAATCGCTCGACAAGGAGAATGTCGGGCGCCTCGCCGAGATGGGCCTCTGACGAGAAGGCGAGTGGACGGCGCGGCATCGCGCCGTCCCTCCGCCGGCGGGAGCATGCATGGCTGACGCGACACCTTTCCTCCACCTCTCCGGCCTCTCGAAGCGTTTCGGCGGCGTTCGCGCGCTGGAGGGCATCGACTGGGACGTGATGCCCGGCGAGGTGCACTGCCTCGTCGGCGAGAACGGCTGCGGCAAGTCCACCCTGATCAAGGCCGTCGCGGGCGTCCATCCCCCAACCGAAGGCGGGATCGAGATCGATGGGCAGGACGTGCTGCCGCTCGATCCAGCCAAGGCTAAGGCGCTCGGCATCCAGGTGATCTTCCAGGACCTGTCGCTGTTCCCGAACCTCACCGTCGCTGAGAACATCGCGATCGAGAGCAATCTCGGGGCCGCGCTCTCGCCGGTTCGAAAAGGCGCGATGCGGCGGATCGCCCGGGAGGTGCTCGGGCGGCTCGATTTCCATCTCGATCTCGGCGCGGCGGTCTCGGACCTTTCCGTCGCCGAGCGCCAGATCGTCGCCATCGCGCGGGGCCTCGCGGGCAAGGCGCGCCTCATCTTCATGGACGAGCCGACCGCCTCGCTGACCCGGGCCGAGGTCGACCGGTTGCTCGCCATCGTCGAACGCCTTAAAAGCGACGGTATCGCCGTCGTCTTCGTCTCGCACCGGCTCGACGAGGTGGTGCGAATCGCCGAGCGCGTCACCGTGATGCGCGACGGGCGAAAGGTCGGCACCTATCCGGTCGGCGAGGTCGACCAGCGGCGCATCGCGCACCTGATGACTGGCCTCGACATCGAGGCGAAAGTCGTCGCCCGCGACATGGCCGGGGCCGAGCCGCTGCTCGAAGTCAACCGCCTGTCGCGGCGTGGCGAGTTCGCCGACGTGTCCTTCACGCTCCGGCGCGGCGAGGTGCTGGGGCTCGTCGGCCTGCTCGGTTCCGGCCGCACGGAACTGGCGCTGACGCTCTTCGGCATGAACCGGTCGGAGGGCGGCACGATCCGCTTGAAGGGACGCGAGCTGACGCTTCGCTCCAACCGCGACGCGGTCCGGGCCGGCATCGCTTACGTCTCGGAGGACCGCCTGTCGCTCGGCGTGATCCTACCGCAGTCGATCGGCGACAACGTCGTGCTCGCGGTGATGAAAGGCCTGCGCAACCGCTTCGGACTGCTGCCTACCACCCGGCGGCGAGGGCTCGGCGAGGACTGGGTGAAGCGCCTCGCGATCAAGGTGCCGGGCATCGATCGGCCGGTGCAGACGCTGTCCGGCGGCAACCAGCAGCGCGTCGTCCTGGCCAAATGGCTGGCGGCACGTCCGAGCGTCCTCATTCTCGATTCGCCGACCGTCGGTGTCGACATCAAGAACAAGCAGGGGATCTACGAGGTGGTGGCCGACCTCGCGAATCAAGGCGTCGGGGTGATCGTGATCTCGGACGAGGTCGGCGAGGTCTTCGCCACCTGCGACCGCGTCCTCCACATGCGGCAAGGGCGCATCGTCGGCGAGGCGGTGCCGGGCCGGGTTTCCGAACACGCGATGGAGGAGCGGATCTATGCCTGACCGCGGCTCCGAACGGGGCGCCGCGCTGACCCGCCTCCGGCGCAAGCCCGAGGCGTGGCTGCTCGTCGTGATCCTCCTCGTCGGGGGTCTATTCTCGGCGCTCGCCCCCGGCTTCCTGACGCTGCCGAACGTCATCGATCTCCTGGAGACCTATTCGGTGCAGGCGATCATGGCGATGGGCCTCTTCGTCGTGCTGGTATCGGGCGGCATCGACATCTCCTTCGCCGCCACCGCTTCCGTCGCGCAGTATTCGGCGGCGATGCTGGCGACGCGCCTCGGCCTCCCCGCCCCGCTTGTCATCGCCGCCGGCCTCCTGATCGGCACGCTGCTCGGCTGCGTCAACGCCGCCCTGATCCACTACGTGCGGATCACCTCGATCATCGCGACGATCGCGACGATGAGCGTGTCCTTCTCGGCGCTGATGTATTTTTCGGGCGGCCGGTCGATCTACGACCTGCCGGACTGGTGGATCGATCGCGTCACCTTCTATGAGGTCGAGCTCGCCTCCGGCGACCTCGTGCGCGTCACGCTGCCGATCGTCGCGATGGCCGTCGTGGCGCTGGCGACATGGGCGATGATGACCCGGACCTCGGTCGGGCGGCAGCTCTACGCGATGGGCGGCAACGGCGAGGCCGCGCGCCGGATCGGCATCGGTATCGGCAAGCTGCATTTCGTCGCCTACGGCTATCTCGGCTTCATGGCCGCGCTCGGCGGCCTCGTGCAGGCGCACCGCGTCGGCGAGAGCGTGCCGAACGCGATGGTCAACACCGAACTCGGCGTCCTCTCCGCCGCGGTGCTCGGCGGCGCGAGCCTCACCGGCGGCATCGGCACGGTGCCGGGCGTGCTGCTCGGCATCGTTCTCCTCGCGGTGCTCCAGAACGGGCTGAACCTCCTCGGCGTCTCCTCCTACTTCTTCCAGATCGTCATCGGCCTGACGATCCTCGTCTCGACCTCGATCACCGTCCTCTCGTCGCGCCGCGGACGGCGTCACCGCATCCTCGGAGCCGAGGCGGCCCATGCCTGAGAACCGCTCCGCCGCCGCATCGAGGGACGCCGGCAACGGCATCGAGAGCCTGATGGCGCGCCTGCGCGGCGGGCTGCCCGGCGGCCAGGCCGGCCTCGCCGCACTGCTCCTGCTGCTCCTCGTCCTGTTCTCGCTGTTCGTGCCGGGCTTCCTGAGCTTCGGCACCCTCCAGTCCTTCATGTACCAGTTGCCGCTGCTCGGGCTCCTGTCGCTGGCGATGGTGGTGCCGCTGATCACCGGCGGCCTCAACCTCGCGATCATCGCGACCACGAACAGTTCAGCGCTTCTGATGGTCTGGATCATGCAGAACGCCATGCCGGCGGATGCCGGCGCGGCCGCGAGCCTTGGCGTGATCGCGCTGGCGCTGCTGGCGGGCATCGCGCTCTGTCTGGTGATCGGCCTCCTGACCGGCGCGCTCGTCGCCTATACCGGGGTCCATCCGATCCTCGTGACGCTCGGCACGAAGTCGCTGATCGACGGAATCAGCATCTATCTGACGCGCGGCATGGCGCTTTCCGGCGTGCCGGAGATGTTCAGCAGCATTGGCAACGCGCAGTTCTTCGGCGTGCCGCTGGTCTTCGTGGTGCTCGTCCTCGCGGCGATCCTCTTCGGCGTGGTCCTGAAGCGGACCGCCTTCGGCCTCGCCTGCGCGATGATCGGCTCGAACATCGAGGCGACGCGCTATTCGGCGGTCGACGTGAAGCGCGTCCTCGTCGGCGTCTACACGCTATCGAGCCTCGCCTGCTTCGTCGCGGCGCTGATCATGCTCGCGACCTTCAACTCGGCTTCCGCCGACTACGCGCAGTCCTACCTCCTCGTGACCATCCTCGCGGCGGTGCTCGGCGGGGTCGATCCGTTCGGCGGCTTCGGCACGATCGGCGGACTGATGCTGGCGCTCGGCATCCTTCAAGTCATCTCGTCGGGCTTCAACCAGTTCGGCCTGTCGAACTATCTCACCGTCGCGATCTGGGGCCTGATCCTGATCCTCGTGGTGATGTTCCAGACGCTGGGACCGCAGCTCGCCGGCTTCGTCGGCAACAGGAAGCGCAAGGCATGACCAACCTCTATCGCCGGGCCGGCGAGGAACTGAGCCTCGTCCTCGACAGGCTGGACGAGGCCGAAGTCGACCGCGCGGTCGCGACGATCGCGGCGGCACGGCACGTTTCGGTGTTCGGCGGCGGGCGCGAGGGGCTGCAGGTGAAGGGCTTCGCCATGCGCCTTTTCCATCTCGGGCGCTCGGTCTCGGTGGTCGGCGACATGACGGTGCCGCATCTGGGCGACGGCGACCTCCTGTTCGTCACCTGCGGGCCGGGCGAAATCTCCACTGCCGTGGCCTTGGTCGGCGTCGCGAAGGCGGCCGGCGCGAAGGTCCTCGTCGTTACCGCGCAGCCGGAAGGCCGCGTGCCGAAGATGGCCGACGAGATGCTGGTGCTGCCCGCGCAGACCATGGCCGACGACCAGGGCGACAAGGTTTCGATCCTGCCGATGGGTTCGGTGTTCGAGGGCTGCCTGTTTCTGCTCTTCGAGGTGATGATCCTGAAGCTGAAGGACCGGCTCGGCGTCTCGACGGAGGCGATGCGCGCCAACCACACGAACCTCGAATGAGCATAGCCGTCTTCGACGTCGGCAAGACCAACGTCAAGCTCTTCGCCGCGACGGCGGACGGCGCGCTGTTGGAGCATGTCGCCGCCCCGAACCGCTCGCTCGACGGGCCGCCCTACCGGCACCACGACGTCGCGGCGTTGGAGGACTGGCTGCTCGACGGCCTGGCCGATCTCGGCCGTCGCCACCGGATCGAGGCGGTTGTCGCGACCGCGCACGGCTCGGGTGGCGTCCTCGTCGGCGAGGACGGCCCGGCGATGCCGATGATCGACTACGAGCAGGAGCCGCCGCCCGCTGTCGCCGGCGAATACCGCCGGATCGCCGGTTCCTGGCGCGAGCGCGGCAGCGCCGTAATGCTGGGCGCGGCGCATATCGCCCGGCAGATGTTCTGGATCGAAGCGGAATGGCCGGACGCCTTCGCGCGGGCGACCGCCTTCCTCGCGACCCCGCAATACTGGGCGTGGCGGCTCAGCGGCGTCGCCGCCGGCGAGGTGACGAGCCTCGCCGCGCAGTCGCACCTCTGGGCCCCGGCGGACGGGAAACCGGCGCAACTCGTGGCGGACAGGCGTTGGGAGCGCCTGCTTCCCGCCATGCGCCCCGCATGGGAGGCGCTCGGATGCCTGCGGCCGGAGATCGCCGCCCGCACCGGTCTTGCCCCGGAAACGCGCGTCCTCAACGGCGTCCACGACTCGTCGGCGAACTTCTATCGCTATCAGGCGGCGGGTCTGTCCGACCTCACCGTCGTCTCCACCGGCACCTGGATCGTCTCGTTGACCGACCGGAGCGAGGGCGTCGACTTCGACACCGAGCGCCCGGCCCGTTCCTGCAACGCCGACGTCTTCGGCCGCCCGACGCCCGGCATGCTGACCATGGGCGGCCGCGAATTCTCAAGCGTCGCCGGCGATGCGCCACGCCGTGTTTCACGTGAAACGCTGGCGCGCCTCGTCGAGAGCGGCACGATGGCGCTGCCCTCCTTCGGGCCGGACGACGGCCTGTTCCCCGGCACCGCGCGTCGCGGCTTCGTCGAAGGGCCGCTCGGCGACGACCCCGAGCACCGCTACGGCCTCGCCGTGCTCTATGCCGCGCTCCTCACCGCCGAATGCCTCGACGACCTGCCGACCGCGCAGACGGTCGCGCTCGACGGCGGCTTCGTGCAGGAGCCGATGTTCGGCGCGCTGGTCGCGGCGCTGGTGCCGCGCTCGCGCATCATCGTCAACCACGACCCGTTCGGCACGGCGACCGGCGCGGCGCTGCTCGCCGGCCACACGACGCGCCGCGGACCCGCCCCGCTTTCCGCCGACGCGCCCGACGCGTCGGGCCTGCCCGACCTGACATCCTATCGCGCCCGTTGGCGCGAGAGCGCCCGCAACAGGAGTGACCCGCAGTGACCGCCTACGACGACCAAGCCCTTCGCCGCGAGATGGTGGCGACCTGCCGGCGCATGAACGAGAGCGGCATCAACCAGGGCACCGCCGGCAACCTGTCGGTGCGCAACCCGGACGGCTTCCTGATCACGCCGACCTCGCTGCCCTACGACCGGATGCAGCCGGAGGACCTCGTGCAGATGGCCTTCGACGGCACCTATGCGGGCCGGCACCGCCCGTCCTCGGAATGGCGCTTCCACCGCGATATCCAGGCGGCGCGCGAGGACATCGACGTCGTGCTCCACTGCCATTCGGTCTATGCGACGACGCTCGCCTGCCACCACAAGACGATCCCGAGCTTCCACTACATGACGGGCGTCGCCGGCGGCACGACGATCCGCTGCGCGCGGTACGCGACCTTCGGGACGCAAGCCCTTTCCGATGCCGCCATCGAGGCGCTGGAAGATCGGCTCGCCTGCCTTCTCGGCCAACATGGCCAGATCTCGCTCGGCCGGACGCTCGCCGCCGCGCTGGCGCTGGCGATCGAGGTGGAGACGATCTCGCGCCTCTACGTGCAGGCGCTGACCCTCGGCGAGCCGCCGATCCTCAGCGACGAGGAGATGGCGCGCGTTCTCCAGCAGATGAAGAACATGAGCTACGGCCAGGCGCCGGACCTCGACGGCGTCAACGACACGGCGCGCCAGCGGGAGTAGCGGCGGCTCCAACGGACTCTTAACCGTTCGGAGCGACCGTCAGGGCGGGACATCCGCCATTCGGACGGCCAGTGTTGCGTATCTTCGCCTACCGCCGCGCGCTCTTCATCGTCGGTCTCTGCTTCCTCGCAGGGCTTTCCGGCTGCTCGCGCCTGAAGCGGCTCACGCCCGAAGACTGCATGACGCGCGTCATGTACTTCGAGTCGAACCGCTCCAGCCACGACGGCATGCTCGCGGTCGGGACCGTGGTGATGAACCGCAAGGATTCCGGCCGCTATCCCCGCAGCGTTTGCGGCGTCGTCGGGCAGAAGAACCAGTTCGCGCCGGGCGTCCTGTCGAAGAAGATGGGCCAGGGCGAGCGGCTGGCGCGACAGACGGCGCGCGAGGTGCTGCTCGGCGCGCGGCACGAGGAAGTCGGCCGCCGGGCGATGTTCTTCCACACCGCCGGCTACTCGTACCCCTATAACAACATGCACTACGTCGCGATCGCCGGCGGCAACGCCTTCTACGAGAAGCGCAAGCACCCGACCCAGACGCAGGCCGAAGTCGCCCGGCGCGGCGACCGCCTCGAGTTCGAACCGCCGGGTCGCACCGCGGTGCGCGAGCGGATGATCGCCTCCCGCATGGAAGGCGCCGACGAGACCGCGGTGCCGGTGATCCTCGCGCCGCCGAGCGAGGCCCCCATCCAGACCGCCGCCGAGGTTCCCGCCGGCGTCGACGCGATGCCGGAGCCCGGTCCCGCCACCCGCCTCGGCCAGATGAGCGACGTGCCGCTGCCCTCCATCACGGTGGACCAGGCGCTCGCCGGCGACGGACTTTACTGAGCGGTTAAACCGGCGGTTGCTCGGTAACGATCGCTTTACCACGTTGGAAAGCCGCGCATTTGACTCGAATAAACGACGAAACCGCGCGGCGACCTCCGCATTCTCCCCGCATGTCCAGGTTGTCGCACCTTTCCCGCCTCAAGGTCCTCGTCGTCGAGGACGACCCCTTGCTGCGGCTCGATGCGGTCGACCTCGTCGAGGAAGCCGGGTTCGAGGCGGTCGAGGCGGCGAACGCCGACGAGGCGCTGCGGCTGCTCGAACGCGATCCGACCATCCGCATCCTGTTCACCGACGTCGACATGCCGGGCTCGATGGACGGGCTGATGCTCGCGCACCTCGTCCATCACCGCTGGCCGCCGATGGCGATCCTCGTCACGTCGGGGCACCTGCGGGTGCGGCCGGAGACGCTGCCCGAGAACGGCCAGTTCTTCGCCAAGCCCTATCGCTGCGCGCAGGTGCAGGAGGCGATGTCGCGCGCAGCCCACATGGCCCTCGCCGCCTGAGGCTGGCCATACTGGCGGCGGGGCGGTAGGAGACGGCTACAGCCGCAACCCGCCCGACGGCATATGGAACAGAAGGTCGCCGCCGCGCCACCCACCACCGCTTCCGCCGATCCGGCCGTCAAGGCGCCGGACCGGCTGCGCGCGCTCGTGCGCGGCAACGAACTCGGCCTGTCCGTCCTCGCCGTCGCGATCGGGGCCGCATCCGGCCTGCTGGTGATCGGCATCGCCGCGCTGGCGCAGTGGATGCACGTCCTGTTCTTCACCATCCGCCCGGACGAGCGCCTGAGCGCGGTCGGCGACCTGGCGACGCCGTCGCTCGTCTTCCTGCCGGCCGCGGGCGGGCTGGCGCTCGGCGTCCTCCTGTTCGCGCTGTCGCGGCGGCGGCGCAACCGGGCGCTGGTCGATCCGATCGAGGCGAACGCGCTGCACGGCGGCCGGATGTCGCTGACGGACAGCCTGATCGTCGTGGCGCAGAACGTCATCTCGAACGGGTTCGGCGCGTCCGTCGGGCTGGAGGCCGCCTATACGCAGATCTGCTCGGGCGTCGCCTCGCGGATCGGCATCTCCTTCCAGATGCGTCGGAGCGACATGCGGACGCTCGTCGGCTGCGGCGCGGCGGGCGCGATCGCGGCGGCCTTCAACGCGCCGCTGACCGGCGCGTTCTACGCCTTCGAGCTCGTCATCGGCACCTACTCCATCGCGACGCTGACGCCGGTGGTCGCGGCCGCGCTGGTCGGCGCGCTGATTTCCCGCATCTTCGTCGGCAATGCCTACCTGATCGACATCGGCGCGCCGGGACCGGTCTACGCGCTGGACTATCCGCCGGCGATCGCGCTGGCCGTGCTGGCGGCCGGCATCGGCATCCTGGTGATGACGACGGTGACGCGGACGGAGGCGCTGTTCCGTCTCAGCCGCGTGCCGACGGCGCTGCGTCCGGCACTGGGCGGGCTCGTGCTCGCCGGGCTGGCGACGATCACGCCGCAGGTCCTGTCCGCCGGCCACGGCGCGATGCACGCGACCTTCGACGCGAGCCTTTCCGCCACGACGCTGCTGCTGCTCCTGTTCCTGAAAGCCTTTGCATCGGCGATCTCCATCGGCAGCGGCTTTCGCGGCGGCCTGTTCTTCGCCTCGCTCTTCCTCGGCTCGATCCTCGGCAAGCTCTTCGCCATCGTGGCTGCCGCTATCTTCGGCGCGGCGGCGCTGAGCTCGCCGATTTACGCGCTGGTCGGCATGAGCACGATGGCGGTCTCGATCATCGGCGGCCCGCTGACCATGACCTTCCTCGCGCTGGAGATGACCGGCGACCTGCCGGTGACGGCGCTGGTGCTGGCGGCGGTGGTCACGGCTTCGATGACGGTCCGGAAGACGTTCGGCTATTCCTTCGCGACCTGGCGCTTCCACCTGCGCGGCGAGAGCATCCGCTCGGCGCACGACGTCGGCTGGATCCGCAACCTCTCGGTCGGGCGGATGATGCGGCGGGATCTCCGCACCGCGAGCGAGGACACGACGCTGAAGGTGTTCCGTCGCGACTTCCCGCTGGGTTCCTCGCAGCGCGTCATCATTACCGATCGCGCCGATGCCTATGTCGGCATCGTCCTGGTGCCGGACGCCTATTCGGAAGACATCGACGATCTCGACAAGAGCGTGAAGGAACTCGTCCGGTTCAAGGATTTCATGCTGCTGCCGCAGATGAACGCGCGGGAGGCGAGCCGCCTGTTCGACCGGGCCGAAAGCGAGGCGCTGGCCGTGGTGGACGATCCGGCGTCGAAGCGCGTGCTCGGCCTCCTGACCGAGAGCCATCTCCTGCGCCGCTACAGCGAGGAGCTGGAAGCCCGCCGGCGGGAGGCCGCCGGCGAGACGGTCTGATCCCTGGCGGCGTCACATCTCCTTGTCGACGACGTGGGTTTCCGGCCGGTCCGAGCCGTCGGCGACCTCCTCGTGCCATTCGCCGCCGGCGTCCTGATAGCTGATGCCGTCCGTCTCGCCGGCGAGGCCCTGCCGCGCGGCGGCATCGCGCGCGGCGGCGAGCGCCGCGTCGTGGCTGCGATACGTCTCGGAAAAGACGCCGCCGACCTTGTAGGCCCAGCCGCCGTCGTGCTCGACGATTTCGTAGTTCACTCCGCTCATCGCGATCCTCCTCTGAAGTGGCCTCAGACTTCGGGCGCACCCTCCCCTTCGGCAAGAGCGAGAATCGCCGCCGGCAGCTCGTCGAGCCGCTCGATCGCGGCGTCCGCGCCGAGCGCCTCGGGCGTGAGCTCGGTGTAGCCGCCCGCCACCGCGACGATCGGCATCCCGGCCGCGCGCGCCGCAAGGACGTCGTTCTCGCTGTCGCCGACGAAGACCACGTCGGAGGGCGCGAAGCCGAGCGCCTCGCAGGCGTGGAGCAGGAGGCCCGGCTCCGGCTTCAGCGCCGGTCCGGCGTCGCCGCCGACGACGACCGCCATCAGCTCGCCGAGCCGGAAATGGTCGAGCACGGCACGGGTCGCCTCACCCGGCTTGTTGGTGACGACGCCGAGCGGCACGCCCTTTTCCTTCAGGTCGCGCAGGAGGTCGGAGACGCCGGCCATCAGCACCGTCGACTGCGTCGCCCTCGCCTCGTAGAGTTTCACATAGCGGTCGACGACGCGCTCTCGCGTGGCGGGATCGATCTCGAGCCCGAGCGCGCCGTAGGCCCGCTCGACGAGGACGTCGACGCCGCGCCCGACCATCTTCGTCACCGCCTCCAGCGTGAGGGGCGGATGGCCGTAGCTTTCCAGCGTCTCGTTCAGCGCCTCCGCGATGTCGGGTGCGCTGTCGACGAGGGTTCCGTCGAGGTCGAACAGGACGGCGCGCGGCCAGCCGGCGGGCTTCATGACGGTGTTCCTTCCTCTCGCGGCTCGATCACCGCCAGCGTGATCCAGTGCGCGGTCAGCGCCGGCTTCGCTCCGCTCTCGATCTCGATCGCGACCTCCCAGCTCGACTGGAGCGAGACGGCGCGCTCGACCAGGCCGACGAGCCGGAAGCGGCCGCGCACCCGCGCACCGCTCTTCACCGGCGCGATGAAGCGCACCTTCTCGAAGCCGTAGTTGATGCCCATCCGCGTCCCCTCGACGCCCGGCAGCGCCTCGAAGGCGAGCGTCGAGAGCAGCGACAGAGTGAGGAAGCCGTGCGCGATCGTGCCGCCGAACGGGGCTTCCGCCCTGGCGCGTTCGGGATCGACATGGATGAACTGATGGTCGCGCGTCGCATCGGCGAAGGTGTCGATCATCGGCTGGTCGACGGCGAGCCAGCCGGACACGAAGTCGTCGCCATTCAAGTGACGCCGATACGCCTCCAGCGGCACGAGGCGCGCCCTCAGATCGGCTTCGATAGCGGCTTCGCTCGGCAATCGCGGTGTCCTTGCGGGGGTCGGCTTCCGCCCACATAGCGCAGGCGGTGGTGCGACGCATCCCGCCAAGATCCGGGTTGTGCCGCGTTCACCGTCCGTTCACTGTCGACGCATGGCGACGATCGATTCGGCGGCGAGCACCGGAAGGCGGCGGACAGGCATCGCGCTCGTCACGGCCGGCACGCTGCTGTGGAGCCTCGCCGGCTTCTTCGTGCGTCTGCTCGACCTCGACGTCTGGACCGTCTTCGGCTGGCGCGCTTTCTTCGGCGCGCTCGGGCTCCTCGCCATCGTCGCCTGGCGGAATGGCGGCCGGGTCGACCGCGGTCTCGCCGGCCTCGGCCCGGTCGGGCTTCTCGCCATTCCGGTCTCGGCGATCTCGATGTTCGGCTATATCGGCGCGCTGACCTTCACCGACGTCGCGAACGTCATGACGATCTACGCGACGATCCCCTTCGTCGCGGCCGGCATCGCCTTTCTCTGGCTCGGCGAGCGGCCGACGCGGCGGGTCGTCGTCGCCAGCGCGATCTCCTTCGCCGGCATCGCCGCGATGGCCGCGTCCGCCCTCGGGCCCTCCGACATCCGCGGCAACGCGCTGGCCTTCGCGATGACGGTCGGCTTCTCCTTCCTCATGGTGCTGTCGAGGCGGCATCCGCACCTGCAGATGGCCGCGATCAACCTCGGCGCGGCGGCGATCTGCTTCGTCATCGCCCTGCCGCTGATGCCGGCCGTCTGGCCGACGCCGGTCCAGTTCCTGATCCTCGCCGTCTTCGGCCTCGCCACCAACGCGCTCGCCTACGTGCTCTTCCTCACCGGCGGCCGGCATATTCCATCGGGCGAAGCTGGGCTGATCGCGCTGCTCGACGTCGTGCTCGGCCCGCTCTGGGTGTTTCTCGCCTTCGGCGAGGTGCCGACCGGCGCGGCGCTGTTCGCCGGCGTCGTGGTGCTCGGCGCGACGGGCTGGTATCTCTCCGGCCTCGCGTCGAAGCCGCCCGCCGACCGATAGCGTCAGGTGGCGGGGTTCGGCCGCCGAATGGCCGGGATCGCCTCCACCACCAGCGGATGCATGTCCGCCGTCTCGCCGCTTTCCGCCTTGGCGATCAGCTTCTCGCGCATGCGGGGATCCCAGAACTTGTTGATGTGGTCGGCGACGTTGGCGGTCTGGCGCGCTCCGGCGGGGTTGGAGGCGCAGAAAAGAGCGATCTGGTTCGCCATGTGGACGAGCTTGTCATGCAGCATGGCTGGCGTGCTCCTCCGCCGGCACGGCGCCGCGAAGCCGGCGCGGGTGGGTGAAGACCTCGAACTCCGCTCCCCGCGCGACGGCGACGAGCGTGACGCCGGCCCGCTCGGCCTCGTCGATCGCCAGCGCCGTCGGGGCGGAGACGGCGACGATCAGGGCCGAGCCCATCACCGCCGTCTTCTGGATCAGCTCCACCGACACGCGGCTGGTGATCGCGACGAAACCCGATGCCGAATCGACATCGTTCCGCGCCAGATGGCCGACGACCTTGTCGAGCGCGTTGTGGCGGCCGACATCTTCGCGCACGACCATCAGGCCCCGGTCCGGCGCGAAGAAGCCGGCGGCATGGACCGCGCGGGTTTCGCGGCCGAGCCGCTGCTCGCGCGCCATCGCCTCCATCGCCTCGGCCAGCATGGCGGGATCGAAGCGCGGCTCCGCCCGCACGACCGGCAGGACGGGCGCGGCGAGTTCGAGCGATTCGACGCCGCAGAGCCCGCAGCCGACCGGCCCGGTCATCTGCCGGCGGCGGGCGACATAGGTCCGGCCGCGCTCCGGATCGAGGCGGATCTGGCAATCGAGCCCCGCCTCGGTCTCGACCACCTCGATCCGCTCGATCTCGCGGGGGTGGGAGACGATCCGCTCGCTCAAAGTCAGGCCGAGGCCGAGGTCCTCGACATCGCGCGGGCTCGCCATCATCACCGCATGGGTCGAGCCGTCGACCGAGATGGCGACCGCGACCTCCTCCGGCACCGCCCGCTCGCCGGGAACGAACCGCCCGTCGCGGAACAGCAGCGCCCGCCGGCGGCGGGAAGCGAGGCTTTCGCTCACTCCGCCGCTTCCGCCGGCACGATGCGGCGGCTCATCTCGGAGAGTTCGCGGTAGTCCTCCTGCCATTCGGTCGGGCCGTTGGAGGGCGAGACCTGCACCGCCGTCACCTTGTATTCCGGGCAGTTCGTCGCCCAGTCCGAGAAGTCGGTGGTGATGACGTTCACCTGCGTCAACGGGTGGTGGAAGGTCGTGTAGACGACGCCGGGCGCGACGCGGGTGGTGATCTTCGCGCGCAGCGACGTTTCCCCGGCGCGCGACGCGAGCTTCACCCAGTCGCCGTCGCGCACGCCCCGCTGCTCCGCGTCGTGCGGATGCATCTCCAGCCGGTCCTCCTCGTGCCAGACCGTGTTCTGCGTGCGGCGCGTCTGCGCGCCGACATTGTACTGCGAGAGAATGCGGCCGGTGGTGAGCAGCAGCGGGAAGCGCGGACCAACCTTCTCGTCGGTCGCGACGTATTCCGTGATGACGAAATTGCCTTTGCCGCGCATGAACTCGCCGACATGCATGATCGGCGAGCCTTCCGGGTGGGTCTCGTTGCAGGGCCACTGCACCGAGCCCTTCTCCTCCAGGAGAGCGTAGGAGACGCCGGCGAAGGTCGGCGTCGTCTGCGCCACCTCATCCATGATCTCGGATGGGTGCTTGTAGTCCATCTCCATGCCGATGGCCCGGGCGAGCAGTTGCGTCACCTCCCAATCGGCATAGCCGTTCTTCGGCGCCATGACGCGGCGGACACGGTTGATGCGCCGCTCGGCATTGGTGAAGGTGCCGTCCTTCTCGAGGAAGGTCGAACCCGGCAGGAAGACGGTGGCGTAGTTCGCCGTCTCGTTGAGGAACAGGTCCTGCACGATCAGGAGTTCGAGGTTTTCGAGCCCGGCCGACACGTGCTTCGTGTCGGGATCGGACTGGAGGATGTCCTCGCCCTGGACGTAGAGGCCCTTGAACGTGCCGTCGATCGCCGAATCGAACATGTTCGGAATGCGCAGGCCCGGCTCCGAACTGATCGAGACGCCCCAAAGGCTCTCGAAGGTCTCGCGCACCTCATCGCGCGACACGTGGCGGTAGCCGGTGAACTCGTGCGGGAACGAGCCCATGTCGCAGGAGCCCTGCACGTTGTTCTGGCCGCGCAAGGGATTCACGCCGACGCCGCGCCGGCCGATATTGCCGGTCGCCATCGCGAGGTTGGCGATCGCCATCACCGAGGTCGAGCCTTGGCTATGCTCGGTGACGCCGAGGCCGTAATAGATCGCGGCGTTGCCACCCGTCGCGTAGAGCCGTGCGGCCTGCCGGACGAGGTCGGCCGGAACGCCGGTCGTCTGCTCCATCGCTTCCGGCGAGCGGTTTTCGTCGGCGACGAAGGCGGCCCAGTCCTGGAAGGCGTCCCATTCGCAGCGCTCGCGCACGAAGGTTTCGTCCACCAGCCCTTCGGTGACGATGACATGCGCCAGCGCCGTCAGCATCGCGACGTTGGTGCCGGGCCTGAGCGGCAGGTGGTAGTCCGCCTCCACATGCGGCGTTTTCACGAGGTCGATCCGGCGCGGGTCGATCACGATCAGCCGTGCCCCCTGCCGCAGCCGCTTCTTCATGCGGGACGCGAAGACAGGATGGCCGTCGGTCGGATTGGCGCCGATGACGAGGATGACGTCCGACTCCTCCACCGAGTCGAAGTCCTGCGTGCCGGCCGAGGTGCCATAGGTGGTCGAAAGGCCGTAGCCGGTCGGCGAATGGCAGACTCTGGCGCAGGTATCGATGTTGTTGTTGCGGAAGCCCGCGCGCACGATCTTCTGCATCAGGTAGACTTCCTCGTTCGTGCAGCGCGACGAGGAGATCGCGCCGACCGAGCCTTGGCCGTAGCGCGCCTGGATGTCCTTGATCTTCGAGGCCGCGTAGCCGATCGCCTCTTCCCAAGACACCACCTGCCACGGTTGGTCATGCTTTTCGCGGATCATCGGCTCGAGCACGCGGTCCGGATGCGTGGCGTAGCCGGTGGCGAAGCGGCCCTTCACGCAGGAATGGCCGCGGTTCGCCTTGCCGTCCTTGTACGGCACCATGCGGACGAGTTCCTCGCCGCGCATCTCCGCCTTGAACGAGCAGCCGACGCCGCAATAGGCGCAGGTGGTCACGACCGAATGCTCGGGCGTGCCGATCTCGATCACCGACTTCTCTTCCAGCGTCGCCGTCGGACAGGCCTGCACGCAGGCGCCGCACGAGACGCATTCGGAGGAGAAGAAGTCGTCCGACCGGAGGCCGGCCGAGACCTTCGAGCCGAAGCCGCGGCCTTGGATCGTCAGCGCGAAGGTGCCCTGCACTTCCTCGCAGGCCCGGACGCAGCGCGAGCAGACGATGCATTTCGAGGCGTCGAACTGGAAGTAGGGGTTCGACTGGTCCTTCGGCTGGCCGAGATGGTTGTCGCCCGCATAGCCGTAGCGTACCTCGCGCAGGCCAACCGCTCCCGCCGTGTCCTGCAGCTCGCAGTCGCCGTTCGCGGCGCAGGTCAGGCAGTCGAGCGGGTGGTCGGAGATGTAGAGCTCCATCACCCCTTTGCGAATGCGCTTCAGCCGCTCGGTCTGCGTCGAGACCTTCATGCCCGCCATCGCCGGCGTCGTGCAGGAGGCGGGCGTGCCGTTCCGCCCCTCGATCTCGACGAGGCAAAGGCGGCAGGAGCCGAACGATTCCAGCATGTCGGTGGCGCAGAGCTTCGGCACGGAGATGCCGGCTTCCTGCGCCGCGCGCATCAGCGACGTGCCTTCCGGCACGGTCACCTCGAAGCCGTCGACGGTGAGCGTGACAGTCTTCTCGGAGACGGACTTCGGCGTGCCGTAGTCGATCTCGTGAACGAGGCTCATCGGGCCCTCCTCATTCCGCCGCCTCGCTCATGGGCGGGCGGCCGAAGTCTTCCGGGAAATGCGTGATGGCGCTCATCACCGGGTATGGGGTGAAACCGCCGAGGGCGCAGAGCGATCCGAACTTCATCGTGTTGCAGAGGTCCTCGACGAGTTCGAGGTTCGCCGCCGGCCGCTCGCCGGCGATCAGCTTGTCCATCGCCTCCCGCCCGCGCACCGCGCCGACGCGGCAGGGCGTGCACTTGCCGCAGGATTCCACCGCGCAGAACTCGAAGGCGAAGCGCGCCTGCCGCGCCATGTCGGCCGTGTCGTCGAAGACGACGATGCCGGCATGGCCGATGAGGCCGTCGCGCCCGGCGAAGCTCTCGTAGTCGAAGGGCGTGTCGAACAGCTCACGCGGAAAATACGCGCCGAGCGGCCCGCCGACCTGCACCGCCTTCACGGGACGCCCCGACGCGGTGCCGCCGCCGATTCTGTCGACGATCTGCCCGAGCGTGATGCCGAAGGGCGCTTCGTAGAGCCCGCCGTAGCGGACGTTGCCGGCGATCTGCAGCGGCATCGTCCCGCGCGAGCGGCCGAAGCCGAGCGACTTGTACCGGCCGACATCCGCCATCACCGCCGGCACGGAGGCGAGCGTCACGACGTTGTTGATCACGGTCGGTCGGCCGAACAGTCCCTTGATCGCCGGCAGCGGCGGCTTGGCGCGCACTTGGCCGCGCCGGCCTTCGAGGCTTTCGAGGAGCGAGGTCTCCTCGCCGCAGACATAGGCTCCCGCCCCGACCCGCACCTCGATGTCGAAGGCGTGGGGACTGCCGAGGACGGAGGGGCCGAGCACGCCCCCTGCCCGCGCCCGTTCCACCGCTTCCGTCAGAACGCGGATCGCGACCGGGTATTCCGAGCGCAGATACACGAAGCCTTTCGTCGCGCCGGTGGCGAGGCCGGCGATGGCCATGCCCTCGATCAGCGCGAAGGGGTCGCCCTCCATGATCATCCGGTCGGCGAAGGTGCCGGAATCCCCCTCGTCGGCATTGGCGACGATGTATTTCCGATCCGCCGACGCCTCGGCGACCGTCTTCCACTTGATGCCGGTCGGGAAGCCCGCACCGCCGCGCCCGCGCAGGCCCGAATCCGTGATCTCCGCGACGACCGCGAGCGGCTCCATCTGCGCCGCACGCTCCAGCCCGGCAAGGCCGCCATGCGCGCGGTAGCTGTCGAGCGACAGCGGATCGATCACGCCGCAGCGCGCGAAGGTGAGGCGCGTCTGGCCTTGCAGGAACGGGTGCTCCTCGACCCGCCCGATCCCTCTTTCGTGCGCCGCGCCGTCCAGCACCCCGGCATCGAGAAGCGCGGCGATCTCACCCGGCTCGACCGGCCCGTAGCCGATCCGCCCTTCCCCGGTCTCGACCTCCAAGAGCGGCTCCAGCCACGCCATCCCGCGCGAGCCGGTGCGGACGATTTCGACATCGAGGCCGCGAGCCCCGGCTTCGCGCGTCAGTTCCTCAGCGATCTCGTCCGCGCCACAGGCGACGGCAAAGGTGTCGAGCGGCAGGAAGACCCGCGTCACAGCCGCGCCTCCTCGACCAGCCGTTCGACCTTCGCCGGCGTCAGCCGTGCGACGGGCCGGTCGTCCAGCATCGCGTTCGGGCCGATCGCGCAGAGGCCGAGACAGTAGACCGCTTCCAGCGACACCTGCCCGCCGGGCGAGGTCTCGCCGATCCGCACCCCCAGCGCGTCCTCGAAGGCGTCGGCGATCCGGTCGCCGCCGCGCGCCTGGCAGGCCTCCGCCCGGCAGACCTTCAGGACGCGGCGCCCGTGCGGCTCGGCGTGGAAGTCGTGATAGAACGACATGACGCCGTGCACCTCGGCGCGGGATAGGTTCAGCTCGGCCGACACGAGGCGGATCGCCGCTTCCGGCACATGGCCAAAACGTGCCTCCAACGCGTGCAGGATCGGCAGCAACGGCCCTTCCAAATGCTTCAGCTCGGCGACGATCAGCAGAGCCTCGTCGGCTGAGAAGGCGGTATGGGGCATCCGGCAGGTGGCCTCCCAGCCACGCGAGCGACGCTTCGACCCATACGCCGCCGCGCCATTCGTCTTCATCGTTGGCTCGCATTATCAACTTTTTCTGGAAACGTTCCAGTCCGGTCGCGACGGTCCCGATTGCGGCGGCGACATCCGGCCGCTCGTTTTCTTCCTCTCCGGTCGGATATAGGAACGCCCAGCCAGACACGGAAAAGCCGCCTGCCGACACCATGACCGAAGCGATGCACCTCACCCAGCTCGGGCGCGCCGATGCGCGGCCGCCCGCCTCCCCGGACGAAGCCGTCCTCGAAACCGTGCCTTTCGAGCGGCCGCCCGGACCGCCGACGATCGTGCGCTTCGCGTGCCCCGAATTTACCTCTCTCTGTCCGGTGACGGGCCAGCCAGATTTCGCGCATCTCGTCATCGACTACGCGCCGAACGCCAAGCTAGTGGAATCGAAATCGCTGAAGCTGTTCCTGACGAGCTTCCGCAACCACGGCTCGTTCCACGAGACCTGCACGGTGAGCGTCGGCCGGCGCATCGCCGAGGCGACGGAGCCGCTGTGGCTCAGGATCGGCGGCTATTGGTATCCGCGCGGCGGCATCCCGATCGACGTCTTCTGGCAGACCGGCGCGCCGCCGGAAGGCGTGTTCCTGCCCGACCAGGGCGTGCCGCCCTATCGCGGGCGCGGTTGACGGCCCGTTCGCGCGGCCGAGGTTGATCGGCCCGGCACGTCTGGTAAGCCGCTGGACGAACGGCGGGATGAAACTCATGGACCTGAAGCTCGATTCGATCGACGAGGCGGTGGCCGCCATCGCGCGCGGTGAACTCGTGGTGGTGGTGGACGACACCGACCGCGAGAACGAGGGCGACCTCATCATGGCGGCCTCGAAGGCGACGCCGGAGACGATCGCCTTCATGATCCGCCACACGAGCGGCATCCTCTGCGTGCCGATGACGGGCGAGCGTGCCGCCCGGCTTCACCTGCCGCCGATGGTGGCGAACAATCTCGACCCGATGCGCACCGCCTTCACGATCTCGGTCGACTACAAGGTCGGCATGACGACCGGCATCTCGGCGGACGAGCGCTCGAACACCGCCCGCGCGCTCGCCAACGGCAACGCGCAGGCCTCGGACTTCCTCCGACCCGGCCACATGTTCCCGTTGATCTCGCGCGAGGGCGGCGTCCTCACCCGCTCCGGCCATACCGAAGCCGGGACGGATCTGGCGCAGCTCGCCGGCCTGGAGCCGGTCGGCGTTCTCGCCGAGGTCGTCAACGACGACGGTACGGTGAAACGGCTGCCGGAACTAGTGCCCTTCGCGCGCGAGCACGGCCTCAAGATCGTCTCGATCGAGGACCTGATCTCCTGGCGCATCCGGCGGGAATCCTTCGTCACCTGCGTGCGCGAGGAGCCCTTGACCGTCGGCGGCATGCGGGGCCGCATCCGCATCTACGAGACGCCGTTCGACCAGGTGCAGCATGTGGTCGCCGTGTTCGGCGACGTGGCAGGCGCCGAACGGGTGCCGACGCGCATCCACCGCGAGCAGCCGGTGCTGGACCTGTTCGGCCGCGCCCGCGAGGAGAAGACCTGGGTCGAGATCGCCGTCGACGCCCTCAAGGCGCATGGCCGCGGCGTCCTGATGCTGCTCCGCCAGCCGCAGGTCTGCGACTTCGAGCCCGCGCTGCCGGAGCCCGGCGCGGCGCCGGTGGACGGCGAGCGGCATGCCAGCGCCCAGGCGCGCCAGCAGCGCTGGCGCGAGATCGGCGTCGGGGCGCAGATCCTGCGCGACCTGAAGGTCCGCTCGATCGCGGTGCTGGCGACGCAGGAGCGCGCCTATGTCGGCCTCACCGGCTTCGGCATCGAGGTTGCGGGCACGATTCTCGTCGAGGACTGACCTTCGCTTCCGCGCGCCGAAGCGTTATCTCAAATCGCCATCAACGATCGCCGCAGAGGAGGCACGCGATGTCCGCCCTTCCGAAGGACCTTTCCGCCGGCGAGGACCGGCGCGCCCTCGTGCTCGAAGCCAAGGACCGGCTTTCGCTCCGCGATTTCGCGGTGGATGAGACGCTCGGGCCGCGCGATGTCCGGATCGCCATCCACACGGTCGGCATCTGCGGCTCCGACGTCCACTACTATACGCACGGCGCGATCGGCCCCTTCGTGGTGAAGGAGCCGATGATCCTCGGCCACGAGGCTTCCGGCACCGTGACGGAGATCGGCTCCGAGGTCACGACGCTCCAGGTCGGCGACCGCGCCTGCATGGAGCCGGGCATCCCGGACCCGATGAGCCAGGCGACGCGCCTCGGCATGTACAATCTCGATCCGGCGGTGCGTTTCTGGGCGACGCCGCCGATCCACGGCGTCCTGCGCAAAAGCGTCGTCCACCCGGAAGCCTTCACCTTCAAGCTGCCGGACGCGGTGAGCTTCGCGGCCGGCGCGATGGTCGAGCCGCTCGCCGTCGGCGTCCATGCCGTGACCAAGGCGAGGGCCGCGCCCGGCCACGTCGCGGTGGTGATCGGCGCCGGGCCGATCGGGCTCGTGACGGTATTGGCGGCACTCGCCGGCGGCGCGGCGCGGGTGATTGTCAGCGACATCGACGACGGCAAGCTGGAGCTAGCGGCGAAGCTCGGCGCGGTGACGCCGGTCAACGTCGCGCGCGAAGCGCTGGCTGACGCGGTGAAGCGCGAGACGGCCGGCTGGGGTGCAGACGTCATCTACGAATGCGCCGGCTCGGAGCGGGCGATCGCCGACATCTTCGCGCCGCTCTGCCCGGGCGGCGTGGTGGTCTTCGTCGGTATTCCGCTGAAACCCGCGGCCTACGACGTCTCCGCCGCGATGCTGAAGGAAGCGCGCGTCGAGCACGTCTTCCGCTACGCGCACGTCTTCCCGCGCTGCGTCGCGATGCTCGCCTCCGGCACGATCGATGTCGCGCCGCTGATCACGCGGGTCTTCCCCTTCACTGACAGCGTCGAAGCCTTCGAGCTCGCCGCCGGCAATCCGAAGGGCGAGGTGAAGATGCAGATCGAGATGGCGGACTAACCGCTTCGCGGTCCGGTCTGCAGCAGCTTCACTTGGACACCGTCCCAGCGCAGCGCCGTCAGGCGGCCGGTCTCGCAGGCCGCCGTGTCGAGACCGATCCGGCCCCTGCCGCAGACCGGCCGGGACGACGGCGTGTGCCCGTGGACGACGACGAGCGGCAGTTCCGGCCCCTTCGACAGGAACGGCTCGCGTATCCACATCAGGTCGTCGTCGGTCTGGCGGCGCAGCGCGACGCCCGGCCGCACGCCCGCATGCGCGAAGACGAGCCGGTCCGTATAGGCGCAGACCGGCAGGGCGCGCAGGAACTCGATATGCTCGGCCGAAACGGCGTCGCGGACGATCTCCGCGACCTCCTTCGGATGGCGGCGATGCGTCTTCAGGATCGGCCGCAGGTCGAGGCCGTAGGACTTGAGGGTCACCTCGCCGCCGTGTTCGAACCAAAACAGGTTCCCGAACGGTTCCTTCAGGAACCGCAGCATCATCTCTTCATGATTGCCGCAGAGGCAGACTCGGCGGAAACCGTCCGGCATGCCGCCCGTCAGATGATCGAGCACGTCGGCCGAAGCTGGACCACGGTCGACGTAGTCGCCGAGCATCACGACGATCTTCGGACGCTGGCTGGCTTGCCCGTCCTCGACGATCAGCCGGTCGATCTCGACGAGTTGCTCGTGGCAGCCGTGCACGTCGCCGACCGCGTAGAAGATCGGGTTCCCCTCCCCGACGAACAGCCGCTCGCGCCGGGAACCGCCGCCGTTGCGCCCGCGCAGCCGGCGAACGGCGGCGCGGAGGATACCGGCGACGCTCACGCCCGGCGACCGTCTTCGCGAGAGGGGAATGCGGCGGGGAGCATCGTCGCGGCGGCCGTCCAGCGTCGTTCAGCCGCCGATCCTAGTCCGCGAACCCGCGCGCCGGCCTTGCGCGGCGGAATGCTCAGCGCCCGAAGAATTCCCGCCCGATCCGATCGTCGATGCGCCGGAAGCGGCTGAGGTTGCGCACCAGCCGGCGCGGATGCTTCAGGAACCCCTTCTGCAGGACGTAGGACCGGAGCAGGCCGGTCGACTTGCTGTGCGCGCCGGCATGCCCGATGCGGTAGACCGCCCCTTGGAACGGCAGGTTGTCGAGCGGCGCACCGGCCGCCCTGAGGTCGTCGTCGATCGAGACATGACTGCCGAGGCGGCGCTTCATGTAGTCCTCGCTCGCCTCGGCCATGCTCGCGGGCAGGCCGTAGAGGTCGGCCCGCACGATATGGGACGTGCCGCACAGCTTGGCGAAATTGTCGGCGATGTAGACGAAGCGGGAGCCTTCCGACCAGACGTAGCCCTGCGCCAGGGTCCAGCCAGGCTGCCCCGCATGCTCGCGGACGAACCCGGCCAACCGGTTGCTGACGAAGTCGTCGTCGTCGCAGATCATGAAATATTGCGAGGACCGCATGCTCAGCATCCCCGCCAGCACCCGGCGGCCTTTGTCGAGACGGAACGCCTCGTAGACGCGCTCGCGCGCATCCTCGGTCATCTCGTGCAGCGGATTCGGGGGGAAGTCGACCGCCTCGACGCGAAACCGCTGCGGCATCGGCGGCAGGTCGGAGCCGCGATTGGCGACGACCACGCCTTCCCAATCGGCGTCGGTCTGCGCCGAAATCGAGCGGAGCGCTTCCGCCAGCCGGCCCTTGAGCGCCTGCCAGTTCGCTGCGTTCTCGGGATGCCGCACGGGGATCACGAAGGTCAGGATCGCCATGGGCCCACCGTCCTAGAACTCGACTCTGCCTCCGCCGCCTAGCAAAGCAGCCCATCCGTCACAAGGCGTCAAGTTCCGCCACGGGATCGGACCTGTTCAGGGGCGCGGCTTGTCGAGGAGGTCGAACCGCGGCCGGTTCGCCCGCTTCGCGCCGGCGGCCTCGTTGAAACGCAGGCGCGCGAGCTCCGTCTGGCGCTCGCCGTCCATCTGCAGCGCCTCGCGGCCGGCGAGCTGCTTCAGCGCGGCGGAATTGCCGATCATCTGCCTGATGTCGGTCAGCTGCGCCTGCCGCAGGATCGTGCGCATGTCCGCCTGCAGCGGGGCCGAAGCATCGGCAGGCATCCAGGTCGAGGCGGTTCGCCAGAGCTGGAAGCGGGTGCGAATCACCCCGAGCTCGGCCGGCGCGAGGCGGATCGACAGGGCGGCGAGCGGCACGACGCGGCCGGGCGAGGCCGCGATCAGCCGCTCCACCACCGCGAGGCGCGCCCAGAAGCCGCCGCGATGCGGCGAGCAGGCGGCCGCGACGCGCAGGAGTTGGCGACCCCGTTCGAGCGCCTCCGCCCAACCCTCGAAGTCGAGCGCCGGGTTGCGGCGCTCGATCGCGGCGAGCGACAGCGTCACGCCGGAACGCAGGCTGGCATCGTCGCAGTCGCGCGTGGCGATCAGCCGCTCGATGTCGTTCGAGCGCCGCTCCACCGCCGCAAGGCTCAGTTTCTGCCCCCGCTCCAGCGTTCTCGCCGCGCGGTACAGGTCGACGTAGTGGGTCTGACGGACGATCGAGGTTCCGGCCAGCCAAGCCAGAACCAGTGCCAGGGCGAGGAATGCGATCGAGTCCAGAAGCCGCGAGACGCGCCTACGCCCGCTTGTCGACTTCATGATAGTAGGACGAGTACCGCGAGAAGTAGTATTCGCTAGAGCCGAACTCGCGATAGAGTTTCATCTTCTCGCTATCGACCTTGTTGAGGATCACGCCGATGCACTTGTCGGCGACCATCGGATTGGCCGCCAGCGCCGAGCGCACCATGCGGCGGGCGGTGTGCCCCCACTCGACCACGAGCACGAAGGCGTCGATGCGTGGCGCGATGGCGCGCACGTCCACCACCGGGGCGAGCGGCGGCAGGTCGATCAGCACGTAGTCGAACGACGACGTCGCCTCGGCCAGGATGCTCGACATGCCGTGCGACGCCAGAAGCTCGGCCGTGTGCGGCACGCGGTGCTGCACCACCGCCGGAACGAAGGCGAGCTTGGTCTGGGCGTCCATCATGACGATCTCGCTCAGCGGCTTCTCGTTCAGGACGCCCTCGACGATGCCGATCTCGCCGTGCGGCGCGAGCGAGCGGGTCAGGCCCGGATTGCGGATGTCGCCGTCGATGAGGATCGTCTTCGACCCCTGCGACATCAGGAGCTGCGCCATGTTGGCGGCGATCGTCGACTTGCCTTCGCTCGGCAGCGCCGAAACGATGCCGATGATCCGCGAGCGGTGCTGATCGATCGTCAGGTCGGACGCGATCTTGGCGCTGCGCAGCGTTTCCGCGAAGGACGACATCGGATTGTTCAGCGCGTAGCGGGTGATCGGCCGCTCGTCCGAGATGATGCGCGGGTTCTTCGCCGTCGCTTCCGACGCGCGCTTGCTTCGCCGGCCCTGGTCCTCGTTCTTCAGCATCGGGGCGAGGCCGAGAAACTCCATGCCGAGCTCGTCGCGAACCTGATCGCCGGTGCGGAAGAAGCGGTCGCGGAATTCGCGGAACGCCCCGAGGCCGGCACCGACGGCGCCGCCGAGGACGATCGCGATGGCGAGCGCGAGGTTGCGGCGGGGCTTGCTCGGGAAGCTCGCCGGCTGGGCGCCGCTGATGATGCGCGCTTCCGTGACCGGGAACGACTGCTGCTGGACCGCCTCCTGATAGCGCTGCAGGAAGGTTTGGTAGAGGTTGCGATAGGTCTCGGCCTCGCGCTCCAGCTCGCGGAGCTGGACCTGGGTCTCGTTGTTGCCGGCACTGACGCCGGTCGCCGCCTCGACGCTCGAGCGCACCGAGGTCTCGCGGGCCTGCGCCACCTGATAGTCGTTCTGGTAACTGCCGGCGATGCGGCTGAGCTCGCCGAACATCTGGTTCCGGTACTCGTTCATCTCGCCCTTCAGGCGAATCACCTGGATGTGGTTCGGGCCGAGGTTCCGCTCCAGCTCGCCTTCGCGCTTGGCGGTGTCGAGATACTTCGTGCGCAGGGCGTTGATGACGCTGCTGGCCAGCGCGTCGTTGACGACGGCGTTGGTATCGCCGCTCTCGACAAGCGAGGTGATCCGGTCGTAGCGCGCCTTGGCGGTCGCGACCTCGGCCTGCGCCTGCGTCAACTGCGTGTTGAGTTCCTGCAACTGCTGGTCGCTGACCAAACGGCCGTCGGCGGTGATCAGCCCGTGGTCGGCGCGGAACTTCTGCACTGCGAGATCGGACTGGAGCGACTTGTCGCGCAGTTCCTCGATCCGCTGCTGCAGCCAGCCGCTGGCCCGCCGCGTCGCCTCGTATTTCGAATCGAGCTGGTCGGCGAGATAGGCCTCGGCATAGGTCTGGGCGATCTTCGCCGCGAGGTCCTTGTCGGGCGAGGTATAGGCGATGTCGAGCACGAAGGTGCGCGCCACGCGCGTGACTTCGAGCCCGCCACCGAGGACGCCGAGCGCCAGTTGCCGCTTGTCGGGCTCGTCCGTCGCGGCGTCGTCTTCGGAGCGGAACCAGCCCGGTACGTCGACGAGCCGCCGCAGGGTCTGCTTCGCCTGCGTAAGCACGGAGACGCCGGGTGCCATGAAAGCCGCGTTGTCGGCGAGCTTCAGCCGGTCGACCACCGACAGGCCAATCCGCTCCGACTTCAGCAGTTCCACCTGGCTGAGGATCGTCGGCTCGTCCTGCAGCACGCCGGCCGAAGCGGAGATCTCGTCGACGATCCGATTGCTGCCGCCGGAATCGATCAGGAGGTCGGCGGAAGACGTGTATTGTGGGATCGCCGTGACCACATAGGCCAGCCCCAAGAGGCCGCCGAGGATCGCGAAAGCGGCGACGATCCGCCACTGACGGCGGGCCGCAGCGAGAATGCGATCCAGGTCGATGAATTCGCTGAGCGGCTCGGATTCCGGCTCGGCGCCGTATCCCGTGCCGGAAATCGCCCGCGCATCCTGAAGCATTCGATCTCCGTCGTCGCTCGCCGCCTCGGGCGAACGCTAGTCGCTGTTCGCGGGGCTCACCGAACCATTATCATCGTCGTCGTCGCCGTCGAGCAGCACGATCGACCGGCTCACGCCGCTGTAGGCCGGCGCGGTAGTCGGAACCACCTCGTCGCCGCCGAGACCGGCGGAGAACGGGCCGGCAAGGCCGCCGCCCGCCAAACCGCCGCCGCCCGCGCCGCTGGCGCCCGCGCTCGCACCGGCACCGATCGCCGCGGTCTGTATGTCGTTCGTGGCCGACAGGAAAGCCGTCAGCAGCTCCGGCGAACTCCTGCTCGCGATCATCGACTGGATCATCGCGGCATAGGCCGGCGAGGTCCGCGAGCACGCGAAGGCCGCGCGACCGAGCCCCGCGCCGATCATCGCCTTCTCGTCAGGCTTTGCGGCGGCAGCAAGGCGGAGCAGCGGATCGAGCGTCCGCCCGTCCGAGCCCGCCAGCGAGCGCACGCGGTTCGACAGGGCGACGCCGCCGCCGCCGTAGCGGGTCAGCAGTTCGTCGGGCTTGGCCAGGAATTCCTCAATCTCGGCCGGCTGGAGTTTCGCCGGATAGGCGAAGCACGCGTCCGGCAGTTGCCCGGCTTGCGCCTGCTGATCGGGCTCCGCCGGTGCGCCGGGCTGCGCGGCCGGCGGCTGCGCCGCAACGGCGGGGGTTTCGACCGGAGCAGCGGCGATGGGCGCCGGAGGCACGGCCGCAACCGGCGGCACGGCCGGAGCCACCGCGGCCGGAGGAGCCTGCGGCGCCGGCGCGCCGGCGGACGAGGCATCCGCCTGCGCGTTCGCGGCTGCGCAACCGAGGAGCATCAAAGCGGTCGACGCAACCAGCCTCACCGGAAGCGTCGCCCGCTTCCCCCGCCCTTCCGATCCACCGACCGCCTGCACCGATACCATCAGTCTACTCTGCGTTGAACGACATTCACGTCTGTTGCGAAAGACGAACCTGAACCTGTAACCGTTGTAACTACATTCAAGAACTTGAGCAATTCCGTCGAATCGGAGTTGGCGACGTAGAGGATGTCCTTGTCCGCCATCCGGAACTTCTGCACGGCGAAGAACGCCGCCGGGTCGCGCAGGTTCGCCCGGAAAACGACCGGCACCGTGGTTCCCCTGAAGCGCGACACGTCGATGCGCATCCGCTGCAGCGTCGCCCGGTCGACCATCCGGTAGAGGAAGACCTGCCCCGGATCGGCGCGCGCGTCCAGGAGGCCGCCGGCCTTGCCCAGGGCCTCGCCGAGGGTAAGGTCGGACTCCTCGAAATCGATCCGGCCGTTGAGGCCGGACGCGCCGAAGGCAAGATAGGTTCGCCGCTCACGGTTCACGTATATCGTGTCGCCGGGACGGACGTAGATGTTTTCGTCCGGATGGTTGATGAGTTCGGAGAAGAGGACCGTCCCTTCCTTGCCCCGGCGCTGCAGCGTCACGTAGGTCTCGACGCCCGGCGTCGAAAGGCCGCCGGCGCGCGAGATCATGTCGAGCACCCGCTCGCCGGCCTGGCTGATGTCGAGCTTGGCGGGCGCGTTCACGTCGCCGAGCACCGCGACCTCGCTCGACCGGTTGTTGACGATGGTGATCAGCACCTGCGGCTCGATGGCGCGATTCGCCAGCAGCGACTCGATCTCGGCCTGCACCTCGCCGGTGGTGCGGCCAAGAACCTTGATGCGCCCGGCATAGGGCACCGAGATCGCACCGCTCCTGTCGATCGTCTGCTGCGGCAGGGTGACGAAGTTGCCGGGGCGACTGCCCGCATCGTTCGGGATGAACAGGCCGCCGGATGCCGATTCGAAGATCGCCACCTGCACCACATCGCCCGCGCCCAGCACCGTCTGCGGCGCGCCGCCACGCCCGCCGCCGAAGCCGAGCCGGAGCGACCGGGATTTCGGCGGCTCGTCGAAATAGGCGAGTGTCTGGGCCGACAGGTCCAGAAGGGCGTAGTCGAGACCGACCTTGCGGTCTTTGTTGCCGACCTGGACGGCAGCGCTTCTGCCGATGTCGCTGTCGCTCGGTCCGGAATTCGGCAGAGACGAACACCCCGACACGGCCAGAAGCAACGCGAGCCCGGTCGCGGCGGGCACTCGTACAGTCAATACCATAAGCAGTTCCGACCCTCAGGACGCCGCATGATATCGACGACACACTTCGAAAAATCTATTCGAATTTGCCGGCCTCCGCGCAACTCGGCCGACGAATCACCCTTCTGTTGCCTTCTAACCACAGAAAATGCAACGCATTAACTTTAACCGGCGATTTGTGCCGGGGCGTTCGATTCAGCGGTTCTCCGAGACCGCGTCTTCGCTCGCGACCTCGAGCCACCGTTGCGGATCGGACCCGGACTGCATCTTGAGGAACGCCAGCTTCGTCTCGTTCCAGCGAAGGATGCGGCGCGAGCGGTTGTCGAGCACGTAGTCGCCCTGGTCGGTCTTCGCGACGAGGACGGCATGACCTTCGCCGCGCCCCGTCCGCGCGACGGCCAGGCGCAGTGCCGAGGGCGGCCAGCCGAGCGCGATGAGGCGATGGCGCTTAGTGATCGCATAATCCTCGCAGTCTCCCCGCCGCGGCGCCAGCGACCAGACGTCGCCGAGCGGGCCCGGCCGGTCCGAGGTCGGCCGAATCGCCGCGTTGACGTCGTCGTTCACGCGACGAAGCGACCGCCAGCCTTCGTCGTCGAGCACCGCCTCGGCGTTCGGACGGCCGCCCGACACGCAATCGCCCGGCGTCTTCTGGCAGAAGATGACGTGGGCGAAGGGCGCGAGCGTCGGCCCGCCTTCCGCCACCCTACTGACGGCGGGGCGCGCACCCTCGCCGACGGCAGCATAGGCAGCAACCGGCATCTGCACGCCCAGCAAAAAAGCGAACCAGAACTTGGCGCGCACAGCCCGTCTCCCGAGTTTCACAGCACAGCGGAACGGATACTATGCGCGGGACGCTGCGGTTGTTTTAGGAATACCGCCAGCCTTTGCCGTAAGTTTCTGTAAAATCGGAGCTTTATCGGTCAGCGGCAGCGAGCCCGCTCGAATCCCCCATTGCCGGCGGTCGTGATCGATCGCCGGCCGTCAGGAGGGGCGGGAAGCGCGGTCGCCGTCTTTGACCTGGCGATGCCGTCCGCGGAGGCAGACCGCGCAGCAGGCGCCGAGCGTCACGGCGGTGGCGAGCGCAATGCCGGGTATCTGCAGCGAGAAATCGACCATGTCGTGAACGGTCACGAGCACGAGCACCGCGATGCCGGCCGCAGGCACGGCGCGGTAGCGCCGCCGCACGCGCAGGCCCTCCCGCAGGATCTTCGCCAGCGTCCAGTAGGCGACGAGGCAGAGAGCCGGCATCGCGACGCCGAGCGTCATCAACCCTTCCAGGTAGAACTGGTGCGCCCGATCCCAGACGCCGTAGATACCGCAGGCCGGATCGCGATAGGCCGGATAGACGATGTCGAAGTTGCCGGCGCCGGTGCCGAACGGCCAAGCATCGCGGGCGGCCGCCCAGATGCCCGGATAGGTGCAGAAGCGGGCATCGTCCAGCCCGCGCGATTTCGCCCGAAGCATCGTCTGCTCGCCGAACAGGAGGAACACGGCGCAGAGCACGATCAGCATGCCGAGGGCCACCGCCGCCGGCCGGAGCCAGCGCCGCGCCGACGAACCGGTCGCCTTTTCCGGATGCTCGATCGCCAGCGCCGCGAAGGTCGTCAGCGCGAGCCCCGTCGAGGCGATGCCGGCGCGTGATTTCGTCAGGATCAGCGCGAAGGCGCAGATGCCGATCAGCGCCGCCTCGAAGGCGCTGCGATACCGGACGCCGCCGCGACGCCCGGCGAGCATCATCGCGGCGAAGGTGCGGAACCGCATGCCGCGCATCTCGATCGCGAGCAGCGCCGAAAGGACGAGGATGGTGACGCCGAGATAGGTGGCGGCGGAGTTGCGGTTGACGAAGACGGTGGTGACGCTGTCGATATAGGCCCGCTTGTCCGACAGGAGCAGCGTGTCGGGAAAGAAGCCGAACTGCACCAGTCCGAAAGCGGCGATGACGCCCCCGGTCCAGCCGAGGAAGCGCAGCATGCCGAGTGCCTGCACGTCGCTGCGCAGGAGCCACAGCGCGGTGGCGAAGGCGAGGAACGGCGCAGCCAGCGAGGGGATCACCGCAAGGCTGGTGGCCGGCGAAACCGACACCGTGCCCGCGAGCGGCATGTCCAGAAGCCGCTCCGCTTGCGCCCAGATGCCGTTCGGCGGCAGCATCGTCATGCCGGGCCAGGCCTGCAGGGCGATCCAGGCGACGAGGAAGGCGGCGGACAGAAGCGCCAAGCGAACCGGCCGCACGGTCGATTCGGACCGCGAGGTCAGCGCCGCCGCGGCGGCCAGCAGCGCGAAGGCGAGGCAGACGACGTTCTGCGCGAAAGGCCCGGTCGATCCGAACGGCACGAGTCCGATCAGGACGCAAGCAGCGAGGCCGGCGCGCAGCAGCGCCGCGTACCAGCCGCCGCCCTGCCCTGCCCGGCCGTCGCGGCGGGCCGCCTGCGACGATCGCTCGTGTCTCGCGACGTCCGCGGAATACATGCCTTCCTCTAGGCTGGATGAGGGTATGAATGCGGTTCGGACAACGGATGGAACGAGCCGCATGCGCGAAGTGCCCGCCGAGTTACCGCCGATCGCTCGCGAAAGCGAGGCGCCGCGCGGGCGATTTCGGCGAATCGGCCGGATGCGGCGCGTCATCCGGCCTCTCGCCGCTGCGGGTTTCGCCCTCGCCGCCACGGCGGCCTCCGCCTGTCCGTCCGCGCTGGCGGGGCGGACGGTCGCCGTCGACCCTGCGACGCACGGCTTCGGGGCGGTGCAGAAGCAGCCTCCCCTCCCGCTTCAGCCCGGCGAATACGTCGTCACGATCGACGACGGGCCGAACCCGAAGACGACGCCGGCGCTCCTCGACATCCTGCGGTCCCGCTGCATCGCCGCGACGTTCTTCCTCGTCGGGCGCAATGCCGAGCGGCATCCGGAGCTCGTCCGCCGGATCGTCGCGGAAGGCGACGGGATCGGCAGCCATTCCTTCTCGCACCGCGACTTCGGCAAGCTGAGCCGCGACGGGATCGCGGAGGAGATCTGGGCCGGCATGCGGGCCGTCGACATCGCGGCCTTCGGCGCCTTCGACGAGTCGCGCCGCCCGCGGCGCCTGTTCCGCTTCCCGGGAAGCCCCGGCTTTGCCCCTGCCCTGCCGCCCGACCTCGTCGCCATCGCCAACGGCGCGGGGGCGATCGTCGCGGGCTACGACTTCAGCCCGGAGGACTGGCGCAACTCGCCGCCGGAGGAAAGCTTCCGTCGCCTGTTGGCGCGGCTCGGCGACCGGGGCGTGATCCTGTTCCATGACGGGCAATCCAACACGCTCGAACTTCTGCCGATGGTGCTCGACGAACTGGAGCGGCGCGGCGCGCGCGTCGTCCGGCTCGCGATCGGCGACGGCTGAGACTTTGACGCCGACGGCGAATCCGTGAACTTATGCCGCGAGGCCGGCCGAGGGGCGTCGGCGGCACCGATGGTTTGCAGTGGTGGCGATGCGCAGTCTGAACCGGTTCCTGAAGCTTCGCGATGTGCTGGTCCGCACGAAGTGGCTGTACCTGACGCGCGTCTGGGGCATGGACATCCATCCGACCGCGACCTTCTCGCTGAGCGCTCGATTCGACAAGACCTATCCGCGCGGCATCCATGTCGGAGCCGAGACCTATGTCGCCTTCGACGCCGCCATCCTCTCGCACGACACGACGCGGCGCATGTACCGCGACACGGTGATCGGCCGGCGCTGCTTCATCGGGGCGCGCAGCATGATCCTGCCGGGCGTGACGGTCGGCGACGAATGCGTCGTCGGCAGCGGCAGCGTCGTCACCAAGGACGTGCCGCCGCGCAGCGTCGTCGCCGGCAACCCGGCGCGCGTGATCCGCTCGGACATCGAGGTCGGCCCCTACGGGCGCTTCAAGCCGGAGGCCGCGGCGCCGGTCGTCGAGAGCGTCTGATCGCACGGGCCGTTTCGCCCGGACCAGCTCGTCGACCACGCATTCTTGAATGTTGCACTGCGAAAAGATACAGCCTGCGGGGTGCCGCGCACCGTCGGCGGCGATGGTCCTGGAGCCGGTTCGGAATGAAGATCGCGATCGCGGGCCTCGGCTATGTCGGCCTGTCCAACGCCGTCCTTCTGGCGCAGCACAACGAGGTGGTGGCCTACGACCTCGACCCGCGCAAGGTGAAGCTCGTCAACGAAGGCGTGTCGCCGATCGCCGATCCGGAGATCGAGGACTACCTCGCCAACCGGACCCTGAACCTGAAGGTGACGGGCGACAAGGCCGAGGCCTATCGAAACGCGGCCTTTGTCATCGTCGCGGTGCCGACCAACTACGATGCCGACACCAACACCTTCGACACCCGCGCGGTGGAAGCGGCGATCCGCGACGTGATGGCGGTGAACGACGACGCCACGATCGTCATCAAGTCGACGATTCCCGTCGGCTACACGGCCGGCGCTCGCCAGAGCTTCGATACCGACCGGATCGTCTTCTCGCCGGAGTTCCTGCGCGAGGGCAAGGCGCTCTACGACAACCTCCATCCATCGCGCATCGTGGTGGGCGAGCATTCCGAGCGCGCCCGGCGCTTCGCGGCGCTGCTTGCCGAAGGCGCGATCAAAGCGGACGTCGAGGTGCTGTTCACCGAGTCCAGCGAAGCCGAGGCGATCAAGCTGTTCTCCAACACCTATCTCGCGATGCGCGTCGCCTTCTTCAACGAGCTCGACACCTATGCCGCGACGCACCGGTTGAACTCGCGCGAGATCATCGACGGCGTCAGCCTCGATCCGCGCGTCGGCACGCATTACAACAACCCCTCCTTCGGCTACGGCGGCTACTGCCTGCCGAAGGATACCAAACAGCTTCTCGCAAACTACCGGGACGTGCCGCAGAACCTCGTGCGGGCCATCGTCGAGGCGAACTCGACGCGCAAGGACTTCATCGCCGACAGCATCCTGCGGCTGGAGCCGAAAACGGTCGGCATCTACCGCCTGACCATGAAGAACGGCTCCGACAATTTCCGCGATTCCTCGATCCAGGGCATCATGAAGCGCGTCAAGGCGAAGGGCGTCGCGGTCGCGGTCTACGAGCCGGCGCTGACGGACGACACCTTCTTCCGCTCGCCGGTGATCCGCGACATCGAGGAGTTCAAGCGCACGGCCGACCTGATCGTCGCCAACCGCTGGTCGCCGGAGCTCGAGGACGTCAGGGCGAAGGTCTATACCAGAGACCTGTTCGGAGCCGACTGACGATGGCGAGGACGTCCGGAAAGGTCATGGCGGTCGCCTCCGGCGGCGGCCACTGGGAACAGCTCCAGATCATCTGCGGGGCGCTGGCGGGCGAGGACGTGCTCCTCGTCACCACGGCGCAGAATCTCCTGCAGCAGATCGGCAAGGACGGGATCGTCGTCCGGGACTGCAACCGCAACAAGCCGCTCCAGACGCTCGAATGCGTCTGGCAGTGCCTGAAGCTCGTCCTGTCGGTGCGGCCGAAGGCGATCATCTCCACCGGCGCGGCCCCCGGCCTCATCTGCCTCGCCTTCGGGCGCCTCACCGGGGCGCGCACGATCTGGGTCGACAGCTTCGCCAATGTCGAGAAGCTCTCGATGTCCGGCAAGATGGCGCGATGGTGCGCCGACGTCTGGCTGACGCAATGGGAGCATCTGGCGGCGCCGAGCGGCCCCTCCTATGCGGGGGAAGTGCTTTGATCGTCGTCACCGTCGGCATGCAGCTTCCGTTCGACCGGCTGATCCGGATGATGGACGAGCTGGCGCCGGAACTGAGCGAGCCGATCTACGCGCAGACCGGCGTCGGCACCTACGCCCCGGCGCATTTCCAGGCGCGGCCCACCACCTCGCCGGTGGAGTTCGAACAGGTCGTGCGCGACTGCCGGGTGATGGTCGCCCATGCCGGCATCGGCACGGTGCTGAAGGCCTACAAGTACCGCAAGCCGATCATCCTCGTGCCGCGGCAGGTCGCCCACGGCGAGCACCGGAACGACCATCAGCTCGCCACCGTCTCGCAATTGCGCAAACGCGTCGGCATCTACGTGGCCGACAGCAAGCCGGAACTCGCCGAACTGCTGAAGGCCGATCTCCAGCCGGCAGTCGTCACCGACGAGATGGAGGCGCGACGCGCGCGCTTCCTCGACTTCATCCGGACCGAGGTCGCGCGGCCGCACTGAAGCCGGAAGTTCGCCGCGTCACGCCGGCGCGATCCGGCGGATCAGGTCGAGGTACCGCTCGGCGCAGCGCTTCACCGTGAAGGCCTCGGCCCGCCGGCGCAGCGCCTCACGGTCTGGCTGCTCCCCCAGCGCCGCCGCCATGGCGCGGCTCAGCGCCGCCGGATCGCCGACCGGAACGAGCCGGCCGCAGGCGCCGTCCTCCAGGATCTCGGCCGGACCGTGCGGGCAGTCGGTGCTGACGACCGGCGTGCCGCAGGCCAGCGCCTCCGCCACGACGTTGCCGAAACCCTCGAAGCGCGACGACAGGACGAACAGCTCCGCGCGTCGGAGCCAGGGCAGCGGGTTCGCGACGAAACCCGGCAGCGCGACCTGGTCGGTGAGACCGAGCGCGGCGACCTGCGCCTCCATCTCGGCGCGGAGCGGCCCATCGCCGAGGACCACAAGACGCGCGTCGCCCGTTTCCTTCGCGAGGCGGCCGAAGGCGTCGATCAGAGTCGTGAAATCCTTCTGCGGCACGAAGCGCCCGACCGCGAGGACGATCGGCCGGTCTTCCGCAAACCAAGGATGGTCCGGCTCGCCCGCCATCCGCGCGGCGAAGTCCGCCGTCACCACGCCGTTGTGGATCACCGTCATCCGATCGCGATCCAGTCCGGATGCCGCTGCGAGGTCGTCCGCAACGCCGCTCGATACGGCCACCACCGCATCGGCGCGCGGCAGGACCGTGCGATAGAGCGCGGGCAGCGCCCGCCATTGCCAGGACGTCCGCTTCACCTGTTCGGAAAAGGCGTTGTGCTGGGTCGCGACGATGTGGGTGCCGCTCCGCGCAAGCCCGCGCGCCAGCACCGCCATGACGTTCATATGCTCCATGTTGGCGATGAGCACGTCCGGCCGGGCACGGCGGAGATGTCGCGCGAGGAGCGGCATCGCCTTCATCTGCCGGTCCGCGCCGAGCACGTCGACGCGGACTTTCGCGGGAACGGCGTCGAGCAGCTCCCCCTTCCGCTGGTCGAGCAGGAAGGAGACGTCGAGGCCGGCCGCGGCGAATTCCGGCGCGAGCCTGAGATGCAGGCGTTCGGCGCCGCCGCCGCTGAGGTCGGGCAGATAGATCGCCAGCGACAGCGGCCTGCCGGCGTCTCGCGCCTCGCGTCTATCGGACATGACCGGCCCGCTCCGCTTCGACGATCTCAATCAGCCTCGCCGCCTTGATGTCCCAGGTCTCGGCGCGCCAGCGCTCTGGAATGTTGCGCCGGGCCGAGGCGTCGCTTGCGAGGCGCCGCACTGCAGGACCGACCTCCGCCGGCGTGCGGACGATATGGATCGCCTCGCCGAAATCGAGCGCCTTCGGGATCGGCGTCGACAGGACCTCCATCCCGGAATTCAGGCAATGATAGTAGCGGAGCGGGTCGATCGTATGCGTCAGCCGCGAGCCGACGACATAGGGCGCGAGCGTCGCCGGATAAGCACCGAGGATGTCCGGCAAATCCTCGTTCACGTAGGGGCCGCGATAGGCGACGTTGCTCCGCTCCTTCGTCAGCCGCGTCAGCGCCGCGGCCACCGCGGTATCGTCCTGCGACACGCGTCCGTAGATGTCGAAGGCCAGCTCGAGATTCGCCGCCGCGGTCGCCGATACGAACGGGAAGTCGAAGCGCGCGTCGAGGCTGGCAAGAATGAGGACGCGGCCCCAATCCGGCTGCGGCCGGTCGATCCGCCTGACCGGAGAGGCGTTGCCGAGCGGCTGCGAGGTCGGAAACAGCTCCTTCAGCGTCGGCGCGGCGTGGACGATGAGATCGGATCCGCCGACGAGCAGTTTGAGTGCGAGCTTGCCCTTGCAGCGCGACAGACCCTCGCGGTCGTAGAGCAGGTCGTCGTGCATATCGAGGCACCACAGCCCGCCGCAGAGCAAGCGCAGCGCGCGGCTGATGCCGGGAAAGGCGAGATTGGTCGAGTTGAACACGAGCAGCCGCTCGCGCCCGCGAAACTCGCGCCGCGCGTAGTCGAGGAACGCCGGCAGCGAGAACGTCCGCGCGCACTCCGGTTTGGCCATGCGGACCACGGTCGGACGGCGTTTCAGGAAGACGTAGGTCACGTCGTGGCCGAGCTTCTGCAGTTCCTCGGCGAGAGGCAGCCGGAAATCGGATTTCGGCTCCCGGCAGGTGAGGAGCAGGACGGTCCAGCGGCCCTCTACGGGCGGCTGCGCCGAAGCGGAAGTCATCGGCGGCTCCGGGTCGCGTCGGCGAGCATTTCCAAAAGCCTGCGCGGCCGGGTCATCGCGCGACCTCGGCGTAGATCCGGTGCAGGAGCGGCAGGACGACCTCGTCGCTGTAGGTCGTCTCGACGCGCCGCCGGCCGGCCGCGGCGATCGCCCGCCGCCGCTCGCCGTCACCGAGGAGGAGGTCGAGCGAGGCCTCCAGTCCCTGTTTGTCGCCGGGCTCCAGCAGCAGACCGTCCACCCCGTCGGTGATCAGTTCCGGGATGCCGCCGACCCGCGTGGTGACCACCGCGAGCTCGGCCGCCATCGCCTCCAGGACGCTCATCGGCAGGCCCTCGTTGTAGGAGGGCAGCGCGTAGATGCTGGAGCGTTCCAGAAGCCGCGTCTTCCCTTCGCCGTCGACCCAGCCGGCGAGCGACACCTGTGCGCCGAGTCCGCGCTCGCCGACGAGGGTCGCGGCCTTCTCGACCTCGCCGTTGCCGCCGACGGTCAGCCTGGCGGCAGGATGCCGGGCGGCGACCCCGGCGAAGGCCTCGATCAGGTCGAACGTGCCCTTGCGCGGTCCGACCAAGCCCAGGAACAGCACTTCCGCACCGTCCCGCCCATCCGCCGCGGGGCGCGCCGGCACCGTGACGTAGTTCGGCACGACGGTGATCCGCGCCGCCGGCGCGATCCGCTCGATGAAGCTGCGCCAGCTTTCCGACAGGACGAGGACGCGGTCGGACTTTTCCAGGTTGCGACGGATGAGGTGCTGCACCTGCGGGCGCTGCGCCTCGTAGAACTGGCGCATCTCCGAGCCGTGGAGGTGGAGGATCACCGGGACGCGGAAGGTGCGCGCGAGGGAAGCGAAGAGGTGTTTGCGCCAGAAGCTTCCGCGCATGGCGGCATGGATGTGGACGAGCTCGATCCGCCGGGTCGCGAGCAGCCACGCGAACTCCACCAGCGCCGCGAGGAGCACGATCTGCCGGCGCAGGAACCCGCCGTCGCAATAAGCCGCGATCAGGCGGACGTTCTCCCGCTCGATGAACCCGTCGCGGCGGTAGGCGTCGACGACGCTCCGCATCCCACCGCGCGCCGAGTTCCAGATCATCACCCTCAAGGCAGTTCCCTCTTCAAGCGCGTGGCGGCGCACCGCTGGACGAGCGATTCCCGGCATCGGTCCGGTTCGATCCCATAGCCTGCATGGAGCCAGATGCGAAACCGGTCTCGACCGGCCGGGCCGGGCGGCCTAAAGCAGATGTGTCAGGCGCCGGGGCGATCATGGTCCGGATCCGGGCCGGTTGCGGAATTCGATCGAGGTAGAAGATGCGCTCGCAGGCAGTCCTCCTCACCCTGCTGCTGTCTGGCTTCGGGATGCAGGCCGCGGACGCCGAGATGCGGCCGGTGAGCATCCAGAACGACGGGATCAACCCGATCTACAGGTTGTACGGCTGGCCGAGCGATCTGGTGCCGCGCACCTTCAACCTGCTCGTGCAGCCGATCCTGCCGGGCGACAGCCGCGACATCAAGGTCGAGGACGCCTACGGCAGTTGCACGTTCACGTTCCAAGCGGACTTCAACAATCCGCGCAAGCCGCTGCGGCCGACGCGCATCAAGCCGAAGTACATCAACCTCGCCTTCCGCGAAGGGGTGAACCTCTGCGGCGCCTCCGCGGCGAAGGTGCTCTTCAGATAGAGGCGGCAGGACCTCGCCACACCCCCTCGCGCCGCGCATGGGGCCGCCGACTTTCGGAGCGAAGATTATCGCCGGGGTTCCGGCAAGCGGGACCGTCGCTTCCCTCGTTGCTTCCGGACAGTTCCGGGACGACACTGATCGAAGCGAGGAAAACCGCCCGGAAGACAGCTCTCGTTCGAGCGGAAGAGGAGGATGGGGCGGGCGGCGAGAGCGCGGACCATCTGTTTCCGCGAAACGACGATGCCGCGGCGGACGCGAAGCGCCAGGTCCCGGAGCGTCCACGACGTTCCCGTTCGTTGAGGGCATGCCTCGCGATGCGAAAGCCGCAGCCGAGGCAAACGATGCCTCGCAGGCTTAGCCCCTGCCCCGAACCGAATCAAGATGCTGCAATGCAGCAAAACTCGCGCGACAGGTTCGTTGGCGTGTGAGGAAATGCGTAACCCGCGTGCCGCTGCCCCCTCTTGAATGATCTCGCATCAAGCTCACTAAGCTTCTAGAGAAACACTCTAACTGCCGGCAGAGCCGACGCTTTTTAACGCGATGGCAAACGGTTTGGGTTGTTCTCTGCGCGGATAGCGAGTGAAGGGTCCAGCAGATGTCGGCGGAAGTACGGGTGTCCAGACCGTTGTGGGTTCGGACGACAGCATGCGGGTTCGCGGCCGTGCTGTTCGCCAGCGCGGTGATCGGCGGCCTCGGCTGGTATCGCCAGTCGACCCTGATGAGCCAGGCCATCGATGCGGAAGCATCGAGCGACCTGAACGTCCTCACCACCGACATGGAGGCGCAGCAGCGCACCAATCTCGGTCTGGCCCTGGCGCTCGCCGGCGACCCGGCCGTGGCCGCCAAGCTGAAGGCCGGCGACCGGGAGGCGCTGCTCGCGCCCTACGCCGACACGCTGAAGAACATGACGGCGAGAAGCGGCATCCAGCTGATGACCTTCGCGGACGCGAACGGCATGGTCGTCGGCCGCGTACACGAACCGGCGAAGTTCGGCGACGACATGAAGGGACGCCGCAAGACGGTCGAAACCGCGATCGCCACCGGGCAGCCTTCGGCGGGCGTCGAGCCCGGCAAGTCGGCGATCAGCATCTTCGGCACCGTGCCGGTCACGGCGGACGGCGCGGTCGTCGGTGTCGTCGACGTCGGCACGCAGTTGACCGGCGAATACTTCTCCCGCCTCGCCAAGGACGTCGATGGCAATTTCGCCGTGTACGTCCTGAAGGAGGGCAAGTTCGAGCGGCAGGCATCGACCTATGCCAACGATCCGGTTCTGACGCCGGACGAGTTGCAGGCCGGCTTCAACGGAACGGCGCCGCATCGGTATGCAGTGGTCGGCGACAAGGATTACCTCGTTTCCGCGGTTCCACTCGTGAACTTCTCAGGGGCGAAGATCGGCGTCATCGAGGCGGCCTCGGACGTCACGGCGCTGATGCAGAGCCAGCGCACCGCGCTTTGGCTGTCGCTCGCGGCGGCGATCTGCACGGCGGCGATCGCGCTGGCCGGCTTCTATCTGTTCGCCCGCTCGCTCGGCGGCGTCATCCGCCGGATGACCATGACCATGGCGCGACTCGCCGCCGGCGACCTCAATGTCGAGATCGAGGGGCAGAAGCGTCCCGATGAACTCGGCTCGATGGCGCAGGCGGTGCAGGTGTTCAAGGACGGAGCGGTTGCGCAGCGGCGGCTGGAGGCGG
>NZ_VZDO01000013.1 GCF_008802405.1 Plantimonas leprariae
GCGCCGCGCCATCCCGATCCTGGTTCTGACCACCGAGAGCGACGCGGAGAAGAAGGCGCGGGCCAGGCGCGCCGGGGCCACCGGCTGGATCGTCAAGCCGTTCGACCCGGTGAAGCTGGTGGACGCGATCAACCGCGTCGCCGCCTGACGCCTCGCAACTGCTGCGGCGCGCCGTTCGCCGGCCGCACCGCCGTCCATCCATTCAGTCACCCGCCACGCCAGGGCGCTTGTGCCCCGAGCCGACAGTCACCCGCGCGACCGACACCAGCGCAGCCGAAGGGGCAACACGTCATGGACGCCATGGCAGAAATCCGGCAGACCTTCTTCGAGGAATGCGCCGACGGCCTCGCCGAACTCGAACAAGGCCTCCTCCACATCGAAAACGGGGCGACGGATTACGAAACCGTCAATACGGCATTTCGGGCGGTGCATTCGATCAAGGGCGGCGCGGCCTCCTTCAGCCTGACGGCGCTTTCCACCTACGCCCACATGTTCGAGGCGGTGCTGGACGAGATGCGCGCCGGCCGCCTGGCGACCTCGCCGGAGGTTGTCGCGCTCGCCCGCCGCGCCAGCGCGCTGCTTGCCGACCTCGTGGCGGAAGCCCGCGACGGGGCCGCCGGACACGACGAGCGCCGGCGCGCCATGATGGAAGAGCTGCAGCCGCTTGCCGGCGCGAAGGGCGCTGCGATCGCCGCCGCCGCTGCCGCCGGGGCCGAGCCCGACGACGGCATGGAAGGGCTGGAGTTCATCCCGGTCTCGATCGATCTTTCGGAAATGTTCGGCGGCGCCTTCGAGTCGCGCTTCCGGGTCGTTTTCCGGCCGCAGCCGGAACTCTATCGCAACGCCAACGAAGCGGCGCGGCTGATCCGCGATTGTCTGGCGCTCGGGCACGGCACGGTGACCTGCGACACCGGCGGCCTGCCCTCTTTCGAGACGCTCGATCCGGAAGGCGCCTACCTCACCTGGACGATCGACCTGACGGCCGTCGCCGACGAGGGCGCCGTCCGGGAAGTGTTCGAGTTCGTGGACTGGGACTGCGAGCTCGGCGTCGAGCGAATCGTCGAGGAGATGGCCGAGGAGGAGGCGGACGAAGGCATGCCGGACGCGTCGATCGACGCGACCTTCGCCGAGCTTCTCAGCCGGATCCAGTCGGAAACGCCGTCGACATTCGTGGCGGACGAGGAGGAAGGTGCCGCCCAGGAAGCCTGAGCCGCGGTTCGCGCGGATCCGGACATTCGAAGTGCGGATTTCATTCGGAAAAGATGGTCAGAGGTGGCGCGGCGGGTTTCCCTTGAGACCGAAGATGCGCAGGTGTTGGCGAAGGACGACGTAGGATGAGCCTGAAGTCGCAATTGAAGGTGTTGATTGTTGACGACCAGCGGACGAGCCGGATGCTGATCCGGGATGCGTTGGATCAGCTGGGGATCCAGAACATCGTGACGGCGGAGGACGGCGAGCAGGCGTTGAAGCAGATGATGGCCTCGCCGTGCCACATCGTGATTTCGGACTTCAACATGCCGAAGCTGGATGGGCTGCAGCTGTTGCAGGCGATCCGCTCGTATCCGCCGACCAAGAAGGTGCCGTTCATCATCCTGTCGGGGCGGGGCAACAAGGAGCTGGTGCAGAAGGCGGCGCAGCTGGGGGTGAACAACTTCCTGGTGAAGCCGATCTCGGTTCCGGTGCTGCAGAAGACCATCGAGGCGGTGGTGGGGCGGCTGCAATGAGCCACGCCCTGCCGCGGGCCGAGGGCCCGTTCCGGCGCGCCCACATCATCCAGGGCGAGGCCAAGGTCGATACCCGCCCGGACGCCGTCATGACCACACCCCTCGGCTCCTGCGTCGCCGCTGCCTGAACGCGCCGGGAAGGAGCATCCCGGCGCAAATCGCCTGCACCTTTCCTTGTCGGCCGGGGAGGGGCAGCCGACCTTTATGCGCGTGGGCTCTTCGATCATGTTGACCACGAGGCGCCTTGGGCCTTAAGGGTGTGGCAGGCACCCGTAGCTCAGCTGGATAGAGTGCTGCCCTCCGAAGGCAGAGGTCACAGGTTCGAATCCTGTCGGGTGCGCCATTTCGGTCCAGTAAACTGAACCACCTCGCCTGCCGCCGGCGTGCCGGCGACCGCGGCGTGCAAGACATCGCGGCTGCCGACAATGCGGACCGTCGCCGCGTCGACCTCAACGGCACTCAAGATGGCGCGCAGATACGCTTTGCGCGCCGGCGTGTCGCCTGCAGCCAGCACCTCGCGCATGAGCTTGGCGAAGGCGGCGACCTTCTCCGGATTAATCTTAACGTTCCCGCCGCTTTGCGCTCGCGCCCGCTCGAACGCTCCTTGCGCCTTCTCCCGGTCGGCCTTCAGCACCGCGATGCGCTCCCTCAGGATGTCGTCCAGCTCCGCCAGCCCGTCCTCGACGAGCTTGTAGAGACGGCGCAGCTTGTCCTCGGCGGCCGCGACCTCGGTCTGCAACTGGAGGAGGCGACCGTCGACCGCCTCCGCCCGCGCGGCACGTCGGGCGACGAGCGCGGACAGGACCTCGGCTAGACGCTCGGGCGCGAACAGCCGCTCCTCCAGCGCCTTGAGCACCAGATCATCGAGATGGGCCATCGGAATCGAGTTGCCACGACAGGCGGTCGGGCCGCGCTGGGCGCGCGAAGCGCAGTTGTAGTAGGCATAGACCCGTCCCGAGCGCGACGTGCCTGTGCGCTGCGTCATCCCGCCGCCGCAATGGGAGCAGGTGGCGAGACCCGTCAGCAGGATCGGACCGCTCGCGATGCGCACCGGGCTGACGCGCGGGTTGTTGGCGGCGAGCTTGGCCTGCACCGCCTCGAAGGCCGCGTCCTCAACGATGCGCGGCACGGCGATCGTGACAATCTCGTCCTCGCCGCGCTTCTCGCCGGTCGCTTTGTTGCGCACGTTGTAGCGCCAGCGGCCGACATAGACGGTGTTGGTGAGGATGTGGTGCAGCGCACCGACGCCGAACGTGCCGCCGCGCTTCGTCGCGAAGCCCCGGCCGTTCAGCCATTTGACGGCCTCCTTGATGCCGAGCGGCGGCGTGCCGGTCGCCGGATCGCCGTCGAGGTAGAGGCGGAAGATCAGCCGGACGGTCTCGGCCTCGACCGGATCGACCGCAAGGCGCTTCTTGATCTTCGCGCCGCGCCGCTCAGCCTCGATGATTTGGTAGCCGAGCGGCGGCGAGGCACCGTTCCAGAAGCCCTGCCGGGCGTTCTCGCGCATCGCGCGCGTTACCTGCTTGCCGTTCTCCTTCGAAGTGTACTCGTCGAAGATGCCGATGATCTGGCGCATCATCTCGGCGGACGGGTCGGTACCGGTAGGTTGGGTGATCGAGACCACCTCGACGCCGTGTCGGCCCAGCTTGCGGATGGCGAGTTCCATCTCGGCGCCGTTGCGGTAGAAGCGCGAGAAGGCGTGGACCACGATCACATCGTAGGGCCGGTCGACGTCGCAGGCGCGGTCCATCAGTGCCTGGAAGGCGGGACGGCGGTCGTCGGTGGCGCTGACGCCCGGCTCGACGTACTCGTCGGCGACGATCCAGCCCTCGCGCTCGCAGTGGCCGCGGGTGAGGCGGCGCTGCGAGGGAAGCGACACGTCGCCCTCCGCCTGCCTGCCGGTCGAGACGCGCAGGTAGAGCGCCGCTCGGCGCACTTTCCCCGGGGCGGCGATCACCGGCATTTTCGGGAGCGGCTTGGCGAAGGACATGGCGCAAACTCCAACGACGCGTCGTGAGCGGTCCCTGTCGAGTTCTCTGCGTCACGGGTCCAGACGGTAAGAACGTGAAGGAAAGGACGACCACGAGTCTTGCAGCCCGCCGAATCGCCTGCAACGACGATTGCTTGATCCGTCGAGATCGCTGTGGAGAACTCGACCCTCCGGCGCACCGCGGCGTCAGGCATTGAGAATGCCGTCGATGAGCCGGCCGAGGTATCGCTCCAAGACGTCGAGTTCGCACGCCGTCACCGGCAACGGATCGGGCAGCTCGACGATCATACGCCGCTCGATCTCGCTCTGAGCGCGCGGGACGGCTTTTTGTGCCGGTGTCCGCAATCGACGACGTCGAACCCCGATCGGCGGCCCGGCGTTCGCGGGGCCCTGCCGGCGGCGTTCGCCGCGACGGCCGCCGCGCGATGGCGAGCCGTGATCGGGCGGTTCAGAGCTCATGGCCGAGCTCGCGGCGGCGTTCGCGGGCGCGCGAGCGGTCCCATTCCGTCGCCGCCGTCTTCAGCTCGGCCGCGAGGAGATCGAGCGTCGTGGTCTTCGCGCTGGCGCGCGCCAAGCGCTCGGCGAGGAAGCCGAGGCGCGCGTCGCGGTCGCCGGCCTGGACCAACTCGAGCGTGTCCGCCGCCATCTCTCGGTCGAGCGTGCGACTGTCGACGAAGAGGACCGTGTCGCCCCGCGCCCGGCTTGCCGCGACATAGGCGTCGTGCCGGTCGAAACGGGCGGACAGAAGGACGAGCGTCGCGTCAACCGTGATCCCTTGCGCCTGGAAGATCGTCGCCGCGTAGGCATGGGCAAGCTTCGCCCGTCCTTGGTCGTCCGCGACATCGGCGGGCGCGAACTCGACCGTGCGCTCGCCGACCCGGGCGGCGATCCGCACCGAGCCGTCCGCGGCCTCGCGGATCGCGGCGATTTCCGCTTCCGTGCCGTTGATGACGCCGAGCGCATCCTGGCGGACGAGAAAGCGGACGCGGTCGCCTTCGGCGAGACGCAGCTGGTATCCATTGCCGGAGGCATCGGCGGCCGCCGCAATGACGTCCGGCCCGCGCAGCATATCACGCTCGCGCAGGTGTCGACGGATCGCCGTCGATACCGCCCTCACTTCAGCATTGGTCTTCGCCGTGACGAGGACGCTTCGCTCCGGCGCGGCGTCGCGCTGGCGCTGCCATTCGGCGGCGACCGCCTCGACCGTCGCGCGCGGCCCGTCGTGGAAGTGGACGAGACCGCGCTCGTCGAAGGTTGCCAACGCGGCGGCCGCGCCGCCGCGGGCGAAGGCCTGCGGTGCTTCGCGGGCCCAGGCCTCGCGCTGGCGCACGACAGTTGCGATTTCGCTCGCGCCCACGACTTCCCGGATTAGCCGCATCGCGTGGCCGGGACCGATCGGGCGGAGCTGGTTCTCGTCGCCGACGATCACTGCGACGCCACCGGTTCGCTCGACTTGCCGCAGCAGCTGCAGCGCCTGCGGGCTCGCCTGCAGGCCGCCCTCCTCGACGAGCAGGCAGGTTTTCGGCCCGAAGATCGGCCTCTCGCCGCCATCGCGGGCGAGCCAGGAGTCGATCGCCCGCGACGCGACGCCGAGATCGTCCCGGAGCCCGTGCGCGGCGCGCCAGGCGATCGCCGCGCCGACGACGGTGTAGCCTTCCGACTGCCAGGCACGAGTGATCGCCGATAGTGTCGTCGACTTGCCCGTTCCGGCGGCGCCCTGCACCAGGGTCAGGCGCGCCCCGGAGGTCGCAGCGCGGGCGACCGCCGCCTGCTCGGCGTTGAGGTTCTGTTCCGCGACGAGCCGGGTGACAAGCGCCGGATCGGGTGCGGCGACGCGCTCGCCCGCGAGACGCCGGGCGACCTCGACCAGCCGCCGCTCGGTCGCGATCATCGCCGGCGTCGAATAGACCAACTCGCAACGGGCTTCCCCGAGGGTTGCGACACGCCCGTCGGCGACGAGCGCGTCCGCCATCTCGATCGTGCGGGCGGGGTCGGAACGCGATCCGACGAGGGCGTTGGCGACCGCCTCGATCAGGTGCCGCCGCTCGAAGGTGGCGCTGTGCCCGGTCAGCGCCGCCGGTACCGACGCGACGCGTTCCGTCGCGAGCGCCTCGCACCGCTCCGTCGTCAACTCGGCCGCCGCCGCCCGTCCGGCCGCGCGGACGTCAGCGAGAACTGCCTCCGCCGGATGCCCGAGCGCCGCAGCGGCGTCCTTCCACTGCCAAATCAGATCGGGGCCGGCGACCGCCTGCTTGTCGCGGCGGCCGGCGAGCGTCACGGCGGCGGCGAGCGCGGGCGCCGCACCGGACGTGACGCCGGCCTCGGCGAGTTCCTCTTCGATCGAGGCGCGGCGGGCGCTGAAGAAGCGACAGAGCGCCTCCGGCACGCCGCGAACGCTCCAGCGCCAGTCGTTATCCGGCACCTCGATCGCGAGGCCACGCTGCTGCAGCGCGGTGGCGACGGCAAGGCGGTACTGCGAGCCGATGGCGTTGCGCCATGACCGCAGCGCCACCGTGTCGAGCGCCCCCCAGGTGCCGTCCGCACGTTCTCCGATGTTGGGCCAGCAAAGATGGTGATGTCGTTGAGGACTCGGCATCACCGTTCCGTCGGCATGCCGCTCGGGCCGTGCCTCCGAATGGGTGAACGCGGCAACGGCGAACGCTGCGCGCTCCCGCCGGCTGCCGGCGCGGCCGCGCCGGGCGAGCGGGATCTCGGCCTCGACGAGCCGGATGATGGCTTCGACTGCCTCGCGCTCGGCCGCCTCGATCGTCTCGCGCATGGCCGCGTCGCCGAGCGCCCAGGCAACCGAGACGGACTTCGGCGAGCTCAGCGTCAGGTCGACGCCGAGCGTCCGTTTGCCGGCACCCGCGTGCCGGACGAGCAGTCGGCCCATGCGGTCGAGACCCTGGCACGCACGGTCGAAGTCCGGGGCGCGCACCGCCGTCCCGGCCGTGACGCCGAGTCGCTCGTGCCCGCGCAGCCAGATGCCGGACGCTTCGGCGCCGACCTCGTAGTAGCGGACGGCCGAGCTTTCTCGCGTGTAGTACGCGCTGGAGCGGATCAAGGCGAAGCTGGCGACCAAGAAAGAAGGCCTCCGGTTGGGAGGCCTTCCAACTACGCGCGTGCGCGACACCGATGTTTGGGATTAACTCAGATCGTCGGACAAAAACGAACCCCGCCGCAAGGGCAGGGTCGCTTGCACTTCGGTCAAAGCGACGGATCAGATCGCTTCGTCCCCACCGAGCCACGTCGCGGGCACGTGGCCCGGACGACGGTCCGGCCAGCCCGTCACCGGCATATCGAGGATCGCCGGGTTGCCGAGCCCCATGATCAGCACCCGCGCGATGGTCTTGTCGCCTTCAACCCGGACGCCGAGTTCATCTTCCAAGCGATCCATCGGGAAGACCGGGACCATCTCGCGGACCGGCTTGCGGATCATGCGGCCGGTTCGCGCGTCATGCTCCTTCGATCCCGGATACTCCACCGTCCGCTCGCCGAGGAGCTTGACGACGCGCTCGGCCGTGTTGCCAGCATTCAGCTGATGGACCAGCTTGATGCGGAAGCGAGCGAGCAATGTTCCTGTTGTGTTCTCACCATACAGTTCGATCAGGCTCGCGATGTCCTGAACGGCCGCGATCGTCACCACACCCAGTTCGCGGCCGACATTCAGAAGGTTCGGCAGCCGGTGGAGCTTGCCGCATTCCGGCAGTTCGTCGAGACAGAGCGTCAACCGCGTGGCCGGGTTGCGCTCGCGTCCCGGCCGCATCGCAAGACCCGCGAGGCGATCGACGATGAACGCACCGACCGCCGTCGAGAGCGTCGGGTACTCGCTGGACTTCTGCAGGATGATGACCCGCGGCAGCTTGCCGTCGCCGTCGATCCAGCGGCGAAGGCTGAACCGCCCCGTCGCCGGGATGTCGCCCCAGGCATGCGCGAGCGGCAAGACCACGGTCAGGGCTGCCACCCAGAGCGTGATCAGGATCGACATCGTCGTCCGGTTCTCCTCCGGATCCGCGCTTCCGAACACCAGCCTGCTGGCGCTGCCAGAGCCGTGGCGATCCAACCGCTCCTTGATCTCAAGGCCGGGCGACAGAAGCGCGTCGGCGAGGTCCGGCCAGGACCAGCGGCGGTTCGTCTCGAAGGAAAGTGCCATCACGAGATCGGCCCAGACGCCCCGCGTGCCGTCGCCCCAAAGCGAGTCGTGGTCCGATCGTGGCACGCAGTGCGCCGCAAACTCCCGAGCGTGCTCGAGGTTTTGGATGTCGTCCGCGATGTCGTAGGCCCAGGAACGCGCGTCGTGCGGCGCGATGAGGATCGCGCGATCGACCGGTGCTCCAGCCGTCCTGTCGCCTTTGACGTCGTGGATCAGCAGGTGGTCGCCGCGCTCGACGACCTGCTCGATCAGCGCGCGGAACGTCGACGTCTTGCCGGATCCTTGCGTTCCGATCGCCAAAACGTTGTAGCCTTCGACGGCGGGCGTCAGCTGCACGTGCGGGGCGAGCCACAGCCCGCGCGCCAGCGCTCGGCCGGTCTCTGCGATGCGCCGCCGCAGCGAAGCCCGTGCGTCGGCGTCGAAGAGCGGACGCCGCCCGCGCAAGGTCCTGACGTTCTCGCGCTTCGGTGTTTGTTCGTAGATCGCACAGTAGGTCATCGCCGCGGACACGACCGGCGCCGTCAGCAGCAACAAAGCGGACATGAGCGCGCTGGCGGAGCTTCCCAAGACCGCGATCAACCGGGACAGAACGGACAGGCGGCAGTCGATGCCAATCAGCTTCGTCAGTCCGGCGTTGCACTCGGCGCCCATGAGGAAACGGCGGCCGAAGCGAGCCAGATCGGACAGGTCGAACGGGACCGCGCCGTAGGAGCGCGGGAGCATCGGCGGTCGGACGTGGAAGAGGAGCACGAGGCCGAGGGCGAAGATGAACGACCCGACGAGCGTAGCGCCGAGGACGGCGGATGCGACGGGCTTGGTCTCGACGAAGGGGTTATCGGTCATGACGGGATTTCCTTAATTGGAGGTTGTTGGTCAGCTGACGAGGAGACGAGCGAGACCGCCGAGGATGACGATCAGCGCGCCGATGAGCGCTCCGAACGCGACGCTGGTGAGCCACGGGCTGGGCTCGGCAACGCGCAAGTGCGCCCAGCCCGGCGGGACGGTGCGTTCGTCCGCCTCCGTCTCGCCGGCGTCCGGGCGTCCGGAATCCGGGTGTTCGTTCGAGATCCCCAGCGCTGCGACGAGCGTCCGCAGTCCGGCGGGACCGAGACCGCGCAGCCGCTTGGGGTCGAAACCCGCGATGTCGTCGCGGATCTCGTCGGCCATCGCGCGGGCGATGTCCTGTTCCGCCCCCTCTCGGTCCGCGCGCGCTTGCTGGGCGGTCTCTTCGTACCGGTCGCGGCGGTCAAACATCGCCGTCCTCCCGGTTCTGCCAGAGCAGGACGCGATCGAGTTCGGCGAAGACAATGCCGGCGAAAGCCGCGACATCACCCCGCGCGATCTTGGCTTCCGGGCGCGGCAGGCCGGTGATCGACATCACCTTCTCGATCGCCATGCCGGCAACCTGCACGGGGCGGCAGTGTGCCCCTTCGAAGAGACGCCACGAACCGGCTTCCACCGCCGGCATGCGCAACACCGATGCGCGGTTCTTCAGCGGCTCGATCACCTCCCGGTACGCCGCGGCGGCGTCGGAGGCGGGGTGCAGGTCGGCGACGAGCCCGTCGCGCTCGTTCTCGATGAGGACGAGCCGCGCGTCGGGGAAGCATTCGAGCATCGCCGCGGCCGTGCGGCCGCCCTGGCGGATGCCTTCGGCTTCGGCGACAAACGGCGTCATCGCGATCGCCTCGAAGCCCCAGGTCGCGAGATCCTCGGGGAGGTCGACAAGACCGGCCCACGCGATGAAGCGGCCGGCCTGGTTGGCCCCAACGTCGATGAGGACGTTCGCCTGCCTCTGCGCCGCCTTCTCGATCATCGCGTAGAGCGGCGTGAACGCGCGCGCCTCGGCGCCGGGATCGCGCCGAGCGCTGCCCGGCAGAGAGTCGATCGTCAGGACCTGACGCCCGAGCGAGCGGGCGAGACGGGCCTGGTTGTCGATCTGCGCCACGCCGAGCGGCGTGCCGTGCAGGAACGCGTGGTCGGCGGTGAGTTGGCTGACAAGGCTCTTGCCCTGTCCGCCCTTGTTGCTGGCGACGATGATGAGCTTGAGCGCGAGCTTCCGCGCCTTCCTGCTCATCATGTCGCGTTTCGTGCGCGTCATCGTGGCACCCTCCTGTCTGGAGCCGACGGGTGTCGGCTCAACGGGAGGGTCGTGACACGACCGGAAACCCAAAAGTTTGGGATTAACTCAGATTTCCGGAAAGTCGGCCGGAGAGACTCGCGCGCCGACACCGCTCGTGAGGGTTCGGTTGATCAGGGCTAGCCACCAGCCGGACTCCGCACAGGCCTCCAGCATGGCGTCGGCTAGATAGAGATTGCACGCGTCGGCCTCGGTTTCAGGAAGCTTGTTTTCGACAGCGGATTGCCTCGCTGCATGCAAGGCGTAGGCAAGAAGCCGGGCATCGTCCGGCGAGACGCCGATCTCTTCGCCGCGCATCAGCCGGCCGATCCGTCGCCCGAGATCAAATTCCGCCCGAAAGTTTTCGAGGTTGCGGTGCACGTCGGCCGGATTGCGGTCGGCATTGATGGCGAGCCGCATCAAATCGTACGATTTCTGCCGGTCCGGCAGCCCGTTGACGATGTCGATCAGGTCGGCCGCGTCGATCGGTCGGCCGACGTCGGCGTTCCGGTTCCATCGGTACATCGCCCGCTCGTGCGACAGCGTACGGCTCTCGTCACGGGCAAACGTCTCCGCACGGCGCAGGATGTCGTTCTCCACGTCATCAGCGGTTTTTCCATCCGCCAGCCGCGCCAGCACACTCGCAGCTTCCCTCTTCGCCAGGTCGCGGGCCTGCGCAAAGCCGAAGAACTGAGCGACCCTGCGCCGGCCGCGATCCAGCAGTCCGCGAAAGCGACTGACCTTCGCCGTCTCGTCCTGGTCAACGCCTCCCTGCCAAATCGCTGCTGCTATCTTAAGCTCCGCCCGATCACGTGCCTCCCTGTTCGTGACGGACCGGTTCCGGGTGTTGCGCGAAAGCTCGACCGCCTGTTGCCGGGCCGCAAGCGTGAAGGCCGAAATCTCCAGCGCCGATTTGGCGTCGGAGACAAGCGAAGTGTCGACGGGTCGGCTGCTCGAGTTCGGCATCATCTCCGTTCGCTTGATCGCATAGCACAGGAGGGGTCGGCCTTCTTCGAAAGCAGCCTGGACGGTCCCGACCGCAAGAAAGTTCGACATTTGCGGTACGTACTCGGCCGGCACCGCGATGATGCCAATTCCAACACCGTTGGCGGGCTGCGAGCGCATCAAAGCTTCCGCGTTGGCGAATCCCTCCGCTCCCCCGTCCCAGTCGCAGATCACGAAGGGCCTGTCGCGGCGGGCGAGAACCTCCAAGCCGTCGAGGCAGTCCTGAAGCGTCGGTCGAGTGTCGTCAATCATGGAATTAGAGCGCATCCATTCAAGGCGTGATGAGTTAAGGGAAGGCCTGAGACCCGTCTGACAGCGAGCCAAGCGCAGCGACTTCGGCCCATGGTGACTGTCGGCTATGCTTGTTCAGACATGGTCTTCACGTGAACCTCCGCAGGTGCCGCGCCACAATTTCAAGCGTCAGCACCCGCTGGTACGTGTGTACCTGCTGTAAGGCGTTCTCGAACGGGAACAGTTATCCCATCGCCATCGGAGCGTTCACGCCCTCGATCACCAGATTGCCCAAGCCGCCGTCGCGCATATCGCTCTGCAGGTCGCGGATCGGGATCTCGACGACGCTCACGTCAGCCCCGTTGGCGTGCACTCGCGCGAGCCGGAACCCGCTGGCGACCGCCAACGCGTAGCATTCCCGGAACAGCGCTTGCTGCGAGGCGACGAGGGAGTTCTTCATGAGCGTGCGCAGGATCTCGACCAACCGCTCGGCGTGCTCCTTGACCGACAATGTCGGCAGGATCCGACCGATGGGACGGTGGTGCAGAACGATTTCCTCGACGTGCGCCCAGCCGTCCAACACCACGATGAAGAAGCCCCAAGCCGCCGTGCCGCTCGGCACGACGAGACCGGCAGCGCGCAGAACGTTGATGCAGGGCACCCCCCTGACGCCGAAGACGCCGTCCGGCTCGTCTTCGAGCGACGCCACCGCGTTTTCGACCGTGCGCTGCAGCACGATCAGCTCCTGCGGCTCGAGCGCCTCAAGCTTCTGCAAGAGCGCCCGGGCGTCGACGCTGAGGCGGTTCCGCCTGATGATGATCGACAGGACCGACTGGTTGTCCTCGAGCTGCGGGCGCAGGCAGTCCGCGAGATGAGTGGTGCGGAGGTCGTTCCCCAGCGCGCCGCCGACGATGCTCTGCATCTCGGCCGGCGAGAACGTGTGGCGGAGCTTTCGCGGAATGTCGTTTTTTTCCATAGCCATTTCCCTTGCGACCGAAGCTTATAACAACTCGGAAAGGAAAGGCTGGCCGCGTCCTTATCCCTGCTTAAGACCACACTGTGGCTTCAAGCACCGAGCCGGTGGTTTGCACCGGACGAGATAAGGACAGGGAAACCTGCGAGGACGCTGTCGCTCGAACCGTCAGCCTCGAAGGGCCATCCCGGCGCAGCCAGGATCAGCAGGTGCGGTTGGATAGCGCAACCAGGTGACGGAGTGCAAGAGCTTCCAGGCTTCTTGGTTAACGACGTGTCGCGTGCAGCTCGAAAGTATTCACGGAGTCGGGTCCGCCTTTTTTCGGCATTGCTGAAGGACGGTTATAAGCGACGCTGGAGAAACACGTCGTTCGGCGCCGACGGAGTGCAGTCGGAGTCAAACCTACAGCTCGGCTGTGTGTTTTGCCTCCGCTTTCTCAGGTGATGGAGCATTCCCGGCTTTCGATCGGGTAACACCGGGGCACACCAAGCATCCCTTCCCGGACTGTCCATCCCAGCCCACTGCGGCCTCTCCCTGGCTTGATCTGGCCGAGGTTGGGCTGACACGCCCTCGATCGCCTGGCCCCAACGGCGGCCGGCAACTTTCTTCCCTTGGCGGCGAGCCACCATTCCTCGCGGAAGCCAAGAAAGTCACGCGTCCTCCGCTCCGCTGCGGCTTGGCAAGCCAAGTGCGTCGTCGCTCGCCCCAGTCTTACGATCGCCATTGAGGCCGCGATGGGCGCGGGCTCGAGACAGCGAAAGGAAGATCATCATGGCGACCATCGGCACCTTCACGAAGTCCGGCAACGAGTTCACCGGCGAGATCGTCACCCTCTCAGTGCAGGCCAAGAAGGTCCGCATCGTCCCCGTCGAGGACCCGGCGAATGACAACGCCCCCTCCCACCGCGTCTTCGTCGGCCGCGCCGAGATCGGGGCCGCTTGGCAGAAGCGCTCGAACGAAGGCCGGGACTACCTCGGCCTCAAGCTCGACAATCCAAGCTTCACCCAGCCTATCTACGCCAATTTCTTCGACGACGAGTGCACCGGCACCCACCCCCTCATCTGGTCGCGCCCGAACGGCCGCCGCAGCGACTGAGCCGGCCAGCGGACGCCCCGTCCGGGACCACCCGGGCGGGGCGTCCCGTGTGTTCTCTGTTGACCAGGGTCGATCAGCTCTCGGCCGCCTTCCTGCGAACGGCCGCCGAACGCCGCATAAACGCGAGAACCCCGTCGGCCTTGCCGGACGCGGCGGGATCGGGAACGGCGGCAACGGGCCGGTTCGCGTGCGGGCCGCCGTGCAAGGCGCCGAAATCGTCGTGTGCGACGCGACGCGTCGATTGCGAGGTCATAGGCGGCAACGACGGCACTGCCGAACGTCCGGGAGGCTGCTCCGTTCGGCGCTTCACCGCGGCGGCTTCGGACGACCCGTCGCCGTCATGCGCGTGACGCCTTGTCCGCGCGTTGGGGCCGGCATCGGCGCTGCCGGCTCGCGACCGGCGGGTCGTCGCGACGGGATGTGGTTCCGCCGGAGCCGGTCTCTCCTGTAGCTTCCGCCAGACGAGCGAGGACAGGTGACCACGCGTCAGCCGCTGGCCGTTGTCCCGCCTCACTCCGGCGACGAACAGCATCTCGATGACGTCGTCCCACCCGAGCCCCCGCGCCCGGGCGGCCTCGAACCAAGCCAGATGACGACCGATAATCCGCGCCAACTTCGCCTGCCGTCCGCTCGGCAGCTGCATGTCCGACGCGATCGCCCGAGCCCCCTCGACCAGTTCCCGATCTCGCAAGTCACCCTCCCGCCGTTCCGTCGATCACTACCCTCCAGCATACCCGATTCGTCGACCGAACCCGTCCTGACGCTCCGAGCCGCTTCGATCCACTGCATTCCGCTTCAAAGCATGACGAAACAGAACGCAACAGGATGAACGGTTTTGAAGAGCTCACACCTGTGCACCTAGCCGTGGTGGTCCGTGGCATCAGTCCGCTGACATGAGTTCTAGGTTCGTGTGACACTTGTAGCCAACGAGGTCGGTCATCAATAGCTTGAGATGGACGACTGACAACGGGCGGTTCAAAATCATACCCGCTTGACGGGCACGTCTTCTCTCCGCGGTCACACAACGTCCGGCACGGAAGATTCTGAATTGTTTTGTGAAATAAACGTTTGATGCGTCTAGAAGAACTCATGCGATCCGCATTAGTGGATGGATTGTCGCCGGCGGGAACAGCGGAGATCGTCGCGATCGACTGGCTGGGGACGGACCAGGTCTCGGTGACGTTCCGCACGCCGCGGGGCCTCGACGAGCGCGTCCTGCAGCGGATCGACGAGGACGGGCTTCGCCCCACCATGCCCGTCCGCCCGTTCGCGTTCGACGGCGACGGCGAGGATTTCCGGCTGGCGGCCGAGGCGCACCGGATCGCGCTCGCGCATCTGTTCGATCCGTACCTCGCGCTGACAAACGCCGAGATCGAGCCGCTGCCGCACCAGATCACCGCGGTCTACGGCGAGATGCTGCCGCGCCAGCCGCTGCGGTTCCTGCTCGCCGACGATCCGGGCGCAGGCAAGACGATCATGGCCGGCCTCCTGATCAAGGAGCTGATCCTGCGCGGCGACCTGAAGCGCTGCCTCATCGTCGCGCCGGGCTCGCTCGTCGAGCAGTGGCAGGACGAGCTGCAGGAGAAGTTTGCGCTGGAGTTCCGGATCGTCACGCGCGACATGCTGCGCGCCGGCTACCGCGGCAACCCGTTCGCCGAGCACGACCGGCTGATCCTGCGCCTCGACATGGGGTCGCGTTCCGAGGAGATGCAGGAGCGCATCGACGTCGCCAAGGACTTCGACCTCGTGATCTGCGACGAGGCGCACCGCATGTCGGCGACTCACGCCGGCGGCGAGGTGAAATACACCCGCCGGTTCCAGTTCGGCCGCCGCTTGGCGCGGCGGGCGCGGCATTTCCTGCTGATGACCGCAACACCGCACAACGGCCACGACGACGACTTCCAGCTCTTCCTGTCGCTGCTCGACGGCGACCGCTTCGAGGGCGGTCACCGCGACGGCGTCCGTACGGCGAACGCCTCAGATCTCATGCGAAGGCTGATCAAAGAGGAGCTTTACTGGTTCGACGGCCGACCGCTCTTTCCCGAACGCCGCGCCTACACGGCGAGCTACATGCTCTCGGCCGCCGAGGCCGAGCTCTACGCCGCGGTGACGGACTACGTGCGCGAGGAGATGAACCGCGCGGAGCGCTTCGCCGCCGCCGACGGCCGGAAGCGGACCTCGGTCGGCTTCGCGCTCCAGTCGCTGCAGCGGCGCCTGGCGTCCTCGCCGCGCGCCATCTGGCGCTCCCTGTCGCGGCGCCGCGAGCGGCTGCAGCGGCGGCTGGAGGAGGAGCGGCTCGCCACCGGGTCCGGCGTGCAGGCGCCTGCCGCCGCCGGGCGGATGACCGTCCCGGACGACGACGACCTCGACGAGATGGCGGAAGCCGAGCTGGAAGCCTTGGAGAACGAGGCGATCGACACGGCCTCGTCGGCGCGCACGTTAGCCGAGCTCGCCACCGAGATCGAGAGCCTCTCACGCCTCGAAGCCATGGCCGACGCGCTCCGGGGCTCGGGCGAGGATGCCAAGTGGCGCCAACTCGCCGCCATCCTCGACGGACCGCCCGTGTGGGACCCAGCGACCGGGCGGGGGCGCAAGATCCTGATCTTCACCGAGCCGCGCGACACGCTCGACTACCTGGCCGAGCGCATCGCCACCCGGCTCGGCGACCCGGACGCCGTGCGCGTCATCCACGGCGGCGTGCCGCGCGAGCAGCGGCGGGCGGCGGTCGCCGCCTTCAACGACGACCCGGCAGTGCGCGTCCTCGTCGCCAACGACGCGGCGGGCGAAGGCGTCAACCTGCAGCGCGGCGCCCACCTCATGGTCAACTACGACCTGCCCTGGAATCCGAACCGGCTGGAGCAGCGCTTCGGGCGCATCCACCGCATCGGCCAGACCGAGGTCTGCCACCTGTGGAACCTCGTCGCCGGCGAAACGCGCGAGGGCGCCGTTTATCAGCGGTTGCTGGAGAAGCTGGAGGAAGCGCGCCGCGCGCTCGGCGGCAAGGTCTACGACGTGCTCGGCGAGGCGTTCGAGGGAACGAGCCTCCGCAACCTCCTGATGGAGGCGGTGCGCTACGGCGAGCGGCCGGAGGTGAAGGAGCGGCTCGACCGCAGGGTCGACGGCGCGGTCGACCGCGAACACCTCGCGGCGCTGACGGCGCGCGCCCAGCTCGCCCGCGAAACGATGACGGCCGCCGACGTCGCCGAGCTGAAGCGCGAGATGGAGCGGGCTCACGCCCGCCGGCTCCAGCCCCATTACGTCCAGGGTTTCTTTCTGGAAGCCTTCGCGCGGCTCGGCGGCCTGGCGAGCTCGCGCGAGCTGGGGCGCTTCGAGATCGCGCGCGTGCCCGCCCTGGTGCGCAACCGCGACCACCTCGCCGGGGGCGGCGGCGACCCGGTGCTGGAGCGCTACAACCGCGTCGCGTTCGAAAAGGCGCACGTGCGCGGCGCGGCGGGAGAGCCGGCGGCAGCGCTGATCGCGCCCGGCCACCCGCTGCTCCGCGCGGTGATCGACCTGACGATCGAGACTTACGGCTCGACGCTGCGCCGCGGCGCAATCCTCGTGTCCGACACCTGGAAGGATGCGGTGCCACGCCTGCTGTTCATGGCCGACCACGAGGTGCGCGACGGCGTTCTGGGCCCGGACGGGCGGCCGCGCACGATCTCGAAGCGCCTGCAGTTCGTCAGCCTCGACGAGGATGGCGCCGGCCGCGACGACGGCGCCGCGCCCTACCACGACCTGCGCCCCGCCACGGCCGCCGAGCGCGCCCTGCTGGAACCCGTCCTCGCGGCCGAATGGCTCAAGGGCGACTGGCGGGAGAAGGCGCGGAGCTATGCCGCCGAGCACCTGGCGGGCGGCCACCTGCGGGAGGTGCGGGACCGGCGGCTCGCCCACATCCGCAAGGTGGAAGACGAGGTGCGACTGCGCTTGCGCAAGGAGATTGCCTACTGGTCGCGGCGCGCCGAGCAGCACCGGTTGAACGTCAAGGCGGGCAAGGATGAGCGGCTGGCGCTTTCCCGCGCCGAGGAGCGGGCGAACGGGCTCGCCGACCGGCTGGAGGTGCGGCTCGCGGAGCTCAAGGCCGAGCGCGACATCGTCGCCGCGCCGCCGACGATCGTCGCCGGTGCGCTCGTCGTCCCGGCCGCGATGCTCGACGCGCTGCAGCGCCGGGACGATCCGACCCCGAACATGTTCGCCGAGGACACGACGGTCTCGGAACAACTCGCCATGGACGCCGTGATGGCGGCCGAGCGCGCCGCCGGGCGCACCCCGACCGACGTGTCGCGGCACAACCGCGGCTGGGACATCGAGAGCCTGACCCTTAAGGGCGAGCTGATCTTCCTTGAGGTGAAGGGCCGGGCGGCGGGCGGCGAGGCGATCATCGTCACCAAGAACGAGATGCTGCGCGGCCTCAACGCCGGGGCGCGCTACAACCTCGTCTACGTCCCGATCGAGGCCGGCTTTGCCCACGCCCCGATCTATGTCACGGATCCTGCCCGCCACCTTTGGAACGAGCCGCGCTTCGCCGAGCGCGGCACGATCCTGTCGGTCCGCGAGATCGTCGCCCTCGGCCAGCCGCAACCCCAAACAGAGAACCTTGTCCCCGCATGACCCGACGCCTGAAGCTCATCGAGCACTCGATCCCGCTCGAGGCGATCAACGCCGCCTGCGAAGAAGAGAAACAAATCAAGGTAGGGAAGCATACTTCCATACATCAGTGGTTTGCGCCACGGCCTCTTGCTTCCAATAGAGCAGTAATTTACGCTCAGTATGTTGACGATCCTTCAGCATGGCCAGATAGGTTCCCAACGCCGGAAGAACAACAGAAGGAACGTCGCCGTCTTCATAAAATCATCGAGGACATGGTCGAATGGCCGAAGTCGACGCCGGCTGACCGCAAGCGCTTCGACTTGGCGATCGAGGCGGCGCGGGTCGAGATCGCCCGCTCGGTAGCCTGGGGGCTCGGCGAGGCGCCGCCGGCGCGCGCGAAGGACGTCGTCGCCTACCTGCAGGCGAAGGCGCCGCCAGTCTACGACCCGTTCTGCGGTGGCGGCTCAATCCCGCTGGAAGCGCAGCGGCTGGGGCTGCGCGCCTACGGATCGGACCTCAACCCGGTGGCGGTCCTAATCACCAAGGCGCTGATCGAGTTCCCGCCGAAGTTCGCCGGCCGCCCGCCGGTCCATCCGGGCGTCGCGAAGGACCTCGCGGGACGCGAATGGCGGGGCGCCGAAGGGCTCGCCGAGGACGTGCGGCGCTACGGGCAATGGATGCGCGACGAAGCCGAGAAGCGGATCGGTCACCTCTACCCAAAGGCGAGGCTACCGAACGGCCGAGCGGCGGGAAGCGCCAGGGACGCGGGGGGGAACGACGGGAGCGAGGCGGTCGTCATCGCCTGGCTCTGGGCCCGCACCGTCAGCTCGCCCGACCCGGCACAGCGGGGCGCGCACGTGCCCCTCGCCTCATCTTTCGTCCTGTCGTCGAAGGCCGGCCGGGAGGCGATCGTCAAGCCGGTTCTCGATCTCTCGGCGCCCGGCGGCTGGCGATTCGAGGTGAAGGCGGAGGGGGTGACAGCGGAAGAGTTGGGGGAGGCGACGAAGGGGACGAAAACAGCTCGCGGTTCCAACTTTCAATGCGTTCTATCGGGAAGCCCCATAACCGGAGATCACGTTAAGAGCGAAGGCCAGGCCGGCCGCGTAAGCCAGCGCTTGATGGCTGTCGTCGCCGAAGGCAAACGCGGTCGCAGTTATCTATCGCCTACGTCGCAGCATGAACAATCTGCCGACGTGGCGCGTCCAGTCGTCCCGGAGCTCGAGCAACCGCTGCCGGACGATCCGAGGAACTTTTGGACCGTGCAATACGGTCTTAGCCGGTGGGCCGATCTCTTCACACCCCGCCAGCTCACCGCGCTGACGACGTTTTCCGATCTCGTGGAAACGGCGCGGGATCGGGCTCTGGAGGATGCGCGGGCGTCGAGGGCCTTCACCGGCCACCCCGACCCCGACCGTCGCCTCGCCGACGCCGGCACCGGCCCGGCGGCTTACGCGGACGCTGTTGCGACGTATCTAGCTCTATGCGTCGATAGGTTGGTGCAATGTCAAACGTCGTTGAATCGCTGGTTCGCCCAGGGTCAGAAGATTCAGCCAACTTTCGATCAGCACAACATTCCGATGCGCTGGGACTACGCGGAAGGCAATCTTTTTTCCTCATCTACTGGCTCATGGGATGCGGCATTCAAGTATCCTGCAATGGCCCTCGAACGATGGGGTAGTGAACTGCCCGGAAACGTTCGCCAGGAAGCAGCACAGGACGACGGCGAAAAAATATTCAACGTAGCAATTGTTACCGATCCACCATACTATGATAATATAGGATATGCTGATCTATCAGATTTTTTCTATGTTTGGTTGCGCAGATCCCTAAAATCCCTTCATTCGGATTTATTCCGGCGGCTTGTAACGCCCAAGGGTGAAGAGTTGGTTGCCACACCCTATAGGCACGGCTCCAAGTCAGCTGCAGAACGTTTTTTCATCGATGGGATTGCAAAGTCATTTTATATACTGAAAGATAGAACAGCTGATATGCCTATCACTATCTACTATGCTTTCAAGCAATCTGAAGTTCAGGAAGGAGGATTGTTATCGCCAGGATGGGCCTCGTTCCTTTCATCTTTGATTGGTAGCAACCTCCAGTTTGATGCAACTTGGCCGGTCCGGACAGAGCATTCGTCGCGATCAATCGGCCAGGGCACCAACGCCCTTGCCTCATCCGTCGTGCTCGTCTGCCGGTCGCGGCCCGACGACGCGCCGGCCTCGACGCGGCGCGAATTCCTGCGCGAGCTGCGGCCCGCCATGCGGCAGGCGATCCTCGACCACCAGACCGCCGGCGTGCCGCTGCCCGACCGACGGCAGGCGGCGATCGGCCCCGGCATCGGCATCTTCTCGAAATACTCGCTCGTACGCGAGACCGATGGATCAGAGATGCGGGTCGCGACGGCGCTCGCTCTCGTTAACCGCGAGATCGACGGGATCCTCGCCGAGGGCACCGAAGCCTTTGACCCGGAAACCCGCTTCGCCCTCGATTGGTACGACCTGCACCGCACCCGCCCCGTCGCCGGCGGCGCCGGCTCGGCGATCGCGATGCTGCAAGGCTTCAACCTCTCCGAAGCTCGGATCAACGCGTCCGGCATCTTCCGCGCCCGCGGCGGCGACGCCAAGCTTTTAACGCGCGACGAGATGCTGGCGGCCGACCCGAAGTGGCGCCCGTCGCGCGACGGCTCGCCGACCGTCTGGGAGATGGCCCAGCACCTCGCCCGCGCCTTTCTCTCCACCGAGGGCGGCACGGACGCCGCCGGCCGGCTCCTCGCCGAGCGCCGCGGCGCGGCCCCGGACGTCCTCCTCCTCGCCGAGCGCCTGTATGAACTGACCGCCGCCAAGGAACCCGACGAGGCGCTCGTCTGGAACCAGCTCCAGACCGCCTGGCCCGAGATCGAGCGCGCCGCCGACCGCGCCGAAGCCGCGGGCGTCGCGCCGCCGCCGGTGCAACCCGCGATGCTCTGAATCCTTGGCCGGCAGGCGCAAGCTGCGATAGACCGGGCCGAACGGCCGGAAACTGATGGGGAAACAATGAGCAACCGCGAGGCGATCGGCGACCTTCTGGAGCGGGTCGAGCGCGTCGGCCGCCCTTACGTCGAGATGGCGCTGAAGGGTTCGCTCGGCGCGAACTGGCGTGCCACGGCGCGCCTGCCGAACACGCTGTCGCCCGTGTCCGAGCTCGACCCCCACGCAGTGCTCTACGCTGTGATCCACAACTGGCGCGAGGTCTTCGCCGCGACGCTCAAGCCGGAAGCGCGCGACGCGGCCTCCGCCGTGTTCGCTGGGCGCAACACCTACAGCCATTCCGCCGGCGCCATCGACGACATGCTGGCGCTGCGCGCCTTATCGGGCGGCGTCGACTTCCTGCGCGCCATCGGTGCCAAGGGCGAGGCCGACGGGGTCCAGGCCCATCTCGTCGCCCTGATGGGCCGCATGGCGCCGCCGCAACCGAAGCCCACCGCACCGGAGGCCGGCGGCACGGCCGCGGGCGCGACGGGCGATCGGGCCGCCGCCGTGCGGGCCGGCATCCTGCCAAAACCGTCGGGCCTGATCCTCACCGCCCCGAAGGCTCCCCCGGAAAAGCCGACCCAGGACGACTTCTTCGCCGGCGGCGACGTCGAGGGCCTGCGGCCCTGGCGCATCGTCTCGCCGCCGCAGGACGACGTGTTGGAGGGCCGGCTCGACAAGGATCGCTTCGCCGCGAACCTCGCCGCCGCCGACCGCGGCGAAGGCGGCGACACCTATGCCAACGGCGACTCGTTCTTCAAGGCGACGCACCTCACCGCTGGACTGGCGCTGACCCTGGAGAACGCCGCCCGGCGCCTGTCCGGCCAGGGCGGGCCGTCGACGGTCGGCCTGCAGACGAACTTCGGCGGCGGCAAGACCCACACGCTGATGTCGCTCCTCCACATGGCGCGGCTCGCCGATTGGTCGCGCGTCGACAACCTCGGCTCGGTCGCGGCGCGGATCGGCCGTTCCAGCTTAGGGGAGGTGAACGCGGCAGTGTTCTCCGGCAGCGACAAGGGCCCGAGCGAGCCGCTCGCGGTGGCCGATGGGGCGGCCGTCCGCACGCTCTGGGGCTACCTCGCCTGGCGCATCGCCGGCCGCGAAGGGATGCAACTCGTCGAGCGCTCTGAACTGAGCGGCGAGAGCCCAGGGGCCGAGGCGTTTGGCCGGGTGCTGCGGCTGACCGGCCGCCCGTCCCTGATCCTCCTCGACGAGCTCGTCGTCTTCGTCCGCCAGCTTTCCGGCGAGCGCTACGACAGCCACATCTCCTTCCTCCAGTCGCTGACCGAGGCCGCCGCGCAAGTGCCGAACGCGCTGATCGTCGGCTCGCTGCCGGAAAGCGACCTTGAGGCCGGCGGCACGGAGAAGGGCAAAGACACGCTGCGCGCCTTAGAGAAGCTGTTCGGCCGCACCCAGTCGGCCTGGCAGCCGGCGCAGGGGGCCGAGACCTATTCCGTCGTGCGCCGCCGCCTGTTCCAGGAGCTCGACGAGACCGGCGAGCGCGAGCGCCGCAAGACCGTCGAGCGGTTCCGCAAGCTCTACCGCGAGAACAAGTCCGACTTCCCGGTCGGCGCCGGCGACGCGGACTACGCCGACAAGATGACCGAGGCCTATCCGGTGCACCCGATGCTGTTCGACAAGCTGTCGAACGACTGGGGCATCCTCGAGAAGTTCCAGCGCACGCGCGGTGTGCTGTCGCTTCTTGCCCGCACGATCTACGCGAGCTACCGCGAGGCGAGCAACGAGCCGCTCATCCTACCGAGCTCGCTGCAGATGGGCGACCCGCAGGTGCGCGGCGGCCTGATCGAGCCCTTGGAAGGCCCAACCTGGGGGACGATCGTCGAGAGCGAGGTCGACGGCGACGGCTCGCTGCCGGCCGACATGGAAGCGCGCCGGCCGCGCTACCGCAACGATCAGGTAGCGCGACGCGCGGCGCGCGCGGTGTTCATGGCCTCCGCGCCGATGGCGAGCGAGCGCGGCGCGATCACCGCGCCAGAGCTGCGCCTCGCCTGCGTCCGGCCGAACGAGCAGATCTCGATCTTCGGCGACGCCTTGCGCGAGCTCGCCGAGCGCTCCGCCCACCTCTACGAGGCGGACGGCCGCTACTGGTTCGGCCCGAAGCCGACCTTGAATAAGCTCGCCGAGAACCGCCAGCTCGACATCGACGACGACCGCGCGAACGAGGAGATCGTCCGCCTGCTTGCCGCCGAGCGCAGGAGCGGCGGCTGGGGAGGCGTTCACCCCTGCCCGGCGAGTGCGACGGACGTGGAGGACACGCCGACCTCGCGCCTCGTGATCCTCCGACCTGCGACGCCCTATGCGAGCGGCGGCTCGTCGCCCGCCGAGATCGAGGCGCAGAACGCCGTGCAGCGCCGCGCCGGCGGGCAGCGCAAGTACCGCAACGCCCTGGTGTTCCTCGCGCCCGACGCGAGGCTTCTCGACGACTGCCGGCGGGCCGTGAAGCGCAAGCTTGCCTGGGAGAGCATCGCTGCCGACGCGGCGCTGGAGCTCGTCGCCAGCCAGCGGCGCGACGCTGAAAGTCGGCGCGACCAGGCGGCGCGGGTCGCGCTGGAATCGATCCGCAAGTGCTGGCAGCACATCCTCGTCCCATCGCAGACGCCAGGGGGCGGCGCCGAGATCGTGCTCGACCCAAAGCTATTGCGGCCGACGGGGCAGAAGACGCCCTCCGAAGCCGCCTGGGATCGCGTCGTCGAGGAGGGCGACGTCGCGAAAGCGCTGGGCGCCGCCGTGTTCGCGGACCGGATCCTCGAACTCTGGCCGGCGGGCCAAGCGCACCTGCCGGTCGACCAGGTCCGCGACTGGTACTTCGAGTTCCTCCACATGGAACGGCTGCAGGACGAGGTGACCTTAGCGAACGCCGTCGCCGCCTCGATCGCCGACATGGACACTGGGCGCTCGCCGTTCGCGCTTGCCTCGGGCCGGTCCGAGGCGGGCTACGAGAACCTGCAGTTCGCCCGCGCGGTCCAAGTGCGCTTCGGCGCGGGGCTCTTGCTGGTGCGCCGCAGCGAGCTTCCCGCGGCCGGGGAGACGCCGTCGGCCTCGGTCGTGATCGGCTCACCCGCGGGAGGCGCGAGCGGCGCCCCGGTCGGCCGCGGCGGCGACCAGTCGGCCGCGACGAAACCGATCCCCAAACGCTACAACGGCGTGTTCGAGCTCGACGCGGTGCGCGGCGGGATCAAGGCCTCGCAGATCTTCGAGAGCATCGTCGCTGAGCTCGACCGGGCGGCGGGCGCGCGGTTCAGGATCGTTCTCGAAGTGCACGCCGAAACCGAAGCCGGCTTCGACGAGCGCCTTTGCGACGACGTCAGCGCCAACGCCGCGACCCTCGGCTTCTCCCGCAGCGACTTCTCGTCTTGAGGTCGTCGATCACGTCGGACCTTCGGCCCGCGTGACGGCGAAGTAGCTGTCGCCGTTCCCGCCGACGAGAACGCTCGAATTGATCAGCGACCTGGCCTGCTCTGCCGGGCTGGCGCGGAACGGATGATCGTCCTGCCGGGTCGAACGCCAGTAGCCGAAGCCCTGGTCGAACAGCACGATCGCGGCCGAGCCGTCGCTGTAGCCGATCGTCAGTTTGCGCCCGTGCGAGGCGCCCCCGTCTGCGTAGCGGCAATCGAAACCGAGGTCGCGCGCCAGGGCCCGGATCGTCGCCGACCTGTCCGCTTCCTTCTGCCAGTCGTGGAAGAGTCGCCGGGACGAAAGACCCAAGCGGTCGTCCCTGAGAGGCTCCGTCACGAGCGTCAAAGGGATGGCCGTCGTCTTCGCGCCGAGCTCGCTTTTCAGCGCCGCGGCGACGCGCAGCAGCAGCAGCACCGGCAGCGGCGCTTTAAGGTACCGGTCGGAATAGCCGATCGACGCCAGCCGGCCGGGCTTCCAAAGCCCGGCGGCCTCGAGCTCCGGCCGCAGGAGTCGCTGCAGGAAACTCGTGCCGAAGAGACGCGCCGACCGCTCGGGATCCTGCGCGATAACCCGTACGCGATCCCCCGGCCGAACGCTCCGTTCCAGCACCGACGCGTCGACCGGACTCGTCGAGGGAAGCGAGGTCAGTGTGGCGGCGACGGCCGGATGGAGGCTGCCGCTTCCCCACGAGGCGCCGAGAACGGCGGCGCCACGGTCGCGCGAGAAGAAGCCCTTGGTGGTGGTAGCGCTTTCGTGCGCCGCAAGAAGCAGCGCACCGTTCCGGGCCACCGGAGGTTCGCCGCTGACGAGGGTGAAGCGGTGGCGGTGCGAAGCATCGCGCAGGCCCGCGCGCGCGGCGTCGTCGAGGGCGGCGAGCCGGTCGGGCGCGAGCACGACCCGGAACGCGGCGCCCGAACGCCCCGCCGCTCCGAGCAGCGTCGACAAAGGCGGCTGCGCCAGCGCGGCGATGTCGATCTCCTCATGCGCCCATATCGTCACCGTGCCGCCTTCGGCTAGGCGCCGGACGAGCGCGTCCGCGACGGGAGGGCAGAGCTCGGCTCCGGGGACAGCCACGTCGTCCGGCGGCGGATCGGCCAGATCGCCGAGCAGGCTCTCGACGAAGGCGAGCGCGGCGCGGCGATCGACGATTTCCTGGCGCGCGTGGAGGTCGGGGACGAGAACGCAGGCGGAACATCCCTTCAGGCACTGCGCCGGGCAATCGAGGATGTCGCGCGCCGACTTCAGCGCGGACACCGGATCGTCGATGAGGCGCGGCGCGTAGCCGGCGCCGCCGGCCGTGGCGTCGAAAAGGAAGACGGAGCAGGCGGGCGCGCCCAGGAGGTTCCGCTTGCGCTCGACGCCCAACCCGATCTCGCGCGTTTCGATGCCGAGCCCGCGCGCGAGCGCCTCGCGCAATGCCGACGCGAAAGCCCAGGCGGTTCCTTCCTCCGCAAGGGCCGCCGGCTGCATCTCGGCGACGTCCGTCAGCACCTCGCAGCCGAGCGCCAACGGCGCCGTGCGGGCGAATTTCCGGTCGTTCCCGGGACAACGCCCGAGGTTGCCCTTGACCGGCATCAACGCGTCATGATCCCGCAGTGCGGCGTCGGATTCCTCCTCGGCACGGCCGCAGTCGAGGCACACGCGATATCCTTGCCTCGCGGCGCCCAGGGAACAGTGGAAGACCCGGCCGTCGGCGCTGGCCCGGGCGCGCCCAAGCGCAGGATCGAGCAGCGGTTCCCAGCGCGCCCCGCGAGCCGAGATGCGCGCCGGCTGCGGCTCGATGAACAGGGTCGTGTCCGTCTCGTTGTGCGGCCTGGAGCGCCAGTCCACCCGGAAGCCGGCCGGCTCGAGGAACTGCTGTGGGCTCAGCTCGTCCGCGCCGCAGGCCGGGCAGTCTTCCGGCTTGGAATGCGCGCCGCCGGTTTCGCCGCAGGCTCGGCAAACCCACGACCAGCGGATGCTCTGGATTTCGCGGGCCTTGGCTTCGTGCGCGGGCCGCTCCCAGTTCAGCGTCACGCCGGCCGACGTCCAGACGAGGCCGTCGATGACGACCTCCGCGCCGGGCGCGTATTCCCGGATGGCCACGTCCGCGTTGCGGCTGGGATAGTCGTAGCGCCTGTTGCGCGAGGTTTCCCCCTCGTCCTCGCGGCGCCGCTGCCGCTCCTCGTTGTCCTTGCAGTCGTTGATGAAGGGCACGACCGCGTTGGGGAAGCCGTGACCCGGCAGAAGCGAGCGCGCCGAAAGCTCCTTGAGGAGGGGCTCGCGGCACATGCGGCGAAGCTGGAGTTCCAGGCCGCGGCGCGCATCGGGCGCCAGCGACTGCGCCTGGGCCGCCAAGGTCGACCACTGGCTGCCGAACGCATCCGCCGCGAGCGCGAACATCTCCGCCGCCCGCGATGCCAACTGCCCGCTGCCGGCGAGCGCAGTGCCGGCCGTGAGCCGGTCGAGCGGTTCACGGCAGGCGGCAGCGGTGCTGGGCTGCCGCAGCCACGCGCCGAAGCGCTGCACCGGCGGATCTGCGTCGGGCTCCGCGGACAGGTTTTCGGGGAAGCCGAAGAACGTCCCGACTTTGACCTTGTCGAGTTCCCCTTTCGCTTGCCTGAACCAGCCCGCCAGCAGCAGCGCGTTGACGTGGCGCTGGACGATGCGGCGGGAATCGAGCCGGACCTGCGGCGCCCTGATCTGCCGGCCGAGATAGCGCACGGGATCGCGGAAGGCCTCGCGGTCGAGCGGCGTGTCCCGCGCGAATGTCAGGGACGAGGCGAAGCTCTGCCGGCGGCGTCCGGCCCGCCCGACGCGCTGGCGGTAGTTGGCGATTGACGGCGGGACGTTGGTGTTGAGCACCGCTTCCACCGAGCCGATGTCGACGCCCATCTCCATCGTGGTGGAGCAGGCCAGAAGGTTGATCTCGCCTTCCTTGAACTGCGCCTCGAATTCGCGCAGCCGGTGCGGCGGCTGCTGCGCGGAGTGTTCCTCCGCGCGGATGTACGGCGCGAGGGTGGCCGCCCTGTCGTGCAGATTGGTCCACACGCCGGTCGCCCGCAGCGATGCGACTGTCGGGTCGTCCTGGACGAAGGCGGCAAGTTCGGCGCGCTCCGACGGGTTGCGCGGAAACGCGGTCGGCAGGCGGGGGAACCGCAGCGGCTCGGGCGCCTGCGCGGCGCCGGGCGGGTTGCCGCGAACGCCATAGGGCGTGCGGCCGAAAAGGAGGCGCGGCAGGACCCGGTGCGTGACGGGGCAGAGCCAGCCGGTCGAGACCGGCGCGATCTCGATCCGCTCGAAGTTCAGCGCGAATGTCGACCCGCTTCCGGACAGCAACGGTTCGATCCGCGTCCAGGCGGCGCGCAGGAGATCGTTGATCACGGCACGGCCTTCTCCATCCTCGGCGTCCATCGCGAGAACGCGTTCCAGCACGAGAACGGCGTTCGGCTTGGAACCGGCCCGGGCGCTCGCTTTCGGCCAGGTCACGTCCGAATCGGTCCGCTTCTCCCGATCGGGTCCGACGATGCTGCGCAGGAACGACTTGCGAGGCAGGAACCAGCGCGCATCGTCGCTATTGACGCTCAGCACGAAATTGTTCCGGACGACGCCGTCGAGGAGGAAGTAGAGGAAGTCGCGCCAGTTGCCGATCGAGAAGCCTCGGTTTCGGAGTTCGGCGGGAAGGCTGGCGGGCCCGAGCTTCTCCAATTCCGGTGCGCCGAGCTTGGCCATGCCCAGCGTCTCGATCGCGTTGGCGCGGCGGGGGCGGCGGTTCAGTTCCCGCAGGAGAAGGAAGTTCGCGAGCTTCTCGGCGTCGCGGAAGCGTTCGTCGCGGTCCGCATCCCAGACGCTGCCGATCCACTGCTTGACCATGGGCTCGCTGGCGAGAGCCTTGACGGCATCCGTCCAACGAACGGGTTTCGGCTCGCTCGCGCCGGCGAGTTCATCGTCAATGCGCTGGATCTCGTCGGCGAAATCATCGGCGTAGCGGGCGAACTTGGCCCGTCTGTCATGGAGCTCGGTCCGTCTCTCGTCCGTCAGCCCCACGTCCTTGGCCGCCTTCTGCACGAGATGGTAGACGAAGGCGCGCACGAAGCTGCGCTCGGAAAGCGTTTCCACGTTGGCCGCGAAGCGGGCTGTGCCCTGCCGGCTGTCGGTGAACGACAGGAGCTGGCGGCCTTCCGCCGGCAGCTCGACGTTGCGGCGCTCGCTCGGCTTCACCCCGTCCAGCATCGTCGGAGCGGCGTTCTGGATCAGGAACGGCGCGCCGAAACGGAAAGGCCAGAGCATCCGCCCTTCCGCCCGCGACGGCTTAGCGTTGCAGTGCGGGCAACGTTCCTCGCTGAGCACGCGGCTCATCCAGACCTTGGCGCCTTCCGCCTTGCGCTCGGGCAGCACGCCGGTTCGGGGATCGACGATGCGTTCGGACAATCCCGGGAGCGCCCGGGTGGCGATCAGCCGCCGGGCTGCCTTCGCGCGGCCGGGAGCCGGTGGCCGAGGCTCCTCGTCCTCCTCGCTCGCTTCGTCGGTTTCCCGCGCGCTCGCCGCGGCGAACTCGTCCGCGTCGGGAGCGAGGGCCGCAGGGCGCAGGCGGTCGCCGTGGTCGAAGGCGTCGAGCCAGGGCTCGCCGCATTCCCGGCAGCCGACGATCTCGAACAGCGGGCCCTGGCAGGCCGGGCAGGCATCGCTCCGCTCGAAGGCGAGCCCGCCGAATGGCCAGTCAACAGTTTTGGCTCCGGTGCATGCCGGGTCGAGACAGGACCAGAGGCCGGGCACGGCGCGGACGAACTTGTGCACCCGCAGCGGCAGCAGCGGCCCGCCGCCCGCCCGGGACGACGAACCGGCAACCGCTTCCACCAGGGAGCGGACATCGATCCCGGCGACGGCGGCAAGCTCGGCGGCGCGAGCGAGCGGGACGGGTCCGGCTTCCGCTTCCCGGACGAGACGCTGGACGACCGGGTTCGCGGCGAACGCCCGGGTCCCGAAGTCCGCGGCGCTCAGCGCCGTCGACCGGGAGGGCGGCGGCAGCGTCACGTCCTCGCGCGCGCCGAGGACGACGCGCACCTGGCTCGAGGGGACGCCCGCGAGATCGGCGAGGTAGCGTTGCAGGTCGGACTTCGCCGCCTCGTCCCTGCCGCCGATGGTGGCCGACGTCGCGACGAAGCGCACGTCCTTCGCCTCGACGCCGAAAGCCTGCAGCACCCGGCGCAGGAGCAGCGAGACTTCCGCCGCCGCCGAGCCGACATAAGAGTGCGCCTCGTCGATCACGATCCAGCGCAGCTTGCCGCGCGACGCTTCGATGATCGGCTGATCCTCTTTGCGGATCGTCATGTATTCCAGCATCGTGTTGTTGGTCACGAGCACCGGCGGCGGATCGCTGCGCAACGTGGTGCGGTAAAACACCTGCTCGGGCGACTTCGCCTCGTCTCGATCCCGGTCGCGCTTGCGCCGGTCGAGCATCAGACCGTTGAACAGCCCGAAGCGGATGTCGCCGTCGAAGGGCGCGATCCAGCGGCGCAGGCGCTCCTCCTGGCTGGCAATCAGGGCGTTCAGAGGGTAGAGCATCAGCGCGTAGACGCCCGAAAGCCGCCCGCTCCGCTCCGCCTCGCGCGCCAGATCGTCCAGCATCGGCACCAGGAAGCACTCGGTCTTGCCGGAGCCGGTTCCGCTCGAGACCAGGACGGAACGCCGGTCCGGCGCGAGAAGATGCTCCCAAGCCTCCAGCTGATGGGCGTAGACGGGATAGTCGAAGCGGTAGGCCTCGCCGGGCTCGCCATGGGTCAGCGCCGAAACGAGCCGATGATGCAGGAGGCTCCCCGCCAGATCGGCCGGCGTCCTGCCGGAAGACACGAAGCCCGCCGCGCCTTCGAGCGCAGGTTCGGCGAACAGGGCGCCCTTGCCGACGTCGTCTCCCGCGAGCCGTTCGCGCAGGAACGCGTTGAGTTCGGCGTGGCGCAGTCCCCCTTGCGCGATCACTGCCTCCGTGACGCGCTCCCGAAGCCGGCGGTCGATGGCGAGCGGCGACAGGCTGCCGTCGGCTCCGAGTTGCAGATCGATGCCCAATCACGTCTCTCCCAAGGCGATGGCGTAGGCTTCGCGGAACCAGCGGGGATGACGTCGGCCGATATCCTTGATGCAGGCGATCTCATAGGCATGCAGCGTGACGCGCCCCCGCGCCGCGCGGGCGGCGACGACCGGTGCATCGAGCGGCCGCCAGAAATGCTCGCCGACCCTCCAGCCAGGCAGCACCCCCGCGCGCTCGGGGCGGAACGGGCTGGCGGTCTCAGGGATGCGGTCCTGCGAACGGTTCAGGAACTCGTTCGCAGCCGTGTGCAAATCCTTTTGCACCTTCCGCGGCTCCAAGTGTGGTGCCAATTCCGGGTTGGCTTCGCAGATCGTCTTCCGGCGGCTTCCGATCAATTCGGCCACGACCTCAACCTCATCCGGAAAGCGCTCGATCAGGAAGCGGAACCGGGTTGCCGCGGCCTCGCTCCAGTCTTCGGCTGGAACCAGCGACCAGTCGAAAGGAAGTCCCTGGGACAGGCGCAAGAGCGCCTCAACGTCCTTCTCCGCCGCCTCGAACAACATGGTCGCCGCCAATCGCGGCTGACGCGACAGGTGCAGGAACACGTCGAAGGTGGAGGGCGGCAGGCCGTCCAGCGACAGGGCGAGCTGAATCAGGTCCCGAACAAACGCGCGGCTTTCGGGCGAGTCAGGCGCCGCGAGGACCGAGGCGCACGCGGCACCGAGCGACGCGTTGCGCGCGGCGTGGTCGGCGATACCGGCGGCACGCGCCAGCGCCGCTTCCGGAGCTGCAGAACCCGGCGCGCCACGCACTAGTCTCGGTGCGCTGAGGACCCTTTCCCGGGCGCGCAGGTAGACCAGCCAGTCCCCGGTCAGTTCCGGCGGCTCCAGACCGTCCTGCCTGGCCGAGGAGTCGAAGGGGCCGAGATCGTGCTCGCGGGCGGGCTCGGAGGCCAGCCGTCCGACGACGCGGGGCGCGTCGTCCGACATAGCTCCGTCGAACCGCCAGCGGTCAGACTGCACGACGAGAGGCGTGTCGAACTCCTGGACGTACCAGAAGTTGTTGCGCCCATCGTGGAAATCGAGCTTGACCGAAGCGTGGATGTCGCCGTGCGGGCGCAACAGCGCGACGAGGTCGTCGCGGATCGTCGAAAGCGGAAGCTCCTCTTCCACGCACCAGGTCACAAAGCAATGGGGCACCGGCCTCCGGTCGCGGTCCAGGAGTTGCGCCGTCAGCTCGCAACGCCCGTCCGTGCGAGCGACGTAGCGGTTGATCGTCGACAGCGCGACCCGGCCGTCGCGGGGAACCGCCGCGCCGGACCAGTCCACGATCCAGGCATGATGGGGCAGCGGCACGGACAAGACGACGGGCGTGGGCGAGCCGTCCAGCAGTTCAAGGGAACAGGACGTCCGCGTGCTTCCCTGTAGTGGGAAGCGCACGCAGTGCGGAGCGACCTGCTCGCTCCCGTCGCTTCTGACGCCGCCCGGCCACCCGGAAACGACGATGTCGATGGCGCCGTTTTGCGGCTTGCGCTCGATGCGGAACCTGTCAGGCAGAACGACGGCGTCGCGGCGGTCGCGGACGTGGCCGGTTTTCGCGTCGCGCCAGGAAAACTCGCACGGGCCGGGCTTCATACTGCCGGCGAAAGGCAGCCACGCGCTCTGGCCGCGCGGCCGCCACCGGATCTCTCCGGAAAGGGGAGCCGATCTGCGGCTTCCCTTGCGCAATTCGAGCTTCGGCGGGCCGAGGAAGACCGGCACGTCGACATCCAGGTTCGTCATGCCCGGCACAAGCTGCCCAACGAATTCGAGGCAGTCGCGCTCCTCGCCCTTCTGACCGGTCCGGACGAGATAAACGTCCCCGTCCGGCGCCCGGATCGACGCCTCCCCTTGAACGCGCCACAGCCGGCGGCCCAATTTCTCGCTTTGCGCCACACATTCGATGCGCGAAGCGGGAGACCGGGGCTCGCAGGTCCAACGGTGCGGCAGATCGACGTAGACGGTGTCGGGACCGTAACCCCGGCTGCCCGTTCCAATCAGGCGGAACGCTTGCGGCGGATCCTCGCCACTGATCGGCTCGAAGACGCGGACGCTCGCCGAAACCGCATCGCCGCCATGGACGATGAAGGGACCGGCGACGCGCTGCGCGCCGCCGCGCAGCTCGACCGAAACCGGGACTGCCGACGTGAGATTCAACGCTGGGTGCAGGGTTGTCTGCCGCGCGATCCACATTCCGTCGTCATCAGGATCGGCAACAGCCAGTTCGCCGGACACATAGCGGGCAAATTCACCGGACGGGAACAAGCGCAGGCGGTTCCATTCGCTGCTCGCACCGGACGCGACCGCGCGGCCTCTGGCGTCCCTCAGCAAGCCTTCGAGCTTCAACTCGATGCCTTCCCACCAGTTATCCGTTGAGACAAAAAGCTGGCGCTCGATTTTCGCGACGGACCCGACAGGTGTCCGCTCCGTCGTTTTCACGAGCCCGTCGATGAGGGCCTTTCCCGCCTCCGTGCCGACGCGGATCGGCATGTCGTCGCGCCATTTTGGATGGTGCTCGTCGAGCCAAATCGAAACCAGCGATCCAGCCGGAACGCCGTTCTGCTCGGCGACGCGTCTCCATCGCAGGACCGCAAGCGCCAAATCCGCGGCGAGAACACGGATTTCCGTGTGCCGCCAAGTCGATGGAACCAAGCTGTCCATGAGTTCGTCCGCGACGTCGTTCGCGGCCTGCATCGCGGCGTCACCGTCCTCTGCGGGGCGGGACAGGAGCGTTCCGACCAGGCGTTCGAGGAAGCGCGGCGCCCAACCGCTGCCCTGTCCCTCGAGCGCCGCGATCGGAAAGCCGCCCTGCCGCGCGAGGGCGGCAAGCCGGTGATGCGTGCGGTTGATGATCAGGGGGCGGATGTTCCACCACCGGAGCCCTTTGTCGGCCCATTCCGTCCACCCGACAGCGTCCGGATCGAGGCCGAGCGGCTCGGCTAAGGCTTGCCAGCGGCGCCCCGACCCGTCGTAGCAGCGTCGGAACCACTCGGCGGCCCACAGGGCAAACTTCGCGGCGAGCTTGGGCTCCGGCTCGCCGAGGAAAGCCGGAGCGCTCTGGCGCAGTCCTATCTGAAGACGGCGGAAGGCATCGTCGGACAGGTGGTATCTGTACAACGGTCGCCCGTCCAACTCGACGATACCAAGCTCAGAGAGCCAATGCGGTCGTAAAGAAGCTGGAGCAGCGAGCGTCGGAACGGCGGGTTGCGCGGCGGTGCGTCTTAACATGAACAGGAGGCTTTTTGCGCGTAAGTGCAAGCGGTTCAGCCCCGGCTCGCTCGAAGCCTGCAGCACCCCGACGAGTCGATTGAGCTCCTTCGCGTCGTTCCGCGCCCCCTCGATGAGCGCCTCGTACTCCTCCAGCCTCATCATTTTTGAAGATAGCTCCCAGGCCGGCCTCATCGCAAGCCAAGAGCAAATCTCTCCTTAAAGTTGTCCAGTTTCAAGCGGCTGTGGTATCGTTCAACTCGCAAATAGCTGACAGCCCTCGTGCGTGGGAAGGTCACGCGGACGCTCGCATTCGGAGCGCGGCTAGTTGACGGCAAGGTCGCTTGACATGTGGGTCGACGCGAGTGCTCGACGCCGTCCGCCTCGACAAGGTGGCGAGCGCCCTGATGCAGGCGAGAGCGACGCCTGATGCGGAATGGAAATCTGACCTTAACAGGAGAACCGATGTTCGACAGCACGAAGATCCAGTTGCCGAAGCTCTTGGAGCAGGCCGAGAGGGGTAAGCTTCAGCTCCCGGATTTTCAGCGGAGCTACGTCTGGGACGAGGACGCCGTCATATCGCTCATCGCGAGCGTCTTGAGGGGGTTTCCTGTGGGAGCGCTCCTCACGCTTGAAACCGGGGGCGACATCAACTTCAAGGCTCGTCCGCTCGAAGGCATCGAACTGAAAGCCGAAACAACTCCGGACAATTTCCTGCTCGACGGACAGCAGAGGGTCACCTCGCTTTACAAGGTCCTTTGTTCGAGTACGGCTTCCTTGGTCAAGATCGCGCCGAACAAGGTGGCCGGACGCTATTACTACCTCGACCTTTCACGGATCAGTAGCGAGAACCAGAACGTCGAGGACTGGATCGTCGCCGTTCCGGAGAACAGAATCCGAACCGTGAATTTCGGACAGAACATCGACCTCGACCTATCCTCCGCGCCGCAGGAATACGAGAGTCATATGTTCCCGCTGCGCCTCGCGTTCCGGCCGGAAAAAACGAAGTGGTTGTGGGCCTACCGCAAACACTGGGAGGATCGTGAAGACGTTACCGACAACGTCATGAATTTTGAGCTCGGCGCGCTCAACGTCATCACCTCCTACGAGATGCCGATCATCGGGCTGACCAAGGAGAACAGTCGGGAAGCCGTCTGTACCGTCTTCGAGAAGGTCAACGTCGGAGGTGTCAAACTCGACGCGTTCGAACTGTTGACGGCCGTCTTCGCCGGGGAGCGCGCCGGCTTCGACCTTCGCGAGGACTGGAGCGGATCGAAGGCATCGACCGGTCGAAAGGGCAGGATCGAAGCTGGGACCAAGTTCGACAACGTGTCGGGAAAGATCGCCAGCACGGATTTTCTGCAAGCCTGCACCCTTCTGGAGACGCGCGAAAAGCGGTTGGCGAGCGGCGGAGTGCCGGAGAATCAACGGCCGCAGGTCACCTGCCGGCGGGAAGCCATGCTTTCATTGCCGTTGGCGGCTTACGAAAGACACGCTCCGTCGATAGAGCATGGCTTCATCGAGACTTCTAAATTCCTGACTTCCCAGGGCATCGTGCTCGCCCGCGAGCTTCCCTACCCGCCCCAGAGCGTCGCGCTCGCGTGCGTTTTCGCGATCCTCGGCAACAAGCTGGACAACGCGGAGCGGCGGAAGAACTTGTCGCACTGGTATTGGACCGGCGTCATCTGCGAGCACTATGGAAGCGCGACCGAAACGAAGATCGCGCGAGACGTACCGCAGCTCGTCGCATGGCTCGCAGAAGGCGATCCGCTACCGTCGATGTTGTCGATGCTGGCCTTCAATCCGGAAAGGCTGCATTCGCTGAGGACGCGGCGTTCCGCGGCCTATAAGGGCTTTCACGCCCTCCTGATGGCTTTTGGATGCCAGGACTTCGTCACAGGCAAACCGTTCGACACCGCCACGATCTGGCAGGACGCGATCGATCTTCATCACGTCTTCCCGCAATCCTGGTGCGGCAAGAACGGCAAACCGAAGGATGACTTCGACTGCATTCTCAATCTGACGCCGCTTTCCGCCAACACGAACCGGTATATCGCGCGCGGCGACGCCCCTTCGGTCTACCTTAAGCGGATCGAAGAGCAGGAGAAAATTGGTTCGGAAACGCTCGACGCCATCCTGCGAACGCACATGATCGAGCCGTCCCTGCTGCGATCCGACGACTTCGAAGGCTTCATCACAGATCGCAAGAAGAAGCTCTCTCGGCTCGCGGCGGATGCGATGGGCAGCCAAGTCGTCATCAGCGACTACGAAGAGCCGGGTGCCATGACCGTCGAGGAGACGCCGGACGAGAAGTCGGCGGGAACCTACTTCCGCCTCGCTGCTGAATGAACGACGACGTCGTCGGAGACGTGCACGGTCGGGCCGCCGAATTGGAAACTTTGCTCGCCAAGCTCGGCGACCGTAAGCACTCCGGCATGGTCGCCACCCTGGGATTGGCATCTCGTCTTCGTCGGCGACCTCATCGACCGCGGTTCTGGTCAGCGCCGCCTCTTCGCGATCGTGCGGACCACGCAGGACACCAGCAACGCCTCGATCGTCATGGATGTCGTTCAGCGGCGGGTGTTGACGCTAATCTTAGTAGAGACTTTCAACGGCTTGTCACGCCGATCCGCGTGGAGACCCCGCGCCGATATGCAGAAGATCTCTTGACAGCCACCCTGAGCGTGCGCCGGAATGCGGCTTCTATGCAGTCTGCCGGACGGCCTTCGGCAAACTGCTGCAGGCCGCCGTGTGATCCGGTCCAAGAAGTCTGGTGACCGCGGCCAGGAACTCCGACGGGACACGCATGCGGCCGATCTGCAGGGCGCGGACGACGGCAGTGATGTGTTCGGGACCGAGGATGTCTGCAACAGCTGGGTGCATCAGGAGTTCGGCTGTGCAGGCCATTGGCAAGGCGGCGAACGAGGCGGCGCAGAGGCTGCGGGCCTTACGCTCATCGAGCAGTGCAAATCCACCCTGTTCCACCGCACAGGCGATCGTCGCCGCTTCGCCGTCATCGAGGGTCGATCGGGCCGAGCCGTCGATCAGCGTTTCGTAAATGGGCGCTCCGGCAGCGCCGATTTCGACGCGTTCCACAAGTCCGGCCCGGATCAGCCTCTGGAGTTGCCGGGCGTCGTCATGGCCGTTGCCCTCTCCGGCTTCGAGTTCGACAACAGCGTTTCCCGTCACCGCGAAGCGATGGGGGAGCGCCTTCACGATATCGGCCGCGCGCTCTGAGGCGTTCAGATTGATGATTATGCTGGCATCGGCAATCAGAAGAGACGGGGAACTAGCGAAGAATCTTGATCCGTTCATCAGCCTCGCTTTCTTCACGTTCCGTCCCGTCCAGCAGCGCCCTGATGCTATGCCGATCGAGGTCCAGCAGCCTCGCCAGTTGTCCTTCGCTGTAGAGCTCCTTTTTCCAGGCTTCACGGGCAAGCAGGGCGAGGCGCGGCGGCACGTGTCCTCTGGCGAAGACCGAGTTGTCAGGCCGGCCCGTCAATTCGCCGAGCACTTCGCGCACCTGCGCGTCAGTAATTCCGCCGTGCTCTTGAAACCAGTCCCAGGTTCCTTCACGAGTCAGCTTCAGCTCCTCCAGCCGGCGCACCATGGCCTCGCGGGAAACACCGAAAACATGCGCGAGCAGGATGATGTGGCGACGCGTCAGATGGGACTGGCCGGCGGTGATTTCTGCAAAGCGCTGGCGCACCGCCCGGCCGGGCGTGATGAAGGCACGCTGGAAGACGTTTGCGTAGCGCTCCTCACGCGATGCGAACCGTTCGTCCTCCGTCAACACCTCAGGCTGTCTTCGGGTCGAGACTACGTGCGCAAGCTCGTGGATACCGGTCTGGGTGATCCTCTCGCGAGGATGATTGGCGTTCAGGAGAATGCACGCCCCAACGGACTCATCATAAGCAAACAGGCCCGATACCTTGCCTTCGAGCGGCCGGATGTAGACCCGGATGCCCAGCTGCAAGTCCAGCAGGGACACGATATCGGTAACCGGACCGGAGCCGAGTCCGAGCCAGCCGCGCAGCTCGTCAGCGTCCTGCTCAGCCTGCGACCGGACATCGCCCGGCAGCAAGGGACGCTCCGGCGGATAATTCCTTGCGCGCGAGACGCCAAGCGCGTTTTCCAGTTCGACTTCGGCGCGCACAAGCGTGTTGAGGAGACGCGTCGCGCGTTCCACATCGTCGTCCTTACTGTCTTCCAGCTTGCGGAATCGCGGCACCATGTCGAGGTGGATCGCCTCCCGCCGCAAGATCGCGTTGGCCGACGTACGGTAGGCCGTCGCCAGCTTCTGCAACTCATCCGTCTGAACGCGCCGTTTGCCCTGCTCGACCGCAACGATCGTCGTGCGCGCGGCTCCGATGACGTCGGCGGCCTGCGCCTGGGTGAGCTTCGATGCCTCGCGCGCAAGACGAAGCCGCTCGCCGATCTCCGAGTCGCTCAGGCGATCAGTGATGCCGCTCATCGATCTGCCCGCGTCCATTGCCGCATGAAGGAACGCGTCCCTCTTTGTTGAATGAATGCGCTCCACTCCGAGGCATGCCGTTCGAGAACGCCCCCGAGCCGAGCCGCGACTTCGCCGGGCGCCATATTGAGGGAAGGCGCAGTTACGGTCGCATGCCGCTCGACGCCGCCGCGATTGCAGGGGGCAGCCATATCGGCGAGGTGATCAAGATGCAGCGTGCCGGCGATCGCATACTCTCGGAACGCGCGGCTCATCCGCCGGAATTCCTTACTCACCGCGGCCTCGATGGTGCTTGCGGTGAGGTCGTCGCAGATATACGCGCCGTCTGGCTCCTCCAAGCCAGCCGCGTGAACGCTCATCCGGCGAAGCAGGCAGGCCGCGCATATGCCACACTGCATCAGCTTGCCGTTCAGCGCGCTCCATCGCGCGCCGCGCCAGCATGACTTCGTACCACTCCAGGTCTCGCTGCCGGGAAGTGCCAAATAGGCACGCAGCGTCTCGCCTTTGGTGTGCCACAGACGGGAAATGTGAATTTGAAGGGCCGTCCGAATAAGGCACACAGAAACTTCTCCATGCGCCGCGTGAAGAGCGGGTGATTGCGGTAGTCGGGATAGGCGTGCGCAGCCGTAACCAGCGCCGGTCCGAAGGCGCCCTGACCGCTTTCCGGAACGACGATCTCGCCGGCTTCAGTTAGATACGCAGCAAGGCCGCTGATTAAAGCGAACTTGAACCCGCGGCTTCGGGCGCTCGCCTCACCCCGCGCCGAGACGGTGTAGGGAACAGTCGCGAACGGCTCGCGCTCCCTCCTGCCCGGCAGGCCAGCCGCCTTCGGACCGACCCTGACACGCACCAGCTGCTCGCCCAGAGCCGCCGCCACCAGTCCGGCGACCGCGAGAGAATCCATGCCCTCGCTGTACGCGATGACCGCCTGGGTCTTCACAGGCAGTTGCAGGAACTCCTGGGTCGGAGACAGCGCATCGCTGCGGCGCTGGACGAAATCGATCGTCCACTCGTCGCCGGTCAGGAATCGTAGGGCGTCGTGGAGGCTGTGGGCGACGTCAGGCGCTGCCCATCTTTGCGGTGCATGAACGGGCAGGCGGAGACTGAGGATGCGCGTCCACCCGAGCGCGGGTCGCTTCGTCACGCGGTCAGCATACTCGATCGCCGCAGCGAGCATCATCGCGTCGTAGATGAGTGGCTTCCATCGCGCGAAAGCGTAGGACTCCAGCGCGGCGGTCGAGAATTTCAGATCGCGGCCCAAGTCGAATACCGTGCGCCCTTTGCGCGCCCGCCCGCCGGCCTCGACGACATCGATGAGGTGTTCAATAACCCTTGGACTGTAAGCACGTGCCTTCATAGCGGCGGCCCCTCGTCGACGCCGCTGCGTGCTGGAAGGCTGACGGTGTTCCGCCTCGGTGGGGTCCCGCCGGTCAGCACCTCGCGGGCAAGGGCGCCGCAATTAACGTCGTGGCGCGCTGCATCGAGGCGCTGACGGACATAGCTGCTGCTGCGCGGACTCGCCTCGCGCTGATAATGCTCTTCGATGCTGCGCAGAGCGCTGTGCATGGTGTCAGCGAACGCCGCGCTGAGTGCCATGTGCGTGCCAGCGTCGCCCGTTACGCCGCTTGCGACCGTGGCCACGGCGCAATCGATGGCCAGGTTTGCGGGCGCCGAACCAGGGTGCTTCCCACGCAATGCTTCCAGCTGTTCGACGCGTAGCGAGGGAAAAAGCGTGTCTGAGCCCATAATCGCGCGGATCGCTTTGATGGGGGCGCCGAGGATGTCGCGCTTCAGGGCGACCGGAAGCGCCTCACTGACCTCGGCTGGCGAGTGGGCTGCTTTTGCAGCGCGGCGCGCCAGCGTCCTCCAATGAGGACGTAGCGGAAGACTTCTATGGGGGCCATCGCTCATGGTGCGAACTCCATGTCAGCATGGAAGTATATGAATCATGACAATGTCAAGATGGATTTCTTCTGGGGCGGACATCCTAGTATGTGAGTGCGTCTGTGGCATGGATGCTCAGCGCCAATCCCCGAGGAACTGCGCCGCATCGTCAAAGAGCCTGCTCGCGACTTCCCTGTGTGAATTGACAACGCACACGTAGAAACTGAGACCGTTTCCCGCTCGCCACGGTTGCGCCGCGGTCGCCGTCGTACCATCGATGGCTAAGTGGGAGCTCAAACGCCGCGGCGCGGCGGCCGCGCCCGGCGAAGCGAAGACGGTCTTGGCGAGGCGAGATGGACTGGTTCGAACGGCTGACCGGGTTTCGGGAGACGTCATACGCGGAAACGCAAAGTCGACTGAGCGTTGTCGACGGTCGGCTCCAATGCCGGGGCGCGGATCGCCGCTTTGCGGTCGGAGAGCTGACGCTTCCCTCGCTCGCGGAGTTGCGAACGCAGGCTGCCGGCACAAAGCGGTCCGGACGGTCGCGGTTATCAATCGCGGAGGGCGACGTCCGCGCCATGCACCGGCAGCTGGAAAACCGTGGGGCGCTGTTCCAAGTCGCCTCGCAGTTCAACATGCTGGAGATGGTCGGACCGGACGTTACGCCTGAGGATGGGATCGCCGGCTACCAGTACGATCGAACGCAGGGACCGGCCTGCGCGATGGCGGCCGGTGCGGCCACGATCTACCGCAACTATCTCGTCCCGGTGGCTGGCGGGATCGGGCAGACGGCGGATCGGCAGCTCGACGGGCTGGCTGATCTCGGTGCGGAATTGGCGCGGCGTCTCGGCACTCGGCCGGAGGCGTTGTGGACGATGCGCAACGGCTACGCGCTCGCCTCCAGCGACGGCTTGGCCGCCATCGCGACCTACCTCGACGCAGCGGATGCGGACGCCTGGGACGACCTGCGCGGTCTGCTACGGTTCGGCCTGCATAGCGATGTCGGCGTGACGGACGATCCAGACGCGGGACAACTTGTCAGCCAGATCTTCTGCTCCGCCCTGCCGGTTGCCTACTCGCGCCAGCGGAAAGCCGACTGGGCGCCGTTCGCGCGCCTGGTGCTCGAGGCTGCCTACGAGGCGACATTACTCGCTGGACTGCTGAATGCCGATCATGGGACTTCCAGCCGCGTACTGCTCACCCGGCTTGGCGGCGGAGCCTTTGGCAACGATGATGAATGGATCGATGGCGCACTGATGCGCGCCGTGCGGATCATGGGCGACCGTGACCTCGACATCGCTGTCGTCAGTTATGGGCCACCGCCCCAGCATCTCATCAAATTGCTCGCGTCGTCCGGGGTTGAAGCTTCCGCTAGCGGCGGCGGATGAGCCTCGGCCTAATTCAAAATGGGAAATCCAGAATGCCTTCGATCGCCGAATGATAGCGGGAAAGCCGGCAAATCAGCGTCTCAGGCCTTCGCAATTATCTTTCCATTGCAATGACATACGTGCTCCCAGTTTTGTTCTGACCGGCGCGCTAAAATCACACCACTCTAGTACAAAACTGCGAACCGTTACATTAATGCAAGGGGGTAAGCTGGACGTGCCGGGATCGCTTTGAGCGCTCGACCGGCACGTCCTTGGTAGCTCACGGATAGCGCACTCGCTAATCCGCGCGGTCGGCGAAACCTCAACCGACCTTGTGGGCTCCGGACGGGGTCGCCGCCATCCCCACCGCCGCGATCGATCCGCCCCAGCGTGCGGCGTCTCCCGCGGTCCCCGCGCTTATCGGGTCCGGGTCCCCTTCATGCGCATCACTTACTCCGCCGCGATCGGCAGGATCGCGAGCGAGCTGATCTCCGCAATGGACTGAAGCTCGCCCAAGTACTCCTGGCGATGAGTGCTCAGCCACCGAACGATCCGAGCGTTGCTGAGTAGCTTCGCGACGTAGCCTTTGGCGACGGTCAGGTGCAGGTTGTCGACGCTGTAGGTTTCCTCGACCGACTTCACCTGCATTTGCAGGCTGGCCAGTTCCCGCTCCATCCGCGCAATTTGCCCGACAGCGACTGCGGATGTGCCGCCCAGCTTTGGCTTGCGAAGCTGGACAAGTTGCCGTTCCGGTGTTGCAACCAAAAGCGCCTTCGCGAACACCACACTGAAGTTGTTCTGCCCGATCATCAGTTCGGCCGCCTCGATCTGACGGGCCGGCACCATTCGCCGGAGTTGGTCGAACACTGCACCGGGACAGACCGAATCCTTCAACAGCTCGATGGCAGACGCGCAGATGCCGTTCAGCATGCGGAACTTGCGACGAACGGATCCGACCTCAATGTCCAGCGCTTCGGCTATCACTTCGTCCGGCACGCCGCGCTCGACCGCGAGCGCGATCATGTTGTGTTCCTGGACGGCCGCGAGGCGATTGATCCGCTTGTTGTAGGTGTAGGCCTCGTCGTCGGTCGATACGAGGCACTCGACTTCCGTCTGACCGAGATCTTTCAGTGCTTCGATGCGAACGTGGCCATCGAGCAGGAAGTATGTACCAGGACGACCAGGATCGGGGGAGACCGCTGGCGGTTCGACGAGGCCGATCAGCCTCACGGAGGCGAGGATCTGTGCATACTTGCGGCTTTCCTTCATGCCCACACGGAAGGTCCGCAACGGCACCAAGTTATCGAGAGGAACGATGATCGTTTCGCGTTCGAACCCGAGCCGAACACCACTGTCGTCATCGCTGTCTGGCTCGTCTCCGTTATTATCACGGCTCATGCTGCTTCTCCCGCGATGCGTTTGGCCAAAGCCCGCGGCATCGTCTCCAGGTGCTCGGCTCGCAGCAGCGTGACGAAACCTTCGTCCGACAGAACGTCCTTCAGCGCCTCGACGAGGAACAGGAGCTTAGCGTGCGTGAAGTCGGACTTCTTGGCGATGAGGCGCTGCTTATCAGCTTCGCGTTGGTAGATCTGCATGAGGTCGGTGATCGTCAGGCGGCGCGACTTGCCCCGTTTCCCTCCGAGTCGGTTGTCGCGTACAGCCGTCGTTCGCATCCGACGATCGAGCAGACGTCGGAGAATGCCGACCTTCTTGCCCTTGATCTTACCGGCGGCACAGGCCTCCGTCAGGATGTCCTGCGCTTCCGATGACTCAGCCCGCGCGATATCGATCGCAAAGCTCACCGGGATGAGGCCGGTTTCGACGGCCGCCACCAGCTTTTCCTCGCCACGATCGAGCAACACGGTGATCATGTTGACCCAACTCGCCGAAACGCCGATCTTGCGGCCGATCTCGACGTCGGTGTAGCCCCGCTTGTGGAGGCTCCCGATCTCCCCCATCAGATCGATCGGTCGATGTTGGCGCCGTGCAATGTTCTCGACGAGGCTCATCACCAGACATTCGGTTTCCGATGAATTGACGACGAAGGCTGGTGCCTCCGTTTCCCCCAACATGCGCAGTGCATCCAGCCGTCCCTCGCCGCAGATCAAACCATAGCGCTCGACGCCGTCCTCGATGTAGCGACTGACCTTGATCGGGCGCTTCAGTCCAATCGCCTCGATGTTGTCGACGATCTCCTTGTGCTGGCGCTTGTTGCGCGCCCGGGTGTTCAGGACGGTGATGCGCGCGATCGGAATCATCGCGATCCGGTGACCTTGCCTCTTTGTCATCATGCAGCCTCCGCAACGTGAATGGGCTCTGCGATGTCGTAAAGAAGGTCGAGTGTTTCGAAGCGATAAGCATCGAGCGCGAAGCCGTTTTCCTCGGCAAGCCGCAGTTTGGAAGACGCGAGATCGATCGCCGGCAGGAGGTAGTAGTCGAGCGGCACTCGGTTGGCCGAGTCCATTCGAACAGCGACGGTGATGTCAGCAAGCAAACCGGTATCGAAACGAAGTTGCCAGCGCAGCGAACCCGCGGCGGTCTTTCGACAGCGCGCAATGACGACCGAGACCGTGAACTCGCCGTTGATGGATACGAGCTCGGTGTCAGGATCTTGGATTACGTGACAGCCGGTTGCTCGCAGACCAGCCAGCACTTCGCTGACCACTTCCGGGTGCATCGCGCGCAGGGCGCGGTTGACTTCGACATAGGCGTAGTCGCGGCGCGGCGTGTAACCGACGAGCTTGTAGGCGCGCAGCAGGCTACCGAAACGCGAGCGATAGGCGCTGCTCGACGGCAAACCGTCGGCTTCGTCGATGACAATCCCGGAAAGCGCACCTTCCTGCTGTAGGAGAGTCCGCAATGCGACCAGCATCTCGTCATCCGACAACCGGAAGGACCGAGCGGAAATGATCGTCTGGGCTGCTTCGGCCATCGCGCGCTCGACGATGGCGGGAAACGCATCGTTGGCCCGTACCCAGGTTTCCGGACTATTGCGGACGTGTTGCTTCTTCAACTTGAAGGACGTGCGGTTCCAAACGTTGTCACCGGCGTACTTCTCGTTGATCAGCACTTGGTGGACGGTGCCGCGCGTCCACGGACGGTCGAAGTCGGTGCGGCATCCTTCCATGTTCAGCGTGGCGGCGATCTCGGTCTCCGAGCGCCCGTCGACCACGAAGGCGCGATAGATGCGCCGCACGGTTTCGATCTCGTGATCTGGGCCGAGCGTCAGCACCACGCGGTCGGTTTGGAGGCTCTTCTGCTCACCCCGCGCCAGCTCACCCTTGCTGTTGCCGGCCCCATCAAGAAGCAGGCGGCGGAGCCCGAAGCCTGGGGCGCCGCCTTGTCGGAAGCCGAGTTCGATCAGGCGGCACTGGCCCTTGAACACCTTCGCTGACAGCTCACGGCTGTACTCGCCGGCCATAGCGCGTTTGACGCTTTTGATGATCGTGGAAACGGGACTGCCGTCGTTGTCGAACTCTTCGGCGCAGTAGTGAACGGAGATGCCGGCGCGCTTGCAGGTGTGCTCGTAGAAGGCGCTCTCGTCGGCGTCCTGGAAGCGTCCCCAACGGCTGACGTCGTAGACAAGGATCGCCTCGAAGTCGGCTGTCCCGCTTTGGACGTCGCTGATCAGCGCTTTCAGCGCCTCGCGGCCATCGATGCGAAGGCCGCTCTTTCCAGCGTCGGCATAGGTGCGCACGACTGTGAAGCCGCGGGTCTCCGCATAGATCCGGATGACATCCGCCTGGTTCTCGGTCGAGTACCGCTGATGCTCGGTCGACATGCGCACGTACTCAGCCGCACGCACCAAATCAGGTCGCGATCGTTCTTCATCCGATCTACCGCTTCCGTCCAACACGACACGTGTTCCGATCGGCCGTCGCCTGCGGCAGCGAAGGTCGGTGCGTCTTTGCTTGAGGTCCGAGAAGGTTCGGCTCCCAAACTTTACGTCTTCCGCATCGGGCTACTACCATGCGGAGCGCACAACGATGCGAACGAAGAAGGGAAAGAGATTTCCAAAAAAGGGAAGTTTGTTTCCACCCGGCGAAACTGGCGATGGTGGGTCGGCACGGTTGGCGAGCTTGGTCGCTGAAGCTTTGCACGAACATTTCGCGTCTGAGCCGCACGCGGTGAAGACCGTAATGACATGGACTGAAGCCAGCGACCGGACTGTCAAGAACTGGTTCGCCGGCACGCACGGTCCAAGTGGAGAACATCTCGTTGCGCTGGCGCGTCATTCCGATCGTGTATATCGCGTCTTCCTGTTGCTGACACAGCATGATCTTATCATCGTCGACCAATTGGTGAGTCTACGAGCGCAGTTGGGCGCGGCGATGCTGGCGATTGATAATTTTCTGGTTGCGCCGGATTGACGATCACTGGGGCGAAAACTCTTGCCCGGGCGTGCGATCTACACGGTGGATGTACGACCGCACCCTACGCGGTGGTCCGCTCACTCGGAAGATGTTGCAGTTCAAGTGTCCTGAGCAAGCAGGTTGCGGACCGTAGCCAACGGCAGAAACATGCGTAGGGGATCTGAGGGCAAAGGCTCGAAGCCGTAGCTCGCGTAGGCACGCTGGCGGCGTGCTACCGAGGCGGGATCACCGCAGTCGAGCACGTCGAGCATGACGACCGCGATCCCAATCTGGTCAGCCGCCCGCGTGATGCGTTTCAAACAATCTGCAAGCAGGTCGCCGCCGTACCCTTTGCCCTGCAGATTTTTGTGCACCCCAATCATCGAGATATAGGCGGCAGGAATGCTGCCGTGGCCAGGACGGGTGCGGGCGAACTTCTTCGGTAGATCCGTATAGTCCACGGCGTGGGCGTTCATCGCATAGAAACCGATGACCATACCATCCGGATCGGTCATCACCCAGGTGCGGAGATTGTCCGCCTTGGTGAGCTTGTTCGCAGTGTTGCGAAAGAAGTTGTCGACCTGGGCAACGCCGCACGCGAAAGCCGCACGATCATGCTTGTCTGGATCGAGCAGTTCGATAACGTTTGGCGGACTCACTTGGACTGAACTGTCTCGCGATGACGCGCGAAGGCTGCACGCAGCCTGTCGGTCGGCTCCGGCGGATTGTCGATGGCCTCGAAAAAGGCTGCATGGTCCACCGTCTGCAACACGGTGCGCTCGTGGACAGCGATCGTTTCCAAGGCGGAGCGATACGCTGCGCTCATCGTGAAGACCGAATCGTCGACGCCCGACAGAGCTGCCGCGCGCTGGATCGTCTCCTTGATGCGCGGCTTGGTGCGAAAGTTCATCCGCTCCGTGCTGCGCTCGGCAATGTCCTGCGTTTCATCATGGAACGCTCGCAATAGAGCCTCCTGTCGGATCTGCACCAAACGCAATGTACGCCACAGTGACGTACATATCAACGTTGTGGGAATGAGTGACCCATGTCGCTGTGAAACTGCGTCGGCCAATAACTGCGGAGAACGCGACCACCGCTTGAACACATGAACACGATTTGCGAGCACAACCAGCGGGTAGAGCGTCCGTAATTAGCGGGCAATCTCAATGGCATACGTGTTCGCAGTTTTGTTCTGACCGGCGCGCCAACTTCCCCAAGTGAAAACATGGGCTTAGCAAGTTGGCGTCTCTCAAGGGGAGCGTACCGAGCTGCTACTGCAACCACACTGCAACCATTTGGACGCGCAACACGGCGTTCCGGAGCGTGCTTCAGCGCGCTCTCTCGCAGCACGAGGCGGAGCGCATCTCTCATGCTATAACCTTGATGCGGTACACGGCGCCGCTACCCGGCTCGCGGTAGAGATCGACCCGCGCGCCGTTCCAATGATAGTCGAGGTGCCGCCCCTGAACGGGGTTCGCCGCCAAGTCGGGGTAGAAGAGCGCTACGCATTCGCCGTCCGGCTGTCGGCAACTTGGATAGGCGATGCCGTCCGAACCAGCCGCGTGTAGGTCAGCTGCCACGGCTTGGCTTTCAACGTAACTGTCCGGCGTGAGCGCCTCGCCGAAGCGAGCCGGATCGCCGCGCAGATCGTGCGCCCACAAATTCACGTCGAGGACGATCTCACGGAACTGCGATGTCCAGCCCTCCGGCTCGGCCGTGCGGGCCATGAAGCGCTCGTGGTGGTGAATGGTCTCGGCGAGCGCTGTCTCCAAGCGGTCCGCCGCGTAGAGCACGCCGTAGCCGCCGTTGGTGAAGCGGCTTGGACGGTCGGGGCTGACGTGCGTGAACGGTGCCATCAGATAACTCGCGCCGGCTCCGCCCACGCGGCGCGCAGCTGGAACGAGGTCGAGGTTGCCGATCGTCTCCATCAGTCGCGGGTTCGTTTTTTGCTCGGCCGAGATAAGCAGTGGCCAATCTTCGGGGGCGGCGATGTCCTCGAACAAATCGATCGGCGGATAGAGGCTGCGGATAATCCGCCGAGCTCCAGTCCATGCAACCGGCGTAGCGGGGATCGCTGCACGGTCGATCACCAGCCGCCGCGCTCAGCGTCGAGCAGGCGCCGCACGCGCATGAGATCGGTCAGTTCGCCGCCCAGCATAACGTCGAGCGCCGATCGACCGCCGAAGCTGTCGTTGGCTGCCCTTATCCAGCGAAAGCCGCGCTCAGCCTCAGTGAAGATGATCCGGAGCGCCTTGTGGATACCCATGATGTTGGACAGTCGAGCCCGGGTGTCCCGATCGATGCGGCCCTGCTCGCCCGCCTTCCAGCGGGCATAGGTGCGGATCGGCAGGTCGAGCAGCATTGCCGCCTGATCGTCGGTCAGCTCCCAGCGCCTAAACAGGTTGACCCCGGCGCGGAACATCGCCGCAGCCTCGTCGGCACTAATTGGCTCGGGCACAAAGTCACGAGGCTGGGTGTCGAGCAGAACAGCAACGGTCATATTAAGTTCCCTTGTGGCCGCAATATATTCTTTCTATGCCATTTGGCAAGTCGCAATGCAGGGCGGCTTTACGTGCGTCGACCGGCGGCGGTCACCGGCCGATGCAGGAAGCGCTCCTTCAGGCCGCCGCTGCCGCCCTCATCATCCGACGGCGCGACGAGGGTCGCTCTGCTCCCCCAAGCCGGCTGGACGAGTAGCCATGACTGAAGAGGCGCGGCATATCTGACTGTTGCAAACCGGACGCCTCAAATAGAACACGAAGCAACGCGCCGCTTGATTCGGGACGACCTCTCAATGAGATTGCCTTGGAAACCACTGGAACGGGGTGACACTGGGGTGAAGGCGATCGGGCAGGCGCGAGATTGGCGGCGACCTTCATTGGAATACGGTGTTCATAGGACCTAGGCGGACGCTTGTCTTCCTTCGGCCTCACCTTTCTGTCGCGGGCGGCGCTGCGGCAAGCGGAGCGCGCCATGCTCGGCGGCAGCGCAGGCGTCCGCGACGAGGTCGGGTTCCTCCTAGTCCACCAGCGCTATGCCGACCGCTTCTTCCCCGGCACTTCGGTCCTCCACAGGGGTCCCGATCCAACGCCGTTTGACACCCCGATCATCGAGATGTAGGCGGCAGGAATGTTGCCGTGGCCGGGGCGGCTGCGAGCGAACTTCTTTGGCAGATCCGCGTAGTCGACGGCGTGGGCGTTCATCGCATAGAAGCCGACGACCATACCATCCGGATCGGTCATCACCCAGGTGCGGAGATTGTCCGCCTTGGTGAGCTTGTTCGCAGTGTTGCGAAAGAAGTTGTCGACCTGGGCGACGCCGCACGCGAAAGCCGCCCGATCATGCTTGTCTGGATCGAGCGGCTCGATAACGTTCGGTGGACTCACTTGGACTGAACTGCCTCGCGATGACGCGCGAAGGCTGCACGTAGCTTGTCGGTCGGCTCCGGTGGATTGTCGATGGCCTCGAAAAAGGCGGCATGGTCCACTGACTGCAACACGGTGCGTTCGTGAGCAGCGATTGTTTCCAAGGCGGAGCGATACGCTGCGCTCATCGTGAAGACCGAGTCGTCAACGCCCGACAGAGCTGCCGCGCGCTGGATCGTCTCCTTGATGCGCGGCTTGGTGCGAAAGTTCATCCGCTCCGTGCTGCGCTCGGCAATGTCCTGCGTTTCATCGTGGAATGCTCGCACGGGAGCCTCCTGTCGGACCTACACCAGACACAATGTACGCCACAGTGACGTACATATCAACGCTGCTGGCGTGAATGGCCCATACCGCTGTGAAACTGCTTCGACCGATATAGACCGAGAACGTGGCCACCGCTCAAGCACGTAGACAGGATTGGCGAACGCAACCCACATGTGGAGCGTTGGAAATTAGCGAATAATCTCAATAGTATACGTGTTCGCAGTTTTGTTCTGACCGGCGCGCCATTTCGATCCAGATTGGCGAATATAGAGGGCGCCTGCCGGGTCGCCCGTTGCGGCGTTGGCCTGCTCGGCGATAACCTGTTCGAGAACTGCGGTGTCGCCGACGATGCGGGCGGCGGGTCGTCGACTTCAACGCGATCGATGACGGAGCGCAGCTACTCGATACGGGGGCCTCACCGCCGTGCTCGGCGACGTGCCCTCTGGTGACGGTCCGAACCACCTGTCGAACGAGGATAGCCGCGCCGCGATCCCGCGCGTCGAGGCCATGCTCGCCCTTGTCAAGGCGATGAAGGCCTGGACTGGAGTTTGCAACTGCACCCTGCCTGAAACAGTCGGGCCACCGCTTCGGACGTGATTTTCAGCGGCGTGGATGGTTAGCCCGGCCGCAGATCGATTGGCCGAACGATACGTCGCTCGTTGAGGAGGCTTGGCCTGCAGGTCCGATCTGCGCCCGTATCGGACGATCGGCGGGCTCATCTCGACGTCTGAACGCGAACGCTCAGCGACGGACAGTCGGTCGTCCGGAGGCGGACCTTCCGATGGAATGTCGAGCGGCAACCGACGACGGACGCCAGCGCATCCGTCGTCCTCGTCGCGGCTCACGACATGATCAAGCCGCCATCGACGTTGATCGTCTGGCCGGTGATGTAGGCGGCGTCGTCGGACGCTAGGAACGTGACGAGCCCGGCCACGTCCTCGCCGCTTCCGGCGCGGGCCATCGGGATGTTCCGTACCCATTCGGCCATCAGCTCGCCCGGCTTGTAGTCGCCGAGCAGCTTGCCCCAAGCCTCGTCGTTGTAGGCCCACATGTCGGTCTCGATGATGCCGGGACAGAAGGCGTTGACCGTGATGCCCTCCTTGGCGACCTCCTTGGCGAGGCTCTGCGTGATGCCGACGACGCCGAACTTCGAGGCCGCGTAGTGCGGCGTGAAGATGAACCCCTGGCGAGCCTGGCCGGACGCCGTGTTGATCAGGCGACCGCCGCGTCCGTGTCCGCGCATTCGCCGGATCGCCTCCTGGCAGCACAGGAACACGCCTGTCGTGTTGACTTCGAGCACCTTGCGCCACTCCTCGGCCGTCAGATCCTCGACCTTGGCGATGGTGATGACGCCGGCGTTCTGGATCGAGACGTCGACCGCGCCGAATTCACGTTCGGTCGCCTCGTAGAGGGCTGCGACCTGCGCCTTGTCGGTCACGTCGGCGACGAAGCTTGCCGCCTTGCCGCCGGCCGCGCGGATCATCGCCGGGGTGGATGCCCTGTCGTCCGGCGAGGTGAGCCTCGACGGCCGTCCGTTGAAACTGACGCAGCCGCAGGACGCGATGAACGCCGGCATCGTTCTCGTTCCCGAGGACCGGAAGGCGCAGGGGCTGCTCTTGAAGCAGACGATCGAGAACAACATCGCCGTCGGCAACTTCGACCTGATCGGCCGAGGTTCGTGGATCCGTCCGAAAGACAAGCGGGCCTTCGCGGAGAAAGCGATCGCCTCCATGGGCGTCAAGGGCCGGCCGGAGCAGCTTGCCGGGCGCCTGTCGGGCGGCAACCAGCAGAAGGTGGTGATCGCCAAGTGGCTGGCCCGCGACCCGAAGCTCTTCATCATGGACGAGCCGACGCGCGGCGTCGACGTCGGCGCCAGGGCCCAGATCTACGAAGCGATCGCCAGCCTCGCGAAATCCGGCATGGCCGTGATCGTCGTCTCGTCGGACCTCGACGAGGTGATCGGCCTGTCGCACCGCGTGATGGTGCTGTCGCGCGGGCGGAACCGCGGCATCCTCGCGCGCGGGGACGCGACACACGTCGCCATCATGGAACGCGCAACCACCTGATCGACCCTTCGCGGAACGGAAGCACCATGAAACTCTTCGATCTTTCCGGCAGCGTCGCGCTCGTGACCGGCGCCGGCAGCGGCATCGGCCAGCGCATCGCGGTGGGGCTCGGCGAGGCCGGCGCCGACGTCGCCCTTCTCGACCGCCGTTCGGACGACGGGTTGGCGAAGACGGCCGCCGCCATCGCGGCCCTCGGACGGCGAAGCATCCCGATCGCCGCCGACGTCACCAGCGCCGAAGCGCTGGCCGACGCCGTCGAGCGGACGGAAAACGAACTCGGGGCCCTCCACTTCGCCGTCAACGCGGCGGGCATCGCCAACGCCAATCCGGCGGAGGAAATGGAGGAAAGCCAGTTCCAGACCATGCTGGACGTCAACCTGAAGGGCGTCTTCCTGTCGGCCCAGGCCGAGGCGCGCGCGATGCTGCGGCATGGGCGCGGCTCGATCGTCAACATCGCCTCGATGTCCGGCGCGATCGTCAACCGTGGCCTGTCGCAATGCCATTACAACGCCTCCAAGGCGGGCGTCATCCACATGTCGAAGTCGATGGCGATGGAGTGGGTCGGCCGCGGCATCCGCGTCAACACGATCAGCCCGGGCTATACCGCGACGCCGATGAACACCCGGCCCGAGATGGTGCACCAGACGAAGCTGTTCGAGGAGCAGACGCCGATGGGGCGGATGGGAACCGTCGACGAGATGGTCGGCCCGGCGATCTTCCTGCTTTCGGATGCCGCTTCCTTCGTGACCGGCGTCGACCTCCTTGTCGACGGCGGCTTCTGCTGCTGGTGACCGCAACGCGCGGGAAGCTGTTGGCCGGCAACCGGAAGACGAACGGCTCGCGCGCGGCCCCTGCGGAGGTACTGGCCCTGGACGCCTGCCTGCGGGTGGCGGGCCGTGAAGTTCTGATATGACCGCGTGCGACGCCGATCGCTGCCGTCGCTGAACTGGCCGAAGCGGGCGCGCGCATGTTGTCGGGCGGATAGCGCCGGACAGCGCGGCAGGCGCGCGCCGCTCAGGCTGCGGCCGACTTCCCTTCGCCTTCTCGTTCCGGCGCCAATCCCGAGAAGAACCGCTCGAAGATCGGATCGAAGGCGGATGGCGCATCCCAGAACGGCGCGTGACCGGACCCGGCAATCTCGATCGACCGCCCCTCCCAAAGGTTGGCGTAGGGGAGACGCCTCACATGGGCGAGGTTCACGAAGGGCTCGTCCGCTCCGTTGACGACGGCGAGGGGAACGCGTGAACGGGCGACGATCGCCTCTTGATCGTCGCCCGTTCCCGCGACAAAGGCTTCGAACATCAGGCGCCGCGCGCGGCCGTCGGTGCGGGCGACGACGTCGCGCAGAAACGGCTCGAACGGCTCGCCGCAGGTGTGGCGGGCATAGCTCTCGATTTCTTCGGGAGTGCAGGTCTCCTTTCCCGCAAGAGCCATGTGCGGGCTCGGAACGAAGCCTTCGCCGACCGTCCCGCCGTTCACCGGCGGCGTCCCGGTGATCATCAGGCCGGCGAGGCCCTCGTAGCGGGAAATCATCTCCAGCCCGATATGGCCGCCGAGCGACCAGCCGAAGACGCCGGCTCGCTCGATCCCGAGGAGGCCCAAAGCCTCGGTCATCGCCTCGGCATAGCCTTCCATGCGGTAGCTGCGCTCCGGGACCAGCGCGTTCGCGGAATCGCCATGCCCGGGCAGATCGACGGCGACGAGACGGAACTTCCGTCCGAGGGCTCCCGACATCTGATTGCGGAAGATCGCCCCGGAGGACGAGTTGCCGTGGATCATCAGGACGGGAAAGCCGCCGGGTCCCGTGTCGCGCACGGCCAGGGAACCGTGGCTCGTGTCCAGCATCCGGATCCCGTTCACCTGGCACTCCTTCGCCGCGGTTGCCGGGATCGCTGCCGGTTCCGCAGGCATGATCGTGAAATGATCTTTTCAGATATCGCTCGATAGGTCTATCCTGTCGATAAGCCGACGAAGCGCGGCGTTCCATCCCGAAGGAGAAGAGATCGTCATGCCTCGCTTCGCCACCAGCCTGCTCGCCACGACTTCCAACCTCGCCGCCATGGCGTTCCCCGCGACCGCGGCGGTCGTGAAGATCGGGCTGCTCGCACCGCTCACGGGGCCGGCCAGCGCCGACGGGCAGGAATTCCAGCGGGGCGCGCAGCTCGCCATCGACGAGATGAACAAGGCTGGCGGGCTTGACGGCAACACGTTCGAGCTCGCGGTCGGCGACGTCAAGGATCAGTCGGCAGGCAACGTCACGAGCGCCGTCGAGCGCCTTCTCGGCGACCCGGACGTGCATTTCACGCTGACCGGCTATGCGAGCTGACCAACTTCGAGATCGAGAACATGGCAGATGCGGAGATGCCCTATGTCCTCGCCGCCACCTTGCGGCAGACGCGCGACATCATCGCGCCGAAACCGCTGGCCTCCTCGTCCACCACGGCATGGATCGACAGGCTGCCCTCCAGCCGGACGCCCGCCCGGCGAATGGCGCGAAGCGGCGACGCAGGCCGCGAGCTCGCCCTTCATGAGGATCAGGCTGCGGTTCTCCGAGCCGCTCCAGTCGCCGGAGAGGTTCGGACGGCCGGGCAGGGCCTCGGAGCGCGCCGTCGCGAAGCCCTCCGCCTTGAGCACGCCGGCGAGATGCGCCTGAAGGTCGGCCTCGCGATTGATCGCGGGGTCGGGCTGAAGCTTCGGCTTCACCGTTGGGATGCGGACGAGATCGGCGGTCAGGCCGGTGACGAAGTCCGGCTCCCGGTCGATCTCGGCGATCACCGCGGCGAGGACGTCGGGGGAAACTTCAGGCATGGACATGGATCACCTCGTCGGCTGGCAGGGGAGCGGTGAGAGCCCGAGCGAGGCGGTCGGCCCAGCGCTCGACCTCGGCGGGCGTGCCGAGGAGATCGTTGCGCACCTCGACCAGCACGGCAGGATAGCCGCGGTCGGTGCCGTGGACGGGAACGGCGTAATCCTCCGTCCGGTCGATCCGGTAGGGCTCGTTCTCGCCGACCTCGAGGCCGCCTTCCGCCCGAAGGGCCTGGAGAACCGCGCGGCCGTAGGCCTCGGGCGGCTCGAACAGGATGCCGGCGTGCCAGGGACGAGCCTTCCCCAGGAACACGGGCGTGAACGAGTGGACGGCGACGAGCCGCGTCGGGCGGCCGGCGGCGTCCCGCCGGTCGAGGAAGTCGGCGAGGGTCGCGTGGAAGGGCTCGAAGACGATGCGCCTCCGCCGCTCGCGCTCGCCCTCCGAGAGGTCGCGGTTGCCGGGGATTTCCGTCGCCTCCGACAGGACCGGCATCGAGGAGGGTACGCCGAACGGACGGTTGAGGTCGACCAGCAGGCGGGACAGGGTGCCGAAGAAGGCGGGCGCGTCGAGGCGTGTCGACAGTCGTCGCGTCAGCGCCGCCGCGCCGATGTCGTAGGCGATGTGGCGCGCGAGGTCGGCGGGCGGCAGGCCGAGTCCGCCGTAGGAGGCCGGCAGCCGGTTCGCCGCATGCTCGCAAACGAGCACGACCTCGCTTCGGCCGCCTTCGTTCGCGACCTCGACCGGCGAGGGTTCGACCTCGACGGATGCGGCCTCGGGCATCAGTAGAGCATCCGGTAGATCTCGCAGACCTCCGCCGGTTCCCTTCCGGTCACGGCGGCGAGTTCCGTCCGCCGGACGGCCAGGAAGCTCGCGAAAAGGTCGGGCGGGAACCAGCCGCGCGCGACCTCGTCGCCTTCCAGCGCGGCGAGCGCCGCCTCGCAGCTTTCGGGCAGGCGGCGAAGGCCCAGCTCCGCACGCTCCGCCTCGCTCATCGTGCCGGGATCGCCGGAAACGATCGGCGGGGCGGCGAGGCCTGCACGCAGGCCTTCCAGTCCCGCCCGCACGAGCACGCCGAGCGCGAGATGGGGATTGGCGAGCGCGTCGGCCGCCCGGTACTCGACGTTGAACTGCGCGGCGGGATCCCGCCCGCCGATTGAGACGGTGGGGCAGATGCGCAGGCTCGCCTCCCGGTCGCGGTCGCCGAGCCAGGTATAGGAGGCGCTCCAGTTGTGCGGCTTCAGGCGGAAGTAGGACGGCGCGGCCGGCGCGGCCACAGCGGTCAGCGCCTGCATATGGCGAAGGATCCCCGCGAAGAAGCTGCCCGCCCTCGCCGACAGCCGGCCCGGGCCGGCCGCATCGTAGGTCGCCGGCGCGCCGTCCTCGGCGACGAGGCTGAGGTGGATATGGACGCCGTTGCCGACGCCTTCCAGCGAGGGCTTCGGCGCGAAGCTGGCGCGCCAGCCGAGACCCTTGGCAAGTTCGCGCACGATCTCGCGCAGGGCCACCGCCCGATCCGCCGCGGCGAGCCCGTCCGCGGGCGCGAGCGTCGCCTCGAACTGGTTCGCGCCGTATTCAGCGAAGGCGAGTTCAGGCTCGGCGCCGGCTTCCTCCAGGCAGGCGAGGAGGCGCGGCACGAACGGGTCCGCCTGACGCAGCGCCTCGAAGGAGAAGGCGTGGCCGGCCGGACCCGCGCCGGCGAGTTGGAACTCGTGCTCGAAGGCGGCGAGGATTGACAGGCCGGTTTCCGCCTTGAGCATCGCCAGCGCCTCGCGCAGGAAATGCCGCGGGCAGCAATCCCAGGGCGCGCCGTCGAGCGTGACGATGTCGCCCATCACGAGGTCGAAAGGCGTTTCCTTCAGCGTCCCGCCGGTGGTGAATCGGGCGGACGGGTCCGGCAGGATGCGCAGGTCGCCGACCGAGCCGAAGGGGTTCGGATCCGCGATGGTGTTGAAGGCGGTGAGGCAGAGATTGGCCGGCACCCAGCCGATGCCGCTCGTGCCGCCGGACCGCAGCCGCTCCTCCGGGAACGGCCGCCCGCGCGTGATCGCCGCGAGATCGGTGGTGACGAGGGTCGGAAGATGCGGAACGCCGGTCATGCAGCCGCCCCGGCGAGTTCGAGGAAGCGCCGCTCGACCTCGTCCGTGGAAGCCCGCCAGCAATAGCCGCCGAAAGCGCGCAGCGCGCCGTCGTGGCGCTCGGGCGTCGGCGCGGCGCAGGCGTCGGCGACGCAGGTCACGAGGTAGCCCCGGTCTGCGCCGTCGCGCACCGCCATGTCGACGCACTGGTCGGTGAGAATGCCGGCGATCACCAGCTGGCGGATGCCGAGGTTCTTCAAGAGGTAGTCGATGTTGGTCGAGTTGAAGACGCCGGAGGACGTCTTCGGCAGCAGGATCTCGTCGCCCCGCGGCGCCAGTTCCGCGACCGGCAGCGCTTCCGGCGCACCGGGAGACAGGTGGATCGGCGTCAGCTTGTGGTCGAGCGAGCGGTCGCGGCCGTCCTGCGTCAGGCTGCGGATGATCGTGTGCAGCACCTCGACGCCGCTCGCGCGGGCGGCATTCAGGAGGCGCTTCGCGTTCGGCACGGCGCGCTCGCGCGTTTCGCGGTAAAAGTAATGGTCCGGCCCCCAGTCGGCATGGTCGGGGTCGAGGCCCGGCTCCAGCTAGATCCGCTGCATGTCGACGAGGAGGAGCGCCGTCGCGCCCCGGCCGAAAGGCGCGTCGCGCCGCATGGTCTCAGCCGTCATCGCCCGTTTCCGCTCCTTCGTTCTGCGGCCCGGCGCCGATCGTCACGCCGTTCGAGCCGCGCACCCGCTCCAGCGCTTCCATGCGTCGCCGCTCCTGCCCGCGCGTCCGGCCGAGCGCGTGCGCGACAAGCGCCTCCATCTGCGCGACGGCGGGCGCCAGCGTGTCGAAGGGCGAGCCGGCCTCGCCCTCCGCGATCAGCGCGACGTCCGCGAACTCCGCGATCGGCGAGCGCCAGGGATCGGTGAAGAGGATCACCGGCACCTTCCGGGCGTTGGCCTGCCGGGCGAAGGCGACGACGTCGGACTGGTAACGGCGGTAGTCGAAGACGATCAGGAGATCGCGACGGTCGAGATCGATCAGGCGATCGAACTCGTCCGGGGAGAGGCGGCCGAGATCGACGACGCGCGGCCGCAACTGCACGAGGTAGCTGGCGAGCATGCCGGCGACGTTGCGACTGAACCGGCCGCCCAGCACCAGGACTTCGCCCTTCGCCTCCAGCAGGAGTTTGCAGGCGCGGTCGTAAAGCTGCAGCGGTACGAGACTTTCGGTCCGCTCCAGCGCCGCGCCGACGGAATGCAGGTAGCGCGCCACGCCGGTCTCGCCGCCGAGCTCGCGACGCTTGGCCGCCAGCATCGTCAGCGGCGACTGGAGGCGCGATTCGACCTCGGCGAGCAGCCTCGCCTGGAAGTCGGCGAACCCCTCGAAGCCGAGCTTCGCGACGAGGCGGACGACCGTCGGGTCGCTGACGCCGGCGCGACGGGCGAGGCTCGTCGCCGTACCGAGCGCCGCGACGGGATAGTCCGCCAGGATCGCCTGCACCACCTTTTCTTCCGACGGGGTCAGGCGAAGACCGGAACCGGTCAGCACGTCGCGCACGGATCGCGTGCTTGGCGCCGGTTCGGATCCGCTATGAAGATGTTGTTTCACACGCTGACGTGTAGCGTGCTTCTGTCGGAAGATGAACAGTGTCGATGCCGGTGCTCGAAACGCGCGCACCACCCTTGGTGGAAACCGGTCGCGCCGAGCCGAGGCGTCATGGTCGAGAGGATGCTGCCTGGACGAACGCCGTCACCGTCCAGGTTTCGGCTGGCAGTCCGCTCTCGATCAGGTTGTCTCGGGAGCCGGCCGGTCGCGAGACGGCGGCATGCCGGAAGGCGGTCGCCGCGTGCCGCGCCACGAGGCGAAAGCAGCCACGAGATAAAGCAGCGCGGAAACGGTGAAGGCGAAGATGAGACCGTGCTTGAATGGCTCCGCCATCAGGCTGGGAAAGAAGCGGTTGCCGGTCAATGCCGCGGCGTTCGCCGGCGGCAGCGCGGCCAGAACGTCCGGCGGGATCAGTTCGCCCATCGGATTGTAGCCGAGAAAGGCGGCGAACAGGCTCGCCACCGGCGGGAGGGTCGCGATCCGGTGCGCCACGGCCACCGGCACGTTTTCGGCGACGAGCCCAGCCTCCATCGCCTCTGGCAACGTCGCCGCCAATCCGGCCAGCATTAGGCTGAAGAACAGGCCGATCGAAAGCACCTGGCCGGCATTCGTCGTGGTGGCGCGCATGCCCGACGCCTGGCCGCGCTCGCTCGCCGGCACGGCGTTCATGATCTGCGTCGAGTTCGGCGCGACGAAGAGGCCCGAGCCGAAGCCGTTCAGGAACAGGAGAGCCGCGAAGCCGCCGTAGGAGAAGTCGGCCGGCAGCAGCATCAGGGCGACGAAGCTCGCGGCGCCCGCCGCCATGCCGCCGACGGCGAAGGGCATGCCCCCGAACCGGTCCGACAGTCGCCCCGCCACCGGGCCGGCGATCAGGAAGCCGGCGGTCAGCGGCAGCATGAAGATCGCCGACCAGAGCGGCGTCTCCTCGAACGAGTAGCCGTGCAGCGGCAGCCAGATGCCCTGCAGCCAGACGATCAGCATGAACTGCAGCCCGCCCCGGGCGATGCCGGAGGCGAGGTTGGCGAGGTTGCCGTAGGCGAAGCCCGGGATGCGGAACAGGCCGAGATCGAGCATCGGCTTTTCCGTCCGACGCTCCACCACGAGGAAGGCGGCGAGCGAAGCGAAGCCGAGCGCCAACAGCCAGAGGACCTTCGGGCTCGCCCAAGCCATGGTCTGATCGCCGTAGGGCTGCAGGCCGTAGGTGATCGCGGCGAGAATGGCCACGAGCCCGAGGCCGAAGGTCAGGTTGCCCAGCCAGTCGATCCGATGGCTCGACCGTCTCGGCGCATCGCGCAGCTTCAGGCAGGCCCAGACCGTGCCGACAAGGCCGAAGGGCACGTTGATCCAGAACACAAGTCGCCAGTTGGTGTCGGCGAGCAGGCCGCCGATCAGCAGGCCGACGAACTGCCCGCCGATCGCCGCCACGACGTTGATACCGAGCGCCAGACCCCGCTCGTGCTCGGGAAAGGCGTCGACGAGAAGCGCCGTCGAGTTCGCCATGATCAGGGCGCCGCCGACGCCCTGCACGATGCGGACCGCGATCAGATAGGTCGCGGCGAAGTCGCCCTTGCCCGGCAGGAGGCCGAGCGCGACCGAGGCGGCGGTGAAGATCGCGAAGCCGAGATTGTACATCCGGGCCCGGCCGAACTGGTCGCCGAGGCGTCCGAACGAGACGACGAGCACGGCGGTCGCGATCATGTAGCCGATGATCGCCCAGAGCAGGTAGTTGATGTTGCCGGGATCGAGCGCCTTCAACCCGATGCCGCGAAACACAGCCGGCAGGCTGATCAGGAGGATCGACGAGTTGATCGCGGCCGCCAGCATGCCGAGCGTCGTGTTGCTAAGCACCACCCACTTCGATCCGTCGCCGGCCGGTTCGGCGGAAGGGGCAAGCGAAACGGACATGGCATGCCTTCGTGAACGGCCGGCGCGGCCGCCGGCGGGATGCGGGAGGAGGTCGAGCGGCTCGCCTGTCAGGACGCCCAGTTGCCGATGCCGCCGACGAGATCGGCGATCCGATCGAGCCATTCCGGCCGGCTCGCCTGCCGGCGGTCGCCGGCGGCCGGAACCGGAAGCACGGCGACGGTCGCGGTCTGCCCGACGACGAGGGGTGCTGCCGTCGGATCGTCCAGCGCGACGCGGACGGGAACGCGCTGCGCGAGGCGCACCCAGCTGAAGGTCGGCGTGACGTTGGCGAGAAGGCTCGTGCCGTTGGTGCGCTCGCGATCCTCGATGCCCCCGGCGATGCTCTGCACGTGCCCGGGAAGGTCGCGGCCATCGCCCATCAGCCGCACCGAAACGGCGTCGCCGACCCGGATGCGCGGCAGCTTGGTTTCCTCGAAATAGCCCTCGACGCGGATCGAGTCGCTGTCGACCAGCGCCATCACCGCCTTGCCGGCCGTGACGTAGTCGCCGGGGTTGAGGGCGAGATTGGTGACGACGCCGTCCGTCGCGGCGCGCACTTCCGAACGCTGGAGGTTCAGCTTCGCGACGTCGCGGTTCGCCAGCGCCTGCTGGTAGTTCGCGTCGGCGATCGTCTCGGCGGCGAGCGCCTGCTCGACCTGCTGCTGCGAGGCGACGTTGCGGCTGAGCGTCTGGTAGCGCTCGGCGTCGCGCTTCGCCTGCCCCAGCGTCGCCTGCTGCCCTTCCACCGCGGCTTCCGCCAGTCGCAGCGCCAGCGCGAAGCGCTGCGCGTCGACGCGGAACAGAACGTCGCCCTTGCGCACCGTCTGGTTGTCGCGGACCAGCATCTCGCCGACGAGTCCCGAGACGTCCGGCGCGACGCCGACGATGTCGGCCCGCACGTGGCCGTCGCGGGTCCAGGGCGCCTGCATGTAATAGGCCCAAAGGCTCGTGCCGACCGCGAAGGCGGCCGCGACGACGACGAGCGTGACCGCGACGCGCGCGAGAAGGGAAAGGAAGCGTTTCACGACAGGTACCGGCTGAATGCGAGGTCGAGGCCGCCGAGCAGGATCACGTAGACGGCGAGGTCGAAGAGGGCCGGATGCCAGACGAGGCGGTAGGCGCCGGCCACGGCGAGGATGCGCTTGAGCAGGAGGCTGGCGAGAAGCGCGGCGAATGCCAGCACGAGCAGATGCGGCACGAAGATGCCGAAGAGGTCGAGGTCGGCTGTCATGACGCTTTCACTCCGCCGCGATCGAGTAGGCGGGCGGCTCGAACGCCTCGACCGGGCGCGGCAGCGTCGGCGGCCTGGCTGCCGGAAACAGTGCGCGCCGGATGCCGACGAGCGCGTTGAGGGTGGCGCGTCCCGCATCCGACCGATCGACGGCGGCCTCCGACAGGGCCGCGTCGATCGTCACGCGGATCCGTTCCGGCGCCTCGATGCGCCGCCCGGTCCGCGCCCGCTCCGTGAACAGATCGCCGACCGCCGCCAGTAGTTCGCCGACGGCGGGAGCGGCCCTGCCGTCGCGGCGGACCCGCTTCAGCTCGATGAGATTGAGGCCGAGGCGCAACTCGCCGAGCGCGTCGGGGGCCTCCCCGTCTGGCAGCGCCGCCAGCCGGGGCGCGAGCTGGCCGCTGCGGTCCAGCATGCGGCCGGCGAAGCGCCCGTCGGCCGGGAGGCTGCCGCCGCGCGCGATCGACGCCACGTCGCGCCACGAGGCCCGGAGGAGGCGGCGCGCGGCGAGCGCCGCGCCGAAGGGGCGCGTCGCCATGGTCCAGGCGAGGCCGAACAAGCCACCCGCGACCGAGGCGAGATTGCCGTTCAGGAAGCTCGCGAAGTCGGCGCTGTAGGTTTCCTGCACTCCGACGAAGGAGGCGGTGTTCACCGCCAGGAGCATGGCGATCAGGGTGAACTGCGGCCGGCCGACCAGCGTGCCGAACAGGAGGAACGGCACGGCGAACACCGCGACCAGCATCTCGAAGCCGTGCACCTGCGGCAGGACGGCGAAGATGTAGAAGCCGGAGACGGCGATCGAGATGCCCATCCAGATCGTGAAGGCCTTGATCTGCGGCACCGGATCGTCGAGCGCGGCGAAGAACGAGGCGCCGACGGCCGTCATGATCACGCAGCCGGATCCTTCCACCCAACCGCTCTCGATCCAGACGAAGGAGGCCAGCAGCGTCGCGAGGACGACGGAGCCGGCGGAAAAGGCGAGGAGGCCGAAATCGTAGTGCGGCGCCCGCGCGAAGACGTTGCGGAACCGCGGCGCGGGTTCGCGTCCTTGCGCCCGTTCCCCCAGCACGATCCGCCGCTGCGCTGCCTCGATGTCCTGCCAGAGGTCGACGAGATCGCGCATCCGGGCGAGGGCGCCGGCGAGGACCAGCGCGCCCCAGTCCGCCTGTCCCTCGACTTCCTCTTCGAGCGCGGCGATGCGGCGGCGAAGGCCGTCCGGGTCGGCGACGGCAGGGTCCTCGATCCACCGCAGCACATCCGCCCGCAAGGCGTCGAAGCCCTGCGGATCGGCGCCGGCGGCGCGGGCCGCCCCGATCCGGTCGCCGAGCGACGACAGGATGGGCAGCAGCATCGCCAGCCGGGCCTGGAGCTCGCGAGCGTGCCGGGCGGTCCGGCGCGCCGCCGGATCGTAGGCGATCTGCCCGATCAGGAGTTCGAGGCCCCGCACGTCGGCCGCGAGGCGCAGCCGCCCCTCGGCGGCGGCGGCCGGATCGCCGCTGCCGAGGATGCCGGCCGTCCATTCCGCCGCGCCGTTCCTCCACTTGTCGACTTGGTTGGCGAGGGTCGGGCCGACGGCGGTCGGCAGGATCACGCTGTTGACGACGCTGGCGCAGACGATGCCGAGCGTGATCTCGAGCGAGCGCGCGACGGCGAGATCGAAGACGCTGCCCGGATCGCCGACGGCGGGGAGCGCGATCAGGGGCAGCGAATAGCCGGCCAGCATGAAGACGTAGGAACGCGGCGTCCGGTCGAGCAGCGACACGAACAGGAACCCGCCGGTCCAGAGCGCCACGGCGAGGCTGAGAAGTTCCGGTGCGTTCACGAGCGGCGGCACGAGCAGCACCGCGCCGGCCGCGCCGATGAAGGTGCCGAGCGCGCGGTAGAGCGCCTTCGAGCGCGTCGCGCCGGACAAGGGGTTGGCGACGACGTAGACCGCCGCCATCGCCCAGTAGGGGCGCGGCAAACCGGCCGCCAGCGCCACGTAGAGCGCGAGCATCGATGCCGCGAAGGCCTTGGCGGAGAACAGCCAGTCGCGCCATGTCGGAAGGGCGGCGGTCATGCGGCCCTGGTCCGGGTCGTGGCGGTCGCCTCCACCGCCGCGTCCAGCGCCGCGTAGACCCGCAGCACGGCCTGCAGGTCGGCTTCGGGAACGCCGCCGAGCACGGCGGCGCGCAATCGGGTCAAGTCGTCCTCGATGTGCCGCGTCACGGCGCGGCCCTTCGCGGTCAGCCAAAGAGTCTTGGCGCGCCGGTCGCTCGGATCGTCGCGCCGCTCCACGAGCTCGGCCGCGGCGAGCTGGTCGAGCAACCGGACGAGCGACGGTCCTTCGATGCCGATCTCGTCGGCGAGCGGGCCTTGGCGAACCCCTTCTCCCATCCGGCCGATCGTGATCAGCGGCATGGCGCAGGCCTGCGAGATGCCATGCGCTTCCACGATCTCGCGCGCCAGCCGCCGCCATTGGCGCGAAGCGCGATCGAGATTGCTCGTCACGTCGAAGCGGACCGACTGCGAAAGGATCATGCGGAGTAGATAGCGTGCTATCGATTAGCATGCAATACGCTAGGACGCTACCTTCCGAGGCATGCCGGGCGGCGGCCGGCCCTCGGATGGAGCCGAATAGACGCTGAGCAGGGTCTGAGCGGCGAAGCATAGCAACGAGGAAGGGATGCCCGGCGGGCACCTAACCAGCATCCTGATCGTCCGACTTGTGGCACGTACGGCGGACGGCTACGCCTTCCACCATGACGACGCACCGCTTCGCTGCCGACCGCTGGCACAATGTCCTGGGCACGCTGCCGCCGGCGCTGACCGTGGCTTCCGGCGACACGGTCGTCACCGAGACGCTCGACGCCGGCGGTTTCGACAGGGACGGCGTCAAGCGCGCCGCCGAGCCGAACCCGATGAACGGCCCGATCTTCGTTGTCGGCGCCGAGCCGGGCGACGCCCTCAAGGTCGAAATCGTCCGGATGACGCCGGCCCGCGCCACCGGTTGGACGCGCGCCTCGCTCGCCGCCAACGTCGTCGATCCCGAAACCGTCCGCTCCCTGCCGCCGCGCGACAAGGCGAACTGGCGCATCGATCTGCAAGCGTCGACGGCGGTCCTCGATCCGCCCGTGCCGGGGCTGGAGCACCTCGTCCTGCCGCTAGAGCCGATGATCGGCTGCTTCGGCGTGGCGCCGGACATGGGCCAAGCCTTTTCCACCGCCACCAGCGCCGAGAACGGTGGCAACATGGACTACCGGGGCTTCGGCCCCGGCGCCACCGCCTGGTTTCCGGTGGCCGTGCCCGGCGCCCTGTTCTTCCTCGGCGATTGCCACGCAGCCCAAGGCGACGGCGAGATCGTCGGCACCGGCATCGAAACCGCCTACGAGGTCGAGGTGCGGCTGACGGTGGAGAAGGGGAGGAGGCTCGTCTGGCCGCGCGGCGAGAATGCCCGAGACATCTTCTCGGTCGGCAACGCCCGGCCGCTCGACCAGGCGCTGCAGCACGCCACCACCGACATGTTCGAATGGCTGCAAAACGACTATGGGCTCGGCCCGGCGGCGGCGAGCCATCTCATGGGACAGGTCGTGCGCTACGACATCGGCAACGTCTTCGATCCGGCCTACACCGTCGTCTGCCGCATCGAAAAGAAATGGCTGCCGCCCCGGCAGGGATGATCAGGCTCGGGCATTTCGCTCCGGCGCTCCGGCCAGTTCGAGATAGTCCACGGCTGCGTTCAACAGCGCCGTCGCCCCGTCGATGGAAGCGGCCGGGGCGACGTCTTCCGCTTCGTTGTGGCTGATTCCGTCACGGCAGGGCACGAATATCATGCCGCTCGCCGCCACGCGGGACAGGAAGAGCGCGTCGTGGAATGCACCGGAGACGATGCGTCGGCAAGACAAGCCGGATCGGGCGGCCGCCGTCTCCACCAGCGTCACGACGGACTCGGGAAAGGCGGCCGATCGCATGTTCGAGAGCACCGTCACCTCCATCCGGCAACCCGCCGCCGCAGCGTGACGGGCGCAGATCTCGCGCACCGTCGCGTCGATCGCCGCGAGCCGCGCGTCGTCGGGATGGCGGAGGTCGAGCGTGAATGCGACGCGCTCGGGCACGACGTTGATCGAGCCCGGCTCCGCTGCGATCCGGCCGACGGTGAGGCGCGCGTCCCCATCCGCCGGCATGATGGAGCGGTGCAACTCGCCGAGAACGGCGACGGCGGCGACGAGAGGATCGCGGCGAAACGCGAGCGGGGTGGTGCCGGCATGCGCGGGCCTGCCGGTGAACGAGACCTCCAGCCAACGCGTCGCCTGGATGCCGGTCACGGCGCCGATCGCGACATCCTCCGCTTCCAGCGCCGGGCCCTGCTCGATGTGGAGTTCGAGATAGGCGGCTAGCGGGATGCCGAGCGGCCTCGACTTCGCCTGCGGCAGGGCCGCGAGGGTGGCCCGCAGCTCGTCCGACAGGCGCATTCCGTCACGGTCTTGCGCTTCCCGCCATTCCGACGGAATCGTTCCTCCGGCGAAGGCCTGCGAGCCGAAGGCGCCCGGCTGGAAGCGGCTGCCTTCCTCGTTGGTCCAGGCGACGGCTTCCACGGCACGGGCCGGCCTCGCGCCGACATCCTCCAGCGCCTCCAACACCTCGAAGGCAGCGAGGACGCCGAGCGTGCCGTCGAAGCGACCACCCTTCGGCTGCGTGTCGAGATGGCTGCCGAGGAGGAGTGGGGGAAGGGACGGGTCGGTCCCCTCGCGCCGGACGAAGAGGTTGGCGGCTTCGTCCTGAAGCACGGCGAAACCGCGCGCGGCGGCGAGATCCGCCAGCAGGCGTCGCGCCTCCCGGTCGCCGGCCGTCAAGGCTTGGCGGTCGACACCGCCCTTCGGCGTCGCCCCGATCGCCGCGAAGGCGGCGAGGCGGGCGAGCAGCCGCTCGCCGTTCACCGCCGGCGTTCGGCTCACCGCTTCAGGCCGCGCATGAAGCGGCGCACGCGGTCCGGATCGACGGCGTTCCACCAGACGCCGTCATGCTTCAGGGAACTCGCGACGATCACGCCGTCGACGATGCCGAGGATGTCGCCGACGTTGTCCGGCGTGACGCCGCTGCCGACGAGCGTCGGCAGGCCGGCGGCCTCCTTGATCATGCGGATGTAGGAGAGATCGGCGGCATGGCCGGTGCGCTGGCCGGTGGCGATCACCGCGTCGGCATCGAAGAAGACGAGGTCCTTCACCTGCTCCTCGACCGGGCGGTCGGCGACGATCGCGTGCGCCCCGTGCTTGACGTGGGCGTCGGCGAAGATGCGCACGCCCTTCGCCCGAAGCCGCGCGCGGTAGCGCATGGCGCGCGCCGCCTCGCCTTCGACGAAGCCCTCGTTCGCCACGTAGGCGTTGGCCCACTGGTTGACCCGCACGAACTTCGCGCCGGATGCGCTGGCGATCGCGAGGGCCGGCACGGCGGCGTTGGCGAGGACGTTGATGCCGATCGGCCGGCCGAGCTCGCGCCGGATGCGGTCGGCGACGACCGCCATATGCGCGGCGGTCTCCGGCCCGATATCGTCCGGTTTCGCGAAGGGCACGTCGCCGTGGTTCTCGACGATGACGCCGTCGCAGCCGTTCTCCAGGTAGGCGCGGGCGTCGCCCAAGCCTTGCTCGTAGATCGACTCGACCGCTTCGCCGTCGAAGCGCGGGGCTCCCGGCAGCGGCGGCAGGTGCACCACGCCGATGACCACCTTCGACCGGCCGAATATGCCAGCCACCGCGTCGCCGCCCGCGCGTCCGATCGGTTGGGATGAGGATGTCATGCGGTGTCCTTCAGAAGGAGGTCGGCGAACTCGTCGTGCGACGGTCCGGAGCCGAAGGTGCCCGGTCGCGTCACCGCGACCGACGCCGCGTGGATCGCGATTTCGAGCGCCGCGGCGAGCGAACGGCGGCGGTCGAGACAGCCGGCCAGCGTGCCGGCGAGGACGTCGCCGGCCCCGCTCGTGTCGACGGGCACGACCGCGGGTGCCGGGAACGCGACGAGGCCGTCCGCCTCGGCGAGGATCGCGCCGCGCGAACCGAGGGTGACGACCGCGCGATCCACCCCCATCGATCTGAGCGTTGCGGCGATCTCCCGCGGCTCGGCGCATCCCGTCACCGTCGCGCCTTCGTCGCGGTTCACGACGACGAGGTCGACGCCCCCGAACGGACATGCCTCCTCCGCACCGAGCGGGCTCGCGTTGAAGAGGGTGAAGAGGTTCGAGGTCGCCGCCGCGCGCAGGCAGGCGGCCGTCGTGTCGGGTGCGAGGTTGTTCTGCATCACGAGCACGTCGCCGGGCTTTGCCGCCTCGCGCCAGCCGCTCCGATCGGCGGCGAAGGCGCGGGCGGCCTCGACCGCACTGACGACGAGGTTCTCCGCTTCCGCGTCGACCAGCACGCAGGAACGGTCGCTCGGCGCGCTCACCGCGACGAGCCCCCGATCCGACAAGCCGGCTTCGAGCAGCCGTCGACGGATTTCCGTGCCTTCCGCGTCCTGCCCCACCGCCGCCCAGAGCGTGGTTGCCGCGCCGGTGCGGGCGGCGGCGAGCGCCTGGTTCGCGCCCTTGCCGCCGAGCGTCACCGCGCAGGATCCGGCGTTCACCGTCTCGCCGGGGCGCGGAAAGCGATCGAGGCGAAAGGTCGTGTCGAGGCAGACGTTGCCGACGACATGGACGGCCACGGCGCGTCAGTCCTTCGCGGTGGCCCAGGCCAGCATGCCGGCGAAGAGCTTGGCGTAGCCGTCCCAGCGGATGAAGTCGCCGGGCAGCCAGTGCGGGCCGACATCCGACGTCCAGACCACCGTGCGCCCGCGACCGTAGGTGCCGGTGACGAGGAGCGGCTGCGAGCCGTATTCGCTGGATACCGTCGCGAGCACTTCCGCGCCCGGCTTCAGTTCCACCTCGTTGTAGCCGAGAAGCACCGGCCAATCCGCGCCGAGGCCCGCGAGGATCGGATGCGCGGCGTCGCCCGTCACCACCGGCGTGAAGCCTTCCGGCACCTCGACGCGGTCGTCGACCGGCAGGCACGTCACCGGCAGCACCTCCTCGACGGCAGTGCGGCGATAGCGCGCCCCGCCGTTGATGCCCTGGAACGAGTAGTAGCCGCCGAACATCAAGAGCGCGCCACCGCCTTCCACATACTGCTTCAGGAGCTTCAGCCGGTTGGGCGTCGTCTTCGAATGGATCCAGGTGTCCGGGTGAAGCAGCAGCGTGTTCGCGCCGATGTCGGAGAGGATCACCGCGTCGTAGGCCTGCAGGCCTTCCAGCGTCTGCGGGAAATCGCGCTGGGCGAGATGCGAGGGCATGAACTCGACCGCGAAGGGGCTCGACTTCAGCGCCGCGAGCAGTTCGTCCGCGCCCTGGTGGTAGGTGACGGTCGGGAACTGGTCGAAACCCTTGATATGGGTCGCGGTGGAAACCCAGGACTCGCCGGCCAAAAGGACTTTCTTGTCGGACATCGTGTCTCTCGCGAAGGTGTCAGGCCGCCGCCGAGAAGACGGCGCGGGGGTTGTCGACCATCATCCGGTCGATCGTGGCGTCCTCGATCCCGTGACGGCGGAGGCGCGGGACGAAGTGCTTCAGCACGTGCGCGTAGCCGAAGCCGCCGAAGCGGGTCAGCATCATCTTCAGGAACACGTCCTGGCTGAGGAGGATGCGGTCGGCGAAGCCCGCGTCGACCAGCGCGCGGATCGCCCGCGCGTTCTCCTCGTCGGACGGCGACTGGGCGTCCTGGTCGGCGTAGTAGTAGTCCATGCCGATCATGTCGTATTCCAGAAACGCGCCGCGTTCGGCGAGGCTCGTCTGGTAGGCGAGGTCGGCGTGGCTCGGGTTCATGTGGCAGAGAACGGTGTGGCGGAGGTCCGCCCCTTCCGCCTCCACGACGTCCAGCACCTCGTGCGCGAGGCGCTCCCAGCCCGGCAGGTGGATCGACAGCGGCACGCCGGTGCGAGCCGACGCGCGGGCGGACGCGCGGAGCGACTTCCTTTCCTCGGGCGTGAAATCCTTCGAGACGCCGACCTCGCCGATGATGCCGGCGACGATCTCGGGCTTCTCGTCGGCGCCGCCGACGTCCCTAACCAGGAACTCGGTCACTTCCTCGACGTCCATCCCCCGCAGCCATTCGGGATGGCTGAATTCGAGATAGAAGCCGGAGCCCATGACGATCCGGAGACCGCTCATCCGCGCGATACGGCGCAGCTTCTCGGGATCGCGGCCGATGCCGATATTGGTCGGGTCGACGACGGTGTGGCCGCCGAGCGCCTGGAACAGCTTCAGCTCCGACAGCGCGAGGTCGCCGTCGGTCAAGGAAACGTTGTCCCGGTTCATGTAGGGGTTCATCCGCAGCTCGCCGATGATCTCGATCGTGACCGGCCCCTCGTTCAGCACCGGGTCCGGCGGCTGGCACGGGCAGCGCCACGCCTTCGAACCGTCGATCAGGATGTGCTCGTGCATCAGCGTCACGCCGAGCTCGGCGACCGGCACGGGCCCGTCGACCGTCATCACGTGGCCGGAGCGCACGCCGATGCCGATGCCGGCATGCCGAGCGGCGGGGTCGCGGAACTCGAGCGGCATCTCAGGTCCTCCGGCCGCTGCGGAACAGGCGGAAGTTCAGCCAGATCGCGACGAGGATGATGCACCCCGTGACGATCGGCGTCAGGAACGGCGAGGTGTGCGACAGGATCAGGCCGTTCGCGATCACCGAGACGGTCAGCGCGCCGAGGATCGTGCCGACCATCGTACCGCGCCCGCCGAAGAGCGAGGTGCCGCCGAGGACCACCGCCGCGATGACGTCGAGCTCGAAGCCCTGGCCGGAATTCGACGAGCCGGAGCCGAGGCGGCCGGCGAGCACGACGCCGGCCAGCGCGGCTGCGACCGAGGACAGGACGTAGACGGCGATGAGGGTTCGCCGCGTGTCGACGCCGGCCCGCCGCACCGCCTCGCGGTTCGCGCCGATGCCGGTGACGTAGCGGCCGAACCGCGTCGCGTTGAAGACCAGCGCCGCGACGAGGAGGCTCGCCAGCGCGATCCAGGCCGGGATCGGCACGCCGCCGAACCAGCCGCGGCCCATCACGACGAAAGCGCTGTCCGGCGCGATCGGGATCGAATAGCCGCCGGTGACGAGGAGAGCGATGCCGCGGATCACCGACAACCCGGCCAAGGTGACGATGAAGGCGGGGATGCCCTCGTAGGCGATGAAGAAGCCTTGGCACGCGCCGACCAGCGCGCCGAGCCCGAGCATCAGGAGAATGACGACAGGCCAGGGCACGCCGACCTGCAGCGCGGCCGCCGACAGGGCGCAGACGAGCGCCAGCACCGAACCGACCGACAGGTCGATGCCCCCCGTCGTGATCACGAAGGTCATCGCGGCGGCGACGATGAGGAGGGGGGCCGCCTGCCTGACGATGTTGAGGATGTTCGGCGTCGACAGGAAGGCGTTCGTCGTCAGCGCGAAGAACAGGCAGACGACGACGAAGAAGATCGCGATCGAGCCGACCGCGCCGTTCGCGACGAAGCGGTCGCGCAGCGTCGCCTTGCGCACGCGGGCGGCGCTCGCCGGCGCGTGGATGGCGGCCTCGGTCTCGGAGAGCCCGGCCGGCGTCATGCGTCGGCTCCGGCTTCGGCCGGGGAGCGGCGGGCGGAGCGCGCCGCGAACTTCCGGCCGACGATGAGGTTCACCACCTCCTCGACATCGGTGTCCTCGATCCGCCGCTCGGCGACGTTGCGCCCCTCGTACATCACCTGGATGCGGTCGCAGACGAGGAAGAGGTCCTGCAGGCGGTGCGTGATCAGGATCACAGAGACGCCGCGCGCCGAGACGGCGCGGACGAGATCGAGCACGGCCTCCACTTCCGCCACCGCGAGCGCCGCCGTCGGCTCGTCCATGATGAGGACCTTCGGCTCGAAGGACGCGGCGCGGCCGATCGCGATCGACTGGCGCTGGCCGCCGGACAGGTTCTCGACCTTGAGGCGCGTGTCGGCGATGACGATGCCGAGCTTCTCCAGCATCGCCTTCGCGTCGGCGTGCATCCGCCGCTTGTCGAGAAGCCGGACGCCCGCGAGCCGCTTCACCGGCTCGCGGCCGAGGAAGATGTTGCCCGCGACGTCCACCGTGTCGCAGAGCGATAGGTCCTGATAGACCATCTCGACATGCGCGGCCCGCGCGTCGGCGGGAGAGGCGAAGCGCACGTCCTGTCCGTCGATCTCGATCGTGCCGGCGTCCGGCACCACGGCGCCGGACAGGACCTTCGAGAGCGTCGACTTGCCGGCGCCGTTGTCGCCGACGAGGCCGAGCACCTCGCCGGGCGCGAGGCGGAGCGAAACGTCGGCCAGCGTCTGGATCGGCCCGTAGCGTTTCGAGATGCCGGTCATGCGGACCCGGTCCGGTGGCTTGACGCTCATGCTGATCCGTTCCGTCGGGAGGAAAGGAGGCGGAAGGGCCGTCCGATGTTCGGGCGAGGCGGCCCTTCCGCGCCGGGGCTTCACGCCTTCCGAAAGGCGGAAGCCTGTCGGTCGGAACGTCTACTTGAACATGGTCCGGAACTGGTCGACGTTCGCCTTCGTGACGATCGTCACGGGAATGTTGATGATCGGCTCGACCTTGCCGCCCTTCTTCAGCGTCGCCAGCGCCTCGACGGCCGCCTTGCCCTCGCCGGCGGGGTCCTGCTGCACGACGGCGGCGACCCAGCCCTCGTCGATGCCCTTCACCGCCTGCGCGGTGAGGTCCCATCCGAACACCTTCACGTCGCTCTGCCGCCCCTGGCTTTCCACCGCCGAGACCGCGCCGATCAGCGCCGGCTCGCCGGTCGCGTAGAGCGTCGACATCGCGGGGTTGGCGGTCATCAGGTTCTCGGCCGCGCCGAGCGCCACGTCCTGGACGTTCTGGCCGTCGACGGTGTCGAGGAACTCCACCTTCGCGCCGCTGTCGGTCACCGCCTTCTTGAAGCCGTCCAGGCGCTGGTTCTGGATGAAGGAGTTCAGGGCGCCGATGACGCCGACCGACGCTTCGCCCTTCATCTCCTTCTTCACGTAATCGGCGAAGAACCGGCCGATCTCCTCGCCGGCCTTCATGTTGTCGACGCCGACGAAGGCGACGTTGTCGCCGTCCGGGATCTGCGCGTCGATGGCGATCACCGGGATGCCGGCCTTCTTCGCTTCGGTGATCGCGGGCTTCACGCCGTTGACGTCGATGGCGACGAGGATGATGCCGTCGACCTTCTGCGTGACGTAGTTCTCGATCGCCGTGTTCTGGGCGGCCGGCACGTTGTTGGCGTCGTAGATCACCAGATCGGCGCCGGCCGCCTTCGCGGCCGCCTTGGCGCCATCGTTGATCTGGTTGAAGAACAAGGCCTGCTGGTTGATCGTGACGAGCGCGAAGGTGTCGGCCTCAGCGGCCGTCGCACCGAGGGCGGCGAATATCGAAAGAGCGGCGATGCCGAGGCCGAGACGGCGGGAGAGGCGCATTTTCGTTTCTCCTTCGTGATGCCCGGCATCGGGCAAAGCGCCCGGACGGCGCGAGACGACAATTCAAGAGACTTGAATTACTGTCAATACGCTTGCGAAAACTCCGGGCAGTTTTCGCCTCGCGCGTTTGCCGGGCAGTTCAGAAGGTCGGAGGGGTGTTCACCCAGAAGATGCTGGCCGGAACGTCGCCGATGTTGCGGTAATGGTGCGGGCGTTCGGACCTGAAGGCGAAGGCGTCGCCCGCGTTCAGCTCGAACACGCCGTCGTCGACGGTCAGTTCGATCGTACCCTCGATCACGTAGCCGACCTCCTCGCCGGCATGGCTGATCGGGCCGGCGCTCGTGCCGCCCTTGCCGATATGATGGATGTTGCACTGAAGGAGATGCCCCGCCGAATAGGGGATCACCCGTTCCAGCGCGACGCCGTCGCCCTGGCGCAGCCGATCGAGCGCGATCAGCGGCCGCTGTCCGGCGCGGAAGATGATGCCTTCCTCGCCGTCCACCTCCTCGAACATCCGCCCGATATTCGTTTCCAGCACCTCGACGAGGCGATGTAGCATCGGCAGCGAGGGCGAGGCCTTGCCGTTCTCGATCTTCGACAGGAGGCTCTCCGAGCAGCCGGCCGCGATCGCGACTTCCTTCAAGGTCATGCCGCGCGTCTGGCGGGCGTGCTTCAGCCGGAGCCCGAGCTTCCCCGCCGCGCCCGCGTCGTGGCCGGGGCGCCCCTGTCTGCCGGCGTCGTTCCAAACGTTCAACGAACTCAAGTCGAGCCTCGATACCGATCGAGCCGACCGCGGTGGACGGTGGGCCCGGTTTCTTCGCCTCGCCGGTCTGCGCCGGATCGTCCCGGTGATGCATCGAGCCGGCGAGCGCTGCAACCATATGTGGCGCATCGTCCGGCAGCCAGCGTCGCCGCGGCCGTCAGGCACACCATTTCTAACCGGCGCGACCGCTTGCCGAGGCTCGTCGGCGGACCGATGTCTCCGCAGGCGCCGGAGTGCCCGGAAATGCCGCCGACCTCGATCAGCGGCGCGCTCATGCGGCGCTTTTCGGCGTCGACGCGGCGCCCGCCGGGGGTGCCGCCGCTGTTTCCCGCGTCCGTTTCCAGCGCCGGGCCGTCGAGAGGGTGCGCCAAGGCGTCGGCCGGGACGCTGCCGTAGATCAGACAGAGGATCTCGCGCTTCAGGCGGTTGAAGACCGGATCGGTCAGTACGCTCATCGGTTGCGGCCGGGCGAGAGGCACGGGCAGGATACGCTCGATCCGACCGGGCCGCGGCGACATCACCACGACGCGGTCGCCGAGAAGGATCGCCTCGTCGATGTCGTGCGCCGCGAAGACGACCGTGCGCTTCTCTTCGGCCCAGATGGCGAGGAGCCACTGCTGCATGGCGAGGCGCGTCTGCGAATCCGGGGCGCCGAACGGCGCGTCGAGCAGCATCACGTCGGGATTGAGCGCCAGCGTGCGCATCAGCGCTACGCGCTGCCGCATCCCGCCGGAAAGGGCGGACGGATAGTGGTCGACGAAGTCGCCGTCGCCCGCAGGAAAGCCTTCGCCAACTCGGGATTGCTCTTCAGCCAGTCGGAATTCGCCGCCAGCATGAAGATCGGCGTGTTCGGCACGCCGTGCTCGACGGCAGGCAGAAAGGACGGCGTCTGCTCGCCCGTGACGCGCATGCCGGTGCCTTCCGCGTTGGTGAGGCCGGTGATGGCATCGACGCGCTTCTGCAGGAGCAGCGGGACCGTATCGTCGGCCGCGGCAACGGTCTGCGCATCGCCTTCCGAACCGAGCACGCCCCAGTTGTTGCCGCGCCCGTAGCGACCGATCGCGGTGACGGGTGCCTGTCCCGGGCGAAGACGACGTCCATCACCGTCGTGAAGGCCACCTCCGCCCGGCCGGTGCCGAGGAACTTCATCGTATCGGCCACGGTCGGCGACGTGACGATGTCGAGGTCGATCCCCTCGTCCTTGTAGAAGCCCTTGTCGCTTCCGAGAATCCACGGGATCCAGAAGGCATCTGGCGTCGGCCATTCCTGAATGAAGGTGAGCTTCGTTGGTTCGGCGGCGCGGGCCGGGATCAAAGCGAGGCTGCCGAACGCGAGGGTGGCAGCAAGAACGGAGGCGACGGCGCGTCGGGTGACCGGCATGGAGATGATCCGAACGGGAAGTTGCCGGCGAAATTTTCATCTGTCAAGCGACTTGAACTGATATCAAGCATCTTGCGTCCGGCTCGGGCCTGCGCGACGCTGCCGGTCACGGCCGGACGGAAAACAGGAGTTGCGGGATAGTACGGCAAGAAACGGAGATCGGGATCGGCGTCGTGCAGATGGAGCCGGTGTTCGGTGAAACCGAGCGGAACGTCGCGCGCTCGGTCGAGCTGATCGAGGCAGCGGCCGACCGCGGCGTGCAGCTCGTCGTGCTGCCGGAACTCTGCAACACCGGCTACGTCTTCGAAACGCGGGGCGAGGCGAAGGCGTTGGCCGAGGACGTTCCCTCCGGTCCCTCGACCGCCGCCTGGATCGCGGCGGTGGCCGCTCGAAACCTCCATATCGTCGGCATCACGGAGCGGGAGGGCGACACCCTCTACAATTCGGCCGTCGTCATCGGGCCGGACGGGCTCGTCGGGCGCTACCGGAAGATGCACCTTTGGGCCGACGAGGCGCTGTTCTTCGCGCCCGGCAATCTCGGCTTCCCGGTCTTCGAGACGGCGGTCGGGCGCCTCGGGGTCCGTATCTGCTACGACGGCTGGTTCCCGGAGAGCTACAGGCTGGCGGCGCTGCAGGGGGCGGAGATCGTCTGCGTGCCGACGAACTGGGTGCCGATCCCGGGTCAGGACCCGGCCCGCGCCGCGATGGCCAACACCCTGGTCATGGCCGCCGCTCACACGAACTCGATCTTCGTCGCGGCGGCGGACCGCGTCGGCACGGAGCGCGGCCAGCCCTTCATCGGCCAGAGCCTGATCGTCGGCCCGCCGGGCTGGCCCGTCGCCGGCCCCGCCGGGACGGACGGCGAGGAAATCCTGGTGGCACGCGTCAACCTCGCCGACGCGCGGCGCAAGCGGAACTGAAACGCCTTTAACCAGGTACTCCGCGACCGCCGCACCGACGTCTACGACGAGATGCTCGGCAGCTCGCATGCACCTGGCTGGTATTAGGGGGCTCACGTCCGAGTTCTTCCGCTGGATGCCGGCAAATGCAAGTGGGTGGAAACCTGACTGTCCGCTGCGAAGGCGATCGACGGCTCGACCGGTCGGCCCGCTTCCTCGCAAGACATCCGGGTCATTAAAGGGATCGGCGCACCGGTCGCGATATCGAGGAGGGTTGCTTCGCCTGTCCTCGCGGGCATCCTTGAGGACATGGTTGGCTTCGGCTTCAACTCCGCTAAGGTTACGGCATGGCGTCCTGAGCCTCATGGAACCGGAAGGATGCCCGTTCGTGATCGAGACCGAACGCTTCGCGTGCCCTGCTCCCACGGCGCGGTCGAAGAACCCGATTGCCCGAGCCGCTTCCCCACGATCCGATCGGCGTGCGGTTTCGATCAATTGCCGATCGCCCGGCCCTTGACGGGCTCGTCGACCCCCCGTGCTTGCCTCTGAGCGCATGCGTGCGTCGGGATCGAGACCCTTGCCCGTCCGGCCATCGACCTGCATCGAGACTTTGATGCTCGCGGGGCGCATCGGCCGTCGTCGTTCGTGTAGCCGGAGGCAGGCCTTCCGGAGAAGGAGAGGAACCGCATGACCGGAACGGCGGCGCGCAAGATTTCCGGACGCATGCCACGATGATCGTGTCCGCCTTCTGGAAATCGCCGCAGCGCAACAAGATCGTTCTGCTCGCCTTGGCGCTGGTCCTCGTCGTCGGGGCGGCGGCCTACGCCCAGATCTGGCTGAACGCCTGGAACCGACCCTTCTACGACGCCTTGGCTCGCAAGGATTTCGGCGCCTTCGTGCATCAGCTCGGGGTGTTCGCGGCCATCGCCGGCGTGCTGCTGGCCCTCAACGTCGCGCAGCTCTGGCTCAACCAGACGGGCAAGGTTTCCTTGCGCGAAGGGCTGGTGCACGATCTTCTCGACGAGTGGCTGAAGCCGCTCCGCGCCTTCCGCTTGTCGAACGCCGGGGAAATCGGCGCCAACCCCGATCAGCGCATCCACGAGGATGCCCGGCATCTCACCGAGCTGTCGGTCGATCTCGGCATCGGCCTCCTGCAGGCGACCCTCCTGCTTTTCAGTTTCGTCGGCGTGCTCTGGACCCTGTCGCGCAGCCTGGCCGTGCAGATCGGCGGCCACAGCTTCACCCTGCCGCCGGGCTACATGGTGTGGAGCGCGCTGTTCTACGCCGGCGCGGCGTCGCTGCTTTCCTGGTCGGTCGGGCGGCCGCTGATAGAGCTCAACGCCGCGCGCTATGCCCGCGAGGCGGAGTTGCGCTTCGCTCTCGTGCGCATCAACGAGGGCGTCGGAAGCATCGCGGCGTATGAGGGGGAGGCGGACGAGAGGGCGAGGGTCGAGACGATCTTCCAGACCGTGCTCGTCGCCTCGCGTCGGATCGTCGGCGCCGTCACCCGGCTGACCTGGGTGACGGCGGGCTACGGCTGGTTCACGATCATCGCTCCGATCCTCGTGGCCGCCCCGATCTACTTCAACGCAGAGGCCAACCTGAGTTTCGGCGAGCTGATGATGATCGTCGGCGCCTTCAACCAGGTGCAGCAGTCGCTCCGCTGGTTCGTCGACAATTTCTCCGTCATCGCCGACTGGCGCGCCACGCTGATCCGCGTATCGAGCTTCCGGCGCGCGATCCTTGCGATCGACACGCTCGGCCGCACCGAGGAGCAGATCGCCTTCGAGGAAGGCGGGCCGTCGTTCCGCTTCGAGAAGCTGTGCATCGCCGCGCCCGAATGCTGCAGGCTGGAGGAGGCGTCGGTCGAGCTCAAGCCCGGCGAGCGCGTGTCGGTGGTCGGCGAGACCGGAGAGCAGCACACCTTGCTGTTCCGCACCCTGGCCGGCCTCTGGCCCTGGGGGAGCGGTCGGGTCGTCCACCCCCCGCGCCGGACGATCATATTCATGTCGTCGCAGGCCTACCTGCCGCCCGGCACGCTCCTTGCGGCGATCGCCTATCCCCATTCCGACCGGACCCACGACACGGCCCGGATCGCGGCGGCGTTCGAGGCGCTCGGCCTCGAACGCCGGCTCGACTCGCTCGATGCCGTCGACCGTTGGGACCAGCTCGGCAACGACGAGCGGCAGCGCCTGGCCTTCGTCCGGGTGATCCTGCAACGGCCCGACTGGCTGGTGCTCGACGGCGTGCTAGATCCCCTGGAAGACGAGACCCGGGCCCGGGTCGAGGCGTTGTTCCGCGATGAGCTGAAGCACATGGGTATCATCAGCCTCGGGGATGCGGCGGCCGGCAGCCTGTTCACGCGGACCCTGCACCTTGTGGCGAATCCGGCCGGCTCCTGCTTCGAGCCGGTCGCCAGCGCCCATGCGGCGGCGAGTGCCGCGAAGCGGAAGGCCAAGCGGTCGGCGCGGCAGGCGGTGCCCGCGCAATGACGGGAGACGGCATGCCGCGATCGGGAACGCCGGAGCGCGCGGGCGCCGCATCAAGCGGCCGGCTGACGGACGAAGAACTGCTCGACCGCGTGCAGCGGCAGTCCTTCCGCTATTTCTGGGAGGGCGGCCATCCGGCGAGCGGCCTCGCGCGCGACCGCATCCGGCGCGACGAGGATCCCCGCGACGACAAGATCGCGATCGGGGCGTCCGGCTTCGGCGTGATGGCGATCGTCGTGGCCTGCGAACGCGGCTGGGTGACGAGGAGCGAGGCGGTGGCCCGCATCGGCCGCATGCTCGGCCTCCTGACCGAGGCCCCCTGCTACCACGGGATGTTTCCGCACTTCATGAACGGGGCCACCGGCGCCGTCGTCCCGTTCGGGCGCAAGGACGACGGCGGCGACATCGTGGAGTCGGCGCTCCTGCTCCAGGGTCTCCTTTGCGCGCGGGCTTACTTCCATGGCGAAAGCGACGGCGAGCGGCGGCTGCGCGGGGCGATCACCTACCTGTGGAACGACGCGGAATGGGACTGGTACGCGCGAGGCCGCGACGTCCTGACCTGGCACTGGAGCCCGACGAACGGCTTCGCGCTCGACCATGCGGTGCGGGGTTGGAACGAGTGCCTGATCGCCTACGTGCTGGCGGCGTCCTCGCCGACCCACCCGATCGCGCCGGCGGTCTACCACCGGGGCTATGCGGAAGGGCGCGTCTTCCTGAACCATCGCCTGCAGGAAGGGATCGAGCTGCCGCTCGGACCGGACGGCGGCGGCCCCTTGTTCTTTGCGCACTACTCCTTCTGCGGCCTCGATCCCCGGGACTTGAGCGACACCTACGCGGACTACTGGCAGCAGAACGTCCGCCATACGCTCGTCAACCGCGCCTACTGCATCCGCAATCCCAAGGGTTTCAAGGGATACGGGCCGGACTGCTGGGGGCTGACCGCCAGCGACTCGGTCGGGGGCTACGATGCGCATGCGCCGAACAACGATCTCGGCGTCGTCAGCCCGACGGCCGCCTTGTCGAGCCTGCCCTACGCGCCGGCGGAGGCGATGGCGGTGCTGCGCCATCTCCACGACGATCTCGGCGACCGGCTTTGGGGCCGTTACGGCTTTCTCGACGCCTTCAGCGAGGAGCACGGCTGGGTGGCGGACTGGTTCCTCGGCATCGACCAGGGGCCGATCGTCACGATGATCGAGAACCATCGCAGCGGGCTGATGTGGCGCCTGTTCATGAGCGTTCCAGAAGTGCGAACCGGCCTGAAACGGCTGGGTTTCGAGTTCCCGGCGCTGACGGCGTGATCGATCCGGACACCGGTCTCGACGGTTGGATCGCGGATCAGGCCGCATTCGCCGCGACGGCGATGCTCGGCGCGATCTCCGCCACCGATCTCGTGAAGACGAGGCCGGGATTCGGGCAGACAATCGTTCCCTGTCCGGGTTCGGTGCTGGCCTCGCCGGTGCCGGCGTCCTACGACCCCGATCCCGATTACTTCTTCCACTGGTACCGCGATTCCGCCATCGTCATCGATGCCCTGCGGGTGGCGAGGATCGAGGGTCTCGTGGGCGATGTCGCGGCGGAGCGCTTGGCGGAGTTCGTCGAGTTCACCCTGTCCCTCGATCGCATGGATCGCGATGGCCTTTCCGGCCTCGCGCGATTTCGGGCAGACGTCGCCCCGGACTTCCTGCGCTACGTCCGCGACGCGGCGGAGATCGGCCGCCGGGCGGCGGACTGGGTTCGCGCCGAGACGCGCGTCAACCCGGATGCGACGCCCGACTTCACCCGCTGGGACCGCCCGCAGGCCGATGGCGTCGCCCTGCGGGCCATCGCGCTCCTGCGCTGGTGGGGCGAAACGGATGCGGGTCTGCACGGTGGCATGCGGGCGGTGATCGAGGCCGATCTCGCCTTCACCTTGGCGCGTAGCGCCGAGCCCTCCTTCGACATCTGGGAAGAGGAACTCGGCCACCATTACTACACCTACCTCGTGCAGTCGGAGGCGCTGGAACTGGGCGCGGCGTGGTTCGCCGGCCTGGACCGACGCAAAGAGGCGCAGGCCTGCGCGGCAGGAGCCAGCGAACTCGCGACCCGGCTCGAACGCTTCTGGGATGCCGGGCTCGGCTTCATCCGCTCGCGGCAGGGCGTCGCGGATGGTTCGGATCGAAAGGCGCTCGACGCAGCCAACCTCCTGGCCGTGATCCACGCCGGCCGTGCTTCAGGGCCGCACAGCGTTCTCGATCCCCGCGTGCAGGCGAGCCTCGCCGCGTTCGAAACCCTGTTCGAGGCCGAGTACGCGATCAACCGCGACCGGCCGGCCGGCCGGGGGCCGGCGCTCGGCCGCTATGCCGGCGACACCTATTACAGCGGCGGCGCCTACTATTTCTCGACGCTCGGCGCGGCGGAGTTCTACTATCGGCTGGCCGTGGCGCTCTCCGACGGCGCGGAACTGCCCGCCGCCCCTGAGAACGCTTGCTTCCGCGCCCGTCTGCCTGCTGGCCGCGACCGGCGGTCAAGCGCCGCCGCAGCCTTGCGCCGGGGCGATGCCATCCTGCACACGGTCCGGGCTTTCACCCCGGCCTGCGGAGCGCTGTCCGAACAGTTCGATCAGACGACGGGCGAGCAGACCTCGGCCAAGCACCTCACCTGGAGCTACGCCGCCTTCGTCACGGCGGCGGCGGCGCGGTCGGCTGCGACAGGCCGCCTTCGAGCCTGAGGCCCGGCAGGGACAAGGGCAGGCATGGCACCCACTCGCGCCGCCCGAACACCCGGCGAGCGCCGATGGCGTGACGGACGAGCATGTTCACGTAGAGCCCCGGCCCGCTCGAATAGATGCGCCAGCCGCCGTCCACCGCGATCGTGCCGTCCCGGACGCGCTCCCACTCGGCGCTCGCCCGATAGCGGTCGGGGAAGGCGGCGTCGCTCGAGGAGAAGTAGCTGTTGCGCTGCCGAAGGCTGGCGTGGTCCAGCCGGTCGGTCACGGAGACCGGGTTGACCACCGCCAGCGCATCCCACAGCGCTTCACCTTCCCCGAGCACCGCCATGGCCTCGGCATAGCGCAGGTGCGAGTGCGTATACATCAGCCCGATCTCCCGGCCGAAGAAGGCCGCGGACTCGGCGCGCCGGAAGATCGTCTCCGGGCCGCCATGATAGGCGAGCGGACGCTCCATGAGCCGCACGCCGTCCGGAAAAGCGAGGTGCCGGCGGATCAGGTGGAGATGATGGCGCGCCTGTTCCGGCGTGAACAGGCCGCCGATGATGGCTTGCGTCATCGGCAGCAGGGAATAATGCAGCCGCGTCCGCCGGTCGGCCGGATGCAGCAGGAGTTCCGGCTCGCCGCCCCCGGGCGAGAAGACCGCGTAACCCGCCACGGTGCCGCTGCGCATCAGGAACCGCTCGAAGTCGGCGCGCATTCGGTCCGCCAGCGCGTCGAGGCCCGACGCCTGGCTCGGGTTGCCGGCGCGGCGCTGGATCTCGGCATAGCGCCGGACCTGCTCGTGGAGCAGCGCCACGGTCCAGCTGCTCACCATCCGGTCGCTCAAGGCAGGATCGACGGGCTGGAGGGAGTCGTTCCAGTCGCCGTGGCCGTAGCGGATCAGGTTCGTGCCGGCGACGAAGCGCTTCTCGACGGCCGCGAGGAGCGCCTCGACATGCGCCGCGATGGGCGTGGCGGCTCCGACCGTCGCGTCCTCGCGCCGCCAGGCGACGGGCTCGCTCAGGATCGTGAGATCGCCCGTGGCCTCGATGTAGTCGCATAGCGCCTTCAGCGGCCAGACGATGACGTCGCCATGCGCCTCCCGACCCCGGATGGCGGCGTAGGGCTCCAGCATGAACCATTGTGGCCAGTCGCCGGCCGCCTCGTCCTGCTCGGCGAAGAGCATGCGCAGGATTTCCCTGACCGGCCTATCGTGCTCCAGCGACAGGAGAAGCTCGACCGGCCCCTGGCAGACATCGCGCGTGCCCCAGGCGGCCGCGGTGTACTGCTCCAGTCCACGCGGCACGGTGAGGTGCACCATCGCGTCGTGCACGAGCCAGGGGAAGGCGGTGTTGACGGCCTCGACATCGGCGCTCCCGGGCGCGCCGCCGAGGCGGAGGTCACGTGTCAGCCGCCGCCAGAAGCCGGCCGTCTCGCGGCGCATCGCGGCCTCGTCGCGACCTCGCGCGAAGCGCTCGGCGAGCGTTTCCGCCGCCGCCCCGTCCGTCATCGAGCCCACGACGGCGAAGGTGAGTTCGTGCGTCGGCACCGTCCGGATCACTGCATAGCCGCCACTGCGCCGGACGCCGTCCGGATACAGCAGCTCGTCTCCGCCCAGCGCTTCCACGCAAGTCCGGTCGGCGACGACCAGATGATAGCTGGCCTCCGGACAGGTGCGGCCCCACAGATCCTCCGGGTCGGGCCGGAACGTGAAGCGCTCGGCCGGCCGGTCGACGGCGACGCGCCCACCTTGCGCGAACTCCCGCGATCCCAGCACGAGCCGGCCGAGGACGATGACGCGGCACGCCGCCCCTTGGACGGCGACGCGCCATTGCAGCGCTGGCTCGTCGTCCGACACCACGGCCGAGACCGTGACCGTGCGACCGGGCAGCCGGTAGAGCCACCGGCAGTCCCCGAGACCGATCTCGAAGGCGGAGGGGATTGCCAGCAGGCGCCAGCCTTCGCCCAGTTCCACCATGATCCGCAGCCCGCTGTCCCGGACGACGTTGAACGGATCGCGCGAGACCGAGAAGAGCTGGTGGAACGAGGTGTTGCCGATCGTCGCTTGAGCGCCGAACACCCCGTGCATCCAGGCGGTCACGCTGAGGGTGGCGTCGTCCGGCAACATGGCGCGCCCGCTGCGCAGTATCGCGCCGTGCCGCCGCGCCACCAGGCGCTCCTTGTCTCGCAGCACCACGTGCCGGCTGTGACCGTCGCCCGGAACGAAGAAGGACAGGAGGCGCCCGTCGCGGTGCTCCTCGTGCCGCCTTTCGGGATAAAGCGCCGCGATGGCTTCGCTATCCAAGGCTTCCGAAACGAGCGCCGAAGCATCCTGAACGAGGCTGCGGACGGGCATCGAGACCGCGACGTCGCGCGGAACGAAGGCCGCGCGCGCCCGCTCGGCCGCCGTCACGACGGCGAGATCCGCATCCCCGGAGGCCGCGGGGTGATCGGGCTGGTAGCTGCCGAAGAAGGTCCAAGCCGCACTGTCCCCGGGCGCCACGGTCTCGGCGTTCGACTGCAGCGCCGCGCACGCCGTCTCGGCCTGCAGCCGGACGGAGGGCAGGTCGGCGCCGAAGCCGGCGTCGAGTTCGTCGGCATCGCGGAACGCCGGTCCCATCACTTGGGCGAAATCGGTGGCGAACGCCGCCGCGCCGTCGAGGCAGCCATGGGCCGCCCAGGGGTGGGCCGCGCCTTGCGCGAGGTTCTGCCTGGTCATCAGAACCGGCCCGATGCGCTGGCCCCGAGCGACGTGGTGGTCGAGGTACTGCGAGGCATAGGCCTCGTTGCCCATCAGGAAGCCCTGGTCGCCGAGGCCGAGGTCCTGGATCAGGACGACGTCGCAGGGGAGGGGCTCCGCCGAGCTGTTCTCGATCTCCACCCGCCAGAGCCAGAGCGCGCCCGACGGGTCGAGCGACAGGGTCAGGCGGTGACAGACGCCCCCGTCCTTGCCCTCCCAGACGGCCCGGTCGCGATCCGCCCCGAACCGCACCCGCGCGCGGGACCCATGAAGGTCGAGCTGCCGTGGTTCGGCACCGCCGATGCGCAACACGATCCGCGCGAGGCCGCAGCCGAGCGGCGAGCCGAGGACCTGCCCGATGAGGATCCGGCGCCCCTCGGCTTCGTGCGTGAGCGCGAAGACGGTGCCGTTCGGCAGCAGATCGCAGGTCAGGCCGCCGCCGTTGGCAAGCCGGAGGAGACCGAGTTCGTCCTGCCGCGGCGTCCGGAACGATGCCGATGGTCCCTCTTCCACGACTGCATGCTCCAAGTTTCAGCTTTCCCGCGATGTAGGGCGCGGTTCGGCGTCGGCCCCGATCAGGAGCGCGACGAGGCTCGTCCAGCCGGTCTGATGGGCGGCGCCGAGACCCTGGCCGGTTTCGCCGTCGAAGAACTCGTGGAACGGCACGAGGTCGCGGAACAGCGGATCGTCGTCGAAGCGCGCGTCGCCGCCGAACACCGGACGGCGGCCGTGCGCATCGCGCAGGAACAGCGAGGCGGCGCGCCGCGAAAGCTCGTCGGCGATCTCCCCCAGCCCCATCGCCTTGCCGGAGCCTGTCGGACATTCGGTTCGGAATTCGGCGCCGTAGAAGCGCTCGAACTCGCGAAGCCCCTCGATCAGCATGTAGTTCAACGGCATCCAGACCGGACCCCGCCAGTTCGAGTTGCCGCCGAAGATCGCGGACGTCGAATTGCCCGGCTCGTAGTCGACCGCGAAGCGCCGGCCGTTGCATTCGAACGCGAACGGGTGCTCCCCATGCGCCTTCGACAGCGAGCGCAGCCCGTGCGGCGACAGGAACTCGTTCTCGTCCAGCATGCGCGCCAGAAGCGCCGTCATCCGGTAGCGCCGCAGCAGCGACAGGAGCAGCCGCTCGTCCTTTCCCGGCTCGCCGAAGCGCGACACCTGTTCCGTGAGGTCCGGGCGGTGGCGCAACATCCACTGCGTCCGCCTGGCGAAATCCGGGAACCGGGTCCAAAGGTCGGCGCCCAGCACCTCCACCGCGCAGAGCGGGATCAGCCCGACCAGCGAGCGAACGCGCAGCGTCGTCTGGCCGCCGTCGGGCAGTTCCAGGACGTCGTAGAAGAAGCCGTCCGTCTCGTCCCACAGGCCCCGGCCGTCCGCACCGCCTTCGTTCTTTTCGGCTTCCGTGCCGCCGACATGGGTCATCGCCGAGGCGATATAGAGGAAGTGCTCGAAGAATTTCGTCGCGATGTCCTCGTAGACCGGATCGTCCGCCGCCAGTTCCAGCGCCATGCGCATGAGGTTCAGCGCGTACATCGCCATCCAGGCGGTGCCGTCCGCCTGGTCGATCGTGCCGCCGCCGGGCACCGGCTGCGAGCGGTCGAAGACGCCGATGTTGTCGAGGCCGAGGAAGCCGCCCTGGTAGAGGTTGCGCCCCCTGGCGTCCTTGCGGTTCACCCACCAGGTGAAGTTCAGCATGAGCTTGTGGAACATGCGCTCCAGGAAGGCGCGGTCCGGCGTGCCGCTCATCGCCGCGTCCATCCGGTAGACGCGGAGCGCCGCGAAGGCCTGGATCGGCGGGTTGGCGTCGCCGAACGCCCATTCGTAGGCCGGCAACTGCCCGCTCGGATGCATGTACCATTCGCAGGTGAGCAGCAGGAGTTGGCCCTTGGCGAAGCCGGGATCGACCAGCGCCATCGCGACGGCGTGGAAGGCGAGGTCCCAGGAGGCGTACCAGGGATACTCCCACTTGTCCGGCATCAGGACGATGTCGGCATTGTCGAGATGGGTCCAGTCGGCGTTGCGCCCCCGCCGCCGCCCGGCCGGCGGAGGAGCCTGCGTCGGATCGCCGTCGAGCCAGCGCTTCACGCCGTAGCGGTAGAACTGTTTCGACCAGAGGAGCCCGGCCAGCGCCTGCCGCTGCACGAGGCGCGCGTCCGGGTCGGCGATGCTTCCCTGCAGGACGGCGTAGAACTCGTCCGCCTCCTGCCGCCGCCCGGTGCAGACGGCCTCGAAACCCGCCGCGTCGAGCGCGTCCGCGTCCGCCCTGCACAGGCGGTAGCGCAGCACGAGCGTTTCGCCGGGTTGCAGCGTGTGACGCGAAACGGCGGCGCATTTGGTGCCTTCCGGCGGCAGCGGCCGCGGATCGCCGGCAACGATCCGGTCGTTGATCGCGTCCTTGAAGGCGCCCCCGTCGTCGGTGCCGCCGAAGCGGCGCGGATTGGTCTCGTTCCGGCAGAACAGGAGTTCGGCCGGCTGCAGCGCCTCGAACCGCAGCGTCGGCGCGCCGTGCCGCGCCGCCTCGGCCGCGTTCGCCGAAACCGGCCCGATCGTCGGGCGCTCGGCCCCTTCGGTCCAGCTCCAGGTGTTGCGCGCCGCGAGCTGCGGCAGGATGTGGAGCGGCGCGGCCTCGCCGCCGCGATTGGTCGCGGCGACGCGCATCAGCACGTCGTCCGGCCCGGCCTTGGCATACTCGACTTCGACGTCGAAGTAGCGGTTCGCGTCGAGGACGCCGGTGTCGATCAGCTCGTATTCCGGCAGGTCCCGCCCCTTGCGCCGCCTGTTCTCCGCGACGAGATCGTCATACGGAAAGGCCGCGTGCGGGTACCTGTAGAGCATGCGCCCGTACGAATGCGTCGGAGTGCCGTCGAGGTACCACCAGAGCTCCTTGACGTCCTCGCCGTGGTTGCCTTCCGGGTTCGACAGCCCGAACATCCGCTCCTTCAGGATCGGATCGGCACCGTTCCAGAGCGCCAGCGACAGGCACCAGCGCTGCGTGTCGTCGCAGAAGCCCGCAATCCCGTCCTCGCCCCAGCGATAGGCGCGGGAGCGGGCGTGGTCGTGCGGGAAGTATTCCCAGGCGTCGCCGTTGGCGCTGTAGTCCTCCCGCACCGTGCCCCATTGCCGCTCGCTGAGATAGGGTCCCCAGCGTCGCCAGCCGTCCCGGTCGGCCGCGAGGAGCCGTCGCCCTTCCGCGGTGTCGAACAGCGGCGATGGCCCGGTGGATGCCATGAATACCTCTCGCGAGACGGCGTTGCGGATCAGCTCGCGGCGAGCGGGGACCAGCCGTGGCCGTCGCGCCCGAGCAACCGGTCCGCCGCTGCGGGGCCTTGGCTGCCGACCGCGTAACCGTCCGGTTCGCCGCCCGCTCCCCAGCTCTCGATCAGCGGCTCGACCACGCGCCATGCGCCTTCGATCGCGTCGGCGCGCTGGAACAGCGTCGCGTCGCCCATCATGCAGTCGTAGAGCAGCGTCTCGTAGCCGACATTGGGCCGCTCCTCGAAGAAGTCGCCGTAGCGGAACGTCGTCGCCACCGCGCCGAGACGCATCGCCGGGCCGGGGATCTTCGCGCTGAACTCGGTCCGGATGCCCTGTTCGGGGTCCATCTGCAGCCGCAAGACGTTCGGCACGGTGTCGGAAACCGGCGTGTCCTTGAAGATGCGCGTCGGCGCGGGACGGAAATGCAGGGCGATCTCGGTCCGCCGCGCCGCCATGCGCTTGCCTGTGCGCAGGTAGAAGGGAACTCCGGCCCAGCGCCAGTTGTCGATCGTGAGCTTCAGCGCCGCGTAGGTTTCGGTCCGGCTGTCGGCGGCGACGTTCGGCTCATGCCTGTAGGCGGGAAGGTCCGATCCGTCCAGCGACCCGGCCTCGTACTGGCCGCGCACCGCGTCGCCCGGCTCCACCGGCCGGATCGCCGCGATGAGCTTGGCCTTCTCGTCGCGCACCGCCTCGGCGTCGAACGACACCGGCGGCTCCATCGCCGTCATGCAGAGCAACTGGAAGAGATGGTTCGGCACCATGTCGCGGAGCGCCCCGGTCGGCTCGTAGAAGGCGCCGCGGCCCTCGACGCCGATCGTCTCCGCCGCGGTGATCTCGACGTATTCGACGTGCTCGCGCCGCCAGACCGGCTCGAACATGCCGTTGGCGAAGCGCACGGCCATGATGCTCTGGACGGTCTCCTTGCCGAGGAAATGGTCGATCCGGTAGATCTGCTCCTCGGCGGCCACGGCGAGGAGCCGGGCGTTCAGTTCCTTGGCCGAGGCGAGGTCGCTGCCGAACGGCTTCTCCACCACGAGACGGCGGAAGCTGTTCCCGTCCTCCTTCAGAAGGCCGGCCGCGCCGAGCGCTTCCGCGATCGGCGCGAAGAAGCGCGACGCGACCGCGAGATAGAAGAGGGCGTTGCCCTTGATCCTCCCGGCGAGCGCCCGGTGCGTGTCGGGCGAGAGGAAATCGCCCTCGACGTAGTGGAGCCGCTCGGCGACCCGGTTCCACACGTCGGCATCGATCGAGGGGACGTGGAACTCGGCGCTCTGGTCCTTCGTGAAGGACTGCATCGTCTCGCCGAGGCCGGCGCGCCATGCCTCGCTCGTCTGCTTCTGGCGATCGATGCCGAGGATGGTCGTTGCTTCGTCCAGAAGGCCGCTGCCGGTGAGATTGTAGAGTGCCGGCATCAAGAGGCGCTTGGTCAGATCGCCGCCCGCGCCGAAGATGACGAGGGTGCAGGCGGGCGCCGGCTCGACGCCGCTTTCGGAACGGCCGGTGGGTGCGATGGGCGAGGTCATGGCGACTCCTTCGGGAAGTTCGGATCGATCGCGGCCGTCAGCCGAGGCGCGCCGCGACGATGTCGGCGACGCGCAGCGCGTTGGCGATGATGGTCAGCGTCGGGTTCACCGCGCCGATCGAGGGAAAGAAGCTCGCGTCCGCGACGTAGAGGTTGTCGAGCTCGTGCGCCTTGCAGTTCCGGTCGAGCACGGACGTGCCTGCGTCCTCGCCGAAGCGCAGCGTGCCGGCCTGGTGGGCCGTGCCGCCGATCGGCGTGTCCTTGCCGAGATAGAGCGCGCGATCCATCAGGTGCGGGTGGATGTCGGCCTTGTCGCAGATGTCGCGCAGCTTCTGCCGGAGCCGCCGGTGGCCCTCCATGTTGGTCGGCGTCAGGTCGAGGTGGACCTTGCCGTCCCGGTAGAAGATGCGGTTCTCCGGTTTCGGCAGGTCCTCGGACGTCAGCCAGAAGTCGATGGAGTGCTTCGCCATCCACTCGAACGGCTTGTTCGGGAACCATTGCAGGAAGCTCGGCAGCCCTTCCGCCTCGATCTGCACCCCGTCGGATTTCCCGACCATCTGGATGTGGCCGAGCGGAAACTCCCAGTCGTTGGCCGGGCTCCTGTCGCGACCGAAGTAGAAGTCGTTGAGCCCGAGCGTCTTCTGGAACTCAGTCGGATTCGGCTCCTTCGAGATCGCGAGCACGGTCGCGTTGTTGTGGCGCATGTAGTTGCGCCCGACCTGGCCCGAGCCGTTGGCGAGCCCGTTCGGATGCGTGTCGCCGACGGAGCGCAGGAACAGGAGGGCGGTCGAAAGGGCGCCGCAGGCCGCGACGACGATGTCGCCCTTCAGGACGTGCCGCGCGCCGTCGATCATGACCTCGACGCCGGTGACCGTGCGGCCCGAAGCGTCTGTCAGGAGTCTCTCGGCGTAGGCGCGCTTCAGGAGCGTCAGGTTCGAATGCCGCTTCAGCGCCGGATCGACCGCGATCACCTGCGCATCCGCCTTGCCGTTGGTGAGGCTCGGATAGCCGTCGAAGGGATCGCAGCGCAGCAGCGGCGAATCCGGCGTGGCGTCGCCGTTCTCGTCCTGGTCGAGGAGCCCCCCCATTGGCAGGTGGAACGGGTGGAGCCCCTCGCGCCGGAGGTCGTCCGACAGTTTCTGGATGCGCGGCTCGTGCCGGATGGCGGGGTAGCTGTAACCCTTCCTCGACCACGGCTCGGTCGGGTCCTCGCCGCGCTGCCCGCGCACCCGGAAGAGCTCTTCCGCCGCTTGGTAGTAGGGTTCGAACTCGTCGTACTTGACCGCCCATTCCGGCGCGACGCCGTCCGGATGCCGGACGGCGTGGAAGTCCTCCTCGCGCAGGCGGAACAGCACCGCGCCGTAGACCTTGGAATTGCCGCCGATGAAGTAGTGCAGGCCCGGCGCGAAGCTTTCGCCGGCCGACGAGACCCACGTCTCCTTCGCCTGGTAGCGGCCCTTCCGGAAGACCTCGTCGGTGTCCCAGTTCTCGCGCTCGCGCTTCAGGTAGTCGCCGCGCTCGACGAGAAGGACGCGCCTGCCGGCCTCCGCGAGCTTCGCCGCCAGCGAGCCGCCGCCGGGTCCCGAACCGATCACGATGACGTCCCAGCGATCATCCTGCATGTTCCATTCCTCGCGTCTGCCGCGCCGTGAACGAAAGCCGGTGCAGCCGCGTTCCTCGCACTGCACAACGAGAGGGGAAAGCTGCCGGGCATGGAGATCGTCGTCGCGTTCCTGGTTCGCCTGCTTCTCGTACTCCTGTTCCTGCCCTTCAGCGCGATGGACAAGATCGTGAACTTCTCCGGCGCGGTCGGTCAGGCGAGCGAGATGTTTCCGAACCGGACGCTCGCGCGGCTGATGATCCTCGCTGGTCTCGGGGTCGAGATATTCATGTCGCTCGGCGTTCTCACCGGCATCGCCGATCGCGCCGCAACCATGATCCTCGCGCTCTACTGCATCGTGACGGCGGTGCTCTGGAAGCGGTTCTGGGTGCAGGGCGACTTCGCGCTGACCGGCCCGAGCAAGGGTCGCGAACTGATGTGGGATTTCTGGAAGAACCTCGCGCTCGCCGGCGGCTTCCTCCTCGTCGCCTTCGGCACGACCGCCCGAAGCGTCGATGCCTTCTTCGCCGATCCGCTCGGCTCGACCCATCCCTACGCCGTGACGGAGCCTGCCCCATGAGCGACGATGCCGGCGCGAAACCCACCGTTCCCTACTGGCATCTCCATACGGACGCCGACGGCGTCAGCCGGCAGACCCGCTGCGCGATGACCGAGTTCGAATCAAAGAGCATGCAGCCGCCGGCCGCGCCGCAATGGCAGGGGAACAAGCATCACGACGGTATGACGGTGATGGTGACGGTGCAGCCCGTCGGCTGGACGGGCACTTGGCACGAGAACCCAGCGCCGCAGTGGATCATCCCCTTGTCGGGCCGCTGGTTCGTCGAATCGATGGACGGCACCCGCGTCGAGATGGGCCCCGGCGAGATCTCGTTCGGCGAGGATCAGGACTGCGTCGAAACCGCCGAGGGGAAGAAAGGCCACCTGTCCGGCACGGTGGGTAACCAGCCGGCCGTTCTCATGGTGGTGCAGTTCGACGGGAAGCGGGACGCGAAGACGCCCTGCCGCTTCGCCTGATGCGCGAACTGCCGCCGCCGGCCGAGGTGGAGTTCGAGGCGGCGGACCCGCGCTTCTGCTCCTACATCCTCGGCAATGCGGAGATGGAATGCCTCGGCACGGGCTTCCGCTGGATCGAGGGCCTCGTCTGGATGGGCGACTGGAACTGCCTCCTGTTCCAGGACCTCCCCCGCAACCGCACGATGATGTGGCGGGAAGGGCAGGGCGTCTCGGTCTGGCGCGAGCCCTCGGGCTACGCCAACGGCCAGGCGCGGGACCGGCAGGGGCGCGTGATCGCCGGCTCGCACCAGCGGCGCTGCCTTCACCGCATCGAGCACGACGGGCGGGTGACGGTGCTGGTGTCCCAGCACGACGACATGCGCCTGAACGCGCCGAACGACGTCGTGGTGAAGTCCGACGGCGCCGTCTGGTTCACCGACCCGGTCTACGGCATTTCCAACGACTACGAGGGCGGCATCCAGGTGTCCGAGCAGCCGCCCGCGGTCTACCGCTTCGATCCGCGAAGCGGCGAATCGTCTGTCGTGTCGCGCGACTTCGACGGTCCGAACGGTCTCGCCTTCTCGCCGGACGAGCGCCGGCTCTACGTCGCCGAAACGGGCGATCAGCGGCATCCGAACCCGACGCAGGTGCTCCGCGTCTTCGACGTGTCGGAGGACGGGACGCGCCTCTCGAACGGGCGCGACTTCTTCAAGGTCTCGCCCGGCTATACGGACGGCTTGGCGGTCGACGTGGACGGCAACGTCTGGTCGAGCGCGGCGGACGGCGTCCACTGCATCTCGCCGGAAGGCGAGTTCCTGGGCAGGATCCGCACGCCGGCGCTCGTGTCGAACCTCTGCTTCGGCGGCTCGCCCCACCTGAACCGGCTTTTCATCGGCGTGTCGCATTCGCTCTACGCCGTCTTCCTGAACCGGCGGGGGGCGCGATGGCCGGGATGAGGATCGAGGCGATCCGGCTGCTTGCCCGCGACCCCGCCGGGTTGGCGGCGTTCCTGCGCGAGGCGCTCGGCTTCGCCGGCGCGGGCCCCGGCCGGCTGCAGCTCGGGGACGAGTTCGTCGAGATCGCGCGGGCGGACGGCGCGCCATATCCGGCCGACATCGTCTCGAACGACACGCGCTTCCAGCATTTCGCGGTGATCGTCTCGGACATGGACGCCGCCTTGCGACGACTCCGAGCCGTCGCCGGCTGGACGGCTATCTCGACGGCAGGTCCCGAGCGGCTGCCGGAAGCCTCGGGCGGAGCGTCGGCTTTCAAGTTCCGCTCGCCCGAGGGGCATCCGCTGGAACTGCTGCAATTTCCGTCGGGCCGGGCACCCGATCCTTGGGATGCCCGTCCCGGCCTCCATCTCGGCATCGACCATTCGGCGATCGGCGTCGCGAACACGGAAGCGAGCATCGGCTTCTACGAGGGGCTCGGCTTCGCCGTTGCCGCCCGGCAGACGAACCGCGGCGCCGAGCAGGGACGGCTCGACGGCGTCGGCGGTGAGCCGGTCGTCGAGGTCACGGCGCTGAACCCGCCCGGCGGGGCGCCGCCGCATCTGGAACTGCTATGCTATCTGCGCCCTTCGGCCCGGTCTTCGGGCGTCGCCGCACCGGACGGCGTCGCGGCGACCCGCCTCGTCGTTTGGGGGATGAAGGAAGCCCGCGAAGACCCGGACGGCCACCGGCTGGTCGAACCTGGTTTCGATTGAGCGTCCGCTGGCACCGGTCGCCGTCATCGCCGCTGCACCAACCCCGAAAGAGCGAGGGGCGGGGCTCGGGTGGGGCGATATGCGTCGTCTGAAACGCAAAACGCCCACCGGGGGAGGAACCGGTGGGCGCTTATGAGGTCTTCGGGTCTGGGAGGAAGCCCGAAGATGCAGAGTTGCCTCGGGCGGGAGGAGCCGTCGGCGTTCGCGTCTGCCCTGGGAGGAGGATGGGCTTGGCGAACTCTCTGCCACAGAACTTAGGCCCAAGCGGACCTGAGCGCCATTCCCGAAATCTCATGGCAGCTACGCAAAAACGTGCAGGGTCGGCCGATGTCCGTTTGCGGCTCGATGAAGTGCGGGGCCGCCATCCTCCCAGAAGGCGACCCCGCGGAGCTTGGGAACTTGCGCTCGACCAAGCCTGCGTCGTGCCTATTCGGATCGCCGTCGCGCGTCCATAGGGCGCGGGCCGCATGGTAACGGAAAGCTTGAACCGTACGCTTCAGTTCGTCCGGCCGGCGAGGCGGCGCCGATAGGCATCGTCGCCGCTCGAGCGGGCCGAGGTCGTGTCCGGTTCTTCGGTGCTCGCCGTCTGCCGATACTTTTCGGTGAAAGCCTGACCGGCATAGTAGCGACAGAATTCGGGCGTGCCTCGCTTGGCCGTGTTCGCACCGGTATGGCCAATGCCTTCCAGTGGGGCCTGTTGCCCGGTCGCGGTGCATCCCGCCATCGCGATCAGGACGACAGAAACGACCATTCCGAACGAGCGTGCCTGCATCGGATACGTGCTGCCTGCGGAGGGCGACGGGATCAATGCGCCAGGCTGACCCGCATGACGTTATGGGGATCGCCGGCGAGCCGATAGACCAGCGCGTCGCCCTCTCCATCCGCCGCCACGAACCGGCCGTCGTGGCCGATGATCCAGATGATCGATACGTGCCGACGTTCGAGCTGACGCACGAGCGGAAGCGCCAGATCTCCCTGGAGATCCGCTCCGACCATCACGCTGTCGACATCCGGGTGTTCCCGGACGACCGCCAGGGCTTCCCTCGTGCAAGCGAACGGTCCGACGGCTTCGCCGCCATTGCTCTGGACGAAGTGGACCAGCCGGTCGGCAGTCTCCGCGTCGTCCTCGACGATCAAGACGCGGCGATGAAACACGTCCGCCAATCCCGCCCTGACCATGCCTGCCTCTGCCACGCCATTCACACCGAACGACGAATGAGCGTCACAACGAATGGATGCAGGGCCGGCTAAATTTTTTGTCGCTCGAGACACGACGTCCGGTGATGCCCGAGCTGGAAAAAGCGGCCGTCGGCGGGAAGGACCGATGGGAGCGGACCTCGGAACCCTCAGCGCGCCAGACGTCGAGCCACGGCGGGGATATCGGCGCGGGTGATGCCGAGGTCGGCAAGAAAGCGGTTCGGCAGGCGGCTCAGACCGTGCCGGGTTTCGCGGACGCGACGCCAGGTGCGGATGGTGCGGGCGATGTTCACTGGGATTTTCCTATCGGCTCCTCGTCGGTGGAAGCCGGCTGTTTCTGTTCGATGTCGTTGAGATGGGGTTTCGCGAACGCTGGCGGGAGTGACGCGGACGCATGGAAGCTATGCAGCCGATCCGCGCTGTCGCGACGACATCGGCGGCGTTCGCCGGTCGCAGGCGGCATCGCTGTAGGAGGGGCGTTTCGCGGGTGTCGAGCAGTTGAACCGAAGCTGAACGGCGCCGTTCAGCCAGCAACGGGGCACCCCGGCGTAGAAGGTCGTCATCGGACATCGCAAAGGAGCCGACGACGGCCATGACGGACGAACAACAAACCAACCGACCCCTGCCGGAACGACCCGCCGGCAGCGTTCCGCTCCACAACGGCGGCAGGCGCAACCGGGCGCTGATCTTCGGGCTCGCCGGCATCTGCCTGCTGGCGGTCGGCGCCGGGGCCGGTGCGGTCGGCTACGGCGCGCTGCACCGTGATCGGGCGGCCTTCGACCCCACCATGCCGACCACGCCGATCGCCAAGCTGGCGGACGGGACACAGACCGAACTGGCAGGCAAGGTCGTCGAGATCTTCGGCAACAGGTTCGTCGTCGACGACGGCACGGGCCGCGCCCTCGTGGAAACCGGGCGGGCCGGCGAAGGCGGCAGGCTCGTCGCCGCGAACGAGACGGTGACCGTGCAGGGCCGCTTCGAGAACGGCTTCCTCCACGCCGGCGCGCTGCAGCGGGCCGACGGCTCGGTGGACGAACTCGCGCCGCCCCCGCCGCCGCACCCGCCGCGCCCTTGAACCACGCAACCTTCCATCGGGACGCCCGCCGCGAAGCGGCGTCCCGCCTCGACGGAGCCCGACCGCCTTTCTTCGACCCGCCTCGGGCTTCCGTTGCCGGCGCGTCGAGCCAACAGGAGTGTTCCCCTTGAAACTCGCCATCCTGACCGCCGCCGCGCTCGGCATCCTCGGCGGTGTCGCCATCGCACAGGAGGACCCTGCGGCCCCACCCCCGCCGCCGGCCGCGGATGCCGGACCGGACGCGTCCGCCGCGCCGCCCCCGCCGCCGCCCGGCATGGGGCCGAAGGAGATGCGCCGCGGCCCCGGCGGCCCGCACGGCGACCGGTTCGCCCCGCCTCCGCCGCCGCCGCCGAGCAAGGCCGCGCATTTCCGCATCGACCTCGGCGAGAACCGCCGCCTCGACGTCAAGTGCGCCGACGACGAACCGATGAAGGCCTGCGCCGACATCGCCCAGGCGATGCTCGACCGCATCGCGCCGCGCCCGTAACGGGCGCCGATTCCGTGGGCGCCGGTTCGTCGGCCGGCGCCCTATCTTCGGAGACGCCCGGAGGGCTGCAGGCAAGCGCCATCGATCCGGCGGGAAGCGGAACCATGCGAATACTGCTCGTCGAGGACGACGCGGCGCTTGCCGAGGGCATCGCCAAGCGGCTGAGGACCGAGAACTTCGCGGTCGACGTCGCGGCGAACGGCGAGGACGGCGCCCATCTCGGCGAGACCGAACGCTACGATGCCGCGATCCTCGATCTCGGCCTGCCGAAGCGCGACGGCGTGTCGGTGCTGCGCGGCTGGCGCGCGGCCGGCCGGCAGCTTCCAGTGCTGATTCTCACCGCCCGCGACGGCTGGTCGGAAAAGGTCGAGGGCTTCAAGGCCGGGGCGGACGACTACCTCACCAAGCCGTTCCGGGTTGAGGAAGTGGTGATGCGGCTGCGCGCGCTCGTCCGCCGCGCCGCAGGGCATGCGAACAACCGCATCGTCTGCGGCCCCTTGTGCTTCGACGCGCAGCTCGGCAGCTTCGAGCTCGACGGCCTGCCGCTGAAGCTGACCGCCTTCGAATGGCGCGTCCTGTCGGTGCTGGCGCTCAGGCTCGAAAGCGTCGTGGACAGGGGCGAACTGATCGAGCGCGTCTACGAGTTCGACGCCGACGTCGACTCCAATTCGATCGAGGTCATCGTCGCGCGCCTGCGCCGCAAGATCGGCGCTTCGCTGATCGAAACCGTGCGGGGACGCGGCTATCGCCTGACGGCCGGCTCGGCGTGAGGCTCGTCCCGCTTTCGCTCGGCGGGCGCCTGCTGGCCGCCGCCGCGCTCTTCGTCCTGCTCGCCGTGGCGGTCGCCGGCATCGTCATCGCCGGCATCCTCGGGCACTTCGTCCGCCTGCAGCTCGACAGCCGCCTCGACGCGCAGATCGAGGTCGTCGCCGCCTCCCTGCGCCTCGATCCGGCAGGACGCCTGGTCACGTTGCCGCGTGCCGACGGCCCGCCGTTCGATCGCCCCGATCGCGGCTGGTACTGGCAGGCGTTCGCCGAGGGCGGCACCACCATCGCCTCGCCGTCGCTCCGGAGCGAACGCCTGCGGTTCCCCGCCGATCCGCCGGACCGCTTCCTCCTCGACTACCTTCGCCCGTGGCCGGCCGAGCTCGAAGGTCCGCGGCGCGAACCGCTGGTCGCACGGATCGCGAACCGGATCGTCGACGGCCGGCCGGTGCGGATCGTAGCGACCGCGCCGCGCGCCGCCTTCGTCGGCCCGCTACTCGATGCCCTCCTGCCGGTGATGGCCGCGATGGCGGCTCTCGGGGTCGTGCTGTTCGGCATGCTGGTGCTGCAGGTACGGCTGGGCCTCCGGCCGCTCGGCCGTCTGCGGGCCGACGTCGAAGCGATCCGTCGCGGCGAGGCGGCGAGGCTGGCGGAGCGACAGCCGGCCGAGGTCGCGCCGTTGGCCGCGGAGATCAACGCGCTTCTCGACAAGAACGAGGCGGGGCTCGAACGGGCCCGGCGGCACGTCGCGAACCTGGCGCACGGCCTGAAGACGCCGCTCGCGACCGTGTCGGTGCTTCTGCAGGAATCGGACCGCGACCCGAACGGCGAGATCGCCTCGCTGGTCGGGTCGATGGACCGGCTGATCCGGCATCACCTCGCGCGCGCCAGAACGGCCGCGCTTGGAGGGCCGGAGCGCCGGCGGCTCGACCTCGTCCCCCGCCTCGACGACCTCGCGCTGGTGGTCGGCCGGATCCATGCGGATCGGCGGATCGCCTTCGAGCGCCGGGGACCCCGGGAACTCTTCGTCGCCTGCGAGGCGGAAGACTGCGACGAACTGTTCGGCAACCTCCTCGACAACGCCTTCCGGCACGCGGCGTCCCGCGTCCGGATGGAACTGGCGGTTCGCGATGGCGAGGCGTGGATCGCCGTCGAGGACGACGGACCCGGACTGCCCGACGAACGGGTCGCGGAAGCGCTGCGTCCGGGACGGCGGCTCGACGAGGGCATGCCCGGCTTCGGCTTCGGCCTGCCGATCGCCGGCGAGATCGCCGAACTCTACGGGGGCGGCATCTCGCTCGGGCGGAGCGACATCGGCGGACTTGCCGTGAATGTCGCCTTGCCGATCGCGCCCGCGGCCTGACACCGGACCGCCCGCGCTCCCGCCATTCGACCGCCGATCCGTCATGGGCGAAGAAGCCGCCGCTCCGTTTCGGCGACGGTTCGTCGAGGATGCCGGGGAACAGACTTGCCGATGCGTCGGGGGCAAGGAGGTCTCGACGGCCGCGAAAGGCTTGTGCGTCCCGCTACGCGGTTGCTAGGCTCGGCTCGTCGTTCGGCTGCGACCTTCCGGATTTTCCGCGAGTTCCAGCCGATCGCAAGCCGGGATCATTCCTCGAAGCGGGTCGTGGAAGGTTCAAGTAGTCGTCGCGCCGCCGTCATGCTGTCGGCCTAGCGCAGGGGTTCCGGAACCTTCCGCACGCAAGGACGAGCTTTCATGAAACGACGGACCTTCCTCGCGAGCTGCGCCACCCTTGCCGGCACGCTTGCGCTCCCCGGCCGCGGTTTCGCCGCCGGCCCGACGAACCTCTATACCGACTCCGACAGCAACGTCCTCGACTTCTGGAACAACGTCGTCATCCCGGCCTTCGGGGAAGCGCAGCCGGACGCCGAGCTGCGCATGACGGACGCCGGCGACAGTGCGGGCCTGCGCGCCATCGCCGAGCGAGCCATGGCGGCGATGCGGACCAAGACCGATCCGCAGGCCGACCTGTTCGAGGCCTTCGACCCGAATCTTCCCGCCGGGGGAAGGGACGCGGGCCTGTGGGTCGACTTCACGAAGGCCGGCCTGTCGAACTACGCCAAGCTGAACCCCGCCGCGATCCAGTCGCCCTTCGGGCTGCCGTATCGCGGCTCGCAGGTGGTTCTCGCCTTCGACACCGCCAAGCTGCCGCAGAACGAGGCGCCGCGCACCTGGAACGACCTCGCGAGCTGGATCAAGGCCCATCCCGGCCAGTTCATCTACAACCGTCCCGACAAGGGCGGCTCCGGCCTCAACTTCGTGCGCCGCGCCATCTACCAGGCGAACGGCAGCGATCCTGCCGCCTTCACCGTCGACAACTATTCGACCGAGCGCGCCGCACGGACGCTGCCGGGCGCCTGGGACATCCTCAAGGATCTCGCCCCCTCGCTCTACGAGAAGGGCGCCTACACCTCCGGCAACACCCAGTCGATCCAGCTTCTCGCGCAAGGCGTCGTGACGATGGTGCCGACATGGTCGGATCAGGTGCTGCAGGCGATCGCGCAAGGCGTGCTGCCGGATACGACGGGCATCGTGCAGCTGCAGGACCTCGCGCTGCCGGGCGGGTTCTCCTACGTCACCGTCTTCGCGAACGGCGCCAATCGTGACGTCGCGCTGAAGCTCGCCGACTTCCTGCTCACCGAGAAGATGCAGTCGCAGATCATCTCCGAGATCGGCGGCTTCCCCGCCGTCGCCTGGGACAACGTCGATCCGGCGTTGCGCGAGAAGTACGAGGCGGTGATCCCGAAGAGCATTCCGACCTTCCCCACGGGAGACTGGGAAAAGGCGATCAACGACGCCTGGTATCGCGAGGTCGCCCCAGGCGTTCAGCGCGGATGACGCTCGAGGCGGTTCCGGTTCCGGCAGCCGAACGCCCGCACCGCCGCTCGGGCCTCGTCGGGCTGCTCCTCGTGGCGCTGCCGGTGCTCCTGATGGGCTGGCTGGTGCTCTACCCGATCGCCGACGCGGTCTGGCGGACGCTGGTCGTCAGCAACGCCGGCGGAACGCTCCACCTCAGCACCGACACCTACGAGACGTTCTTCTCGGACCCCTACAGCCGGCGCAACCTCTGGCTGACGCTGCGCGTCACGGCGACCTGCGCCGGTCTGCTCCTCGTCATCGGCCTGCCGATCGCGCTGTATCTCCGCTTCTCGCGCTCGCGCATCGCGGCGCTTGTGCAGGCGCTGGCGATCTTCCCGCTGTTCGTGCCGTCGGTGATCCTTGCCTATGCGCTCATCCGCACGATCGGACCGAACGGCACGGTGGACATCCTGCTCAACGCCGTCGGCCTGCCGAAGCTGCCGACGCCCTACCTGACGCCCTGGGGCCCGACGATCGGCCTCGTCTGGGACAACCTGCCGCTGACGGTGCTGATGCTTGCCGCCGGGCTCGGCGCGGTGTCCGACAGCGCCGTGGAAGCCGCCCGGGACGTCGGCGCCGGCCGCTGGGCGGTATTCCGCCATATCATCCTGCCGCGCATCCGCATCTCGATCCTGGTCGCGCTGTCCTTCTCGGTCCTCGGCATCTTCTCCGCCTTCACGCTGCCCTACGTGCTCGGGCCCGCCTCGCCGGAGATGATGGGGCCGTTCATGCAGCGGACCTTCGCCGATCTCAACGATCCGCGCATGGCGGTGACGCAGGCGGTCATCACCTTCGGCTTTTGTCTCGCCTTCGGCCTGTTCTACGTCCGCGCCATCGCCCGCAACCGCTCGGGGCCGTCGTGAGCGCCGCCGGACCGGGGACCGGCCTCGACAGCGCGGTGCCGCATGCGGCCCGCGTGGCGCGCCGGCTCGACTGGACGGGACTGCTGATCGCCGCGATCCTCGCCGTCGTCATCGTCCTGCCGCTTCTCGTCGTGGTGACCTGGGCCTTCACGGAAGTCTGGCGCTATCCGGCGGTCGTGCCGCAGCAGTTCGGCCTGCGCTTCTGGCGCGCGACGCTCGCGCGCTCCGACGTCTGGAACGCCCTGACCCTGTCCCTGACGCTCGCCACCACCGTCACGGCTCTATCGGCGCTGATCTGCCTGCCGGCGGCCTACGCCTTCGCCCGGCTCGACTTTCCCGGCCGCAACCTCCTGTTCCTGTCGTTTCTCGCCTCGCACGCCTTCCCGAAGTTCGGCCTCCTCGTCGCGGTCGCCGGCATCTTCCTCGGCCTCGGTCTGGTGTCGACCTTCTGGGGCGTCGTCCTGATCCAGCTCGTCGGCACGCTGATGCTGATGATCTGGATTCCCGTCGCCGCCTTCCAGGCGGTGGATCGGCGCATGGAGGAGGCGGCGCGCGACGCGGGCGCCGGGCCTTTGCGGGTCTTCTGGTCGATCAGCCTGCCGCAGGCGGCGCCCACGATCGCCGCGGCCGTGCTCCTCACCTTCGTCTCGACCTTCTACGAAACGGAAGGCGCCTGGCTGATCGGCGCGCCGCAGATCCGCACCATGCCGGTGCTGATGATCAGCTTCATCAACAACCAGATCGTCGTGCAATACGGCGCGGTCCTGTCCGTGATGCTCTGGGTGCCGTCCTTCCTCGCGCTGGTCTTCGCGCGCCGGGCGATCGGGTCGGGTGCCTTCGCGCGGGGTCTCGGCGCATGACGGCGGCGACGGCGCACCCGACCGAGCGGAGTTGCCGATGGCCCGGCTGACGATCGAGGCGCTGGCCAAGAGCTTCGGTACCGGCTGGGCGGTGCGGGATGTCTCGCTCGACGTCGCCGACGGCGAGCTGGTCTGCCTGCTCGGGCCATCCGGATCCGGCAAGTCGACGATCCTTCGGATGGTCGGCGGGTTCGAGCGGCCGAGCGCCGGCCGCATCCTGATCGACGGCCAGGACGTGACCGGCGTTCCGCCGGAGCGGCGCCCGACCGGCATGGTCTTCCAGAGCCATGCCCTGTGGACGCACATGTCGTTGTTCGAGAACGTCGCCTTCGGCCTCAAACTCAGGCGGCTGCCGAAGCCCGAAATCCGGCGGCGCGTCGACGTGGCGCTGGCGCTGGTCGGGCTCGCCGGCTTCGGCGGTCGCCGCGTCTGGCAGCTCAGCGGCGGCCAGCAGCAGCGCGTCGCCATCGCGAGGTCCCTCGTGCTCGAGCCGAAAATCCTGCTCCTCGACGAGCCCTTCGCCAGCCTCGACCAGCACCTGCGCGAGCGGCTGCGCGAGGAGGTCCGCGACATCCAGCAGCGCCTCGGCATCACGACGCTGTTCGTTACGCACGGGCAGGACGAGGCGCTGGCGCTCGCCGACCGCATCGTCGTCCTCGAAGGCGGCCGGGTCGAACAGGTGGACCGGCCGGACCGGATCTACCGGCAGCCGGCGACCCGCTTCGTCGCGGGCTTCATCGGGCAGATGAACTTCGTGCCGGCCGAGTTCCGGAACGGGCGGGCGGAGCGCCCCGACTTCCCGGTTTCGGCGGCGGTGCCGGACGGTCCGGCGAGCCTCGCGATCCGCCCGGAAGCCGTCACGCTCCGCCGCTCCGACGCGCCCGGGCACGCGCGCGTCCACCGCGCGGTGGATTTCGGCACCCATCTCGCGATCGATCTCGAGCTTGCAGACGGAACGCGGTTCAAGGCGACCGTGCCGCCCGGCGAGCGATGGGCGGCCGGCGAGGCGGCGCTGCCCGCGGTCGCCGGCTGCCTCGTGTTCCGGGGGGAGGGCGATGCGCCCGTGCCGGGCATCGTCGCGACACCCGTCCATGCGTGAGCTGCCCGTCGCGCTCGATCGGGGTGGCCGCCGTGTCCGGCTGAAGTGGCACCGGGCGCGCCGACGCCCGGGCGACACGCCGTTCGGGGCGGCGAACGTCGCGGCGGGCCTCGCCGGCGGCGCCGAGGTGGAGATCGATCTGCTCGCCCATGCGGGCGACGGCTTCGCGGTGCTCCACGACGAGCGGCTCGACGACGCCACGACCGGCAGCGGCCCGGTCGCGGATGCGGAGGCCGGCGCGCTTCGGGCATGCCGGCTTCGCGACGCGGACGGCCGCCCGACCGAGCTGCCGGTGCTCCTGTTCTCCGACCTCTGCCGCATCGTCGGAGAGGCCGGCGGCGCGGGACGGCTGCAGCTCGACCTGAAGAACGGCGCGGACGTGCTCTCCGACGCCCGCGTCGCCGCTTTCGCCGCGGCGGCCCGCCCGGCTGCTCGCCGGATGATCCTCAGCGGCGGCGATGCCGGCGCGGTGCGTCGGCTGGCAGGCGCGGTGCCCGGCCTCGCCATCGGCCATGATCCCTGCCATTTCGGCGCATCGGAGCGGCTGCGCGAAAGCCTCGATTTCGCGAGCTTCGCGGCGGGCGCGCTCGCCGAAGCGCCCGATGCCGCGCTCTTCTATCTCGCCAAGGAACTCGTGCTGCTGGCGGCCGACCACGGCTTCGACCTCGTGGCGCCGTTCCATGCCGCGGGCCGCGAAGTGGACGCCTATACCGTCGCCGCCGCCGACGGAGCAGCGGACATGATCGTGCCGCGTCTCCTCGAACTCCGCGTCGACCAGATCACCACCGACGACGCCGAAGGGCTGGCCGCAAGGTTCGGTTAGGCGCAGAAACCTTCGACTAGCCAGGGGTGCAGAGCAGGACCCGCGACGAGGACGTCGCCGTGCGAGCCGACAGGGCCGCCCCGGAAACCGGAGGTGACGCCGCCCGCTTCCCGAACGATCAGCGCCGCGGCGGCATAGTCGTGCGGCGAAAGCCCGTCCTCGAAGAAGCCGTCCAGCCTGCCGCAGGCGACATAGGCGATCGACAGCGCCGCGGAACCCAGCCGGCGGACGCCGGCGGTCTCGTCCATCAGCCGCCTGAGTGCCCGGTGATAGGTTTCCTCGGACACGGAGCGGACCTGGCCGGGGATCGGCAGGCCCGCGCCGATCAGCGTGTCCGCGACGGCATCCGTCGTCGCCACCCCGATCGGCCGGCCGTTCAGGGTGGCGCCCTTGCCGCGCTCGGCCGCGAAAAGCTCGCCCCGGCTCGGATCCAGGACGATGCCGGCGAGGATCTCGTCCGCGTCGAACAGCGCGATCGTCAAGCCGAAATGCGGGATGCCGAAGGCGTAGTTCGTGGTGCCGTCGATCGGGTCGATCAGGAACCGCAGGCCTCCCGGTCCGCCTGCGCGGTCCGCCGCGCCTTCCTCGCCGGAGATCGCGACGTCCGGGAACGCGGCCGCCAGCCCCCGCGCCACCGCTGCCTCGACCGCGACATCGGCATCGGTGACGTAGTCGCGCGGCGCCTTGGCCCGCCGCTCGCCGGCATCGCGCCGCTTCAACCCGCGCATTGCGATCGAACCCGCTTCCAGGGCGATGCGCGCCATCTCCCGGAGACGCGGGGAAGCGTCCGCGGAAACCGCATCGGCGCGTTCGGCGTCCACCATCGCGTTCCCCTTCGCATCCTTGCGCCGATGGCGGCCCGGGCTTGCCGGCTGCTCCGTCGCGAAGCCTCGACCATCGCCGTGCTACCGCTTCCTCGCTCCGCCGTCGATCGCGAAGGGGTAATCCGCCGATCGGCTTCTGCTCTCGATTCCGTCGCTGCGCTATGCCGAGGAGTCCTATGCCGTGTCCATGTCGAGCGGATGAGGCGAAATACCTCGGCCTGCGCTGTCCCCTTTTAACCCTTCCGGGCGTACGGTCCCGACCGGGCGGCCGGCCCGGGCCGGCCACCGTAGGGAACGGCATTGAACGACCTCAGCGACGAATTCGAAGCGGCCGAGGCGCTTGTTCTCGCCCCGCTGGCCGACTTTCCGCATATCGACCTGCGTACGCCCGGCGAGCCCTGGGACAAGCGCCGCGCCGCCGGCAAGCTCCTGCGCAAGGCGGTGCCGCATGCGGCGCACGCGCCCGCCGAGCCGGCGAAAAGGCGGCCGGACCCGGTCCGGCTGATCCAGCGGGCTCACAAGGGGCGGCAGGAAGCGCTGATCCCGCTGCGCGTCGCCCGGATGGCGAGCTCGCCCTTCGCCTTCCTGCGCGGCGCCGCGCACGTCATGGCGTGGGACCTGGCGCAAATGCCGACGACCGGCATCAACGTCGTCCTCGACGGCGACGCCCATATCGCGAACTTCGGGCTGTTCGGCACGCCGCAGGGTGATGTCGTGCTCGACCTCAACGACTTCGACGAGGTGACGATCGGCCCGTGGGAATGGGACCTGAAACGCCTCGTCGCCAGCATCGTCGTCGCGGCGCGGGCGTCGAAATCGCACAGGGGCGAGCGCCGCAGGGCGGTCGAGGCGGCGGTCGCCGGCTACCGGCGCACCATGACGGAACTCGCGCCTTGCGGCTCGCTCGAGGTCTGGGGGCGAACGACGCTCGCGACCGATCCGAACTTCGCCGGCGTCTCGATGGATGCCGCCTCGCAGGCGATCGTCGCCAAGGCCGTCGAGAAGGCGCGCCGTCGCAACAACCGCAGCCTGCTCGATCAGGTGGTCGAGCGGCAGGTGCACGGCGGCTGGCGGTTCCGGGACGACGCGCCGATCCTGACGCGGGTCGACCAGGCGACGCGCCTGGCGGTCACGGGCGGGCTGGAGCGCTACGCGGACACGTTGCCGCGCGAGCGCCGCTTCATGCTGAACCGCTACCACGTCGTCGACGTCGCGCACCGCGTCGTCGGCGTCGGCAGCGTCGGGACGCGCGCCTATCTGGCGCTGCTCTGCGGCAACTCGGACCAGGACGTGCTGTTCCTGCAGGTGAAGGAGGCCGTGACGCCGGCGCTGGCGCCCTACCTGCCCGGCATGCCCGAGCCCTACGACGAGCACGAGGGCGAGCGCGTCATCTACGGGCAGCGCCTCCTGCAGGCGGTGGGCGATCCGCTGCTCGGCTGGACGACGATCGACGAGCGGCCGTTCTACGTCCGGCAGATGAAGAACATGAAGGGCGACATCCCGGCGAGCTGCATGAGCGGCCAGCCGCTGCAGTTCTTCTCGTTCGCCTACGGCGCGCTTCTGGCGCGCGCCCATGCTCGGACCGGCGACGCCGCCGCGATCTCCGGCTATTGCGGCGGCAACCACAACACGACGCTCGGCGAGGCTCTGACGGCTTGGGCCGAACACTACGCCGACCAAAACGAGAGCGACCATGCGCGCTTCGTCGAGGCGATCGCCGATGGCCGGTTGGAGGCGGCCGCCGATCCCTGCCTCTGAATTCCAGCCGATGGGTCCCCTTGCGCTGCATACCGCCACGGCACCAGCGTGACGCTGGGGAACAATTTTCCGTCTATCCCTGTGACCTTTGCGGCGAAGGCGACGAACTAGACGCCACAGGTGCCGGCAAGGCAGGCGAGCGGGGAGGAGGCTGACTCCTCACTGGACGCCGCCAAAGCCGATGCCAGAATGTCGCCCGAGCGTATCCGGAACCCCGAGCAGTCGGCGCGCCGGCAGGAACGAGGAAGCGTCCATGTCCCGTCCGTCTTCAAGGCGTTCCGCCGTCGGGTCGCTCGTCGTCATTGCGGCCGTGGTCGGTGGTGGTGCCGCGGCCTTCGCCTATACGGCGGGCTGGTTGTCGCCGGAGCGGCTGACCCCGGCGAGGCTCGTCGATACGCTGGCGCCGCCCGGCGGGCCGGCGCTCGGTCATCGCCGCAACCATGCCAAGGGCATCTGCTTCACCGGTACGTTCGAGGCGAACGGCGCCGGCGCGGCGCTCTCGAAGGCGCAGGTCCTGGCAAGCGGCCGCTATCCGGTGGTCGGACGGTTCAACTTTGCCGGGCCGGATCCGACGGCTGCCGACGCGAGCGCGCGGGTGCGTGGGCTCAGCTACAGGATCCGGACGCCGGACGGTCAGGAATGGCGCGCCGCCATGATCGACCCGCCGTTCTTCCCGGTGGCCAGCCCGCAGGCCTTCTACGAACTGCAGCAGGCTTCGGCGAAGAAGGACGATCCGGACGCGATGAAGGATTTCGCGGCCGCCCACCCGGAGATCGCCGCCTTCGGAGCCTGGGCGAAATCGGCGCCCTTCCTGCAAAGCTACGCCGAGGAGCGTTTCAACAGCCTCGACAGCTTCGTCTTCACCGACGCGTCGGGCGCCGACCACGTCGTCCGCTGGTCGCTGTTGCCAGCCGCGCCGCCGACCGCCCTGTCCGCCGACGAGATGCAGGCGAAGGGGCCCAACTTCCTGGAAGAGGAGATCGGAGCCCGCGTCGCCGCCGGCGCGCAGCGCTGGACGCTGGCGATCACCGTCGCCGACGCCGGCGATCCGACCGCCGATCCCAGCCAGGCGTGGCCGGACGAGCGCCGCACCGTGGATGCGGGCACGCTCGTGGTGGATCGGATCGTGCCGGAGCCGGACGGGCCCTGCCGCGACATCAACTTCGACCCGACCGTGCTGCCGGCCGGCATGCGCACCTCGGACGATCCGTTCCCGGCGGCGCGCTCGGCCGCCTATTCGGTGTCGTTCAACCGCCGCGCGGCCGAGGCCGACCATTATCCGCGCGAGCCCGAGGAGGCTTCGAAATGAGCGTGGCCGGTGACGTTTCCCACGGCCGCTTCACGCCGGCGCAGCGTGCCCTGCACTGGCTGATGGCGGTGGCGATCCTCGCGATGCTCTTCATCGGCGTCGGCATGGTCTCGACGGTGACGGCCAGGTACCTGACGCTGGTCTCGATCCACAAGCCGCTCGGGATCGCGATCCTGGTGCTGGCGGTGCTGCGCCTGGCGCTCCGGGTCAAGGACGGCGCGCCGGCCCTGCCGCGCGACCTGCCGGAGCCGATGAAGCTCGCGGCCAGGCTCAGTCACGTGCTGCTCTACGCCCTGATGATCGCGATGCCGCTGCTCGGCTGGGGCATGCTGTCGGCGGCGGCCTATCCGGTGGAGCTCTTCGGCGGCTACCATCTGCCGGCGATCCTGCCGCAGAGCGACGCATTGCACACCCTGCTCTGGAACGCTCACCGGGCGCTCGCCTTCGTCTTCTTCGCAGTGATCCTCGCCCATATCGCCGCGGCGCTGTTCCACGCGCTCGTCCGCCGCGACGACGTGTTCGACGCGATGGCGCCGAGACTCGGTCGATCGGACTAGGAACGGGGCAACTCCTCCGAAAGGTGGAGATCGTCGTTTCGGCCTCGGCGCAGTCCCGCGACGCGGCGAGTTCCAAGCGCCGTTCCGGATGGCCTCTCGCCTACGACGCGTCGTCGGGATCGAGGTCGGCGGCGAGTTGCAGCAGGCGTTTGGCGTCCATCGAACCCACGATCGCGAAGGCGAGATCGCCTTCTTCCCAGTAGGCCACGCTGTCGGCCTGGCGCCGATCCAGGCTCGGTTTCGTGCCGCCGGGCGTGTCCGCCTTCATCCCGAAGACCGAGAACCGCTCGCCCTTCGTCGTTTCGGCGGAAACCTGAACGCTCGGGCCGGCGTCGGAGGGATACACCTGCACGTCCAGCACTTTCCAATCCGCCGGCAGCCCCGGCATCGCGACGCCGGTCGCCTTCTCCAGTTCCGCGCGGTCGTAGTCCGTCACCTCGGGCTGGGAGATCATGTCCGCCCGGATCAGCGTGGCGCGGTGCGACATCACCGCGTCGTCGATGAAATCGGACGCGTTGGCGGGAGTGGCCAGCGGGCCGGCGATGTCGTGCGCGAGCCAGCCCGTGCCGAGCGCAAGCACGATCGCGGCCACCCGCTGCATGCGTCGCCATGCCGGAACGGCGCGGGACGGCGCCGCCCGGTGCCGACGCGCGTCGTCGAGATGTTCGGCGATCGCGGTGGCGGCCCGCTCGGATGCCGGCAGACCACTCCGCTCGAAGGTCGTGTCGAAACCCCGCTGTTGAACCTCGACGAACTCCGGATGGGTCGCACGAGCCTCGTCGACCGCGGCGACGAGCGCCAGCGTCGAGCGAACCACCGGGCCGAACCGCCAATGGGCGTAGTTCTCGTCGGCTTCCCACGCGACCGCGTGCGGGTCGAGGAATAGGCATGGCCTCGGGGTGCGCAGGAACTCGTAGATCTGGCTCGAGACGTCGCCGACATAGACGTCGGCGAGCATCGTGTACGTCATGTCGATGGAGCGGTCGCTGCCGGGATCGAGATGGATGTGCGGGTTCCGGGCGAATTCCTCGGTCATCGCGGCCCACTGCCGGCGTTTCCGCCGGCCGTCCAGCATCCGCACGTGCGGGGCGACGACGAGGTCGTAACGGTCCTGCTCGGCAAAGGCCCGTAGAAGCGGCAAACCGAACTCCTGCCAGGAGCCGAGCCGGGTGAAGTGCGGGTTGTAGAGCACGATCGGCCTGGTCCCGTCGAACGGCGACCAGTCGGGATCGCGGACGGCGTCGGCGGCCTCGAACTTCGGATAGCCGACGATGGCGCAGTTCTCGGGGCGGATCAGCCCGTGGCGCAGCAGCCGCTCGTGGTGTTTCCGGCCGGCCATCAACGCTATGTCGAACCGGGCGATGCGCGGATCGAAGCCGGCGGCACGGTCGCCGGCGCCATGATCGAGATGGATGTAGCGGGGGCTGGGTGCGCCGATGCGCTTCAGAACGAGCGAGGTCCGCTCCGGCACGGCGATGGCATCGAACCGATCGAGATGCCGGGCGAGAAGGCCGAGGCTCAGCACCTTCGGCGGAACCGCCGCTCCGGTCATCTGCCGGATCGCATAGGCGAGCATCGGCGCGGCGACGGAGAAGACGATCGGCGCGCCGCCCAACCGCTCGACGGCGCGCTTCGCGTACTCGATGTGCTCGGGACTGGGCGAAAGGACGTGAACCTCGAAACCGGAGCGGCGGGCGAGCGCCGCGGCGGTCGCGATCCCGTGCAGGAGCTGGTGCCGCTGAGCGTTGAAGAAGAAACAGACCCGCATCGGCCGCGATTGATCGTCGGCCGGCGTCCGCGGTGCGTTCTCGTCCATGCTCGTCACCCCAGCGCCGCTCGCCTGAAGGCGGTTGATCCTTCGCAAGCGAGCCGATGAACTCCGATGCGGAGCGAATACGCCGCGGCGCGCGGCTTGGCCACCCTGGCCGCTTTCGTGGCCGGCTCGACCGTCACTGTCGGAGGACGCCGCGGTTCGACGCGGCGAATGTCAGACCCGCATGATGCGGAAGCCGTCGACCGTCGCGTGCAGGGTGAAATGCCGCCAGTGCTCGGTGTCGTGCAGGATGATCAGTCGGGTGAGGTCGCCCGCGATCGCGTCGTTGATGCGGTCGATGGTCTTCAGTTGATCCCAGACGCTGCCGATCGCGTTGTTGAGCGGCGCGTAGACGCCGTCGTGGTTGTGGCCGAGGATGTTCGTCGAGGAATAGACGCAGTCGCCGGAAACGACCGTCGGGCCGCGCGCCGTCTCGATCACCACGAACTGCTGCCCGATCGTATGCCCCTCGCCGAGCCGGAGGTGGATGCCCGGCAGGACGTCGTTCCGGTCGCCGTCGACCAGCGTCAGGCGGTGCTCGACCGAGGCGTCGAAGGCAGCGCGCAGGTCGTCGGGATTGATGATGGCGGTGAGGTAGCCGAAGCGCGCCGGCAGCGCCATCGCCTCGTGCCAGGACAGGAGCTCGCGCTTCTGGATGAACAGCTTCGCCCGGCGAAACTCGCCGATCGAGCCCATGTGGTCGAAGTGGGCGTGGCTGAGGAGGATGTGCGTCACGTCGTCCGGCGCGACGCCGAGCTCGGCCAGCATGCGGAGCGGCGAAATCCATTCGGGGATGCCGAACCGCTCGCTCATGCCGGCGCCGCTGCCCTCGTTCATGAAGCCGGTGTCGACCAGCACCACGTCGTCGCCGCGCCGGGCGAGCACGAAGGAGAAGGGCACGTCGACGACGCCCTTGCCGTAGGCCCCGTTGACGAGATCGACCACCGGCTGGTCGCGCGAGCGCGCATATTCGATGACGAAGACGTCCCAGGCGGGGGAGGGGGTGGGATCGGCCATTCGAGTGTCCTTAGCGTTCGGCGATCACGCGGCCGAGGCTCGACAGCCCGACCGCCAGGATCAGGATCGCGCCCTGGAGGATGTACTGCGAGAAGGTCGGGGCGCCGAAGATGTTGAGACCATTGAAGCAGACGGCGATGATCAGCGCACCGACGAAGGTGCCGAACACGTGGAACTCGCCGTCGCGCAGGGTCGCCGATCCGAGGAACACCGCGGCGAAAGCGGTGAGGAGGTAGCCGTCCGCCGCGCTCGGCGTGCCGCTGCCGAGCCGGGAGGCGAGGAGGACGCCGGTCAGCGCCGCGCAGACGCCCGAGACGACGAAACCAAGCGTCTTCACGCGGTCGACGTCGATGCCGGAGAGGAAGGCGGCGGTGGGATTGCCGCCGACGGCCTGGATCTCCTGGCCGACGCGCGAGCGCTCCACGACGAGCCAGAGGAAGCCGAGCACCAGCGCCATGATGACGATGTTGTTCGGCACCCCCCAGAGCCAGCGGCCGAGCGAGACCTGCAGGAAGGCTTCCGGCACGCCGGACACGATCGGCATGCCGGCGGAATAGGCGAAGGCGAGGCCGGTCAGGATCGTGCCGACGCCGAGCGTCGCGATCACCGAGTTCACCTTCATCTTGGTGACGATGAAGCCGTTGACGAGGCCGATCAGCGCACCGAGCAGGCAGACGGCGAGGATCGCCAGCGGCACCGGCAGGCCGAACCGCACCACGAGGCCGACGACGAGGATGCCGTGCAGGCTCGCGGCGAAACCGATCGACAGGTCGAGCTCGCCGACGATCACCGCGACGGTCAGCCCGCCCGCGATGATCATGGAGAGCGAGGCCTGGTTCAGGACGTTGGTGAAATTGTTCAGCGTCGGAAACGCGCGGGGCGACAGGAACGAGAAGGCCAGCACCATCGCGAGAAGGCCGATGATCGTGCCGTAGCGCGCCAGAAAGGCGAGGATCGCCTTGTTGCGATCCATGCCGGAGATCGGACGCAGCGTCGCGTCGCTCATGCCGCTTCTCCTCGGGCCTCGGGCGCCGCCTCGCCGGTTCGGTAGCTCGCCGCGATGATGGCGGCGCGCGAGATCGCCTCGCCTTCGAGTTCGGCGATGATCGTCCCCTCGTTCATCACCAGGACGCGGTCGCAGAGTTCCGGCAGTTCGTCCGGCTCCGACGAGATCACCAGCACCGCCAGCCCTTCGGCGGCGAGGCCGCGGACGAGGCGATGGATCTCGCCGCGCGCGCCGATGTCGACGCCGCGCGTCGGCTCGTCGAGGATGAGGACGTCGCGGCGCTTCTGCAGCCAGCGGCCGATCAGCACCTTCTGCTGGTTGCCGCCGCTGAGGCGCCCGACCGGCTGGTTCGGCCCTTGCATCTTCACGGACAGCCGCTCGGCGGTATCCGCGGCGCGCCGGCGTTGCCGCTTGAGGTCGACGAGCGGCAGCGCGGGGCCGCGCACCAGTCCGGCGAGGTCGCCGAGGCCGAGGTTGAAGGCGACCGATTTGCCGAGCACCAGTCCCTCGGCTCGGCGCTCCTCCGGCACGAAGCCGATTCCGGCCCGGACGGCGTCCGCGGGCGAGCGCGGCGCGAACGGGCGGCCGCCGAGCAGCATCCGGCCGGCGCGGGCACGGTCCGCGCCGAAGACGAGACGCGCCAGTTCGCTGCGCCCGGCGCCGACGAGGCCGCCGAGACCCAGCACCTCGCCGCGGTGGAGAGCGAAGCTCGCGGACCGGACGCGCGGCAGGCGCTCCAGCCCCGCCGCCGACAGGACGACTTCCCCGCGCTTCGCGCGCGTCGGCGGCCGCGCGACCTCCGTCACGGCGTGGCCGACGATCGCCTCGATCAGCGCTGGTTTCGTCAGAGCCCGGCCTTCGAGGACCGCGACGCTCCGGCCGTCCCGGAACGTCGTCACGCGGCGGCAGAGGCTCATGATCTCGTCGAGGCGATGCGACACGTAGAGAACGGCGACGCCGGAAGCGGCGAGGCTCCGGACGATGCCGAAGAGTTTCTCGGCCTCCGCCGCGGACAAGGATGCCGTCGGCTCGTCCATCACGATCAGCCGGGCGTCGCGCACCAGCGCCCGGCAGATCGAGACGAGCCACTGGTCGGCGGTGGAAAGGCGCCGCACGTCCGAGCGCAGCGGCACCGTCAGGCCGACGCGGTGCGCGAGCGGCGCGACGGTCCGCTCCACCGCGCGCCAGTCGACGATGCCGAAGCGCGCCGGCTTCGGCGCGCCGAGCATGACGTTCTCCATGACCGTCATGTCGGGAACGAGGGCGAGTTCCTGATGGATGAAGCCGAGGCCGAGCTTGGCCGCCCGGTTCGGATGGTCGAGCCTGACGGGCTCGCCGTCGATGCGCACCTCGCCGGCGTCGGGGCGCACGAGGCCGGCCAGCACCTTGATGAGGGTGGACTTGCCGGCGCCGTTCGCGCCGACGAGGCCGTGCACCTCGCCCGCCTCGATCGTCAGCGAGGCGTCGACGAGGGCGCGGGCGCCGCCGAAGGACTTGGCGATGCCTCCGGCTTCGAGAAGGCGGCGCGGCGCGCCGGCCGGACCATCGGTCACGACCGGCATTCTGCGCTCCTGCACCTCACCGGACATGGCTACTGGACGGCTTCCGGATGGTCTTTGAGGAACTGCTCGACATTGTCATGCGTCACGAGCACGGCGGGAACCTCCGCCGCCTTCGGCTGCCAGTTGCCGCCGGCGTCGGCGACGTCCTTCAGCATCTTCACCATGTTGTAGCCTTCGGTGAAGCTGTCCTGCCAGGCGGTCGCATCCATGTGGCCGTTCCTGATGTTCTCCAGCGCCTGCGCGTTGCCGTTCACGCCGTAGACCTTGACGTCGTCCCGCCCTTGCGAGCGGAGCGAGCCGATCGCGCCGATCGCCGGGTCGTCCCAGCAGCCCCATATCGCCAGGCTGCCGTCGCCGACCGGGTGCGAGGCGAGCCAGGCGTTGGCGTACTGGCCGCCGTCCTCGAAGTAGCCGGGAATCCGCACCTCGTTCTTCGTCACCGTGATCTCTGGATGCTTGGCGACGATCTCGTCCAGCGCCACCTCGCGGTTGCGGCAGACCTCGCCCGTTCGGTAGGTGAGGGCGAGCAGGCTGCCCTTGCCGCCCATGTCGGCGATCATCTTCTCGATCACCGGAACCGCCATCGGGCCGCCCGAGCCGTTGGTGGCCGCGACCGAGCTGCCGAGCCCGCCGCCCCAGGTGACGACGGGGATGTCCTTCGCCTTGGCGGCTTCGAGCCCCGCGCCGATCGACGAGAACGGAAACACCATGTCGACGATGGCGTGCGCATCGCGCTGGGCGAAGTTCTGGATGGCGGCATTGGCCTGATCGGCGCTGCCGGCCGCATCGATGACGGAGACCTGCCAGCCGAGTTCCGCCGCGGCCTTCTCCGCGCCCTTGATGTATCGGGCGTTGTTGGCCTCGTTGGCCGAGATCGACACGATGCCGACGAGCGGTTTCTCCTGCGCCTGAACCGCGCCGGCGGCAAGCAGCGCCGTGCCGAGAGCGCAACCGAGCAGCCTATTCATCCCGAACCCTCCCGAAACCCGCTCGCTTCCTCCAGCGAACACGGCTAACCGTTTCGCCAACATCGAACGGAACGTTTGCGAAAGCAAGCACGAAAGCGCTACGCTGCCGGCTCGTTTGGGGGTGTTCTGTCGGATGCGGTCGGCTAATCGGTTCGGTGCGAACCCATGACAACCATTCGGGACGTCGCAAAGGCGGCCGGCGTGTCGACCGCCACCGTGTCGGCGGTGGTCAACAGTTCGGCTTTCGTCAGCGACGAATTGCGCGCCCGCGTCGTCGCGGCGATCGAAGCGCTCGAATACGCGCCTTCGTCCGCGGCGCAGAGCTTGAAGCGCGGCCGCAGCCAGCTGATCGCGATGGTGGTCGCCGATCTCGCCAACCCCTTCTTCCACCGCATCGTCTGCGTGGCGGAGGCGGCCGTCGCCGCCTGGGGCTTCTCGCTCGTCGTCTTCAACAGCGACGAGAAGCCGGACGCCGAGCGGCGCATCATCGAGCGCGTGCACGCGCTCGGCTGCGACGGCATGATCCTGGTGCCGGTCGGGGAGCCGAGCCAGTACCGGCGGCGGCGGAACGACGCCAAGCGGATGCCGACGCTGCTGTTCGGGCGGATCGTCAGCGACGACACGTTCGACACGGTGACGATCGACAATCTCGCCGCGGGCCGCGAGGTCACGAACTATCTGCTCGACCTCGGCCACCGCCGGATCGGCTCGATCACCGGGCCGCTCCACCTGACGACCGCGCGGGAACGGCTGGAAGGTATGCGGCAGGCTCTCGGCGCGCGCCGGCTTTCCCTCGATCCCGCCCGGCTGCGCTCGGGCGAGTTCCGCGAGGACGCCGCCTATTCCGCGGCCCTGCAACTTCTCGGCGCGCCGGATCGGCCGAGCGGCCTCTACGTCGCCAACGGACTGATGGCGCTCGGCGTCATGCGGGCGCTGGCGGATCTCGGTCTCAGATGTCCGACCGACATCTCGATCGTCTCGACCGACACGATTCCCGGCATCGGGGGCCTGCGTCCGCGGCTGACGCGGACCGAGCACCCGGCGGCCGAGATGACGAACGAGGCCGTGCGGCTCTTGGTCGACCGGATCACGCGCAACAAGTCGGCCCCGCCGCGCAACGTCATCTTCCAGCCCGCCCTGATGGTCGGCGACAGCTGCGCGCCGTTCGAAGCCGGGACGCCGGAACGGTCGGGAGCGCCGCTGAAGGAGGCAGGCTAGCCGCGAGCCGGGAGCTGCCGGTCGGTTTCGCGCCGCCAGCCGAGTGCGGGCGCGACGTGTTTCAGGACGGCGTCGATGACATGGGCGTTGTAGGCGACGCCGAGCTGGTTCGGCACCGTCAACAGCAGCGTGTCGGCTTCCCTGATCGCCTCGTCGGCCTTGAGCTGCTCCACCAGCCGGTCGGGCTCGGCGGCGTAGGAGCGGCCGAACACGGCGCGCATGTTGTCGATGATCCCGATCTGGTCGCCGCCGTCGCCGCCGCCGAAATAGGCCCGGTCCTCGTCGTTCACGAGCGCGAAGATCGAGCGCGACACCGACACGCGCGGCTCCCTCGCGTGGCCGGCCTCCCGCCACGCGTCGCGATAGGCGCGGATCTGCTTCGCCTGCTGGACATGGAACGGCTCGCCGCTTTCGTCGGCCTTCAAGGTCGAGCTCTGCAGGTTCATGCCCGCTTTCGCCGCCCAGACCGCGGTGGCGTTCGAGGCCGAGCCCCACCAGATGCGGTCCCGAAGTCCCTCCGAGTGCGGCTCGATGCGAAGCAGGCCCGGCGGGTTCGGGAACATCGGGCGCGGGTTCGGCTCCGCGAAGCCCTCGCCCTTGAGGACGTCGAGGAACACCTCGGCGTGACGGCGGCCCATGTCGGCGTCGGACTCTCCCTCGGCCGGCGCGTAGCCGAAATAGCGCCAGCCCTCGATCACCTGCTCAGGGGAGCCGCGGCTGATGCCGAGCTGCAGCCGCCCGCCCGAGATGAGGTCGGCCGCGCCCGCATCCTCGGCCATGTAGAGCGGGTTCTCGTAGCGCATGTCGATGACGCCGGTGCCGATCTCGATCCGGTCCGTCTTCGCGCCGACCGCGGCCAGCAGCGGAAACGGCGAGGCGAGCTGCTGGGCGAAATGGTGGACGCGGAAGTAGGCGCCGTCCGCCCCGAGCTCCTCGGCCGCGACGGCGAGATCGATCGATTGGAGCAGTACGTCCGCCGCCGAGCGGGTGCCCGAGCGCCGCGAGGGCGACCAATGCCCGAACGACAGGAAGCCGATCTTCTTCATGGAGCATCTCCCGTTCGGAACTCGTCCGCTTGCCTGGCCCGGAGATACGACGTCGAGCCCTTCCGCATAACATCGGCCGGCGGCGAATGAGCGTTCGAATTTCCTGAACGACGCCCGTTCGCTCGGGCCCGATCCTCTCGCACCCCTGCCGCCGTTCGGCGGTGCCGGAACCGGCACTTCTCCGTCCGGCGAGGCTGACGTTCGTTTCCGGCGCCCTATCACTTCACCGGGGCCGGCACGCCTCGCTCCGCCTCAGAGCCACGTTTCCACAGGACGACCCGATGACAGCCATGAAGACGGCGCCCCGCTTGCCCTTCGCGGTTCCCGCCTTGTGCTTTGGAACCTCGGGTCTCGGCGACATGCCGGACACCTATGGATACGCGGTCGGCGAGGCGCGGGCCGATGCGACGCTGGCGGCGATCTTCGCCGAGCGGCCCGCCTTCCTCGACACGTCGCGCATCTACGGCATGGGCCGGAGCGAGGAGCGGATCGGCAAGGCGATCAAGTCGCTCGGCGGCCTGCCAGAGGGAAGCATCATCTCGACGAAGCTCGACCGCGACTTCGAGACCGGGCGGTTCGACGGCGAGCGGGCCCGGCGCTCGCTCGAGGAAAGCCTGACGGCGCTCGGTCTCGACCGGATCCAGATCATGCATCTCCACGATCCGGAACATTGCTGGGATCTCGGCGAGGTGACGGGCAAGGGCGGGGCGCTGGAGGCCCTCGTCCGGATGAAGGAGGAAGGTCTCGTCGAGGCCATCGGTCTGGCGATGGGCAAGGTGCCGCTGATGCGCCGGCTCCTCGGCGATTGGGAGTTCGACGCGATCATCAGCCACAACCGCTTCACGCTTCTGAACCGCGAGGCCGACGAGCTGTTCGACGAGGCGCACGGCCAAGGCACCGCCGTGTTCAACGCCGCGCCCTACAGCAGCGGCATCCTGGCGAAAGGATCCGGCCAGACCAGGCTCATCGCCTATCACGAAGCGAGCGAGGCGCAGTTGGAGGTCGTGCGCCGGATCGAGGCGATCTGCGAGCGTCACGGCATCGCGATGGGTGCCGCGGCCCTGCAGTTCTCGATGCGCGACAGCCGCGTCACGAGCACGATCTGCGGCGTGACCAAGCCCGAGCGCGTGGCGGAAACCAACGCCTGGGCCGAGGCGGAGATACCGGCGGAAGCCTGGGACGAGCTGATGGCGCTGCCGTTCAGCAAGGAGGATCCGGAAGCGTCGCGCGTCTACCGGCCCGGCTGAGGCAGTCTCCCGAACCGGGCCGAGACGGACGCCCCGTCACTCGTCCTGGAACTCCTTGCCGACTTCGCCGAACCTGGCGAGCAGCTTCGGCTCCTGAACGACCTCGCCGGTGTCGGTGTCGACCGCCATGGTCAGCGCGACGACGCCGGCGAACTTCTCGGCATCGCGTTCGGCCCGCGCCACCGCCTCGGCTTCCGTCCGGTACTCGACGGAGCGGCCGGCGGTCAGCTTCCTGCCGCGCCGCTCGAACTGCTGGACGATGAACAGCGTCTTCTCGGGCATCGGCAATTTCTCGTCACGTGCGCCGGCGGCGACGTCTCCTTCGCCTGACAGATGGAGTCGGCGTCCCGGTCCGACAGGGGCCGGCGTGCCGCACCATCACACCGTCAGGTGGCGGCGCACCTCCGGCCGGTCGAGGTCCGCGGCCGCGCCGGAGAAGACGATCTCGCCGCGGTCCATGACGTAGACCCGGTCGGCGAGCTCGCGGCAGAAATCGAGATATTGCTCGACGAGGAGGATCGCCATGCCGGCCTCCTCCTTCAGGAAGCGGATGGCGCGGCCGATATCCTTGATGATCGAGGGCTGGATGCCCTCGGTCGGCTCGTCGAGGACGAGGAGGCGCGGACGCGTGACGAGGGCGCGGCCGATCGCGAGCTGCTGCTGCTGGCCGCCGGAAAGGTCGCCGCCGCGCCGCCCGAGCATGTTTCTCAGCACCGGAAACAGTTCGAACACGTGGTCGGGGATCGTCCTGTCCGCCGCCTTCAGCGGCGCGAAGCCGGTCTGGAGGTTCTCCTTGACGGTGAGGAGCGGGAAGATTTCCCGCCCCTGCGGCACGAAGCCGATGCCGCGCCGGGCGCGCGCATAGGGCGCCTCGCGGCCGAGCGCCCGGCCGTCCAGCGCGATCTCGCCGGCGCGGATCGGCGCCTGTCCGACGACGGCGCGCATCAGGCTGGTCTTGCCGACGCCGTTCCGCCCGAGGACGCAGGTGATCTCGCCCTTCCGCGTTTCCATCGAGACGCCGCGCAGCGCCTGCGCCGCGCCGTAGAAGAGATCGATTCCCGAGACGTTCAGCACCGGCTCATCTCCCGAGATAGACCTCGACGACGCGCGGGTCGGCGCTGACCGCGTCGAGCGGGCCTTCCGCCAGCACGGCGCCCTCGTGCAGGCAGGTCACCTTGACGCCGAGCGCGCGGACGAAATGCATGTCGTGCTCGACGACCACGACCGACCGTGTCTCGGCGATCTCGCCGAGGAGCCGTGCGGTCTCTTCGGTTTCTGCGTCCGTCATGCCCGCCACCGGCTCGTCGATCAGGAGGAGCTGCGGGTCCTGCGCGAGGAGCATCGCGATCTCCAGCCATTGCTTCTGGCCGTGGCTGAGGTCGGCGGCTCGCGCGTTCCGCCGGTGGGTGAGGCGCGTGGCGGTGAGGATGTCGTCGCGCCGCCGGCGCTCGTCCGAGGTGCGGCGATGGAACAGCGCACCGAAGACGCTGCGCGAACCGGCGAGCGCGAGGCGGAGATTGTCCTCCACGGTGTGGCTCTCGAAGACCGTCGGCTTCTGGAACTTCCGGCCGATGCCCATCGAGGCGATGGCCGCCTCGTCGTGGCGCGTCAGGTCGGTCTCGCCGGCGAAATACACCTCGCCCGCGTCCGGCCGGGTCTTGCCGGTGATGATGTCCATCATCGTGGTCTTGCCGGCGCCGTTCGGGCCGATGATCGCCCGCATCTCGCCGCGCTGGAGGACGAGGCTGAGATTGTCGATCGCCTTGAACCCGTCGAAGCTCTTGGTGACACCGTCGAGGTAGAGGAGCGTGTCGCGCCGCGGGGAGGGGGCCGCCGCGCGGTTCCGCTCGCGCTCCGCCATCGCGGTCGCCCAAGGGTGCGGCGAGACGATCGGGCGTTCGAGGGCTTGCGTTCCGTGCACCGCCTTCACTCCGCCGGGTTCGCGGCCGCTGCGCCCGGGCCGTCGCCGATGCCCTTCTCGGCGGCTCGCGCGAAGCGCCGCTCGCGAAGCACGCCCCAGCCGTACCCGAGCGTGCCGACGATGCCGCGCGGCAGGAACAGGGTGACGAGCACGAAGAGGGCGCCGAGCGCGAAGAGCCAGTATTCCGGCGCGGCGGCCGTGAAGACGCTCTTGCCGGCGTTGACGACGAGCGCGCCGACGATCGGGCCGAGCAGCGTGCCGCGCCCGCCGACCGCGGCCCAGATCACGATCTCGATCGAGTTCACCGGCGCGAACTCGCCCGGATTGATGATGCCGACCTGCGGCACATAGAGCGCCCCGGCGACGCCCGCCATCATCGCCGAGACGGTGAAGGCGAAGAGCTTCACGTGCTCGGGCCGCCAGCCGAGGAAGCGCGTGCGGCTCTCAGCATCGCGCACCGCGATCATCAACAGCCCCAGCCGCGAGCGCGTGATCGCGCCGACCACGACGACGCCGAGGGCGAGCGCCACGCAGGTCGCGGCGAAGAGGGCGCGGCGCGTCGAGCCGCTGGCGATCGGGAACCCGAGGATGTCCTTGAAGTCGGTGAGGCCGTTGTTGCCGCCGAAGCCGAGGTCGTTCTGGAAGAAGGCGAGCATCAGCGCGTAGGTCATCGCCTGGGTGATGATCGAGAGATAGACGCCGGTGACGCGGGAGCGGAACGCGAACCAGCCGAAGACCAGCGCGAGCAGGCCGGGCGCGGCGAGCACCATCAGGGCGGCGACGGGGAAGCGGTCGAGGCCCTGCCAGAACCAGGGCAGCTCGTGCCAGTTCAGGAACACCATGAAGTCCGGCAGCACCGGATTGCCGTAGACGCCGCGCCCGCCGATCTGGCGCATCAGGTACATGCCCATCGCATAGCCACCGAGCGCGAAGAACGCGCCGTGGCCGAGGCTGAGGATGCCGATGGTGCCCCAGACGAGGTCGAGGCTGAGCGCCAGGAGGGCGTAGGCAAGATACTTGCCGAAGAGCGGCACCGCATAGTCCGGCAGATGGAACGGGCTGGCGGGATCGAGACCGTTGAGGAACGGCACCAGCACCGCCGCGAGGAGAATCGCGGCGACGATCCACCAGACGCGGTGCCCGAGGTGCTTCGCGAAGATCATGCCTCGACGAACCTCCCTTTCAGGGCGAAGAGGCCGCGCGGCCGCTTCTGGATGAAGAGGATGATGAGGACGAGCACGGCGATCTTGCCGATGACCGCGCCGGCGAAGGGCTCCAGGAACTTGTTGACGACGCCGAGCGTCATCGCGCCGACGAGCGTGCCCCAGAGGTTGCCAACGCCGCCGAACACCACGACCATGAATGAGTCGATGATGTAACCCTGGCCGAGGTCCGGCGAGACGTTGTCGATCTGGCTGAGCGCGACGCCGGCGATGCCGGCGATGCCCGATCCGAGGGCGAAGGTCATCGCGTCGACCCAGGGCGTGCGGATGCCCATCGCGGCGGCCATCCGCCGGTTCTGCGTCACCGCCCGCATGCGGAGGCCGAGCGAGGTGCGGTTCAGGACGGCGAGGAGCCCGGCGAACAGGCCGAGCGCGAAGACGATGATCCAGAGCCGGTTCCAGGTCACCTGCATCATGCCGACCTCGAAGGCGCCGCTCATCCAGGCCGGGTTGCCGACCTCGCGGTTGGTCGGGCCAAACAGGGTGCGGACCGCCTGCTGCAGGATCAGCGACACGCCATAGGTGGCGAGCAGCGTTTCCAGCGGCCGCCCGTAGAGGAAGCGGATCAGGCCGCGCTCGATCACGAGGCCGGCGAAGCCCGCCACGAGAAAGGCGAGTGGCAGCGTGATCGCCAGCGACCAGTCGAAGAGCTGCGGGGCGTGCGTGCGGATCAGCTCCTGCACCGCGAAGGTCGTGTAGGCGCCGAGCATCACCATCTCGCCATGCGCCATGTTGATGACGCCCATGACGCCGAAGGTGATCGCGAGGCCGATCGCGGCGAGAAGCAGCACCGAGCCGAGCGACAGGCCGTACCAGACGTTCTGGCCCGCACCCCACAGCGCGATGCGCTGCTGAATCGCGGCGGCACCGTCATTCGCGGCCTTGGCGAGGGCGGGATCGGGGGAGGCGGCAAGCGCGGTGAGGGCGACCAGCGCCGCCCGGTCGCCGCGTGCCGCGACGGTCTTCGCGGCCGCGAGCTTCTCGCCCGGCGGCCGGTCGGATTTCAGCATCGCGCCGGCGCGGGCCTCTTCCAGACGCGACCTGATCGCCGGATCGCCTTCCTTGGCGATCATGCCGTCCAGCATCTCGATCTGCTCGGGCGCGGCGTTGGCGAAGAGGCCGGTCGCGGCGCTCAGCCGGCGCGCGGGATCGGGCGAGGACAGGGTCAGGCTGCCGAGCGCCGCGTTGACGCTCGTGCGGATCGAGTTCTTGATCCGCACCTTCTCCAGCGCCGCCTTCGCTTCCGTGCCGGCCGCCTCGCCGGTCAGCGGATCGAAGGTCTGGAGCGCGGAGCCGGAGCCCCGCGCGATCAGCACCGCCCCATCGGTCTTGCGGAAGTAGAGCTCGCCATCGGCGAGCGCGCGCAGCGTCGTCGCGGCGCTGGGGTCGCCGGTCGCGGCGAGAGCCTTCACGGTCGCCTCGGTCTCATCGAAGCTCTTCTTGCCGGCGAAGTCCGCGACGACCGCGCGCGGATCGCCGCCTTGCGCGAAGGCGGCCGGCGCCGTCGCGGCGAGGAGGATCAGGCCGGCGAAAAGCCGCAGGAGAAGCGTCGACAGGCGTGAGGGCATGGGTTCCGTCGCGATCGGAAGGAAGCGGGGCGGCCGGGAGGAGGAGCCGCCCCGCGCTATGCCGGCACCGGGGAGGAGCGGCGGCGCGGCAATGGCTGTCAGGCGTCGCGGGTCAGTTCGAGGAGGCCGCCTTCTCGCCCGCGCCGCCGCACTTGCCAGTCGCCGTGTTGAAGTTGCCGCAGTTCATCGGCTTCCTCCAGTCCGAGATCAGCGGCGCGGATTCCGGCAGGTAGTCGGACCACTCGTCGCCGAGCACGAGGCCGGGCGTCTCGTAGACGGTCTGGAACTGGCCGTCGTCCTGGATCTCGCCGATCAGGACGGGCTTGGTGATGTGGTGGTTGGCGCCCATCGAGGAATAGCCGCCGGACAGGTTCGGCACCGACACGCCGACCATCGCGTCGATCACCGCGTCCGGATCGGTGGTGCCGGCCTTCTCGACCGCCTTCACCCACATGTTGAAGCCGATGTAGTGCGCCTCCATCGGGTCGTTGGTGACGCGCTTGTCGTTCTTGATGAAAGCGTGCCAGGTCTTGATGAACTCCGCGTTCTCCGGCGTGTCGACCGACTGGAAGTAGTTCCAGGCGGCGAGGTGGCCGACGAGCGGCTTGGTGTCGATGCCGGCCAGCTCCTCCTCGCCGACCGAGAAGGCCATCACGGGCACGTCCTCGGCCGAAACGCCCTGGTTGGCGAGTTCCTTGTAGAAGGGCACGTTGGCGTCGCCGTTGACGGTCGAGACGACGGCGGTCTTCTTGCCGGCCGCGCCGAAGTCCTTGATGGCGGAGACCTCGGTCTGCCAGTCGGAGAATCCGAACGGCGTGTAGTTGACCTTGATGTCGGCCGCCGCGACGCCCTTCGACTTGAGATACGCTTCGAGGATCTTGTTGGTGGTCCGCGGATAGACGTAGTCGGTGCCTTCCAGCACCCAGCGCTGGACGCCCTCGTTCATCAGGTAGTCGACCGCCGGGATGGCCTGCTGGTTCGGCGCGGCGCCGGTGTAGAAGACGTTGCGCTCCGACTCCTCACCCTCGTACTGGACGGGGTAGAACAGGATCGAGTTCAGCTCCTTGAAGACGGGCAGGACGGATTTCCGCGAAACGGACGTCCAGCAGCCGAACGTGGCGGCGACCTTGTCCTGCGCGACGAGCTGGCGGGCCTTCTCGGCGAAGAGCGGCCAGTCGGACGCCGGGTCGACCACGACGGCTTCGAGCTTCTTGCCGAGAAGACCGCCCTTCTTGTTCTGCTCGTCGATGAGCATCAGCATGGCATCCTTCAGCGTCGTCTCGGAGATCGCCATCGTGCCGGACAGCGAATGAAGGATGCCGACCTTGATCGTGTCGCCCGATGCGTCCTCGGCGAAAGCCGCGCTCGCCATCATGGACGAAAGCACCGCCGCTCCGAGAATCCCGAGATGCCGCCACTTCATCGCCGTGCCCCTTTCCGTGCTCGCCGAGCCGCCTCTCGCGGCTCCCGGACAGATCGCAGCAAACTTCATGCCAACCGCGGCGAAGCTCGGTCGACAGATCGCCAGCAGGGCGGCGAACGTGCTCCTGCGCCCTTCTCGGACGAACCACTGCTCACTCTTTAAGCACTGATGACAGCATAGGCAGAGCGGCGACTCCCGTGCGAGCCGCTCAAGGTGCCAGGTCCTTCACGAGCGCGGCACCGACTTCGGCGACGACGGCGTTGCGCCCGTCGAGGTCGAGCGTCGTGTCGGTGAGGTAGACCGCGGCGACGATCGGGCCCCGCGTCGCGGCTTCACCGGTTTTCGGCCAGACGACCGCGATGACGCTGCGCGAGCCGTATGCGCCGGCACCGGTGCGGTCGGCGATGCGCCAGCCTTCCGGCAGGCTGGCGCGCAGGAGCGGCCCGCCGACCTTGTCGGCGACGAGCCAGGTTTCGAGCTGCCGTCGCGAGGGCTCCGACAGCGCGTCGCCGAGCATCAGCTTGCGGAGGCTGGCGGCGGCCGCATCCGGGCTCGTCGTGTCGCGCACTTCGCCGGGGCCGACATCGTTGAGCGCCGGCTCGGTGCGGTCGAGGCGCGTCGTCCCGTCGCCGATGCGGCGCATGAAACCGGTCAGCGCCGCCGGGCCGCCGGTGTGCGCCAGAATGAAGTTCCCGGCGCTGTTGTCGCTCGTCGCCGTCGCCGCGTCGCAGAGTTCTAGGAGCGACATGCCTTCGCCGCCGGTGCGGGTCTTGGTGATCGGCGAATACTCCTCGAGGTCGCGCGCCTCGAAGCGCACGCGCTGCTTCGCGTCGACCTCTCCCTTGTCGGCGAGATCGAGAAGGTGGGCGCAGGCGAAGGCCTTGAAGGTGCTGGTGATCGGGAAGCGTTCGCCGCCGCGATGCGACCAGGCGGCGCCGCTCGCGGTATCGACGACGCTGACGCCGAGGCGGCCGCCGGTCCGCTTCTCCAGCGCCGCGACCGTCCCGGCGAGCGCGTCGCCGAGCTTCGGCTCGGCTGCGGCCGGCCGCTCCGCAACGAACAGCCCGAGGCAGGCGAGAAGAACCAGCGCGCCGCGGCGCATCGTGTTCGGCATGAATCGAATCCCGTTCGGTCCGAGGTCTGTCACGGCTGCCGCTTCTGCCACCGTTCACCCGCCGGGCGCCAGCCGGCCAGCCCGCTTCGGAACGGACCGGCCGGGTCGCTCCTGTTCTTGCGCGGCCGTCCGCGCCGCGCCGGCGTCACGCGCCTCCCGCGCTCCAGGCATGCGGCCGGAACTCGGCTTCGAGCGGCGGCTCGGTCAGGCTGGCGGTGTAGTTCGTGATCGTGGAAGCCGCCACCACCGCGACGACCTCGAGAAGATGCTCCGGTCCGAAACCTTCGATCAGGAACATCCCTCGATCCTCGCCGGAAATGCGGCCGCGCTTCTCGATCAGCGTCTTCGCAAGCCGCGAGAGCGCCGCGAGCTTCGGATCCTTCGGCGTCCGCCCGCTCCGGATGGCTTCAACGTCGTCGGCGTCGATGCCCTGCTGCAGCGCGAGGAACGAGTGGAACGCGACGGCCCATTCGGCCCGGTTGGTGACGGCGTTGGTGAGAAGCAGCGTCTGGATCTCCCGCTCGCTGAAGCTGCCGCCATGGACGTTGTCGAACAGGCCGACGAGGCTGTCGATCAGGACCGGCGAGGTCGACATCGCCGCCGCTATGTTGGGCACGAAGCCGAAGGCCGATTGCAGGGCCTGTAACGCCGGCCTGGACTTTTCCGGCGCGGTGTCGAGCGAATGGATGGGGAAGATGTGCATGTTCCGTATCCCGATGTGATGCCGGTGGATCGGTTCGATCCCAGCGCTGAGCAGGGTCACGGAACCGCCGAGCGGGAATGATCGCAATTACCTCGGAAGTCATTGTCCTGAGGCGCTCGCTTGCATAAGCCAATCCGCGCGGCCTGCGGTCGTGCATGACGAGGCGTCGTTCCGGCGCGGGAGGAGTGCTGTGCTTGTCGGTCGGGATCGCGGGAACGGGAGCGGCAACCTCGGCGCGATGCTGCGCGACTGGCGCTCGGTTCGCGGCAAGAGCCAACTCGACCTCGCCCTCGATGCCGGCACCTCGCAGCGGCACGTCAGCTTCATCGAAAGCGGCCGGAGCACGCCGGGACGCGAGAAGCTGCTGGCCATCGCCGAAGCGCTCGACGTCCCCTTCCGGGAACGCAACGCGCTGCTCGTCGCCGCCGGCTACGCACCCGTCTATCCCGAAGACGGCTGGAACGAGCCGCAGATGCGCAGCATCACCGCTGCGGTCGGTCGCATGCTCAGGCAGCAGGAACCCTTTCCCGCGGTCTTGATGGACCGCTACTGGAACGTCGTCGCCGCGAACGACGCGGCCCCGAAATTCTTCGGCAAGTTCGTCGATCTGGCTGCGAGGGCCGGTCCGCGCAACATCCTGCACCTGATGTTCGACCCGGCCGGAATGCGCCCGTTCGTCCGCGACTGGAAGCGCGCGGAAAAGGCCCTTCTCGGCCGGGTGCGCCGCGAGGCCGTCGGCCATTTCGCCGACGAGCGCACCCGCGAGCTCGTCGACGCGCTCATGGCCTATCCGGGGGTGGCCGCGGAAGGCCGGCCGGAAACCGGCGGCGAGAGCCTGCCGATGATCCCGCTGAGTTTCGAGCGGGACGGCCTCGTCCTCAACTATTTCTCGATGATCTCGACCGTCGGGACGCCGACGACGGTCACGGCGCAGGAATTGCGCCTGGAATGCATGTTCCCCGCGGACGAGGCGACCGAACGGCATCACCTCGCGCTCATGGAATGATCCCCATGCCGCGAACCGATGCGCTGGCGCAGACGTTTGGATGCTGGATCGGTGATGATGCTGCGGACGGCAGGCCGGGCGAGGGGCGGTTCAACCAATCTTCATTCCTGATGCGCAAGATGGCGGCGCTCCGGAGCGAGGATCGCCATGCTGGACCGCCTGCGCCTTTCCGCCATCGTTCTTCTCGTCCTCTCCCCGCTTGCCGCGAAGGCGGAAACGCTGAACCTCCTGACCTGGGAGAAATACATCTCGCCGCGCGTTCTCGACGCCTGGCGAACGGAAACGGACTCCGAAATCCGGCAGATCTATTTCGACAGCGCCGAAGGCCGCGACCGTATCCTTTCCGACGGCAACAGCGAGATCGATCTCGCGATCCTGAACGAGAACGCGACGAAGCTTTTCCGCAACAAGGGCATGCTGCAGGAAATCTCGGCGGCGAGCGTTCCCGCGATCGGCTATTCCGTGCCCCGCTGGCGCGAGCGCTGCTCGGGCTACGGCATGCCCTACTTCTGGGGAACGCTCGGCATCGTCTACCGAGCGGACAAGACGGCGACGCCTCCGACGTCCTGGGCGGATCTCATGCAGCCCGCCGCCGAGCTTGCCGGCCACATCGCGATGATGGGCGGTTCGGACGATCTTCTCACGCCGACCCTGATCCTTGCGGGCAAGTCGGTCAACACCCAGAGCGAAGCCGATCTCAAGGCCGCCTATGCGAGCCTTCGCAAGCAGGCGCCCGCGGTGCGCACCTACGATTACGTCGTCACCTCCCTGCAGAACGAGGCGATCGGCCCCGAACTCTTCATGGCCCTGGCCTACAGCGGCGACCAGTTCGTGCTGAAGGGCATGGACGGGCACGACTGGCGCTATGCGCTACCCAAGGAAGGCTCGGTTCTCTGGGTGGACTGCATGGCGGTCACCGCCGCATCGCCGCGCCGCGCGCTCGCCCTCCGCTTTCTCGATTTCCTGAACCGGCCCGAAATCTCGGCGATGAACGCCGCCGACCTCACCATGCCGACGACGAACGCCGCCGCCATGCCGCTCTTGCCCGCCGCCATGCGCGAGGATGCGGCGATCTTCCCGGAACAGGCGCTGATCGACAACAGCCATTTCTACGAGGAGAACAGCGCGGCGGTGGTGCAGACCCGCAAGCGCATGCTCCATTCGCTTCTCAGCTTCCATGACGCTCGGTAGACGCGCGCTCCTCGTCATCTTCCCGGTCGTCCTCCTCAGCAATCTGGCTGTCGGCCTCGGCGTCTACTCGACGCAGAAGCGATTGATCGAGGACTCGGAGGCGACCCGCTTCGAGACCCGCATGGACTCCCTCGCCACGGCGTTCGGGTCGGAGCTGGAGTTCACCCGCAACCTCGTTTTCGCGATGATCAGCGGCGGCGCGGCGCGCAGCTACCTGCGCGAGCCGAACGCGGAGTTCCAGATCGCCGGGATCGGCGTGAAGCTGCAGGACGGCATCGCCTTCTTCTCGGGCAGCCGGGACCGCCTCGTCTCCTTCGCGATCATCGCTCCCGGCGGCGACGTCGCCTACTACTTCGAGAACGGCGAGGACCCGTTCAGCGAGATCCGTCCCGAGCAACTGGCGCTGGCGAACGCGATACGGGCGGCCGGCCGGTCGACCTCCGACGACTACCTGGAAGCGGCGGACGGCGCCCTGGTCGTTCATTCGCAACTGCTGGACAAGACGACGTTCGAGGCGCCGATCGCGACGCAGCGGGATGCCGCCTACGTGCTGCAGGCCGCCGTGCGGCCGGCCGGCTTCGCCGCCGCCCGGCAGGAGATCGAGGCCGACTACGGCACGCGCGTGAAGGTCGCGCCGTCGACCGCCCCGACGGCCTCCGCCGACGCAACCGCGACGCGGGATCTGACGTCCGGCCTCGTTCTCAGCGGCTCGATGCCGGACGCCTATCTCGACGGCCGGCTCCGTCGTCTCGCGCTGATCCTCGCCGGTGGCAGCGCTGCGCTCAGCCTCCTGTCGATCGCGATCCTCCTCTGGCTGATCCGTCGCAACGTGACCGGGCCGATCGTGGCGCTCGAACGGGAGGTCAAGGAGGTGATCGAGGGCCGCCGCGAGACGCTGGCGGCGCTTCGCCAGGGCGGCGAGATCGGCGGCCTAGCGCGGAACATCAAGTCGCTGCACGACAAGACGCTCGACGCGCTGCACGGCGTCCAGCGGATGTACTGGACCGATCCGCTGACGGGCATCAGCAACCGGCCGCATTTCAACCGGGTCGCCGAACAATGGGTCGACGCGATGCGCCAGGGCGAGGGCGATCTCGCGCTCCTGTTCGTCGATCTCGACAACTTCAAGCAGGTCAACGACACCTACGGCCATGCGGCGGGCGACGCCGTGCTGAAGGCCTTCTCGGCGCAAGCCGGTGCGTTGATCCGGCAGCGCTGCGATCGCGGCGAGGAGGCGCTTCTGGCGCGGCTTGCGGGCGACGAGTTCGCGATCCTGTACCGGACGGGTGCGGACGAGGCCAGCGTCCTCGCGGGAGAGATCGTCGCGCTGTTCGCCAAGGGCCTGCAGGTTCAGGCCTCCACCTATCCGGTCAGCGCCAGCATCGGGGTCGCCGTCGCGCCCGACTGCGCCGACGGTCTCGACGAACTGATCTCCTGCGCCGACGCTGCGATGTACGGTGCGAAAGCCGCCGGGCGGAACCGGTACTGCGTCGCTCCGGCGCCGCGATACGCCGTGGCGGTCTGACGCGTCGGGGCGTCCCGACGCCCGGAAGCCGACGATCCGGGGTGGAGCAGGCCCGGCGCCGCCCTATTCCTTGTCCCATCAAAGGCGGGACGGCGATGACGGCGCAATCAGCATGGCCTTCGAGGCTCTGGATCGTCAGGCACGGCGAGAGCCTCGGCAACGTCGCGCGGGAAGCGGCGATGGCCGGCGATCTCGCCCGGATCGACATCGCCGAGCGCGACATCGACGTTCCCTTGAGCCCACTCGGCGAGGAGCAGGCGCGCTCGGTCGGCCGATGGTTCGCCTCCCTCCCGGCCGATAGGCGGCCGGAGCACGTCCTGTCGTCGCCCTACCGGCGCGCCCGCCAGACCGCGGAACTGATCGCCGGGCAAGCCGGGCTGCCGCACGACGTCGCGATCGACGAGCGGCTGCGCGAGAAGGAGTTCGGCATCCTCGATCGTCTCACGACGAGGGGCATCCTGGAGCTTCACCCCGAGCAGGCCGAGTTCCGCCGGCTGCTCGGCAAGTTCTACCACCGGCCGCCGGGCGGCGAGAGCTGGTGCGACGTGGTTCTCCGCCTGCGCAGTCTCATGGACACGATCGGCCTGCATTATGGCGACCGGCGCGTCCTGATCGTCTGCCACCAGGTCGTGGTGCTCTGCCTGCGCTACATCGTGGAAACCCTCGACGAGGAGCGGATCCTCGCGATCGACCGCGAAGGCGACGTCGCGAACGGCGCCGTCACCGAATACGAAGCGGACCGGAGCGGCGAGATCGAGCGTCTCGCTCTCCGGCGCTACAACTTCGTCGCGCCGCTCGAGGAACAGGATACGCCCGTGACCGCCGAGCCCGACGCGAACGTGGCCGCGCGATGACGACGCACCTTCCGATCGATCACGCCTTCCTACGATCCTCGCCGCTGCCGAGCCATGCCGATGCGGACGACAAGAACGCGCGCGGCTCGGTGCTGGTCGTGGCCGGCAGCTCGGAGGTTCCGGGGGCGGCGCTCCTGGCCGCGACCGCGGCGCTGCGGGCCGGCGCCGGCAAGCTGCAGATCGCCGCCGTCCGGTCGGTGGCGCCGTATCTGGCGATCGCCGCACCGGAAGCGCTTGTCCTCGCGCTGCCCGAAACGCCGGACGGCGAGATCGATCCGGCATGCGCGCCGCAACTTCAGGACAATGCCTCGAAGGCGCGGGCCGTTCTCGTCGGACCCGGGATGACGGACGAGGAGTCGGCGCACCGCCTCGTGCTCGCGCTTCTGGCCTGTTCGCCTGAAACCTCGTTCGTTCTCGACGCCGCGGCCGTGACGAGCTTCAAGGACGACAAGGCGACGCTCCTGACCCACAAGGGACGGATCGCGATGACGCCGCATGCCGGGGAGATGGCGACATTCCTCGGCATCGATCGGGACGAAGTATCCGCCAACCCCGTCGAGGCGGGCCAGCGGGCGGCCGACAGCACGGGCAGCGTCGTCGCGATGAAGGGGACCAGCACCTTCGTCTGCGACCCGGATGCAGGTCCCTGGCTCTGCGAGGGTGGCGGCATCGGCCTGGCGACGTCGGGCTCCGGCGACGTTCTCGCCGGCATCGTCGCCGGTCTCCTGGCGCGGGGCGCGACGCCGCTGCTGGCGACGCAATGGGGCGTCTTCCTCCACGCCGAGGCCGGGCGCCGGCTGGCGCGGACGGTCGGCAAGGTCGGCTACCTCGCCCGCGAGCTGCCGGGCGAGATCCCGGCCATTCTCCAGGAGCACAGCCCGGCGATCTGACGGCCGGATGCCGTAGCCTCGCGGCGATATGACCGCGAAACCGCGCGGGATTAACCGTTCGATCAGGCCGTTTGATCGCTTTTGATTCAGAGGCTTGTGCGATTGTTGCGGAGGTTTCGGAGCCTTCGCACCGCATGCGTCAATCGGCCAGCGAGTTTCTGGGTAAGGGTGGGCAGCGGCGCGTCGTCGGCTCGCTCGTCGCGATGCTGCTCGCCGCGGGCGTCCTCGTCGTCGTCTTCGCCCTCTACAACGCCCGCAGCCAGAACCGCCTCGCGGTCGAGGCATCAACCAAGCTCGCCGAAACCGCGCTCGACGTGAAGCAGCGCGAGATCGCGCGCAACCTGAAGGACTATTCGGAGCGCGCCGACATCCGCGCCCACCTCAGCGAGCGGGTCGATCTGGACTGGGCGGCCGCGGACGGCAATCTCGGCCCGAACATCTTCGCCAGCCTCGGCTACGAGATGGCGTTCGTCCTGACGCCGGACCTGACGACGCGATACGCGATGATCGACGGCAGGCACGTCGCCGCCAACGCCTTCGGGATCATCCCCAACGGCTTGAACGAACTCCTCCGGCGCGCCGCCGCGCAGACTTTTCCAGCTGTCGGGATGCTTCGGTCCGGGCGCACCATCTGGCTCGTCGCGGCCGGGGCGATCCACCCGGGCGACGCCCAACCGAGCGGCGCGCAGGCGCCGTCCCCGGCGATGCTGCTTTTCGCCAAGCGGATCGACGGGCGCCTCCTGGCGAGGATCGGCAGCGACTATCTGCTGAACCGCTTCCGCCTCGTGACGGACGGCGACGACGATCTCGGCGCCGCGCTTCCGCTCTTCTCGCCATCGGCAAAGCTCATCGGCAAGGTCACGTGGATCCCGGAACGACCCGGTAGCCAGACCCTGCATGCGCTCCTGCCGCCGATGCTTGCGAGCTTCGGCGTGTTCGGCGTGATCGGCGCCTTCGCGCTGCGGTCCTCGCGGCGTTCGCATCGGGAGTTGCACGCCGCCGCCCGGACCATCGACAGCTATGCCGATACGCTCAAGCGCAGCGAAGCCCGGTTCCGCGACGTCGCCGAGGCGTCGTCGGACTGGATCTGGGAATCCGACAGCGCCATGCGGCTGACCTTCGTCTCGGCGCGGTTCGCGCAGGTGACCAGCCTCAGCGAGGAGGCCGTTCTCGGCACGGCGCTGGACGAATTCTTCCAAGTCGGCTCGACCGGTGGAGAATGGCCCCGCCCGGATGCCGCCGACCCGGCGGTCGCGTCCATCCGCGAGCTCCGCTGCACCTATACGGACGCGGCAGGACACCGGCGGATCGCGCGGCTGGCGGCCCGGCCCGTATTCGACGACGGCGGAGCCTGGACGGGCTATCGCGGCACGGCGACCGACATCACCCGCGAGGTGGAGGCGCAGGAGCAGGCGGCGCACCTGTCCCTCCATGATCCGCTGACCGGCCTGCCCAACCGGGCGCATTTCCAGACGCGCCTGCAGGAGGCATTCGAGCGGGACCGCCTCGGCCAGAGCCGCCTCGCGGTGCTGAGCATCGATCTCGACCACTTCAAGGAAGTGAACGACACGCTCGGGCATGCGGCCGGCGACGCCCTGCTCCTGGAGGTGGCGGAACGCCTGCAGGCCTGCCTCGGCGAGGGCGACACGGTCGCGCGGCTCGGCGGCGACGAATTCGCCGTGATCCAGAACGGCTTCAACCAGCCGCTCGACGCCCTGGCGCTCGCCCGCCGGCTGATCGCGGACCTCACCGCGCCGTACATCCTGGAAGGCCGCGAGAATCTTCTGGGAGCCAGCGTCGGCATCGCCTTCGTCGAGGAAGGGTTCGAAACGCCGAGCCGCGTCCTGAAGAACGCCGACATCGCCCTCTACAGCGCGAAGGAGAACGGCCGGGGCGTGGCGCGCGTCTTCGAGGCCCATATGGGAATGGAACGCGAAGCCCGCCGCCTGCTCGAGCAGGACCTGAAGCAGGCGTTGGCCGGAAGCGAATTCGAACTGCACTACCAGCCGCTGGTGGCGCTCGAGGACGAGCGGATCATCGGCGTCGAAGCGCTCGTGCGCTGGCGGCATCCGAGCCGCGGCCTGGTGCCGCCGAACGACTTCATTCCCCTGGCGGAAGAGACCGGGCTGATCCTGCCCATCGGCGAATGGGTCCTGCGCACCGCATGCCGGCAGGGGATGCAGTGGCCGGGGCTGACGGTCGCGGTCAACCTGTCGCCGGTGCAGTTCAAGCACCGGGACCTCGTCGCCATGGTCGGCGAGATCCTCGAGGAAACGGGTCTTCGGCCGGAAAGGCTCGAACTGGAGATCACGGAAGGCGTTCTGATGCACGACGGCGCGGCGGCGCGGGACACCCTGACGCGCCTGAAGGCGCTCGGCGTCCGCATCGCGATGGACGATTTCGGCACGGGCTATTCGTCGCTCGGCTACCTGAACTCCTTCCCGTTCGACAAGATCAAGATCGACAAGTCCTTCATCTCCGATCTGTCGGCGGAGAAGTCGAACGCCATCGTGCGCTCGGTGATCGGGCTCGGCCAGAGCCTCGACATGGTGACCATCGCGGAAGGGGTGGAAACCGCCGAGCAGGCGAGCTTTCTGCGCCGCGAGGGCTGCCAGCAGGTGCAGGGCTATCATTTCGGCCGGCCGGTGCCCGTCGCGCAACTGACCGAACTCGTCGCGACGGTCGTTCGGCCCTCGGCTCCGGCGGCAGCCTAGGGGGGCCGGGCGACTTCGCCTCAGAAATTCCCGGGATTTCCCGGCTGAACCACGCCGGTTCCATCGACGACGTCGTTCTTCATCCAGGAAATCTCACCGGATCGAGCGACGCGCGCGCCCCAGCATTCCGCGGGTGCCGAAGGATCGTAGCTGAAGCACAGCGTGTCGCCCTTCACGTTCCAGCGCCCGTCGTAGTTCGAGCCGCGCAGCGTCCCGTTCGGCAGGTAGAATTCGCGGTACGGCCCGGCGGCCGCCATTGTGCCCTGCACGGTGTTTCCAGAGATCATCTGCGAGATCTCCGCCCCGGTGAGGGAGCGGTAGTCCTCCGCCATTGTGGCCGATGCGGCCAGCAGCAGGGGAACGGCGACGATCGAACAGCGACGGAACATGATGGAAGCCTCGGCGATGCCATGCGTTTCGTCGCTTCGGGACGTCATTTCCGGCGACGACCGTTCAGCTAGCACGCGAGCCTTCCCTGGCGCTTGCTGGGCGCCCAGGAAGCGCGCGCTTTTCGGGCATTCGGCGATGGCCATGGATCGCCGGCGGCGGTGTGGAAAATGGCGCTGAGCGGCGGAGCGTTCGAAACGTGCCGCACTGCCTGTCGATGCGGCAGGAAATGCGCCGTAAAATCCTGAAAGTGCTGGAAGAATAGCCGCCCGATCACCATATGGAGAGTGTTCCCAGGAGGTAAAATGCTTACTCTTTCTGCGCGGGTCACACGCGGCCCGCACAAAGGTCGTCCGCTCGTGCTGGCGCGCAACCGCCGCGGCCGTTTCGTCACCGCGCCGGCCGAGGATTCGTCGCGGCGTTGCGAACACCGCAACGAGGAGGCGGCCGCGCGAGCCGTCTACGACGACGGTCATGGCGCATGGTTCAGCCTGGACGGCCGGGGCGGTCATGCCGCCTTCCACAAGCCGCGCCGCCCTCGATTTCGGGCAGCGAGATGACATGAAGCGGCCGGCACGGAGCGTCGGCGCAACTCGTCTTTCCTCGTCGCTGCTGTAGGTAGCGCCAATTACAGTTGACCGTCATCCGACGCCGGTTCCGCCGAAACGTTCGTTCCGATTTCCACCGTCAAACGCAAATTCATGCCTCTCAATAGTACACTATATAGATAGACAATTGGGGCATTGGAGGTTGTCGATGCCCAAGACCCAATCGAACCCGATCGCCCTCGGAACGCCGGCGGCCGATTTCACCCTGCCGGACGGTAACGGGCGCACGCATGCGCTGGCTTCGCTCGCAGGCCCCGATGCGCTGCTGGTCGCCTTCCTGTCGAACCGCTGCCCGTTCGTCGTCCTGATCCGCGAGGCTTTCGCCGCGTTCGCGGCGGAGTACGAAGCGCGGGGCCTGCAGGTCGTCGGCATCAACAGCAACGACGCGGAAGCGCATCCGGAGGAGCACGCCGCGCGCCTCGCGGAGGAGGCCGAGCGTTTCGGCTACGTCTTCCCGTACCTGAAGGACGAGCGGCAGGAAGCGGCGAAAGCCTACGGCGCCGCCTGCACGCCGGACTTCTTCCTGTTCGATCGCGACCGTCGCCTCGCCTATCACGGGCAGTTCGACGAGGCGCGGCCGGGCAACGGCAAGCCGGTGACGGGTGCGGACCTGCGCGCCGCGGTGGATGCCGTGCTGTCCGGCGGCGTCCCGAGCGTGCGGCAGACCCCGTCGATCGGCTGCAACATCAAGTGGACGCCGGGCAACGAGCCCGCCGCCTTCTCGACCGCCGCCTGAGCTTGGGTTTCATGCGCCGAACCGCAGGCAGCGCGTCGGCCGACGCCTTGCATCTCGAAGCCGACGTGCTCGTGCTCGGCGGCGGGCCTGCCGCCGCCTGGGCGGCGCTGGCGGCGGCGGAAGGCGGCGCGCGGGTCGTCCTCGCCGACAAGGGGTATCTCGGCACCAGCGGCGCGACCGCTCCGTCGAACACCGGGACCTGGTGCGTGCCGCCCGGCGATAACCGCGCCGAGGTCGTGGAAAAGCGCTGGCAGCGCACCGGCGGGCTCGCCGACCGGCGCTGGATGCTGCGCACCGTCGATCAGGCCTACGAAAACCTTCTGCAACTCGCCGAATGGGGCTACCCGTTCCCGAGCGAGGACGACGGCCGGCTCTACATCGCCAACCTCCGCGGCCCCGACTACATGCGCTTCATGCGCCGGCGGGTGCTCACCGCCGGCGTCACGGTGCTCGATCATCACCCGGCGCTGGAACTCCTGTCGGACGGCGAGGCGGTGACGGGCGCGACCGGGCTCGACCGGCAACGGCACCGCGACTGGCGCGTCGACGCGCGCGCCGTGGTGCTGGCGACCGGCGGCTGCGCCTTCGGCGAGCGCATCCTCGGCGCGACCGGCCTCACCGGCGACGGGGCGCTGATGGCAGCGGAAGCGGGCGCCTCGCTCTCCGGCATGGAGTTCACCGGCAAGTACACGATGGCGCCGCACGGCACCTCGCTGAACAAGGGCCTGCCGTTCCGCTGGGCATCGTTCTTCCGCGAGAACGGCGAGCCGCTCCTCGGCGTCGACGGCGAACCCCTGCGCAACGGCATCGGCTCGGCCGAGCGGGACGTCGCCGCGGCGCTGATCGAGGGGCCGGTCTATGCGCGGCTCGACCAGGCGGAACCCGCGCTCGCCGACTGGCTCCGGCGCGGCCAACCGAACTGCTTCGTGCCCTACGACAAGGCCGGCATCGATCCGTTCCGCGAGCTCTTCCGCGTCACCCTGAAGGCGGAAGGCACGGTGCGCGGCACCGGCGGCATCCGCGTCGCGACCGAGACCTGCGGTACCGACGTGCCGGCGCTGTTCGTCGCCGGCGATGCGGCGAGCCGCGAGCACCTCGCCGGCTCGTCGTCCGGCGGCGGCGCGATCAACTCGTCCTGGGCGCTCGCCAGCGGCTGGTGGGCCGGGCACGGCGCGGCCTCCCACGCCAAGCGCACCGGCCGCGCCTCGCCGTTCCGCAGCCGGTCGCGGCCGCTCGGGCGAGCGGGCCTGCGTCCGGCCGGACCATCGGCGGCCGGCCTCGAACCCGCCGAGATCGTGGCAGCGGTGCGGGCCGAGGTGACGCCGCTCGAGCGCAACTATTTCCGCGAGGGCGTGCGGCTGGCGGCGAGCCGGGAGCGGGTGGAAGCGGTCTGGCGCGAGGTGCGCGACCATCTCGCCGCCTCCGGCACCGATCGGCTGCGGGCCCGCGAGGCGGCATCGATCGTGGCGAATGCTCGCTGGTCGCTGGCGAGCGCTCTCGAGCGTCGCGAAAGCCGCGGCATGCACCGGCGCGAGGACTTTCCCGGCCAAGGCCCGGGTTTCGCACGAAGCATCCTCGTCTCCGGCCTCGACGCGGTCCGTCTTTCCGGCGACGAACCCGCCGCGCGGGAGCTCGCCTCGTGATCGAGATCGTCTCCGAGCGGCGCTGCATCGAGTGCGACATCTGCGTGCGGGTCTGTCCGGCGAACGTCTTCGACATGACGGACGGCGCGCCGCGCATCGCCCGGCAGGACGACTGCCAGACCTGCTTCCTGTGCGAGATCTACTGCCCGACCGACGCGCTGTTCGTCGCGGAGCGGGCGGACGGCCCGACCGGAATCACCGAGGCCGAGGTCGAGCGGCGGGGCGCTTTCGGCGCCTATGCCCGCGCGCTCGGCTGGAAGCGCGGCAAGGCGGGCGGCTCGGAGCTCGATCCGACCCACCGCATCCGCGTCGCGCAGAACCAATGAACCGAAAGGACGCCGTCATGGACCGCATCGACGTCTCGAACGTCCGCAAGGTGTTCCAGTTGAAGCCCGGCCAGCATGTCGAGGTCGACGGCCGCCCGAGCGACCGGGTGCTGGTGCTGGACGGCGTCGACCTCCGAATCCGCAAGGGCGAGTTCATCACGCTCGCCGGCCCGAGCGGCAGCGGCAAGTCGGTGCTGCTCGACATCATCGGCGGGCTCACCGAGGCTTCGGACGGCGCGGTCAGCCTTGACGGGCGGCGGATCATCAAGCCGCATCCGAACACCGCCTACGTCTTCCAGCAATACGCGCTGTTTCCATGGCGGACCGCGCTCGCCAACGTCGAATACGCCCTCGAGGTGCGCGGCGTCAGGGCGAAGGAGCGGCGCGAGCGCGCCCGGCACTTCCTCGCGCTGTTCGGCCTCGGCGGCTTCGAGGACCGCTACCCGAACCAGCTTTCCGGCGGCATGCAGCAGCGCGTCGCGATCGCGCGAGCGCTGTCGACCGACCCGGAAGTGCTCCTGATGGACGAGCCCTTCGCGGCGCTCGACGCGCAGACGCGCGAGCTCCTGCAGGGCGAGCTCCTGCGCATCTGGGAGACGATCGACACGACCGTCGTCTTCGTCACCCACTCGATCGACGAGGCGATCTTCCTCGCCGACCGCGTCGTGGTGATGACCGCCCGGCCGGGCCGGGTGAAGACCGTCATCGACGTCGACCTGCCCCGCCCGCGTGGGGCCGACATCCGGGCGAGCGCGGAATTCAACGAGCATCGCGCCGCCGTCTGGGAAGCGCTGCGCGACGAGGTCGGTCGCGCCCAGCGCGACTGGGCGTCGGCCGCGGTCAACTGAACGGGAGGCACGAGATGGCACTGGTCAGCGACGAAATCCGGGTCGGCCGTCCGGCGGCTCGCACCCGGCGGAAGGGCAGCACTTCGACGGCCGAGCGGCCCGCGGCCGCGAGATGGTCGGCACCGGCGGCGCTGGCGGGTGCGCTGCAGGGGTTGCCGCTGCTCGTCGCCTTCTTCGCGCTGTGGGAGATCGCGCCGCGGCTCGGCTGGCTGAACCCGATCTTCTTCCCGCCGCTTAGCGAGGTCGGCGCGGCATGGATCGCGATGCTCCGGGACGGAACGCTCGGCCTCCATATCGGCATCAGCCTGCAGCGCGCCGCCTTCGGCTTCGCGCTGGCTTCCGTCGTCGCGATCCCGCTCGGCCTGCTGATGGGGCGCTATCCGCGTTTCGAGCGGGTGTCGGACCTCCTCGTCCAGACGCTGCGCAACACCTCGCAGTTCGCGCTCCTGCCGGTGTTCATCCTCCTGCTCGGCATCGGCGAGGCCTCCAAGGTGGCGATCACCTTCTATTCCTCCGTGTTCTTCCTGCTGGTGAACACGATCAGCGGCGTGAAGTCGGTCGATCCCGTGCTCCTGAAGGCCGCCCGCTCGATGGGGACCTCCGACCTCGACCTCTTTGGCAAGGTGATCCTGCCGGCGAGCGTGCCCTCCATCGTCGCCGGCGCGCGGCTCGCGGTGAAGTCCTCGATCTTCGCCGTGATCGGGGCCGAGATGCTCGCGGCGAAATCCGGCCTCGGCTACCTGATCCAGCAGGCGCAGCTGATGATGGAAACGGCGGACATGTATGCCGGCATCCTCACCATGACCGCGATCGGCCTCCTCGTGAACTACGCCCTCGTCTGGTTCGAGCGCTGGGCGACGTCCTGGAAGCGCGGCGCGGACGCCGCTTCCTTCTGACCCTTCCTGCCCTCGCGTTCAAAGGATGCCCGCATGACCGTTCCTCGCCGTTCCATCCTCAAGGGTGCAGCGCTCGCCGCCTTCGCGCTCGTCGCCGGAGCGCCGGCCCTCGCGGCCGACAAGCCGGACGTGATCCGCATCGGCAGCACCGCGCCCGGGCACCTGAAGTTCATCCTCGCCCGGCACGACGGCTGGTTCGAGAAGGAATTCGCCAGGGACGGCATCAAGGTCGATCTTGTCACCTTCACCAACGGCGGCTCGGAGGCGACGACGGCGCTGGCGACCGGCGCGATCGACGTGACTTATACCGGCAACAACCCGGCGCTGCGCGTCGCGGCCTCCGGCGCGGACGTGAAGATGATCGGCCTGTCGAGCTTCCTGAAGTCGGACGGCTCGACGATCATCGTCGCGAAGGATTCGCCGATCAGGACGCTCGCCGACCTCAAGGGCAAGCGCGTCGCGTATCTCAAGGGCACGGTCCGCCATTCGGTCTTCGCGAAGGCGCTGAAATCGGTGGGGCTCACCACGGACGACGTCGAGTCGCTGAACCTCGCCTTCGAGGCTTCCGGGCCGGCGCTGGCGCGCGGCGACGTCGACGCGATCGTCGAAAGCGACAACACCGCCGCCAAGCTGGTCGAGGCGGGGCAGGGGAGAGTGCTGCTCGACGCGCGCGATCACCCGGAATGGGCGGCGCCCTACGTGATCTCGGTGAACGGCGACTTCGCCCGCAATCACCCGGACATCCTCCGACGACTCCTCAAGGTGGACGTCGCGATCGCGCGCTGGGCGGACGCGCATCCGGACGAGACGATCCGCACCTTCGTCGCCGAGACGAAGTCGTCCGAGGCCGCCGTGCGCCGGACCTATTCCGACGGCGTCTTCCACCAGGACCCGCGGATCACCGACGAGGCGCTCGCCGCGTTGAAGGGCGAGGAGAAGTTCATGGCCGACGCCAAGCTCCTCAAGGGCTCCGTCGACTACGACAAGTGGGTGGACAGGAGCTTCGTCGACGCCGCCGAAAGGCAGGCCGACGCCAATCAATAAGGTTGCCGGCCGACGCATCGAACGGGTATCGCCTCCATTCGAATGACGATATCCCGTTCGATCGATGCGGCCGGCGCCGCGCCGGCCGCGAGGCCCCGCCTCGTCGCGCTCGTCGTCGCGGTGGCCTTCTTCATGCAGATGCTGGACGGGACGATCGTCACGACGTCCCTGCCGCAGATGGCGCTCGCCTTCGATACGCCGTCCGCCGCGATGAGCATCGGCGTCACCGTCTACATGCTGACCATGGCGGTGCTGATCCCGCTGTCCGGCTGGCTGGGCGACCGGTTCGGGGCGCGCCGCGTCTTCATGGCGGCGATCGCCGTGTTCACGTTCGCCTCGCTCCTCTGCGGCCTCGCGGCGGACCTGCCGCAGTTCGTCGCCGCCCGCGCGCTCCAGGGGTTCGGCGGCGCGCTGATGACGCCGGTCGGACGCACCATCGTCCTGCGCAACGCGCCGAAATCGGAGCTGGTGCGCGCCATCGCGATGATCACCTGGCCGGCGCTGATCGCGCCGGTGCTGGGGCCGCTCGTCGGCGGCGTGATCGTCACTTGGGCGGACTGGCGCTGGAACTTTTTCCTGAACCTGCCGATCGGCGTGGCGGGTCTCCTCCTGGTGTCGAGGTTCGTGCCGGACGAGCGGGCGGAAGCGGCCGGTCCCTTCGACGTCACGGGCTTCCTCCTGTCGGCGAGCGCGCTCGGCCTGCTGCTCACCGGCCTCGAATCCGTCGGGCGTGAGAGGGTTCAGCCGGTCGTCGCGGCGGCTTCGATCGCGGCCGGCGGCGCGCTCATGGTCCTGTCGCGCCGGCATCTCAGCCGAGCCCCGCACCCGCTGTTCGACCTGTCGGCCTTCCGTCTGCCGACCTTCCGGCTGGCGACGCTCGGCGCGGGCACGGGCACGAGGGCGGCGATCAACGCCGCGCCCTTCCTTCTGCCGCTCCTGTTCCAGACGGCCTTCGGCTGGAGCGCCGTCCGCTCCGGCGTCTTCGTGCTCGTCTATTTCGCCGGGAACCTCGGCATGAAGGTCGTGACGACGCCGCTCCTCCGAATGTTCGGCTTCCGGACGATCCTCGTGGCGAACGGCCTCGTCGCGGCGGCGTCGCTCGGCGGCTTCGCCTTCGTGTCCGCGACGACCGGCGAGGCGGCGCTGGCGGCGCTGCTGCTCGTCGCCGGCCTGTCGCGCTCGCTGGAATTCACCGCGCTGAATACGATCGCCTTCGCGGATGTCGGACCCGAGCAGCGCGCGTCGGCCTCGACGATCTCGGCGATGGCGCAGCAGCTTTCGATGCTGCTCGGCGTCGCCGTCGCCGCCGCGATCCTCAACCTCTGCCGCTTCGCGCGGAACGGCACGGCGTCGGTGCCCGCCGACTTCGCCTTCGCGTTCCTGGCGCTCGCCGTCATCGGCATCGCCTCCGCCCTACGGTTCCTCGCGCTGGCGCCGGACGCCGGATCCGACGTTTCCGGCCATCGACCCGCCAAGGGGAGCGAATGACCTCGCCGGGCCGATCCGCGGCCGCTTCGGCCCTGTGACGGGAGCGTTCGCCGTCAGCCCGCGACATAGGCTGCGAGCTCGTCCGGCGTCCCGTTGGGGAACGCCTCCCTCAGATGGTCGAGGAAGGCCGAGACGCGGGCGCTGAGCAGCCGGCGCGTCGGGTAGAGGGCCCAGAGCGCGATGTCCGGCGCGTCGACGTCGCCCCAATGGGCAAGCGTGCCGGCGGCGATGTCATGGCCGACCAGCGATACGGGGAGCCGTGCCGCGCCGACGCCTGCCCGTACCGCGTCACGGACCATCATGAGCGACGCGAGGCCGAGAACCGGCTCGACCGCGATCGTCGCCTGACCGGCCGGCGTCTTCAACTGCCATGCCGAGCGCTCGCCGATTTCGCGCCCGACCGCCGGAACGGCCATGCCATCGGCCGGTCGCGCGAGGCCGGGGCTCGCCACGACCACCAGCCGGTCGCGGAGGAACGCGCGGCCGACCAGGCTTTCGTCGGGCTTCGGGTTCACCCGGATCACCAGGTCGAAGCCCTCCTCGATCATGTCGACGGCCCGGTCCTCCGTCGTGACTTCCAGCCGGACCTCCGGGTGCTTCAGGGCGAAGCCGGCCGCGAGCTTTCCCATCGCGATCTGCGAGAACAGCAACGGGGCGCTGATCCGCAGCCGGCCCCGCACCTCTCCGCCGCCGGACGCGATCGCCGCGGTCGTCGCCTCCAGTTCGGTGAGCAGCGCCCCGGCCCGCTCGAACAGCGCCCGTCCTTCCTCCGTCGGCTTCAGCCGGCGCGAACCGCGTTCGAACAGGCGCAGCTTCAGGCTCGCCTCCAGTTCCGCGACGCGTCGCGACAAGGTCGCCTTCGGTCGCCCGGCGGCACGCGCAGCCTTGCCGAACCCGCCGTGGCGGGCGACGAGGATGAAGTCGGCAAGGGCGAGCAGGTCCATGTCGTTCCACCAGCGAGACGAGGCGTCCAGACATAACGTCTATCGATGCTCGGGTGGATCACTAACTTCCGGGTCAGCCAAAAGGCTCGATCCGAAGGAGTTTTTCCCATGACCATCCTCGTCACCGGCGCCACCGGCCGTGTCGGCCGCCATGTCGTCGAGCAATTCGTCAAGCGCGATGCCAAGGTCCGCGTGCTGACCCGCGATCCCTCGAAGGCCGGGTTCCCGGCGGGCGTCGACGTCGTGCAGGGCGACCTCCTCGACATCGACGCGCTGCGGAAAGCCTTCGCCGGCATCCGCACGCTGTTCCTCCTGAACGCGGTGACGGGCGACGAATTCACGCAATGCCTCGTCACGCTGAACGTCGCCCGCAAGGCCGGCGTCGAGCGCGTCGTCTACCTGTCGGTGTTCGACGCCGACCGCGCGGTGAACGTGCCGCACTTCGCGGTGAAGTTCGGCGCCGAGCGGATGCTGGAAGCGATGGACTTCAGCGCCACGATCCTGCGCCCTAGCTACTTCATCGACAACGAGGCGATGATCAAGGACGTCATCCTCCAGCACGGCGTCTACCCGATGCCGATCGGCTCGAAGGGTGTCGCCATGGTCGACGCGCGCGACATCGCCGAAGTCGCGGCGATCGAGCTGATCCGCCGCGACGCGGCGCCGGGCAAGCTGCCGATCGAGACCATCAACGTCGTCGGCCCCGACACGTTGACCGGCGCGGACGTCGCCGCGATCTGGACCGACGTCCTCGGCCGCCCGGTCGCCTATGGTGGCGACGATCCGAGCGGGTTCGAGGCGAACATGGCGACGTTCATGCCGAAATGGCAGGCCTACGAGATGCGCCTGATGGCCGAGCGGTGGGTAAGCGACGGCATGATCCCCGAGACCGGCGACGCCGAGCGCCTGACCACGATTCTCGGCCGCCCGCTGCATGCCTACCGCGACTTCGCGGCGGGGATCGCCGGCTCGGAAAAAGCCGCGACCGCCTGAACCATGTGTCCGGGCCGCCTCCCGTCGACGATCGATCGAGCGCGGGAGGTTGCTCCGGGTCCGCTATCGGCCGCATACGGAGCGCCTGGATTCGATGCCGGACGCTGTCGAAGCGCTGTGCTTCGGGCATCGACGTGGGGAGACATGCGGATGGCGAGGCTGACGGAGGATGCGGAGGGCGTCTACGTGATCGCGGTGACGCCGTTCACCGACGCGGGCGGGCTCGATCTCGCCAGCATCGACCGGATGGTGGACTTCTATGAGGGTGCCGGCGCGACGGGCCTGACCGTGCTCGGCCAACTCGGCGAAGCGCCGAAACTGACGGCGGCGGAGTCGCGGACCGTGGTGGAGCGGGTGCTGAAGCGCCTCGACGGGCGGCTGCCGGTGGTGGTCGGCGTGTCGGCGCCGGGGCTCGCGCCGATGCGCGAACTCAGCGACGCCGTGATGGGAGAGGGCGCGGCGGGCGTGATGGTCGCGCCGCCCTGGACGCTGCGGACCGACGATCAGGTGTACGCCTTCTACCGCTCCGTCGGCGAGGCGCTGGGCGACACGCCGTTCGTGCTGCAGGACTACCCGCTGACCACCAACGTCCAGATCGCGGCGGCCGCGATCGAGCGGATCGTCCGGGACGTTTCGACTTGCGTGATGCTGAAGCACGAGGACTGGCCGGGACTGGCGAAGATCGCGGCCTTGCGCCGGGCGAGCGAGACGGGCGGCATGCGCCGCATCTCGATCCTCTGCGGCAACGGCGGGCTGTTTCTGCCGGAGGAGATGGCGCGCGGCGCCGACGGCGCGATGACCGGCTTCGGCTTTCCGGAGATGATGGTCGGCGTCGTGAACGCTCATGCGAAGGGCGAGGTGGAGCGGGCGCAGGACATCTTCGACGCCTACCTGCCGCTCGCCCGCTACGAGCAGCAGCAGGGCATCGGGCTGGCGGTGCGCAAGTACGTGCTGGCGAAGCGCGGCGTCATCGCCTCGGCGCACCTGCGCAAGCCGGGCGCGGCGCTGTCGCCGGCCGACATCGCCGACGTCGAGCGCCTGCTCGAACGCCAGACGAGGCGGCTGGCGGAAATCGGCGCGTGAAGATCGGGGCCCGAACGGAACCGCGCCGCTCGACCTGATCGGATCGACGCCGGCCGCTCGCCGAGGCCGGCTGCCGAACCGTCCGTTCAGCGCGCCAGCCAGCCACCGTCGACCGGAACGATCGTGCCGTTGACGTAGGCCGACGCCGGCGAGGCGAGGAACAGGACGGCGGTCGCAAGATCCTCCGGCTCGCCCCATCGGCCGGCGGGGATGCGGTCGAGGATCTGCTGGCGGCGCGCGGGGTCGGCGCGCAGCGCCGCGGTGTTGTCGGTCGCCATGTAGCCGGGGGCGATCGCGTTCACGGTGATGCCCTTGGCTCCGAGTTCGTTGGCCATCAGCTTGGTGAGGCCGGCGACCCCGTGCTTCGCGCTCGTGTAGGAGGCGACGCGGATGCCGCCCTGGAACGCCAGCAGCGAGGCGATGTTGATGATCCGCCCCGGAACCCCGCGCCCGATCAGCGAGCGTGCGACGGCTTGGGACAGGAAGAACAGGCTCTTCAGGTTGACGTTGGCGACGGCGTCCCAGTCCGCTTCGCTGAATTCGAGGACATCCGCGCGCCGGATGATGCCGGCATTGTTGACGAGGATGTCGACCGGGCCGGCGTGCCTCTCGATGTCGGCAACGAGTTCGGCGAGGCCGTCGGACCGGCCGAGATCGCGGACGACTTCGGTGAACCGCCGTCCGAGCGTTTCGACGCGCCCGCCCGTTTCCGGCATCGGCGCCGAGCCGAGGCCGACGATGTCGGCCCCGGCGGCGGCGAGCGTGAGGGCGATCGCCTGCCCGAGCCCCGTGCGGGCGCCGGTGACGAGCGCCACCTTGGCCGAAAGGTCGAACAGGCGTGCCGGTTCGGCGGTCACCTGAGCGCGCCGACCGGAACGGCGTCCATGTCGGCGAAGGACTGGTTGTCGCCGGCCATCGCCCAGATGAAGGCGTAGGAGCCGGTTCCGGCGCCGGAGTGGATCGACCAGGGCGGCGAGATCACCGCCTGCTCGTTCCGCACCACGATGTGCCGCGTCTCCTCCGGCCGGCCCATCAGGTGCAGCACCGCCCGGTCCTCGGGCATCTCGAAGTAGAGGTAGACCTCCATGCGGCGGTCGTGCGTGTGGGGCGGCATGGTGTTCCAGACGCTGCCGTCCTCGAGGCGGGTGAGCCCCATCATCAGCTGGCAGGTCGGCAAGAGGCCGTCGTGGATGTACTTGTTGATCGTTCGCTTGTTGGACGTCTCGATGCTCCCGAGCGGCTGGGGCGAGGCCTCGGCCGCCGTCACCTTCCGGGATGGGTGGGAGGCGTGCGCCGGCGCGGACACGCCGTAGAGCCGCGCCGGCCGCTCCGGCTCGGCCGAGGCGAAGGAAACGTCGCGCGTGCCCCGGCCGAGGTAGAGCGCCTCGTCCGGGCGGAGGCGGAACGCCTCGCCGTCCGCGACCACCTCGGCCTCCCCCGGCCCGATGTTGATCGCCGCCAGCTCGCGGCGCTCGAGCAGGTATTCGACGCCGGCCGCGGCGGCGAGTTCCGAGTCGAAGCGCAGCGGCTCGGCGGTCGGCGCGACGCCGAGCACCATCATCCGGTCGTAGTGCGTATAGGTCGCCTGGATCGTGCCCGGCACGAAGACGCGCTCGATCAGGAAGTGCCGCCTAAGGCCGGCCGTGTCGAGCGCTTCGGCCTGTTCGGGGTGGACGGCATGGTGCGTCTGCAAGGCGGCTCTCTCCGTTTCCCGTTCGGATTGCTCAGGCGAATATCTCGCGGTGCGCGGCCTCGACCGCCGGAAGCGCCGCGAGGATGACGCCGAGATGCCGGCGCAGTTCGGCTTCCGCCGCCTCGGCGTCGCGCCGGTCGATGGCCGCGACGATGGCGCGATGCTGCGCGATGAGGCCGGGGAGGGCCGAGTCGGCCGGCAGCGTCAGGTGGCAGACGCGGTCCATATGGGCTTTGATGTCGCCGATCACGGTCCAGGCCGAGGGGCAGCCCGCGCCCTCGGCGAGCGCTGAGTGGAACAGTTCGTCGGCGCGCTGGAACTCGTAGTGCCTCCGGCCCTCGGCGGCCACCTCCTGCACGTCGAGGAGGTAGTCGATGCGGTTGCGCACGCGCGCATCGAAACGCTCGCAGGCCCGGCGCACCACGGCGACCTCCAGCGATTCGCGGATGAAGCGCGCTTCCAGCATGCGCTCGATCGAGATCTTGGCGACCACCGTGCCGCTGCGCGGGAAGATCTCAACCAGCCCCGCCCGCGCGAGGTTGATGAAGGCCTCGCGCACCGGCTGGCGGGACACGCCGTACCGTTCCGCCAGCTCCTTTTCCGAGAGCGGCAGGCCGGGGCGCAGTTCGAGCGTGATGATCGCCTTGCGGATTTCCCGCTCGATCCTCTTCGCGGCGCTCTCGCCCGGCTCGACGGAGATGGAGTTCACCGGCCTTCTTCCACTTGGCTCGCCAACGAACCTGTTGCACGAACCGGTCTAACATACTAGCATCGCATCTACCATACCAACATCGTCTGGTGGAGGCCGGGTGGGTTTGGAACCGAAAATCGACGCCGCGGCGTTAGAGCGTCATCGTATCGCCGAAGTCGGCACCGCGACGATCGCGAGCGTCTATCCGCGCACCGTCGGCCGCAACTCGTTCCGCGGCAGCCACGGCAACGGCGGCCGGCACGAGGTGATCGTCCTGACCACCGATCGCGGCCATGTCGGCTGGGGGCCGCCGCTCGGGCCCGTCGGCGACGCGCGGCGCTTCGTCGGGCGCCCGGTCGCGGAACTGATCGATCCGGGCCTCGGCGTCGCCGAGGAGGCGCTGCCGCTCGACTGCGCGCTGCACGATCTGGCGGGCGTGATCCTCGACCTGCCGGTGCATCGGATGCTCGGGGCCAGGGGCTCGACCGCGCTTCCGGTCTATTCGGGTGCGATCTATCTCGACGACCTCGACCCCGCCGAGGCCCCGGCCGGGATCTCGGCCGTGGAGCGGAACCTCGCCCTGGATGCGGCCGCCGGCTATCGCGACTTCAAGCTGAAGCTCGGCCGCGGCTACCGCTGGATGTCGCGCGCGGAAGGGCTCGCCCGCGACATCGAGGTGACGCGGCTTACGCGCGAGCGCTATCCCGACGCCCGCATCCTCGTCGACGCGAACGACGGCTATTCGATCCACGACGCGGCCGAATACATCGCGGCCACCGCCGACGTCGGCCTCTACTGGATGGAGGAGACCTTCGCCGAGCGGCTGGAGGACCTTCTCGAACTGCGCCGGTTGATCGACGAACATTCGCCGTCGACGCTGATCGCGGACGGCGAATATCGACCCAACGTCCCGGTCGTGACGAAGTTCGCCGCGCAGGGGCTGATCGACGTCCTCCTGATGGACGTCCTCGACTACGGGCTGACGGCATGGCGGCGGATCATGCCGACAGTGATCGAGGCCGGCGCGGCGATCTCGCCGCACGCCTGGGGATGGCCGCTGAAGACGCTTTACGCCGCGCAGATCGGCGCGGGACTCGGCAGCGCCTCGATTGTCGAGGGCGTTCCCGGCACCACGACCGGCATCGACGCCAGCGCCTACCGCTTCGAGGACGGGATCCTCACGCTGCCCGAGCGTCCCGGCTTCGGTTTGCCGCTGACTTCGGACGCCATACGGCGGTGACGCGACAGCCGCGGACGCAGCGCGGCCATGGGAGGACGGAAACGATGGCTTTCGGCTTGCAACGGCGCAGTTTCCCGGTACGGCTCCGCGGCGCCCTCGCGGCGACGGCCGCCGTCCTCGCGCTCGGCCTTTCCGGGCCGGCGCGTGCGGGGACGGTGGATTTCTGGACGCTGTTCAGCGGTCCGGACGGGGCGGCGATCGAGAAGCTCGTGAACGAGTTCAACTCGACCGCCGGCAAGGAAACCGACGTCCAGGTGAAGCTGCTCATCATTCCGTGGAACGACTTCAACACCAAGCTGTCCGTCGCGATGGCGTCGCGCAAGGCGCCGGCGCTGACCGTCGTCAACTCGGATCAGGTGGCGCTCTACGCCAACCAGGGCACCTTGGAGCCGTTCACCGACGAGGAACTCGCCGCCGCCGGCATCCGCAAGGACGACTACGTTCCCGCCGCCTGGAACGCCGGCACCTTCAAGGACAAGCAGTACGGCATCCCGATCTCGATCTTCCCGCGCTCGCTCTACTTCAACAAGGCGCTGCTCGAGAAGGCCGGCCTCGACCCGATGAAGCCGCCGGCGACGAAGGCGGAACTGCTCGACTACGCGCAGAAGACCACCGACAAGGCGAACGGCGTCTACGGCCTGTTCTTCAGCCCGACCGGCATCGGCACGGTGCGCAACTTCTACAGCGTCTACTGGCAGTACGCCGACAGCATCTACAACGACGACATGAGCGACGTGTCGGACGGTTTCAAGGAAACCGCGACCAAGGTCCTCAACGACTTCAAGACGTTCATGGACGCCGGCGTCGTGCCGGACAAGGACGTCAGTCAGGACGTCACCAAGCTCTTCGCCCAGAACAAGATCGGCATGGCGGTGATGCAGATCACCGACCTGCCGGTGTTTCAGGCGGCGGCGCGCGATTTGGGCCTGCAGTACGGCATCGCCGGCTTCCCGCAGATCGGGGAGCGGCCGGCCGTCTTCGCGCTGGCGCACGAGTTCCTGATCCCGCGCGGCACGTCGGAAGCCGCCCGCAAGGACGGCCTGACCTTCATCAAATGGCTCGGCGCCCACGGCGTCGACTGGGCGAAGACCGGCAAGGTCTCGCCGCAGCGCTCGGTGATCGACAGCGCCGAGTACAAGGCGCTGCCGGAGCAGGAGATCGTCACCGGCGCCATCGACACGGCGCGCTTTCCGCCGCCGATCGTCAAGCAGCCGGCCGTCGATAAGGCCGTGCAGCAGGTGCTGGAGCAGTTCTTCGCCAGACGCATCGACGTCGACGAGGCGGTCGAAGAGCTCGCCTCCGGCATCGGCTCCGCGCTCTGAACCCATGAGCATCGCGGGCAAGGCGTGCATGCGTGGGCGCGCGGCGGCGGCCGGGCGGAAGGCGGCCGTCCCGCGCCGCCGCGTCTCGGCATTCCCCTATCTCCTCGTCGCGCCCTACCTCGCGCTGTTCGCGGTGTTCCTCGGCTATCCGATCGTGCGGGCCTTCTGGATCAGCCTGTTCGACTGGGGCATCTTCGGCCCCAACGCCTTCGTCGGCGCCGAGAACTACCTCTCGCTCTTCGGCGACGGCCGTTTCTGGCGCTCGTTCCGCACCACCGCGGCCTTCGCGCTGATCTACGTGCCGATGATCATGGTGATCTCGACGGTGCTGGCGGCGCTTCTGCATCGCAAGCTTCCCGGCATCGCCGCCTTCCGCACCATCGTCTTCTTTCCGCTGGTGGTGAACGTCGCGGTCGCCTCGATCGCGTTCAAATGGCTGTTCGAGCCGGAGGCCGGGACGATCAACCAGTTCCTGCGCCTCCTGCACCTGCCCGACCAGACCTTCCTGTCGCAGCCCGGCTGGGCGCTGTTCGCGGTCAGCCTCGTCGCGCTGTGGATCAATGTCGGCTTCATGGTGATCATCATCCTCGCCGGGCTCGAGAACATTCCCGACGATCTCTACGAGGCGGCGACCCTCGACGGCTCGACGCCGGTCGGGAGCTTCTTCCACATCACGCTGCCGCTCCTCCGGCCGGTCCTCCTCGTCGTCCTGGTGCTCAGCCTGATCCAGGCTTTCCAGGTCTTCGGCGAGGTGCTGATCATGACCGACGGCGGTCCCTTCCAGAGCACGGAAGTCCTGACGATGCTGCTCTACGAGGAGGGTTTCCGGAACTTCGCGTTGGGCCGGGCCTCGGCGATCGGCGTCGTCATCACGATGGTGATCGCGGCGCTTTCGCTCGTGCAGTTCCGCCTCTTCCGCGAGCGATAGGAGTTATGGCGATGAAGGGTGGGGACCGGCTGCGCTGGATCGTCCTGTTCGCGGTCGCGTGCCTGTGGCTCCTGCCGATCGTCTCGCTGGTGCTGTTCTCCTTCGCGCCGTCCTCGCAGATCCTCGGCGGCAAGCTGATCCCGTCGAGCTACACGTTGTCGAACTACGTGACCGCGCTGACCGATGCCGGGCGCGGCGTCAGCATCCCGCAGGCGATGGCGAACAGCGCGCTCATCATGGCTATGCAGGTCGCCGGCATCCTCCTTCTCGACATCCCCGCCGCCTATGCGTTCGGGCGCCTCCGCTGGCCGGGGCGCGATCTCGCCTTCGCGCTCGTGCTCCTCACCATGATGATGCCGGGCATCCTGGAAGTCCTGTCGCTCTACGAGATCATGTCCGGCTTCGGCCTCGTCGACACGATCTACGCCGTCGTCCTGCCGGGCCTGCCGCGGGTCGTCGGCATCTTCATCCTTCGGCAGTTCTTCCGCGAATTGCCGAAGGAGATGGAGGACGCCGCGCGCATGGACGGGGCCGGCAGCTTCCAGATCTTCTGGCACGTGATGGTGCCGCTGGCGCGTCCGGCGGTGCTGACGCTGTCGGTGCTGACCGCGCTCTACAGCTGGAACAACTTCCTCTGGCCGCTGATCATCACCAACTCGCCGGCCTCGATGACGGTGCCGGTCGCGATCGCCTACCTGTCGGCCGATACCAGCGCGATCCTGAACTACACCGTGATCCTCGCGGCCTCGTTCCTGACGGCGTTGCCGATGATCCTGATCTTCCTCCTCGGCCAGAAATACATCGTCGGCGGCATGCGCCCGACCGCCGGGATCAAGTGACGGGGGACGGGGCGGCCGTCCGGGAAACCACGTCGATCCGCGCCGGACACGCGAACCGATGCCGTCGCGGGCCGTTCCGTCGCCGCGGCGCTCCGCGACCCTGCCGTCAATCCCGTTTGAGGTAGTTCGAGCCGCCGATGACGAGAAGCTTGTCGGAATCCTTGTCGGGAGCGAAGATCGACAGGCGTTCCGTCCGGCCGTCGTCGCCGGCGAGTTCCAGCGCGTAGCCCTCGACCTTGTAGCGCCCGCTCGCCGCCGGCCGGTTGCCGCCCGTCGTGAAGCCGACCGTCCCGGTGCCGGTGTCGTTCGTGCCGCTCGCGCCCGACCAGCCGTCCCGCCTGAACGACCCGTCGCGCCGGAGCGTCAGCAGCCGCTCGGACGACACGCTGTTCGACGAGAAGGCGGTCGATCCGACGGCGGCGTAGAAGTAGCGCCACGTCCCATCGAACGTCGTGCCGGCGGCGAAGGGCGGAATGCGGCTGTAGGCGCCGCCGTCGATCTCCAGACCGTCGCCTTTCCGGGCGAAGGGCTTCGCTTCGGTCTCGATGGTGCCGAAGGCGTCGGACACCTCGCGCATCTCGATCCGGCTCGCCCCGCTGAAGAAGCCGCCGCCCTGCAAGGCGTAGAGGCCGCAGTCGGTCGGCTCGGCGCGGCAGTGGACGGCGAGGTCGCCGTCCTGCGGCAACTCGGTCGCGTAGAGGCCCGACGTGCCGAACACGGTGATCTCGCTGTCGGAATAGAAGTCCATGCCGCCGAAGGCGTTCGGGCGCACTCCCGTGTCGAGATGGGTGTAGACGCCGTCGAGACCGCCGTCGCCCGGGCGCGGCTCCAGCGCGAACGGCTTGTCGCCCGCCTCCAGCGCCACCGAGCGGACCAGCGCCTCGAAATCGGCGTCGGCGCTCCTCTTCGCCGCGTCGTGGAGTTCGAGACCGACCAGCGCCAGGACGACCTGCGCCTTGGCCGACGCGATGCCGACCGTGCGCTGGCCGACCGACAGCCCCTGCATCTCGGCGCAGCAGCGGTAGTCGGTGCGGATGCGGTGGCCGTTGGTGGTGACGCCTTCCGACTTCAGATAGGGCCGTTCCTTTTCGAGGCCTTTCACCCCGGCGGCCACCGTCTCGAAGCCTTTGTCGAGGGTCGCGGGCGTGCCGGCGAAGGGCCCGAGGATCTGGATGATCGCCGCGCCCTTGCGCCGGTTCTTCTCGTCCGGCGGGAACTGCTTCTGGTAGAGCGTGCCGCCCTTCACCGGCTTGGCGACCCAGCCCGAGCCCGCGTCCGGCGCTTCGAAGCGCATCGAGCCGAGCGTCGTCGGCATGCCGGCGGGCGCGGGGCCTGCGAGCGTCGAGAAGAGAAGCGTCGACAGGATGAAGCCGAGCCGGGCGGTCGAGCTGTGAAACATGCCAAGGATTCCCCCGAATCGTTCGCTCGTTCGTGAAGGGGTTCCGTGACGGCAGCAAGGCGGCTGCCGCATCGTCCGCAATGCTCGGTGGTTCGACGTGCCTTTCCGCCGCCGCCGCGACATCATCCGTGCTCGGCGATCACCGCCAGGAAGGCCGGGCCGTAGCGGTCGAGCTTGGCTTCGCCGACCCCCGGGACGCGTCCCATCTCGGCCCGCGACCCGGGGCGCGCCGCCGCGAGCTCGATCAGCGTCCTGTCGTGGAAGATCACGTAGGGCGGCAGGTTCTGGAGACGCGCGATCTCCGTCCGCTTCTGCCGCAGGGCCTGGAACAGGTCGCGGTCGGCCTCCGGGACCGTCGACTGTGCCGTGCCTCGCTCGAGCCTGTGCCGCCGCGCGCGGGCGGCCCGCGGCTGGCGCAGCATCAATGTCGGCTTGTCGCGCAGGAAGTCGCGGCCGGCGGGCGCGATCGAGAGGCCGCCGTGACCGGCGAGGTCGACGTCGACGAAGCGCAGCGCGATCAGCTGCCGCAGGATCGCCCGCCAGCCGCGGTTGTCGTGCTCCGTGCCGATGCCGAAGGTGGAAACCCGATCGTGGCCGAACTGCCGGATGCGGTCGTTTTCCGCGCCGAGCAGCACGTCGACGACATAGGCCTGCCCGAAGCGCTCGCCGGTGCGATAGATGCAGGACAGCGCCTTCTGCGCCGCGACGGTGCCGTCGAACAGCTTCGGCGGTTCGAGGCAGGTGTCGCAGTTGCCGCACGGCTCGCACCGGTCGCCGAAATACGACAGGAGCACCTGCCGGCGGCAGCTCGCCGTCTCGGCCAGCCCCAGCAGCGCGTCGAGCTTCTGGCGCTCCATCCGCTTGCGCTCGTCCGGCGCGTCCGATTCCTCGATGAAGCGGCTGCGCAGCGCGATGTCCTCGTGGCCGTAGAGCATCAGCGTGTCGGACGGGAGGCCGTCGCGTCCGGCGCGGCCGGTTTCCTGATAGTAGGCCTCGATACTGCCCGGCAGGTCGACATGGGCGACGAAGCGGACGTCCGGCTTGTCGATGCCCATGCCGAAGGCGATCGTCGCGACCATCACCACCGCCTCGCCGCGCTGGAAGCGCCTCTGGCTGGCCTCCCGCGCCGCCTTGTCCATGCCGGCGTGGTAGCTCAGCGCGTCGGTGCCCTCGCCGCGCAGCCAGGCGGCCGTTTCCTCGGTCTTGCGCTTCGACAGGCAGTAGACGATGCCGCTCTCGCCTTCGTGGCGGGCGAGGAATTCCTTCAGCTGCGCCCGCGGGTTGTCTTTTTCCTCGATCGCATAGCGGATGTTGGGGCGGTCGAAGCCGGCGACGAAGCTGTCGGCCACCGCGATGTCGAGATGGGCGAGGATCTCGGCGCGCGTCGGCTCGTCCGCCGTCGCCGTCAGCGCCATCCGCGGCGTCGCAGGGAACTGCCGGACCAGCCCGTCGAGCTGGCGGTAGGAGGGGCGGAAGTCGTGTCCCCACTGCGACAGGCAGTGCGCCTCGTCGATGGCGATCAGCGACAGCCGGGCCCGGCGGAGCCGCTCCAGGACGTCGGGGCGCATCAGCGTCTCGGGCGCGACGTAGAGAAGGTCGAGCGCTCCGGTCTCGACGGCGCTCCACAGCGCGCGTCGCTCGTCGGGGTCGAGATCGGAATTCAGCGCCGCCGCCTTGACGCCCGCCTGCCGGAGGGCCGCGACCTGATCGGCCATCAGCGCCAGGAGCGGCGAGACGACCAGCCCCATGCCGGGCCGGACGATGGCGGGGATCTGGTAGCAGAGCGACTTGCCGCCGCCCGTCGGCATCAAGACGAAGGCGTTGCGGCCGGCGATGACATGGTCGACGATGCCCGCCTGCGGACCGCGGAACGCATCGTAGCCGTAGACGGACTTCAGGACTTCGAGGGCGGCAGCGGTCATCGGCGGGGTCATGCGATCCAAGGAAGCGCTCTCCATAGCAGCTTCGCCCGGATAGCCAGCATCGGCATATCCCGGCGCCGCGCGCTTCGCCGCGCTGGGCCGGCGCGGATCGCCGCCTAGTTCGCTTCCGGACCAGCAGGGAGAAGCCCCATGACGACCGATCCGCGCGAGGCCGGACCGCGCCCGCCGTTCCCCGGCGACCAGCAGCAGGAAAAGCCGGGCCTGACCTCGAAGATGACGCCGCCGCCCGATCACGGCGAGGAAAGCTATGTCGGCAAGGGCCTCCTCGCCGACCGCGTCGCGCTGATCACCGGCGGCGATTCCGGCATCGGCCGCGCCGTGGCGATCGCCTATGCGCGGGAAGGGGCGGACGTCGCCATCTCCTACCTGCCCGTCGAGCAGTCCGATGCCGAGGAAACGGCGCGCTGGGTGCGGCAGGCCGGACGCCGCTGCGCGCTCCTGCCGGGCGATCTCGCCGACGAGGGGCACTGCCGCACTCTCGTCGCGCAGACGGTGGCGGAACTCGGCGGCATCGACATCCTCGTCAACAACGCCGCCGCGCAGGTGATCAACAACGAACTGGGCGACGTGAACGCGGCCGACCTCGAGAACTCGTTCCGGGTGAACGTCTTCGCGATGTTCTACCTCGCGCAGGCCGCGGTGGCGCGGATGAAGCCGGGCTCGACGATCATCAACACGACGAGCGTGCAGGCGAAGGTCGCCGGCGAGAAGATGCTGATCTATTCCGCCACGAAGGGCGCGATCGCCAGCCTGACGATCTCGCTCTCGAACCTTCTCGCGCCGCAGGGCATCCGGGTGAACTGCGTCGCGCCGGGGCCGATCTGGACGCCGATCCAGCCGATCGTGAAGACGCCGGAGGAACTCGCGACCATCGGCGAGAAGACGCCGCTCGGCCGCGCCGGCCAGCCGGCAGAACTCGCGCCGGCCTATGTGCTGCTCGCGTCCGGCGAGGGCAGCTACATCTCGGGCGCGCTCATCCCCGTCACCGGCGGCATGCCGATGCTCTGACGCCGCACGTGCCGCCGGCCGCGTTCAGCCGTGCGGCACCAGCATCGCCCGGATCTCGCCCGCCGGCGCCGGAGCGGCGATCGCCGCCGCGGCGTCCTCGAAGTCGACCCGGCGGGTGATCAGCGGCTCGACCTCGATCGTGCCGCTCGCGATCAGGTCGGCGGCCCGGGCGTGCGTGAACGGATTGATGAACGAGCTGAGAAGCTGCACCTCCCGGAACAGGAGGTCGAAGGGCTCGATCGCGACGCTCGCGCCCTGCGGCAGGACGCCGAGCACCAGCACCGTCCCGCCCCGGCAGGCGAGCTTCGGCGCCTGTTCGACGGTTTCGCGAACCCCGGCCGCCTCGATCACCTTATCCGCGCCGCCGGGCAGGAGGCCGCTCTCGCCGCAGATCGCGGCATGGGCGTCGCCGGCGGAGGGATCGACGGTGGCGGTGGCTCCGAGCCGTTCGCCGAGCGCCCGCTTGCCCGCGCTGCGGGTGACGAGCACGACGCGCGACGCCCCGGCGAGGCGCGCGAGCTGGACCACGAGGAGGCCGATCAGGCCGCCGCCGAGCACGACGACGGACTCGCCCGGCCTGATCCCGGCGATGTCCAGGCCGTGGATGGAGCAGGCGAGGGGTTCGCAGAACGCGCCGTGGACGAGATCGAGATCGTCCGGCAGCCGGTGCGCCTGCGTTTCGGGCAGGCAGACGTAGTCCGCGAAGCCGCCGTCGCGGTGGATGCCGATCGCCTGGAGGTCGCGGCAGAGATTGACGCGGCCGCGATGGCATTCGGGACAACGCCCGCAGGCGATGTTCGGATCGCCCGTCACCTTCATGCCCGGCCGGAAGCCGGCCACCTCGGCGCCCGCGGCCTCGACCGTCCCAGCGAACTCGTGGCCGAGCGTCACCGGCGGCCGCGACGGGAACTCGCCGAGAAAGAGATGGCGGTCGGTCCCGCAGATGCCGCAGGCCGCCACCTTCACCAGGATCTCGTCCGGCTTCGGCACCGGCTTCGCCACATCCCGGACCGCCAGTTTCCCCAAGCCTTCGAGGCGAATCGCCTTCATCTTTCCGCTCCCTCCCTCCGCTCGCGCCGCTTCGGCTGTGCCATCGTTCGGCCGGCCGGGCGGGCCACCGGCCTTCCTCCGGCCGGACCTCTGCCGTCCGCCGCGCCCGTGCAGGCGCCGGAGGTCGAGGAACGCTGAGTTTTGCCGGCCTCGCATGGCTTGCCAAGCCGCGAATGTGTTCATAAGCTCCACCCCATCGACGGGAGGACTCGCGCCGATCCGGGCGTGCGTGTCGAGTTGGGAGAGAGACCATGAATTATGCGGTCCATGCGCGGCGTCGCGTGCTGGCGATGTTGGGCGGCGCGGCCGTCCTGATGGGAGTGGCGGCAGCCGGAATGGCGTCGGCCTCGGCTCAGCAGCCGACGATCCCGATCATCGTCAAGGACACGACGTCCTTCTACTGGCAGATCGTGCTCGCCGGCGCGCGGCAGGCCGGCAAGGACCTCGGCGTCAACGTGCCCGAGCTCGGCGCGCAGGCCGAGACCGACATCAACGGCCAGATCTCGATCCTCGAGAACGCGGTCTCCGGCAATCCCGCCGCCGTGGTCATCGCGCCGACGGAGCGCACGGCGCTCGGCGCCCCGATCACAGAAGCCGCCCAGTCGGTGCCGGTGATCGGCATCGACTCCTCGGCCGAATCGACGGCCTTCACCTCGTTCCTGACCACCGACAACGTCCAGGGCGGGCGCATCGCGGCCGACGGCCTCGCCGAGGCGATCAAGGCGAAGACCGGCAAGGTCGCGGGCGACGTCGCCCTCATCACCAACGCGCCGAACGCCGGCTCGCTGGAGGAGCGCAAGAAGGGCTTCACCGAGCAGCTCGCCGCCAAGTATCCAGACCTGAAGCTCGTCGCCGACCGCTACGCCGACGGCCAGGCCGCGACCGGCCTCAACATCACGACCGACCTTCTGACCGCCAACCCGAACCTCGTCGGCATCTTCGCCTCGAACCTGATCATGGCGCAGGGCGCCGGGCAGTCGATCGCCGAGAACAACGCCAAGGACAAGGTCGCGCTGGTCGGCTTCGACAGCGACGACCGCCTCGTCGGCTTCCTGAAGGACGGCGTGATCTCGGCGCTGGTCGTGCAGGACCCGTACCGGATGGGCTACGACGGCATCAAGACGGCGCTCGCCGCTTCCAAGAAGGAAACGGTCGAGAAAAACGTCGACACGGGTGCGAACCTGATCACCACCGCCAACATGAACGAGCCGCGCTCGCAGGAACTCCTGAACCCGAAGGTGAAGTAGCCTCGGGCGACAAACGGCGGGCGCGGACCACCGCGCCCGCCACCGGCCGCAGCCGAAGGTCGGCGGGGTCCGGCGGCGAACGCGCTTCGCCGGGCATCGCCTGTCGCCGCTGCCGTTCGACCCGCCGTTCGGAACCCTCGACCATGCCCGTAACCGCCACCGACGCGCTTGCCGCCAGGCACGGTCCGCCGCCGGAAGCCACCGGCGCGCCGATCCTCGAACTGCGCAATCTCGAGAAGCGCTATGGGCCGGTGCTCGCCCTCCGCCCGTCGGACCTCGCCTTCGTCGAGGGCGAGATCCACGCCATCGTCGGCGAGAACGGCGCCGGCAAGTCGACGCTGATCAAGCTCCTCACCGGGGTCGTCCGCCGCACCGGCGGCGAGGTCTACTGGCGCGGGCAGCCGGTGGCGCTCGCCACGCCGCAGGAGGCGATCGACCACGGCATCAACGCCGTCCACCAGGAGGTCGTGCTCTGCCGCCACCTGTCCGTCGCGGCGAACGTCTTCCTCGGCGACGAGAGCGCGCGGTTCGGCCTGCTTCGCAAGCGCGAGATGAACCGCGCCGCGCAGGCGATCCTGGACGACCTCGGCTTCCAGATTCCGGCGGAAGCCATGCTCGGCTCGCTCACCATCGGGCAGCAGCAGCTCGTCGCGACGGCGCGCGCTTCGCTGCGCGGCACCCGCTTCCTGATCTTCGACGAGCCGACCGCCTACCTCACGCGGGCCGAGGCTGCGCAGCTCTTCGCCCTCATCCGGCGGCTGAAGGCGGAAGGCGTCACCGTCGTCTACATCTCCCACCGCATGGAGGAGGTGTTCGAGCTTGCCGACCGCGTCTCGGTGCTGCGCGACGGCCTTCTCGTCGGCACGCGCCCGATCGGCGAGACGGACGAGGCCGAACTCGTCGCGATGATGATCAACCGCTCGCTGGAGCAGATCTATCACAAGGAGACGATCCCGCTCGGCGCGCCGCTGATCGAGGCGCGGAACCTTTCCGGCGAAGGCTTCGCCGACGTCTCGCTCAGCGTCCGGGCCGGCGAGATCGTCGGCCTCTACGGCCTGATCGGCGCCGGCCGCAGCGAGTTCGCCCTCAGCCTGTTCGGCCGCAACCCGAAGACGGCCGGCGAGATCCTCTGGAAGGGCCGGCCGGTCTCCATCGACGGCGAACGCCGGGCGATCGATCTCGGCATCGCGCTGGCGCCCGAAAGCCGCCGCGACCAGGGGCTCGCGCTGAACCTGCCGATCGGGCTGAACCTCAACCTGCCCGTCTACGACCGGCTGACGCGTGGGCTCACCATCTCGCGCACCCGCGAGGCCGAGCACGCCGACCGGCAGATCCGCGACCTCCAGATCAAGACGCCGAGCCGGCGCACGCTCGCCTCCGCGATGTCCGGCGGCAACCAGCAGAAGATCGTGATCGGCAAGTGGCTGAACCACGGGGCCGAGCTGTTCATCTTCGACGAGCCGACGGTCGGCGTCGACGTCGGCACCAAGGCCGAGATCTACCGGCTGTTCGGCAAGCTCCTGAAGGGCGGCGCCGGTATCCTCTTGATCTCGTCCTACCTGCCGGAAGTCTACGAGCTTTCCGACACGCTGCACGTGTTCCGGGGCGGCCGACTCGTCGATTCGAAGGGCTTCCGCGCGGCGACGCACGAGGACATCCTCGCGCAGGCGATCGGCGTCTAGGAGTGAAGGGAAAACCTGCATGACGATCGGGAGCACCAACGCCGACGCGGTCGCTTCGACCACGACCACCCGGCGCAACTTTGGCTTCCTGTTCGCGCTGACGCTGCTCGGCCTCCTCGTCGCGCTCTGGGTGTTCCTCGCCTTCGCGACGTCGACCTTCGCGACCGGCAACAACATCGCGAACCTCCTCCGGCAGGGCTCGATGATCGCGATCCTCGCGATCGGCCAGACCTTCGTCATCATCACCGCCGGCATCGACCTTTCGGTCGGCGCGGTCGTCGGCTTCTCGACCACCGTGATCGCCTGGCTCCTGCAGCAGGGCGTGCCGGTGCCGCTCGCGATCGGGCTGACGCTCGTGATGGGGCTCGCGATCGGCCTCTTCCACGGCTTCGGTATCGTCCGGATGGGGCTGCCGCCCTTCATCATCACGCTGGCGACACTGACGGCGTTGCGCGGCATCGGGCTCGTGATCACCAACGGCTCGACGATCTCGATCACCAACCAGGGCTTCAACCAGTTCTCGCGCGAGAGCTTCCTCGGCATCCCGAACCTCTTCTGGATGGTGATCCTCGTCGCGGTGCCGTCCTTCGTCTTTCTCCATATGAGCCGCCTCGGCCGCTACCTCTTCGCGGTCGGGTCGAACCCGGAAGCCGCGCGACTGTCCGGCGTGAACGTGCCGCGGATGATCTATCTCGCCTATTCGCTGTCGGCCCTCTGCGCCGCCTTTGTCGGCGTGCTTCTCGCCGCCCGCATCGGCGTCGGCAACGCGACGCAGGCGGAAGGCTGGGAACTGCAGGCGATCGCCTCGACCGTCATCGGCGGCACCTCGCTGTTCGGCGCGATCGGTTCCGTCCAGGGGCCGCTGATCGGCGCCTTCATCCTGGCGACGATCAACAACGGCGCGAACCTCATGAACGTCAACTCGTTCTGGCAGCGCATCATCACCGGCGTGCTGATCATCGTGATCGTCTACTTCGACCAGCTCCGCCGCCGGCGCGGCTGAGGCGTCTTCCGGCGAGCCCCGGCGGCTAGCGGCCGTCGAAGCGCCGCCAGGCCTCGACCGCCTCGGCGACGGTCTCGCGTGCCGCCGGAACGAAGCGCCCGGCCGAGACATAGCCGTGAATCTGCCCGGCCCGGCGGCCGATCTGCGTCGACACGCCCTCGGCGTGGAGCCGTTCGGCATAGGCTTCGCCCTCGTCGTGCAGGATGTCGCAGCCGGCGAGCGCCAGATAAGCCGGCGGCGAACCGGCGAGGCTGGCCGCGCGCAGCGGCGATACGCGCCAGTCCTCGATGTCGGCGGCGCTTCGCACGTACTGGTCGCGGAACCAGCGCATGGTCCGTGCGGTCAGCCCGAAGCCGTCCGCGAAGCGCCGGTAGCTGTCGGCGGTCTGGCCCGCATCGGTGTTCGGATAGATCAGCAGCTGCACCGCGACGTGCGGCGCGCGGCCGTCGCGCCCATGGAGGGCGAGGACGGCGGCGAGGTTGCCGCCGGCGCTGTCGCCGGCGACCGCGATGCGCGCGGCGTCGATGCCGAACGCCGCCGGCCGCTCCGCCAGCGCCCGCAAGGTCGCGAGGCAGTCCTCCAGCCCGGCCGGAAAGGGATGCTCCGGCGCGAGGCGGTAGTCCGGGCAGACCACCACGGCCTTCGCCAGGTTGGCGAACCAGCGGCAGATGTCGTCGTGGGAATCGAGGCCGCCGATGACCCAGCCGCCGCCATGACAGTAGAGGATCGCTGGCGCCGCTTCCGCCGGCGCGCCGTGACCACGGTGCAGCCGGAGCGGGATCGGCCCGCCCGGTCCCTCGATCCGGAGCTCCCGCGTCTCCGACACCGCTTCCAGCGGGCCTTGCAGGGCGGGAAAGGCGGCGTCGTAGGCGGCGCGCGCCTCTTCCGCCGTGCCGTCCTCGAAGGGCCGCCCGCCGGCCGAGCGGCCGAGCGCCAGAACCTGTTCTGCGGTCGGATCGAGCATCAACCGGTCCCTCCCGGACGGGCGATCGGGGTGAGCCGGCGCCGGTCAGCCCCGCATGATGGCTTCGAGTTCACGAAAGACGCTTTCGTTGCCGGCGACGATCGGATTGCCCTTGCGGAGCCCGTCGCCGGCGAGGAAGTCGTTGGTCCTGAGGCCGGCGGCGCGGACCACGGCGACAGCGCCGAGGCAGTCCCAGGCATGGATGTGCTGTTCCATGTAGCCGAGGAGCCGGCCGCAGGCGACGTCGCAGAGCATCAGCGCCCCCGATCCGTCGCGGTAGAACATGCCGCCCGCCTTCAGCAGCCGCTCGAAGGCGGGCAGGAACCGCTCCGGCGGCACGCGCGGGGCGTGGCCGGTCGCCGTGATGCCGTCGCGCACCGAGCGGCCGGGATGGCGCTCCATCGGCCGGCCGTTCAGCGTCGCCGGCACGTCGATGCCGCCGGCGAAGAGCTCGCCGCGCGCCGGCGCGAATACCGTGCCGAACTGCACCTCGTCGTCGGCGACGAAGGCGATCGAGACGCACCAGCTGGAGAGGCCCGAGATGAAGGGTTGTGTCCCGTCGATCGGGTCGACGACCCAGATGCCCTGGCCCGGCCGGTGGTCGGAGACGCCGGTCTCCTCGCCGAGGAACGCGTCGTCGGGGAAGGCCTCCGCCAGCCGGCGGCGGATCAGCCGCTCGGTCTCGAGATCGGCCTCGCTCGCCATGTCCTGCAGTCCCTTGGACTGGATCGTCAGCATCTCTCGCCGGCGGAAATAGCCGAGCGCCAGCTCGCCCGCCTCGCGCACGAGGGCGAGGCCGAACTCGTAGCGCCGCGCGATCCCGGCTCTGTCAGTCGAAGCGTTTTCCGCCATCAGGCATCCCTCCAAAGCCAGGCCGCGCCGCGAACGCCGCTGGAATCGCCATGCGCCGCGCGGCGGATCGGCGTGTGGAAGACCGGCGAGAAGGTCCGCTTCGCCAGCGCCGGCGGCAGATCGTCGTAGAGCTCGTCGACGTTCGACATGCCGCCGCCCATCACGAGGACGTCCGGGTCGAGCGTGTTGACGACGGTTGCGAGGCCCCGCGCGACGCGATCGACGTAGCGGTCCCAGATGAGGCCGCAAAGGCGGTCGCCGCCGCGCTTCAGCGCCATGATCTCCGCGGCCTTCGCCATCTTCCCCGTGTGCCGCTCGTATTCCGCCTCGAAGGCGCGGCCAGACGCCCAGGTTTCGAGGCAGCCGTGCCGGCCGCAATAGCAGGGGCGGCCGGGAAGCTCGGTGATGTCTGGAAAGGGCAGGGGGTTATGCCCCCATTCGCCGCCGCTGTTGTTCGGCCCGTGATGCGCCCGTCCGCCGACCGCGATCCCTGCGCCGATGCCGGAGCCGAGGATCACGGCGAAGACGACGTTCGCGCCGCGTCCGGCCCCGTCCAGCGCTTCGGAGGCGGCGAAGCAGTCGGCGTCGTTCTCGACGCGGATCTCGCGGCCGAGCGCTTCGCGAAGGTCGGTCTCGACCGGCCGTCCGAGCAACCAGGTCGAACTCGCGCCCTTGGCGAGGCGGCTGCGCGGCTCCAGCGAGCCGGGAATGCCGATCCCGAGCGTGCCCGTCCGGCCGGTCTCGGCTTCGAGCTCCGCCACCATGTCGCCGATCGTGGCGATGCAGCCGGGATAGTCGTGCCGGGGCGTGTCGCGCCGCCGGCGCAGGAGCTCGCGCCCGTCCGGCTCCATCGCGACGCCCTCGATCTTGGTGCCGCCCCAGTCGATGCCGATCAGCATGTGCCTCCCCCTTGGCTCTCCCGTATCAGGCGAGGAGGGCGGCCGTCGAGGATGCCAGGCGAGCGCGGTCGCAAGACGGCCGGAAGGCCGCTGTGCGGGGGGGTCTGTCCGAAACGCCGAAGGCCGGCGTTGGGGGCCGGCCTTCGCGGGTTGGGTGCGGTGATGTGTCGACGGCGGGTGGCCGCGGCTTGGTGCTGTCGCTGCCCGTGTCAGAACTCTTCCCAGCTGTCGGCGGCGGCC
>NZ_VZDO01000014.1 GCF_008802405.1 Plantimonas leprariae
CCTCCCGATCCACCAAATCAACCCCCGAACCCGAAACCAAATCCCCTAAAAACGCCCCAATCCGACAACGGGAACGGTCGGCATATCTGTCTCGCGACTGGCACGACCGCGTACCGGACGGTTTCAGATTTTCTTGTCGTCGCCATCCAGCCGCCGCGCTTCGGACGGTACCAGGATCGCCACGCCGGCGCGGATCGGATAGGCGAGGGCGCCCTGCCGTGACACGAGCTCGTCCGACTCCGGAACATAGATCAGCGATGCGCGCGTCAGCGGGCAGATCAGGACGTCCAGCGCGCGGGTGTCGAACGCGGCGCGAGTGACGCGGCTTCCGTTGCGGTCTTTCCCAATCACCATCGAACTCCCGACCGCGTGACGCAAGTGACGTTCCGGCTTCTTTCCGGAGCGAACGATCGTATAACGAAGGACGACGATTCGGGGGGATCGAATGTCCGCGCCTTGGCTGGCGAACTATCCGCCGGGCGTTCCGGCAACGTTGCCCGGCGTCGCCTATCGCTCGCTCGCCGAACTCATGGACGAGGCGTTCCGTCGCCATGCATCGCTGGCGGCTTTCCGTTTCATGGGGCGGAACCTCAGCTTCACCGAGATCGAAGTGCAATCGCGATGCTTCGCGGCCTACCTGCAAACGCTCGGCCTCGAACGCGGCGCGCGCGTCGCGCTGATGATGCCGAACGTTCCGCAATATCCGATCGCGGTCGCCGGCGTCCTTCGCGCAGGATTCGTCGTCGTCAACACGAACCCGCTCTACACGCCGCGCGAGCTTCAGCATCAGCTGCAAGATTCCGGCGCCCGCGTGGTCGTGGTGCTGGAGAACATGGCGGCAACGCTCGCCGCCTGCATCGGGGCGACCGCGGTCGAGCACGTGATCGTCACACGTGTCGGCGATGCGCTTCGCTTCCCGAAAGGTGCCGTCGTCAACTTCGCGATCCGCCATGTGAAGCGGATGGTTCCGGCATATGACTTGCCGACTGCCATCTCTTGGAACGGCGCTCTTCGTGCAGGGGCAAGGGCGACGTTCGCGCCGCCGACGCTTCAACCGGGCGATCTGGCGGTCCTGCAGTACACCGGCGGCACCACCGGCGTCGCGAAGGGCGCGATGCTGACGCACGGCAATATCGTCGCCGCCGCTCTGCAGGCCGAGGCCTGGCATCGCCCCGCGCTGGACCTGATCCCGGAGGGCGAGCGGCCGATGACGGTCTGTGCGCTGCCGCTCTACCATATCTTCGGGTTCACGGTGAACATGATGCTGTCCATGCGCACGGGCGGCTGCAACCTCCTGATCCCCAATCCTCGCGATATCGCCGCGCTCCTCTGGGACCTGCGCTCGGTCCGCTTCCATAGCTTCCCGGCGGTGAACACGCTCTTCGCGGCGATCGCTCGCCACCCGCAGGCGAGCCGCGTCGACTGGTCGAGCCTCAAGCTTTCCGTCGGCGGCGGCATGGCGGTGCAGGCGAGCGTCGCCGAGCGTTGGCGGAAGGTGACCGGCAGCGCGATCTGCGAAGGCTACGGCCTATCCGAAACCTCCCCGACGATCGCCTGCAACCCGGTTCTGTCCGACACCTACACCGGGGCGATCGGGCTGCCGCTGCCTTCCACCGAACTTCGCGTCGTCGATGAGGACGGCTGTGAACTCCCGCTCGGGCAGCCGGGGGAACTCGCCGTGCGGGGGCCGCAGGTCATGGCCGGCTACTGGAACCGTCCGGAGGAAACGCGGGCGGTGATGACGGCGGACGGCTTCTTCCGCACCGGCGATATCGGCTTGATGGACGAGCGCGGCTGGTTCCGGATCGTCGACCGGAAGAAGGACATGATCAACGTATCCGGCTTCAACGTCTATCCGAGCGAGATCGAGGACGTGGTGCTGCGCCTGCCCGGCGTCGCGGAGGCCGCGGTCGTCGGCGTGCCGGACGCCGCCTCCGGCGAAGCCGTGAAACTGTTCCTCGTCCGCGGCGAGCCCGGCCTCACGGAAGCGGCGGTGCGGGCGCATTGCCGGGCGAACCTCACCAACTACAAGCGGCCGCGCGCGATCGAATTCCGCGACGAGCTGCCGAAATCGAATGTCGGCAAGGTGCTCCGCCGCGCCCTGCGGGAGGAATGAGCGAAACCGCCGTTCTTCCGCGTTTTCGGGCTTTTCATTCACGCAACTGTCGCATATATGAAGCGCGTCGAAGCCGAACGGTTTCGCGATGGCGCGGGGTGGAGCAGCCCGGTAGCTCGTCAGGCTCATAACCTGAAGGTCGCAAGTTCAAATCTTGCCCCCGCAACCACTGTTGTAGAAGCCCCTTTGCGAAGAGCAGCGGGGCTTTTTTCGTTGGTGAGGGCGAGGATGCCCGCGAGGTCGCCGACGAGTTCGATCTCCAGTTTCCCGTCCTGCGGAACGAGCCTGATCTGGCTGAGCAGCGAACGTAGCGAGCCGGCGGCCTCGTCGCGCAGCGCTTCGTCGTTCAGCACGTGGGAAAGCGCCTCCACCTTCTTGCGATAGATTTCCGAGATGCCGGGATGGAGCCTCGGCAACTCCTCGTCCGGCACCAGCAGAGACGCTTCCAGTTCCGCCTTGCGCTGCTCCAGGCCCTCGGCTTCGGCTTTCATCGATGGGACGTAGAAGCCGTTCTTCACGGCATCGATGATTCGGGCGAGCTGGCGTTTGATCGAGGCGAGCTCGACCGTGTCGCGGCTCCGGGCGGCATCCTCCTCGCGGCGCAGCCTGTTCCACTCCTTCCCGTACTCGGCCATGAAGGCGGCGAGGAGATCGGGGTGAGCGAGGTTCTTTCGAAGACCGGAGAGCACCGACTCTTCGAGGATGTCGCGCCGGATGGTGAGACGGTTCTCGCAGGTGCCGCGATTGCTGACGTTCGCGCAGGCGTAATGTCGCTTACCGCAGGCGACGTAGCCGCACCGCAGGCGCCGCACTTGAGCAGGCCGGAAAACAGATATTTCGGCCGTCGCGCTCGCTCCGGACGGATGTCGTCGTCTCGCATGATGTTGGTCCGCACGCCCTCCTGCCGTGTCTTCACGCGGCTCCAGAGTTCGTCGTCCACGATGCGCATGCCGGGCACATCTTCGATGATCCACTCTTCCGGCGGGTTCGGGATGGCTTGGCGACGGCCGGTCTGCGGGTCCTTCACGAAGCGCTGCCTGTTCCAGACGAGCCGGCCGACGTAGAGTTCGTTATTCAGGATGCCGGTTCCGCGACGCCAGTTGCCGTAGATGGTCGATGCGCCCCACGGAACACCATGCGGGCCGGCAATGGCCTGCTTGTTCAGCTCGGACACGATCGTTCGCGGGCTCTTGCCGGAAGCGAAGCTCGAGAAGATTTGCCGGACGATGTCCGCCTGCGCGTTGTTGACGGCGCGCTCGCCCGTCTTCGGCTGCCCATCGGCACCGATCGCGCGAACGATGTCGTAGCCGTAGGCAATTCCCCCGGCCGACAAGCCTTGCCGCACGCGCCCTTCGAGCCCGCGATGCGTCTTCTGGGCGAGGTCCTTGAGGTATAGGCCGCTCATGGTGCCCTTGAGGCCCACATGCAGCTCGTTGATCTCTCCCTCCGCGATGGTGATCAGCGGGATGCGCCGGAAACTCAGTTGCTTGTAGAGCGAAGCGATGTGCTCCTGATCGCGGGAAAGGCGGTCGATGCTCTCGGCGAGCACCACATCGAACATCCCCGCGCGAGCCTCTTCTAGAAGCTTCTGGTAGCCCGGCCGTAAATGCGACGCGCCGCTCATCGCGCGGTCGGAATAAACGGCAGTGAGCTGCCAGCCCTCCTGTTCGATGCGGCGTCGACAGATGCGGACCTGGTCCTCCACCGAAGTCCGGCTCTGCAATTCCGTCGAGTAGCGGGCGTAGATGACGGCACGCATGACGTTCTTCCTTTTCATGATTGCTGATCAGTCAGGTTTGGGTGCGACTTCCGCGCCGAAGGACGCGGGCGAAATTCATCTGCCGCTCGGACGCCGACGTTGAGTGACGCCTGTCGCGGATCATACTTTGGAAGGCGGAAGCGGCTGTCACGCCACTCGCCCGGTTGTAGTGCCGCTCGGACGTCGCCAGCGTGGCATGCCCGAGCAGGCTCGCTATGATGTTCACGTGTTCCGGGTCGTCTTCCGCGATCGACGTCGCCGCGACATGGCGGAAAGCATGGGGTCGAAGCGCTACGCCGAGGCCGCGCAGCGTGATGTCGTGAAGATGCTGCTGGAAGCCGTCACGGGAAAGCGGGGTGCCTCGCCGTGATATCCAGAGCTTGCCCGTTTCCGCCCCGCGGAGGAGTTCGGGCCGGTGCTCCGTCAGATAGCGGCTCATCGGACCAACGAGCCCAGCCGGCACGGAAAACGTGCGCGACTTGCGGTCCTTCATATCCTCCGGCTTGAATTGCAGCGTGAACCCATCGGCTTGGGCCGCCAAGTGCTTGCCGATTTCGATGTTGATGAAGGCGCGCAGCCGTACCGGGCGGGCAATCAGAAGGCCGACCATCAAGCCATCCCGAAAGCGGATCGAGCGCTCCCACCTCCCGTCGCTCTCCATCTTCTCCGCGGTGCCAATCTCTTTCAGCGCCCAGCGATAGATCTCACTGCTACTGACACCGGGGCGAGGCTTGAGCTGCGTAAGCTCCTGCCGCCGGCGGTAACGATCCGACACCATTCTCAGCCAAGCCCAGTCGGCCGCTGGATCGAGAGGTCGGGCTATCATGCAGAGATCGGCCAACTGCGAAGAGATGCTGATCACGGAAACACGCGCGAGCGTCTCGTTGTGGAAAAGCCGAACCGTATCGCGCGTGATCCTCTCCGCCGGAGCGCAGAAGAGGTCCAACTGGCCGCTTCGCGCCAGAAAGCTCAGCCAGTGCCCGTAAGTTTGTTCAAGCTTCGCGCGCGTGCCTGCCGACCAATGGGCACCACCGCCCGCATCGTCGAACAGGTCGCCTTTCACGAAGAGCATCGCCCAATGCGCGCGATCGATCTCCGGCCAGTTTTTCGGCTTCGTGATCAACGGAAGGGGGCTCATCCGCGACCTTTCCGCTTTGCCAGAACTACCTCATCGTACTGGCGGATGGCCCGCGCATTTTCCAATCGAAAAGCCGCTTCCTTTGGCGCAACGAGATCGCCATCGGTGCTGAAGCCGCCCGAGAAACCCTGCGGACGCTCGTCGAGGAGATGGACGATCGATACAAGCGAATGAGCGAGCTTGGGGTCAACAACGTGGGGGATCTCGCGCTGAAGGGCGTTCGGCTTCCCTACATTGTGGCGTGCGTCGATGAGCTAGCGGATCTCATCATGCAAGATCGGACAGTCGAGGCTGAAATCATCCGGCTTGCGCAATTGGCGCGGGCCGCCGGCATCCATTTGATACTGGCCACTCAGCGCCCGGATGCGAAAACGTTCAGCGGTCTGATCCGGAGCAATATTCCAGCCCGGATCGCCTTGACTGTTCAGAAGGCTTCAGAGTCCCAGATCATTCTGGACGAGGGTGGCGCACAGGACCTGCTCGGGCGAGGGGATATGATCGTCAAACTGGCGGGATCGCCGCTCGTACGAGCGCACGGCTACTATCTTACACCCGTCGACGTGGAAGACATCGTAACCCGCTGATGGAAACCTCGTTCGATCGCCTTCTCGATACGTCCGGGCTGAAATGCCCGCTGCCAGTGATCCGCGCTCGCAAGCTGATCCGGACTTTGCCCTTTGGAACACGTTTGAAGATCGTGTGCACGGATCCACTTGCCGAGATCGATATTCCGCACATGGCGAATAGCGATGGTCACCGTCTTATAAAAAAAGGTCGAGAAGGCGAGCAGCTTTGGTATTTACTTGAACTCGCATCCTAGAGGGTGTTGCGGACTGCGGCGAAGTCAGCGGCTCTGCGCAAGAGCAAGATAACGAAGGCGATGAGGTGGAGGCCTGCCAGGGTGACAGGCAAGCGCTCGTAGTCGCAGGCGAGTCGGCGGAAGCAGGCCATCCAAGCGAATGACCGCTCCACTACCCACCGGTAGGGGGAGCAGGACGAAGCCGCACTTGGCTTGGAGCAGCCGAATGACTTCCATCGCGATGCCATGCGTGGCAACGGCTTGCCGCGGCTACGCTCGTGGTCTGCATGATGGGCCCCATGCTGGCGCGGTGGGTAGTGCATCGAGCAACCCCACAGGCTCCAGCCTGATCCGCCTCGGGTTGGCCAAATCGCTGATATCGGTTCAGCCATCGCTTTCTGACCCGACTGATCAGCGAGCTAAGTCACCTCAAGGAGCGGCGAACCGCGCTCCGGTCAAGGCTGCCGTTGCTTGTGATGTGATGGCAATCTAGCTATGTTGATAGCAAAGCTATCATCCGACCGGAGTTGCAATTAAATGCCTGCCGTGACCATTCGCAATCTGTCGGAAGAAGCGCATCGCGCTCTCAAAGTGCGTGCCGCCCATCATGGCCGCAGCACCGAAGCCGAGATGCGCGACATTCTGGAGGCCACGGTCCGTCCTGCAAATCGTGTGCGGCTCGGTTCGGCGCTCTCGGCTTTGAGCCAGCGGGCAGGGCTCACCAATGCCGATTTCGATGCGCTCGACCAAACCCGCGACCGCAGGCCCGCCGATCCGATGGCGTTCGAGTGATCGTCCTCGACACGAACGTCGTCTCCGAGGCCATGAAGCCGGAGCCGAACCCCGCTGTCCGCGACTGGCTGGACGCGCAGGCCGCCGAAACCCTCTTTCTATCCAGCGTGACCATCGCCGAACTCTTGTTCGGCATCGGCGCGCTGCCCGATGGGCGACGCAAGCCGAAGCTCCGCCTGACGCTGGACGGGACTCTCGATCTGTTCGACGGCCGCGTCCTCCCCTTCGACACCGACGCTGCCCGCCACTATGCCGATCTGGCTGTCGCAGCTCGCAGCGCGGGCAGGGGCTTTCCGACGCCGGACGGCTTCATCGCCGCCATCGCCGTTGCCCATGGCTTCACGGTTGCGACTCGCGACGCCAGTGCCTTCGAGGCCGCGGGCATCGCAGTGATCGATCCGTGGAAGGTCGGGCGGTGAAGGTCGCGCCTGCGCTGGCGATGTACCGATGACGATCCTTCTGGAGAATGTCGGTCAGGACGGCAGGATCGTAGCTTGGCCTTAAAGCTTGAAGAGAGCATTCGAATCAATGGTTTGCCGTCGTCGGAACCATGCACCGAAGCCGCGTTGAACAACGCTGGCTGCGGACCCTCACATCCACGTTCCGACCTCCCGCGACGTCGCTCATCCGCTTTCTAGGACCAGAGCATCGCCATCCGCCCGCGACGGTTTGCAGCAACTGCGCGCTTTCGACTGAGATAGGTCGGTTTCGCAGGCATGTTCGGTTTCTCCAGCTTCGATGTTGGAGAAACCGAATTTACGTCCCGGCGGTGTCAATCCTCTCAGGGGCGCGGACCACTCGGCCGCACGTCATAGGGATTGAAGATCGCGACGCCGAGCGGCAGGAAATCCGCATCGTTCCGGGTGACGACAACGCAGTCGTGTGCGAGTGCCGACGCCGCGATCATCATGTCTGCGGTCAGCCTGCCGTTCGGAGAGGGCAGTCGCGCGCAGAGCAGCGCTTCGCCGACGCCGTAGGGCACGATGCGACCGTCGAAGTCGACGAGAAGCTGGTCCCGCCAGCGCGTCAGCGCAGCGGCGAACGGCGGGTTCGTGCGGTTCGAGTTGGCAATGCCCGCCCCGATTTCGCCGATGGTGACGGCGCTCAGGACGGTGGCGGACAAATCGACGTTTTCAGACCACCGCATGATTTCGGCCGACATGCGCTCGCGCCGGCGCAGTTCCGAGACGATGTTGGTGTCGAGCAGCAGGCTCACCACTCGATTTTCCGGCCGACGTCGGCACGCTCGATGACGAAATCGACATCGCCTTCCGGGCTGGTGTCGGCGATCTCGATCAGCTTGCGCTTAGGTCGCGCGTCCTCGACGAAGGAAGCGAACATCTCATAGGTCATCAGCACCAACGCGTCCCGGCCACGTTCGGTGATCACCACAGGACCGTCCATCGCCGCGCGCTTGGCGGCGCTCGGGTTCTGGTTGAACGTCTGTGCGGTGATCGTCGTGGTCTGCATCGCTCGGCCCGTGTAGTATGTTTTGCGAAGAATATACTACTCTTCCGACCAAGCCGCAACCGCGTCTCTGGGCTCGACAGTGTCGCCGGACCGACGAACGGGATCAGGCCGGTGTTGTCGACGTGGCGAGCACGACGCATGTAGGTCGAACGACAGGGCGGTAGGCACGCCGCAGGTCTAAAGCGAAAAGACCAATTTCATCATAGCCTTGGCGCAGTTGGAATAAGGCATCGAAGCCGCGTTGAACAACGCTGGCTGCGGACCCCCGCAACCATCTTCCCGTCCAGCATCGACGGGGCTTCTCCTAACTTCGATTGCTGTTGAAGCCGGCGTCCGGCGCTGCAGGCTTGTTCGGATTTGCCGAAGAGCCTCGATGGTTCCAGAGCGTTCTTGACATTCGCCAGCGTGAGCACCGAAGCTTAGATGCGTCGCGGAAGGCGTTTGACCGCCGCGTCCGGCCGCCTTCGGGTCGAGCCGCGACCCATTCCAAGCCTGTCGGGGGCTGCCTCGCCAGCGGCGGCGAAGCCAGGACCGTCATGCCGCCCGATCGTCCTCGCTGGATGAGGTGAACCGCCATTCGCCGTGGCCGAGGCAGGGGGCGGCGACCGCGAGCTCCAGCGGGCTGCGCGAGAACTGGATGGGCGTCTTCAGGCCCGGCAGGCCTTCCGGCGCGATCTGCAGGCCGCGCGCCGCGATCTGCGGGTCGGCGATCGCTTCCGCCACCGTGTTGATCGGTCCGCCCGGAACGCCCGCCGCTTCCAGCGCTGCGATCAGGTCCCCTTTCGTCCGAAGGCTCGTCCATGCCGAAATCAGCGCCGCCAGCGCGACGCGGTTGACGACGCGCGCCTCGTTGGTGGCGAAGGTCGGATCGACCGCGATGCCTTCGAGCCCCAGCACGGCGCAGAGCGCGGCGAACTGCCGGTCGTTGCCGCAGGCGATGATGAGGTGGCCGTCGCTCGACGGGAAGACCTGGTAGGGCACGATGTTCGGATGGGCGTTGCCCATGCGGCGCGGCACGGTTCCTCCGGCGAGATGGTTCATCGCCTGGTTGGCGAGCACCGCCACGCCAACGTCGAGCAGCGACAGGTCGATGTGCTGGCCGAGGCCGGACCGCTCGCGCTCGGCGAGCGCGGCCTGGATGCCGATCACGCCGTAGAGGCCGGTGAAGATGTCGATCCAGGCGACGCCGACCTTCTGCGGCTCGCCGTCCGGATCGCCGGTCAGGTCCATGATCCCGCACATGCCCTGGATCAGGAAGTCGTAGCCGGGATGCCCCGCGCGGGGGCCCGTCTGGCCGAAACCGGTGACGGAGCAGGTGACGAGGCGCGGGCTGCTGGCGGCGAGGCTCGCGTGGTCGAGGCCGAATTTCCTGAGGCCGCCGACCTTGAAGTTCTCGACGACGACGTCGGCCTCGGCGATCAGGGTCTTCAGGCGGGCGAGATCGGCGGCGTCGGCGAAGTCGCAGGTCACCGAGCGCTTGCCCCGGTTCGCCGCGTGGAAGTAGGCGGCCGTGCGCTCCGTGCCGCCGCGCCCGTCCGGCCGCTCGACGAAGGGCGGCCCCCAGGTGCGGGTGTCGTCGCCGCCGGGGCTCTCGACCTTGATCACCTCGGCGCCGAGATCGGCCAGCGTCTGGCCGATCCAGGGGCCGGCGAGGATGCGGGCGAGCTCGACCACCTTCAGGCCCGCGAGCGGCGCGCGGCCGGGCGCGGCTGGCATCAGAAGAAGGCCTGGATGCCGGTCTGGGCGCGGCCGAGGATCAGGGCGTGGACGTCGTGGGTGCCCTCGTAGGTGTTCACCGTCTCGAGGTTCTGGGCATGGCGGATCACGTGGTACTCGATCTGGATGCCGTTGCCGCCGTGCATGTCGCGCGCGGTGCGAGCGATGTCGAGCGCCTTGCCGCAGTTGTTGCGCTTGACGAGGCTGATCATCTCCGGCGCGAAGCGGTGCTCGTCCATCAGGCGCCCGACGCGAAGCGAGGCCTGGAGCCCGAGCGCGATCTCCGTCTGCATGTCGGCGAGCTTTTTCTGGAAGAGCTGCGTGCCGGCGAGCGGCCGGCCGAACTGCTGGCGGTCGAGCCCGTACTGGCGGGCGCGGAACCAGCAGTCCTCGGCCGCGCCCAGCACGCCCCAGGAAATGCCGTAGCGGGCGCGGTTGAGGCAGCCGAACGGTCCCGCGAGACCGGATGCGTCCGGCAGGAGCGCGTCCTCGCCGACCTCGACGCCGTCCATCACGATCTCGCCGGTGACGGAAGCGCGAAGCGACAGCTTGCCGCCGATCTTCGGGGCCGAGAGCCCCTTCATGCCCTTCTCCAGGACGAAGCCGCGGATCTTGCCGTCGTGCGCCTCGGACTTCGCCCAGACCACGAAGACGTCGGCGATGGGCGAGTTGGAGATCCAGGTCTTGGCACCCCGCAGGCGATAGCCGCCGGCGATCCGCTCGGCCCGCGTCTTCATGCCGCCGGGATCGGAGCCGGCATCCGGCTCGGTCAGGCCGAAGCAGCCGATCAGCTCGCCGGACACCAGACCCGGCAGGTACTTCCGCCGCTGTTCGTCCGAGCCGTAGGTGAAGATCGGGTAGATCACCAGCGAGGACTGGACGCTCATCATCGAGCGGTAGCCGGAATCGATCCGCTCGACCTCGCGGGCGACGAGCCCGTAGGCGACGTAGGACGCGCCCGCCGCGCCGTATTCCTCCGGCAGCGTCACGCCGAGGAGGCCGGCCTCGCCCATGCGCCGGAACAGGTTTGGATCGGTGGTCTCGTTGAGGTAGGCGTCCTGGACGCGCGGCAGAAGCTCGGCCTCGGCGAAGGCGGCGGCCGAGTCGCGGATCATCCGCTCCTCCTCGGAAAGCTGGTCGTCGAGGAGGAAGGGATCGTTCCAGACGAGCGTGTTCGGCTTGGCGACGCGTGGGCGGGCCCCGTCGCTGACCGCTTCGGCTTCGGCAAGGGCGTGGCTCATGGGAATCGTCCTCCTTCTCGGGCGCGAAGGCGATCGCCTCCCACCCGCAACGCTCGCCGCTGCGGACTACCCGCAAACCCCGCCTGTCCGGCGGTTCCTTCCCGGGTCCGGCTTCGCGCGGATGCCGAGAAGCCGCCCGCCGGCACGTCGCCGGCAGCGTGTTCGAACGACGTCTACCATTGGCACGGCGGCGCGACCAACGCCATTCGCGTTCGAGACCATGCATCGAGGGCGCGGGCCGGATGCTTCGGCATGAAGGAGGGGCTACGCCACGCTCGCCGTCCCGATGTCTCGCCGGCGCGGTGACGCTCCGTTGAGGATGAACCCGATCGCCCGCTTGCCGGGCGGCCCGGCATTTCCTATCATTGTCGGCAAGCGACGCATGCGGGAGAGACCGGCTTCAACGGCCGGCGCCGAAGGAGCAACCGCCCCGGAAACTCTCAGGCAGAAGGACCGCGCGCCGCCAAACATCCGGAGAGCGACGGCCGGACAACCGGGCCGTCCGCCGAAGGAGCAAGCGCCTGCGGAGCAGTTCCGCCGGCCGCGAAACTCTCAGGCCAGTGACGGAGGGGCGAGACGACTGAGCGAGCAAGCGCCTGCTTGCCGCCGAAAGGATCGTTCGTGGCCTCCTCCATCGCCGTCATCGGCGCCGGCATCACCGGCGTCACCACCGCCTATAAGCTGAACGCGCTCGGCTACGACGTGACGGTCTTCGACCGCGCCTCGCATGCCGGCATGGAAACCTCCTTCGCCAACGGCGGCCAGCTTTCCGCCTCGAACGCCGAGGTCTGGAACCATCCCTCGACCTTCCTGAAGGGCATCAAGTGGATGCTCCGCAAGGACGCGCCGCTGCTCGTCCACCCCACCCCGTCCTGGCACAAGCTCGCCTGGATGGCGGAGTTCGCCGCGGCGGCGCGGAACTACCGCGAGAACACGGTCGCGACGGCGCGGCTCGCCATCGCCGCCCGCGAGCACCTCGTCGCGATGGCGGCAGCGGAAGGCGTCGACTTCGATCTGGTGAAGCGCGGCATCCTGCACGTCTACGAGAGTAGGTCTGAATTCGAGCACGGCGAGAAGGTCAACGCCCTTTTGCGCGAGGGCGGCCTCGACCGGCGCGCCGTGACGCCGGAGGAGATCCACGTGATCGAGCCGGCGATCCAGGGCCGGTTCCACGGCGGCTTCTTCACCGAAAGCGATTTCACCGGCGACATCCACAAGTATTCGCGCGGCCTCGGCGACGCCTGCGCGAGACGCGGCGTCGTGTTCCGCTACGACGCCGAGATCCGCCGGCTCGACGCGGCGAAGGGCGTCAACGTCGAATGGCGCGGCGGCGGCGAGAGCCACATGCAGCGCTTCGACGCGGTGGTCGTCTGCGCCGGAACGCAGAGCCGCCGCTTCGCGGCGCAGCTCGGCGACCGGGTGAACGTCTATCCGGTGAAGGGCTATTCGGTGACGGTGAACCTCGACGACGAGGCGAGCCGCGCGGCGGCGCCGTGGGTGTCGATCCTCGACGACAAGGCCAAGATCGTGACGAGCCGGCTCGGGGACGACCGGCTGCGCATCGCCGGCACGGCCGAGTTCGCCGGCGAGAACCGCGACATCCGCATGGCGCGCATCCGCCCGCTGGTCGACTGGTGCCGCCACCGCTTCCCCGGCACCTCCACCGCCTCGGTGGTGCCGTGGGCGGGCCTCAGGCCGATGATGCCGAACATGATGCCGCGCGTCGGCGCGGGGAAGCGGTCGGGCGTCTTCTACAATACCGGCCACGGCCATCTCGGCTGGACGCTCTGCGGCATCACCGCCGAGATGGTGGCGAACGCCGTCGCGGCGGCCGACCGCCGCACCGCGGTTCCCGCCGGCAGGATCCAGCCGGAAGCGGTTCCGGGTCTCGTCCGCTCGGCCTGAACGGCGTGGATGCGGGCGGGGAACTTGTCCCCGCCGGCCGTGCCCACGGCATGATCCTCGCTTTCCCGAAGGAGGAGCGACGATTATGCCGGACAGCAACGCCATCGCGACGATAGTTGAGGCGGCGCGCGAGACCGAGACGCGGACCGGCGTGCGGGCCGCCGTGCTCCTCGCCGTGGCGAGCGTCGAAACGAATCTTGCGGGCTCGGCTTCCGTGGACGGGCGGCTCGAGCCGCTGATCCGCTTCGAAGGCCACTGGTTCGACAAGCTGCTTCCCGAGGCGAAGCGCCGCCAAGCCCGGGTCGCCGGCCTGTCGGACCCGCGCGCCGGGGCCGTCCGCAACCCGGCGACGCAGGCGGGGCGCTGGGTGCTCCTGGCGAGGGCCGCGGCGATCGATGCCGAGGCCGCCTATGCGGCGACGTCCTGGGGTCTCTGCCAGGTGATGGGTTTCCACTGGAAGCGCCTCGGCTTTCCGAGCGCCGCCGCGCTCGCCGCGGAAGCGCGGCGCTCGGCCGACGGGCAGTTCCTGATCGCCGCCAGATTCCTCAAGCTGGGCAATCTCGACCGGATGCTCGCCGAGCGCCGCTTCGCCGATTTCGCCAAGGCCTACAACGGTCCGGCCTTCGCCAAGAACCGCTACGACGAGAAGATCGCGGCGGCCTTCGCGGGCGCCGAGCGGCGGCTTTTGGCGGGCGCGGCGGCCGCGAAACCTTCGCCGGCCATCGGGAAGAAGACCGCGAAAGGGTAGGCTCGCCCGTCGCGGGGCCTATTTCCCGCGCGGCAATGCGATCTCCTCCCGCTCTCGACGCCGGCCGGCACGCGCTTTTTCTCGATTTCGACGGAACGCTCGTCGGCTTCGCGGACGATCCGGCGGCGGTCCGCTTGCCGTCAGTGGTGCGGGATCGCCTGATCGCTCTCCAGCGCGAACTCGGCGGCGCGCTCGCCGTGGTCAGCGGCCGGCGGATCGCCGATCTCGACCGCTTCCTCCTGCCGCTGAAGCCCGTGCTTGCCGGCGTCCACGGGCTCGAGCGGCGGGGCGCCTCCGACGAGGCGACGCGGCTCCTGATGACGCCGGACGCGCTGGACGCGGTGCGCGAGCGGCTGCAGGAAACCGTGCGGCTGGAACCGCGCCTCGGTCTCGAGGACAAGGGCACGGCGCTGGTCCTGCATTACCGGCGCGCGCCGGACCTCGCCGAGACGGCGGCGAGGGCGATGCGCGAGGCGGCGGGCGGCCGCGACGATCTCGTCGTCATGGTCGGCAACGCGATCGTCGAGGTGCATCCGGCCGGCATGGACAAAGGCCGGGCCCTCGCCGACTTCATGGCCGAGCCGCCCTTCCGCGGCCGGCAGCCGGTCTATCTCGGCGACGACACGACCGACGAGTTCGCGCTGGACCGCGTCAGGGAGATGGGCGGCGTGTCGGTGAAGGTCGGGCCGGGCGTGACGGCGGCGGAGTACCATCTCGCCGACGTCGCCGCCGTGCACCGCTGGCTCGGCGCGGGAAGCCAGGGGGAAGGAGCGGCTTGATGAGCGAGAAGCAAAGGCTCGTCGTCGTTTCCAACCGCGTCGGACCGCTCAGCGACGAGGGCAAGGCCGGCGGCCTCGCGGTCGGCCTCGCCGACGCGCTGCGCCGCCGCGGCGGGCTCTGGTTCGGCTGGAGCGGCGAGACCACGAAGGACGGCACGGCCGGCGAGGCGAGCCGCGAGACGGTCGGCGAGGTCGAGCTCGTCACGATCGACATGACGGAGGAGGAGCTTGCCGGCTTCTATCTCGGCTACGCCAACCGCGCGCTCTGGCCGCTGCTGCACTACCGCCTCGACCTCGTGCATTTCGACCGCGAGGCGGACCGCGTCTACCGGGCGGTGAACGCGCGGGTGGCGGAACGCCTGAAGCAGTTCCTGCGCGACGACGACATCGTCTGGGTGCACGACTACCACTTCTTCTATCTCGGCAACGAACTCAGGAAGCAGGGCTTCACCGGCCGGCTCGGCTTCTTCCTCCACATCCCGTTCTCGCCGCCGGAGATGTTCGCGGCGCTGCCCGGCGCGAACGACATGGTGCGGGCGATGCTCGCCTACGACCTCGTCGGTTTCCAGACCGCGACCGACCGGCGCAACTTCGCGAACTACGCCAAGCACGAGCTCGATGGCCAGAAGCAGCCGGACGACCGCATCCGCGTCGGCAACCGGACGATCACGGCCAAGGTCTTCCCGATCGGCATCGACGCGGAAGGCTTCGCGGAGTTCGCCCGCTCCGGCGAGGCGGAGGAGCACGCCGCGATGCTGCGCTCGAACGTCGGGCGCTCGCTGCCGATCGTCGGGGTCGACCGGCTCGACTATTCGAAGGGCATCATCGAACGGCTGCTCGGCTTCGAGCGCTTGCTGGAGCAGTATCCCGACCGCGTCGGCGGCGTGCAGTTCCTGCAGGTCGCGCCGCTGTCGCGCTCGGAGGTCGAGGAATATGTCGATCTGCGCGGCGAGTTCGAGGGGCTCGTCGGGCGGATCAACGGGCGCTTCGCGACGCTCGACTGGACGCCGGTCCACATCATGACGACGGGACTGACGCGGCGGGCGCTCGCCGGCATCTACCGCGCCGCGCGGGTCTGCATGGTGACGCCGCTCCGCGACGGGATGAACCTCGTGGCGAAGGAGTTCGTCGCCGCGCAGGACGAGGCCGATCCCGGCGTCCTCGTGCTGTCGCGTTTCGCGGGCGCGCGGGCCGAGCTCGGCGAGGCGCTGATCGTCAACCCCTACGCCACCGACCATGTCGCGAACGCCATCGAGCGGGCGCTCCGCATGTCGCTGGAGGAGCGGCAGCGGCGCTGGCGAGCGATGCGCGACAAGGTCTTCGCCAATACCGCCGCCGACTGGTGCCGCGCCTTTCTCGACGCTCTGGAAGCGGCCGAGCCGGACGGCGGCGTCGAGGCCTTGCTTCCGGAGCCGGACAGCCTCTAAAGCTGCGTTTCCACCAAGAGGAAGGCGACCCGAGCCATGCCGCAGAACGTCCAGGCGCTGTTGACCGTGCTCGAGGCGCAGCCGGTGATGCCCGTCGTCGCGGTGGGGAGCGCGGCGGAGGCCGTGGACCTGTCGCGCGCGCTCGTCGAAGGCGGCATAAGAGCGATCGAGATCACGCTCCGGACGCCCGCCGCGCTGGATGCGATCCGTGCCGTCGTGGCGGAAGTGCCGGAGATCGTCTGCGGCGCCGGGACGGTGCTTTCCCCGAAGCAGTTCGACGATGCGGAAGCCGCCGGCGCGAAGTTCGTCGTCTCGCCCGGCGCGACGATGGAAGTGCTCGACGCCGCGAAGGGCTCGCCGGCTCCGCTGCTGCCGGGCGCGGCGACCCCGAGCGAGCTGATGGCGATGCTGGAAGAGGGCTACGAGGTCCTGAAGTTCTTTCCCGCCGAACAGCTCGGCGGCGCGGCCTATCTGAAGGCGCTGGCACCGGTCTTCCCGCAGGTGCGCTTCTGTCCGACCGGCGGCGTCTCGCCGGCGAACGTGCGCGACTACCTCTCGCTGCCGAACGTCGTCTGCGTCGGCGGCTCGTGGATCGCGCCGAAGGATGCGGTGGCGGCGGGTCGCTTCGACGAGGTGACGCGCCTCGCGCGGGAAGCGGCGGGCCTGAAGGCTTAAAACCGAGCCCATATCCATGCGTTTCCTTCGCCCGCTGGCGGGCCTCGCCGCCTTGCTGGCGCTCGCCGGCTGCTCGGGCGCGAGCCTCCTCAACGCCGTCACCAGCCGGGCCGGCTACGCGCTGGAGCGGAACCTGCGCTACGCGCCGGGCGCGCGCGGGACGCTCGACCTCTACGTGCCGGCGGACGTCAGGCCCGACACGCCGCTGGTGGTGTTCGTCTATGGCGGCGCATGGGACTCCGGCTCGAAGGACATCTATCGTTTCGTCGGCCAGTCGCTGGCGAAGGCCGGGATCGCCGTCGCGGTGCCGGACTATCGCCTCTATCCGGAGGTCGTGTTTCCGCGCTTCGTCGAGGACGCGGCGAAGGCCGTCGCCGCGGTGGAGAAGGCGGGCCGCGAGGGCACCGAGGGACTTCCTGCCGGACGCCACCCGCTGTTCCTGATGGGCCATTCCGCCGGAGGCGAGATCGCGGGCCTGCTCGCGACCGATCCCCGGTATCTCCGCGCCGTCGGCCTGTCGAAACGGCGGCTCGCCGGCTTCATCGGCCTCGCCGGGCCCTACGATTTCCTGCCGCTGAAGGAGGAGCGCTACAAGCGCGTCTTCCCGGTCGAGACGCGCGAGGACAGCCAACCGGTGCATTTCGTCGACGGCACGGAGCCGCCGATGCTGTTGCTCGCCGGCAGCGATGACACGACGGTGAACCCGGAGAACACCCGCTCGCTCGCGCGCCACGTCGTCGCCAAGGGCGGGACGGCGGAAGCCGCGATCCTGCCCGGCGCCGACCATATCGCGGTCCTCAGCGGCCTCGCGACGGCGCTCCCCGTCGGCGAGCGCTCGGTGCGCGCCCGCGTCCTCGACTTCATCGGGAGGCATTCATGACGAGCGATCTTTCGCACTGGACGCCGCGCGCCTGGCCGGGGGACGCGCCGATCGAGGGGCGCACCGTCACCGTCGAGCCGATCCGCGACGACCGTCGCTTCGGCGAGCTGTTCGAGGCCTATCGCGGGTCCGCGGAGGCGATGTGGCGCTGGCTGCCCTATGGCCCGTTCGCCGACGAGGCAGCCTTCCGGCGTTTCGCCGAGGCGACCTATCTGGCAGGCGGCATCCTGTTCCACGCGGTGGTGCCGAAGGCGACCGACCGGGCGGCGGGCGTCGCGGCGCTGATGCGGATCGACCAGAGCAACGGCGTGATCGAGATCGGCCACATCGCGCTCGGCCCGGCGCTGCAGCGCACGGTCGCCACCACCGAGATGCAGTACCTGTTGATGCGTCGTGTCTTCGACGAACTCGGCTACCGGCGCTACGAGTGGAAGTGCAACGACCGCAACGAACCGTCGAAGCGGGCGGCGGAGCGGCTCGGCTTCCGCTTCGAGGGCACCTTCCGCCAGCACATGATCGTCAAGGGCGAGAACCGCGACACCGCCTGGTTCGCGATCACCGACGGGGACTGGCCGGCCTTGCGGACGGCCTTCGAAGCGTGGCTGGTGCCGGAGAACTTCCACGCGGAAGGCCGGCAGAAAAGGCCGCTGGAGGCGTTCAGGCGCGGCGCGGCAGCCTGAGCCTCAGAACGAGGCGCCGTCGACCTTCTGGATGCCGAGCGCGTCCAGGTCCGCCGCGGGGACGACGCGCAGGTTCACGGCGCGCACCGGCTCGCCGGTCGGGCCGGTGCCTTCCGCGAAGGGCTCCACCCCGCAGGTGGTGCAGAAGCGGTGGTGGATCCTGTGCGTGTTGAAGTCGTAGGTCGCGAGCTCCGCTTCGCCGCGGGTCAGCGCGAACTGCGACAGCGGTACGAAGGTGAAGAGGAAGCCCTTCCGCCGGCAGTGCGAGCAGTTGCAGCTCATCGCCTCGGCCGGCAGGTCGCCCTCGACCGTGAAGGCGACCCGGCCGCAGTGGCAGCTTCCCTCGTAGGCCATAGCTCCAACCCTCAGCTCTGCGGCGGACCCCTCAACCCCTCGCGGGGACGATGGTGATCAGCTCGTTCGACGGATAGACGCTTTCGTACATCACGCCGTCGCCCGGCGCGAATTCCAAGACTTTCCGTCCGCCGGCATCGGCCATCACCAGCGAGCCGTCCGGTTCCGAGCGCCAGTAGGCGATGCGCGACAGGCTCGGCGACTTGGCGCAGTCCGTGCCGAGCGGCGCGGCCTTCAGCCCGCCATCGGCCGGCGGCGCCTCGGTGCGGCAGGTCGCGCCAGCCTTCAGGTCGATGAGGCGGATGTCGCCGCTGGCGTCCCGCGGCGCGCTCGCCGCCGCGGCGATGCCTCCCGTCGTCATCGGATCGACGATCCCGCTCGCGGCGAGGTCGCCGGAGAAGGCGGGGCCTCCCTGCAGGCTCGCCGCGAGAAGGGTTCCGACGAGGCCGACGCCGGCCGTGATCGCGGCAAAGTTCATCACCGAATCCTCAATACACGTTGGACCAGGCTCCACTGTTAGGAAGGGAGGGTTAACCGAAACTTACCCGGAAAGCCGCGCAGAGGCTCTCCGGCGATCACGAATTCGGGTTCGCGATCCCGATCGTCTCCGGAACCGGCGAGAGCAGCGCCTCGCCTGCGAACCATGCCGCGAGGTTGTCGATCACCAGCCGGCCCATCGCCCGGCGCGTCGCGCGCGAGGCGGAGGCGACGTGCGGCAGGAGACAGGCGTTCGGGAGGGCGAGGAGTTCGGCCGGCACCTGCGGCTCCCGTTCGAAGACGTCGAGGCCGGCCGCCGCGATCGTGCCGTCCCGGAGCGCGGCGATCAGCGCGGGCTCGTCCACCACCGTGCCGCGCCCGACATTGACGAGGACGCCGTCGGGCCCGAGGGCCGCGAGGACCTCGGCGTTCACCGCGCCCTTGGTTTCCGCACCGCCGGGTGCCACGACGATCAGCGTGTCCACCGCCTTCGCGAGGTCGAGGAGCGTCGGATGATAGCTGTAGGCGACATCGGAGCGCGGCGAGCGGTTGTGGTATTCGACGGTGAGCCCGAAGGCCTCGACGCGCCGGGCGATGGCGAGACCGATCCGTCCGAGCCCGAGGATGCCAACGCGCCGGCCGCGCAGTGTGCGCTCGGTCAGCGGGTAGGCCGCCTCCTTCCACTGGCCGGCGCGCAGATGTTGCTCCGCCAGCGGGAATTCGCGCACGGTGTTGAGAAGGAGGGCGAGCGCGGTGTCGGCGACCTCGTCGGTCAGGACGTCCGGCGTGTTCGTCACCATGATGCCGCGCCGGGCCGCCTCGTCGGCCGGAACGCCGTCGTAGCCGACGCCGAAATGCGCGACGATCTCGAGTTTGGGCAGCGCTTCCATGTCGGCCGGCGTGAACCGCCCGGCGAGCGCGACGCCGCGCACGCGCTCGCGCGTTTCGGCCGGAAGCCCATCCACCGGCGCGCCGTGTCCCTCGATCACCTCGAAGGTCTCCTTCAGTTCCGCCAGCGTATCGGGATTGAGCGGACCCGGAACGAGGATGGGAATCGTCTTCAGGTCGGGCATGGAAGCCTCCCGGTGATGCCGGTCAGTCGAGACCGGACGAGTTGCGGATCTTCAGTTCCGGCAGGATCAGCTCGTCGGCGGCGGCGAAGGGCGTGCCGCCGAGCCGGGCGACCAGCGCGCTCGCCGCGCGGCGGCCGACCTCCTTCTGGCCGTTGGCGACGGTGGTGAGCGGCGGCACGGCGATCGCCGCCTCGTCGATGTCGTCGTAGCCGGTGACGGCGATGTCCCGCCCCGGGCGCAGCCCGGCGCGCGCCAGGCCATACATGAAGCCGAGCGCGACGAGGTCGGAGAAGCAGCAGACCGCGGTCGGGCGGTCGGAGAGCCGGAGGAAGCCCGGCACGGCGTCGAAGCCCGAATGGCGCGAGCGGGGGCCGGCGATCCGCCATTCCGGCCGGAACTCGATGCCGGCCTCGGCGAGCGCCCGGAGATAGCCCGCCTCGCGCAGGCGCCCCGTCGAGGTCGCCTCCGTGCCGCCGACCAGCGCGATGCGGCGGTGGCCGAGCTCCACCAGATGGCGGACGGCCATCTCCATGCCGACCGAGTCGTCGCCCCGGAAGCTCGGCGCGCCGGCGCCCTCGACCGTGCGGGCGATCAGCACCACCGGCAGTTCGTTGGTCTCGGCGAGTTCGAGGTCGGAGGCCGGCGTGCCGATCGCGGGCGACAGGATCAGCCCGTCGGCGCCGAGCTGCAGCATCGTGTCGATGAACGAGCGCTGCTTGGCGAGCGCGTCGTAGTGGTTGCAGAGGATGAAGGTCTGGCGGTGTCGGTCGAGCTCGTGCTCGATGGCGATCAGGATCTCGCCGAAGAACGGGTTCATGATGTCGTGGACGCAGACGCCGACGATGCCGGACTTCGACGTCCGGAGGCTCGCGGCCCGGCGGTTGTAGATGTAGCCGGAGGCCAGCGCCTCGGCCTTGATGCGCTCGCGCGTCACCTCCGCCACGAGCGGGCTGTCGCGCAATGCCAGCGACACGGTGGCCGTCGACAGGCCCAGCGCCTCGGCGATGGTGGAAAGCTTGACCTTCTGCGCCAACCTTAAGCGGCCTGCGCGGTTCGGGGAGCGGCGTTCATGGCCGTTCTATCGCAAAACCTGACGCGGACGGGAAGCGGCGGCATCCCGAAAACGGTTTCGCGCTCACTCTTCCTCGTCCTTTTCAGCCGGCAGCCCCGTCGCCGCGGCGGCGAGGTTGCGCTCGGCGCGCTGCAGCAGCTTGCGGAGCGCTTTCCGCTCGGCGTTCGAGAAGCCTTCGAGTGCGAGCTGCTCCACCCCCTTCTGCGCCGCCTTCACCTCGCGCACCAGGGCGCGGCCGCTCTCCGTCAGGAAGGCGTGGCTCTGCCGGGCGTCGGTGTCCGAGGCGCGCTTCTCGACGAAGCCCTGCGCGGACAGGCGCGCCACGGTCTTCGTGACGGTCGGCGGGCGCACGGTGAGCCGCAGCGCCAAGTCGCGCAGCGACAGGCCGTCCTGCCGGTCGAGCGCGAGGAGGACGGCGTCCTGGCCGGGATAGAGGTCGAGCCCGGCGAGGCGCACGGAAAGCGCCGTGCGGCCGGCGCGCGCGGCGAGAACGAGATGCGTCAGCGCCGAACGCTTCTTCTTGCCCCCGGCCATGCCACTCCGACGTTCCCGATCAGGTCGGAGCGGAGGATGCAGAAGCGCCCTGTCATTGTCCATGCCGCGGCGGCACCTGCCGGGCGACGGCGTTAACGCGGAAGACTTGCGAACCCCTCGTGCATTCGCGCGGCCGGGCGCCTATATCGGCCTCGCTGCAAGGAGGCATCCGATGTCCGACACGCCGTCCGTTTCCAACGACCAGATCCCCGTCACCGTCCTCACCGGCTATCTTGGCTCCGGCAAGACGACCCTCCTCAACCGCATCCTGTCAGAGGACCACGGCCGGAAATACGCGGTGATCGTCAACGAGTTCGGCGAGATCGGCATCGACAACGACCTCATCGTCGAGAGCGACGAGGAGATCTACGAGATGAACAACGGCTGCGTCTGCTGCACGGTGCGCGGCGACCTCGTGCGCGTCGTGGAAGGGCTGACGAAGCGCAAGGGCCGCTTCGACGCGATCCTCGTCGAGACCACCGGCCTCGCCGACCCGGTGCCCGTCGCGCAGACCTTCTTCATGGACGAGGACGTGCGCGCCAAGACCAAGCTCGACGCCGTCGTGGCGATGGTCGACGCCAAGCATCTGCCGCTGCGCCTGAAGGACTCGAAGGAGGCCGAGGACCAGATCGCCTTCGCCGACGTGGTGCTGCTCAACAAGACCGACCTCGTCTCGCCGGAGGAGCTCGGCCGCGTCGAGGCGACGGTGCGGGCGATCAACCCGAACGCGGTGATCCACCGGACGGAGCGGGCCGGGATCGATCTCCGCCGCGTGCTCGGGCAGGGCGCCTTCGACCTGTCCCGCGTGCTCGACCAGGACCCGGACTTCCTCGAAGAGGCCAAGGCGAGCCACGACGAGCACGTCTGCGGCCCGGACTGCGACCACGACCACCATCACCACCATGCCCACGATCACCACGGGCACGACCATCACGACCACGATCACGACCACGCGGGCCACGACCACGATCACGCGCACGAGCATTTCGCGCCGATCCACGACGTGACCGTGAACTCGATCTCGCTGCGCGGGGCCGAGATGGACGAGAAGAAGTTCTTTCCCTGGATCCAGAAGCTGACGCAGGAGCAGGGTCCGAACATCCTGCGCCTCAAGGGCATCATCGCCTTCAAGGGCGATCCCGACCGCTACGTGGTGCAGGGCGTCCACATGATCATCGAGGGCGACCACCAGCGCGCCTGGCGGGCGGACGAGAAGCGCGAAAGCCGGCTCGTCTTCATCGGGCGCGAGCTCGACCGCGCCGCGCTGGAGGCCGGCTTCAAGGGCTGCGCGGCGAAGGCGACCGTTTCCGCCTGATGCCGACGGTCGCGCCTTACGAATACGAGGGCTTCGTCGAGGCGGCGGGCTTCCTGAAAGGCGAGCCCGTCTTCGCGCTCGCCGACGGAACGCTGCGGTTCCCGGCAGGAGGCGAGGCGCAAGCGGTCGAGGCGCATCGCGGCGGCATCACCGCGGCACGCTTCGACGGCTTCGCGGAGCGCCTGCTCACCGGCGGCGAGGACGGCCGGGTCGTCGCCACGACTGGTCCCGAAGACTCGCGCGAGTTCGCCTCGACCGGCCGCCGCTGGGTCGATGGCGTCGCCGGCGGGCCGAACGGCGCGATCGCCTACCGATCCGGGCGAAAAGCCACCGTGCGCCTCGCCGACGGCAAAATCCACGAGATAGAGCACCCGCGCACCGTGGAGGACGTCGCCTTCGCGCCGAAGGGCCTGCGCCTCGCGATCGCCCGCTACGACGGCGCTTCGCTGTTCTATCCGGCGACGCAGAGCGCGCCGGCGCAGCTCGAATGGAAGGGCGCGCATACCGGCATCGCCTTTTCGCCGGACGGGCGCTTCCTCGTCACCCGCATGCAGGAGAACGCGCTGCACGGCTGGCGGCTCGACGACGGCAAGCACATGCGGATGACCGGCTATCCGGCGAAGGTGAAGAGCTGGAGCTGGTCGGCGCGCGGTCGCTATCTCGCCACCTCCGGCGCGCCGGCCGCTATCCTCTGGCCCTTCGCCGGCAAGGACGGGCCGATGAACAAGGCGCCGCTCGAACTCGGCACCAGAGGCAACGCGATGGTGACGAGCGTCGCCTGCCACCCGGACGAGGACATGGTCGCGATCGGCTTCAACGACGGCCTGATCCTCGCCGTGCGCTTCGTCGATTCCCGCGAAGCGGTGCTCCGGCGCGGGGGACAAAGCCCGATCGCCGCGATGAACTGGGACAAGGGCGGCCGCCGCCTCGCCTTCGGCTCGGAAAGCGGCGAGGCGGGAGTCGTCGACCTCGCGGGCTAGGTTCTCTCTGCCACGACGACGAGGCCGGCGACCGCTGCGCCGCGGTCCTCGCGCAAGCTCACCCGCTCGCATGCGCGGATCGCGAAGCCGGCGCCCGCCAGCAGCGCGGCCACCGCTTCGCCGGAATGCCGGTAGCGCATCGTCTCGGCGAGGACGAAGGGCTCCGATCCGCCATGCGCCTCGACGGTGAAGGCGAGGAGACCGCCCGGCCGCAGCCACGCCGCGCATTGCGCGAAGACCGGCGCGAGTTCGCCGAGATAGTTCAGGACATCGGCCGCCGCGACGAGGTCGAGCGAGCCCGGCTCCGCCTTGTATCCTAGGATGTCGCCTTCGCGGAGCGCGTCGTAGAGGTTCTTCGCCCGCGCCTTCGCGAGCATCGCCGACGACAGGTCGACGCCGTCCAGGCGCTCGCAGGAGGAGCGCAGCTTCTCGCCCATGAGGCCCGTGCCGCAGCCGAGATCGAGCGCGGCCTCGAAGCGCCGGTCCGGCGCGGCGTTCCGGATCGCCCGGAGCAAGAGGTCCGGCGCGCGATAGGCGAGCTTTCTCGTCAGATGCGCCTCGAACCGCTCGGCATACTGATCGAACAGCGTCGCGACGAAGGCGGGCGGCAGCGCCGCCGGAGCCGGCGCCCGGCCCATCGCCGCGAGCCTCGCGCCCGCCCCCGACGCGTCCGCCGGATCGAGCGCGGCGGCCCGACTGAGCGCCTCGGCCGCGGCGCCCGGCTCGCCGGACTGTTCGAGGTATTCGCCGAGCGCGTTCCAGCCCGCCGCCCAGCCGGGCGCGAGTTCCAGCGCCTGCCGCATCAGGTCGGCCGCCGCGGCATGGTCGCCGCCATCCGCGTAAGCCTTCGCGTAGTCGGCGCGCCGGTCGGCGATCGGATCCCCCGATGACAGCGCGCGTCCCACCATGTCCCGCGACTCCCTGCCGGCTTCCGATCCGCGCCTATCCTACGGGCGCGGGCGACCTGACAAGCGCCGTCTTTTCCGTCGGCGGGAAAGCCATAGGTTCCGCCGGGAGAACGGCCGGCGGCCCGCCGCCGTGCGAAGGGACCGACGCCATGCGCCTCTCCGGCAACACCATCCTCATCACCGGCGGCGGCTCCGGCATCGGCCGCGGCATGGCGGAGGAGTTCCACCGCCGCGGCAACAAGGTGATCGTCTCCGGCCGCCGCGAGGCGGCGCTGGCCGAGGTGGCCGCGGCCAATCCCGGCATCGAGACGATGACCCTCGACATCGCCGACGCCGCCGACGTCGAGCGCTTCGGAGCCGAGATCGTCCAACGCTTTCCCGAGCTCGACGCGGTCGTCCACATGGCCGGCATCATGCAGAACGAGAAGCTCACCGTACCCGGCTCAATGCTGGGTGCGGCCGAGGCCACCGTCGCGACCAACCTCCTCGGGCCGATGCGCCTCACCGCCGCGCTCCTGCCGCAGCTCCTCTCGCGCCCGCGGGCTGCGCTCCTCACCGTGACGTCCGGCATCGCCTACCTGCCCTTCGCGATGACGCCCGCCTATACGGCGACGAAGTTCGCGATCCGGGGCTGGACGGACGCCGTGCGCATCCAGCTCAGGGACACGCATGTCCAAGTGATCGAGATCATCCCGCCCTATGTCCGCACCGGCCTGATGGGCGACCGGCAGGCGAGCGACGCGAACGCCATGCCGTTGGACAAGTACCTCGCCGACACCTTCGCCATCCTCGAGAACCAGCCGGACGAGACGCAGGTCGTGATCGAAGGGGTGACCCCGCAGCGCTACGCCGAAGCGCGCGGCGAGTACAAGGAGCTCGTTGTCAAGCGCAACGAGATGCTGATGGCCGCCCGCAAGGCGGAATGGGACGCGCTCGGCTGAGCGCCAAGCCGGCGATGCCGCGCTTCGAGGACCTGCTCCGCCCGACGCCGAAGGGGCTCTACTGCCCGCCGGGCGACTTCTACATCGATCCCGTCCGGCCGGTGGAGCGGGCGCTCGTCACGCACGGCCATGCCGACCACGCGCGGGCCGGCTCCAGCCACGTCATGGCGACGCGCGAGACGCTCGACATCATGGCGATCCGCTACGGCGAGGATTTCGCCGCGACGCGGCAGGCGGCGGTGCTGGGCGAGGCGGTGCGGATCGGCGACGTGACGGTCTCGTTCCACCCGGCCGGGCACGTCCTCGGCTCGGCGCAGGTGGCGGTGGAACTCGGCGGCACGCGCATCGTCGCGAGCGGCGACTACAAGCGCCGCGCCGACCCGACCTGCCGGCCGTTCGAGCCGGTGAGCTGCGACGTGTTCATCACGGAGGCCACCTTCGCGCTCCCCGTCTTCCGCCACCCGGACACGGCCGGCGAGGTGCGCCGGCTGATCCGCTCCACCGAGCAGTTCCCCGAGCGGGCCCATCTCGTCGGGGCCTACGCGCTCGGTAAGGCGCAGCGCGTCATCCGGTGCCTGCGCGACGAGGGCTACGACCGGCCGATCTTCATCCACGGCGCGCTGAAGAAGCTCTGCGACTACTACGAGCGGGAAGGCATCGACCTCGGCGAGCTGCGCCCCGCGACGCTAGAGCGCGGCCAGAAGGCGGATTTCGCCGGCGCGATCGTGGTGGGGCCGCCGTCGGCCTTCGCCGACAAGTGGGCGCGGCGTTTTCCCGATCCCGTGTCGTGTTTCGCGTCGGGCTGGATGCGGGTGCGCGGCCGGGCAAGACAAAGAGGCGTCGAGCTGCCGCTGATTCTCTCCGACCATTGCGACTGGGACGAACTGACCGAGACGATCGACGAGCTTCGTCCGCAGGAGGCCTGGGTGACGCACGGGCGCGAGGAGGCGCTGGTGCGCTGGTGCGAGCTCCGCCAGATCCGCGCCCGCCCCCTCCACCTCGTCGGCTACGAGGACGAGGCGGAATGATGTGCATCAGGACAGGCGAGCGCCCTGCTGGTCCTTTTTCCACGACCTCCTGCAGCTTCAGGATGATGGAATCGAAGAAAGGGGTGATTGTTTCCCGGGTAATGCAATAGGGCGACTCACCGTTCGACCGTATCTCGCCACCTCGTCCGACCCAGGTGCCATCATGCGGGCGGCTCGGCGGACGGGGATAAGCCCTAACGCGGCAGGGGGTCGGCGGCGGGCGGCTCTTGCGCCGGCTCCGGCCCGTCGGGCGGCGGCGGGGCCTTGCGGGCGCGGAGGCGCTTCCACCAGCCGCGCAGATTCAGGAACAGCGGGATCTCCGCCTCGCGGTTCGCCTCCGGGTCGAGCGCGACGCCGGCCGCCGCGATCGCGCCGTCCTCGTCGGTGTCGCGCACCACGAGGTCGACCGGCCCGACCGGCACCCGGTCGCCGTACTCGGCACGGCCGCCGAGCGCCTCCGTCATCCATTCGCCGATCGGCCGGCCCGCGTCGTCCGGCGCGAGCGCCAGGTCGTAGGCGGAGGCCAGGAAACGCATCGGCCGCCGCGGGTCGACGGGAAAGTCGCCGAAGAACTCGGCGTCGTCGGGGCCGAGCGCGACGGGGCTGGCGAACAGGCGGTCGAGCAGGCGCGGATAGCGCGGCGAGACGAAGAGGTAGACGTAGTCGTTCGCCTGGAGGCGGCCGGCATACTGGAAGCGCATCGACTGGCCGTCGCGGATGACGAGCGAGGGCCGCGCCCAGCGCGGCAGCCGCTCGCCCCGCGCGACCGGGCTGCCCGGCACGACGCGGTAGGAGAGGAGCTCGTGATGCGCCGAGCCCGGCAGTTCCAGCTCCACCTTCTCCACCGGGCCGATGCGCGGCGGCACGAGGATGCCGAGCCATTTCGCGACGGGGCCGATCGTCCAGCCCTGCACGAGCAGCGACGCGAGGACGATGATGAAGGCGACGTTGAAGATCGTGCGGTCCGCGTCGAGGCCGTAGATCAGCGGCACGATGGCGAGGAGGATCGACACCGAGCCTCTGAGGCCCACCCACGAGATGAAGGCCGTCTCGCGCGAGTTGAAGTCGAAGGGCAGCATGCAGAACCAGACCGCGATCGGCCGGGCGACGAAGATCAGCACCGCCGCCAGCGCCAGGGCGGCGAGCGCGATCTCGCCGAACTGCGACGGCGTCGCGAGGAGGCCGAGTACCAGGAACATCACGATCTGCGCCAGCCAGGTCATGCCGTCGGAGAATTGCCGGAGCGTCGGGCCCGAGCGCACGCGGCTGTTGCCGACGACGAGGCCGGCGACGTATGCCGCGAGGAAGCCCGAACCCTCCACCGCGCCGGTCGCAGCGAAGAGCAGCATGGCGAGCGCCAGCGCGAAGATGGGGGCGAGGCCGCGTTCAAGCCGGAGGCGGTTCAGCGCCCGGGCGATCACCCAGCCGCCGCCGAGGCCCGCGGCGAGGCCGAGGCCCATCTGCTGCGCGAACAGGAGCGCGAGCTCCCATCCGAAGCCGTGGCCGCCGCTTTCGCCGAGGAGTTCCACCAGCGTGATCGTCAGGAAGATCGCCATCGGATCGTTCGAACCGGACTCGACCTCCAGCGTCGAGATCACCCGGTCGCGGACGCTGATGCCGCCGACGCGCAGGAGAAAGAAGACGGCCGCGGCGTCCGTCGAGCCGACGATCGCGCCGAGCAGCACGCCTTCGAGAAGCGGGAGGCCGAGCACGTAGCTCGCCGCGAGCCCGAAGATCGCCGCGGTGATCGGCACGCCGAGGACGGCCAGCGTCACGGCGGGCGCCGCCGACTGGCGGAAGGCGCGGAACGGCGTCTCGATGCCGGAATCGAACAGGATGATCGCCAGCGCGATCGAGCCGACGAAATAGGCGAGGCGCGCGTCGTTGAAGTGGAGGCCGAGCCCGTCCTCGCCGGCGAGGAGGCCGATGCCGAGGAAGAGCAGGAGCAGGGGAGCGCCGAAACGGGCGGCGAGCAGGCTGGAGAAGGCCGCGAACAGCACCAGGAGGGTGCCGACGAGGATCACGACGTACATGGATTCCAGCATGATCGCTTCTGCGGTCTCCTCGCGTCTCGAACGGCAGGCGGCGCGAAGCGCTTCCCGAGGGAATCACTTCTCCGGCCCGAGGTCCTGCGTCCGAACTCTATCCGGCGGTTTGGTGGCGCGCGAAGCGAAAACGCCCGTCCCGTTCAGAGCCGGCGGAACAGCGTCGGATAGTCGGTGACGAGGCCGTCCGCGTCGAGCGGCAGCTCCGCGACGAAGCTCCGGTCGGAAGCCTCGTAACGGCACAGCCGTCCGTCCTCGATCGCCGAGTAGCGTTGCGCGTCGCGGATCGGCTCCAGCGTGTCGAAGGGCACGTAGAGCATCGCGAGTTCGATGGCGCCCTGCGCTTCGGTCAGCTCGAGACGCCGGATCGGCAGGGTATTGGTGAAGGGCGTCGCGGAGAGGTCGATGTCGATGCAGCCGTCGAATTCGGCGCGGGCGCGGCCCTCGGCGTCCTGCCAGCGGCCGGGCTCGGGCGAGGTCATGGCGAGGCGGCGGCCGGTCGCGTCGCCCACTTCGAATCCGGCGACGCGCCAACCCGCGTCGCAGCGGATGCGGTAGCTCGCCCCGTAGGGCGAACCGCCGCGCTCGCCCACCACGACGGAGCGTGCCTCGATGCGTCCGTCGCCGAGCGCTTCGACGGTCAGGTGCTCCAGCCCCTCGCCCTCCGCCGGCCGCCAGCGGACGGTTCGGCGAACGAGGGGCCGGAACAGCCCCATGTCAGGCAGCGGCGAAGGCGACCGCCGTGTCGCACATGCGGTTCGAGAAGCCCCACTCGTTGTCGTACCAGGACAGGATGCGCACGAAGTTGCCGTCCATGACCTTTGTCTGGCCCATGTGGAAGATCGAGGAGTGCGGGTCGTGGTTGAAGTCCGACGAGACGTTGGGCGCGTCCGTGTAGCCGAGGATGCCCTTCAGCGGCCCGTCCGCGGCCTCGCGGACGAGGTTCTCGACCTCCTCCACCGAGGTGTTCCGCTTGGCGACGAACTTGAAGTCCACCACCGAGACGTTCGGCGTCGGCACGCGGATCGAGACGCCGTCGAGCCGACCTTTGAGCTCCGGCAGCACCAGCGCCACGGCCTTCGCCGCGCCGGTGGTGGTCGGGATCATCGAGAGGGCCGCCGCTCTGGCGCGGTAGAGGTCCTTGTGCATCGTGTCCAGCGTCGGCTGGTCGCCCGTGTAGGAATGGATCGTCGTCATGAAGCCCTTATCGATGCCGAGCCCTTCGTGGAGGACCTTAGCGACGGGGGCGAGGCAGTTCGTGGTGCAGGAGGCGTTCGAGATGATGCGGTCGTCGCCGTTCAGGGTCTTCTCGTTGACGCCGAAGACGATGGTCTTCTCGCCCTGGCTCGGGTTCGTCAGCGGGCCGGAGACCAGCACCTTCCTCGCGCCGGCTTCGAGATGGAGGCCCGCCTTCGCCGGGTCGGTGAAGATGCCGGTGCATTCCATCAGGACGTCGACGCCGACCTGCCCCCAAGGCAGCGCCTTCGGATCGCGCTCGGCATAGACCTTCATCGGCCCGCGGCCGACGTCGATCGTGTCGCCCGAAACCTTCACCTCGTGCGGGAAGCGGCCGTGCACCGAGTCGAAGCGGATCAGGTGCGCGTTGGTCTCGACGGGGCCGAGATCGTTGATCGCGACCACTTCGAGGTCGGTGCGGCCCGATTCCACGATCGCGCGCAGGACGTTGCGGCCGATGCGGCCGAATCCGTTGATGGCAACGCGCACAGTCATTCTCGCACCCTCCTTCGGGGATCGCGGGCAGGCCGGGCGGCGGACGGTCCGCCGCCCTCGGTCGCTCAGGCGCCTTCTTAAGGGTTTTCTCGGTCGCGTAAAGCCGACCGCGCCCATTCTCGGCCGGGCCGAGTTTAGCGGTTGAAAGCGTAGGCCAAATGCCGCAAGGCTCGGCGAGGCTCTTTCGTTTCCTCGTTCCGGTTCGCGTCGCCCGTCCCATGTCCGCCGACTCCCCCCTGCAAAGAGCGAGCGCCCGCCTCGAAGCGGCGCTCGGCCGTCTCGAAGCCGCGATCGACGTGCAGTCCGAGCGCGAGGGCGTGGTGAAGGGCGTCGAGGAGGAGATCCAGCGGATGACGGCGGATCGCGGCCGGCTGGCGGGCGAGCTCGACGTCGCCTTGTCGCGCACCGAGCGGTTGGAGCAGACGAACCGCGAGGTGTCGCGCCGGCTGGTCAGCGCGATGGAGACGATCCGCAGCGTCCTCGAGAAGCGCAAGGAGGGCTGAGGCGTGCCCCAGGTCGTCGTCAGCATCGACGGGAAGACCTTCCGCATGGCCTGCGCGGAAGGGGAGGAGGCGCATCTCTCGGGGCTGGCTCAGGAGGTGGATGCCCGCGTCAACGAACTGCGCAAGAGCTTCGGCGAGATCGGCGACCAGCGGCTGGTCGTGATGGCGGCGATCATGGCGACGGACGAGCTTTCCGAGCAGCGCCGGCGCGTCGCGGCGCTGGAGCAGAGCCTCGCCGAGACAGAGCGGGCGCACCAGGACGCGCTCCGGCGCGCCGAAGCCGGCGAGGAACGCCTCGTCGCCCATCTCGACGCCATCTCGGACGCCATCGACCGCGCCGCCGGGCGGCTCGGCGGCCAGTCCTGACACCCGCCGCCAGGCAGGACCGAACCGGCCCGCGATCCCGCCGCGGGCGGCGGCGCGTCCTGCTTTCGCGCCTCGTTTGGCGCCAGCGCATCGTGTTCCTCCTCGGCGCGCTGGCGGTCGGCCTCGTCAGCATCGCCTTCGCGGCCGCCGCCGACCGGTGCCAGGAGCTGTTCGCCGCCGCGGTCGGGCGCTTCGCCTGGCTGCCGCTCGTCGCGACGCCGACGCTGTTTCTCCTGTCCGCGCTGCTCGCCCACGCCTGCTTTCCCGGCTCGCAGGGCAGCGGCATCCCGCAGGCGATGGCGGCGCGGCAGTTGCGAAGCCGCCGCGAGCGCCGAGGCCTCCTGTCGCCGCGTCTCGCCGCCGGCAAGATCGCCTTGACGCTCCTCGGCCTCCTGGCGGGCGGCTCGGTTGGACGCGAAGGGCCGACCGTGCAGATCGGCGCCTCGATGATGCTGGAAGCGGCCCGGATCGGACGCCTGCGCGAGGCGCGCGGGCTGATCCTCGCGGGATCGGCGGCCGGCGTCGCCGCCGCCTTCAACACGCCGCTCGCCGGCATCGTGTTCGCGATCGAGGAGATGAGCCGCTCCTTCGAGCAGCGCACGAGCGGCCTCGTGCTCTACGCGGTGATCGTCGCCGGCCTCGTGTCGCTCGGGCTGCTCGGCAACTACAGCTATTTCGGCGACGCGGCGGCCACCGCCGCCTCGCCGCGCGACTGGGTGCTCGTCGTCGCGTGCGGCGCCTGCGGCGGCTTGGCGGGCGGCCTGTTCTCGCGCGCGCTGCTCGACGGCCTGCGTTTCGTCCGGCGGATCGCCGCCCAGCATGTGCTCGCCCGCACGCTCGTCGTCGCCCTCGGCTGCGGCCTCGTCGTCGCGCTGATCGGCATGGCGAGCGGCGGCGCGACCTTCGGCACCGGCTACCAGCCGGCGCGCGCGGCCGTCGAAGGCGCGGCGCCGCCGGCCTGGTTCTGGCTGGCGAAGCTCGCCGCGACGCTGGCGACCGCCCTGTCCGGCATTCCGGGCGGCATCTTCGCGCCCTCGCTCGCGGTCGGAGCCGGCCTCGGCAGCGCGCTCGGCGGCCTGTTCTCGGGCTCGCCGAGCCTCGCCGCCATCGTCGGCATGGCCGGCTACTTCTCCGGCGTCGTCCAGGCGCCGATCACCGCCTTCGTCATCATCCTGGAGATGACCCGCGGCGACGCGGCGGTGCTGCCGCTGATGGTGGCCGCCGTGCTCGGCTACGGGGTCTCGCGCCTCGTCTCGCCGCATTCGCTCTATCACGGCCTCGCCGCCGACTTCGTCGAGCGGGCGCGCCCGGAGCCGGCGGGCGGAGACGCGCCGGCAGAGGCTCAGCTCTTCAGCCGGTAGCCGGTGCGGAACATCCAGGCGATCACGGCGAGGCAGACGCCCATGAAGGCCAGCGTCGCGAGAAGGCTCCAGCCGACCGGCACGTCGGCCTGCCCGTAGAAGCTCCAGCGAAAGCCCGAGACGAGGTAGACCACCGGGTTGAACAGCGTCACGGTCTGCCAGAAGGGCGGCAGCATCGAGATCGAATAGAAGCTGCCGCCGAGGAAGGTCAGCGGCGTCACGACGAGCAGCGGCACGATCTGCAGCTTCTCGAACCCGTCCGCCCAGATGCCGATGATGAAGCCGAGCAGGCTGAAGGTCACGGCGGTGAGGACGAGGAACAGGAGCATCACGAGCGGATGCTCGATCCTGACCGGCACGAACAGCGTCGAGGTCACGAGGATGATCAGGCCGAGCGCGATCGACTTCGTCGCCGCCGCCCCGACATAGGCGATCGTCACCTCGACGAAGGAGACGGGCGCCGAGAGGATCTCGTAGATCGTGCCGGAAAAGCGCGGGAAGTAGATGCCGAACGAGGCGTTCGACACGCTCTGCGTCAGGAGCGAGAGCATGATCAGGCCCGGCACGATGAAGGCGCCATAGCTGACCCCATCGATCGCCTGCATCCGGGAGCCGATCGCCGAGCCGAAAACCACGAAATAGAGCGCGGTCGAGATCACCGGCGCGACCACGCTCTGGAACAGCGTGCGGAAGGTGCGGTTCATCTCGAAGCGGTAGACCGCCTTGATGGCTTCGGCGTTCACGCGCGTCGCTCCCCGATCAGCCCGACGAAGATGTCCTCCAGCGAGGACTGGCGCGTCTGGAGATCGCGGTAGCGCAGGCCCGCCTCCGAGACGTCGGCGAGGAGCCGCGTGATGCCGGTGCGATGCGATTGCGTGTCGTAGGTGTAGGTCAGCGTCGTGCCGTCGGCGGAGCGCTCCAGATGGTAAGGCTCCAGAGCCTCCGGCACGGCGTCGAGCGGCTCGGACAGGACGAGGAGCAACTGCTTCCGCCCGAGCTTGCGCATCAGCTCGGCCTTCTCCTCGACCAGGATGATCTCGCCTTTCGCGATGACGCCGACGCGGTCGGCCATCTCCTCGGCTTCCTCGATATAGTGGGTGGTGAGGATCACGGTGACGCCCGCCTCGCGCAGGCGCCGCACCAGCGCCCACATGTCCTGCCGGAGCTGCACGTCGACGCCGGCGGTCGGCTCGTCGAGGAAGAGGACGCGCGGTTCGTGGGCGAGGGCCTTGGCGATGAGGACGCGCCGCTTCATGCCGCCCGACAGCGTCACGATCTTCGCGTCGCGCTTGTCCCAGAGCGAGAGGTCGCGCAGCACCTTCTCGATATGGGCGGGGTTCGGCTTGCAGCCGAACAGGCCGCGCGAGAACGTCACGGTCGCGCGCACCGACTCGAAGGCGTCGGTGGTCAGTTCCTGCGGCACGAGGCCGATCAGCGAGCGGGTGCGGCGGAAGTCGGCGAGGATGTCGTGGCCGGCGACGCGCACCGTGCCGCCGCTCGGGTTCACGATGCCGCAGACGATCGAGATCAGCGTCGTCTTGCCCGCGCCGTTCGGCCCGAGCAGCGCGAAGATCTCGCCTTCGCGGATGGTGAGGTCGACGGAGCGCAGCGCGTCGAGGCCGCTCGCATAGCGCTTCGTCAAACCGGCGATCTCGATGATCGGCCGGCGCTCGCCGACCGCGGGAGGTCCGGCCGCTCGTTCGGCTTCATACATGCGTGGCGTCTCCGGCGGCACCGGCCGTGCCCGGCAGGCGGCTTCTATCGCATCCGACGATGAAAATGAAAATGCGCCGCGGGCTGGTGCGGCGCGCCGATCGGGCCTATCTTCCGTCCCGGCGGGCTGCGCGGTTCGACAGGGATAACTTATTCCCCGGGGCCTTACGCATCCCTTAGGGAGCTGTCCCTGACCCGGCCCCTGGGCCGGGACACACGGCGCCCACCTACTCTGTAGGTTCCCGGGATCGATCTTCTCATCGGCCGAGGTGGCTCGCCGCTTCTCCTCGCCGCCTCAGGCGGCGGGCTTCGGCGCGTCGGCGGCGGTCGGCAGGTCGACTTCTTCCAGGTTCTCCTCGACCAGTTCCTCCAGCATCGCGTCCTCGCGGTCGAGCGCCTGCAGGGCTTCCTGCACCACTTCGCTCGGCGAGGCATACTTGCCGCTGGCCATCCGCTCCTCCAGTGTTTGAGCTTCCTCGCCGAGATCGACGGTGACGGTTTTGGTATCGGACATGCTGCGGCTTGCGCTCCGGTGCGAGCGGCCCGATAGCGGCCGCGATATCAACGGGCTATAAGGCGAAAGGTGATGTCCGGTTCCTCCGACGAGAAGGCGCGGCTGCGCGGGGAAGCGCTCGCGAGGCGCGACGCGATGCCGGAAACGGCGCGGATCGAGGCGTCGCTGGAGGTCGCCGAGCGGGTCGTGGACGAACTTTCCTTCGACCCCAGCGCGGTCGTCTCCGGCTTCCTGCCGATCCGCTCCGAGATCGACCCGCGCCCGCTGATGGCGGCGCTTGCCGATCGCGGCGCGCGCATCTGCGTCCCCGCGATCGTCGAGGACAGGCTCGAATTCCGCGAGCTGGTGCGCGGCGCGCCGCTCGTCCCGCAGGGCTTCGGCACCTATGCGCCGGGCGAGGGCACCGCCGTCCTCCGTCCGACGCTGATGCTCGTGCCGCTCGCCGCCTTCGATCGGCGGTGTCACCGCATCGGCTACGGTCGCGGCTACTACGACCGGGCGATCGCGGCCCTTCGCCCGCTCGCGACCGTCGGCCTCGCCTTCGCATGCCTGGAGGTCGCCGCCGTGCCGGACGAGCCGCACGACGTCGCGCTCGACTTCGTCGTCACCGAATCTGCAATCCACCGAAGCGCATGACCGGCGAGCCATCGGCCGCGACCAGCGCGTCGAGGGACCCTACGCGCGGCCGGCCGAAGATCTGCGTCCAATAGATGCGGCCGGTCGTCTTGTCCTTCGCGGCGGCGAAGCCGGCCTCCGTCATCTTCGGGTCGAGGAGGTTGCGCCGGTGGCCGGCCGACTTCTCCCAGCCGACCATCGCCTCGTCGAAATCCTTCTGGCCCATCGCGATGTTCTCGGCCGCGGTCGAAAACTGGTAGCCGTAGCGCTTGATGCGCTGGGGCAGGGGGCCGTCGACATAGTGGTCCATGTCGGCCTTCGCCGCCATCGCCTTCGACTGCGCCTCGGCCGCCTCGACGAGGCGCGGCTCGGTCGTGAGCGCCCCGAGGCCGTTCGCGGCGCGGAAGGCGTTGACGCTCTTCAGCGCGGTTTCCTGGCTGAACTCCTCTGGTTCCGTTTCGCGCGGCGGGGTCAGCACCGACACCGCGTTGCATCCTGCCAGCGCCGCGCCGAGCGCCGCGACCGCCACCAACCTTCCGCTTCCCATGCCCCTCGCGTCCCCGCTCGCCCGCTCTAGCTCTTGACTGTCGCGCCCGAACCTCCCCCAAGGCTTGGGCCGGACGTGCCACAGCATCGAACTCTGGCGGAGGCAAGGCGGCGTGATGATCGAGCTCTATACCTGGACGACGCCGAACGGCGAGAAGCCCGTGATCATGCTGGAGGAGATCGGCCTCCCCTACGAGATGGCGCTGGTCGACATCTCGACCGGCATCCAGAAGCAGGCGGCCTTCCTCGAGATCAATCCGAACGGACGCATCCCGGCGATCTCCGACGACGGCGAGCGGGTGTTCGAGTCCGGCGCGATCCTGATCCACCTCGCCGAGAAGACCGGCAAGCTTCTGCCGAAGGACGGGCGCGAGCGGATGGAGGCCTTGTCCTGGACCTTCTTCCAGGTCGGCGGCACCGGCCCGATGATCGGCCAGCTCCACCATTTCCGCAACGCGCCGGAGAAGATCCCCTACGCGCTGAAGCGCTACGAGGACGAATCGCGGCGCCTGCTCGGCGTCTTGGAATCGCGCCTGCAGCGCAACGATTGGCTGTCCGGCGGCGACTACTCGATCGCCGACATCATGAACTTCTCCTGGGCGCGCTCCGGCCTCGACGCGGTCGACGGCCACGCGACCTTCCCGATGCTGGCGAAATGGGTGGAGCGGATCGGCGAGCGCGACGCGGTCAAGCGGGCGCTGGCGAAGCTGAAGGCGGCCAAGGCGGACCTCTAGATGCGCTTCCTGTTCCTTGGCGACATGGTGGGCCGCTCCGGCCGCGCCGCCGTCTTCGAGCGGCTGCCCGGCCTCGTTTCCGATCTGAAACTCGACTTCGTCGTGGTGAACGGCGAGAACGCCGCCGGCGGCTTCGGCATCACCGAGGAGATCTTCGCCGAGACCCTCGATGCCGGCGCCGACGTCGTCACCACCGGCAACCACGTCTGGGACCAGCGCGAGGCGATCGAATTCGCGCCCCGGCAGGAGCGGTTCCTCCGGCCGGCCAACTTCCCGCCCGGCACGCCGGGCCGCGGCTCGAACCTCTACGAGGCGAGGAACGGCGCACGGGTGCTCGTCGCCAACGTCATGGGGCGTGCCTTCATGCATCCGGCCCTCGACGACCCGTTCCGTGCCGCGGCGGCGATCGTCGAAGCCTGTCCCCTCGGCGTCGAGGCCGACGCGGTGGTCTTCGACTTCCACGCCGAGGCGACCAGCGAGAAGCAGTGCTTCGGGCATTTCCTCGACGGGCGGGTCTCGGTCGTCGTCGGCACCCACACGCACGTCCCGACCGCCGACCAGCAGATCCTCGCCCACGGCACCGCCTACCAGTCGGATGCCGGCATGTGTGGCGACTACGATTCCTCGCTCGGCATGGAAAAGGAGGAGCCGCTGAACCGCTTCCTCACCGCCGTGCCGCGCGGCCGCTTCGAGGCGGCGGGCGGGCCGGCGACGATCTGCGGCCTCGCGGTGGAGATTTCCGACCGCACCGGCCTCGCCGAGAAGGTCGCGGCGCTGCGGCTCGGACCGCGGCTGGAGGAGGCGCTGCCGGCCTTCTGGAGTTGAGCGTTGACGCTGCCGTAACGAAATCGTGGGGTCGGAAGGTTACAGTGTTGTAATCCTGTCCGCCGTCGCCATCTTCGCTCCGCCGTCGAAGTGGCGCGAAGGAGAAGTGCGTGGAGCAGGGGGTATCGGGCGCGACCGCGCAGACGGCGGTCACGGGGCTGGCGTCGGCCGATGCCCTGCCGACCTGGGTCTGGCTGGCGACGATCGGGGCCATCGCGGCGATCTTCGTCTTCGACTTCTTCACCCACGTGCGTAAACCCCACGAGCCGAGCTTCAAGGAATCGGCGATCTGGTCGACCTTCTACGTCGCCATCGCGCTCGTCTTCGGCGTCGGCGTCTGGTATTTCTGGGACCGCGAGCACGGCGTCGAGTACTTTGCCGGCTTCATCACCGAGAAGTCGCTGTCGGTCGACAACCTCTTCGTCTTCGTGATCATCATGAAGAGCTTCCAGGTGCCGCGCGAGTACCAGCAGCGCGCGCTGCTGGTCGGCATCGTGATGGCGCTGGTGATGCGCGGCATCTTCATCGCGCTCGGCGCGGCGGCCATCGAGCGCTTCTCCTGGGTGTTCTACCTGTTCGGCATCTTCCTGATCTGGACCGCCTGGAAACTCGCGGCGGAAAGCCTGGCGCACGGCGCGAAGTCGACCGACGACGCCTACGAGCCGAACGGCATCGTGAAGTGGTTCCAGGGCCACCTGCCGACCACCGACAAGTTCCACGGCGCCGCCTTCAGCGTGGTCGAGAACGGCAAGCGCTTCTTCACGCCGATGGCGATCGTCATCGTCGCGCTCGGCATGACCGACCTCCTGTTCGCGCTGGACTCGATCCCGGCGATCTACGGACTGACGGACGCGCCGTATATCGTGTTCACCGCCAACGCCTTCGCGCTGCTCGGCCTCCTGCAGCTCTACTTCCTGCTCGGCGGGCTGCTCGACCGGCTGGTCTATCTCGGCATCGGCCTGTCGCTGATCCTCGCCTTCATCGGCGTGAAGCTGATCGTCCATGCGGTCGAGGCGAACACGCTGCCGTTCCTCAACGGCGGCCAGCCGATCGCCGTGCCGGGCTGGCTGCACATCGACACGACGACCTCGCTTGGCATCATCGTCGGCATCCTCGCGATCACCACGGTCGCGAGCCTCTTGAAGAGCCGGTCGTCGGCCGAGCCGGCGAAGGAAACGCGCTGAGGCGAGCCGGCGGGGGCTCACACCCCGTCGAGGAGGATCACGGTCGGGCGTTTCGGCAGGCTTTTCGGCGACAGCGTCAGCGTCGGCCCGGCGATCCGCTCAACCGCGAAGTCCGGCAGTCGCCCGAGGAACTCGTCCATCCGGCCGCGGAAATTGTGCATCGGCAGAACGACGCGCGACTGCAGCCGCTCGACCATCGCCGCCATCGAGCCCTGGCTCATCGTGTAGCCGCCGTCCACCGGCACCATCACCACGTCGAGCCGGCCGATCGCGGCGAACTGCGCGTCGGTCAGCTCGAAATGCAGGTGTCCGAGATGGCCGATGCAGAGGCCCGCCGTCTCGAACACGAAGATCGAGTTGCCGTCCTTCTCCACCCCGCCGCCCCAGTTGCGGATGTCGCTCGGGACGTTGCGCACGAGCACGTCGTCAACGGAAAGGTTGTGGTGCGCCGCGCCGCCGGCGGGGTTCCAGCCGCGCAGGACGTATTCGATCCCCGGATCCGGATGGTTCGTATAGTGCGTCGAATGCGCCTTGTTCATCGTCGCGATGCGCGGAACCGTGTCGCCGGAAAAACCGGAATAGTCGGTCGCGATCGTCACGCCGGCCGGGCTGCGGATCAGGTAGGTCGAATGCTGGACGAAGGTGATCGCCACCTCGCCGGCATCCCGCGCGGCGAGCCAGGTCGGCGGCTCGACTTCGAGCGAAGCGAAGGTCGCCTTCGGGATCGCCTCGGCGATCGCCTGGCAGGTGGAAGGCTGCGCATCCTGCGCGCGCGCCGAAAGGCTCCAGAGCGAAAGAAGGGCGGCGGCGAGGAAAGCGAAGCGGCGCGGCATCGGGCGGTCTCCGGGCGAGGCGGGCGCGTTCGAGGCTAAAGCGGCCTAGGCCGATCCCCCGCATCATTTTCCCGGCATCGCTCGCGGCTCGGCACGGTTCTGGACGGCGCGGCGGCGATTTTTTATAGGAGCGGCACTTCCGGAAAGACGTTTCGATCCAAGGGTGCCTCATGGCCGGCCATTCGCAGTTCAAGAACATCATGCACCGCAAGGGCCGGCAGGACGCGGTGCGCTCGAAGCTGTTCTCGAAGCTCGCCCGCGAGATCACGGTCGCGGCGAAGACCGGCATGCCGGACCCGAACATGAACCCGCGCCTGCGCCTCGCGGTGAACAACGCCAAGGCCGAGTCGATGCCGAAGGACAACATCGACCGCGCCATCAAGAAGGCGCTCGGCGGCGATACCGAGAACTACGACGAGGTGCGCTACGAGGGCTACGGCCCGGGCGGGGTCGCGGTCATCGTCGAGGCCCTGACCGACAACCGCAACCGCACCGCATCGAACGTCCGCTCCTACTTCACCAAGGCCGGTGGCGCGCTCGGCGAGTCCGGCTCGGTGTCGTTCATGTTCGACCGGGTCGGCGAGATCGTCTATTCGGCCAAGGCTGGCGACGCGGACAAGGTGATGGAGGCCGCGATCGAGGCGGGCGCCGACGACGTCGCCTCGGACGAGGACGGCCACCGCATCACCACCGCCTTCGGCGATATCGGCGAGGTCTCGGCGGCGCTGGAAGGGCTGCTCGGGCCGGCGGACAGCGTCAAGTCGGTCTGGCGACCGCAGACCGGCACGCCGGTCGACGAAGAGAAGGCGCAGACCATCCTGAAGCTCATCGACAGCCTCGACGAGGACGACGACGTGCAGAACGTCTACGCCAACTTCGAGATCGACGAGGCGACGATGGCCAAACTCTCCGCGGCCTGATCCACACCCGTCTCAGCCGGCTGGGTCGGCCGGCGCTCCTGTTGCGGCCGGGACGGGAGCGGGAACGGGCCTGCCTGCCGTTTCGCCGATGATCTCGGCCACGATTCCGTGCAGCGCTTCCTTGTAGCCGGTGCGGGCAGACGGCGCGCCGTCGTCGGAGGTCATCGCGATCGTGAGGCCGAGGTCCGGCACGACGTAGATCATCTGCCCGCCGTATCCCCAGCCGTAATGCACGTCGTGGCCCTCGAGCCGCAGGCCGAACCAGCCGTAGCCGTAGTCGTCGCCGCTCCAGCGTGTCGTCGTGCGCTTTACGAAGGATTCGCGCACCCAGGCTTCCGGCACGACCTGCCGACCGTCCGGCGTCCGGCCGCCGTTGCGGTAGAGCTCGCCGAACCGGAAAAGCGAGCGGGGCGTCATCGCCATCTGGTTGCCGCCGAGATAGATGCCTTGCGGATCGCGCTCCCAGGCCGCGATCTCGATGCCGGCGTCCCCAAGCCATTCCCGCGCGAGCTGCAGCGTCGACCGGCCCGACGCCTTCGTCAGAATGGCGGAGAGGAGATGCGAGGAGCCGGTGGAATAGAGCATCTCCGCTCCCGGCTCGGCGACGAACGGCCGGGCGAGGGCGGCGCGCACCCAGTCGCGCGACGAGATCCAGGCGCCGTAGTTCGGCCCCGACGTGCGCTCCAGCCCCGCCTGCATCGACAGGAGGTTGCCGACCGTGATCTTCGCGAGGCGCGGATCCGGGTTCGGCGGCAGCTTACCCGCGAGAAGCGGCGCGACCGGCTGGTCGACGCCTTCCAGCACGCCCTTGTCGATCGCGATGCCGACGAGCGCCGAAACCACCGACTTCGACGCCGACTTGACGTTGGTCGGGCGGCCCGGCGAGCCGCCACGAAAGCCTTCCTCCACGACGACCGCGCCGTCCCGCCCGACGATCAGCGTCCGCAACGGCTGGAGGTCTCGTGCCCGCTCGACCACCGCCGCGAACGGTCGCGGCTCGTCGGGAGAGGACCGATCCTGCGCGTGTGCCGGAACGCAAGCGAGAACCCCGGCGACGATGATGGGCAGCAACGAAAGTTTGCTCATCCGGCGAAGTTAGTTCGCCCGCCCATCCTCGCCGAGCCGCCTCATGCGGTTGTGACCCCGGTGCGAGCATTCGGCTAATTTCACTCTATGTTTCACTTTTGTTCACTTTCCGTCTGCATCGTCCTCTGCGATTTGAGAGGAAGGCTGCAAGACATGCTGGCGGAGGCTCCCATTCGCGTCATCGGTATTGATCCGGGTCTCCGCCGTACCGGCTGGGGCGTGGTGGAGACCTCCGGCAATTCGCTCCGCTTCGTGGCGAGCGGCACGGTCACGTCGGACGCGGCGAACGATCTCGCGACGCGGCTGAAGGAACTCCACGACGGCCTGACCCGCATAATCCGGGCCTACGAGCCCGACGAGGCGGCGGTGGAGCAGACCTTCGTCAACAAGGATGCCGTGGCGACGCTGAAGCTCGGCCAGGCGCGCGGCATCGCCATGCTGGTGCCTTCGCTCGCGGGCCTCCCCGTCGCCGAATACGCGCCGAACGCGGTGAAGAAGGCGGTGATCGGCGTCGGCCACGGCGAGAAGCAGCAGATCCACCTGATGGTGAAGGTGCTGATGCCGAAGGCGACCTTTGACACCGACGATGCGGCCGACGCGCTGGCGATCGCCATCTGCCACACGCATCACCGCCAGTCGGCCGCCGCGAGACTCGCCTTCGCGGGCTGACGTTCTTGCAATGTTCCTCGCCGGATGCTAGGTAATACCGACATGGTATTACTAAAGGTCCGTACATGAGGCTGACCGAGAAGAGCCAAGTGACGATTCCCAAGCCCATCAGGGACCGTCTCGGCATCGGGCCGGGAAGCGAGATCGATTTCCTGGACCGGGGCGACTTCGTCGAAGTGGTGCGGAAGGCGGAGGACGAGACGCCGGCCGACCGTCGGCGACGCCTCGAAGCGCATCTTCGCGCCATGGCCGGAACCCTCGATCTCGGGGGAATGACGACCGACGAGTACATGGAAGAAATCCGAGGACCGCGTGACGATCTCGATCCTCGTTGACACCAACATTCTCATCGATCTCGTCGCCGTGAAGGCCGAGCCGGCGCATCGCGAATGGTCTTCCCGCCTGCTTCTCGATTCGGCCGAGGCCGGGCGCCTTGTCGTCAACACGGTCGTCTGGGCCGAGGCGACACAGGACTATCGGGACGAAGCGAGGTTACGCACGGTTCTCTCGCCGCTCGCCATCGCGGAGGAAGACCTCCCGTTCGCCGCCGCCTTTCCGGCCGGGCAGGCGTATCGCCTCTACCGCGAGCGTGAAGGCAAGCGCGACCGGACCCTGCCGGACTTTCTGATCGGAGCGCACGCGCTCGTCGCCGGGCATCGCCTGTTGACGAGGGACGGCCGACGCTATCGCACCTACTTCCCGGCGCTCGACGTCATCGACCCGGAGTCCCACCCGTGATCGGCAAGCTGAAGGGCGTCGTCGACGAGATCGCCGAGGACCACGTCGTGATCGACGTCGGCGGCGTCGGCTACGTCGCGTTCTGCGGCGCGCGGACGCTCCGCAACCTGCCGGCGGCGGGCGAGGCGACGGTGCTATTCATCGAGACGTTCCTACGCGAGGACATGCTGCGGCTCTACGGCTTCGGCTCGGAGGTCGAGCGCGGCTGGTTCCGCCTGCTCCAGAACGTGCAAGGCGTCGGGGCGCGCCTCGCGCTCGCCGTGCTCGGCACCCTGTCGCCGGCGGAACTCGCCAACGCCGTCTCGCTGCAGGACCGCGCGATGGTGTCGCGCGCGCCGGGCGTCGGCCCGAAGGTCGCGGCCCGCATCGTGACCGAGCTGAAGGACAAGATCCCGGCGCTGGCCGGCGGCATCGACCTGCCCGCCGCCGCCCTCGCGCCCGCCGCGGGCGGCGCCTCGACGCCGGTGACGGACGCGATCTCGGCGCTCAGCAACCTCGGCTACCCGCGCGAGCAAGCGGCTTCCGCCGTCGCGGTGGCGGTGAAGGATGCGGGCGAGGATGCCGCGTCCCCGACGCTGATCCGCCTCGCGCTGAAGGCCCTCAGCCGGTAAGGACGACGCGCCATGAGCCAGTCACCTCGTCTTCTGACGCCGGAAAAGCGCGGCGAGGACGCCGCCGACGCGACGCTCCGGCCGCAGCGGCTCGACGAGTTCGTCGGACAGGCGGCGGCGCGCGCCAACCTGAAGGTCTTCGTCGACGCGGCCCGCAACCGCGGCGAGGCGCTCGACCACACGCTGTTCGTCGGGCCGCCCGGCCTCGGCAAGACGACGCTGGCGCAGATCATGGCGAAGGAGCTCGGGGTCAACTTCCGCTCGACCTCCGGCCCGGTGATCGCCAAGGCCGGCGACCTCGCGGCGCTCCTGACCAACCTCGAGGAACGCGACGTCCTGTTCATCGACGAGATCCACCGCCTCTCGCCCGCGGTGGAGGAGATCCTCTATCCCGCGATGGAGGACTTCCAGCTCGACCTGATCATCGGCGAGGGCCCGGCGGCGCGCTCGGTGAAGATCGACCTCGCGAAATTCACGCTCGTCGCCGCGACGACCCGGCTCGGCCTCCTGACGACGCCGCTCCGCGACCGCTTCGGCATTCCGGTGCGGCTGAACTTCTATACGGTCGAGGAACTGGAATCGATCGTTCGGCGCGGCGCACGGATCATGGGCCTCGGCCTCGCCGAGGACGGCGCGCGCGAGATCGCCAAGCGCGCCCGGGGCACCCCGCGCATCGCCGGCCGGCTCTTGCGGCGCGTGCGCGACTTCGCCGATGTCGCCGGGGTGGAGGTCGTCGACCGCGAGATCGCCGACCGGGCGCTGACGCGGCTCGAAGTCGACAAGGCCGGGCTCGACCAGCTCGACCGGCGCTATCTCGATCTCATCGCGCTGAACTTCGGCGGCGGCCCGGTCGGCATCGAGACGATCGCGGCGGCGCTGTCCGAGCCGCGCGACGCGATCGAGGACATCGTCGAGCCCTATCTCCTGCAGCAGGGCTTCCTGCAGCGGACCCCCCGCGGCCGCGTGCTCACCGCCCACGCCTTCCGCCACCTCGGCCTTGCCGTGCCCGGCGGCTGGCAGGGGGCGCAAGGGTCGTTCTTCCCCGGCGACGATGAGTGAGACGGGCCTCGCCGGCCGGCTGACGGAATTCGGGCACGCGCAGAGTTTCCGCGTCTATTTCGAGGACACGGACTTTTCCGGCGTCGTCTACCACGCGCGCTACCTGCATTTCCTGGAGCGGGCGCGCACCGACTTCCTGCGCCTGAAGGGCATCGGCCACCGCGCGCTGATGGAGGGCGCCTTCGGCGAGCCGATGGCCTTCGCCGTCCGGCACATGGAGATCGACTTCCTCGCCCCCGCCCGGATCGACGACGTCGTCGTGGTGGAAACGCGGACGGTGCTGCTCGGCGGCGCGCGGGTGGTGCTCGATCAGAAAATATATCGCGGCGAAATCCTCCTCGTCGCGGCGCGGGTCAAGGTCGCGGTGATCTCGCCGGACGGGCGGCCGCGCCGCATGCCGCGGGCGGTCGCGGCGATCCTCGATCCGGCGTTTTCCGCGCCCAAGGGCGGCTGACGCGCTCCGCGGCAACCTTTGCTTAACCTTAATGCTGCTTGAATGCCGGCGACGATATTGCTGCCGGCCGCGCCATTCTTTCGCTTGATTCATCCCGTGAAAGAACAGCCGGGGTCTTCGGCAATTTAAGCGAACTGTACGAACGGGTTGCCGGCGAGCGGCCCGGCGGCGACGGGCGGATGGCCGGCCGCCTGCCGAAATTCGAGGGACAAGGAACGATGAACGAGATCGCGCAGAGCGCATTGGCGGCTCCGGAGGCGTCGCATTCGCTTTGGAGCCTCTTCATGCAGGCCGGCTTCGTGGTGAAGCTGGTGATGATCGGCCTTCTCGCCGCTTCCGTCTGGACCTGGGCGATCATCATCGACAAGACGATGCGCTACGGCCGCTTCCGCCGCCAGCTCAACAATTTCGAGAACAACTTCTGGAGCGGCCAGTCGCTGGAGGAACTCTACCACACGCTGTCCGACCGGAAGACCAGCGGCATGGGCTCGCTCTTCGTCGCCGCGATGCGCGAATGGAAGAAGAGCTTCGAGAAGGGCGCGCGCTCGCCGCTCGGACTCCAGACCCGCATCGAGAAGGCGATGGACGTGACGCTCGCCCGCGAGATGGACGACCTCGAGTCCCGCCTCGGCTTCCTCGCCACCGTCGGCTCGGCCGCGCCCTTCATCGGCCTGTTCGGCACGGTGATCGGCATCATGACCTCGTTCCAGGCGATCGCGGCCTCGAAGCAGACCAACCTCGCGGTGGTGGCGCCCGGCATCGCCGAGGCACTGCTCGCCACCGCCATCGGCCTCGTCGCGGCGATCCCGGCGGTCATCGCCTACAACAAGCTGACCTCGGATGCCGGCAAGCTCGGCCTTCGCCTCGAATCCTTCGCCGACGAGTTCTCCGCGATCCTGTCGCGGCAGATCGACGAGCGCTCCGCCGCCAGCGCGGCGCGCTGATCCCGGGCCCGGCAGGAGACGACCGCGATGGGCATGTCCATGGGTTCCGCGGGTGGCGGAGGCGGCAGGCGCCGCGGCCGCCGCAGGCACCGCGCGCTGAACAGCGAGATCAACGTGACGCCGATGGTCGACGTCATGCTGTGCCTCCTGATCATCTTCATGGTGGCCGCGCCGATGCTGACCGTCGGCGTGCCGCTCGACCTGCCGGAAACGCAGGCGAAGGCGTTGAACGCCGAGACCGAGCCGCTGACGGTCTCCGTCCAGAAGGGTGGGTCGGTCTTCGTTCAGGAAACCGAGATTCCGGCCGAGGAAGTCGTCGCGAAGCTGCAGGCCGTCGCCAAGACCGGCTATGACCAGCGCATCTTCGTGAAGGGCGACCGCGCCGCCGATTACGGCACGATCATGAAGGTCATGGCGCTGATCTCGGCCGCCGGCTACAAGAACATCGGCCTGATCACCGCCCCCGAGACGACGAGCTGACCCGTGACGCAGATGCGCGCCGGCGTCGTCTCATCCGCCGTCATCCATGCCGCCCTCTTGACCTGGGGACTCTGGTCGCTGGGCACGCCGAAACCGCTCGACGCGCAGTATGCCGAGGCGCTGCCGGTCGAAGTGATCATGTCCGACAAGTTCGAGGGTGTGAAGGGCGAGAAGGACGCGCCGCTGAAGGAGAAGCCCGCCCCGACGCCGACCACCAAGCCGAAGACGCTGCCGATGGAGGCGAAGAACATCGGCGACAACGAAGTCGACCTCGACACGCCGCCGATCCCGAACGAGAAGCCGGTGAAGGAGGAGGCGAAACCGCAGCCGAAGGCCGCCGATCTGCCGCCGCCGACCCCGAAGCCGGAAGAGAAGCCGGTGGAGAAGGTGACCGAGAAGGCGCCGACGCCGCCCGAGCCGAAGCCGGAGCCGAAGGTCGCGGAGAAGCCGCCGGAGCCGAAGCCCGTGCCGAAGCCGCCCGAGAAGCAGCCGGAGCCGCCGAAGATCGACCCGCTCGCCGAGGCGATCGCCAAGGCCGAGGATATTCCGGACCCGAAGCCCGAGGTGAAGCCGGAGCCGAAACCCGAGGTGAAGCCGGCCGTGAAGCCGGTGCCGCCGAAGACCGAAACCGCGGAAGCGACGAAGCCCGCCGCCGAGCCGAAGAAGACGGACTCGAAGGCGAAGGACAAGCCGAAGAAGGACGTCGCCGACAAGGCGTCCGACAGCGACAGCCAGTTCAACGTCGCCGACATCTCGGCGCTGATCAACAAGAAGAAGGCGGCGGGCGGCGGCGCGAAGCGCTCGACCGAGATGGCGTCGCTCGGCTCGAAGGTGACGACGGGCACGCAGCTTTCGCGCTCGGAGAAGGAAGGGCTGCAGGAGCAGCTGGCGAGCTGCTGGACGCTGCCGGCCGGCGCGGAAGGCGGTGAGGCGTTGAAGACCTCGGTCCGCTTCAGCCTCGACGGGTCGGGCAAGCTGGCAGCGCGGCCGACGACCGACGCCAGCAGCGGCAACCGCGCCTTCGACGAGAGCGCGATCCGCGCCGTGCAGAAATGCGATCGCGACGGGCTGCGCGTGCCCCCCGACGTCAACGACGAGTTCGTCGTGAATTTCGATCCCCACGAGATGTTCTGATTGATGAAAACCGCAATGATCGCCGTCACGAAGCTGCGTCGCCCCGGGCGTTGGACGAGGATCCTCGCCTCGGCCCTCGCGTGCTCGCTGTTCGCGTCGGTCGCGGTCGTACCTGCCGCCCGGGCTGAGATCCGGCTCGACGTGACGCGCGGCAATGTCGAGCCGCTGCCGATCGCGATCCCGTCCTTCGGCGGCAACAAGCTGGCGAGCCAGATCAGCGACGTGGTCGAGGCCGACCTCAAGCGCTCCGGCCTGTTCGCGCCGATCGACCCCTCCGCCTTCATCCAGAAGGATGTCTCGCCGGACGCGACGCCTAGGTTTCCCGACTGGACGGTGATCAACGCGCAGGCGCTCGTCACCGGCAAGGTCGGGCAGGAAGCGGACGGGCGGCTGCGCGCCGAGTTCCGGCTCTGGGACACCTTCGCCAACGGCCAGCTCGACGGCCAGCAGTTCTACGCGACGCCCGACAACTGGCGGCGCGTCGCCCACATCATCGCCGACGCGATCTACGAGCGGCTGACGGGCGAGAAGGGCTATTTCGACACCCGCGTCGTCTTCGTCTCCGAGACCGGGCCGAAGCAGAAGCGCGTCAAGCGCCTGGCGATCATGGACCAGGACGGCGCGAACGTCTCGTACCTGACGCGCGGCGACGACCTCGTGCTCACCCCGCGCTTCTCGCCGAACCGGCAGGAGCTGACCTACATGAGCTTCGGCAACGCGGAGCCGCGGGTCTATCTCCTGCAGCTCGAGACCGGGCAGCGCGAGGTGGTCGGCAACTTCCCCGGCATGACCTTCGCGCCGCGCTTCTCGCCGGACGGCTCGCGGATCGTGATGAGCCTCCAGCAGGAGGGCTCGGCCAACATCTATTCCATGGACCTTCGTTCGCGCGCGACGACGCGGCTGACATCGACCTCGGCGATCGACACCGCCCCGTCCTTTTCGCCGGACGGCTCGAAGATCGTCTTCGAGTCCGATCGGGGCGGGCGGCCGCAGATCTACGTCATGGGTGCCGATGGCTCCGGCCAGAACCGCATCTCCTTCGGCTCCGGCTCCTACTCGACGCCGGTCTGGAGCCCGCGCGGCGACCTCATCGCCTTCACCAAGCAGACGGGCGGGCAGTTCCAGATCGGCGTGATGCGGCCCGACGGCTCGGGCGAGCGCATCCTGACCTCGTCGTTCCACGCGGAAGGCCCGACCTGGGCGCCGAACGGCCGCGTCCTGATGTTCTTCAAGGACGCCGGCCCCGGCCCGCAACTCTATTCGATCGACCTGACGGGCCGGAACGAGCAGCAGGTGCCGACGCAGGGCTACGCGTCCGATCCCGCCTGGTCGCCGGCGCGTGAGTAGCTTCGCGTTCCGAAAATCGTGGCGCGGCGGCAACAGGGCGGTCCGGAAACGGGCCGCCCTTCGCGTATCGCGGCCTCGGTCAAGCTTCCCGCCCGAGGATCGTCCCAATCCGGCGTCACCCGAACGCCGCACCGACGTGTCGAACTGCCATTAATCTTTACCCCGTCTTAAGACCGGACAGGGTAAATGCTTGATTGAACGAACCAATCGCAATCGAAGGAGAAGGCCATGAGCCGGATCGCTGTTTTGGCTCAGAGCCGCGTCGCGCTGGCGCTCGTCGCCGCGCTCGCCGTCGCGGGCTGCGCGAAGAAGAACGGGGGCCTCCCCGACAACGCCGCGGGCCTCGGCCTCAACGGCGCGAACGGCGGGCGCGGCTCGTCGGCCCCCGGCACGCCGGGCGACTTCACCGTCAATGTCGGCGACCGCATCTTCTTCGACACGGACTCCTCCGTGGTCCGCGCCGATGCGCAGCAGACGCTCGCCGCCCAGGCCCGCTGGCTGAACCAGTACCGCCAGTACTCGATCACCGTCGAGGGTCATGCCGACGAGCGCGGCACCCGCGAATACAACCTCGCGCTCGGCGCCCGCCGCGCCGCCGCGACCAAGGAATACCTTGCCTCGCAGGGCGTCGCCGGCAACCGCATGCGCACGATCTCCTACGGCAAGGAGCGTCCGGTCGCGGTCTGCGACGACATCTCCTGCTGGTCGCAGAACCGCCGCGCGGTCACCGTCTTGAACGGCGCCGGAAGCTGATCGAACCGAATTTCGGGAATGAAGCGGGGCGGTCCTTCGGGGCCGCCCTTTTTCGTTTCCAGCGGTCCGCCGGCAACTCCTGTGCTCCGGCCTCCTTGCGGTTTCTGGTACTTGCGGCCAAACAAATGCCGAAAACCCTTCGTCCATGCGGGAACGGGGTTGATGCGGCTTCGTCGAGCGGACCAACGGCGCGACGCGGCGAACGGCGGGGAATGGACTTGAAACGCAAGCATCTGGGTACGGCCTTGCGCGCCGCGGCGGTCGGCGCGCTGCTGGCCGGCAGCCTTTCGCCGGCGGCGGCGCTGAACCTGCCCTTCGGCCTCGGGGCGGGCAAGGAACGGGCCGCGAGCGAGCGAGCGGCCGAGCCGCCGGTGCAGATGGCCCAGCTCGGCGACAGCGGCCAGCGCATCAGCCAGCTCGAGGAAGAGAACCGCCGCCTGAACGGCAAGGTCGAGGAACTGTCGTTCCAGGTGCTCCAGATGCAGGAGCAGATGCGCAAGATGCAGGAGGACAACGACTTCCGCTTCCAGGAAATCGAAGGCGGCGGTGGGGGAGGCGGGGGCGCTGCCGCGAAGCCGCCCTCGAACGCGCCGGGCAAGCGCTCGGAGGCCGCACCCTCGCTCGACCCATCGGCCACGGCTTCCGCCGGTGGCGGGGCGGCCGGCCCGCCCGCCGCCCCTGGCGAAGGCGACCAGATCGGCTCCTTGATCGGCGGTGGTGAGGGCGGCGGCGCCACGCCGACCGGCCAAGCGCCGGCAGCGGGGGGCGCCGGAGCGGCCCCACCGCGTTCCGGCACGGTCGCCTCGATCCAGACCAAGAACGCCGGCGAACTTTACGGCCTCGCCTACAACTACCTTCTCGCGGGCGACTACGGCCTCGCCGAAAGCTCCTTCCGGCAATACGCCCAGACCTATCCCGACGCGAAGGACGTGCCCGACGCGCGCTACTGGCTCGGCGAAAGCCAGTTCCAGCAGGGCAAGTACGCCGATTCCGCCGAGACCTTCCTGAACGCCCAGAAGGACTATCCGAAGAGCGCCAAGGCGCCGGAGATGATGCTGAAGCTCGGCATGTCGCTGGTGAAGCTCGACAACCGCGACACGGCCTGCGTCACCTTCAAGGAAGTGACCCGGCGCTATCCGCAGATGAGCGCCACGGTGAAGAAGAAGCTGCAGACGGAGTCGCAGGCTGCGAAGTGCTGAAGGCCCCCGCGACCCGAACCTGACTGCCGCGCTCGCCGCAGCCGAAGCCTGGCCGCTCTTCGCCGACACCCTCCGCTTCCTGCCACCCGCTCCCGAGAACCGCGCGCCCCGTCCGCTGCTTCTCGCCGTATCCGGCGGTCCGGACTCCCTCGCTCTCCTGCTCCTCGCCAGCGCCAGCCGCGGCCGGCTGCGTGCCTCCGGCTTTTCCATCCATGCCGCGACGGTGGACCATGCGCTCCGGCCTGAATCCGCTGCGGAAGCCGCAGCCGTCGCCCGCCTCTGCGAAAACCTCGACGTGCCGCACGCGACCCTCGTCTGGCGGGGCGCGAAGCCCATCGGCAATCTCGCGGCGGCGGCGCGGGAAGCGCGCTACCGGCTCCTCGCCGATCATGCGGAAACGCTCGGCGCGCCGGCCGTCCTCACGGCGCATCACGAGGACGACCAGATCGAGACGCATCATATGGCGATGCTCCGCCGGGCCGGCGACCGGGGCCTCGCCGGGATGCGGAGTGCGCGGGCACTGAGCCCGAGCGTCCTGCTGCTTCGCCCGCTGCTCGCCGTAGCCGGCGCGCGGCTGAAGGCGGCGGTCGCGGCGCACGGCCTCGCGGCGGCGGACGATCCCTCGAACCGCGACGTCCGCTTCGCCCGCGCCCGGCTTCGTGCGGCGCTCGGCGATTCGCCGCGGGAACGGCATGCGGTCCTCGCCCGCATCCGCGTCCATGCGACGCGGCGCGATGCCGAAGATGCCGAACTCGCCGCCTGGATGCGTGATCTGCGCCGGGACGAGGGCCTCGCCGTCGACGCGGCCGGCATGGTGCGCATCGCTTCGAATGCTTTTCGCGACAGGTCGAAATCAGCGCTGGCGGAATCGCTGCTCGGCCGCGTTCTCCAGGCGGCCGGCGGCAGTCTTCATCCGCCGTCGCGGGACGCCGTCCGCCGGCTGCTGCAACGCCTGCGCGGTCCCGGCTTCGCCGGCGGGACGCTCATTGGCGCGGTGCTGGAGCGAGGTGGCGACGGGGGCTTGACCGCCTTTCGGGAATACGGGCGGGCGGGACTGCCCGCCGTGGACGTATCCGGCGCTTCCGCCATCCTGTTCGACCGCCGACTGCGCATCGTGGCGCGGACAAGCGATGGCTTCCCACGCGAATCCCGTCTCGCGGCCTTCGGCGCGACGGGGCGCGGCAATGCGCGCGAGAAGGTGCTGCCGGTCCTTCTCGGCCCGGATGGATCGCCGCGTGCCGCTCACCCTCTGCTTCTCGCCAAGCTGCCGGCGGCGACCGCGCTGCTCGACGCACGCGAGGAGATTTCGTTCAGACTGGGGGCGGATTTGCCCGTGGTTTGAGCCGTCGGCCTTGTCGAGGCGGCAACCAAATTGCCGCAAATCGGCCGGATGCTGTTGGCAAGGCTTTTTCGTCTGCCTATCTTCGGACCGCGCCTTTCCGGCGCTGGCGTCCGACGCCCGGGATCGACGATGAACCAGAATTTCCGCAATTTCGCGCTTTGGGCGATCATCGCGCTGCTCTTGATCGCGCTGTTCCAGCTGTTCTCCAACGGCGCGCAGAACGGCAACTCGACCGAAGTGCCGTATTCCCAGTTCCTGTCGGACGTCGATTCGGGGCGCGTGCGCACGGTCACGATCCAGGGGCCGCGCATCACCGGTAAGTACAACGACGCGGCGACCTCGTTCCAGACCTACTCGCCGGGCGACCCGAACCTCGTCGGGCGCCTTGAGGGCAAGAACGTCCAGATCAACGCCTCCGCGCCGTCGGACAACACCAACCCGATCTGGTCGATGCTGCTCTCCTTCGGCCCGATCCTCCTGATCCTTGGCGTCTGGATCTTCCTGATGCGCCAGATGCAGGGCGGGGCCGGCGGCAAGGCCATGGGCTTCGGCAAGTCGAAGGCAAAGCTCCTGACGGAGGCGCACGGCCGCGTCACCTTCGCCGACGTCGCCGGCGTCGACGAGGCCAAGCAGGACCTCGAGGAGATCGTCGAGTTCCTGCGCGAGCCCCAGAAGTTCCAGCGTCTCGGCGGCAAGATCCCGCGCGGCGTGCTCCTCGTCGGTCCTCCCGGCACCGGCAAGACGCTGCTCGCGCGCTCGGTCGCCGGCGAGGCGAACGTGCCCTTCTTCACCATCTCGGGCTCCGACTTCGTCGAGATGTTCGTCGGCGTCGGCGCCAGCCGCGTCCGCGACATGTTCGATCAGGCGAAGAAGAACAGCCCCTGCATCATCTTCATCGACGAGATCGACGCCGTCGGTCGCCATCGCGGCGCCGGCCTAGGCGGAGGCAACGACGAGCGCGAGCAGACGCTGAACCAGCTCCTCGTCGAGATGGACGGCTTCGAGGCGAACGAGGGAATCATCCTCATCGCCGCGACCAACCGGCCGGACGTGCTCGACCCGGCGCTGCTGCGTCCCGGCCGCTTCGACCGGCAGGTCATGGTGCCGAACCCGGATGTCGGCGGCCGCGAGAAGATCCTGAAAGTCCATATCCGCAACGTGCCGCTGGCGCCGAACGTCGACCTGAAGACCATCTCGCGCGGCACGCCGGGCTTCTCCGGCGCCGATCTCGCCAACCTCGTCAACGAGGCGGCGCTGATGGCCGCCCGCCGCTCGAAGCGCCTCGTCACGATGCTCGAGTTCGAGGACGCCAAGGATAAGGTGATGATGGGCGCCGAACGCCGTTCCATGGCGATGACCGAGGACGAGAAGACGCTGACCGCCTATCACGAGGCCGGCCACGCCCTCGTCGGCATCCACGAGCCGTTCAACGATCCGTTGCATAAGGTGACGATCATCCCGCGCGGCCGGGCGCTCGGCGTCACCATGAATCTGCCGGAGCGCGACCGCTACGGCATGCGCAAGAACGAGATGGAAGCGCGGCTCGCGATGATTTTCGGCGGCCGGGCCGCGGAGGAGATCATCTACGGCCTCGACAACGTCACGACCGGCGCGTCGAACGACATCCAGCAGGCCACCAACATGGCGCGCGCTATGGTGATGGAATACGGCATGAGCGACAAGCTCGGGCGCCTGCGCTACCGCCAGAACCAGGAGGAGATCTTCCTCGGCCATTCGGTGGCGCAGCAGCAGAACATGTCGGAGGACACCGCCCGGCTGATCGACTCCGAGGTGCGCGGCATCATCGAGACGGCCGAGAACAAGGCGCGGCGCATCCTCAACGAGCACATCGACGAGCTGCACGCGCTCGCCAAGGGCCTGCTCGAGTTCGAGACGCTGTCGGGGGACGAGGTGCGCGACCTTCTCGCCGGCAAGACGCTTGCCCGCGACATGGGCGACGACACGCCGCCGTCCCGCGGCTCGACCGTGCCGAAGACCGGCTCCTCGCCGCGCCCGACCGGCGGGCTCGAGCCGCAGCCCTCGACCTGACACTATCGGGTCTTCAAATGACGAAGGGCGGCTCGCGGGCCGCCCTTTCGCGTTTTAAGGCTAGGCCTTCCGGTACGGTTAAGCGGCTGACACTCTTTTTTACTTTCGCCGCTATCCTCGTCTGATTAAGCGTTGCTCGCTGAACGGGCAGGGGAGCCGATGGGCAAGAAGTATTTCGGGACGGACGGCATCCGCGGCCGCGCCAACTCCGCGACGATGACCGCCGATCTCGCGATGAAGGTCGGCATGGCGGCCGGTATCGCCTTCCGGCGCGGCGATTACCGCCACCGCGTCGTGATCGGCAAGGACACGCGGCTGTCCGGCTACATGCTGGAGCCGGCCCTTTGCGCCGGGTTCACCTCGGTCGGCATGGACGTCCTGATGCTCGGCCCGATCCCGACGCCGGCCGTCGCCATGCTGACGCGCTCGATGCGCGCCGACATCGGCGTGATGATCTCCGCCTCGCACAACCCGTTCGAGGACAACGGCATCAAGCTCTTCGGGCCGGACGGCTACAAGCTCTCGGACGAGATCGAGGCGGAGATCGAGGATCTTCTGGCTGAGGACCTGTCGCGGCATCTCGCCGGCGGCGAGCGGCTCGGGCGTGCCAAGCGCTACGACGACGGCGGGCGCGACCGCTACGCCGAGTTCGCCAAGCGCACCCTCAACCGCAACCTGACCCTCGACGGCATGCGCGTCGTGATCGACTGCGCCAACGGCGCTGCCTACAAAGTCGCGCCGGAAGTCCTATGGGAACTCGGCGCCGAGGTGGTGAGGCTCGGCGTCGATCCGAACGGCACCAACATCAATCTCGACTGCGGCTCCACCAGCCCGGCCGCGCTCTGCGCCAAGGTGCGCGAGACGCGCGCCGACATCGGTATCGCGCTCGACGGCGACGCCGACCGGGTGATCATCGTCGACGAGCGCGGCGAGATCGTCGACGGCGACCAGATCATGGCGCTGATCGCCGAGTCCTGGCTGGAGGACGGCCGGCTCGCCGCCGGCGGCATCGTCGCCACCATCATGTCCAATCTCGGCCTGGAGCGCTTCCTCCAGGACAAGGGCCTGCAGCTCGCCCGCACCAAGGTCGGCGACCGCCACGTCGTCGAGCACATGCGCCAGCACGGCTACAACCTCGGCGGCGAGCAGTCCGGCCACATCATCCTGTCCGACTACGGCACCACCGGCGACGGTCTCGTCTCGGCCCTGCAGGTGCTGGCGGTCGTGGCGAAGAGCGGCAAGCCGGTGTCGGAGGTCTGCCGCAAGTTCGAGCCGGTGCCGCAGATCCTGAAGAACGTCCGCTTCTCCGGCGGCGAGCCGCTGGAGCGCGAGCCCGTGCGGCTCGCCATCGATTCCGGCCGCACCCGGCTCGGCAATGCTGGCCGCTTGGTCATCCGGCCGAGCGGCACCGAGCCGCTGATCCGCGTCATGGCGGAGGGCGACGATCCGTTGCTGGTGCGCACCGTCGTCGACGACATCGTCGGCGCCCTGCAGCAGGCCGCGGCCTGAGAGCGAAGGTCTTCGAGGGGAGACTGGATCCACATGGTTTCTGGTCTCTTCTCCGGCGCGGGGGCGCTTAAACGCTTCTTAACCTTAACGCGCCAATAATCCCGGCATCGAGTGGTCGGCGAGGGGCCGACTTGCACCGGAGTCGGGAAGCCACCCATGTTGCGCAAAACCGTTCTTGCCTTTGCGGCAGCCGTCCTGTTCGGCGCACCCGCCTTCGCGGCGGACCTCATCGAGGAAGTGCCGCCGGCCCCGATCCCGCTCGCGACCTCCGGCTGGTACCTGCGCGGCGACGTCGGCTACGTGTTCAAGTCGAACAACAACGGTCACTGGGATTTCTGGAACCAGTTCCCCGGCGTCGAAGGCGTCGACGACACATTCTACTACAAGGACTTCGATCTCGACGACGCGGCGAGCTTCGGCGGCGGCGTCGGCTACCGCTTCAACGATTTCCTGCGCACCGACGTGACGGCCGACTACTTCAGCCCGGACCTCGACGGCCGGCGCGGCTGCCCGTCCTATATCGCCGCCACCCAGTACGGACAGGCCGCGCCGGACATCACCTGCAAGTACAAGGACTCGGCCGACGTCGATATCGTGACGGTCATGGCGAACGCCTATGTCGACCTCGGCACCTACTCGATCTTCACCCCCTATATCGGCGGCGGCCTCGGCGCGGCCTATGTCGACTACGGCAACCTGAAGGTCGAGCAGTGCGGGACCAGCGACTGCGGTGCTTCCCCGAACGATAACGTCTTCCACAACAAAGGCGAGGACAGCTGGCGGTTCGCCGGTTCTCTCATGGCAGGCGTGACGATGGACGTCACCGGGCCGCTGAAGCTCGACGTCGGCTACAAGTACACGCACATCACCGACGGCGACGCCTTCGGCTACGACGCGGCCGACCGGGCGACGGGCGCCAAGGGCGCGCAGATCAAGGACGACGGCTTCGACCTGCACACGATCCGCGCCGGCCTGCGCTACGAGTTCTTCTGATCCATCCCTAAAGGTTTCGAAGCGGCGCGTCCGGGCAACCGGGCGCGCCGTCTGCGTTTCGGCCCGACGATCTTTCGCCGCGCAGCGCGGATCGGCGAAAAGTCAGGGTTAACCGGGACTTAAGGGTTAACGTTTATGGTTTCCGGCAGTTGAACGGCCGGACCCGCGATGGGCGGGAGGGGCCGTGAGGAAACGCACGGTCATGAGCACCCTTCGCAAGACCATCGCTCCGCTCGCGGCCGGGATCGCCCTCGCGCTCGCCGCCGGCTCCGCCTACGCCGCCGACCTCATCGAGCAGGCGCCGCTGGTGCCGGTCGAGGTCGGCTCCGGCTGGTACCTGCGCGGCGACCTCTCCTACGACTTCAAGAGCGACCTCGATGCCGACTACGGCATGAAGTACGAGGACAAGTTCGGAACGAAATATTCGAAGGACGACAAGTTCGACGACTACGGCCTCGACGACAACATCGATTACGGCGCCGGCTTCGGCTACCAGTTCACCGACTACTTCCGCGGCGACCTCACGGCGCACTACTGGAAGACCGACCTGAAATACGACGGCAAGGACCTCGGCGACACGCTCTGCCTGTCGACCGCGATCGCCGGCTACGCCTGCGACGACAGCGGCGATGCGAACGCCAAGGCGTGGGAACTGATGGCCAACGCCTACCTCGACCTCGGCACCTTCGCCGGGTTCACGCCCTATGTCGGCGGCGGCGTCGGCGCGGTCCACGTCAAGTACGACGACATCAAGGTCGCCGGGCACTGCTCCGTCGGCGGCGTCACCTGCGGCCGCGACGTCGACTTCGGGCTCGAAGGTCAGGGCGACTGGCGCTTCGCCTACGCGCTCACCGCCGGCGCAGCATACGATCTGACGCAGAACCTCAAGCTTGACGTCGGCTACCGCTACCTCGACGTCGACAGCGGCGACATGTACCGCACCAGCCTCACCGGCGGCGACTACACGCAGAAGGACGGCGGCTTCCACCGCCATACGATCCAGGCGGGCCTGCGCTACTCGCTGTTCTGATCCCTTTCCCAGCGAGGGGATGATGCGGCGGGGTCACGGTGCCCCGCCGTTTCGCGTTTTGCGACATATTCCGGCTTGACGCCGACATCGGGCTTGCATAGCACCCACGGCGGGACACGCCTCCCCAACGAGGCGCTTCTATCTGGAAGGGTAGCATCGATGAGCGTCATTCCGCGGCCGGACCGGCGTCCGGCGGTTCCTTATTTTTCATCCGGCCCCTGCGCCAAGCGTCCCGGCTGGTCGCCGGACGCGCTCCGCGACGCGGCCCTCGGTCGTTCCCACCGCGCCAAGCTCGGCAAATCCAAACTCCAACAGGCCATCGACGACACCCGTGAGGTGCTCGGCGTTCCTGCCGACTATCGCATCGGCATCGTGCCGGCGTCCGACACCGGCGCGGTGGAGATGGCGATGTGGTCGCTGCTCGGGGCCCGCGGCGTCGACATGCTGGCCTGGGAAAGCTTCGGCTCCGGCTGGGTGACCGACGCGGTGAGGCAGTTGCGCCTCGCCGACGCCCGCGTCCTCGAAGCCCCCTACGGCGAGATCGTCGATTTCGCCACCGTCGATTTCGACCGCGACGTGGTGTTCACCTGGAACGGCACGACCTCGGGCGTCCGCGTGCCCAACGGCGACATGATCCCGGCCGACCGGCAGGGCCTCACCATCTGCGACGCGACCTCGGCAACCTTCGCGCAGGACCTGCCCTGGGACAAGCTCGACGTCGTCACCTACTCCTGGCAGAAGGTGCTGGGCGGCGAGGCGGCGCACGGCATGCTGATCCTGAGCCCCCGCGCGGTCGAGCGGCTGCTCACCTACAAGCCGGCCTGGCCGCTGCCGAAGATCTTCCGCCTCACCTCCGGCGGCAAGCTGTCGGAAGGCATCTTCAAGGGCGAGACGATCAACACGCCCTCCATGCTCTGCGTCGAGGACTATCTCGATGCGCTCGGCTGGGCGAAGCGCATCGGCGGCCTGCCGGCGCTGAAGGCGAGGGCGGATGGCAATCTCGCCGCGATCGAGCGTTTCGTCGAGGCCAATCCGTGGCTGGGTTTTCTGGCGGCGGACAAGTCGATCCGTTCCAACACCTCCGTCTGCCTCGTCTTCACCGATCCGGCCGTCGCCGGCACGACCGACGACGCCCGCCAAGCTTTCGCCAAGAACGTCGCGGCGCGGCTGGAAAAGGAAGGCGTCGCACTCGACATCGGCGCCTATCGCGACGCGCCGGCGGGCCTGCGCATCTGGTGCGGCGCGACGGTGGAGACCGCCGACGTCGAGGCTTTGATGCCTTGGCTCGGCTGGGCCTACGAGGTCGAGAAGGGCTCCGCCGCCGCCAGGGCCGCCTGACCGGGCGGCGACGGGGAGAGGGTTCGGTGGAGCTTTCGATCGCCACCCGGAGCTTTCTCGCCGATACGCTCGCCCTCGTCACGTTCTTCACCGTCACGAGCGGGCTGAACGAGCGGTTCGTAGTGGGCATGGCTTGGGAGCAGGTGCTGGTTTCGCGCTCCATCGGCGCCGTTCTCATGCTCCCGAGCGCCCGGCCCTACGGACTCTGGCGAAACTGGTTCCTGGCGAAAGCGCGGCCGTCGACCTGGTTGGGGTATCTGCTGGCCGACAGCGCGGCGCTGCTTCTGTTCCAGGTGCCGATCTACTTCGGCATCGTCCTGGCCGGCGGCGCCGATCTGCGGTCCGCTCTCCTGGGCTCTGCGAGTTTCGCCGTGCTGGTGCTGGTCCTCGGCCGCCCTTACGGCCTCTGGCTCGAGTTCGTCCGTCGGCGTTTCGGCCTCGACGGGCCCGGGCGCAAACCCATGTCGCTCGGCGGCTGATTGCCGGCGGGTATCCGGCGGGCCGCCCCATGCGACCCGCGTCGTCTTTCGGCTCCGGAGCCGCAGCGCTCCGCCAGCCACTTTCAGGAGGCCGTCATGGCACCCCGCGTTCTCGTTTCCGACCAGCTTTCCCCGACCGCCGTCCAGATCTTCAAGGATCGAGGCGTTGAGGTCGACTACCTGCCGGACCTCGGCAAGGACAAGGACGAACTTCTCGCCGTCATCGACAAGTATGACGGCCTTGCGATCCGCTCGGCCACCAAGGTCACCGAGAAGCTGATCGGGGCGGCGGCGAAGCTGAAGGTCGTCGGCCGCGCCGGCATCGGCGTCGACAACGTCGACATCCCGGCGGCTTCCCGCCGCGGCGTCGTCGTGATGAACACGCCGTTCGGCAACTCGATCACCACCGCCGAGCACGCCGTCGCGATGATGTTCGCGCTCGCCCGCGATCTGCCCGCCGCCGACAGGTCGACCAAGGCCGGCAAGTGGGAGAAGAACCGTTTCCTCGGCGTCGAGCTGACGGCGAAGACGCTCGGCATCGTCGGCTGCGGCAACATCGGCTCGATCGTCGCCTCCCGCGCCGTCGGCCTTCGCATGAAGGTCGTTGCCTTCGACCCGTTCCTGTCGGCCGAGCGCGCCCTCGAAATGGGCATCGAGAAGGTGGAACTGCCGGAACTCTTCCGCCGGGCCGACTTCATCACGCTCCACACGCCGCTGACCGACCGGACGCGCGGCATCATCGACGCCGCCGCGATCGCTCAGATGAAGGACGGGGTGCGGATCATCAATTGCGCGCGGGGCGGTCTCATCGTGGAGGCGGATCTCGTCGAGGCGCTAAAGAGCGGCAAGGTCGCGGGCGCCGGCATCGACGTCTTCGAGACCGAACCCGCGAAGGAATCGCCACTCTTCGACATCGAGACCGTGGTCTGCACGCCGCATCTCGGCGCGTCGACGGAAGAAGCGCAGGAGAACGTCGCCCTGCAGGTCGCCGAGCAGATGTCGGACTATCTCGTCCACGGCGCGGTCTCGAACGCCCTCAACATGCCCTCGATCACCGCCGAGGAGGCGCCGATCCTGACGCCCTTCGTCAAGCTCGCCGAGATCCTCGGCGCCTTCGTCGGCCAGGTGACGGAGGACCCGATCAAGGAGATCGAGATCGTCTTCGACGGCAACGTCGCCGCGATGAACACCCGGGCCCTCACCAGCGCGGCCGTCGCCGGACTCCTCAAACCCCTCGTCCAGACGGTGAACATGGTCTCCGCACCGCTGATGGCGAAGGAGCGCGGCATCCGCATCTCCGAGGTCCGGCGCGACAAGAGCGGCATCTTCGACGGCTACGTCATGCTGAACGTCAAGACCGAGCGGATGGCCCGCTCGGTCGCCGGCACCTGCTTCGCCGACAGGAAGCCCCGCTTCATCCAGATCAAGGGCATCAATCTCGAGGCCGAGGTCGGGCGGCACATGCTCTACATCACCAACCGCGACGTGCCGGGCATGATCGGCGCGATCGGCACGGCGCTCGGGCGGAACCGCGTGAACATCGCGAATTTCCATCTCGGCCGCGACCGCGAAGGCGGCGACGCGATCGCGATCATCTATGTCGATGAGCCGGTGGCGGAGGCGGTGCTGCAGGACTTGCGCTCCATCGATGGCATCGTCCAGGCGAAGCTGCTCTCGTTCGAACTATAGGGGCGAAGCGTAGCTACAGGGCAGGCGCGGCGATCTTGCCGGCGGCGATCAGCGCCCGCACCGCCTCGTGAACGGCGGCAAGGCTCGAATAGCGCGGCCGGTAGCCGAGACGGCTGCGGCTTTTCTCGATCGAGTGGGAGGAGGAGCGGACGACGTGGCCGCGGGAGGCCGCTGCGTCGGTTTCCGTCAGCCCCTCCAGCCACTCCTCGAACGGCTTGAAGGCCAGGCGCGGCTCGCGGCCGAACCAGCGATAGACGGTTTCCGCGTAGCCGCGCAGCGTCACCGCCTGCTCCGAGACGGTGTTGAAGACCTCGCCGATCGACGCGGCGCGGTTCTCGATCGCGCAGACGATCCATTGCGCGACGTCCTCGGCATGGACGTGGTGCACCGTCTCCAGACCGAGATTCGGCAGCACGAGCTCCTCGCCGCGGGCGATGCGCGAGAAGACGTCCGGGTTCACGTTGCCGAGCGGGTTGATCGGGTTCCAGCCCTCGCCGACGATGTGGCCTGGACGGAAGCTCGTTGCCGGAAACCCGGCGACGCGCGCCTCCCGCATCAGCCACGCTTCGCTTTCCGCCTTGCCGCGCCCGTAGTCATCGATCGGGTTCGGCGGCTCGGTCTCGGTGGAGGGAACCGCGACGAAGCTGCCGTAGACCCAGATCGAGCTGCAGAACAGGTAGTGCTCGATCCTGCCCCGCAGCGCCTCGGCGAGATGCCGCGTGCTTGGCAGGTCGAACGAGATCATGTCGACGACCACGTCCGGCCGGAACTCCGCGATCCTCGCGCCGAACCGCCCGGCCTTCTCCTCGGCGACCCGGTCGAGCGTGCGGTTCTCGACCTGCTCCCAGGCGAAGTGCGGCCGGTAGGGCTTCGCCGCACCGCGGCTGACGTTCACCACCTCGTGGCCGCGCTCGGCGAGCATCGGCACGAGATAGGTTCCGACGTGGCCGCTGCCGCCGATGACGATGATGCGCGACATTGGTTCCTCCCATGCGGATCGGAACGGCTCCATATCGGCCGCTGCCGCAGCAATATCCAGCCGCACCGCTTTCCGTTCGCCGCCGCGCCGGATAAAAGGCGCCGAAAACGCGCTCGGAAGACCGGAATCCGCTCATGGCAAACGTCGTAGTCGTCGGCTCGCAATGGGGCGACGAAGGAAAGGGCAAGATCGTCGACTGGCTGTCGGAGCGCGCCGACGTGGTGGTGCGCTTCCAGGGGGGGCACAATGCCGGCCACACGCTGGTGGTCGACGGCGTGTCCTACAAGCTCTCGCTGCTCCCCTCCGGCGTCGTGCGGCAGGGCAAGCTGTCCGTCATCGGCAACGGCGTCGTGTTCGACCCGCACGCCTTCGTCGCCGAGCGCGACCGGCTCGTCGCGCAAGGCATCTCGATCACGCCGGAATCCTTGCGCATCGCCGACAACGCCGCGCTGATCCTGTCGCTGCACCGCGAGCTCGACGCGTTCCGCGAGAACTCGAATAGCGGCACCCGCATCGGCACGACGCGGCGCGGCATCGGCCCGGCCTACGAGGACAAGGTCGGCCGCCGGGCGATCCGCGTCATGGACCTCGCCGAGCCGGCCGTCCTCCCGGAGCGGATCGAGCGGTTGCTGGCGCACCACAACCCGCTGCGCCGCGGCCTCGGGCAGGACGAGATCTCGGCCGAGGCGATCCTCGCCGAGCTGACCAGCGTGGCGGATGCGATCGTGCCGCATATGGACCGGGTCTGGCAGCTTCTCGACAAGCGCCGGAAGGCGGGCGACCGCATCCTGTTCGAAGGCGCGCAGGGCACGCTCCTCGACATCGATCACGGCACTTATCCCTTCGTCACCTCGTCGAACACCGTCGCGGGACAGGCGGCGGCCGGCTCCGGCCTCGGGCCGTCCGCGGTCGGCTTCGTGCTCGGCATCACCAAGGCGTACACGACACGCGTCGGCGAGGGGCCGTTCCCGACCGAGCAGCAGAACGAGATCGGCGAGTTCCTCGGGACCAAGGGCCATGAGTTCGGCACTGTGACCGGCCGCAAGCGCCGCTGCGGCTGGTTCGACGCGGTGCTGGTGCGCCAGGCCGTCGCGGTGAACGGCCTTACCGGCCTCGCGCTCACCAAGCTCGACGTGCTCGACGGGCTGGACGAGATCCGCATCGCCACCTCCTACCGCCTCGACGGCGAGGCGATCGACCATCTGCCGGCCAGCTCGGATGCGCTTTCGCGCCTGGAGCCGGTCTACGAGACGTTCGAGGGCTGGAAGGAGACCACCGCCGGGGCGCGGAGCTGGGGCGCGCTGCCGGCGCAGGCGGTGAAATATGTCCGCCGGATCGAGGAACTCGTCGGCTGCCCGGTGACGCTGCTCTCCACCTCGCCGGAACGGCAGGACACGATCCTCGTCCGCGATCCGTTCGAGGATTGACCGGGACTGGAGCCGGCGGGCCCGGAGCGCTTCCGGTGCGGCGCGGAATGCGGTATTCGGTCGGGTCTGGAATTCGACATAAAAGCATAGGCTTCTGCCGCCGCCGTTCCGGCCGGACGGCTGGCGGAGGGGTGGCGGCGCCGGGGAAACCCTGAGCATCGCCGCGCCTTGCGAAAGGTGACACCGATCCATGGCGGATTTGAGCGCGGTTCTGCGCAAGACGATCGACGGGCTGCCCAACGCGACGCCGGAGCTTCGCGCGCGCGTCTACGACAAAGCGCGGGCGGCGATCCTCCGGCAGATCGAGAACGCCAACCCGCCGCTGTCGGACGACGACGTCGCGGTGCGGCGCGACGCCCTGGAACGGGCGATCGAGGCGACGGAAGCGCATTACGCCGAGGGCGAGGGCGAGTCGGCCCAGCCGCCGACTCCGGAACCCGCGCCAGTCCCGTCCGCCGCCGCCGCCGCGGCCGCGCCGCAACGGCCTGCACCCCCCGCCGCCCCGGAAGCGCCAGCCGCGCGCCCGGCCTGGGCCCGCCGAAACGAGGAACAGCCGCCGCAGCCATCTCCCCCCCGCGAGGCGGAGGACGCGCCGCGCATGCCGCGGGCGGACGCGAACTTCGCCGCGCGTCCCGCCGCGGAGCGTGCGACGCCGCGGCCGCCGTCGGTGGAAGGCGGGCCGCGCCGGGCAATCCCCGACGGCGACCGGCGCGACGAGCGTTTCGAGCCCGCCGCGACGGAGCCGGAAGGCGGCTTCGACATTCCGGACGCCGACATCAGCGCGCCGCGCTATTCGGGCGGCGCCCGCCGCCCCCGCAAGAGCCGGGGCCCGCTGCTCGCCGGCGTCGCGGCGGTGATCGTCATCGCCGCGCTCGGCACGGGCGGCTACCTTTATCGCGACGAACTGGCTGGCATGCTCGGCTCGGGCGATGCGCAGACCGCCGGCAACGCCGCGCCGACGACGACGCCGAACGGCGCGGCGGGCAGCGGCGGCGGCACCACGCGCGGCGGCGACGTCGCCGCGCTGCCTCCGGCGACGAACGGCGGCGGGCAGAGTGCGACGCCGCCGGCCACCGGGACCGGCAATACCACGGAGCCATCGCCGAAGCGGCGGTTCACGCAGCGCCTGATGCCGGACGGCAGCGAAAGCGACGCGGGACCAGGACCGAGCAACGCCAACGCCTTCGACGAGGGCACCAACATCGCCGCGGCGACGCCGGAGCCGACGCAGATCGCGCCCCCGGCTGGCAGCCCGCCCGCGACGCCTCCGGCCGGCGGCGCGACGCCGCCCGCCGCGACCAACAATGGCGCGACACCGCCGCCGAGCCAGCCGACGCAGGCACCGCCGCCGTCGAACAACGCCGCCGTTCCCGCCGTCGCGCAGAAGGCGATGTTCTACGAGGAACGGACGGCGACGCTGCAGGGAACGCAGCAGACCGGCAGCGTCGTCTGGAGCAAGGTCAGCGAGCCGCCCGCCGAAGGCCAGCCGCCGGAGCCCGCGATCCGGGCCGTGGCGAGCGTGCCGGCCGAGAACTTCCGGATGACGATGACCATTCGGCGGAACCTCGATCCGACGCTGCCGGCGAGCCACGTCATCGAACTGCAGTTCGACGTGCCGCCCGGCTTCGCGGGGGGCCAGGTGGCGAACGTCCAGCGCCTCGCGCTCAAACCCAGCGAGGAAGCGCGCGGCGAGCCGCTGATCGGCGTCGCCGGCAAGATCTCGGACGGCTTCTTCATCATCGCCCTGAACAATCTCGACAAGGCGACCGAAACCAATCTCGGGCTGCTCGGGCGGCAGGAATGGATCGACATCCCGATCGCCTACGCGACGGGGCGCCGGGCGCTGATGTCGATCGAGAAGGGCGTGCCGGGCGACCGCGTCTTCAAGGAAACGCTCGACGCCTGGGCCGCGGCGAAGACCTGAACCGGACATGCGAACGGCCCCGCCTGGGGTGGCGGGGCCCCGTGTCTTTCCAAAAGCCGGGAAAGGCTGAAATTCAGGCGGCGACAGGCCGCAGAGCCCGGCGCGCCGCCTCAGCCGTATCCCGCACCGCCTTCTGCACCTTCTCGAAGGCGCGCACCTCGATCTGGCGCACGCGCTCGCGGCTGATGTCGAACTCGCCCGACAGCGCTTCTAGCGTCAGCGGCTCGTCGGACAGGCGGCGCGCCTCGAAGATGCGCCGCTCGCGATCGTTGAGGACGCCCATCGCCTTCGCCAGCATGCCGCGGCGCTGGTCGAGTTCATCCTGCTCGGCGATCAGCGTTTCCTGCGTGTCCGACTGGTCGACCAGCCAGTCCTGCCACTCGCCCGACTCGCCCTCCGTCGCGCGGATCGGCGCGTTCAGCGAGGCGTCGCCCGACAGGCGCCGGTTCATCGACACGACTTCTTCCTCTGAAACGCCCAGCGAGGTCGCGATCTGGCTCACCTGATCGGGGCGGAGGTCGCCGTCGTCGAGCGCCTGGATGCGGCTCTTCATCTTGCGCAGATTGAAGAACAGCCGCTTCTGGTTGGCGGTGGTCCCCATCTTCACGAGGCTCCACGAGCGCAGGATGTATTCCTGGATCGAGGCCTTGATCCACCACATCGCATAGGTCGCGAGGCGGAAGCCGCGGTCGGCATCGAAGCGCTTCACCGCCTGCATCAGGCCGACATTGCCTTCCGACACGACCTCGCCGATCGGCAGACCGTAGCCGCGATAACCCATCGCGATCTTCGCGACGAGCCGAAGGTGGCTGGTGACGAGCTTGTGCGCCGCCTGCCGGTCGTCGTGTTCGGCGTACCGCTTGGCAAGCATGTATTCTTCCTGCGGCTCCAGCATCGGAAAGCGGCGGATTTCCTCGAGATAGCGGCTGAGGCCGCCTTCGCCCGACGCGATGCTCGGCAGGTTTGCCTGGGCCATGATGCACCCTCCTTACATGGATTCGGCCGCCTCGTTCGAAGCCGGCCGCAGCAAGGGTCGCGAATACGCCCACCCCCGCGAAGCTTCAGATGGGCATCGCCCCGTCAAATTACGAGTGCCCTCGCGCCGTCGTTTCGTGAACGTGGCGTTCAACCGAATGCGTGCCGCCAGCTATGCGCCTTCCGGCTCAGGCGTGCACGTGAAGCTTTGTTCACCCGAGAAGCCCGAGCGCGGCGATAAGTTCCCGCATGTCGGCCGGCGGCGACGCCTCGAAGCGCATCCGCTCGCCGGTCACCGGGTGCTCGAAGGCGAGCAGCGCGGCGTGGAGCGCCTGCCGGCCGAAGGCCGTCACCACCTCGGCCGCCGCGCCCTGCAGCCGCCGCGCCTTGGTGCGGAAGGCCGCGCCGTAGAGGTCGTCACCGATCAACGGATGGCCGAGATGCGCCATGTGGACGCGGATCTGGTGGGTACGGCCGGTCTCCAGCACGCAGCGCACCAGCGACGCCTCGCCGCCGGGCGCGCGGGCCAGCACCTCGTAGCGGGTGAGGGCGTGCCTCGCGTCGGCTCTTGCGGGCGGCACGACCTGCCGCTTCGTCCGGTCGCTCGTCGAGCGGCCGAGGGGCGCGTCGATCGTTCCCGCCCGCCGGGCCGGCACGCCCCAGACCGCCGCGAGATAGGCGCGCTCCATGCGCCCGTCGCGGCCGTGCGCCGCGAACTGCGCCGAAAGGGAGCGGTGCGCTTGGTCGTTCTTCGCCGCCACCATGACGCCGCTCGTGTCCTTGTCGAGACGGTGGACGATGCCGGGGCGCTTCACGCCGCCGATGCCGGACAGCGAGGCGCCGCAATGGTGGAGGAGAGCGTTCACCAGGGTGCCGGTCCAGTTGCCGGCCCCCGGATGCACGACCAGCCCGGCCGGCTTGTCGATCACGATCACCGCCGCGTCCTCGAAAAGGACGCGGAGCGGGATCGCCTCCGGCTCGGGGGCCGGCTCGGCGGGCTCGGGCGCCGTGAACGAGACGACGTCGCCGCCCGCGACCTTGCGGTTCGCGGTCAGGGCGGTCCGCCCGTTCACCCCGACGCCGCCCGCCGCGATCACGGCCTGGATGCGGGAGCGCGACTCCGCGCCGCCGAGCGCTTCGGTCAGGAAGCGATCGAGCCGGGTGCCGGCCGCGTCCGGTGGAACGGCGAGGCGCCTTGCTTCCCCGCCTCCCGCCCCTGTAGGACCGGGCGCGATATCGTCGTCGTCTTCGGGGTCCGGCAGGTCAGCGTTCATGGGAAGAGGGGGATTCGACGAGGACGAGGAGAAGCCGCTGGATCCGGCAGCCGAGCGGTTGCGGCGCAAGATGATCCGGCTGCTCGCCGTTTCGATCGGCACGATGCTGGTCGCGGTTATGGCGGTGCTGGGAGCGGTTGTCTACAAGGTCGCCGGCCCGCGCCAGCCGACCGCGGCCACCGCCGCGACGCTCGACCTGCCGGCGGGCGCTTCGGTCGAGGACATGGCGCTCAGCGGCGGCGAGGCGCTGCTGCGGCTGCGGCTGCGCGAGGGGGAACGGGAGCGCCTCCTGCGCGTCGACATCGCGACGGGACGGGTCCTCGGAACGCTGGACCTGCGCCGCCCCTAGGTCGTGGCGCTTCCCGCTATGCCCGACGAACCGGGTATTTGAACCGGCTCCTCATGGATCGGCGCTTGCCAGCGCGGTTTCATGCGGCTATATCGGCCTCACTGGTTCTGCGCCCATCGTCTAGCGGTTAGGACGGCGCCCTCTCACGGCGCAAACAGGGGTTCGATTCCCCTTGGGCGTACCAGTCAAATCAGACACTTAGCAGTTAGTTCGGTTTGATCCCACACGAGCGTCCCACAGAACGGGACGGGCGGGAGTGGTGGCCCCGGCAGGACTCGAACCTGCGACCGTCGGCTTAGAAGGCCGGTGCTCCATCCGCTGAGCTACGGGGCCGAGGCGCGCCGACCGGGACCGACACGCTGGTTTCGTTCAGGCGAATGCGCCCTCCAACTTGCGGGACCCGTCGCCGAGGACTTGATCCACCGATGGGGAAGCCCGAAACGGCGTGCCTGGCGAATGCTGCGCGTGGTCGGCCTCTCGGGTGACGTCGCGCACGTGCACGAGGTTCGTCACGCTGATGCCGCGAGCGATCCCGTTGACCTCGTCCTCGTCCCAGAGGACGTAGACGATGAAGCCGACGCTCGGCGCGAAGCCGATGACGGTTCCCCGACCTCTGCAGTACCGCGACACGCCCATGGCGCCGGGGCCGAGAAGTTCGCCGGGGATCAAGCTGCGAGGACGCCGCCGTTTGCCGGACTCGCGGGGAGGTTCGCCGCCGAAGTTCTCGGTCCCGAGGTTGCGGAGAAGGCGAGCGGACATCATGACGCGATCCCCGTGCTCGAAGACCGCATTTTCGTCAGCGACCATCTCAGGCGCGTCCCGTCCGCAGGAACGCCAGCGCCGCCGCGACGAGCGCCTCCTGGAAGCCGCCGAACTCGTTCTCCAAGCTGTCGGCGGCGAGCCGCAGCGCGGCGATCGCGCCCTCGGCCGTGTAGATGGGCGGCGTGTGGTGCTTCAGCCGATCGTGCAGCCAGAAGAAATGAGCGCCGGCGCGCTCGTCGTCCTTGTCCTCGGACGCGTTGTAGGCGGCCCGCTCGGCCTCGTAGGCGCGGATGAGCGTCAGCATGGGATCCGCGGCGATGCGGGCGCGCTCTGCGGCGGGAGTGTCGATCAGGATGGATCTCGGGTCGGACATGGCTTCGCCGGTCGGCCCATTGGGGACGTTCTGCATGCTCGTATCCTTGCAACGATTTCGTAACTTGGATACGAATATGGAGAAGCAGGCGACATGTCAACAATTTTCATAACATGGTAACGATATGCTGCCGGTGCAGTGTAGGATGGCAAGAGCTGCGCTCGGGCTCGGCGTCCGCGAACTGGCGAAGGCGGCCGAGGTTTCACCCGATACGGTCGCGAGGCTTGAGCGGGGTGAGGAACTGAAGGAACGTACCGTCGCCGCGATCCAGGCGGCACTGGAGGCGGCCGGCGTCGAGTTCATTGCAGAGAACGGCGGCGGGGCCGGCGTCCGGCTGCGGAAGCCGTAGGGTCAGAGCGGACGGCGACATGGACACGACGGACGCAGCCTCGGAGAAGCACGCGACGCCCGCCCGGCGGCCGCGGAAATGGACCCGTCGGCGGCTTGCCGCGGCCGCCCGGCATTCTGTGGCCTACCGCGAGCGGCAGCGGGCGAAGGGCATGCCGACCGGATCGGACATCGACGCGATGATCGCGCGGGTGTTCGTCCAGAACATGATGCGGCACGAGGGCCTGCGGACCGGCGCCCGCGATCTGCCGAAGCTCTGCGAGCTCGTCGCCAGGCGGTTCGACATCGCGGAGGAGATGGAGGAAGAACTGGAGCGCCGCGTCGCGCTGCGCGTCGAACGGCTGCGCGCTGCGCATGCCACCGAATAGCTTTTCCCGACAACTGCACCCAAGCGGACGGCTCGCTATGGACTGTCGGCCACGATCGACGGATCAGTAGCCGCGCGCTCGCCGGTTGAAGGTCTCCACGGCCTCGTTGAATTCCGAAATCGCCTTCGTGTTCTCCTGCGCCGCCTCCTCGATCTGGCGGTTTGCCTCTTGGATCTTACGCTGTTCGTCCTCTGCTGCGCTTCTCTGGCACTCCGAGTAGCTTTCGACCTCCGATTTGTAGCTGTCCATCTGCCGCTTGCATCGCTCGAAGTCGTCTTCGTCGTCGAACGGGCCGTAGCGTGAAGCGCATGACGGCGCCGACGCTTCGCTACAGTAGGTGGACGCGACCGCCGGTGTGATGGCGCTGATCGCGAAGACGACGGTCAGCGTCTTCGCGCATCTCGAGATCAATTGAGGCTTACCGTGTTCGGGGCGAACGTCATCGGCGTCTTCGCGCCGCTGACGGCGCCTGTCATCACACGCGGCTGACCGACGCCGCTCTTCAACCAGCATTCCTTTTTCGGCTTGACGAAGGTGAAGGCGGCGCAGCGTCCTTCCTTGACGCAGGCCATGCGGCAGTCGAACTGCCTCTTGGCGCTGGCGAACGGCTTTCGCGACAGGTCGAAGCCGGGAATGTCGACGTCCTTGTATAGGTTGGTGTTCGGGTCGATCGCGCCGAAGTGCATCGTTTGTGGATCCGCCTCGGTGCGGGTCAGCAGCAGACCGGAGATCGCTGCCGAGTTGCCGTCGAGATCGCCCTGGCTGTTTTTCAGGAAGCAGTTCGGCCCGCGCCCGACCGGCGTCTTGACGTTGAACGTGAAGGCCCGGCACGATTTGTCGGAAAGGCACTGCATCGCGCAGGATGGGGCGTCCGACACGACGACGCTGGCAATGTCGCGGCCAAGGAAGTCGAGCCCGCCGTAGAGCGCCATGCGGTTCGGCCGACGCGCGTAGTCCTCGATCGCCGACAGCGTCTGGTTCGCCTCCTCGCTCGGCATCGCAGAAGGCAGCGGCGAGGGTGTGGCGGACGCGACGGCCGGCAGAGGGCTCGGCATGATCGGCGTCAGGGCCGGGACGGGGGCAGGCGTGGCCGCAACCTGCGGGGACGCCGGAGCCGGAACGATCGGCGTTGCTGCCGGCGGCGGATCGCCCGCCTTGTGGTTCAGGTGGTAGGCGGCGATTTCCTCCGTCGTGAACGCGTGCATGTTGTTCGCAGGCGTGCGGAACATCACCGTCAGCACCTCAACCGGCGTCTCGAAGCGGTTCAGGACGTCGATGATGTCGGAGATCGACAGCTGCGCACTGGTCAGGTCCGGAATGTCGGCTGAAATCTGGTGGACGCCCAACTTGCCATCGACCTGCCGCTCGGCGCCGGCGAAGTAGAGGAACGAGCAGGCCGACATGCATTCCGCACCAGCCGGGATGAATGTCGAAAGCTTGCGCTGGTGGATGTCGTCGGCGATCAGCAAACCGGCTGAGACGAGCCCACCAGGGCTGTTGAGCACCACGAGCTTGGCGTTCGGTGTGGCGAGCAGCGCCCGGCGGAAATCAAGCGCCGTCCCCTCCTCAATCCGCCCATTGAGTTCGATCGCCTCTGGCCGGTCGGTGTCGACGCGGAAGGGACCGAACGTCTTCATCGCAGCCCCGGCCGTTACGACGGAACAGAGCAGCAAGACAGTCGCAACGGCACAGTTCCAGAACGCACGACCAGCCATTGCCCGCCCTCCCGAATGTGGCGACTTCTTGGCAAAGCAACTTACGGGTGTCTGCGGGAAAAGGAAGAGCATGTTTGCGTCGCGCTGCTCTACCAGTACGGTTTATCTTCGCTCGCTTTAGGCGGCCGGCGTCGAGTTCATCGCCAAGAACGGTGGCGGCGCCGGCGTCAGCCTGCGGAGATTTTGATGTCGCATTCGAACGCCGAGCCCGACGATCTCGAGGATCTGGATCGACAGGTCGCCGAACGGGCGGCGCGGCGGCGACATCATCCCGTCATCCGTGCCCTCGGCTGGATCAGCGAGATTGCCGACCAGCCGCAGTTGGCCGCCGTCTGCGGCGTGACCGCGCTCGTCGGGATCGTCCGGGGCGATCGGCGTTTGGCCGGAACCAGTGTCCTGATGCTGGCGGGACATGGTCTGGCGACCTTCGCCAAAAGCATCCTGAAGCGCAGGATCAACCGCACCCGGCCGCATGTCGCCGTCGAGGAAGGGCGTTACGAGATGGGCCCTGGACGGAGCCAAAACAGCGACGACCAGTCCTTCCCGTCCGGGCATACCGCAAGTGCCGTAGCCGTGGCGGGGATCGTGTCGGTCCGCTATCCCGCCGCGGCGCTGCCGGCTTCGGCCCTCGCGGTGGCCGTGTCGGCAATCCAGGTGCCGCGCGGCAAGCACTACCCCGGCGATCTTGCCGCCGGCTTGGCGATCGGCATCGTCTCTGCTGGCCTCGCGCTTGCGCTCGGAAAGGCTGCTCGCACCAGCGTCGCGCTCGTCGCCAAGAACGGCGCCGGCGTGCGGCTACGGAATACTGGCAGCGAATGAGCGAAAACGCAGCCTCGATCCACCACATCCGCGAGGAGATGCGGTTTGAAGCCGACGTACTCAACGGCCGCATCAACGCGCTGATCAGCGCCGAAGCGTTTCTGACGATTGCCTTCACGATGGCCTTAGGCAATCCGGGCACCGGCCATGTTGCACTGATCCTGTCAGTAATCGGCTTTGTGCTCGCCGTCCTGTCCTGGCCGGGCGTGAATACGGGCATCAGGATCATCAACGAATGGAACACGCTGCTGATTGCGTCGCTCGAAGCTGCCCCGGAAGCGACCCGTTTGATGTGGCGCCCTTCGATCTTCAGCGAAGCCGCGGGACGTTCGGATCGCGCTCACCGCAGAGGAATGGTCTTCGCACGCTCCATGCCGATCGTATTCGCGCTGGCATGGTCGCTTTTCGCCGGCATCGCCGTCGTCAGGCTCTGAGCGGCCGGCTGCGACGTACTCGAGCTGATTTGAAACGGAGAGATACGGAGGATCAAAGCGAACCTTCGACCTACGCACAACCTGCGCGGATCGTGAAACAGCGGATCGCCGAGGCGAAGGATCCTGACTGCGTTCGGCAAGACACACCGTCTCAAGCCCGTCGCCGATAAGGTTACTGAGCACTTTCTTCTTGCCCGCCTCGGTTGAATATGGCTGAAGAGGGCAACGGCTGGTCCAGCGCGGTAGCTGCGCATGCGACGGTCGCTCAGTGCCAAGGGAGAGCATGACATGGTGACGCTGACGGTTGCGTCGAACTATTCGTTCGACACGGACGATGTCGACTTCAACGATCTGTATTGGGCCGACAGGTACACGTCTTCGCCGACGGTCTTTCGCGCTACCTACGATGACGGCAGCTTCTCCGAGCTGCGCGGCACCGGCTTCACCTACGATCAGTACGGCACACCGGTCGGCGGAACGATCAGCAGCTATCTCATCGGGGAGACCAACGGGGCACCGCTCGTCACCGTCACCGGTTTCAACGTGTCCGTCCAGGCATTGGTCCAGGTTGCCGAGACGTACTCGACGGACGACGACTACAGCCTGCTGGAAGCTGTCTTCTCCGGATCCGATCAACTGACCGGCGGAAACAACGACGATTACCTGCATGGTTTTGCCGGCAACGACGTCCTGCGCGGCAATGGCGGCGACGATGTCCTGCATGCCGGGTCGGGGAACGACATCGTCTACGGCAACACCGGAGCGGACTACCTCTTCGGTGAAGAAGGTAACGACATCCTCTTCGGTGGCACAGACGGCAACTATCTCGACGGTGGCGCCGGCAACGATACGGCGTCCTACGCCGATCTTGACGGGCTGGTTGTCGCCAACCTCAGCAACAATTGGGCGAACGCGGGGCTTGCCGCTGGCGACGAATTCACGTCGATCGAGAATTTGACTGGCAACCGTTTCAACGATACGCTGACCGGCGACAGCTTCGCCAACGTTCTCGATGGCGGCCGCGGGGTCGACCGTCTCATCGGCGGGGGCGGCAATGACACCTACCTCGTGGACGACATTCGTGACGTGGTGATCGAGGCGGTCGGAGGAGGCGGGGATACCGTCATTACCACCGTCAGCTATGGTCTCGGTTCCGGCCAGGAGATCGAAGCGCTGCAGGCGGCGGGCAGTGCCGACCTGAAGCTGAACGGCAACGAGGGCCGCAACTGGATCTACGGCAATGCCGGCAACAATTTCCTGGTCGGGCGCGACGGCAACGATACGCTGATCGGTGGAGCTGGCAACGATCGGCTGTTCGGTGGCAAGGGCGTCGATGTCCTCGATGGCGGCGCGGGCAAGGACATTTTCGTCTTCGCCGAGACGCCGGGCGCGGCAAACGCCGACAGGATCAAGAGCTTCGTGGCCACCGACGACACGATCTGGTTGTCCAAGGCGGTATTTGCGGCGGCCGGGCCGCTGGGGGCGCTGGCGGCGGACGCGTTCTACGCCAGCCTATCGGGCGTGGCGCACGACGCTTCCGACCACATCCTCTACTCCAGCCGGACGGGCGACCTTTCCTACGACGCCGATGGCAACGGCGCGGGCGCGGCGGTCGTCTTCGCCCATCTCGACCCGGGTTTGCGTCTGACGAACAACGACTTCGCCGTCATCGCTTAACCGAGACGCAGAAGCTGCCCGAGCCTGTCTATTGCAGACAGACTCGGGCGATCACATTAGCCTTGCGCCAGTGCGTCCCGCGCCCGTCCGATCTTGGCCGGATCCAGCCCGGCGGCACCGGCGAAGTCGATCAGGTCCGCTTCGTTCGCCAGCAGGAAGTCGAGCAGTCCGACGAAGAACGCCGGCTTGGTAGCCTCGGCCTGTCGCGACGGTAGGCGCTGCTCAGAAGCGGTAGCTGATCCCGACCTTCGCCTGATGCAAGCGCGTGTCGAACTTGGCGTCGGCCTCGGTTCCGTCTTCGAAGGTGAACTCGTAGCGCTTGCTGCCAAGGTCGGTGTAGTCGTATTCCCCCCGGACGATCAGATGTTCGGTGACGGCCATCGCAAGTCCGCCGCCGACCGTATAGCCAACGGCCGTGTCGGTGTCGCTGGCTTCGGCCGATGCGTCGGTCGGCAGCGTCGTGAGGTACTGGACGCCCGCTCGTCGGGTGACGGTCGAACTGGCGCTGTAGGAGGTCTCGACGCGGCCGACCGCCAATCCTCCGGTCGCGAACGGCATGAACGCGCCGAGTTCGTAGCCGAGCCGCGCCTTCAGCGCGCCGTGCTCCTTCAGGTCGTGCTCGAAGCGCTCTTGCAGCGTGACGGTATAGTCGGTCAGCACGCGGACTGGATTACCATTTGGCCGGATGATCCGGCCAACGGCCTCCACCGTCTGGCCGATACTCTCACCGGCAACGTTTTCGCTGCCGAGAAACCCCTGCAACTCACCCTCAAGGCCGAGATATACGCTTCCGAGCGACACGCCGTACCCGGCGTGAGCGCCAAGCAATCCGCCTGTCGTGTTCGGATCGCGACCGTCCGCCAAGCCGACATCCGAAGAGAACCGACTGTCGAAGAACCCGGCACCGCCTTGCACGCCGGCATAGAAGCCGGAGAAACGGGATTGATCGAACTGAGCTTCGATCGGGTCCGCCGCCCAAGCGATGTTGACGCCGGCAAACGAGAACGCCAGCGAAAGGATATGCCGCAACGCCATGATGGCCCCCTAGGAACGATCCCCTGTAGCAGTGAGCCGCTGCTGCCCGCTATGCTGGCAATGCCACAGCCCGATCGTATTCGGCCGGCACCGATCCTCTTCATACGCTGACGATGCGGCTGCGCGGCCTGGTCGCGATCGTCGAGGGCTGGCGCGGATCGCGCTGGCTGATGCTGACCGGGACGGCGCGCCGGATGATCGCAGATGGGTTCGCGGAATGATCAGCGAAAGCGAATAGGCTGTGACCAGTGTTAGTTGTATTAAGCCTTCCGTATCGACGATACATTCTGAGCTTGGTCTTTTCCTCTCTCTTCCAAATATAAAGCTTTATACCACACAATGTCGTGCATTAGCGTAACAGAACCAGTTGCTTGACGAATAGCGTAAATCGAGAAGAATATCGATGATGCGAAAGATACTTGGTGCATCCACATTGGAAATACCGTAATCAACGAGACGATCAAAGCTAAGCCGGTCGCAAGGACAGCTGCGATTTGAGAGGCGTGAATATAACCCACGTGAAAAAGGTAAACGTTTAGCATCTGATGCTTGCGCAGAAATTCATAAAATCCGGGGGCAAACATCGCATCGTAAATTCGCGAGAATGCTGACCAACTCAAAGCAAGCAACAACGCATCAAGGGCTAAGACGCCGCCGTACAACGTCGCCGTAACAGACGGTTCCGCGAGCACCTTGTCCTGAGATACCAGCGTGGCAGCGCAGGTAGAAATGCCGAGAATCAGCGCCAACCAGTAAGGTACGACCGCACGAGCGCCTTTCGTGGCGACGTCGTCTCGAAGCGCTTCGAACCACAATTCCAGCAGTGAGGGACGACTTCTGTTAGGGTTCGTCGCCATAAAACTCGATGAGCGCTTTCGCTACCTCGTTGGCCTCCAGATCGAACGTACGCTGCGGCTCGACCGAGACACGCAAAACTTGCGGATCTGCTTGGCGCTGTTGGATTTTTTTCCTATCGTCCGAATATGGTGATTTGACGATAGCGGCTTCAAGGCCTCCTTCGGTGACGCCGCGTAGCCCGTATGTTCCGTAACCGCTGTCAGCCAAGCCGACTGCCTCGGTGATGTAACCTTCATCGAGACGCATCGATGAGCCTTCTTTCGGAACTGCATAGCCCGAAAGTTTTCCAATTCGTTCGTTTTCCAGCAGTTCGCTCAACTTGCGTCCAGGATCGCTGGGATGAGGATTGAATGGCCGTATCGTGAAGTCGAACCGTTTGAGGTCCCATGTCTTGAGCGCCCGTTGCCGGTCCTGCGGGCTAGCAGCTGGTCGCACAGATACGTCACCGCCATCCACCGCCTTGCGAAACACGCTCTTGAACCTCGCAATACCGGCTCTGGCGCCAATGAATGGATCGCCGCTGCGGTCACAGACACCAAGGACCCCAAGTTCCGGCAGTGCCACAAACGGCGCATAACGAATGCCGTCGCCTTCCTCGATGCGAACATCAACCTCGTCGTCTGCATCGTTGTAGTTCGCGATGGTGCGCTGCGTAATCTGGTACCCGACAGCCCAAGTGAGGAGGAAATGATTGTTGAGCTGCCGGTGCTTCGCACGCATCGCAAACGTGTGGCCTTCGTCTTCGTCGGCATCCGGCTGGCGATGGGTCACCATTTGCCCGCGGATTTCTGCAAGCGCGTCGTGCTGCTCTGAACCGCTTAGCGGCATCTCATTGATTGTCAGATCATACCGGCAGAAAAGATAAGGGATCGTACGCGCCATAATTCCTCCGCGGCAGGCGACGGAATTGATGCATACGGAAGGGGATAGTCAATCACTCCAACCCTCTCAGGTTGTTTCATGCACTGCCGTTGCAGTCTCAAAACTTCGCTCGGGTCATCGGTAGACCCCGAACGGCCCGCCGCCGAACAGCGCGGCCCGCCGTTCCCGATCCGCGGCTTCGCGCTGGTCCTGTTCTTGCCTGTAGCGCTGACGCGCCTGCATCTGGCCGGCGAGGAGATCGCCGAACGACGGGGCCGGATCGATCGGCACGGTGCGGACGGGCGTCTGCCCGACGACGTCGCCGAACACGGCCGGCGCGGGGCCCTGCGGAGTGAACCGGTTCGCCAGCGGCTCGGGCGACGTCAGGGCTGCCGACGGGGTCGACACCGTCGAGGGTGCGCCCTTGCCGCCTCGGGCGCCGGCGAGCTCGACGTGCCAGGGCTCGTAGCTCATCGGGAACGACAGGCCGTAGGCGCCGGCGTTCTGATGCACCCAGTCGCGCGCGGCGGCCGAGGCCTTGTCCAGCCGCAGCCCCGACGCGGACAGGTCGGCCGCGTCGCCGTGGTTGTGCCGCGAGCCGCCCGGGCGCGCCACCATGCGCCCGCTCTTGTCCGAGGCTTCCCAGAGCTGACGCTGCCGCTCGACGGAGCGGTAGCCGGACCCGACCTGCAGCCCGAGCTCGGGCGGCGCCGCGATGAACATGCGCTCGAGCGCCTCGCGGAACTCCGGCCGCATACCGGTGAAGCTGTCCGGGCGCGTCGCGCCGCCGACGGCGTAGCGGGACCAGTCGAACGCCATCAGCGGCCCGCCCCCGCGTAGGCCAGCGCCCCGCCGGAGAGGATCGCGCGCATCATCCCTTCCGTCGCCGCGCCGCGGTTCGCCGCGGTCTGCCGCCGCTGCCCGTAGCGCATGATAGCGTCGATCAGCTCGTCGCGCCGCGCGCCCTGGCGCGAGACGGCATCGCCGAACTCGCCGCGCATCTCCTCGGCCGAGCGGACGGCGCGGCCGTCCATGACGCTGTCCGCCAAGCGAGCGAACGTGCGCTTCGTGTCGCCCCAAAGGCCGCTTGCCGGATCGAACGCGGCGCGCGCCGCACCCTTCTGCCCGTTGTACTCGCCGGCCCGCTCCAGGCGCCGCGCCGAGGCGCTGTTGCCGGTGATCGCCTGCCGGCTGTTGGCGAAGCGCGTCTCGGCGCCGAGCTGGTCAAGGAACTGCGCGGCGCGCTCGTCGTCGCCGAGCACCAGCCCGAGCTTCTCGCGGTTCCAGCCCGTCTCGAACTTCGCCCGGGCCGCGCCGGCGTCGTTCCGCGCCGTCCCCATGATCTCGGACAGCTGGTCGCGCGCGCCCATCGCGAAGGCGTCGCGCTCGTCCTCTGTCATGCCGGCAAGGCGCTGGCGTAGCTGGTCGGGCCGCGTCGCGTTGTCGAACACGTCCTGCCCGAGGCTGAGCGCGTCGCGGACGCGCGTCGGGCCGGCGAAGAGACGTCGTGCCTCGGCATAGCGTGGGTTGGCGCCGTCGAGCGCGTCCAGGAACGAGCGCTGCACGGCGTTGATCGCCCGGCCGCGCGTGTCGAGCTGCAGCCGACCCGTGGTCGGGTCGCGATACGCCTCGATGATGTTGTCGAGGCCCTGCTTGGCGGCGTGGAGCGTGCGCATGTTCGGCACGCCGGTGACGATCGGCTCGCCGGCCTCGTTCGTACCGGTGATCGCGAAGTCGAGCGGGTTCCAAGGCTCGTTCGCCGCCAGCGCGTCGAGGCGCTGGATCTCGACGCCCTCGCGCAATCCCTTGCGGATGACCGGGTCGTCGATGAACTGCTGCAGCCGGTCGTTCCATTCGATCGGCGTGCCGAGCGCGTCGCGATAGGCCGGGCCCGCTTCGGCGGTGCGGCGGGCGATCAGGTCGTCGACCGTCTCGGCCATGTTCGCTTGCGGCCCGAGTGCCTCGTCGGCGGCATCGGTGATCCGCTGCGACGCGCCGGCCGCGCGTTCGCGCAGCCGATCGCGGATCGTCCGGTTGCCGGCGCCCGGCGCGTTGGCGACGGCTTCCGCGCCGCCGGAAAGGTTGTCGCCAGCGTCGAGCAGCATCGCGTTCGGCCCTAGGCGCTGCGCTTCGGCGCGCGCGGCTTCGGGCGTCAGGGCGTCGCGCTCAAGCTCGCGGCCGAGCTGGTCCGCGGTGCGCCGGCCGATGCCGACCGACGGCAGGATCTCACGCGCCGCCCGTGACGTGCCGTAGGCTCGCACGCCCGCGCCGACCGCGGCGCCCGCCAGCGGCACAGCGCCGCCGACCGCCGCGCCGATGCCGCCATTGGCGATCAGATCCTCGATGCGACCGGAGAAGCCGCTGCCGCCGCCGAAGCCGGAGGCAGCGCCGCCGGCGGCACCCGCCGCAGCGCCGCGTAGCGCGTTGACGGCGAGGCCCGCACCGGACGCGAAGACGCGCGGCGCGGCCGCAGCGCCCGTCGCGAAGCCGCCGGCGATCTCGCTGGCAAGGCTCGTCACGGGCGCCTCGGCGCGGCGGCGGTCGAGTTCCTGACGCTGGAACTCCTGTCCGTAGTCGTAGGCATCGCGGAACGAGCCGCCGGTCGCCGCGCTGCCGGCGCCGAAGATCGCCGAGATGATTTCGTCGCCGTAGTTCAGGCTCTGTCCCTGCGTGAACGGCTGCCCGGCCCGAGCGACGTCGCCGAGCGGGCCGGCAGTCGCGCCGCGCGCCTTCAACGCCTGCATCTCGACGGCCTCGTCGCGCGAGCCGGCCGGCGCGGTGCGCGCGACGCTGATCTCGGGATGGTCGGCGACGAACGACTTGCCGTCCAATCCGTGGATGATCGCGCCGGGCGGCGGGGCGGAAAGCGGGAAGTCGTCGTAGGCCGGTGCGACGCTCGCGGCGACGGGCGCGGCCGGCGCGACGAAGTCCGCCCACGGATCGACCTTCGGGCGCGCCGCGGGCGTGGGGTTCAGGAAGTCGGCCCAGGGATCGGCCATCACGGCACCTTTCCGATGCGCCCGTCGGGCAGTTGAATCGCCGTGCCGGACGGCAGGCGGCGGGCTTCCTCGGGCGAGGCGACGCGCACCGGGGCGGCCGACGCTGCCGCGGCGGGCCGCGCGGTCGCGCCCGCGCCGGTCTCGACGCCGCCGCCGTTGCCGGCCGCCTGGCGCAGCGAGGCGAAGGCGTCGGGCAGGTTCTGCAGCGCGGTCATGCCCTCGGCGCGGGTGATCTCGCCGTTGACGACCGACGTGGCGATGCGGGCCTGCTCCTCTCGCGCCTGGGCGAGGCCGCGCAGCGTGTCGGAGACGATGCGCCGGCCCTCCGGCGTCTGGCTGAGACTCGGCAGGCTCTGCTTGAAGAGGTTGACGTCGCGATCGGACGCGGCGCCCGGCATGCCCTGGCGCGCCGCCGGCACCAGCCGCGCGATGATCGCGTTCGCCGCCTCGACGTTCGAGGCGTTCGGCCCGAGCTTGATCCCGTAGCCGCTGGCGATCGACTGCAGCCCGCCGAGCATGCCGCCGGGCAGGTCGCGGGTCTGCTCGTCGAGCCGGTCGAGAAGGGCGCGATCGTTGCGCGCGTCGACGCCGTCGGTGGCGAGATCGATGAACAACCCGGCCTGCTTCTCGCCGATCGTCTTGTCGAACGCCCCTTCGCCCCCGCCGTTGTTGAACACCGCGGACGGCGACTTCGGCGCGGGCTGCGCGCCGGTTCGGATCGCGGCGCCGGGCGACATGAACGTCGGCTTCCCGCCCGGCCCCAATGCCTCGACGGGCGCTTTGTCACCCGTGATCGCGTCGATTAGGTCCTGATCCGTGAGAAGGCCGCGGCCGCGTAGATCCTGGCGCTCGGCGCCCTTTACTTCCGTCTCGGACATCGGCGAGCGTCGCCCTTCGGCGGCCGGCAGATCGCCGCCGGGACCGCCGAACAGCGTCATGAGCTGCGAGGGTACGGCAGGCCGAACCTGATCCTTGCCGAGTGGCCCGAAGAAGCCGGCGAGGCTCGACAGCTTCGTCTGACCGATGGCGCGCTCGTTGTCGGCTTGGTTCGTCGCGAGCGCCCGTTCGTTGTCGGCCGCGTTGTTCGCCGCGCTGGTGCGGGCGCCGACGTCCACGCCGTAGCGCCGATCGCTGGATTCCATGTCCTGGCCGCGGCGCGTCGTGGCGTCGCCCATGTCGACCGCATGATAGCTCTGCGTCGGCAGGAACGTGCCCGAGGCGACGCCGAACTGATCAATTAACGCCGGCGTCGCGCCCTTCGCCGTCATCCGCGCATAGGCGTCGGCCTTGCGGGCCGCCTCGGCTCGCATGGCGTTGGCACGTGCCCATCCAGCCGCCTCGTCGCCCGACGGCGGCGCGAACAGCTTCATCAGGTTGTCCACGCCCTGCTGGAAACCGGGATTCGAGTAGACGGGCATCAGTTTCCTCCGAACAGCGGGCCGAGGCGGAACTCCATGTTCTCGCGCGGAATGGTGTTCTTCCCGACCTTCCGCGCATAGGCCCACGGATCGGCTGCGGTGCCGACGTCCTTGGCGACCCAATTGCCGCCGGCGCCGGAAAGCCCCGCCGTGATGCCGATCTGCCCGGCCGCGCCGAGCAGATCGCCGAAGAGGCGGGCGCCGGCGCCCTTCTGGGAAGCGGCCTCGAGCTCATACGGGAGCACGCCGGACGATCCTTGCATGAAACCGCCGATCTGTCCGATCTGGCCGGCGTCACGTGCCTGCTTGCGGCTGACGTCGCCGAGGACGTCGCCGAAGGCCCGCATGTGCCCGAGCGCCGTGCCCTGCCGATCGGTGAACGCCTTGGCCGCCCCGCGCTGTTTCGCGTCTTCCTGGACCGTGATGTTCGAGGACGACACGGGGAGCGACGACGCGGCGTTCGCGTCCTGCCCAAGCGGCGAGGCCGACTGCCCGGTGAAGTAGTCCGCGAGCTCCTTGCCGCGTGCATCTTCTTGCGCTCCGAAGTCCTGATAGCGGTCCTGGCTCTGCGTGTTGATGGCGTTCGCTTCCTGCTGCAGCGCGCCCTGACGGCGCGTTTCTGCGGCGAGCGCATGGTCGCGCGCCTTCGCCGCCTTCGACGCGCCGACGGCGTTGGCCGCGTAGGAAGCGCCCGTGAGGGCGACGCCGGCAAGCGTTATGGGGTCACACATGGCGCCGGCCCTCCTAGTTCAGCAGCGCGCCGGGCGGCGCGGCGTCGGGATGGTCCGGCTCGACCTGCGCGGCGATCTCAGCGAGCGTGGCGCTTTCGATCTCGTTCGCCAGCACCGTGACGCTGGCGCCACGGCCGCGCAGCAGCGCGTCGGGGATGGCCTCGAGCTCGGCCCACGGGCGACCGATCATGCCGGCGGACGCGACGGCGGCCGTCATGCCGGCGTCGATCCGGGCCGCGGAGATGGAACCGCCGAAGTCGCGGTGCAGGGCGGCGCGGTGCCGCTCGATCAGCTCCGCGAGACGCTGCCCGTCGGCGGGAGGGAGGCGTTCCAGATCGTAGCGGAAGGAGATCGTCACGATGTCGCGCAGGAGGAGAGGCAGCGCGCGGCCCAGGCCCTCGGCGTCCAGCGTCTCGGCGAAGGACGTGGCGGCGTCGCGGACCCGCGCGGTTTGCCACTCGATCGCGGAAGCGAACTGCTTCGGGGGCAAGAAGATCGTCTGCGCGAACATGGTTGGCCTCTACTGGCGGATGGCGTGGGTGCCGTCGTCGGCGACGGCCCGGCGGATGGCGATGTCGCGACGGAACGGCTCGCCGCGGCGGGCGATCGCCCGGCGGCGCAGATCGGCGTCGAGAACGTCCGCGATCAGCAGCCCGTGGTCGAGGCAGTCGGCGACGACGGCGGTGGTCGTGCGCTCGCGGTTCTGCGCCGGAGTGAAGCCGAACAGCGAGGCGAGGTTCAGCGCGGCCGTCATGCCGAGCATAACGCTTTCGGGTTGCACGCCGGCGCGGGCCTCGTCGATCACGGTGTTCATGGCGCCGCAGATCGCAGCGACGACCGCGTCGGCGCCGTTCGGCTCCGCTTCGCCGGTGATCAGGCACGGCGCCTGCGCCAGGGCGCGAAGGCCGAGCACTGCGGCGGGAACGGCGTCGGGGCCGGGAATTGCGGCGCGCGCGAAATGGCCGGCGACATCGCGCAGGGCTGCGGCCAGCGGCGACGGCGTGGCGGCCTGCGGTTCAAGAGCGTCGAAAGTCGATTTCGTCTGCATCGCAGACGATGCTACAAATCACAGCCAGAATGTCAACTGGATTTCAGTCAAGTTTCATGTATTTCCGGCAAAGAGTTGCCATTCACAAGTATTGTATGTCGTTTGTAGTACGGTTCGATTTTCAGGCGGCAAATTTATACGAGAGCTCAGGGCGATTTCCAGGAACGCGTCCGGACTGGGTGCCGGGGCCCGGGTCCGGGGTCCGGCCGGATAGCGGCCGCGCCCCGGCGTCTACGTCGACGAGCGGATTTCGACAGGGACGCCCTTCGGCAGCGAGTTCGCGACCATGCACGTCGCCTTGGCTTGATCGACGATCGTCGCAGGGTCGGAGCCGTCCAGCGTCTCGCATGACACCGTCATCGTGGCGCCGGTCGCCAGCAGCGGCTCGCCGTCGAGCTCGACCGTCACGCTAACCGCGATCCTGCCGAGGCGGACGCCGGCCGCGTGTGCGGTGTAGCGCAGGTCGTTGCAGAAGCAGCCGCCGATCGCGAGGGCGAGAAGCTGCGCGCCGTTGAAGCCGAGCCCCATGCCGCCGGCTTTGCCTTCGGGCCGGTCCACGACGATCGTGTGGCCGCCGGCCCAGCCGAGCGCCGCTTCGGTGCCCTCGACGTTCCGCAGTTCGACCGTCATCGCGACCATGCAGCAACCTCCAACGGATGGCTGCCGGTAGCCTACGCGATACGATCGGAACGCAAAACGCCCGCCGGGGGAGGACCGGCGGGCGCTGCATGTGGCCTAGCGGCTGGGAGGAGGATGCCGCCGGCCTGTCCGCGTCGGTCCTGGGAGGATGATGGACCGAGGCGAAGCTGGAAAGCTGTTAGCGGATCGACTGGCGGGCAACCGTCGGGATCTCGGAGCGGGCGATGCCGAGATCGGCAAGCTCGCGGTTCGACAGGCGGTCGAGCTCGTTCACGGTCGAGCGGTAGGAGCGGTAGCTGCGGAGGGCGCGGGTGATGTTCATCGTCTTGTCCTTGGGTTCGAACCGCTCGTCGGTGGCGGCGTGTTCTTCGTTCTTTCGACAACAGGAATGTAATCGGCCGCCCCGCCGCGCAGTAGCGCGGAGTTCGCACAGGAGCCGTGCAACCCTCCGATATCTCGCTGGCGCGCGGCAGCCATGCGTTGCTGCGGCGTTCCGCAGGGCTTGCTCCAGCGGGCCGTTCCACGGAGCATCTATTGTCGTTCCACAAAAATCGTTGTTGACTTCTGGAACGCATCCGCTCTAACGTTATAGACATCATTGGAACGGATGGACGTCATGTTGATCGGCTACGCCCGCACATCGACCTTGGAACAGGAAGCCGGGCTTGAGGCGCAGATCCGCGACCTGTCGGCGCTCGGCTGCGAACAGATCTTCTCCGAGCAGGTCTCGTCGATCGCCAGGCGGGAGCAGCTCGAGGCGGCGCTGACGTTCGCCCGCAAGGGCGACACGTTGGTCGTCACGAAGCTCGACCGCCTCGCCCGCTCGGTCCTGCACATGGCCGAGATCGCCGGCCGCCTGGATGCGAAGGGCGTAGCGCTGCGCGTGATCTCGATGGGTGGCGGCGAAGGCGGGCTCGACACGTCGACCGCGACGGGCCGCCTGATGCTGAACGTCGTGATGTCGGTCGCGCAGTTCGAGCGCGAGATGATGCTGGAGCGCCAGCGCGAGGGAATCGCCAAGGCGAAGTCGCTCGGCCGGTACACCGGCCGCAAGCCGACCGCGATGGCCCAGGCCGAGAAGGTGAAGGCGCTGGCCGCGAAGGGCTTGTCGATGGGGCAGATCGCTGCCGAGGTCGGAATCGGCAAAGGCAGCGTGCACCGGATCCTGACGGGAAAGCCGAAGGCGCTCGCAGCGGTCGAAAGCGCCGCAGCCTAGACCGCGATCCCGCGTGGTCGGTCGTGGCACATGGGCTGCCGCTGCGGGCGGCTCGGCAGCGCGATGATTTCGCCGCGCATGTGTCTCGGGGCGCCCTGGGGGTGCCCCCTAGTAGGCAAATCTGCGCAGTAACCCGAATTGCACTAGTAAAAACAATGGCTTGGCTCAACTAGGTTTCAGCCAATTCCTTGCGGCTGCTTCAAATGGCGGGACAGATTGTCCCAAACCAAGGTTTCGCGTCGCCGTGCGGACAAATCTACGGCGCGCGGACATACAGGGGAAAACGACACGAGTCGGGATGAAAGTTCAATCAGAACAATCTGTTATGTCGAATGCAGTCGATGTATTCTCTGCCTGACGCCGTCAGGCCGCCCGATCATTCGAAGACGCAGCGATCAGCGCTTCCCGCGCTGCATAGGCGCGCTGGAATGCTGCCCCGGCTTCTTCCTCGGACTGAAACGCACCAAGATACTTCTGCCGGCCGCTGATCGTGATGGCGGACCACCAGATCCCGCGACGATCATCCCGGTAGGCACCCGTGGCGTACTTTCCCACACGCGGGATTGCCAGCGTCAAGTCGCGTGCCGTGACGGCCTCAAGGTTCGCGATGCTGATGTCCGTCCGGTCGCCGTTTCGGAAACGCAACAGCGTTCGGGGCGGTTGCCCGTAATGCAATGCCCAAACGACGCGATCGGCTTCAAGGTAGTGCGCCACGCCATCGATGGTGATGCAGCTACGCCGCGGCTTCACGCCCTTGTAGCTGCAGGTGAATGCGGGCTTGCCGGCGAACCTTGCATTCCAGGCACGAGCGCTTTCCTCGCTCAAGAAGTGCGACGCCGGCCGCTGCTTCCAAGTCAACCGCCCGGTCAGCGGATCGTAGTCAAGGCAGGAACGAAGGAACTCGACGTCCGGCAGGTCGACTAGGAACGCTTTCTGCCTGCTTTGCCCCTTGCGGACATTGCGGCATGTGCGCGCGCGAAGACTAGGTCCGATCGTATGGGTAGTAGGAGGGGGGTCGAAGGCAAACTCTATCTCGTGCGCGCATGCCGCAATGTCCGCAGAATGCGTGCCGGGACATCCTGTCTTTTGCTGGTTTTCCGTCCGCATTGTCCGCAAATCCCTAATCGAACGCCGATTCTAGTTGTTGATCGCTGGCTGCCAGCGATTGGCCGTTCGCCCATCGCCTCGCCTCACGTGCGGCCTGCAGGCGCTGCTGGCTTTCTTCCCGGGCCGCCCGCACGCGCTTCGCATGTTCGGGGAAGAGTGCGTGGATCGTCGGGTTGATGTCCCAGATGTCCTTGTCGCTCGGATCCTTCCGGGGGCGTGCCTTGACCCAGTTCGCCGTCTCGAGATCCAGCATCGCGGCGATCAGCTTCTTGTGGCCGCGCATGCCGCGGAAGCTCTTCTGCGCGTCGTAGATCTTCCGCTTGTCGACGTGTGAGAGTTCGGGATGCGCTAGAAGGAACTCGGCGATCCATTCGGCCTCCGAAGCGATGTCGCTCCGGCCGACGTACTCGCGGTAGAATTCGAGGCTGTGCCGCATCAGGAAGGCTGCGAAGGTGATCGCCCTCTCGACCGTCGCGACCGACACGACGTCTCTGACGTCGACCCCGCCGGACCGTTCCACCTGTTCGATGCAATGGAAGGTCAGGATCAACCGGGCGACGAACTTGCCGTATTTCTCGACGTGCCCCTGCAGCGTCGGACTCGTGCCGAAAAGCCATTTCAGCGACCGGAGGCGCTCGAGGCCTGCTTCCCTCAGACGGGCCGCCTCGGGGCTCAATCTGATCGTGGCGCCGCGGTCGTGCTCCATTGTCGCGAGGCCTCGCACGACGCGCGCGTACCGCTGGCAAGCGGCGGCGTCCGGCGCCTCGTCCAGGCCGGTGCGCTCGCGCCGGTCGTGCACGACGAAGAGGAAGCGCTGTAGGAAGCCGTCGCCGGCCAAGCCGTTGGCGAGCTCGCCGATCTTGTCGGGCTGGCTGCTGGCGACGATGCCGAGAAGCGCGCTCTCAGCGTAGAGCGTTCCGCCGCCGACCCGGTCCATCATCGCGTCGCCGCCGTCGAAGAAGCGCAGCATCAGTGCCCGGTCGCCGTCGCCGGAGCGTTTGTAGGCGCCGATGTTGCCGAGGGCCCCGACGAGCTCGTCCGTCGTGTTCAGGAGGCCGCGCGGGTTGTCGGCGAAGATCCGCAGCGCCTTCTCGCTCGTGTAGTTGTCGATCACGATGCGGCGGAACGTCGGCTCCGGTCCTGGATCGACGGCGTCCTTCTTTCGGCGCCGGAAAGCCTCGGCCGCTTTCGACCAGTCGTCGTGCAGCGGCTTCCAGAGCTTCCGGTTGGCCGTCTCGAGATCACGAAGCGGCTTCGACGCCTCGCTGATGATCGCGGACTTCGTCGAGCCGGGCGGCGCAATCAGCGTGACCCAAAGGCTGGCGGGTTCGGTCCAGCCGGTATCGAACTGTCGGACCTGCAGGCGAATCGAGTTGCCGATCGCCGATGCCGCGACGGCGATCGCCGAGGCGGCCGCGAAGGCTTCGCTGACGCCCTTGCGACGCGCTTCGGTCCGCACCCAAGCAGCGATCGACGCGGGAAGGGCGTCGGCGGGCGGAGTGCCGAGCTCGGCCGGATCGCCGTGGCCGAAGATGTCGATGACCTCGGACAGGCGGGGCGTCGGGTCGGTCTTGCCATTGACCGGTTCGGTAGCAGCAGCTCGAACGGCTATCGCTTCGTCGAACCAGCGAGCCACAAGCCGCCCGGCTGCAGCCTCTCGGCCCGCTTCGCCGCCATGATCGCGCGACTTGTCGAAGATCCACGCCGCACCGATCTCGTGCGGGCTGCGGAACGAAGCCCATTCCTTGTCCCAGACGTCCGGATCGTAGTCGCCGCCCTCCCAGCGCTCGCCCCATTCGTGGAACATCTCGCGGCCGGCGTCGGGATCGTTCGCGCTGGCGGCGTGGAGCGCCATGCCGACGCGGATCATGTCGGCCCGGCGTGGGAACAGCGCCGTTGTGTTCGGTAGAGCCCGCATCGCCTTCTCGAGCTCTGCGACGTCGCCGACGAGATCGGCCTGCGCGACGACCTCGGCGCTGCGTGTCGTCGCCCCAAGCGGCGGCACCGCGGCGCGCAGATCTTCGGGATCGTAGGACCGGGCCGTTGGATGCGTGATGCGCGCCAAGCGCGGAATCCGGCCCTTCGCGATCTTCTCCGCAGTCGGGACGTTCAGCGTGCCGGGAAGCCGCATGATGCGGTCGATGTTCTGGACGGCGTCGCCGCCTAGCTCCCTCGCTAGGCCGCGCCCTTGCGCTTCGGCCCATGCGATATACTCGGCCGGATCAAGCTTGCGGCTGAGCCGCCAGACGAACTGCGCGCCGCCCCCCGTGTCGATCGTGACGGTCGGCGCCCAGTCAGCACACTGCAGAACTTCTGCCTTCGCGGCGATCTCGCGCCGCTCGTCGTCGAGCGGCTTCGCGCCACGCGGGTCCACGTCGGCGACGATGGCGCGGAGTGCGGCGATGTCGCGTTTCGTCAGCTTGTCGTCGGGTGCGCCGGCCGCCGGCTCGTTGACGCTGTAGTAGATGTTCCAGCGCCCGGCGCGCTCTTCGATCCAGTCGCTGATCGCGTTCCAGTCGTTCGGCTCGAACGTCCTACCTACGACGCGCTTCGTTTCCGGGTGAATGGCGACGAGGTTGTGCCGGCCGTTCGCGTCGAGCGTTTCGAGAAACGAGATCGCCGCATCGGACGCGAAACCCTCGGCTGTTGCGGGGACCTCAACGATCTTAGGGACGCTGGCGACGAAATATCGATCGCGAACGACCGCCCACGGATTGTTAGTGTCAAGCGAAGACGCTATATTTCCCACGAGAAAGCATCCCGACGGCGTTTCCGGTGTCTGCCAAGATCCCCGGGGCGCCGTTTTCTTTTGGAGAGAACGGAAGGGCGGAGCTCAGTCGGCCCAGGCAGCGCGGGAACGCTCGGCCCGGGCGGCGACGGCCTTCCCGTTCCGATCCGACGGCGTCCACGCCTCGGCCCCGTCCAGCGCCGCGGCGAGGCTGGACGTCTCGGCCATCGTGCGGCCGGCGAATTTCCGAAGCTTGAGCTTGCCGCGCTGCGCCATGAGGTAGAGCGACGCCTGCGAGACGCCGGCGATGCCGGCTGCCTCCTGCATCGTCAAAAGCGGGCGCTCCCGCCACGGGACGGCGGACGAGTTGTGGGAAGGCGCCGAGGACGTGTCGGCGGACTGGGTCTGGGCTGCGGTTCGGGTCGACATGACGAAATCCTGAGAGGCGAGCGCGCCGAAGCGATCACGCAAGGTGTCATCGTTAGATCATCGGCCCTCCAGCCCTCCGTTTTCCCAGTTCTCGATTGGAATATGCTTCGCTGCGTCGTCTGCGTCAAGCGATACCCTTAATTTTTATTTTAGATCGCAAGTTGTACCACAAACGACATACAAACGTTGCTTGCCGGTTGGCGGTAACGAGGGCGGCGATATCGTCTGGATCGCGGACTTCGCCATGACCTGGCATGATGACGGAAACGAAGCAGGAGCCCGACATGCCCGATCCGCAGTTCTCCGCCGAGGAGATGGAAAAGGTCCGCCATATCGCGGAGCGGCATGGGTTCGGCGAGGACGCCGGCCGCGTCATGGCGCTGGCGATCGCCGCTGGCGGCGGCTCGATGGCGCAGTTCAACCACCCCGAACTCGGCGGCATGGGGCAGTGGACGCGCGGCGGCATGCTGATGATCGGTGCGATGTTCGACGACGCGCTGAAGGCGCGCGTCCGGGCGCTCGCCGATGCACTGGCCGATGCGACGACAACAGGTGATTTGCCTGATCGCCCCGCCGGCGAATCCTCCGCTACCCGCGGCGACTGGTGGCCGAGCGAACTCGGGCGGCCGGCGTCGAGCGGCGCGCAGGACGGTTGCCGCTATGCCGTGTTCCCGAACCTGCGGCGCCTGGCTGTCGAGCGGGACGGGCGAACGAGCGTCTACGACACGGGCGACCATCGGATCGGCGGCGCCTCGCAGCAGCAAGGCTCCGGATCAGATCTGAGTTTTACCGGTCAGTACGGTACTGTGCGGCTCGAAGATCTCCCGATCGTTTGAGCGTCTGACGTCGGGCCACTGCGGCTCAGGAAGTCTGCCGGCGGTGGCCACCGCTTCCGTCTACGCAGCCCGGTCGCGGGCAGTCACCCCCGGAGACGTCGTCGTCGGCAACCCGGTCGCCGAGGCCGTCGTTCGCGCCCTGAATTGCACTGGCGGCGCTCCGATGATGCGCTTGAAGGCACGGCTGAACGTCGCCTCGGACTCGAACCCAAGCCGGCGAGCTGCTTCGGACACCCGCACACCATCGCGCGACAGCCATTGCCGAGCCTGATGCATCCGCACCTGCGCGACGTATCGCGCGGGCGACTCGCCGACAACGGCCGCGAACTTGGCCGCAAACCCAGAGCGCGACGCGCCCATCAGCTTCGCCAGTTCCGTAACGGTCCAGTCCCGCTCCGGCGCCGCGTGGACCGCGGCGATGACGCGGCCGAGATCGGGATCGCGCATCGCCGCGATCCAACCCGTCGCGTCGCCGCAGCCATGCTCGATCCAGGCCCGGATGATCTTCGCGGCGAGGACGTCGGCGAGCCTTGCGAGGATGCCGCCGGCCCCGATGCGGCTGAGGCACATCTCCGCGTTCATCGCCTCCAGGAGATGCGGGATGGCCGGTTCCTTCAGCAGCATCTCGTCCGCCCGCATGATCTCCGGCATCATGCGGAGCAGCGGATGCAGCGGATCCAGGCTGACCCGCATCGAGCCGCAGAACAGGACCGTGGCGTCGCTGTCGCTCCCGGACTGGAAGTCGAACACGTCGTCGCAGATGCGGTGGCACTCCCAACGCGGAAACAGCTGCAGCGGCACGTCGGGAGCGCTGGCGAGGGCATGCTCGGCACCTCGCGGAACTAACATCGCGTCGCCTTGCCTCAATTGGATCCACGCTCCGTCGGAAGCGCGCAGCCAACATCCTGCCTGCGCGACGAAATGAAAGCGCGTCTCTGCCTCCTGGGCGGCGAAGAGGTAGCCCCAGTCGCCGGCCATCCGGCAGCGGCCGTATTCGACGCCCTCGAAACGAAGGCCGCGAAGGATGGCGGTCAGCGGATCGGCGGGCGAGAGCTCTGGGAAGTCGGAGGAAACGTCAAGCATTTCGGCTTTTACAGCATGGATACTCCAAGCCGACAAGGCCATCTTCGCGCTCCCTACGACCGGAGTTGCGAACGTGACGGATTGTGCCTGCTCTTCCGAGGGCGCTTCATACGCCTCGATTGAAGGTTCGGAGGCCGGCCGCGCCAACTGGCCGGCGGTCGCCTCGCTGTCTTTCGGCGTGTTCGGTCTCGTGACGGCCGAGTTCCTGCCGGCCAGCCTCTTGACGCCCATGGCGCTCGACCTTGGCGTCAGCGACGGCGCAGCGGGCCAAGCGGTTACGGCAACCGCGGTGGTAGCGGCGATCGCCGGGCCGGCGGTTGTCATTGGCACCGGGCGCATAGATCGCCGGTTCGTGGTCTGGGCGCTGAGCGCGTTGCTCGTCGCGTCGAACCTTGTCGCGGCGCTGTCGACCAACGTCGCCATGCTGCTCGTCGCCCGGATGGGGCTCGGTATCGCGCTCGGCGGCTTCTGGTCGCTGGCGGCGGCGCTGGCGCTGCGGCTGGTGCCGGCACCGCTTCTGCCCCGAGCGATGGCGCTGATCTTTACGGGTGTCTCGATCGCGACCGTCTGCGCCGCGCCGCTCGGCGCCTACCTCAGCAGTCTCTGGGGCTGGCGGCTGACCTTTGCCGCGGCGGCCGGCTGTGGAGTGCTGGCGCTCCTCGCGCAACTTCTCAGCATGCCGAAGCTGCCGCCGGCCGCCGCGCCCGGCCTCGGCAGCTTCGCCGCCGTCCTGAAGCGTCCGACGATACTGCTCGGCCTCGTGACCGTTCTTCTCGTCGTGTCCGCCCATTTCGCCGGCTTCACCTACATGCGGCCGTTCCTCGAGCGGGTGTCGAGGCTGGACGTCGCCGGCCTTTCGCTGGCGCTCCTCGCTTTCGGCGTCGGTGGGTTCTTCGGCAACATCGCGGGCGGCGCGCTGTCGGAGCGCAGCGGTTCGCTGGCGGTGGGTATCGCATCGCTGCTGATCGCGGTCGCGGCCGCCGCCCTTTTCGTCGCCGGCGCGTCGGAAGCGCTGGCCTATGCCGCGACGGCCGCCTGGGGCTTCGCCTTCGGCGCGTTCCCGGTCTCGATTTCGGCCTGGAACACGAAGGCCGCCGCGGATCATGCGGAAAGCGCCGGCGCGCTGCTACTCGTCGCGTTCCAGATCGCGATCGCCGCCGGGGCCGTCATCGGCGGCGTCTTGGTCGACGCCGCCGGACCGAGCACGGTCATCGGCTACGCCGCGATTGCCGCCGCCGCCGGCTCAATGCTGATCCTTGGGCTGGCACCTATCGTGCGGCGCAACCGAGGATAATCCTAAACTCTCCGCTCGCAACTTCTGAGCCGTTCCACTTGGATTGCCGCTACTGCCCGGCCGCTTCGGCCGGCGGCGAGTGCGCTTTCGAGTTCGCTGGCCCGTGTTGCATATGTTCGTTTTGGAATGCATCGGGAATCGGCAGAATTTCTGACGTCCCCAATATCAGCACGAGCAAAAAGAGACGGCTGTTCCCGCGGGGGACTCGGATCCCTTTCAGAGTCAAGTAACCGCTCGTAAGCCATCCACAGGATCGGAGGAATATCCACTTTTTTACTTCCGGAACGACTCGTGAGCGAGTCCATTCGATTCACCGGCGGGCGCGAGCGACTCATCGCCGAGTCCTCGCGTCGCGGTTTGCAAGTATCGTGTACGGGAGTTTCCGATGCCGGCTCGGCCGACCTGGAAGGGTTACTTGAAGCTGTCGCTCGTGTCCTGCGCGGTTGGGCTCTATCCAGCGACGACATCGACCGCCCGCGTCGCCTTCCACACGATCAACAAGGCCACCGGCAACCGGGTGAAGCGGCAGTTCATTGATGCCGAGAGCGGCGAGGTGGTCGACAAGGACGAGCAGGCGAAAGGCTTCGAGGTCGGCAAGGGCTCGTTCGTCGTGGTCGAGGACAAGGAACTCGACGCGATCAAGATCGAGTCGACCCACACGATCTCGATCGAGAGCTTCGTGCCACGCGAGCAGGTGGACGAGCGCTACCTCGACGCGCCGTACTACCTGGCGCCCGAGGACAAGGTCGCGCAGGAAGCCTTCGCGGTGATCCGCAACGCCATGCAGGAGAAGGGCAAGGCCGGCGTCGCCCGGATCGTCCTGTCGAACCGCGAGCGCATGGTGCTGCTCGATCCGCACGGGAAGGGCGTCCTCGCCACCGTCCTGCGCTATCCGTACGAGATCCGCCCCGACGAGGCGTTCTTCGAGAACCTGCCGGACGTCGAGCTGCCGCGGGAGATGCGTGAACTCGCTGTCCACATCATCGACAAGAAGGCCGGCGACTTCGACCCGACCGCGTTCGAGGACCGCTACGAGCAGGCGGTCCTCGATCTCGTCGCCTCGAAGCAGAAAGGCAAGGCGCCGAAGGTCGGCAAGGTCCGCGAGAACTCGTCGAACGTCGTCAGCCTGATGGACGCATTGAAGAAGAGCATCGCCGCGGAAGGCGGCAAGGGGGGCGCGACGAAGACTGGCGGCAAGTCTGCCGCGTCGAAGAAGCAGTCGGCGTCCTCCGCCCCCGCAAAGTCGAAACGCTCGGCGAAGGCATCGACGCCGAAGAAGACCGAGGCGCCGCTGCGTAAGGCGAGCTGATCGCCGTGGCGCCTGCGGCTGTCGCGAGGAAAGAGGGGCCAGCGGCTCGGTCGACCGCCGCCGGGAAGCTCTCAGCCTACAAGGCGAAGCGCGACTTCACGAAGAGCCCGGAACCGGCGGCCAAGCGCAGCCGCGCTGTCGGGCATCGCTTCGCGATCCAGCGGCACGATGCGCGCCGTCTGCACTTCGACCTGCGCCTCGAACTCGGCGGCGTCCTGAAGAGCTGGGCGGTGACGCGAGGCCCGAGCCTCGATCCCGCCGACAAACGCCTGTCGATCCATACCGAAGACCATCCGCTCGAGTACCTCTCCTTCGAGGGCGTCATCCCGGACGGCGAGTACGGCGGCGGCACGATGATCGTCTGGGATCACGGCACTTGGACGCCCGATGGCGACGCCGAGGCGGCGATCGCCAAGGGGCATCTCAGCTTCACGCTTGCAGGCGAGCGGCTGCGCGGCGGCTGGCATCTGATCCGGATGCGGCCGCGGGCGAAGGAGAAGAAGGAGCAGTGGCTGCTGGTCAAAGTCGATGACGAGCACGCTCTCGCAAGCGTCGGCGGCAAGCAGCTGGTCGACGCGGAACTGACGTCGATCCTGACCGGTCGAACCAACGCGGAACTCGCTGCCGGCGGCGCGATCCGGAAGGACCATGCGGCACGCCGGAAGGTGGCCGCGGCGAAGCCGTCATCGCCGCGTGCGAGGGTGCCGAAGGCGAAGAAGGCGCTGCTGCCGGTCTTCCTGGAGCCGAGCCTCGCCACCCTCGTCGAGAAGGCACCAGCGGGTCCCGAATGGCTGCACGAGATCAAGCACGACGGCTACCGGCTGCAGGCGCGGATCGACGGGCATTCGGTGAAGCTCCTGACGCGCAAGGGGCTCGACTGGACAAGCAAGTTCGGCGCCGTCGCGGACGGCTTGAGAGAGCTGAAGCTCGGCTCCGCCTTGATCGACGGCGAGGTCGTGGTGGAAGCCGAGAGCGGCATCTCGTCTTTCTCGTTGCTGCAGGAGGCGATCAGCGCCGGTCGATCCGACCGGATGGTCTTCTACGCGTTCGATCTGCTCTACGTTGACGGCTCGAGCCTCGAGGCGACGCCGCTCGTCGAGCGGAAGACGCAGCTCGCCGCACTGCTGGACGACGTTCCCGCAGGCGGTTCGGTCCGCTTCAGCGAGCACATCGACGACGACGGCGTCGCGATGGCGCGGCACGCGTGCCGGCTCGGTCTTGAGGGTATCGTCTCGAAGCGCAAGGACCAGCCCTACCGGCCAGGACGCGGGACGCACTGGCTGAAGACCAAGTGTATCGAGCGCCAGGAGTTCGTGATCGCCGGCTTCGTTCCCTCGACGACATCGCCCAAGGCGGTCGGCTCGCTGATCCTTGGGGACTACGAGAACGGAAAGCTCGTGTATGTCGGCCGGGCGGGAACCGGGTTCACCGATCGGGTCGCACGCGAGCTCTGGGCAGCCCTCGACCCGATCAAGCGGACAACCGCACCGTTCGCGGCGAAGCCCTCGGTGGATGCGGCCCGCGGCGCGCGCTGGGTCGAGCCGCGGCTCGTCGCGGAGGTGGAGCTGCGCGGCTGGACCGCCGATGGGCTGCTGCGGCATGCAGCATACAAGGGCTTGCGCGAGGACAAGGACGCCGTCGATGTGATCCGTGAATCGCCGAAGGCGAGTGCTAGTGCCGCAGCGAAGGCGCCGTCGCCCATCGCGTCGCATACCTTCGATCTGACGCATCCCGACCGTGTGCTGTGGCCGGACGTCGGGCTGACGAAGCAGGGGCTCGCCGAATACTATGCCGAGGTCGCCGACTGGATCTTGCCGCACGTCGTCGACCGGCCGCTGTCGCTGCTGCGCGGACCGAACGGGATCGGTGGCAAGTGCTTCTTCCAGAAGCACGCTTGGGACGGCATCGGCGAGGCTGTCCAGCGCCAGACGATTGCAGGTGAGGAGATCTTGTCGATCCGCAACCTCGACGGTCTCGTCGCGCTGGTGCAGGCCGGGTCGCTGGAGATCCACCCCTGGGGCTCGAAGCTGAAGGATATCGAGCACCCGGACCGGATCGTCTTCGACCTCGATCCAGATGAGGGCCTGACATGGGACGCCGTCGTGGAAGGCGCGTTGGAGGTGCGGGAACGACTGCGACATCTCAAGCTGGAGAGCTTCGTGAAGACCTCGGGCGGCAAGGGCCTGCACGTCGTCGTGCCCGTTGCGCCGAAGGTCGACTGGGCGACGGCGAAGGCGTTCGCAAAGCACGTCGTCGAGGCGATGGCGAAGGACAGCCCCGACCGCTACACGGCAAACGTCGCGAAGCGAGCGAGGGCGGATCGCATCTTCATCGACTACCTGCGCAACGGTCGCGGCGCGACGGCGGTGGCGCCGTACTCGACCCGTGCCCGCGCCGGGGCGCCCGTGTCGGTGCCGATCGGCTGGGATGAACTCACGGCAGGCATCCGCCCGAACCAGTTCGACGTCCAGACATTGCCAGCGCGCCTGCGTCATGCCGAGCACGATGCCTGGGCCGGGATTGGCAAGCTGCGACAGCGTATCGACCTAATTCGAGGGTAGTCCTACCAACACCCCCACGATCAGCACTTCGACGCGGATGCAGGTGGCGATTGAACTTCAGGCTTCGGCCGGAGGTCGATCCGGTCTTTGCGCTGCTCAGGCGGCGTGTACGTGATCAGCATGGCAGATGGCGGGAATGGATAGCTTGGGCGACCAGATGCGGAGCCAGTTCGAGTACGGCTCGCCGATAGAGATCGTTCAGGTCATCCGCCATCGCCTGCTCAATCGCCTCGTCTTCGGTGATCAGGCTGCGTTCGAACGCGGATATCGTCTCGGCTGCAGTCACGACGGTGTCCTCCCTGGATCGAAGGGCGAATCCGTCAGCCAGCGAAGGGTTCCTAATTTCGACTGAGCGAAAGCGGCGCCGCTGGTCGTGAAACAGCGGCACCGCTCGACGCGGCCTGGCGGTGTTCGGGACGCAGGCCGCGGTGGGGGGATAGCCTACGCCGAAGCTGACGTTGCGCGACGCGACACGATGTCCGGCAATGGAGGCGATGCCGGCAACTCAGATCCTTACCATCCGCAGTGCAAAACTGCTCAGCGCCTCGCCGATAACCGTTCTGCTTCAGCCAACAGATCGTCGGCTTCATGCTGCTGCCGGTCGGCGACCTCTTTCAGCGCCGCGACGAACTCGCCGAGCGAGAAGTCGGGCACGTGCTCACGCAACCGATCCTCCAGATCGCCGGGCTGCTTCAGCATGTCCCGGATGTCCTCGATCGGTATCGCCATCAGGTAGGTGACGATCGCCGCATGTCGCTGTGACCGACTGCCCAGGGCGTCCGTCATCACCCGCGGTCCGTCAGCGCTTCTTCCGCTCCGCTTCGACGCTTGCCGCGCCTTTGGAGAGGATGAGCCAAGCGTTCTCGACCTCGCGCAGGCGTTGGCGGACGGTCGGATCAAGGGTTGTCGCGGCCTCACGCGCGGTATCGGCAGCGCGCTCGCGGTAGAACTGGCTGTTCGGCATGTTCATGGGCGTCCCTTCCCATCAAATGCGTTCAATGGACTATCTACCGGCGGCCGCCAGTTCGCGATGCAAAGGTCAGTGATCAGGCCGCGAACCGGGCGAGCGTCACCTTCCGCGTGCCGTGCTGGTACGGACCGACGTCGAACGCCTCGCCGCTCTCGACCTGATCGGCCATCGTCTGCCCCATCGGACCGCCGACGGCGACGAGGGTCCGCCCCTCGCAGTGCCGGGCGATCTGGAGGCCGAGGCTACGCATGTGGGCGCGAGCGAAGCAGTAGACCGCCAGAGCGGCGCGCTGGCCGCCGGAAAGCTGCCGGACGATCTCCGCGACACGCGCCTCTTCCGAGCGCATCAGCAGCGACAGGACATCGAGCGGGACGGGACTGGTCGGCTCGTTCGGGCGGTAGCGGCTCGTCATCGTCATTCTCGCAGCGGGTCTGCGCTGAGGGTACCGTTGCCGACTGTTCCGATGCTTGAGTGCAGGTTCGGCTCGAAGGGCAAGGCCTAGGCGTCCTGACGATCCCGTGATCCGTCCCGCACACCGCGGCCGCATGCACTGGGAACGAAGGCTTCGCCGTTCGATTGCGTGGGAAGCAACGGAGATAGAAATGGGCGATCCCAAGGATACCACGAAGGTCGTGCCGGGCGCCTTTCACGGCGAAGGCGATGCTGACGCCGGCGTTGTCACCGAAACGGTGGTCGGCAGCGACGAGGCCGAGGACATCGAGGAAAGCGAAGACGCGGACGTGTCACGGATCGAGAAGAACGAAAAGCCCGAACCGGGTCCGTGATAGGCTTGTTGCGGCTCTGCATTCGCAGCGGCAGCAATCCTCAGACAATGGGATCTGAGTGTCGGATGCCGAAGATCCGCACCATCCGGCCGACGCTCCGCACCCTCGACCGCCGCACCGTCCGCCCGGCGCCGAAGCAGGCCGACGCGCACTAACAGTCCGCCGAGCACAAGGCATGGCGCCTCACCGTGATGCGGGCGGCCGGCATATGGGAACGATCGGTTCAGCGGATAGGCGCGTTGCGAACAGCGCTATCTGTTCAAGTTATGGAAAGCGGGCAACAAACTCTTGCAGCCACGGCCGAACCCGCGGGAAGTGAACGTAGCCGCGCTCCAGCAACCGCAGCACCAGTGGATAGCGTGCCGCGAGACCGAGAGGACGCAGCAGCGGGATCGTACGCCACATGGCTGCAAATGCCGCCGCACCTGACAGCATCTGTCCGTTCTCCTCGGCATGGAAGCGGGCGAGCAGCTCGGCGCGGTCCAGCGGGCAGGCTGCGTCGTCGCTGGTGGCGTCGACGAAGCGGATGCGCCTGCGCCAGTCCAGCTTCCGCATCAACGCGATTTCGCGACAGCAGAGCGGGCAGGATCCATCGTGCCAGACGGTGACGGCTTGCATCGGGTGGACGTAGTGCGAGCTTCTTCTCGCGCGACGGTGCCCGATCGTCGCTACTTCTTGGGTTTGGGCGGTGCCGCCGCGGCGCCTTTGAGGCTTGGCTGCGAAGCGTTCGGTTTCGGCGGCTGTGCTTTCTTCGGTTTGCCTTTGCTTTCCTTCATCGGACCCTCCCCAGACGGCGCGTATCGCCACCGCGGCATGATGCCCAGACGCAGGTTGGCTTAGCCAATCACGTTTCGCAAAATCGATGCTGAGGCTCTTTGTTCGTTGCCGCAGATTATCGACTGATCGGCTTCGTCAGCTGCAATTCTTGAAGCGCCTCGCATCCTGCCGCCGTTAGCTGGAACCATCACGGATAGCGCCAGCCCAGCTGTCCAACGGACGTGCAAGTCGTTGAGCAAGCGCGCAAGCCGACAGGCCGCACATTTCGAAATGCCAACGCAACGCTGGCGGTTGGTTGTTGGTAGGAGGTTCCTGCGAGAGTGGCCGTCTGGACGAGTAGCCACAGTCAGCTTCGTCGGAGAGTTCGCATGTCTAGAACGACCTTTGTCCTTTGCACGCTTGCGGTTCTTGGCACCGGTGCCGCGGCTGCGGCTGACCTCGAAGGCAATGCAGCTCCAAAAGCAGGTGACACAGACGTCGTCATCGAGCTCGGCGCCGGCGGCGGTGTCGTGCCGCAGTACGAAGGATCGAAGGACTACCGGTTCAGTCCGTTCCCGATCGTCAACCTCGACTACCTCAGCGTCCCGGGTTTGTTCTCCTTCGGCAGCATAGATCCGCAGCGCGGCGGCTTCTCGATCGGTCCCTCGTTCGGTTATGTCGGCAAGCGCGACTCCGGCGACTACGACGAGCTCGAAGGATTACGGGACGTCGATACGACCTATCAAGCCGGCGTCCGTCTCGGCTACGAATGGAACTACGCAGAGATCTACGGCGCGGCACGCTACGCCTTCGGCGGCGCGGAGGGTATCGTCGGCGACCTCGGCGCCAGCCTCGTGGCCCGCCCGTTGCAGACGCTGCAGGTGAAGGCCGGTCCGGTCGCGACCTTCGCCTCGGGCGAATATATGAACGACTACTTCGGCGTTTCGCCCGCCGAATCGATTGGCTCCGGCGGCCGCTTCGATGACTACGATCCGAAGAGCGGCTTCAAGACCGTCGGCGCCGCGGCGTCGGCTCGCTACGAGTTCCGCCCGGCCTGGTTCGTGAATGCCGACGCGTCCTGGAATCGCTTCGTCGGCGACGCGAAGGACTCGCCGATCGTGAAGGCTGGCGACGAGAACCAGTATACGTTCGGTCTCGGCATCTCGAAACGCTTCCAGCTCGATCTGTTTTGAGCGTTGGTACGCAAAGAAAGTGGCATGCGAAGCGGAACGACCGAACGTGCTTCCCTGGATCTGCCTTGATCGCGCCGCGGTGCCCGGCAGCCGCAACGAACTGCGGTTGATGCAGCGGGGCACCGAGTTCTCGATCATGCTCGGCGCCAACGAGTTGATGAACAGCCGTTTGAGCGGGTCCGAGGAGGCGCTGGCGACGCTGGCCTGCGAGCGTCTCACGCGTCGGCCGCGACCGCATGTGCTGATCGGCGGCCTCGGCATGGGCTTCACGCTGCGTGCCGCGCTCGCCGCCCTCGGCGACGATGCCCGCGTCACCGTCGCCGAACTGGTGCCGGCGGTGATCGGCTGGGCGCGAGGGCCGATGTCGAGCGTGTTCGCGACAAGCCTCGTCGATCCTCGTGTCATCATCCATGATGGTGACGTCGCTGGTCCTATCGCTGCGGAACGCTCGAGCTTCGATGCGATCCTCCTCGACGTCGACAACGGGCCGGACGGTTTGACGAGTTCGGCGAACGACGCGCTCTACGGTTCGTTTGGACTTCAGCAGGCGCGACGGGCGCTGCGTCCCGGCGGCGTCCTGGCCGTATGGTCTGCCGCACCGGACCCGAGTTTCACCGCACGGCTCGAACGGGCCGGGTTCGCCGCCAAGACCGCTCGCGTTTGCGCCAACGGCAAGCGCGGCGGCGCTCGCCACGTCGTCTGGTTGGCGACGGCGACCACTAGCACGCGCGACGGGCAGGGCAGCCGACCCCCTCTCTCCGCGCAGGATTAACTCTCGCTTAACCTTGACCCTCCAGCATCACGGACAGCGAAACGACTGCAACGGAGGTTCCAATGCATTCGCCAAACCGCTCGCCGTCGCTCGGCATCCTCGCCGGGACGATGCTCGGGATGATTGTGATCGCCACGCCTATCGCCGTGGTGATGTTCGGCTGAACGACAGGGCCGCTGGAACGGGTGCCCCACCTTCCAGCGGCCACCTTCGCAGCGCTATCCTCTCGTCGCCTGCAGCGCCTTTCGCACCATCTCGACCTCCGGCGAATGTCCGCCGCGCTCCAGGAACTCATCGACCGGCATGACGCTCTCCTGCCCGCCGGAGGACGCGTTCGGCCGATGCACAACGCTCATCTTGCTGGTTTCAGGGTCAGTGCGGATCAGCCAGTCGTCGCCATTCGGCGAGCGGAAGATCGGGTCGTCCTTAATCGTCGTCATTTCGGCCTCTTCGGTTGCGTTTGCGCCGGGCAATCGGCCGACGCCGCGGCTTCTTCCCAACCCTGGCGCCATTCGAGCCAGCGCTCGGCGCTGCCGGCGTAAGGATTTATTTCCAGCGGCGTACCGTGCCCGAACGCCGCGGCGCCTTCCTGCATTACGTTCCTGCTCAACGGTCAGTTTTCCCCACATTGGCCATCACTGGACGTGCGCCACATCCAGCGAAGTCGAGTGAACACTTCCGGCACAGTTGCGTTGCAGCATCCGGCATCTGGTTCGCTCTCGACCCAGTTCAGCCAACGACATCGCCATGGGACTCGACTACCGCATGCCGCATCGACGCTACCTGATCCGCCGCTTTCACGCCGTTGGAGCCGGCCGCGCCATCGAGGACGTGTCGATCACCGGCCGAGCGGAGGCGATCCATGCCGCCGAGCATCACGCTCAGGATTGTCTGGGCGTTCTGGTTCTTGATACGGACGAGCGTGTCGTGGCGCGGTTCGGCGACGTTCCAGCGTCGTCCTGAGAGTCATAGGGATGGGCGACGCGGGTTTTGCAGCAGCACGACGAGCCGGGCGCTTCGTTGGATCAGCGCTCGACTGCGGCGCCTGGATGTGTCCGATACCACCGGGCCGACACCAGCGCCAACGCGACGCCTGGATGCTCGGCTTCAGCGAGGGGCGGATCGCGCGGCTGCGGCTTAGCAACACCCACTGGCCCGAAATCGAGATCTCGCTCGCGGCATTCAAACGGGCTGTCGAGCAGGTATATGGCAACAACTACTCCGGCGAACCATTCCGTCGGATCTGAATTTTCGTCCTGAGCGTTTGGCGATTTGCCGCCGCGATAGGAGTATCGAGCTTGGACAAGAACCGTCTTGAAGGGGCCGCGAAGGAATTCGGCGGCAAGGTGCAGGGAGCCTACGGCGATGCTGTTGGCTCCGATGAGAATTCCGCCGAGGGCCGCCTTCGGGAAGCGGAAGGCAACGCGCAAAACCTTTACGGCCAGGGCCGCGATGCCGTCCGGCAAGCGGCGAATGAAGCTGGGCGATATGCCTCTGATATCTATGGTAACGCCGGCGCCTATGCTCGCGACGGTGGCGAAGCGGTACGCCGGCAGGTGCACGACAATCCGCTTTCGGCGCTGCTGATTGCGGGCTTCGTTGGCTTCGTTCTCGGCCTGAGCGTCCGTGATCGGCACTGAAGCGCTCTAGATCTCGATCATCAAGTCCTGCGGGCGGCATGCTCGCCCGCAGGGTCGCTTTGCGTCAGACCGGCCTTTCCAAGCCGCCGTCCGGATGGCCGTTGACGATCTCCGGTTCCGGCAGGTCAGCCCCGACTCCACTCTCTTCGTCCGGCACGCCGACGAGATCGTCGTCATATTCCTCCTGCGGAATCGGCTCCGCGACGTCCGCGTCCGGCAGCGTCGGTGTGTTCGACATCGTCGTGTCCTCCGTGATCACCGTGGAAGAAAGCCAATCGTAGTTTTGGCGTTCCCGCGGCATCGTGGTCGACCGGGGACGGCTGCGACCGCAACAGGCGGGTGCAAGCCGTCCGTGGCATGGTTGCGCCACGTTTTCCGCAGGTACCGCTCATGCTACCCGAACGATCGACCAGGGTTCGCCGCCTCCTCACCGTCGCCGGGATGACGTCGCTAGCCCTGGCCCTCGCGTCGCCGGCACGAGCGCAGGAAGGTGCCGACCTCGACCTGAAGCCGACCGACTTCGTGACGGAGGAACCGATCGCGATCCGCGTCGACAACATCCTGCCCGGCAAACAGGGCTCCGACGTTGCTGTGACCGTGCTCAACAGGACGAAGAAGGACGTTATGGCGACGGTCGAGTGCACGCTCGCCGATGCCGATCGTGAGGATCTCGGCGTCGCGACGGGCGAAGCGGTTAGAATTCCTGCGGGCGAGCGCAAGACGACGACTGTCACTGGCGCCGAGGCGGCGAAGTTCGCCGAATGCCGCGTGCGGGACGCGAACTAACGACGGCGGATCTTGGAAGCCTGCATCACAATGGAGATGGATATGCTGCCCGTAAACGATGGCGACCGCTACGAGACCACCAGCTTCCGATCGCTCGGCTGGCTGGGCGCGTTTCTGTTCACGTTTGCCCCGCCGATCTTCTTCTACCAGTACTGGCTGGTGTTCTATACGACGGCTGTCGAAGAGAACCCCAGCATCGGTCCGGTCATGGCGATCAGTTGCGTCGCCATGTTCGCCAGCATCCCGATGATGATCGCAGGCCGCAGCAAGACCGTGTCGGCGACCCGCTCGGTTGAGGCGCTACGCATGCCCTCGATGCGCCGCCGCGATCCCCGGATCGTCATGGAGCCCGGGCAGGCGCCGCAATAAGCTACGGAGTGGGCCGGCATGGTCATGTTCCATGTCCGGCCTGCCATTTCATTGGTTGCGCTCTGGCGAAGCAATGGCCGCCGATCACGAACATCCTGTCGATCGTGACGCAGTTGCCTTCAGGCCGAAACGTGCTGTCTCGACACGATCTCACGTATCCTCGTCGCGAGTTCCCGCATTGATGCCTCGCTCTTGGCCAGGATCTGGTCGGCGGCACCCTCCAGCGTGCTCCGCTCGGCGCGAGTGAGATCCTTCGAGGACAGCACCACCACCGGAATGTCCTGCCACCCCGGTTCGGTACGCAGCTCCTTCAGGAAGTCGAAGCCGTCCATCACCGGCATGTTAAGGTCGAGAAGGATCAGATCGGGCTTTCGTTCACGGACCCGGTCGAGGCCGAGCCGGCCGTTCGTCGCCGAAACGAAGGCGAAGCCCTGCTTCTCGATCATCGTGGCGTATCGCGACAGCGTGTCGACGTCGTCATCGATGGCGAGCACCATGCCGGAGCCGTCGGCACGGAAGCGGTCCATGACCTCCTTCAGCTTGTCCCATTCGACAGGCTTCAGCAGGTAGTCCGAAGCGCCGAGCGCGAAGCCGAGCCGCTGCTCGTCCATGATGGTGATCATCACCACCGGGATCGCGGTCAGCGCCGGATCCTCCTTCAACTCCGCCAGCACCGACCAGCCGTCCTTCTTTGGCATGGTCACGTCGAGCAGGATCACGTCCGGTACCAGCGCCCGCGCCATCTCAAGACCCGCGACGCCGTCAGAGGCGGTGCGGACCGCAAAGCCCTCCTTCGACAGGAAGCGGGTCACCAGTTCGCGGGCGTGCGGATCGTCGTCGATCGCCAACACCGTGCCTGCCGGCCCGCCCGCGAGGGTCCCCGCCGTAGCCGGCAGCGGCTCTTCGACGACTGTCACCTCCGCCGGGATGCGGATCGTGAACGTCGTTCCCTCGCCGAGGACGCTCGTCGCGCCGATGTCGCCGCCGAGTAGGCGACAGAATGCTTGGGTGATCGCGAGGCCGAGCCCCGTTCCCCCGAACTTGCGGGTCGTCGAGGCGTCCGCCTGCCGAAAGCGCTCGAACAGTTGCTCGACCTGTTCCTCCGTCATGCCGATGCCGCTGTCGGTGACGGCCAGTGTGATCCAGTCGCGGTCGCCATCGCTCGTTCGCTCGCCGCGAAGCTTGATCGTGCCGTTCTCGGTGAACTTCGAGGCGTTCGACAGAAGGTTCAGCAGGCACTGGCGCACCTTCACTTGGTCGGTGTGCACCTTTCCGAGCGCCCCGTCGTGCTCGATGCGCAGCGTGTTGTTCTTCTTGGCTACCAGCGAGCCAACGGTCGAGGCGACCTCGTCCATCACCGTCGCGAGGTCGAACGTCTCCGCATAGACGTCCATTCGCTCGGCTTCGATCTTCGATAGGTCGAGGACGTTGTTTATGAGGCTGAGGAGGTGCCGCGCGTTGCCCTCGATCTTCTTCAGATCGGCGAGAAGGTGCGTCTCGCCGAGGTCCTCGACCTCTTCTTCAAGCAGTTCCGCGTAGCCGATGACGGCCGAGAGCGGCGTCCTCAGCTCGTGGCTCATGTTGGCGATGAACTGGCTTTTGGCGCGGTTGGCGTTGTCGGCGTTGTCCTTCGCCGCCAGCAATTCCTCCTCGATCGCCCGCTGCTCGGTGACGTCGGTATTGGTGCCGAACCAGCGCAGGATCGCGCCGTCGGCGTTCCGGATCGGGATGGCGAGGCTGAGGAACCAGCGGTAGGTCCCGTCGACGCCGCGCAGGGGGAACGTGTCCTGCCAAGGCTCGCCGAGGGCAAAAGCACGCTTGTAACCGTCGACGACGCGCTCGACGTGATCGGGGTGATGCAGCTTCTGCCAGCCGAAACCGCGCATCTCTTCGAGCGTCGTGCCGGTGTAGTCGAACCAGCGGCGGTTGTACCAGAAGATCTCGCCGTCCGGCCGAGCCGTCCAGGCGAGCTGCGGAATGTTGTCGGCGATGGCGCTGAGCTGGCCGCTCGCCTCGTCGAGGGCCGCCGTCGCCCGCAACTGCTCGGTCGTCTCGAGCACGAGGAGGCCCATGCCGCCTCGGTTGCCGGACGCCCCTCGCGACGTCGGGAAGGCGGACGCGAAGGCCGTTCTCGCTTCGGCGTTGCCGAACCGATAGTCCGTATCGACGACCGGTCGCTCCGTGCCGCCGACCTTCGCAGTCAGTGCCGAGAACCAGCCACCTTTCGCGTCGGCCGAGGCGATGCGCTCGAACTCCGCGTTCGAACGCATCAGTGCACCGTCTGAACCGTAGAAGGCGATGCCGATCGGCGCGACCGACATCAAGTCGGTCAGAAGTTCGGCGCTTGCCCGGACCTGGCGTTGGCGACGGCGCGCCACGAAGGACAAGGCCAGCGCGGCGATCGCGGCGAAAGCGAACATCGCGGTCTGAGCCAAGGTCAGCAGCCGCTGCGCCTTCGTGTTGCCGATGACGACGCTGCGACCGGCAAGGCGTTCCGCGCGAATGACGGTCCGACGCTGGTCGAGAACCTGCTTGCTGCGGTTCTCAACAGCCGAGGCGGTGGCCGCTTCGTAGCCGCCGTTACGCCGCAAGGCGATAACCTCTTCGTTGAATGCGACTTCGCGCTCGATCGCGCCGGTCACTGCATCGACGCCCGCCGCATCTGCATCGGCTTGTGCAGCCACTTCCTGCAGCGCGCGAACGTTGCCGTCGAGGTCAGCCTTCGCGTCCCGGTAGGGGTCGAGAAGGTTCTCCGACCCGGACAGGACGTAGCCGCGCTGACTGCTTTGCATCGTCGCCATGGTTGCGGCGACATCCTCCAGGGCAGCCAGCAACCGGTTCTGCGCCTCGGTGGAACGCGAATACCCGAAGCTCGACCACAGCGACCACGCGAAGGCCAGGACAGTGAGGGCGAAAAGTATTCCTACAAGCCCGAGGAAGAGGTTCGAGCGTCGACCCGATATGGCATGCCGGCTTCCCGTTCCGCCGAGCGTTGCAGACGTCGTCATTCGGCCCTCGGGCTTTGATGGGGATGCGCTGTCCGCTGCTTATGTAGGCCGATGTCAGCAGGGTTCCCCTGCAGTCGCTTCGTTTGATGGTGGCCTCCGGTTCTTCAGACCATCGAATGGTGTCGCCCGGCGCTCAACGCGGCGTCTCCAGGGCGTGGTCCTTAAAACGGCCGACTTTCCATCAATCACAGCCCTGCACCGATCAATAGCATTGTGCGCCAATCGACTGTCTCTGCCAACGCGAGTACGACCAATACCGCGAGCACGATCAGCATGGCGTACTCGCCTAACTGCGCGAAACGAGCCTTTTGTTGATCGTCTGTCATGTCAGCACGGCACCAGTTCGTCGCGAGCATCCACGGGCGGAGCGTTGTCTACTATCCGCTGGGCTGCCTGATTGGCCGGTACCGGCTTCCCGAACAGGTAGCCTTGACCAAGGGTGCAGCCGGCGTTCCGCAGGAAGTCCGCCTGCTCTGTCGTCTCGATCCCTTCCGCCACGACTTTCATTCCCATCCTGTTGGCAATGCCGATCAGACCCTCGACGATGGCGACGCTGGAGCGATCGGACGGCAGGTCGCGCACGAACGACTTGTCGATCTTGACGATGTCTACCGGGAAACTTTGCAGGTGCTTCAGCGAGGCGTAGCCCGTGCCGAAGTCGTCGAGTGCGACCAGCAGCCCTTGATCGCGCAACTTCCTGATCTCGGCCGCGATACCGACGCTGTTGCCGTCGAGGTAGACGGTTTCGGTCACCTCCAGCACAAGATGGCCGAGCGGCACGCCGTGATCGCCGAACGTCCTCGCCAGCCGCTCCGACAGGTCGGCGTTCGTCAGGTCGGCCAGCGACAGATTGATGCCGACATGCTGGAACGGGCCGCCGCTGTCGAGATGCGCCCGGAAGTCCTCTGCGATCCGACCGAGCATCCGATCCGTGACGCGGACGCTGACCGACGGGTCCTGCAGGGCCGAATGGAACTCCTCCGCGGGAACGACTTGGCCGCCGGCGCCGATCACTCGTGCCAACGCCTCGACGCCGACTGTTTGGCCGGTGCGGATGTTGACGACCGGCTGGTAGTGCGGAACGAGCGAGTCCGACGCCAGGGCGGCCTCGACGAGCCGCAGGCTGCGCATGCGCCGCGCGGTGTCTTTGGACAGCCGTCGCTCGAAGGCGACGTAGCCGCCGCGCATCGTTTCCTTGGCATGGCAGAGCGCAAGGTTGGCGTTGCGGCGAAGCATGCCGGGATCGAGGTAGACGTTGCCGATCAGCGCACCGCCGATCGTCACGCGCGGCAGCACATCCTGGAACCCACCAAGCGGTCTCGCCATCGCGGTCAAAACCTTATTCGCGACGGCGTCGAGATGTTGCTGGTTGCGGCAGTCACGGATGATCACGGCGAACCCGTCGCCGTTCAAGCGGAACGCCGCGGTCCTCGTGCCGATGCCGCGCAGCCGTGAAGCGATTTCCGCGACAACCTTATCGCCGATCGTCCGGCCCTTCGCATCGTTGATCAGCTTCAGGTGCTCGATGTCGATCAGCAGCAGACCGGTCGGCGCCGGGGTAATCTGCAGATGCGAGGCCAGGAGCCGGTCGAAGCAGTGGCGATCCGGCAGGCAGGTGATGAAGTCGAGATGATGGATGCGATGGGACTGCTTGGCGGCGGTATCGAGCACCGCCAGGCGTCGCATGAGCTCGTCCTGCAGACGCTGCAGGATGACCGTGCTGGTATGCATTCGAAGAACTCCGCGGGGATCGCGATGCAACCTGTGCATTCGGAAGGGATGAGAAGCAGCTTGCCATTGCCCGGCCGGATCGTTCGACCGGGCAATGGCGTAAGCGAAGCGGTCAGCGGGCAAGCCGGCAGACTTGGACGAGGCTGTAGTCGTAGGCGTTCGGGTTGCCCATGATGCCGCGACAGGTTCGCCGGACGGCCGCCTGATCGTCCCGGTTCATCTCGCTGAACTGCGTGTAGCCGAAGAAGCTGCGCCTGCCGTTGTTGCCGACGTCGGTCGCGACGACGTTGTTGCCCGGCCGGTTGGCGATCGGCCCGATGCCGAGCGGATCGCTGTTGTTGGCACTGGTCCTGCCGGGGTTGGGAACACCTATGACGGGCCCGCTCGTCCCGGTGCGAGGACCGGTTCGTGTTCCACCGATGCCGATGCCGACACCGGCCCCGAGTCCGCCTGAAGCGAGCCCAACGCCAGCACCCGCTCGGACGCCGCTTCCGCCGCCGATCGAAGCACCGAGCCCGGCGGTCACGCCACGGCTGCCGCCAACGGATGCGCCTGTTCCGGCACGAACGCCGCCGGACCCGCCGACCGATGCACCAACGCCGGCCGACACGCCCTGACTGCCACCAACCGACGCTCCAGCACCCGCGTTGACGCCACGGTTGCCGCCGATCGAAGCACCGCCGCCCGCACTGATGCCGCTACTGCCCCCAAGGCTAGCCCCGACACCGGCGCTGATGCCGCCGCTGCCACCGACATTCGCACCGACGCCGGCGCGGGCACCGCCCGTTGCCGCGCCCACAGCGTTGCCAAGGCCACCGACCGCTCCCCCGACCGCACCGCCAAGTCCGCCGCCGAGACCACCACCGTTGCCATGCCGACTTTCGGCAGCGGCATGGCCGCAAGACAGGCCAGCTGCAACCGACAGTATCAACGCAGACGAAACCAACGTGGAAACACGCATTGCATCACCTCCTCCGTTTTCCCATTTGGGATTGTTTTTACGAAGGAATTACGCGCTCGACGGCCAAAAAGTTCGCTAGCAAATCAACTTGAAGTTGCTGTAGTTAATGCATTCTTACCTGATTGGATGGAGTTGCCCCGGCCGTTGTTTCCGCGGGACACTCGCCACTGCGTCAAATTTTCCGATACGAGTTCGCTGAGCTTTATCCTGCGATAAAGACCGCTCATTGGTTGTGCGGCTACGTTTCTACCTGGAAGGTAGCTGGATCGATATCGTCAGTGCATTTGGCTTTCGAAAGCTGTCCCTCGTCGGGTCTGTATGTCTGGGATGTCGCCGATGATCGCGTTGTCAGTTGCGCGACGACGGCTTCGCTGTTCGGCCTCTGCCCGGATGCGGCAGGCCGAGGGTTGCCGATCGCAACGTTCTTCGACCTCATCCATCCCGACGACCGGATCAGGATGCGGCAAGCGACCCTCGGTGGAAACGAGGGCGTCTATCGTTACCAGTACCGGATCAAGCGAGAAGCGAACGACGAGATTGCGGTCCGCACCGTTGGCTGGCGCTTCGCGGCTGAAGACGGAGCATGCAGCCGGCATGTCGGAACGATCGCCGCTCTCGATGCAGCTCCGATTGGCACGACGATCGACATCGTTGATCACTGTCTGGCGGCTTACCAAAAAGCCCAGACGTCCGACAAACGGTTCGTGCAGTACCTGCTCGGCATGGTGCTGATGGAACTCGGCTACGATATCGCGAAAGGGCGCTGACAGCCGAGGGGCATCAGTGAATGGTGCTGTCCGGCTCGGGAAAGAACTGCATCATGCCTTCAGCTTCGAGCGCGGCTTCGAAAGCTTCGTAGGCGTCCCTATCGGTCGTGAACGCCTCGTTCCATTCCGTCGACATGCCGGTTGGATCAGCCACCTCAAGCGTCCAACCGTCATCGCTGCCGGCGACACGATAGATGTAGACCTGAACGCTGGTGCCATCTCGCGTCACGCGTCCGCCGAGCGGCGAGAACTCCAGTTCGGGCTCGTCGGTCATAACTCCACCTGCCGCTAGTCGATGTTGACGCTCATCGGCCGCGTGCCGCCCGGTGGAAGCCCGAACAGCGCTCGGATCCAGTTCAGGAATGCACCGTAGGGTCGACCGAGCGCCAGCATCATCGAGGTGGCACCGAGTACGCCGCGCACCAGAGCCCATCCGGAGGCGCCGCTGATCGCGATGATCGCCGCGTAGATCGGGACCTGAAAGCTGACCAGGGCGAAGGTGTCCCATAGCAGCTGGGACAGGCGCCCATGTCCGGAGCGCTGCATCAACCAATCCCGCCACATGCCGTACGGACGGCCGACCGGCACCATCAGCGCCGCGCCCAGCAGCCGAGCGTGCAGCACCTGTTCCCATTCCATGCCGGCGATGAAGCGCTCGTTGATGACCCCGGTCGTCGTGAAGAACAGGATCAGGGCCGTCGTGTCAGCGATGAAGGCGCGACGGGTTTCGGTCAATCGGATCTCGCGTCCTTCCGCAACTTGACGACGATCCCGCCACCGATCTCGGAAACGAACTCGACGCCGGCCCTCTCCGAGTTCACTGAAACTTCTTGCACCGCTCGAGCTTCGCGAGGATTTGTTCCATCCGCCTTGCTCGGGTTTCCGGACGCTTGGCTGTCTGAAGGCGATAGTAGATCGGGTAGAGGTTCTTGCGATCGAGCGTCTGGAAGAACGCCCTGGCGACCGGGAGCTTCTCCAGCGCGTCGAGGAAGTCCTGCGGGATCGTCATTGTGGCCGAGCCCGCATATGCGTTCTCCCATCGTCCGTCCGCCTTGGCCGCTTCGACGTGCGCGAGACCAGCAGGCATCATCCGCCCTTCGGCCATCAGCCGCATCGCATATTCGCGGTTCTTGGTCGACCAGTTGGATTTCGGCTTTCTCGGCGTCAGGCGCTGCAGAAAGGACTCGGCGTCGAGTGGCCGCTTCTGGCCGTCGATCCAGCCGAACGCGATCGCTTCGACCACGCAGTCGGACCACGTCACGGACGGCGTTCCCGAGGTTGCCTTATAGATCCTGACCCACAACTCGCCGGCGCTTGTGTGGTGTTCCGCAAGCCAAGCGTTCAACTCGGCCGGCGTGGCGAAAGATCGATGAGCGTCGGGCATCAGCGTCATGCACCGGTTGGAATGAGCGAGTGGGACGCCTTGCGAAGCCTCACCAGACCAACGGCTACCTTCTCAACCTAAAGACGGCCCCACCGTCTACCAACCGCGGGTCATATCGGGTGCCGTCAGTGGCGCGAAAACGCCGATTAGTTGGCGAAGGCCAAGGTCAAGAGCCGGGCGAGCGGCGACATCAGTGAGGGATGCAGGCTCGCTTCTGGCGCGTTCAGTACCACCAATAGCCAGATACGGCGAGCGTCGTGATCACCGTCAGAGCATGGCGCGCCGCGCCAGTTCCTCGCTCGCGTCCACGATGAAAGCTGAGTAGTGCGCCTCGATCATTGCGACGGACGTGTCGTGCAGGCTGGCGACGAGCCGCACCGGAAGACCGGCCTGCAGGCCGCGAAGGATCGACGTGTGCCGGAGGGCGTAGGGTACGACGTCCGCCGCCACGCCGGCCGCAAGCTTCACCTTCGCCCACGGCCGGATCATTTCGCTGTCGGCCCATGCCCGCCGCCCGTCGCGTTCCCACTTCAGCGGCGCCGTCTGGCGCCAGCCCCAATGATTGAGCAGGACACCGTCCGCGGGTCGGCCCTCGAAGGCGGGCCGCAGACGCGTCATAGTATCGGTCGAGATAGGAACGGCAATTCGTCCAAGGGGCCCCGTCTTCCGACCCTTTCTCGATCTCGGCACCATGATCCGGCCGTTGGCGACCTGCACGTCGCCGACCCTTATCTCCGCGACTTGGCTGTACCGCGCGCCCGTGGCCGCCAGCACCAGCACAAGCCGTCCGAGATCGCCTTCCTCGTCGACTGCAAAGGCCGCGTCGATCAGCGCCCGGACATCGTCGGCCGTCAGGAACTGCTTTCGGGCGTTCGCGGACGAGGGGAGGGCGCGCGTCCCGACCTTGATCTCGCCGACGAGATGCGGCGGCAGCTCTCGCCGGTACTTCTCGGCCGCGGCGTTCAGCGCTGCCCGCAGGTCGTTGAGCAATCGGTTCACGGTCGACGCCGCGATCGGCCGCCGCCCGTCGTCTGCCGTCTCGCCGATCGGCAGGCGGTCCCGCCAGCCCTCGATCGACGAGGCGCGCAACTTCTTCAGCGGCAGATCGGCGATCGCCGCGTCAGACAGGACATGCCGCTTCAGGCGCCGTTCGGCGTCGGCGCCGTCCTTGGCGCTCTTGCGGACGCGCTCCTTCACGTAGGCGTCGATCGCGCTGCGCACTGTCGGGACGTTCGCCATGCCCGTCTCGGCCGCGGCGAGCGCCTCGTACTGCCGCCGGCTCCACTCAAGCGCCGCGGCAACTGCGGCGCGGTAGGCGAGGGCGCCCGATGCGCTGCCGTCGTCGTCCGCAGGGCCGAGCTTCTCTTCGGCGCGCTTGCCGTCCACGACGACCTTGCCGATCCACGCACCCGCGCCGGACGCAGGCTTGCGATAGCCGAGCGAAACGCCGCCGCGGCCGCCGCTGACGCCGCGCCAGTACGGGTTCCGTCTGACGGCGAGGCGGGCTCGCTTGGAAGGGGTGTCGATCTCGGCGTTCGGCACGGCAGGATTTCCATCCGTCCCACACAGCGTCCCACACAGACGTTGGCGAACGGTCCTGACGTATATAACACGAAAACTGCTGAAACCCCTATGGCGTAGGCGTCTCATAGACGTCACGGACGTCAATGCGTCGAAGAATTTCGCCTGCCGTCACCCTCTCACGGCGCAAACAGGGGTTCGATTCCCCTTGGGCGTACCAGTTTTTCCTAGCGAATACAGTACCTTGCCGCGGCTGTCATTTTAGCTCGGAAGTCGTGGGCTAAAAATGGGCTAATATGCTGGGCGCACCCTGTGGTAGCGGCCGGCTCTTGCGGTCCGCCGGCTATCTGCGAGACTGCCGCCATCTTGGAGGTGGCATGTCAGCAGTACCGGAAAAGATCGTTCAGTTGCGCGACGCGTTCGGCGTCGGCCGCGAGGTTCCCCTGAACTACGTCGCTCGCGCGGACGTCGACGGCAAATTCGTTGAGAGTCTGACGCGGGACAAGCACGTGGTCATCTACGGCTCCTCGAAGCAGGGCAAGACGACGCTGCGCAAGCACTGCCTGTCCGACGACGACTACATCGTGGTGAGCTGCGTTAACACGATGTCGCTTGTCGATCTGAACGGCGCGATCCTCAAGGCAGCGGGCTATCGGATCGAGCAGTCCCAGACGAAGACCGTCAACGGTGCTTGGAAGTACGGCCTGGAGTTCGCTGGCGAGGGGCGCGTGCCGTTCGTAGCGAAAGCCGGGGCAAAGGGTACGGTCGGTAGGGAGAACTCAGAGAAGCTCGACGTCGTATCGAGCCGACTGGAGATAGACCTCGCAGACGTAAATGACGTCATCACCGCGCTCAAGGAGGCGGGCTTCAACAAGCTCATCATACTTGAGGATTTTCACTACCTCTCGGTCGAAATCCAGAAAAGCTTCTCGTTCTCTTTGAAAGCCTTTCACGAGAACTCGCCCTTCTGCTTCATAGTCGTCGGTGTCTGGCGCGAGAAGAATCGGCTCATCTACTATAACGGCGACCTTACGAGCCGGGTGGTCAGCATAGATGCCGACGTGTGGTCGGAGCAGCAGTTGCGCGAGGTCGTGACGGCCGGGGAGCACCTGCTGAACGTCAGCTTCGACGCTGAGGTCGTGAACAACCTAATCCGTCACAGCGCGGACGCCGTAGCGCTGGTCCAGGAGGGCTGTTTCAAAATCTGCGAGAAGGCCGGCATCTCAGAAACTCAGTCGGTACAGAAGGACATCGGCACGGGACTGGACGCGGAAGCGATCGTCCGAGAAATCGTCAACGATCAAGCCGGCCGCTACTCCGCGTTCATCGCGAACTTCGCAGAGGGGTTCACGCAGACCGAACTCGAAATGTACAAGTGGCTTATCTTCGCGGTTCTGACCAGCTCCGTAGAGGACTTGGAGAGCGGACTGCGAAGGCAGCAGATATCCACGATCATTAAGGCAAGTCACCCCGAGGGCGCGCGACTCAACGAGGGTAACATAACGCAGGCACTTCAAGGTGCTGCATCCCTACAGGTTCAGAAAAACATCCGTCCGATAATCTTCGACTACGATCAAACGACGCGCGTACTCACGGTCGTTGATCGTAGCTTCCTGATATGGTTGGCCCACCAGAACCGCGACGATCTTCTGGCAGAAATCGGTATTGAGCCTGAATCGGTCGGCGCCTCCTAAGCCGCTTCTCCTACAGCGCCACGCGCCGGACGGCGATCTCCGCCTTCCGCTCGCGCTGCGCGTTCATCGCCGCGAGGTAGTCGGTGATCGCCGTCTCGGCGTGGGGCGGGACCTCCGGCGTCTCGGCCGCGCGGGCGACGTTGCGGGCAGCGTCGCGCCGTCCGACTGCCGCCTCGATGCATCGCGCAAGATGGGGCGTCCGACACGACGACGCTGCCGATGTCGCGGCCGAGGAAGTCGAGGCCACCGTAAAGGGCCATGCGGTTCGGTCGGCGCGCGTAGTCCTCGATCGCCGACAGCGTCTGGTTCGCCTCCTCGCTCGGCATCGCGGAAGGCAAGGGCGAAGGCGCGGCGGAAGCGACGGTTGGCAGAGGACTAGGCACGATCGGTGTCGAGGCTGATACAGGCGCAGGCACGGCAGCAACTTGCGGGGAGACTGTAGTCGGAGCGGTTTGCACCGCTGCAGGTGTTGGGTCGCTGGCGTTGTGGTTCAAATGGTAGGAGGCGATCTCCTCCGGCGTGAACACGTGCATGTCGTTAGCCGGTGTCCGGAACATTACCGTCAGCACCTCGACCGGCGTTTCGAAGCGATTCAAGACGTCGATGATATCGGAGATCGATAGCTGTGCGCTTGTCAGGTCGGGCGCATCCTGCGCGATCTGGTGAACGCCGAGCTTCCCGTCGATCTGCCGCGCGGCACCTGCGAGGAAGAGATAGGCGCAGGCCGACATGCAGATGGAATCGGCCGGAACAAACGTCGAAAGCCTGCGCTGATGGATGTCGTCGGCGATGAGCAGGCCCATCGAGACGAGGCCGCCCGGGCTGTTGAGCACCACGAGCTTCGCGGTCGGAGCCGCCATGAGCGCCCGACGGAAGTCGAGCGCCGATCTCGCCGTTGAGTTCGATCGCCTCCGGCCGGTCGGTGTCGACGCGGAAGGGACCGAACGTCTTCAGTGCGGCACTAGTCGTTACAAGCGAGCAGAGCAGCAGGAACATCGCGAGAGCGCAATGCCAAAACGCACGACCAGCCATCGACCGCCCTTCCAAATGTGGCGAATTCTTGGCAAAGCAACTTACGGATGTCTGTAAGAACTGGAAGGCGTGTTCGCGTCGCGTTGCTCGACCATCGGCGTATGTGATTGCCGATGCTGAAGACGTTGGCAGCGGGGTCATCGCGGCGAAGGGCGGTGTGCCGGCGCCGGGTCGAGCAAGGAGGCGAAGCCCGATCGACCGTGTAGCTTCGCGGCCACCGCGCGCTTGCAAAGTGTCCTTAGCTGCGCAGTGAGTTCGATTGGAATTGACGACGGCCTTTTGGTGAAGGCAGGAATGCGTTCCCGCTTCCCTTCGGTCAGACAATGTCCCGGTCGCGCAACTCGGTCCTCGCCGCTGCCTTAGCGGCCGCCTCGTTCCTGACGGTTGCCGCCGCCGGCGCCGACCCGCTCCCGCGTACGCCGGCGATCTCGGGCCAAGTCGTGCAGACGCGGGTGGGCGAAGAGTTCGAACCGGTGGAGGACCCGGTCCTGCGTGGTGTCGAAGTGCGTCAGGACGTCAAGGCCGGCGACGTCATCCGCACCAACGCCTACGGTCAGATCGCACTGCTCTTCGCCGACCGGACGCAGGTGCGCGTCGCGCGCAACTCGACGCTGGTGGTGAAGGACGTGCGCGCCGACGGCGGCGTGACGCTCGGGCTGGAAACCGGCCAGATCTTCGCACGCGCGACGCGTGGCGGCTCCGGCGTTTCCGTCGACACGGCCGCCGCGACCGCCGCGATCCGTGGCACCGACTGGACGATGACGGTCGCGGGCAGCCGCACCACGCTGTCGGTGATCGAGGGCGTCGTCGATCTTTCCAATGCGCAAGGGTCGGTGACGGTGCGGGAAGGCGAGTCCGCTGCCGCGACGCTCGGCTCCGCGCCGACGAAGGTCGTGATCGCGGGCGGCGACCTTCGTGAGCAGGTGTTGTTCAACCTGTCGCTGCGCAACGCGTTCGAACTGTTCCCTTCGTCCTCCCTCGATGCGCGTGAGACTTTGGCTGAGGCCCGCCGCGTCGATGCCATTCCGCCCGAGCGTCGCACGGCGGCGGACCGGGTGCTCGCCGCCGAGATCGCCTACGAGCGCGACGGCCGCGTCGAGGCGGCGAGCGCCATCGCCGAAGCCCGGCGCGGCGGCCGCCTCTCGGCGGGCGAGGAAGCGCGCCTGCAACTGCTCGAAGGACAGATCGCCGCCTACGAGCGGCGTTATGGCGACGCGGTCCGGCTGTTCGGCCGAGCGGAGCCGGGGCTCGAAGGCGAGCGGCGGGTGAAGGCGCGTTATCTCGCGTACTACGCCCGCTCGCTCGCCGATCCGTCGAAGTCCGCGGCGCCTCCTAAGGCCGATCCCGCCTCGCTCACCTCCGTGATCGGCGAGGCCGTCACCGCCGCATTCCTCCAATCGCCGCGCGAGTCGCTGCGCATCCTGCAGGCCGCCGAGCCGCGCTTCGGCGACAATGCCGAGTTCCAGGCAAGCATCGCCGACGTCGCCTTTCTGATCAACGAGGAGGCCATCGGCGAACGAGCGTTGGAGAAGGCCGTCGCTCTCGATCCGAACGCCCCTGGCGTCCTCGCCAGCCGCGCCGGCTACCGGGCGCGCTTCAAGGGCGACGCCAAGGGCGCTCTGGCCGACGCGCGCGAGGTGACGCGCCTGACGCCGGGCGACTCGGGCGCATGGGATACGCTCGCCGGGCTGGAACTGGAGCGTGGCGCGACACGTGAAGCCGAAGTGGCCTATCGCCGAGCGATCGAACTCGATCCCAACGATCCGACATCGCGCGCCAATTACGCACTTTTCCTGCTGGGCCAAAGTCGCAACGCGGAGGCGAAGGTCGAGATCGACGCGGCGCTGGCGCTCGATTCGGCCTTCGATGTCGGCTACGTCGCCAAGGGGACGCAGCAGCTTGCAGCCGGCGACACGCAAGGGGCGCTGGACAATCTGACACGCGCGACGGCTGCCAATCCGACCTCTGGCGACTGGTTGGCGCTGCTCGGCTCCGCCTACGCCATCGCCGGCGACATTCAGGCCGCCGAGCAGTCCTTCGAGATATCCGACCGCTTCGATCCCAGGAACCCGACGATCGCGCAGTTCCGGTCCGCCCTGGCGCTCGACCAGTACCAGGCCGACGAGGCGATCCGCTTCGCTCGTCAATCCGTGGACCGCACGCGGGCGCGAGGCGGCGACTACGAGCCGATCGAGTCCAGCCGCGACACCGGCACGGCCCTCGGTTCCGCCTACCGCTTCCTGTCGCTCGACGCCTGGGGACGGTACTACGGCGATCGCGTTTTCGATCCGTTCTCGGCCGCGAGCTACTTCGACCAGGCGCTGTCGGGCAGCGTCACGCCCTTCTTCGTCTCGACGGGCCTTGTCGATCCCGATCCGGTTTCCGATTCCGGCAGCGCCTTCGCGTCCACCATCCAGGGCTCGCTGCTCGACCCGCTGTCGCTCGCGAGCTCCAGCTTTCATCCCGCCTTCGTGCGCGCACCCTTGAACGAAGTCGAAATCGGCGGCGGCGCGACCTTCGCCGGACACGACGTCGGGGGCAACGGCACGGCGACTTACCAGTCGCTCGGCTACGGGCCGTTGCCTTATTCGCTGACGCTGTCCGCGAGCGGCAGCACGATCGACCGCTCGTTCGCCGACCAGGACGACGAGGCGATCAACGGCGCGGCGCTCTTCGGCTTCCAGGCGGGCCCGAACGACCGGGTCGTCGGTTCCTTCACGGGCGCGCACAACGAGGGCGGCTCCGCCTTCCAGGGTCTGCCGCTGACCACGAGCGACAGGCAGGACGGCGACAGCTTCACCGGCCTACTCGGGTGGAGCCATACCTTCGGCTACCGCAACGTCTTGAACGCGGCCGTGTTCGGCACGGTAGTGGATCGCTCGCAGTTCGACGCCTCGTTGATCGACACACCGTTCTTTCCGGACACCTTCCCCGACGCGAACCTTCGCTACGACCTGGACGGGGACACGAAGGACAGGCGCATCCAGGCGGGCGTGTCGCATCTCTACGGCATCGGCGACGACGTGGTGCTGCGCTACGGCGGCGAATTCGGCTACGAACGCCAGAAGGCGGACTCGATCGGCGATCTGACGCTGTCGGATCCGACGACGGTCCTGAACGCCCGAGCCTGTTTCGATGCGGTCAGCCAACGGTTCGCAGCCCTCAACCCGAACCAGGGCCTCGACGAACTGCTGTCGTTCCTTGCCCTCTTCGACCCGGCGTCGCGCCCGTCGAACTGCTCCACCGATACGGACGAGGATTCCGGCGTCGGCCGCCTCTGGCTCGACGCACGGGCCGATCTCGCGCCGGGGCTGCAGGCGGAAGGGGCGCTCTTCGCCGAGCGGGCCCTGTCCGGCGATGAGGACGGCGACACCGATCTGTCACCACGCGTCGGCTTGGCGTGGGCGCCGATCGAGGGCCAGTACCTGCGCGCCGCTTTCCTCTCGACCGTGCCGACCGCCGAGTTCAATACGCTCGCCCCTGTGGACGTGCTCGGTCTTCGCCCCGACGCGGTGCCGACGACCAGCGGGAGGACCGACACGGTGATCCTGCGCTGGGACTCCGAATGGACGGAGCGCTTCTTCACCTCGACCGAATACCAGCACCAGTCCGTGGATGGTCTCGAACTCACCGTGCCGGTCTATCTCAACTCGGTCCTCGTGCCGGACGCGCAGATCGACCGCTTGTCCGTCACCGGCAACCTCTGGATCGGCGGCGGCTTCGGCGCCTTCGCCACCTATTCCCACGTCTGGTCGAGCGGCGACCTGGACGGGGCGCGGAACGGACTGCCCTTCCTGCCGGAGGACCTGGCGCGCATCGGCCTGACCTATGTCAGCCCGGAACGACTGCGCCTGACGGTCGCCGAGACCTATATCGGCGAGCGTTCGTCGAACGTCGTCGACGCGAGCCTTGACGACGCTTTCGTTACCGACCTCAGCGGAAGTTGGGAAACGCAGGACCGGCATCTCGCCTTGGAAGTCGGCGCCTTCAACCTCTTCGACGAGGATATCGAGGTTGCACCGCTCGTGCCGGCTGTCGGGCGCACTGTCACCGCGACGCTGAAGGCGCGCTTTTGACGGGATTCGCTCGGTTCTCCCGGTCCGGCCGCCGCCGAACGGGGGAAGGCCTTCTCGCTGCATTCGTGGCCTTCGCAGCCGCGGCTCTGATAGCTCTTCTGCCGCCCTTCGCGGAGACGGAGGCGCGCATCTTCGACTTTCTGTCGACAGTGGCGCCGCCGCCTGTCGCGGAGGGAGCAGCGAACGATGTCGTGATCGTCGCGATCGACGAGCCGAGCTTCTCGGAGATCGGGCTGCAGTGGCCGTGGCCGCGCTCGCTCCATGCCGATCTCGTCCGGGCGCTCCGGCAGGCAGGCGCGACGGCGATCGGGCTCGATCTCGTCTTCGCGGAAGCCTCGAAGCCGGAGGAGGACACGGCTTTGGCGAGCGCGCTCGGACCCGACACGGTGCTCGCCAGCGACGAGAGCCTGATCGAGACGCCGCAGATGCGTCAATTCGTGCGCACGGAGCCGCTGCCCGAACTGACCGCGAACGGCGCAGCAACCGGTCTCGCCGCGCTGCCGCTCGATCCGGACGGAACGCTTCGCCGCCTTCCCGCCATCGGCGATGCCTTCGCGAGGAAGGTCCTCGCGACCGTCGATCCCGAGTCTGCACACCGGCTGGAGGGGCGTGGCGACGCGCTCCTCCAAGCGCGCGGGCCGGCGCGTACCTATCCGACCGTATCCTACTATCAGGCTCTCGACCCAACGGCCTTCCTGCCGCCGGACACGTTCCGGAACAGGATCGTCCTTGTCGGTCGGAGCCTCCAGACGGCAGTGGATGCCGACACGGGAAGCCCCGACACCTTCGCGACGCCTTGGACGATCCGCTCCGGTACGCTGCTCTCGGGCGTCGAGGTGCATGCGAGCGTGGTCGATGCCCTGCGCGAAGGCCGAGCGATCCTGCCGTTGAGTCGATCGGCCAGCCTCCTCTCCATTGCCTTCGCCGCCGTCCTGGCGGCAGCGATCGCATGGCGACCCGCCGATCGTCGCACAGTGATCGCGGGGCTGGCGTTCGTGCTCCTGATCTTCGTCGCGAGCTTCGCGCTGCTGAAGGGCGCCGAGGTCTACATGCGTCCGCTTGCTCCCGCGCTCGCCGCCTTCGGAACCGCTGCTGCCCTCGGCACGCGCGACCTCGCCGAGGAGCGCCGGCGGCGGCGCGAGATCGTTCGGGCCTTCTCGCTCTACCTCGCGCCGGCGCAGGTGGAACGTCTCGTCGCCGAGCCGGACGCCCTGAAGCTCGGCGGCGAGACCCGTCGCCTCACCGTGCTCTTCAGTGACGTACGCAACTTCACGCCGCTCGCCGAGACGATGAAGAACGAGCCGGAGAAGCTGACGCAACTGATGAACCGCCTCCTGACGCCGATGTCGGAAGCCGTGTTCGCCGAGGGCGGCACGATCGACAAGTTCATCGGCGACTGCCTCATGGCGTTCTGGAACGCGCCGCTCGCCGACGAAGATCACGCGCTCCACGCCGTCAGAGCCGGCCGCGCCATGCTGAAGGCGGTGGAGGATCTGAACCTGGCCCTGAAGGCCGAGAGCGCCGACCCGGCCTCGGTGCCCGAACTCAGCGTCGGCGTCGGCATCAACACCGGCATCTGCGTCGTCGGCAACTTCGGCTCCGAAAAGCGCTTCGACTACTCGGTGCTGGGCGACGCCGTGAACTACGCCTCGCGCCTGGAAAGCGCTTCGAAGCAGGCCGGGGTGCCCCTCCTCATCGGCGCTGACACGGCTGCAGCGGTGGATGAAGCCCTCGGACCGGTGCTGGCCGACCGCATCGAGGTGAAAGGCCGCAGCGGCCGGGCTCCAGTCTATACCATACCCCCAGGGCCGCCGATCCGTGTCGACGAACGTAGACGCTTTGACGCGATGGTTGAACGCCTCATCCTTGGGGAAATCATTGCAGCAAATGATCAAATCTCGGATACGCGGCTGAAGGATCTGCTTCTCGCGTACCATGATCGGGAACAGGTGAAGCGCGGATGAACCGAGGGCCCAAAGTTGCGATCGGCCGCGAGTCCGGGGAACTTCGAGCCGAAGAACTTCTGACTGCTCTGACGATGCCTCGGCTCGCCGGTCGCTCGATCGGCAACCCAGCGAACTCGGCCGGAGTGCGCGTCAGCTTGGTCACGTTCGACGCTATGCTTCGGCGCGGCCGGCTGGCCTTCGCCCTGTTTCCGTTCGCTGCGGTGCTGGCAGGCTGCGGCTACGGACCGTACGATTACGGACGCACGCCAGTCGCTCCGACCCGCGTCGATCCGGTCCGGCTCGGTGCGCCGCCGTCGCTGGATCCTGGCATCACGCGTCGAGCCGGCTCGTACATCCGCCCGAGCGGACCATACATCAACCGCCCGGCATATCGCGCCCCGCGGTTTTGAACCAATCGCAGCGGATGCGGTTGGCTGTCGCCGTCCTATTCGAGACCGTCGACGCGGGCGACGACCTTCGCCTGGTCGTGCTCCACGCCAGCCATGCGAGCCTCGGCGAGCACGTCGGTTCCGACCTCGATAAGTTCGAGGTCTGCATCCGATGTCATGGCGTTCGCCGCCTGCTTCGCTTCATCGACCGAACGGGCGATGGCGAGAACGCGGGTTTTGCGAAGGCCGTCGGCCGGATTGAGGTCGTCTGTCGAGAACTCGAACAGATATCCAGTGTAGCCGCTGTCGGACATGAAGCGTCACTCTCGTCTGTATCCCTTCGAAGCGAGGTCTCACGCTGGCGCGATGGTGTCCAGTGTCGCCACCGGGTTGCCCTGCCCAGCAAATATGAACCCCGCTGGATGGATGCCGAGCGGGGCTCACCTCTTGTAGATGACGGACGCATGCGGGACCTAGTAGCCGCGGTAGTTGTGCTTCTTCTGGTAGATGTTGCGGGATGAACGGTTCTGCATCCGCTCGATGCGCTGGCGCTCACGCGGGCTCACGTATCCGTCGTAGCGGGCGCGTGCCTGTGCACGGTCGATCCTGCGTTGCTGTTGCGCCAGCCGTCTCGCTTCTCCCGGTGTCAGGCGACCGGTGCGAACGCCGTTCCGGATGCGCTGCTCCTGCCGGTATTCGCGCGCGTCGCCGCGATACATCTGCGCGACACTCGGAACGCTGCCGATGACCAAAAGCGCGAGCGCCCCGATGATGATCTTTCGCATGCCATTCTCCATTCCAGTCCGGACCCAAGCCGGTTGGCCGAGCATGCGTTCCGGCATCTGAACCTCGGATGAGTGACGAAAGTGTAATCCGAGCCACGCACTCGCTCCTCAACGCCTAGTACGTCTAGCGTAGGCTCGGGACTACGAGCGGTGCGGCCACGGCCGTTGCGCGACGCGAGAGGCCGAGGCGAAGGAGCACGCCGCAGCGCGTGGGCTGACCGTTGGAAGGCATCGTGGGAATGGCGACGACAAAGAGGCTGAGCGCTCTGCGGATGCGCCGACCGCCTGCGGAGAATGTAGTTAGCGGTACTTGGCGCGCTGATCCAACCAACCGCCGACGAGGATGACCGCTACTGCCGCGATGGCAGCGGCGGTTCTTCCCGCACCGATGGCTGCCAGCACGACCGCAGCCACCAGCACAAGCACCCAAACCAGCCAGACCGAGTGTGCCCACGGCAACCGGTGGCGTGGCGGTGGCGCCTTTGAGTTCGGCCTGAAGCGATGCACATTGCTCATATGAACGATATCGCTGGCTTATCGCCATACCGCAACCGGCCGCTGGGAACGCAAATTTTCGATATATCTTGATTTGCGACCTATCTAGATATATCTGAATTGCATGAGACATGATCATCATCACGACGGCTGCGGCCGCAGACATTTCTTCGAGGGCATGTTCCGGCACCGGGACCACCGGTCGGGGCATCCCGAACACGGCCCTGGTCGACGGCACGGCGGCCGGGGCGGCCGGCTGTTCGACTATGGCGAACTGCGCCTCTTGATCCTCGCCCTCCTCGCCGAACAGCCGCGGCACGGCTACGAACTCATCAAGGCGATCGAGGAACGGCTTTCGGGCAGCTATTCCCCGAGCCCCGGCGTCATCTACCCGACCCTCGCCTGGGCGGAGGACATGGGCTACGCGGTCGCGGACCCGGAGGGCGGCGGACGCAAGACCTATCGGCTGACGCCCGAAGGCGAAGCCTTTCTTGCCGCCAACCGAGCGGCTGCGGACGAACTCCTGTCACGCGGCGGTATGGGCGGCCCCGGCGGCCGCCCCGATCTGCCGGCGCCAGTGTTGCGGGCAATGGAGAACCTGAAGCTGGCGCTACGCCTGCGCCTCCGAGAAGGAGCGCTGACTGCCGGCCAGGTCGAGGCGATTGCTGCCGCCCTCGACGCGGCGGCGCAGGCGGTGGAGAGAAGCCGATGAGCGACGTCGCGGCCACGGTTCCGCCGTCCGGCGAGGTGTCGGGGGTGCACAGCGTCGCATCGGTCGCGACGCCGCACGCGTCGCGCTACCTCCAGCAGCTTTGCAAGCACTTCGCCCACAAGCGCGCCGTTTCATTCGACGAGCGCCACGGCCGCATCGACTTCGCGATCGGCATCTGCGATCTGGAGGTCGTGGACGGGGCGTTGCGAATGCGCCTTGCCGCTCCGAACGGTGCGGATCTGGCGCAACTCGCCGATGTCGTGCAGCGCCATCTGGTGCGCTTCGCTTTCCGGGAAGAGCTGGCAATCCGCTGGGAAACGCGCTGACAAGTCAACCGACGCGCGATGAACTCGTCGATAACGCATCCCGGGCCCGCCCGATGTCGGCTGGATCCAGCCCAGGTGCCGGCGAAGTCCATCAGGTCCGCTTCGCTCGTCATGAGAAAATCGAGCAGCCCGATCTAGAATGCCGGCTTGAAAGACTAACCGCGAGCTAGCTTCAGATTTGCGTTTAGCCGTTGGTTGCGCGTTAACTCGAAGCGGCGGATGGCGGGGGACGGTGGGTAGCCGATGTCGACTGATACGAGGGAAACCGGGCACGGCAAAACTCAACCAGGCATCCAAGCAGAAGCATGCTGCATCGCCGCCGGCGCTGTCGAGGCCAGCAGCAAGCACCAGAACCCCGACAGCGTCCTTTCGACCTGATGGCATTGCTTGCCAGCATTCGCGAACCGTGCGCACTCTTGCAGCAGCAGGAGGAAGACGATGCTGAACTCCGGTGCCGTGAACTCATCCGTTGTTGCGTCAGTCGAAAGCTTCGCCGAGGTGTCAAGCGCGACGGGCAATGCCATCATCTACGCCCAGCGGTATGCTGCGGACGGCAGCACGATCGGAAGCCCGATCCAAGTTACGTCGGACGATGTCGCGGCAAACCCGGTTTCGACGACGCTCCTGTCGGACGGCAAGTTCGTTGTCGCCTACAACTCTGTCGATCCGAACGACACGTCGACACCGTACCCGTTCTTTCAACTGGCGACGAAGGAGTTCGGCGCGGACGGGGCACCCATCGCCACAAACGAATTGGGCCTCAACGACTTCAACACGTTCAAAAACTACAAGGCCGTTCCTCTCAGTGATGGTTCCTATGGCTATCTCCTCGAAACCTTCGTGGACGATCGGGGCAGTTTCTCGGACACGAAGACGTTCGGCTTCGTCGATGCCGCCGGACACCTGGAGGAAACCGTCCTGGCGGTGACGTCCAATGGCGATACGCCACTGCCGCAACTGCATCAGAGCACCGGCTCGATCAGACTGCTGCCCGATGGCGGCTTCGTGGTGTCGTTCACGGAGGCCTATACCGAGGGAAGTCCCGACTATCCGCCGCCCGAGCCGGTGCCGACTGGCGAGCAGCAGTTCAACCGCGTTTACGACCGCGACGGAGATCTGAAGACCACCGTATTCGTCGACTTCGACGGCACGAAGACCATCGAGCGCTTCGATCCCGCTACCGGCATGGAGACAGCCTCCGCCATCTTCAACACGGACGGCTCGCGCCTCACCACGCAGTTCGGCATCACCGGCCGCTATTACGTCGAGCAGTCGATCGCGACGGACCCGAGCGGTGCGATCACCGAACAGAAGCGCTACTACGGCGATGCTGAGCACACGCTGGCGTTCAGCTTGACGAACAACCCGGACGGTACGACGGAGGTGCACAACTACGACACGGCCGGACGGGAGACGGTGCGCCAGATCGGCAACCTGCGTGCGGAGCACGACGTCTACCAGTTCGCTTACGCCAATGCTGCCGGCACAGCCCCGTCGACCACGACGTTGACGCACTATGGCGCGGACAACACGAAGACGTTCGTCGACATCACGAAAGCCGACAGCAGCCACAGCCAGCGCAGCTACGCGGACGGCGTGACGCTGATCTCGCACGAAGGCGTTGCCGACACGCTCTCCGGGTTTGCGAAGGGTTCGGACGCTTTCGCCTTTGGCCCCGACTTCGGCAAGGATGTGGTCAACGGCTTCGCGGCAGGTGCCGGCCCGAACCACGATGTGCTACGCTTCGACGCGGCCCTCGCCGCGGACTATGCCTCGTTGCTGAGCCACATCACGCAAGTCGGACCCGATACGTTGATCTCGTTCGGTAATGCGGACAGCGTCCTGCTCAAAGGCGTCTCGACCGCCAGCATCCTACCGGAGAACGTGCAGTTCACGCACGATGCCGGATTGCTGGTCTAGCTCGGCGATGCTCCCGCTGAACGAGGAGCGGAGCCACAATACTGGATCACCGTCGTTCCGCCTTCAGCTTCTCCGGCCTCGGCAGGATGTCGGTGGTCTCGATCGCTGTCCTCTGCGCTTCGATGACGGCGACGAGCTGCTGCGCCTCGGCCGGCGATAAGTCGCCGTAGGACGCGGCCTCGATCACCGCGGCGATGGCATCGCGGACGCCGTCCGCCGTCGAAGTGTCCGGCAGCGCGATGGTGATGCGCTGCTGCATCGGCGCAAGGCGCGGATGCACGAAGGGCGCGACGGCGTTCGCCGCCCACGCTCGGTCCTTCGGGTCGGCATTCTCGTCGCGGAAGATGCTGAACAGGTATTCGGCCGGCGACTGGCCGGACGTCATCAGCTCGGCAACGGTTTCGATCGATCGCCGGCTCGCCGTGCCTGCCTTCCGTCCTGAGCCTTCCCGTGCCCCTCCGCGCGACCTGCCGTTTGATTTCCTATGATTTTTTCAAACAGCCGGCGGCTTGGTGTAGCCGACAAGCTGAATTACGAGATCATTGGTACGCTGCACCACGCCCATCGCGGCGAGTTGTTCGGCCCGGTCCTCGTCTTCGTGCCCCATGCGCCGATGCAGAGGAAGACGCGACCGTACTGCGGCAGATCGGTGCCGCTGACGCGCTCCAGCTTCGCCACGCGGTTTTCTAGCGTTCCCATCTCAGCACCTCGGTCCTGTCACTCGCGGAATGAAGTCGGCCGGCACCACGTCGGTGACCGGCCAGGGCACGATGACGCGGCGGACGATCATGTCATCCACCGCGGGATGCTGGCCGAGCGCGGCGAAAGCCTACGCCTCGTCGTCGGCTTCATGCCCCCACCCGGACGACCGTCGAGAACGCGCGGCGCGTCGGATGGCGGGCGGCGTGGCGTTTCTCCAGCTTGGCGATACGGTTGCCGATGGCGTTGCTCATCCGATCCTCCTACTGCATCCGCTCCGAGTAACGATCCGAAAGTTGCAGGAGGCCGATAGCCAACCAATAAGTTCTTGCAATCAAAGGTTTCGCGGCCGTCGGCACATCGACCGCAAGCCAAGAGTAAGGAATACGGCTTACAAGCTCACTCGAACAATGGACTGTCTAGCCTTAGGCGCTGCGAGAAGCCATCCATGCTTTCCAAAGGCGCTCTTCGTCTTCTCGCTCTCGCGACTTGCGTTCTGACGACCGAGGCCTCCGCGGCAGAAGTCACAGCGCAAGATGTCCAAGTCATCGGCAGAGCGATCTCCTTCAAAGAGGGCCGCAAACGCGGAACGATGTCGTTGGCGATCGTCTACGTCGCTGGCAGTGCCCGCTCGCAAGGCGAGATGCGCGCAGCCATCGATGTCCTCGGAACAGGGCTGAAGGTCGGCGATAGCGTGTTCAGGGGTGTCGCGGTCGAGCAGTCGAGCTTCGCCTCGGCTGCTGGCTACGACGGGGTCTTCACTACAAGCGATGTCGACCAGAACCGTCTCCGGAACGCGCTCAACGGTCGCGGCGTCCCATGCTTCACTCTGGATGCTCAGCAAGTGAGGAACGGAGCCTGCACGATCGTGGTGCGCTCCCGGCCAGCGGTTTCGATTTCAATCAGTGCCGACAATGCGGCGGCGGCGGGCGTGCGCTTCGCCACCGCCTTTCTCATGATGGTTCGTGAAATATGAAGCCGCTCGGGTTTTATGTTCTAGCGGCGTCGATGCTGGCGATTGCTGCCACGGCGCAAGCGCAGACCGTCGACTACACCGCGTCCGAGCAGATGTTCGGCGAGCCGGTGACGGTTTCGGCGACGGGCAAGCCGCAGCGGGCGAGCGAGGCGCCGGCCAGCATCGACATCATCACCGCCGACGACATCCGACGCTCGGGCGCGACCGATATCCCCTCTATCCTGCGCTTCGTTCCGGGGATCGACGTGCGGCGTTACGGCCAGTTCGACTCCGCCGTTGGCATTCGGGGCTACAATACCGCGCTCAATCCGCGCGTCCTTGTCCTCGTCGACGGCCGCCAAGTCTATCAGGACGATTACGGATACACCCTGTGGTCGCAGATACCTGTCACGCTCGGCGAGATCCGGCAGATCGAGATCATTCGCGGCCCGAACGCAGCGCTCTACGGCTTCAACGCCGTGTCGGGCGTGATCAACATCGTCACTTTCGATCCCCTGCGCGATAAGAAGAACAGCGTCGATCTGCGCGGGGGGACCCAGGCCCAGGTCTATGGGGAGGCGGTCGCGACGCTGCAGCCCTCCGACCGGCTGGGAATGCGCTTTTCGGCAAAGGGAACGCGCGCCGACGAGTATTCCGGCTACCGCGCCAGGGACACAGTCGACCATCCCGATGTCGAGACAGGCGCAGCCGACATGCGCTACCGCATCAACGATAAGGTCGAACTCGACCTGTCGGCCACGGTCGGCGCCATCGATACGGATTTCTATCCCGACCTCGGCTCCTACCTGCCGCTCGACGTCGTCTCGAACAGTCTGCGCGGGCTTCTCAGCGCCGACACCGACTTCGGACTGATGCAGCTCGACCTCTATCGCAACGGCATGGACTTCCGTTCGAGCGGCTCGAAGATCGACCTCGCATGGCAACAGGACGTCACTGTCCTGAAGGCCAGCGATCTCGTTCGCCTCGGCAGCGATCATACGGTCCGGATCGGCGCCGAGTACCGGCACAACTCCATCTCGTCCGACGACTATTTCGGCGGCGAGATGCATAGCGATCTCCTGGCCGGCTCCGCCATGTGGAACTGGCAGATCCTGCCCAGCCTGTCGCTGACGAATGCCGTTCGCCTCGACGGAATGCGGATTGAACGGGACGATTCCGATCTCGTCATCCCGCATATCGGATCGCCTTTCGGCGACCGCGACCTTCTCGAGCCGAGCTTCAACAGCGCGTTGCTCTACTCCCCGACGGATTACGATACGTTCCGGCTGACCGCCGCGCGGGCGCTGCAACTGCCGAGCCTCATCTCGTTCGGCTTGTTCTACTCGAAGGGGCCATTTCTGGGAGCCGGCTCGACCGATCTCGATCCGAGCGCCGTCACCAACTACGAGGTCGGCTACAGCCGCAAGCTGCCCGTTCTCGACTCGCAATTGAACGTGTCCGTCTTCATTCAGGACACCGACAAGACGATCGGATCGCCGTTCGCTTCGCCTTTCACCTTCACGCCCGAAGGCCAGATCCTGACGTTGGCACGCAACTTCGCCGGCAGCAGCGCTTACGGCGGCGAGATCGGGATCGAGGGCCAGAACGCTGCCGGCTGGCGCTGGAACCTCAGCTACTCGCTGGCCGAAATCGACGATCGCTCGCCTGCCGCCATCCTGTTCGATTCCCCATCGATCAACTACGCCGAGCAGAACCCCGTCCACTCGATCATCGCGGGGCTTGGCTTCACCTGGCAGAAGCTGGAACTCGATACGCAGGCCCGCTGGCAGTCTCGCTTCGAGGACTTTCGCTTCGACGACACGGTGGCCGCCAACATCGCCGTCGATGTTCCCGACTATGTCACCGTCAACGCCCGCGCTGGTTACAAGCTGAACGACAACGCGACCGTATCGCTGACAGCCGAGCAGCTGAATGCTGCGGATATTCGGACTTCGGCCGGCCGACGCAACGAACGGCGCCTGCTTGCGGGTCTCAAAGTAGAATTCTGACGTGTTGCCGCCTTCGGCAATGGAAAGCGATGCGAGATGAGTCACCTGTTGGCCGATCTCACCAGTTACCACGACCCTTATTGGGCCATTCTCGTCCTGCTTGCCGCCGTACCCGGCATGACCGTGATGCTGAACCTGCTGCATGGCGCGCATCGGTCGAGCGGCCGGCGGCGTGCGATACTTCTGATCCTCGGCGCGATCGTATCAGCCGCAGCGAACTGGGGGGCATTCCTGGCCTCGCTGAAAAGTGCCTATCCTCAAATCGAAGTAGCGGTTCCGCTCGGCCACACCGTGGCTGCACTGGCGACTTCGTTCACCTGCAGCTTGCTTGCCGTCCGTATCGCTGCGATCGGTCGCCGGTCGGGAAGGAACGTACTTCTCGCCGGCTCGCTGCAGTCGTTCGGACTGTCCTGCATGATCTTCGTGAGCATGTCGGGAATGGTCAGTCCGTTCGCCCTTTCCTACGATCTCACCGCCGTGCTCGTGGTGATGATTCTTGGTGCGATGCTCTCCAGCTTCGCCATCTGGGAAAACAGCAACACCTCACGCCGTCATCCGCTAATCATCGCGGTCGCACTCGGCGTCGGTTCCATCGCAGCGGTGGGGTTCGGCTCGCTCGCCGCCGTCCTGTCGTTCGGCGATTGGATGGACGCCGTCGCCCAACCCGACGACCTGACGTCGTCGCCGATCGTGGTCATTGGCGCCGCCGAAGCCGCGACGGTCCTCGTTCTCAGCCTGATTGGTTCGCTGGTCGACAACCGCGTCGCCGCACGTGACAAGTTGGAGGCGAATCGACTTCGGCAACTCGCCGACAGCACCTTCGAAGCGATCCTCATCCATAGGAACGGCGTCGTGCTCGACGGCAACGAGGCGTTCTCGATGCTGCTCGACGTCGCGAGCGGCGGAACGGTCGGCCTCGATATCCGCAATCTCGTTCCAGACGAGGCGCTGGCTTTCGCGATGCCTCTCGCCGGCTCTCGCCGGCAGGAATGCGAGATTCGCGTGCGAGGCGGCGAGCGCCTCCCGGTGGAGATGCTGTCGCGTTCGATCACGTATCGCGGCGAAGCTGCGGTCGTCACGGCGCTGCGAGACATCAGCGAGCGCCGCGCATCAGAAGCACGCGTCCGGTTTCTGGCTCACCACGACTTGCTGACCGAACTTCCCAACCGGGTCTTGCTGAAGGAAAGGCTGGACGACGCCGTCGCGATCGCGACGGCGACGGATGTGCCGCTCGCCGTCCTTTGCCTCGATCTCGACGGCTTCAAGCTCGTCAACGACACGTTCGGCCACGCGATCGGCGATGAACTCCTGCAACAGGTTGCGGTGCGCCTGCGCGCCTGCCTCGGCCCGGGCGAGTTCGTCGCGCGCATCGGCGGCGACGAGTTTGTAATCTTGCAGCCTTCGGGAGCGCAGTCCGCGGCGGCGAGCGATCTCGCGCAGCGCGTCATCGCCGCCCTGAGCGCCGCATTCGATCTCCAAGGACGGCGGGCCTGCATCGGGACCAGTATCGGCGTCGCGGTCTTTCCGAGCGATGGTGACACGCCGGCTTCACTGCTGAAGCGGGCGGACATCGCGCTGTACCGCGCCAAGCATGGAGGGCGAGGCTGCTTCCGATTCTTCGATGCCGAGATCGACCACGAGGTCGATGACCGCCCACAACTGGAACGGGAACTGCAGAGCGCGATCGCCGGAAACGAACTGGCGTTGGCTTATCAGCCGATTTTCGATCGGGACGAGAAGCTTCTTGGCTTCGAGGCGTTGATGCGCTGGACGCACCCGACGCTCGGCCCAATCTCTCCCGCGCGGTTCATCCCGATCGCGGAGGAGAGCAAGCTCATCGTCCATATGGGCGAATGGGCGCTTCGAAAGGCCTGTCGCACGGCGGCGGATTGGCCTCTGCCGCTCCGGATCGCCGTCAACCTGTCGCCGATCCAGATGCTTCAGAAAGGCCTCTGCAGTACCGTGGAGGCCGCCCTGAACGAAAGCGGTCTTCCGCCCGAGCAATTGGAGTTGGAGATCACGGAAGGGGTGCTGCTTCAGGATGCCGATGCCGCCAACTCCATCATCGGTCAACTTCGCGCCCTCGGGGTCCGTATCGTCTTGGACGATTTCGGAACCGGCTATTCCAGCCTTTCCTATCTGCATCGCTTCCAATTTCAGAAGCTGAAGATTGATCGGTCCTTCGTGCAGCGGCTGAGCGACGACCGGAATGCGCAGGCGATCGTGAAGGCGATCATCTCCATGAGCCGCGACCTCGGGATCGCCGTGACCGCCGAGGGTGTCGAAACCGCGGAGCAGTTGCAGCAACTGCGACTCCAGGGATGCGATGAACTCCAAGGATACCGCCTCGGACGGCCGCTGCCGCACGACGAGACTGGCGCGTTCGTCGCAAGATACGGGACCGAGGCAGCGCTGGCTCAGTTGCAGACGCTACGTGAACGTATGGCGAGCGAAGTTGAACAGCGACGCTTGGCGAACTAAGACGCGAGGTTCTCCTAAACGCGGGCCAAACCAGTCAACGCAAGATATCGCTGAACGGTCGACTCGTCCCGATGGCCGTTCCGGAGCAACTACAGCGCCTGATGATCGCCGCGGCGCAGCATCAGCACGGCGGGCATCGAAACCTCGATCGGCGAGCCAGGCCCCATCTGCCTTCCGATACCATGCTTGGCGTTCAGGCGCCGGATCGTGTCGACGGACAGGCGGACACGCCGAGCGGCCTCTTTTGGCGGGACGGCTTCATCCTGCGTCATCAGGAACGGTGGGCGCCTGTTCACAGCGCCAGCCCCGGTTTTGCTGAAACCCCGATAAGATCGGTAAGATGATAAGAAGCGGGGTTAGGCACAGGCCCCGCTCCCTTCGTTTCTTACCGTCTTATCGTTCTTATGGGGGGTATCGGGCTGCACCGGAATAGGATGCGAACGATCGGGATGCGCGTACTGTGCGTGGCCGGAAACCAACACTTCGCCGGCCTTTCGCAGCTTCGACAGCAGCGGGTCGACGTTGTTGCGCCTCATGCCGGTGTCGTTGGCGATCTGCACAGGGGTAAGAAGCTCATCGGCGATAAGAAGTGCCGATAAGATGCGCCCCCTTTCGTCCGAGCGTCTCACTTCGCCGGCCTCGCCGAGGATGGTCCACCAGCCGGCGTCGAAACGGATGGCGGTTTCCTTCTCCTCGGCATCGCGGCCCCGCACATACGGCGTCGTGCCGTTGCCGTCCCGGTCGAGAACGAGCGTCGCGTCCGCGCAGGCCGACAGGCCGTTCGAGCCGGACAGCGCCTCCAGCGGATCAGCAAGTCTCCTCGGCCGGGATCAATCCGCCGAAAGGGTAATGTTGGCATCAATCAACCGAATTGACGCGATACCACAAACGGTCTTCTCATCTGACGGTGTCAGCATTCGCCAAACAATCGCGAGCAGGAAAGATGCGTCATTCGTTAGTCTCGTTGGCGCTCGGCATGGTTGCTGCTTTTCCCTTCCCATATGGTTCGTATGAGTTCTCACTGCTTTCTCCATCCCGCGCGCTGGCTTATGATGCACAGTTCGCTCAGATGCTTTTCGCAGGAGCCGGATACGCTCATAACTCCCGTGTGATGCTACCTCCCGGCAATCTCCGGACTGCTGACAGCTTCCGTCGCGATACGGAAACGGTATGGGCTGAGTCGATCAGTTCGACGTGGTCTGTCTTGCCGCCGCAGCTGCTCGGGGCGGCCCGGCAAGCGCGGGCGAATTCCTACTGCGAATCCTGCATCAGCGCGCAAGCAATCATGATGACGGGTCAAATGGACGTGCCTCAACCGACCGCGTATTGAGGCTCAACACCCGCGAGCCGTTCAGAAAGAGTTAGGCCGAAGCCGTGCCGGATGCCTCCGTTCGTCAGGAGGACCGGAGCGCGAACGGTCAACGAAAGGAATCAGGCCCGTCTATGCACAGATGGGTAGAACAAGTTGTCGCAGTCCGATCGTCTGGCTTTGCATCGAGGAAATTCTCTCTCGACGACGTGGTCTCATGGGCGTACCAATTCTCGCGGAGGAAATACAAGTCCGGTCATGCTTTAAGTCGCCGAAGTAGAATGCGACTTCGGTTCTAGCTGCGCCTGTGTGAATGCAGGAGGAGGAAGCTGGAATGGTGGCCAACGTCATGGTGATCGTCGAGCGTCAGTTCGACTATCCGCGACAAACCCTTTTCGAAGCATGGACGGCACCCGAGCAGTTGTCGGAGTGGCGCGGAAGTCCCGGCTGGCACGTCGAGAAGGGAACCGTCGCTGCGGAGCTGAAGCTCGGCGGAAAGCACCATCATATGAAGATCCGCGATAGCGATGCGGCAACGCGGGTCGGCACCGATGGCATCTATACGGAGTTCTTCTCACCCGACGTATTCGTATCCCGTGAGCGGATCACCGGCGACCCGGGCATCGACCCCGATCGGCCACTCGAACTCCGGGTCGAATTCAACAAGATGGGGCGCGACGGGACGTTGGTCCGCATCGTGCAGGGGCCCTACGAGGCGACAGTCGCGGGCTACCACAGCGAAGGCTGGGAACGTGAACTCCTGCGATTGCAGGATTTTCTCGATCGCGCGGGAGGGCGCACCCGATGACCACGGCAACCATCGCGAGCGCCTCGGCCGCCGAGCCTACTGCCGGTGCGGCGCTAACTCATACCACTATCGCTCGGCAGAAGCCGCTGATGGACATGCGGCAGATCCTGCTCATGAACCTCGGCTTCTTCGGCATCCAATATTCGTTCGGGATGCAGCAGACGGCCGTCAACCCGATCTTCCAGTTCATCGGAGCCAGGCCCGACGATCTGCCGATCCTGAACCTCGCCGGCCCGATCACAGGCCTCCTGATCCAGCCGATGATCGGCGCGCTCTCGGACCGGACCTGGTCGGAGCGCTGGGGACGCCGCAAGCCGTTCTTCCTCGTTGGCGCAATCGGCTGCTCGATCTGCCTGTTCCTGTTCCCCTTCGTCTCAGCCGTCTGGATGGCTGTGCTGCTCCTGTGGCTGCTCGACGCCAGCAACAATACGGCGATGGAGCCTTACCGCGCTTTCATCGCGGACAAGCTGCCGCCCTCTCAGCTCGGCAAGGGCTTCCTGGCGCAGAGCTTCTTCACCGGGTTCGGCATCACGCTGGCCAACATCTCGCTGTTCGTCTTCCAGACCGTGATCACCGGTGCGACGGCGGCCGGCATCCCCTACTGGGTGGTCGGCTCGTTCATGCTGGGGGCGGTCTGCTCGATCGGGTCGGTGCTGATCTCGATCCTCTCGACCCCGGAAATCCCGCCCACCGAGGCCGAGCTGAAGGCGATGCGCGAGCACAAGGGCAGTGCCTTCGGGTTCATCCGGGAAGTCTGGGATGCGATCGTCGAAATGCCGATCGAGCTTCGCAAGCTCGGCCTCGTCTACCTTTTCCAGTGGTACGCGATGGTCTGCTACTGGCAGTTCGTGACGCTTTCGATGGCGCAGTCGGTCTGGGGAACGACCGACGCCCATTCCGAAGGGTTCAAGCAGGCGGTTGGTTGGACCGGCCTCGTCAACGGCTGGTACAACATCGTCACCTTCTCGGTCGCCTTCTCGCTGGTGGCCTTCGCCCGCCGGCGCGGAGCGCGGATCGTCCACATGGCGTGCCTGCTCTGCGCAGCGGCAGCCCTTCTGATCTTCCCGCACCTGACCAACAAGTACCTGCTGTTCATCCCGATCGTCGGGCTCGGCATCGCCTGGGCCTCGATCATGGGCGTGCCGTACATCATGGCGGTGCGGATGATCCCCTCGACCCGCTACGGCGTCTACATGGGCATCATCAACATGATGATCGTGGTGCCGATGCTGATCCATTCCGTGACGTTCGGCTCCATCTACTCGAACCTCCTCGGCGACAACCCGAACAACGCCATCACCTTCGCCGGCATCCTGCTTGCTGTAGCGGCGGTCGCGATGCTTTGGATCAAGGAGCCGCCTATCGTGCGGGACGTCGATGAGGTGATGGTCATGCCGAGCGGCCATTGAGGGGCGGGGAACCGTGATGAGCGACATGACCGATTACCGCGTCGTCGTCGTCGGCACCGATGGCAGCAGCCTCGCTGATCCGACCGTCGCGCGCGCTGCCTGGCTCGCGAAGCACGACGACGCCGATCTCGTGATCGTCTGCGCCTACAGCGGCCTTTCAAGGCGGGCTGAAGCGAAGAACGTGGCGACCCTTGGCGGCGACAGTCGCGGCGGCGAGGTGTTGGGCCGAACTGCGGCCGGCGATGCGATCAGTAGGGCGGTTGCGATAGCAGCGGCACAAGGGGCGACCGTTGCAGCGGCTCTGACGATGGAGGGTGATGCCGCTGCCGCTCTGATCGAAACCGCGGACGCTCGGAATGCAGAGCTTCTCGTGCTCGGTGCGCGCTCCGATCGCTCACTTGCCGAACGCCTGCTAGGGACGGTCGCCACCGAGGTCGTCAAACGCGCGCGTTGCGACGTGCTGATTGTACGTCCAACGGAGCCGGGTGAAATCCCGGTCCCTGAAGATGCAACAGGCAGGTAGTAACAGGCCAGCCACCCGAGATGTTTGGAATTTCGATATAGCGACGGACGGTGGCGTGGTTGCGATGTCCATGCCGCGGCAGCTAGTGCACCGCCGCCGGATCGATGCCCGGCTTGTCGTGCATTCCGAACCGCTCGACCATCGTGGCGCTCGCCTCGTTCAACCCGACGACTTCGACGATGCGGCCCTGGTTGCGCGCCTTGAGGACGACGCGGTCCAGCGCGCCGACCGCCGAGATGTCCCAGAAGTGCGCGCGGCCGACCTCGATCACGATGCGCTCGACTGGCTCCAGGACGTCGATCGCTTCCGCGAAGGTCGCGGCGGAGGCGAAGAACACCTGCCCCTCGACGATGTAGACCCGCGTCCGGCCGCCGTCCGACAGGGCGGAGGTCACGCGGCTGAGGCGCGCGACCTTGCCGGCGAAGAACACGCCGGACAAGAGCACGCCGACGAGAACGCCCTTGGCGAGATCGGCCGTCGCTACCGTCATCGCGACCGTCGCCAGCATCACGATGGAGGACGGCACCGGGTTGGTCCTGAGCCGCGCCAGCGAGCGCCAGGAGAAGGTGTTGATCGACACCATGATCATCACAGCCGTCAGCGCCGCCACCGGCACGATCGCCAGAAGATCCTGCAGCGCGACGAGGAGCACGAGCAGGAACACGCCCGCCACCAGCGTCGAGAGCCGGCCCCGCCCGCCGGACGAGACGTTGATCACCGACTGGCCGATCATCGCGCAGCCGCCCATGCCGCCGAACACGGCCGACGTCATGTTGGCGATGCCCTGGCCGACGCATTCGCGGCTCTTGCTGCTCGGCGTGTCGGTCATGTCGTCGACGATCTGTGCCGTCAGCAGCGACTCCAGCAGCCCGACCGCCGCCAGCGTCAGCGCCACCGGCAGGAGGATGCGCAGCGTCTCGAACGTGTAGGGCACCTCCGGCAGGCCGAACGACGGCAGCGCCGACGGTAGTTCGCCGAGATCGGAAACGGTCCTGACGTCCAACCCCGCACCCCAGGCGACGAGCGTCACGACGGCGATGGCGACGAGCGGCGACGGTATGGCTTTCGTCAGGCGTGGCAGGCCGTAGATGACGACGAGCCCGAGCGCGATCAGCCCGTAGGTGGCAGACGGCACGCCGATCAGTTGCGGGAGCTGGGCGAGGAAGATGAGGATGGCGAGCGCGTTGACGAAGCCGGTCATGACCGACTGCGAGACGAAGCGCATCAACCGCCCGAGCTTGAGGATGCCGCAGACGATCTGGATCGCGCCCATCAGGATCGTCGCGGCGAAGAGGTACTGGACGCCGTGGTCGCGCACGAGGTCGATCATGATGACGGCGGTCGCGGCCGTCGCGGCCGAGATCATCGCGGGCCGGCCGCCGACGAAGGCGATCACGGTCGCGATCACCACCGAGGCATAGAGGCCGACCTTCGGGTCGACGCCGGCGATGACCGAGAAGCCGATCGCCTCGGGGATCAGCGCCAAGGCGACGACGAGACCGGACAGGATGTCGCCGCGCGGGTTCGAGACCCAGTCGCGGGCGGAGAAGATGGCTGTTCGCATGGAAGATCCGCAAAGGAGAGGTGCCCGCCGAGGCTGACGCCGGCAGGTCGCGAAGAGATCGCGTCGATTGCGTTGTCCGGCGGATCGGCGGCCGGAAGAGCCACCCGGAGTTTCACCGGGTCCAGTCGAGTGATGGCGTCATAGCCGCTAGCGGCTTCCGGACGCAACCCGATCGTCATCCCGAACCGCGACGTCGGGCCCGTTCAGTCATTCGATGCGCAAAACGAAGGGAAGCGGGACGAAGGCAGCCGGCTCACGGTGGAACTCGCTGTTCGGCCGGCTCGTGGGCGTCCCCTCACATCGTCTGCGTCGCAGCGACTGTCCGCCACCGATCACGCCCTGACGAAGTGAGGGTCGTGATCAGGCCGCGAACCGGGCGAGCGTCACCTTCCGCTTGCCGTGCTGGTACGGACCGACGTCGAACGCCTCGCCGCTCTCGACCTGATCGGCCATCGTCTGCCCCATCGGACCGCCGACGGCGACGAGGGTCCGCCCTTCGCAATGGCGGGCGATCTGGAGGCCGAGGCTACGCATGTGGGCGCGAGCGAAGCAGTAGACCGCCAGAGCGGCGCGCTGGCCGCCGGAAAGCTGCCGGACGATCTCCGCGACGCGCGCCTCTTCCGAGCGCATCAGCAGCGACAGGACATCGAGCGGGACGGGACTGGTCGGCTCGTTCGGGCGGTAGCGGCTCGTCATCGTCGTTCTCGCAGCGGGTCTGCGCTGATGCTACCTGCGCGAGCTTATGCGGTGCTGGAGTGCATGCTGGCGTTGAAAGGCAAGGGCAGGCTTCGTCGAAAGCGACGCGAGGCATCGGCGCCTAGATGAGCTGGTCGTTCAGTCCGTTCCTCATGACGGCGAGGGAAGGCAGCTTGTGGCGCTGATAGTGCCTGATCGTCGCCTCGATGATGGCCCGCACACCTTCCGTCGCTTCGACCTGCGCCAGCCATGCCTGCAAGGCCGTCACCATCGTCTCCGACGTCGGCGCAGCGCCTCGGTCGGCGACGTCGACGATGCAGTTCGTGATGATCCTCTGAGCGCTGACATGATCGGTCAGGGCTTGCAGGGCCATCATCACCGGCTCCTCCATCGCCACGCCCGAAACCTCGAAGGTCTCGCTGCCGTTCTTGATGGTGATCGTCGCCATCGAAACACCCTTGTGCCGCACGGTCGCTCAATAGCATGAGGGCAGCAGACAGCGCTCAGGCGTCCTGATCGCCGGAGAGCAGAAGTTGCGGCTCCTGCGAGAATGTCCAGCCGTCGCCGTCGCGATCGAGCCGCCAGATCGGGTCGTAGCGATCGTCCGGCCATTTCGCCGGATGCGACGGCGGGTTCGGCAGAACGTCGATGCATTCGCCAATCTGCGAATGCTCCCACGCGATCAGCACCGTGCCGGAACGCTTCATGACGTCGGCCATCAGTTCGCTGGTATCGTACTTCAGATGCTCGAAGCACGTCTCGACGCTGCCACGCGATCGCAGGAAGTCGATGAGCGGCGCAACGGTCTGCGGCGGCCGCAGGCTCTCGCTGTCCGGTCCAACCCCGGACGCGAAGATCGTATCGGGGACGAGATCGGCCTCGCCATGCGAGGGACAGATACGGCGCACCAGGGCGCCGGCCCGCTGCCAGCCGCGGACGGTCAGGCTCTCCTCGTTCGGAACGCCGTGCTGATCGAAGCCGGGCGTCTCGTGCAGTTCGGCGTGACGGATGAACAGGATCCGGTGCGGACCGGCGGAGAAGGCGGCGTTCATAGGCATCTACGGATTATGGCCGGAAGCGCTTCTTCCACAAGGGTGCCTGCGGATCGCTTCACGAAAGTCGGTCTGCAGCGGGTTGAGGTCCCCCGACGCGCCTTCCGGGGCGAAGCAGCGTCTGGCTATGTTCGCCGTTCGAACTATCTGCCTGGTCGAACGGCGTTCCGATGGGAGACACATCCGTGTTGTGGGCAATTGCGATCGTACTGGTAATCGCGTGGATTCTCGGTGGCTTCGTCTTCCACGTCGCCGGCGGGCTGATCCACATCCTCCTCGTGATCGCCGTGGTGGTCGTGATCTATCAGGTCATCACCGGACAGCGCCGGGTCTGACAGTTCGTCGACCGGTCATCCGCCCGCTTCGCGTGCCGCGTATCCGCCTCCGCAAGCAGGGCAAGCGCAGGCCGATCATCGTGGACGAGTTGGAGGTGTCACGGGTTCGCTGCGCTTCGTCTCTTCGATGCATCCGCGGGTTTCTTGCGAAGCGCGCGGCCTAGCGGCTGTCGACGGCAGCGGGCGGTGAGGGTCGATCGGCGTGCAGGATCGTGTCGCGGTCGATCCATCCCAGCGCGACGACGGCGACGACGCCGACCGCCAGAACGGCGCCGATAACGAGACGAGCCATCATTCGGGCCCGTGCTGCGCTTCGTCGAGCTGCTCGCGCAGCGTACGTCCAAAATCCGCCAGCGCCTGTTGCACGCCTGCGAGAAACTGCCCGGCGACATCGGGATCGTCGGGCGAAGACGCGGAAACGGCATCCACGAGCGCCAGAACTTCCTCCTCCGCCTCGACCGGAAACAACCCCTTCGCAACGGCACGCTCGACGTAGAGCGCGCGGACGAGCATATCCAGCGCCTGCGTTTTCGCGTGCAGATCCTGCGCCGCGCCGGCGAGCGCCTTCAGGACGCCGTTGATCTCATTCATCGATTTTCCTTCCACGGTCAGCAGTTCGCCTCGCGGCTGTTCTCTATGTCAGGCTCTACATGGTCCAGCTATCGCTTCGGCCAGATCCATCGCGGCGGATCGACGTCCGGCGCGCCGGTCTCGCCGAAGCTCTTCTCCAGCCGGATTTCCTTGATGCCGCCCTCTTCGCGGAGCGCGTCGATCAGCATTTCGCTGTGGCTGACGAGAACGATCCGGCAGTTGGCGGAGGCCGAGGCCAAGAGCCGGGCGAGCGGCGACATCAGGGAGGGATGCAGGCTCGCCTCCGGCTCGTTCAGCACCATCAGTTCGGGCGGTCGCGGCGACAGGAGCGCGGCGACGAGCAACAGGTAGCGCAGCGTGCCGTCCGACAGCTCCGCCACACCGAGCGGACGCAGCAATCCGTGCTGATGCAGTTGCAGGCCGCCGTGACTGGACTCCTCGACGTCGAGCCGCGAGCCGGGGAAGGCCTGACGCACGGCCTCGTCCAGCGCGCCACGATCGCCGATCGCCCGGATCGTCGCGAGCGCGGCGGCGAGATCGGCGCCGTCGCCGGCCAGAACCGGCGTGTAGGTCATCACCTGACGTCGGCGGGCAGGGGCATCCGGATCGGTGCGCAGCGCATCATAGAAGCGCCAGTCCCGCATGCGCTCGCGCATGGCGAGAAGCTCGGCGCCGTCGAGGGGATCGGCGCAATGCGTCACCATCGAGTCGAACGGCGACAGGTCGTGCATCGCCTCGCGCCATTCGCCGGTGCGCGCGGTGCGCGCGGTGCGCAGTTTCACGAAGGCACCGCGGCGCTCGGCGAAGACCGAGGCGCGGCCGAGCACTTCGCCGGTCCACATCACCTCGACCTTGATGGCCGGATCGAGCGGAAACGGGTTCTCCTTGCTCGGCATGCCGAGATCGATCGCGTAGCCGAACTCATCGCCTGAGAAGCCGAGCTTCAGGCTGACGGGCCCCTTGCGCACCGTCCCTTGCACCGGATGCTGCCCCGAACGCACGGCTCGGCCGATCGTCTCCGGCCCCGCCCAGAGCGTCGAAGCCAAGCCGCCCTCGGCGGCGAGCGTCTGGACGAGCCGCCCTTGCGCCGTTTCCGCCAGCAGTCGGAGCGCACGATAGAGGCTCGTCTTGCCGCTGCCGTTGGCGCCGGTCACGACCGTCAGCCGTCCGAGCGGCACGACGAGGTCGCGCAGCGAGCGATAGCCGGAAACGGCGAGCGTCGTAATCATGGTCAAGACATAGCTCGCCGCGCCGGTTCCTCGCCCGCGTCCGCGATGAAGGCCGAACAGTGCGTCTCGATCGTTGCGACGGACGCGTCGTGCAGACTTGCGACAAGACGCGCCGACACTCCCGCCTTCAGCCCGCGCAGGATCGGCGTGCGGCGGAGAGCGTCGGGCAAGACGTACGCCGCAACGCCGGCAGAATCGCCCGAGGCGGTCGGATCAGTTCGATCGGTCGATCCGGATGCGCGGCCGGAAGCCGCTGCGCGAGCCGAACTGGCCCGATCCGCTTCCGTAGCCGCGGTCCCGGTCGAGCGAGCCGCGATCGAAGGCGTTGTTGCGGCGGAGGAAATCCTGCGATCGGTTGTAGGACGCGGGTCGATCGTAGCGGCGGTAGTAGGGACGCCGGGCGTTGTAGTAATCCACCCTGCGGTAACCGCGGTCGTAATCGTCGCGATACACGCGGCGATGGTGGTCGTAATAGCCGCGGTCGTATCCGGTATCGATGCAGCCGGCGGAGAGGAGGGCGGCCAGGCCGGCAAGGGCGCTCCGCAAGAGCGTGGTGAGTTTCATGGCGATCGTCCGCGTGGACCCCGGACATGGGGCGCGGGTGCGGAAAGGCGACCGCGGGGGATGGGCCGCAAACTTCAAGGGCGCCTGACGTGATCTCGCGGGATCGTTCCGCCTGGTCTTCTCGCCGTTCGCCGTGTTGCTGATGCGCCCCCATGCGCTGTGCTCGGCGCGGCAGGCGAAAATCCCTTGCCGGCCGTCCACCCGGAGGGTTTGTCAGGCGCTCCGGGCCGTGTAGTGCTCCGCCAGCCGCAGGACGTCCTCGCTGGAAATACCGAGCAGTTCGCCGAGCAGCGCGATGCGCATACGGGTGCGGTCCGCGTTCGAATACAACGGCTCATCCGCGCCCGTGACCGGCCGAAGCAGGCCGAGGCTTTCGTAGCGGTGCAGCGTCTGCGGATCGGTCCCGAGCTGCCGCGCCAGTTCGTCGGCGCGGTATGCCGGTTGGTTCGCCGCCGCCGGGGAGTTCAGACCGAGGATTTGCGTCAGGCTGGCCCAGTCGTCGGAAGATCTACGGTCCCCTTCATCGGCTGGATCTTCCATGTCGTCGAGCTCGCTTTCGCTGCTTTGGCGCCGGACAGATTTCAACGTAGATTTCGAAGGTGAACGGAACCTTACTCGTGACGGAAAACTCGTGTTTCGCGATTTGGAACTATTCGGCTGCCTGCTCGTCCCGAGCCTTGCGCGCCCGAGCCTTGCGCGATTGTCGAAGTGCCGCAATGACGTCTTCGTAGATCGGCTTCAGATCCGCCTCGGTATCCGGCAATGCGGCCGTCAGCCGGGAAAGCGCCGCGTCCTCGCCAAGTTCCGCAGCGAGTGCCGCTGCGACACTTCGCGCGAAACGATCCACCAATGCCGAGTCGTCGTTCCTGGCCATGCCGGGATTGCACCGCAAAGAGCTTAACGCAGCCACTCACGTCCGTGGCAACGGTGGAATTCCCTTCCGGGTGTGGCTTAAATGCCGTGGCGGAACATCGGCGCCGCGAGCGGCAGGCCCGAGGCACTCAACCGTCGGCCGGCGGAAGCGGTCCGTTTCGCCGAACCGCCGCTTGCCGGCCCACCGCCGCCAGTTCGTCCGCCCGCTCGTTGCCGGGCGTCCCGGCATGCCCTCTGGTCCAGCGGATGTTGGCCGATCCGGCCTGCAGCAGGTCGTCGAGGGCCTGCCTGAGGTCGGCATTGGCGAGCGCTCCCCCACCGCGCGTCCAACTCGCCTTCCGCCAGCCGTGCCGCCATTCGAGGCAGGCGCGGACGACATATTGCGAATCGCTCCAGACGATCGCGGGCGCCGCCGGCGCCAGCCAGCGCAGCGCGCCGATCACCGCCGTCAGCTCCATGCGGTTGTTCGTGGTCGCCGCCTCGCCGCCATGGGCGCAGTGCACCTCTGCGCCGCCGCGATAGACCGCGAAGCCCCAGCCGCCGGGACCGGGATTCGGCTCGCAGGACCCGTCCGTGAAGATCTCCATCGCGTCCCGCGGCATCACGACCAGCGCGGGCGTGGCGGCGAAGGCGAGGAGCGGGTTGAGGGGAACGGCCGAGGCCGCCGTGTCCGGCGCGAAGCCCTCCGGATAAGGGCAGGCGGCGGGAACGCCGCAGCGCAGCAGCTTCCGGCGCCAGCCGCCGGGCGGCGGCCATCGCACGCCCCAGGCCCGAAGCTGCGCGGCGCTCCAGCCGCCGCCCGGCAATCTCGCCGCCGCCATCTCCGCCTCGGTGATCGGCCGCCGGCTCATGCGCCGCTCCGTGACGCGGCGGATCGCCGGCGGCGGCAATGCCAGGCCTCGGTTCGCGCCGTCCGGTGGTCGTCCGACATGGCTGTCGTCGGTTCAGCGTCGATGTCCGCTGGCGGAATGCCACGGCGCCGCACCCCGCGCCGGGCCGAGGATTTCAGGTTCGCCGACGAGCGGGACAGGCTAAGGTCGCGCCCGGCGGGTCGTTTCGGGATCGGATGCTGCATCAGTTGCGAAGGTTGCGACAGTTCGATTGGCCCGGCCGAGCGGCGGTGGCGGCGGTTCGCCGCGTCACGTCGCGCGACCTGCGGCTCTTCTCCGGCCTCGCGATCGGCGGCTTCATCCTCTGCCATTTCCTGAACCACGCGCTCGGGCTGATCTCGGTCGACGCCATGGAGGCGGCGCGTCCCTTTCTGTCCGGCCCGTGGCGCTCGCCGCCGGGCACCGGGCTTCTCTACGGCTCCGTCGCGGTGCATTTCGTGCTGACGTTGCGCGCCCTCTACCTCCGCCACAGCCTTCGCATGCCGGCGAGGGAAGCGGCGCAGACCGCGCTCGGCCTGGTCCTGCCGTTCCTCCTGATCGGGCACGTCGTCGGCACCCGCATCGAGTTCGCCGCGACCGGCATCGAGGCCACCTACCCGGATATCGTCGCGAACTTCTGGGTCCGCAACCCGGTCGCCGGCGGCCGGCAGGTCGTGGCGCTCTTGATCGCGTGGCTGCACTTCTGCCTCGGCCTCTTCTTCTGGCTGCGGACCAAGCCGGGTTTCCCGGCGTGGCGCCCGACGCTGTTCGCCGTCGCCCTGCTCGTGCCGGTCCTGTCGGTGCTCGGCTTCGCGGAGGCCGGCAAGGAACTCGCGAACAGAGCCGGTCCGCTGCCGGAGCGGACCACGCACGCGCCCGAATGGGTCGATACCGTGCTGGCCCTCGGCCTCGCGGTGCCGCTCGCGCTCGTCGTCGCGGCACGGGGCGCCCGCGGCATCTACCGGCGGCGGGACCGCGTGCGCATCGCCTACCCGGACGGCCGCACGATCGAGATTCCGCGCGGGTTCAGCATCCTCGAGGCGAGCCGCAGCGCCCGCATCCCGCACCAGGCGGTCTGCGGCGGCCGGGCCCGCTGCTCCACCTGCCGGATCGAGATCGTCCACGGCTTCCACGGCCAGCCGCATCCGGGCGAGCCGGAGCGCGCGACGCTCCAGCGCATCGGCGCCGGGCCGCGCGTCCGCCTCGCCTGCCAGTTCCGCCCGTCGCGCGACGTCGGGATCGTGCCGCTCGTCCACCCGGCGGCGGCGGCCAGCGTCGCGCTCGAAAGCGGCCGGCTGCGATCCTACGGCGAGGAGCGGGAGATCGTCGTCCTGTTCTGCGACATCAGGGGCTTCACCAGCCTCGCCGAGCATCGGCTGCCCTACGACGTCGTGTTCATCCTGAACCGCTATGTCGAGCTCGTCGGCCGCGCCGTCACCGGCAACGGCGGGGCGGTCGACAAGTTCGTCGGCGATGGGGCTATGGCGTTGTTCGGCCTGTCGTCTCCCGCGCCGCAGGCGGCGCAGCAGGGCCTGGCCGCTGCCGAGCGGATCCTCGCCGACCTCGCCGAGCTGAACGAGACGCTCGGGCGCGAACTGCGCGAGCCGCTGCGGGTGGCCATCGCCCTTCACCAGGGGCCAGCGATCGTCGGCGAGGTCGGCTACGGCACGGTCGCGAGCCTGACGGCGGTCGGCGACACGATCAACGTCGCGAGCCGGCTGGAGGGACTGGCGAAGGCCGCCGACGCCGAACTCGCGGTGTCCGATACGGTGATGCAGTCCGCCGGGTTGTCGCCGGGCGGTTTCGAGACCAAGGTGCTGCCGGTGCGGGGCCGGTCGCGATCCCTGAAGGTCTGGCTCCGGCAGTCCCGGGACGGCTGAGGGACGTCGCCTCCCGCCGAACGGACGAACGCGGAAGGAGACGCGCGATGGATGCGCCCGCACGACCGGCGAAGCCCGTCGTCAACCTCGCCGACCTCGAGCTCGACCGCTGGACGCAGGGCGAGCGCTACGCCTCGGCGGATGCCTCGTTCGGCAGGCGCATCGGCCTCGCGAAGCTCGGCATCAGCTACGGCGAGGTGCCGCCGGGCAAGAGCGGCTGCCCGTTCCACAACCACCGGCAGGAAGAGGAGCTGTTCGTGATCCTCGAAGGCGAGGGGACCTACCGCTACGGCGGGGAGGAGCATCCCGTCCGTGCCGGCGACGTGCTCGGCGCGCCGGCGGGCGGTCCCGAGACGGCCCACCAGATCGTCAACACGGGCAGCGGTCCGCTGCGCTATCTCGGCGTTTCGGCGAATGTCGAGGCGGAAGTGGTCGAGTATCCTGACTCCGGCAAGTTCCTCGCCGTGTCGCGGCTGCCGGACGGATCGCGCTTCCGTTTCGTCGGCCGGCGCGAAGGCGAGGCCGACTACTGGGATGGCGAGCCGGGCGCCTGAGCGGCGACCTCAGACCCGGCAAGGCTTGCGGCCGCCGCGGCCGTCCCTGAACGTGCCGGTTTCCGGATCGTAGCTCGAATGCCGCTGGAGGCAGATCCGGTCCTTCTTCGACAGCCGCTTCACCACGGTGCCGCGCCGGTCGCCGTCGTCGTCGAAATAGCCCCGCCGGCCGTCGCGCCGGTTCCCGTAGTCCCGGTCGTCGTAGTCGCGGTCGTCGTACCGGCCGTAGCGACGATCGTAGGAGCGGTAGCCGTCGTCGCGCCCGTAGCGGCGGCCGCGGTCGTAGTAGGGATCGTCGTAGCTGCCGTAGTCGTCGTCGTAGCCGCGCGAATAGCGGTCGTCGTAGCCGCCGTACTGCGCCGTCACCACCTGCGCGCCCGCCGGCGCGATGCCCTGCGGCGCGAGCATCGTTGCCATCAATGCGACCGCCGCCACCAAACCGCGCATGTCGAGAACCTCCCGTTGATTCCGGCAGATTACGTAGCGCAAGCCGAACCGGAGATGAACGGCCGTGGTCAACCGCCTGTTCAGTCCTTCGTCGCATAGTCGCCGGCGACGAACCCTTCGGAGGAGGACGGCGGCCATGATGGCGAACATCGGCAACCTTCCGATCGTCGCGATCCTCGCCGCGATCGCGATCGGCGCGATCTGGAAGCCCGGCCTCGCCGTGTCGACGCTCGGCCTCCTCGTCTTCCTGATCGGCACCCTGCCGCTCGCGGGACTGGTCCGCGTGCCGGGCGGCTATGCCATGGCGGTGGTCGGCATGGGGGCGTTTCCGACCGCGATCACCGGCATCTTCGTCATGGCCTTCGGGCGGCTCGTCTCATCCGTCGAGGGCATCCTGAGGCGTCTCGGCGCGGCGCCGGCCGCGCAGGTGGCGGAGGGGGACGCCGTGTCGCGGCGCGAGCCGACCTTCCGGCGCGAAAGCCGGTTCGAGTTCTGATCAGGACGCGACGAGGCGGATCTCGCCCGCCCGGAAGCGGCCGAGCGCCTCGAACAGGATCGCGCTGCGCGTCGCGTAGACGAGGCGCGGGCCGGCGACGAAGGCGAAGGAGCGGAACGTCACCTTGCCCTCGTCGATGCTCTCGATGAAGACGGTCGGCGGCGGCTCGGCCAGCACCGCCTCGTGGGCCTCGTAGACGCCGATGAGCGTTGCCCGGACGGCGGCGACGTCGACGTCGAGCGGCGCGGAGAAGACGATCTGGATGCGCCCGAGCGGGTTCGCCATCGTCATGTTCCGAATCGATTTCGTGATCAGCTCGGAGTTCGGCACGATCAGCGTCGAGCGGTCGGCGATCTGGATCTCGGTGGAGCGGACGCTGATCCGCCGGACGTCCCCCTCGTCCGAGCCGATCCGCACCGTGTCGCCGATCTTCACCGGGCGCTCGGCGAGGAGGATCAGGCCCGACACGAAGTTCTGCGTGATCGCCTGGAGGCCGAAGCCGATGCCGACCGACAGGGCCGAGACCACCAGCGCGATGCGCTCGACGCCGATGCCGAGCGTCGTCAGCGCCCAGAAGCCGGCGATGATGATGCCGGCATAGCTGACGATGGTGGACACGGAGTTGCGCGCGCCGGGATCGAGGTCGGTCGCGGGCAGGAAGCGGTCGTCCAGCCAGCGCCGGACACCGCGCATGACGCCGAGGCCGATCACGAGCACGATCACCGCCTTCAGGATCGAGCCCGGCGCGATGGTGAAGCCGCCGATCTGGATCTCGGACGAGTTGCCGAACTGGTAGAACAGCGAGCTCGCGCCCGGCCCGAGCGGCCCGGACAGGAGGATCGCGGCGACGCAGAGGATGGCGATCCGGAGCACCGCCGAGGACACCACGCCGAGCTGGCCGACCTGCGTCCGGCGGAGGCCGAGGCCGGTATGGAGCGAGCGCCCGAGTCGGCTCTCGCTCGACAGGAACGTCGTGCAGAGGTCGTCGGCGACGACGAGGAGGAGGTAGGTCGAGGCCGCGACGATCGCGGTCCAGATCGTCTGCCGCGAAAGGAACAGCGCGAAGTTGACGTAGCCCTGCAGCGCGGCTGCGATCGACACCGCGACGGCGATCCAGGCGGCGAGCGTCGCGACGGTGACGAGCGTCGTCCGGGCGCTCGGCTCCCGGATGGCCGCTTCCGGGTGGCTGCGCCGCTGCCGGACCAGCGCGACGAGAACGGCGACGATGAAGCCGCAATAGCCGAAGGCGACGACGTAGTTCAGGACGATCGCGGCGGGCTGGCTGATGCCGACGGCCTGTCCGCCCTGCACCAGGAAGACGCCCGTGAAGGTCAGCCCCGCGCCGATGCCGGGATAGGGGCGTAAGCGCCGCGCCGCGGTCTCGTCGAGCGGCAGGAGCCGCCAGGACGGCTGGCCGGCCAGGAGCAGGCCTTCACCAAGCGAGACCACGAAGGCCCCGACCGAGGCGGTGATCGCGATCGTCCAGGCCAGGGGGCGGGTGCCGCGGGTCAGGATCTCGGCCCAGTCGAGCGCGAGGGTGACGAGGAAGAAGGCGAGCGCCGCGGTCAGCGCGCCGACGGTGACGAACCAGAGCGCCAGCGCCGAGCGGCGCGCCCGCGTGCCCGGCACTTGGCGAACGGCGAAGCGGCGGCCGGCCTCGCGCAGGCGCCGGCGCACCGGCACGATGAGGACGAACGCGAGCCCGAGGGCGCCCGCCACGGCGAGGAGCCGGAGGCTGAGATCCCCCGCCGGGATGCGCGCGGCCGAGACCCGGACGAAATCCCACAACCGCGCGCTGTCGTCGTCGAGACGGCCGGCGAAGTCGGCCCAGAGGGTCGGCGACAGCGGCGAGGCGACCTGTTTGAACGTGTCGCGGTTGAAGGCTTCGTTGATCTCCCGGATCATCCGGTCGATCATTTCCTTGGCGTCTGCGCCGACGATGCGGCCGCGCTTGATCGCCGAATCCACCGTGCCGCGCTCTTCGTCGAGCCGGGCGCGCTGCTCCTTGATGTCGGGCGCTTCGGCGTCCGTCGCCGGGCCGAGCTCGGCGATGCGCGCGTCGAGCGCGGCGAGGCGCGGCTCCAGCTCGCCGACGGCCGCGTTCGCAGTGGAGCCGACCGTCATGCCGCGGTCACGCAGTTCCGCCTTCTTGGCCGAATCGGTCGACGCGTCCGCCTCGCGGCCGATCTCCTCCAGCGCGCTCGCCTGCGCGTCGATCACGGCGATCGGATCGGGCGCGGCGGCGCCGGCCGGCGCCGGCTGCTGCGCGCCGGCCCGGACGAGGCCGAGGAAAAGCAGCGCGAGCGCGAGCGCGACCGCCGCCGCGAAACGTCCGATCGATGGTCTGCCGTGCATAGCTGCCCCGTCGTGCCGCCGCGTGATGCCGTCGCCGTTTAGAGGCTCTCCGACAGGATGGAAACGGCTTCGCTCAGTTCCCGCCCTGCCATGGACCCAGCCGGCCGAGCGCCCAGCGCCGGCCGTCGCAGGTGAATTCGGCGAGCGTCAGCGGTTCGACGTCGAGGGCGCGGGCGGCGCTCGGGTGCGCGCCGAGGACATGGAGCACGGCCGCACGCAGCACCGCCGCGTGAGTGACGGCGAGCACCCGGCCGCCCGCTTCGCGCCGGCCGTCGAGCCAGATCCCGATCCGCCGGATCACCGCCGCGAGCGGCTCGCCGCCGGGCGGTGCAGGGTCGTCGCCGGCGATCCAGCCTTTGAGCGCGTCCGGTTCGCTCGCTGCGATCTCGTCCAGCGACCGACCTCGCCAGCGTCCCCAGTCCTGATCGCCGAGAGCCGGCTCGGGCGCGGCCTCGACCCGGAGCGCCTCGGCTGATTCCCGCGCCGCCCGCGCCGGGCTCGCGAAGGCCCGGTCGAGGCGCGGCAGGCGCTCCGCCAGGCGGCGGACAGCGGCGAGCCCCTTGTCGCTCAAGGATTCGTCGTCCGGAAAGCCGACTGCGGCCTCGCCGGCGGTCCGGCCGTGCGACAGGAGAAGGAGACGGGTCGGCATCTTGGCTCCATTGACAGAAGGGCACCGCCGTTCCAAGGCTGCGGATAGCGACCGCGGTGCGGAAGCCGGTGGGAACCCGGCACGGTCGCGCCACCGTGACCGCTCGGGGCTGGCCCCGTAGCGGAAGTCGGACCCGCCCGCGGAGATCGCGCCGCAGCCGTCCGGGACGCGTCATCCCGAGGGAGCCTTTCGCATGACCAACGCCGTTCTCGCGCCGGCCGCCCGGCCGCTCCGGATTCCGCTGCGGGAGATCCTGCCCTGGGCGGTCTTCGCCGGCCTGCTGCTGCTGCTCGCCATCTATTTCGTCGGCGCGGAAGAAGGGGCGACTTCGCTCATCGCCGGCATGGCCGTGCACGAATTCGTGCATGACGGCCGCCACCTCCTCGGCTTCCCCTGCCACTGAGGAGGAAGCCATGGTCGGATCGCTGCTTCTGCGCGGCATGATCGTCGGCTTTTTCGCCGGCCTTCTCGCCTTCGGTTTCGCACGCGTCTTCGGCGAGCCCGCCGTCGACTACGCCATCGGCTTCGAGGCACAGGCCGCCGCCGCTCCGGCGCACGCCCACGACGGCGCGGCCGCACACTCGCACGGCGACGAGGAGGAACTCGTCAGCCGCGAGACGCAGGCCGGCCTCGGCCTCCTCACCGGCGTCGTCGTCTACGGCACCGCGATCGGCGGCCTGTTCGCTCTAGCCGGCGCCTTCGCCTTCGGGCGGTTCGGAACCTTGAGTCCGCGCGCCGTTTCGGCGCTCGTCGCGCTCGCCGGCTTCGTCGCGCTCGTGCTCGTGCCGCAGTTGAAATACCCGGCCAACCCGCCGGCCGTCGGACTGGACGAGACGATCGCGCTGCGCACGCAACTGTTCTTCGCCGTGCTCATCGCCTCGCTTGTGGCAACGGGCCTTGGCCTTGCGACGCTGAAGCTCCTCGCGGGGCGCGGCGTCTGGACGGCCGGGCTCGCGGGTGCCGGGGCGTTCTTGTTGGTAGTCGCCGTCGCGGCGCTGGCGCTGCCGGCGATCGACGAGGTGCCGGCCGGCTTCTCCGGCTCGGTGCTCTGGCGCTTCCGCCTCGCCTCGCTCGGCATCCACGCGGTGCTCTGGACCGGCCTCGGCCTCGGCTTCGGCGTCGCGGCCGAGCGGCTGCTCGGGCGAGCGGCCGCCGGCGGCGGACGCCTGCGCGCCGCCTGAATCGGCTCCGAACGACCGCTCGCCCACCGCCGCCAAGCGGCGTGCGGCGGTCCGTCCCCTTGCGAATGCCGGCGCGCGGGCCGAAGTGCTGGCCGTCGCGCTTGCTCAGAGGTCTCGTGCCATGCTCCGAAATACCCGCCTCGTCGCGGCCGTCGCGTTTCTCGCGGCGGTGTTCGCCCCGTTCGCCGCGTCTTCCCACGAGTTCAAGGTCGGCTCGATCGTCGTCGGCCATCCCTGGAGCCGCGCGACGCCGCCGGCTGCCAAGACCGGCGGCGGCTACCTGACGCTGACGAACGGCGGCACGAGCGACGACCGCCTCCTGTCCGCCCGCTCGCCGGCCGCGCCGGACGTGCAGATCCACGAGATGAAGGTCGAGAACGGCGTCATGACCATGCGCCGGCTCGAAAACGGCCTCCCCGTGCCGGCGGGCCAGGAAGTGGCGCTGAAGCCCGGTGCGTCCCATCTGATGCTGATCGGCTTGAGGCAGCCGCTCAAGGCCGGTGACAGCGTGCCGCTGACCCTCGTCTTCGAGAAGGCCGGAGCGGTCGACGTCACGCTCAAGGTCGAGAAGCTGGGCGCGCCGGAACCCGGCGCCGCCGGCGGAAAGGACAACATGCAGGGCATGGAGGGCATGACGCATTGACGGAACGCGGCCGTTCCTTCGCGATGCTCGGCGCGGCGGCGCTCGCCGCCGTCGCCGTGAGCGGTTGCGAGCAGCGGCGACCGGATCTCGCCGAGGCGCTGGCTCCGGCGCGCGGCCATCTGGAAGACGGCACCGGCGGCGCGGCCAGCGTGGACGAGCTTCTTGCGGCGGCGCGCGGCCGGCCGGTCTCGGTCAGCTTCGCCTATGTCGGCTGCAGCGGCCGGACGCCGCGCCTGGAGCGCCTGCGGCAGGCCGAAGGCGCGGTGGCGGGCGGCGACGTGTTCCACATCGTCCTCAACGTCGTCGACGGGCCGAGCCGCTATGCCGACGTCGTGCGCGACCTCACCGGCGAAGCGCCGGAGCGGCTCGATCCGAACGCGCTGCGCATCCTCTTCGTGGAGAAGGGCGAGCGCTGGCCGGTGGAGCCGAGCGCCGCGGCGGAAGGCGTGATGGCCGCGATGGGCCTGCGCTACGGCCGCGAGCGCTTCATCGAAACCGTCAGCGGCATCGGCCTCTTCGACAGGGACGGACGGTTCGCCGGCCTTCGTTACTGACGGCCTGACGCCGGGGCTCGGCTCTTTCCCGGCGGCGCTTCCGCTCCAGTTGCCGGCGCCGATGGCATGGTTCCAGCGCGAAGGTTGCATCCGATGAGCGAGTCCTCCGAATACACGCCGCCGAAGATCTGGACGTGGAACAAGGGCGGCAACGTCGCTCAGGTCGCCAGCCTCAACCGTCCGGTCGCCGGGGCGACGCACGAGAAGGAGCTGCCCGTCGGCCGGCATCCGCTGCAGCTCTATTCGCTCGGCACGCCGAACGGCCAGAAGGTGACGATCATGCTGGAGGAGCTCCTGGCACTCGGCCACGCCGGAGCCGAGTACGACGCCTGGCTGATCCGGATCGGCGACGGCGACCAGTTCGGCTCAGGGTTCGTCGGCGTGAACCCGAACTCGAAGATCCCGGCGCTTCTCGATCGCTCCGGCCCGAGCCCGATCCGGGTGTTCGAGTCCGGCGCGATCCTGTTCTACCTCGCCGAGAAGTTCGGCGCCCTCCTGCCGACCGACCCGGCCCGGCGCGCGGAGGCGATGTCCTGGCTGTTCTGGCAGATGGGCTCGGCACCCTATCTCGGCGGCGGCTTCGGGCACTTCTACGCCTATGCGCCGGTGAAGATCGAATACGCGATTGATCGCTTCACGATGGAAGCGAAGCGCCAGCTCGACGTTCTCGACCGCCGGCTGGCGGACAACGAGTTCCTGGCGGGCGACGAATACACGATCGCCGACATCGCCGTGTTCCCCTGGTACGGCGGCGTCGCGAAGAACTGGGTGTACGGCGCGGCGGAGTTCCTGTCGGCCGGCGACTACAGGAACGTGCAGCGCTGGGCGGACGCGCTCTACGCGCGGCAGGCGGTCAAGCGCGGCCGGATGGTGAACCGGCTAAGCGGCGAGCCGTCGGAGCAGTTGCACGAGCGGCACGAGGCAAACGACTTCGACACCAAAACGCAGGACAAACTCGCCTCGAAGGATTAAGCGCTTCCGGCCCGACCCGTCATTTGCCCGAAAGATCGCGTCCTGGCGCGAAAGCTGCGCATCGAAGCGCCATTTCCACCAGCTGCCCATTTTCCGCGTAGCTGCTATGCGACGGCGGGCATGGCGGAACGGGCAAGCGCGGCGTAGATCTTCGTGCATACAAGGTTCGTGTCGACCCATCCTCCTCCCAGGGTCGGCATGGAACGACCGGCGGCATCCTCCTCCCAGCCGTCAGGTCCAAGCACGACGCCCGCCGGTTCCTCCCCCGGTGGGCGTTTTGCTTTTCGGGCTCATCCCCGCGAAACCTGCACGTCGCGACGATGCTCCTGCCGCCTCTGGCAGACGGGCCACACGTTAACCGGAAAATTCCTCAATCCCTTGCGGCTGTTGACGAATGCACTGAGCAATCGTTAACGAGTTCCTTAGGGGAAACCAACGGATACCGGCCTCCGCTCTTCCTTCGGAAGGGTTTTCGCATCCGGCCGGATCGTCGAGGGAGCTGCCGTCCGATGATCTTCCTGCAACGCGATGCCTCGAACGCCGCCGACGTGCACTTCACGGGGGAGCAGGCCCGCATCCTGAAGGACGGCTCGGTCGTCCGCGACTGGACGGGCGGCGGCGTCATCGGCGGCGTGCCGCAGGGCTCGGGCTACACGCTCGAAGTGGTCAAGAACGGGCAGGTCGTCACCGATACGCTGGCGATCGGCATGGTGGTCGGCACGATCGGCCAGTCCAACATGGGCTACTGGTACTCGAACGGCACTCCATCGCGCGGCGTCGTCGACGCCTCGCCCGAGACATTCCAACTGAAGAACGGCGAGTGGGCGACGATTTCCGGCGACGCCGCCCGCACCTTCGCCAACGCGCTCGCCGCCAGCACCAGCGTGCCGGTCGCGCTGGTCGACGGGTCGTTCGGCAGCACGTCGCTTCTCGCGAAATACACCAATTCCAACGGCAACTGGCAATCGACGGCGGAGGGGAGCCTCTACGACAGGTTCCTCGACAAGCTGAATGTCGTCGGCGGCCATGCGGAGCTCGTCCTCTGGATCCAGGGCGAGAACGACGCGCGAGCCGGCGCGACGACGGCCGAATATCTCGACGGTCTCAACGACCTCTTCGCGCGCCTGCGCGCCGATGTCGGGCCGACCGCGATCCTCGCCTCGAAGCTCGGCACCACGATCTACGGCGACCCGCAATGGTCGCCCTACATGGCGAAGGACTATGCCGACGCGGTCCGCCTGGCGCAGACCATGGCCGACGAGGCGAACGGCGACGTCACCTTCCTCGGGGCGGACGACCTGTCGCTGCAGGACCCGATCCATCGCACCACGGTCTCGTCGGCGATCGAAGGGCTGCGGCTGCTCGATGCCTATCTCTCGAAGCTCGGCGTCGATCCGATCTTCCACTCGGTCGCAGGTACCGACGGGCAGGACGCCCTCGCCGGGTCGTCCGGCATGGATTTCGTCGATGCCGGCGCGGGCGACGACACGATCGACGCCGGCGCGGGCAACGATCTCGTGCGGGGCGGCGACGGGGCGGACACGATCGACGGCGGCGACGGGAACGACCTCCTCTCCGGCGGGCTTGGCGCCGACCGGATCCTCGGTGGCGCCGGCAACGATCGCATCACCGGCGATGAGGGCGACGACCGGATCGAGGCGGGCGCCGGCAACGACGTCGTCGCCGGCGGCTTCGGCCACGACGAGATCCACGGCGGCGACGGCGACGACGTGCTGGAAGGCGGGCTCGGCGACGATGCCGTGTTCGGCGACGCCGGAAACGACACGATCAAGCTCGGCGGCGGCAACGACCGCATCGACGCGGGCGACGGCGACGACGTGATCCTCGTCGAGAACTTCAGCCACTCGAACTATTCCGGCCCCGGTTACGGCATCAGTTCCGTCGAGGGCGGCGCCGGCTACGACGTGCTCCAGGCCTCTGCCAACAAAACCGTCATCGCGCTGAACGGCCTGTCCGGCGTGGAACTCGTGACGGCCGGCGGCTTCACCGGCGTGACACTGACCGGGTCGAACGCCGCCGACACCTTCGATCTTCGCTCGACGGTCCTCGACGGCATCGACGCGATCGACATGGGCGAGGGCGACGACTCCGTCTTCGGCTCCGCCGCCGCCGACCGGATCTCGGGTGGAGCCGGCGCGGATCGCCTGACCGGCGAGGGCGGCAACGACGTCCTGATCGGCGGCGACGGCGACGACGTCATGGACGGGGGCGAGGGCATCGACTTCGTCCAGATGGTCGGCCGCTTCTCCGACAGCACGATCGATCGCGCGACGGGGCGCATCGCGAACGCAAAGGACGGCGTCGACACCGTCTCGAACGTGGAGTTCGTCAACTTCCTCGACGGCGTCTACGACTGGGTGAACGACCGCTTCGACCCGACCCCGCCCTTTTCCGGCGTCCGGGTCGACGGGACGAGCGGGAACGACATCGTCAGTCCGCTGACCTCGGTCGGCAAGCAAGC
>NZ_VZDO01000015.1 GCF_008802405.1 Plantimonas leprariae
GGCGAAGCTGGTGATCGATACGCGCAATGCCTGCGAGCGGGCCGGCGTCGCGGCCGAGAACGTGGTGAAGGCATGAGCGAGACGACCCGGACGACCAGCGCGAACCCTTCGGCTTTCGCGCTTATCGGCGCAGCCGGCTACATCGCCCCGCGGCATATGAAGGCGATCAAGGCCGTGGGCGGCGATCTCAAGGTGGCCTTCGACCCGAACGATTCCGTTGGCGTCATCGACAGCCATTTCCCGATGGCGCATTTCTTCACCGAGTTCGAGCGCTTCGACCGTCACGTCGACAAGTTGCGCCGCCGCGGGCAGACGATCGACTACGTCAGCATCTGCTCGCCGAACTATCTGCACGACGCGCATATCCGCTTCGGGCTGCGGGCCGGATCCGACGTGATCTGCGAGAAGCCGCTCGTCCTCAACCCCTGGAACATCGACGGTCTGGCGGAGATCGAGCGGGACACGGGCCGTCGCATCAACACGATCCTGCAGCTGCGGCTGCATCCGGCCATCCGCGCGCTGAAGGAGAAGGTCGCCGCCAGCGACAAGCGCCATGCGGTGGATCTCACCTACATCACCTCGCGCGGCCGCTGGTACCATGCCTCCTGGAAGGGCGAGGAGCAGAAGTCGGGCGGGGTCGCCACCAACATCGGCGTCCACTTCTTCGACATGCTCGCCTATGTCTTCGGGCCGCTGCAGTCGCAGTCCGCCCATCTGCGCGAGCCGGAGCGCGCCGGCGGCTACCTGAGCTACGAGAAGGCCGACATCCGGTGGTTCCTGTCGGTGGATCGGGAGGATTTGCCGGAGAGCGTCAGCGGACAGAAGACCACCTACCGTTCGATCACGATGGACGGGGAGGAAGTCGAGTTCTCGGAAGGTTTCACCGACCTTCACAGCGATTCCTACAGCCAGATCCTCAAAGGCGAAGGGTACGGTCTCGACGACGTCCGCTTCTCGATCGAGGTCGTGTCCGCGTTCCGCAACATGTCCATCACGCGTTCGGGCGAGATCCATCCCGTCGTCGCCGCGCGACTTTCGCGGTGACGGACACGCGTTCGCAGATGCGCGAGGATGCGCGCTTTCCCGGCGCGCTCATTCATGAAAGCGCCTACGTGGACGAGGGTGCCGAACTCGGCGAGGGAACGCGGGTCTGGCATTTCGCGCATGTCCTCGCCGATACCCGCATCGGTCGCGACTGCATTCTCGGCCAGAACGTGATGGCCGGGCCGCGCGTCGTGATCGGCGACGCCTGCAAGATCCAGAACAACGTCGCGCTCTACGAAGGCGTCGTGCTGGAGGACGGCGTGTTCTGCGGCCCGTCCTGCGTGTTCACGAACGTCAACAACCCTCGCGCCTTCGTCAGTCGCAAGAGTGAGTTCCGTTGGACGCGCGTGAAGATCGGCGCGACCATCGGCGCCAACGCGACGATCGTCTGCGGTCACACGCTCGGCGCCTACTGTTTCATCGCGGCGGGCGCCGTGGTCACCGGCGACGTGCCCGACCATGCATTGATGGCCGGCGTGCCCGCGCGGCGCATCGGCTGGATGAGCAAGGCAGGCGAAAAACTCGGGACCGATCTCGTCTGCCCCCGCACGCGTGAGCGCTACCGGGAAACGGACGGCCGCCTGGAGGAGATCTTCCCATAATGCGCCCCCCCATCGAATTCATCGATCTGAAGGCGCAGCAGCACCGGCTTGCTGGCGCGGTCCAGAAAGCGGCGCTGGCTGCGATCGAGAGCGCTCAGTACATCCTCGGCCCACAGGTAACGGAGTTCGAAGAAAAGCTCGCTGCGTTCTGCGGCGCCCGGCATGTCATCGGCACGGCCAACGGCACGGACGCGATCGGCATCTGCCTGATGACGCTCGGCGTGCGGCCGGGCGACGCGATCATTTGTCCCGCCTTCACCTTCGCCGCGACGGCAGAGGCGGTCGCTTGGCTCGGCGCGACGCCGATCTTCGTCGATATCGACGAGGACAGCTTCAACCTCGATCCGGCGCAATTGCCGATCGCCCTGGATACCGCGAAGCGCGCCGGCCTGAAACCGCGCGCGGTGATCGCGGTAGATCTCTTCGGTCAGCCGGCCGACTACGACGCGATCGAGAACTTTTGCCGGAACGAGAAACTCGCCCTGATCTGCGATTCCGCCCAAGGATTCGGCGCGACATACAAGGGCCGCCGTACGGGGCAGATCGGCGACTTCACCACTGCGAGCTTCTTTCCCGCCAAACCCCTCGGCTGTTACGGCGACGGCGGCGCGATCGTGACGAACAGCGATGAGAGTGCCGAGATCATTCGATCGCTCCGCTTCCACGGCAAAGGCGACGACAAGTACGAGCACGTGCGGATCGGCATGAATTCGCGCCTCGACACGATCCAGGCCGCGATCCTCATCGAGAAACTGGCGATCTTCGAGGACGAGATCGCGGCACGCCAAGCAGTCGCGAACCGCTACGATGCCGGCCTGCACGACGTGGTGAAAACCCCGTCCGTGATGCCCGATTGCCGCTCGGTCTGGGCGCAGTACACGCTGCGGGTGGACCCCCGGCGTCGGAGTGCGCTGATGGCCGAACTGAAGAGCAAGGGGATTCCGACGGCCGTCTACTATCCCAAGCCGCTGAACGAGCAGGAGGCCTACCGCCGCTTCCCGGTCGCCGGCAACGGGCTCCCCACCTCGACGCAGGCGGCGAGCGAGGTGTTGTCGCTACCAATGCACCCTTACCTGGACGCCGATACGCAGGACTACATCATCGAGAGCGTCCGCGAGGCGCTCCTCGGCCGGCAATCCATCGCGGTGTGAGCGCTGGGCGCCGCATCGCCTATCTGTCGCTGGAAACACCGAAGCCGGGACAGGCGTCCGACACGCATGTCGGCGAGATCGCCGGAGAGCTTCGGCGGCTCGGATACGCGGTCGAGCTTTTCGCGACCCGGCGCGGCGGCGCGAGCGGAAGTTCCAGCTACGCGGCGCGTCTCGCCGACTATGCCCGCGTCCAGATCGCTCTTGCCCGCCGCCTGCCGCGTTTCGATGTCGTCTACGTCCGTTCGCACTTCGCGGCCCTGCCGACCGCGATGATGGCTTCCCTGCGCGGCGTTCCCGTCGTGCACGAGGTCAACGGCAAGCCCAACGACGTCGAAGTGACCTATCCCGCCCTTCGGCGGTTCGCCCCGTTGTTTCGCCGCTTGTACCGGCTGCAGTACCGGCGCGCGGCCGCGCTCGTCGCGGTGACCGAAGGATTGATGGATTGGGCGCGGACCTTCGCCGGGCATGATCGCGTCCTGCTGGTGACGAACGGCGCCAACACCGATCTCTTCCGTCCCGACGGCCCGGCAGCTTCGATGGAGCGGCACGTCGTCGTCTTCGTCGGGGGCCTCGTCGCTTGGCATGGCATCGATACGATGCTCGCGGCGTTGGGGGAGGACGACTGGCCGGACGAGGTGGACCTCCTCGTGGTGGGGGATGGAGTGGAGCGTGACAAGATCGAACGTTGTGCCAGCACCAAGCTCCGCTGGCTCGGCCGCCGGCCATACGACGAGATTCCGTCGCTCCTGCGGGCTGCGACGGCAGCGCTCTGCGTCATCGAGAATCCGGGCGGGCGATCGTCGTCCGGCGTCGCGCCCCTGAAGCTGTTCGAGGCGATGGCCTGCGGCGTCCCGGTCATCGTCAGCGACCTGCCGTTCCAGGCGGACATCGTACGGGCACGCGAAACCGGTCTGGTCGTGCCGCCGGGTGACCCGAAAGCGCTGGCACGGGCGGTGGCTTCCCTCGTCGGACGGCCCGAGGAAGCCGCGCGCCTGGGGCGGAACGGTGCGGACTACGTCGCGCGGAAAGCGAGTTGGCGCATGCGCGCGGAGCAACTCGACGCGCTCTTCGAGGGGCTGCCGCAGGCGCGGGGCCGGTGGAGTGGATCATCGTGAGCGGGATGCGCTGCTTGCGGCTGACCCCGATTCCGCCTTGCCGTTGAAGGTCGCGGTTCTCTCGTTCAGCCCGATCGCCCGCGACGGGCGAGTGTTGCGCACCATAGGAGCGCTGCGCTCGCAAGGACACGATGTCACCGCACTCGGCTTCGGCTCCCGGCCTCCGCTCGACTGCGCCTTCATCGAACTTCCGGCGCCGGGCGGTCCCATGCGCCATCGCGCCGGAATCGTCGCGACGCAGCTTCCTGCCAACGTCGCCCCCGATCTATCGGGCCGCTTGCACTTCATGCTGCACTCGCACCGCGCGGCTCGCGATGCGCTGGTACACCTCCGGCCGCAGGTCGTGCATGCGAACGACTGGAAGGCGCTGCCTTCGGCGACCGCTCTGCAAGCGGTGAACGGTGCGGCGATCATCTATGACAGCCACGAATTCGCCGTCGAGGAACATGCCGACAATCGAGCGTGGCGCTTGGTATCGCAACGCCATACGAAGGCGATCGAGGCGCGTTTCATTGGCCGGGCGAGGATCGTCACGACAGTCAGCGACGGCATCGCCGACGCGCTGCAGGCACTATACGATCTGGCGGAGCGGCCTTCGGTCATTCGCAATACGCCGTCGTTCGAGCGGGTCGATCCGGCGCCGGTGGACGCCCCGCTGCGTCTGCTGTTCCATGGGGTTCTCAAGCCCGGTCGCGGTATCGAAGCCTCGATTGGGGCGATGCGGCTTCTGCCAAACCACCATCTGATCCTGCGGGGCGAGGGGGCGCCGGCGTATCTGCGGCATCTCCGCGCGCTGGCGGGCTCTGTCGGGCTGGAAGAGCGGATCAGCTTCGAGCCTGCCGTCGAGCCCGCCGAAGTCGTCCGAGCCGCGAGCCGAAGCCATGTCGGGCTCTTCTGCGCACCGCTCGATACCCGGCACAACCGCTTCGCGATGCCGAACAAGGCGTTCGAATACATGATGGCGGGACTTGCGGTCGTCGCGACAGCCAATACCGAACTCGCGCATTTCCTGGACCGACATGGCTGCGGAGTCGTCGCCGACGCTTGTGCGCCGGAGGCGATCGCGAACGCCGTCGGTGATCTAGATGCAGTACGGCTTTCCCGCCTGCGTATGGGAGCCCTCCACGCCGCGGCTGAGAACTCCTGGGACCGGGAGCAGGAAAAGCTGGTGCGGATCATCGATCGCCTCCCGCATCCTTCGTAGCGCGACCCTAGGCCCGGAAGGCCGCCTCGATCAGGCGCTGCGTGTACGGGTGTTCGGGGCGGGAGAGGACGGCTTCGGTGGGCCCGCGCTCGCGGACTTCGCCGTTCTGTATCACCACGACGTTGTGGCAGAGCGCCTTCACAACCTTCAGGTCATGGCTGATGAACAGGTAGGTGAGGCCGTAGCGCCGCTGGAGATCGCGCAGGAGTTCGATGATCTGCGCCTGCACCGAGAGATCGAGGGCGGAGGTCGGCTCGTCGAGGAGGACGAATTCCGGTCGTAGCACCACCGCGCGGGCGATTGCGATGCGCTGGCGCTGGCCGCCGGAGAATTCGTGCGGGAAGCGGTTCAGGCAGTTCGGGTCGAGGTCGACGGCGGCGAGCGCCTCGCGCACCATCGTCTCGCGTTCGCGGCGGTCGCGCCCCATGCCGTTGACGATCAGCCCTTCCTCCACGAGGTCGCGCACCGACATGCGGGGGTTCAGCGAGGCGAAGGGGTCCTGGAACACGACCTGCAGCTTGGGCCTGAGCGGTCGCATCGCCGCCCTGTCTTTCCCTTCCAGATGCTCGCCCTGCCAAAGGATCTCGCCGCCGCGGGCGTTCAGGAGGCGCAGCATCGCCTTGCCGAGCGTCGACTTGCCGGAACCGGATTCGCCGACGATGCCGAGCGTCTCGCCGCGCCGCACGTCGAGCGTGAGGTCGTTGACGGCGCGCAGCGAATGGGATTTCGAGCTGAACAGCCCGCCGGAGCGGATCTCGAAGAAGACGTCGAGGTTCCTCGCCTGCATCACGACAGGGGCGGCCTCGGTCAGCGGCTCCGGCACCCCGCGCGGCTCGGAGGCGAGAAGCTTCCTCGTATAGGCGTGGCGCGGGGCGGCGAACACGTCCTTCGTCGCGCCGCGCTCGACGATCTCGCCGCGCCGCATGACGCAGACCCGGTCCGAATGCCGCTCGACGATCCCGAGATCGTGGGTGATGAGGATCATCCCCATGTTCCGCGACTTCTGGAGTTGCGAGAGGAGCGCCAGAATTTCCGCCTGAACCGTGACGTCGAGGGCAGTGGTCGGCTCGTCGGCGATGAGGAGGTCGGGCCCGTTGGCGATCGCCATCGCGATCATCACCCGCTGCCGCTGCCCGCCGGAGAGCTGGTGCGGATACTGCTGGAGGCGCATCTCGGGCTCCGGGATGCGCACCTGCTTCAGAAGCTCGAGCGCCTCGGCGAGCGCCGCCTGCTTCTTCATCGGCCGGTGGGTGACGATCGCCTCGACGATCTGGTCGCCGATCCGGTAGAGCGGATTGAGCGAGCTCATCGGCTCCTGGAAGATCATCGCGATCCGCCCGCCGCGCACGGTCCGCATCTGCCGGTCCGACAGCTTGCCGAGATCGTGGCCGTCGAAACGGATCGCGCTCTCTTTCGAAAGCTTCGCGTTGGCGGCGAGGAGCCGCATGATCGCCCGCGAGGTGACGGACTTGCCGGAGCCCGATTCTCCGACGATCGCCAGCGTCTCGCCGCGCGAAACGTAGAAGCTCGCGTCCCGTACCGCCGCCACCGCGCCGTCGTCGTGGGCGAAGGAAACGGAGAGGGCTTCGACCTCGAGGAGATGGGCCATCGCTTGCGTCCTCAGGTCGAGTAGGGGTCGATCGCGTCGCGCAGCGCGTCGCCCAGCATGTTGAAGCCGAGCACGGCGACGAGGATCGCGCCGATCGGCACCAGGACCCACGGATAGGAGCCGAGCGTCTGGAGGTCGCTCGCGGCGTTGAGCAGCATGCCCCAGCTCACCAGGGGCGGGCGCACGCCGACGCCGAGGAAGGACAGGAAGCTTTCGAGAAGCACGATCGTCGGGATCATCAGGGTCGTCGAGACGATGACGTGGCCGAGGACGTTCGGCAAGATGTGCTTCAGGAGGATGCGCGGCGTCGAGGCGCCGATCGCCTCGGCCGCCGCGATGTAGTCGAGCCGGCTGACGAGCAGCGTCTTGCCGCGCACCTCGCGCGCGAGCTGCGCCCAGCGCAGCGCCGAAAGGATCAGCCCGAGCCCGAAGAACACCACCAGCGCGTCGGTGTTGCGCGGGATCACCACGACGAGCGCGAAGTAGAGAGGGAGCTCCGGCAAAGCGAGCACGAACTCGACGACGCGCTGGATCCATTCGTCGCCGCGCCCGCCGAGATAGCCGGAGAGGATGCCGACCAGCGTTCCGACCGTGACCGAGATCGTCACCACCAGCGCCGCCATCAGCAGCGTCAGCCGCGAGCCGACGAGGAGGCGCGAGAGCATGTCGCGGCCGTCGCGGTCGGTGCCGAGGACGTGGAAGGAGCAGCCCTCCGGCGCGGCGAGGAGATGGCGCTCGAAGGAAAGGCCGAAGAAGGAGTAGCTCCAGCCCTTGCCGAGGAAGGCCGGCTGGCAGCGCGTCGCGGTGTCCACCGTCGGCACGAGCTGGAACGTGTTCGGATCGAGGTCGAAGGTGATCGGGTGGGTGAAGGGAATGATGTGGAAGCCGTCCTCGGCGCGGAAGTTCAGGTCCTGCGGCGGCAGGTAGATCGCGTCGGCGTTCCGGGCGTTCGGGGCGTAGGGGCTGAGGAAGTCGGCGAAGAGCGCCGTCAGTATCAGGAGGGCGACGAGCGCCAGGCCGATCAGTCCCAGCGGATTGCGCCGGAACCTGCGCCAGACCAGCCCGGCATAGCTCCGCGAACGCACATTGGCCGCCGGCGCGGCGGCGTCGGCGAGGAGCGTATCCTCCTCGACGAGTTCCTTGGGGTGCAGGACCGCGTGGGCGTCGGTAAGCGTCGTCTTCGCGTCGAGCAGGGTCATCAGGCGAAGGCTCCCTGCCGGATGCGGGGATCGAGGATGGCCAGCGCCACGTCGGCGAGGAAGTTGCCGATCACCAGGATCACCGACAGGATCATGAAGATCGAGGCGGTGACGTAGACGTCTTCGACGAGGAGCGACTGAAGCATCAGGGGGCCGATCGTCGGGATGGCGAGGACGATCGCGGCTTCCAGCTCGCCTGAGACCATGTAGGGCATGATGAGGCCCTGGTTCATCACCAGCGGGTGGATGGCGTTCGGCACGGCGTGCTTCATCACCACCTTGCGCTCGGGCAGGCCCTTGGCGCGGGCCGCCTCGATGAAGGGCTGGCGGAGCACGTCGAGAAGGTTGCCGCGCATGACGCGCAGGTTGTAGGCGAGGCCGCCGAAGGCGGCGATGAACACGATCGGCCAGACATGCCGCACGAGGTCCCAGAACTTTGCGAACGACCACGGCGCGAAGATGTACTGTGCCGAGAACAGGGAGCCGATCGTCGCCGAGCGCCAGACGAAGGCGAGGAGGTAGAGGATCACCAGCGCCATGAAGAAGCGCGGGATCGTCATGCCGAGAAAGGCGAGCACGGTCGCGGCGCGGTCGCCCCAGCGGTGCTGGTTGACGGCGGCGACGATGCCGAGGCCGCAGCCGATGACGGTGGCGAGGAGGTGGCAGGCGAGGGCGATGCCGAGCGTCCACCAGATGCGCTCGCCGATGACGCTCATCGCCGGGCGGTTCTGCAGGAATGAAGGGCCGAAGTCGCCGCGCATGACGATGCCGCCGACCCAGTTGGCGTATTGCACGGGTAGGGACGCATCGAGATGGAGGCGCTCGCGCGTCTGCTGCGCCAGCTTCTCGGCGTCCGCCTCGCCCATGCCGCCGCGGCTCATCGCCGTCGCCTTCACCGTGTCGGCGTAGTCGCCGGGCGGCGCCTGGATCAGCATGAACGACACGAGGCTCACCACGAAGACGAGGCCGAGCGCCGAGACGAAACGTCGGAACACGAAGGCGAGCATCGGGCGAGGCTCCCGGTTCGATGGGACCGGCGCCGCCCAAGGGGAGGGGGCGGCGCCGGCGGTGGCGCGGCTAGCGGATGCCGGGCAGCGTACCGGCGGCCAGCTCGGGCACCTTTCCTTGCTCGGCTCTGGGCACGAACAGGCGTTCGCGCATCGAGCCGTCCTCCCCCCAGCCGTAGGCGACGACCGGCGTGCCGGGCGGCACGTTGCGGAAGCGCTTGTTGACGAGGATCGCGGCCGGCACGGAAACCAGGCCGAACTGGTAGACGTTCTCGGTCTGCTTCCGGTTGAAGGCGCGCAGCAGCTCGTTGCGCTTGCCCGAGTCCGGCTCCGACTGGATCTGCCGCATGATCGCGACCAGCTCGGTCTCGAAGGGTAGGAGCTCCTGCGGCTTCTCCGGCGTGCCGCGATGCCATTCCGGCCGGTTGAAGGCCAGCGGCGCGAGGGCGTCGAGGTTCATGATCGGCGCCTGGACGAAGCGGTCGCCGCGCCGGATCACCCAGTCCCACTGGCAACTGTCGATGAGGTTCACCAGCTCGGTGCTGTTCGGCTGGAGGACGACGTTGATGCCGACCTCGCGCAGCATCGTCACCAGCGACTGGGCGAGGCTCGTGTCGGTCGGATAAAGCGTGTTGTAGGCGAGGTTGACGTCGAGGTTCTGCCCCGCGAGCGGGCCGCCCGCCGGCCAGTTGACGATGCCGTCGCCGTTCGTGTCGGCGAAGCCGAGCCTGGCGAGCGCGGCCTTCGCGCCCGGAAGGTCGTAAGGGTAGAACACCGTCATGTCGGGCGAGCCGAAATCGCTTTCGGGGTGGAGCCCGCCGGCGAAGGGGATCGCGAAGGGCCCGCGCACCAGCGACTGACCGAGCGCCTGTTTGTCGATCGCCTGCGTCACCACGCGGCGGAAGGTGCCGTCGCGGTTCAGCTTGCGGATCGCCATGTCTCGGTCCGAGCGCACGCCGCAAACGGTGGAGTAGTTCGGCAGCACGCTCCAATCGATCGAGCGCGGGCCCCAGATGACCTTGGTCGGGAAGTCCGGCGTCTGCGCCTGGCGCATGGATTCGAGGTAGAGGCTCGGATCCTCCAGATTGGCGTAGTCGGCCGACCCCGCGACGGTCTGGATCGTGCGGTCCTCCCAGGTGGAGAGCTTGTACTGCACCTCGTCGAGATAGGGGAGCTGGTTGCCCTTGTCGTCGACCTCGTAGAAGTACGGGTTGCGGCGCATCACCATGATCTGATTCGGCCGGTAGTCCGTCACGGTCCACGGCCCCATCGTCACCCAGGGCGTCTTGTCGGGCGAAAGCGCGTCGGCGTAGCTCTGGTAGGTGGCGTCCTTGTTGTATTTCGGATGAAGGGGCTTCAGGACGTGCGCCGGGCCGGGGCACATCTTCTGGAAGCCCATCTGGTAGAGGGTGGTGACCGGAAAGGCCTGGCTGAACGTCCAGCGGATCGTGGCCTCGTCCACCTTCTCGAGCTTCGTGCCCTCGCCGTAGGCGCCGGGCCGGCCCCAGGTGGCGACGTTCGGATCGTTCATGTTGTCCTCCCAGAGGAACATGACGTCGTCCGCCGAGAACGGCTGCCCGTCCGACCATTTCGCGCCCTTCAGGAGGTGCATGGTCAGCGAACGGCCGTCCTCGGACCATTCCCAGCCCGTCGCGAGCTGCGGCAGCGGCTCGGTGTCGCCGGGGTTGAGCATCCAGACCGGCGCGGTGCGCACGAGGCACTGGCTGACGATCTCCTCGACGCCGCCCCAGGCCATGACGTTGCCGGCGACCCAGTTCCAGCCCTGCGGCCTCGCGCCCGAAACGTGGCGGATGACGCCGCCGTACTCGCCGGCGCCCTCGACGCTGGACGTGTCGATCACGAGCGGCGTTTCGGGCAGGCGGTCCTTCAAGGGCGGCAGCTTGCCGGCCTCGGCCAGCTTCGCGACCCATTCCGGCTCCCTGTAGGCCGACAGCTTTTCCGGGCGCGCCAGCCGGGCGCGGTCGATCTTCACGCCCTTTTCGGTCTGGAGGCTCTTGCCGACCGGCGCGGGCTCGGGGCCCTTCAGTTCCTGTGCGCCGCTGCCCGCCGTCAGCGCCGCCAGCGACAGGGCCGCGAAGGCGCAGGTCGAAAGCCATCTCGTCATCGTCGCATTCCTCCCGTCACGCCAAGCCGACGACGCCCGTTCTCCCGAAAGCGCCGTCGCCCGTTCTACCGATCGTTCAGGCGCCCGGACGCTGCCCGAGCGCGCCCATCGTCCGCTTCGCCGCCGTCGCCTCGCGCACCTCGTCCACCGAGCGTACCTCGCGCCGCGCCGCGCCGGCCCATTCCCGGGTCTTCACCGTGCCCTTCGCCAGCCGCTCGCGCGCGGCGGGGATCGCGTCGGCATATTGCGGCAGCCATTCGCCTTGCGCCACCAGCATCTCGTCCACCATCTGCCAGACTTCGTCCGGCGAGCAGATCGCGCCGACCAGCGGGTCGTGCAGGACCGCGAGCTTCAGGAGTTCCACGTCGCCGGTGACCGCGGCGTTCATCGCCATGCGCTGGACGTCGACGGAGGCTTGGCAGGTCGCGGCGCAAGCCGGCGATAGCGTCAGGCCCGCCACCATGTTCAAGCCGAACCGGTCGACGAAGCCGGTCGACTCGACGATGCAGTCGGCGGGCAAGTTGGTGATCAGCCCCCGGTTCTTGACGTTGAAGTGGCCGCGATAGACGCGCCCCGTTTCTAGCGCCTCGATGATGTGGCTCGCGTGCTCGTCGGTGCGCTTGGCGGGATCCAGCGGCCGGCCCGCCTCTTCGAGAAAGGCCGGGAAATCCGTCTCGAACCAGTTCCGGCTTTCGGTGGAATAGCGGAGATACCCGCCGGTCTCGCCGTGGATCCAGTCCGACATGTCGATCCAGCGCGAGATTTCGTCCGGCCGCTTGCGGTACCACGGCAGGTACTCGGACAGATGCCCGTTCGATTCGGTGGAATAGAAGCCGAAGCGCTTCAGGACGTCGATCCGCACCTTTTCCTGGTTGGCGAAGACCGGATGGCGCTCGAAGGCGGCGACCAGCTCGTCCTTTCCGATCCGCCGGCCGTTGTGGCGCAGATCCACGTACCAGGTCTGGTGGTTGATGCCGGTGCAGATGAAGTCGAGCTCGTTCCGGTCGACGCCGAGCGCGCTCGCGATCTGCCGCCAGCCGTTCTGGACGCCGTGGCAGAGGCCGATCGTATCCACCTTGCCGTGGTCGATCGCCGCCCAGGTGTTGATCGCCATCGGGTTGGCGTAGTTGAGCAGCCGCGCGCCGGGCTCGGCCACCTCGCTTATGTCGCGGCAGAAGTCGAGGATCGCCGGCACGTTGCGCTGGCCGTAGAGGATGCCGCCGGCGCAGATCGTGTCGCCGACGCACTGGTCGACGCCGTATTTCAGCGGGATGCGGATGTCGCTCGCATAGGCCTCCAGCCCGCCGATGCGCGAGCAGTTCATCACGTAGCGCGCGCCCTCCAGTGCCCGGCGGCGTTCCGTCGTGGCGCTGACCGTCGTCGGCAGCTCGTTCGCCTCGACGATGCGGCGGACGATCCGCTCCGCCATGGAGAGGTTCTGCGCGCTGATGTCGGTGAGGGCGATATGCGCGTCGCGGAGTTCCGGTACCGAGAGGATGTCCGACACGAGCTTCTTGGTGAAGCCGACGGACCCGGCGCCGATGATGGCGATCTTCACGGACATCGCAGTTCCTCCATGCCGGCCGGCCTTCGCGCCGGCCGCGCGGGCGATGGGGCAAATCCGCTCGCCGCACGATCTCTCATTGGCAGGTTATCGCGACGGCTTCCGCGCCCGATAGACGCAAAACGTGCGAACAGGGGTAAAATCGTGCTCGGCGTGCCGCTACCGGGATGGAGCGGCGGAACCCGCATACATGCCGCTGGTGCGGAAGTCCGTCGGGCTTGTGCCGTAGGCGCGGCGGAATGCCTTGGCGAAGTAGTTCGGGTCCTCGAAGCCGCAGTCGTGCGCGATGGCCTTCACCGCCATGTCGCCGCTTTCGAGCAGGCGCGCGGCGCGCCGCATCCGTTCGTTCAGGACGAATTCGCCGGGCGAGATGCCTTCGGCCGCGGAGAAGAGGCGGGTGAAATGTGCGCGGCTGAAGCCGGCGATCTGCGCCAGTTCCTCCACCGGCAGCGCGTCCGCCAGATGCGAGCGCACGTGGCTCTTCACGGCTTCGAGCGCGTTGCCGACCGGGGAGGGCGCTCCCATGTCCCGGTTCGGTCCGAGGATGTCGTCGTAGAGCGCCATCTGCGCCGCATAGGCATGGGCTGAGGCCTCGCCCGGCGTCGTGCCGCCGCCGTCCATCAGCTTCAGGCATTCGGCGGCGATGGCATCGACCGTGCGCGACGCCAGGCGGAAGACCGGACCGGCCTGCTCCTGCACGGCGCGGTGGATGCGCAGCGCCTCCTGACCGTACATCGAGATCCAGAAGAACTCCCAGCGCCCGCCGTCCGGCACGGTATAGACGTGGTCGGAAGGGATGATCACCAGCATGGTCTCGCCGGGACCGACCGCAAGGCTGCGGCCGCCGAGCGCGAGGCGCCCGGTCCCCGAGATCGTGTGCTGGAGCACGGTGAAGGGCGTCGAGCCGCGCCGGCGACCATCCCATCGATAGCCGGCGGGATCGGTGACGACGTCGTAGCCGGTCGAGGTCGGCATGGTGTGGAGCCGGTGGCGGCTCCGCGCCAGCGTCACGATCCGCATCGCCGAGCCGTGCGCCCGGAACCGCCGCAGGATCTCCCCGTCCATGCTCCCTTCGCCGCCGCGTCAGGCGGCGCGGCGATTCCCCGCCGGCCGCGCCCATTCGGGCACGAAATCGCCGTGCGCGGCGAGGAGGTCGGTGACGAGGTTCCAGATCTGGTCGAGGTCGAGCTCGGCCGCCGTATGCGGGTCGAGCATCGCGGCGTGGTAGATGTGCTCGGGCTTCTCCTGCACCAGCGCCGCGACGGTCAGTTCCTGCACGTTGATGTTGGTGCGCATCAGGGCGGTGAGTTGCGGCGGCAGCTCGCCGACCACCGTCGGCCGGATGCCGGACGCGTCGACGAGGCAGGCGACCTCGGCGGCGCAGTTCGCCGGCAGCGAGGCGATCGCGCCGTTGTTGCGCAGGTTGCCGTAGATCACCGAGGGCTCGCCGGTCCAGACCGAGTTGACGATCGACGAGGCGTATTCCTTCGAGGGCTTCACCTCGATCCGTGTCGCCGAGCGGTACTCGTCGGCTTGGGTTCGCCAGCGCGCGATCTGCTCGATGCAGCGCTTCGGATATTCGTCGAGCGGGATGCCGAACTTCTCGATGAGGTCCTCGCGCCCTTCCTTGATGAAGTAGGGCGTGTATTCGGCGAAATGCTCCGAGCTCTCGGTGACGAAATAGCCGAGCCGCGCCATCATCTCGTAGCGTACCTTGTTCGGGCAGCGCGGATTCCAGCTCGAAGGCTTCGGGAAACGCCCCTCGCGATAGCCTTTCAGCAGCGCCGGGTAGAGGTTCTCGTAGGAGCCGTCCGGCTGGCGGTGCTCGAATTCGAGGAAGAAGGCCATGTGGTTGATGCCGGCCGCCCGGTAGCGGATGTCGTCGACGGGAATGTCGAGATCGCGCGCGAGCTCCGCGGCGGTGCCCTGTACCGAATGGCAGAGGCCGACCTGCCGGATCGCCGGGAACTTCTCGGCGATCGCCCAGGTGTTGATCGCCATCGGGTTGACGTATTGGAGCAGGATCGCCTCCGGGCAGACTTCCAGCATGTCGGCGCAGATCGCCCAGAGATGCGGCACGGTGCGAAGCCCGCGCATGATGCCGCCGACACCCAGCGTGTCGGCGATGGTGTGGCGCAAGCCGTAGCGCTTCGGTACCTCGAAGTCGGTGACGGTCGCCGGCTCGTAGCCGCCGATCTGGAAGGCGACGACCACGAAGTTCGCGCCGTCCAGCGCCGCGCGGCGGTCGGTGAAGGTCTTGACGCTCGCCTCGACGCCGAGCGTCGCGATCAGCTTGCGCACGACGATCTCGCTCTCCTCCAGCCGGTGCGGATCGATGTCCATCAGCCGTATTTCGGTGCCGCCGAGCGCCGGCCGCTGCAGCACGTCGCCGATGATGTTCTTCATGAACACCGTCGAGCCCGCGCCGATGAAGGTGAGTTTCGGTCCGGCCATGGTCGTTCCCCGTGGAAGCCCGGCCTCGGATATCGGCCGGGCATCGGTGATTTTGTATCCTCGGGCACGCACTATAGCCGCGCTCGCGCTCTCAGGCCTACCCGGCTTTTCGTGCGAACAGCGGTAAAATCGTGCGCTCGCCTATCCGGCGACCGCGGGACGGATGAAGCCGAACGGTCCGGGGGACACGTGCGGCGCTTCGCCCGACATCAACTCGGCGAGGAGCCGGCCGCTCGCCGGCCCGAGCGTCAGGCCCTGGTGGCCGTGTCCGAAGTTGAACCAGAGCCCACTGTGACGCGGGGCCGGCCCGACCACCGGCAGCATGTCTGGCATGCAGGGCCGCGTGCCGAACCAGGGCTCCTTCTCGACCGGACCGCCCAGTTCGAGGAGTTCCGCCGCCGCAGCTTCGGCCCGCTGCAGTTGCGCGAGGGCAACCGGCGCGTCGCGCCCGGTCAGTTCCGCGCCGGTGGTGATCCTCAAGCCCTGCCGCATCTGCGCGAGGACGCAGCCGTTCGCCGCGTCCATCAGCGGGCGGCGAAGCGTCCGCTCGACCGTCCAGTGGCGATGGTAGCCGCGTTTCAGCACCATCGGCACGGAGTAGCCGAGCGGTTTCAGCACCTCCGGCGACCAGGGCCCGAGCGCAACGACCGCCGCCTCGGCTCCGACGGCGCCGTCGCTCGTCCGGACGCTCCAGCCGGTCCGCGGCTTCGCCAGTGTCGAGGCGTCGCCGATCGCGACCGTGCCGCCGAGGCGGCGGAACAGCGCGGCGTAGCTCTCGACCAGCGCCCCCGGATCGCTTGACACCCAAGCGTCCGGCCAGAGGATCGCGCCGGCGCCCGCCGCCTTCAGCGCCGGCTCGGCGAGGCGAAGCTCATCCGGCGATTCGGTGACGAAGGCCACGCCGTAGTCCGAGCGCAGCCGCTCGGCCTCGCGAAGCGCCGCGTCCATCGCGGCAGCCGTGCGATGGAGCACGCGGTATCCGCCGGTCCGGACCAGCGCGCCGGCGCCGGCCGCCTCGATCAGGTCGCCGTGCTCGGCCGTCGCGCTCCGGATCAGCGTCGCGTAGGCGCTGGCGATCCGCCGGTGACGGCTTGGCGCGGAATGCCACCAGTAGCGCAGCAGCGCCCCGGCATGCAGCGGCAGGGCACGCGGATCGTAGCGCACGTCGTTCGTGCGCCCGGCGACGATCGCGAGGAGTGCCGGCCAGCTTCGCGGCATGGCGTAGGGCTCGACCGCCTCGCTCTGGACGATGCCGGCATTGCCGTAGCTGGTGGCGCGGCCGGGCGCCTGCCGGTCGACAAGCGCGACCTGCCAGCCGCGCCGCTGCAGGTGGAGGGCGCTCGACACGCCGACGGCGCCGGCGCCGAGAACAAGTGCGGTTCGCATCGATCAGCTCGTAGCGCCAAGCATGGAGGGCCGCCAAGGGGAGAACCGCTTCAAGCGAAGCGCGTCCGCACCGTCGGCAGGAAGCGGAGCGGCACGCGACGAGCTAAGGCTGGACGGAGGCGTTTCGACATCGCGGCGGCAAAGGCATCCATCTTGTTCCCCGGTTAGGCAACGGCTCTTCCTCACGCCTTGTCGCTGTTGTCCGCAGGCTTTATTGAGACGGGGCTCAGCGTTGAACGGCAGGAGTTCCGGAAGATGAAGCATCTCGGCGAAGCGGTCATCGAAGCCCAACGCTCGCTGATCCTGTCCGTCGTCGAGAAGCATGTCGGCAAGGGACAGTCCTACGTGCTGATGGACTTTCCGAACTACCAGAACATCGGCGACAGTGCGATCTGGCTCGGCATGGCGAAGGCGCTGCGGCAGGTGACCGGCAAGCTCCCGAGCTGGGTCGGATATACGCCGCGCGACGTCGAGATCGTGCGCGAGCGCTATCCGGGGCAGCCCGTCTTCATCTGCGGCGGCGGCAATTTCGGCGACGTCTGGCGCGGCAAGGACGACCTGCGCTACCGGCTGCTGGAAGCGCTGCCCGACCAGCGGATCGTGCAGATGCCGCAGGCCATCCAGTTCCGCGACCCCGAATTCATCGAATACGCCAAGCGGCTCATCGGGGCTCACAAGGATTTCCATCTTCTGGTCAGGGACCATCGAAGCCTCGACTTCGCGAAAACCAATTTCGATTGCTCGGTCGGCCTGGCGCCGGACACCGCCTTCTTCATAGGCAAGATCGAACCGCTGCCGACGGAGCGCGTCGAGACGCTGTACCTGTTACGCGACGACCGCGAGGCCGGCATCGAGATCCCGGAAGCGAAGAAAGCCGTTCCCGGGCCGGTGCGGGACTGGATGGACTGCCCGACCACCGTAACCAGGAAGAGCGCCTCGTCGGTGCTGAAGGCGGTCGCGCACGGCGACTTCTCGTCGGCCGCTTGGCGGTCCCAGCATTACGAGGACGTTGCGAACCGCCGCGTCCAGTACGGCGTGAAGCTGCTGTCCGCCGGAAAACGCATCGTCACGAACCGCCTGCACATCCACATCGTTTCGACGCTGATGAACATCCCCCACGTCGCGCTCGACAATAACTACGGCAAGATCCACGGCTATATCGATGCCTGGACAGCCGCGAGCCCGCTTGTGCGGAAGGCGAAGAACGACCAGGAAGTGCTGACCGGCCTGTCGGAGCTGCCCTACGTGGCGAACGGCGACTGGCGGAACGCCGCCTGACGCTCGGGTCGGCGAACCGATCCGAGCCGACGCCCACCCCGTTGAAGCGAGATCGCTGCCGCAGCGAATACGAAGCCGCGGAGACGGCGGCCGCTTCGCCGCGAACGCTCAGGCGACCGGGCTCGCCGCCGGCGGCCGGCGCCGCAGCTTCGAGGTGAGCTTGGCGAGGATGCGCTGGATCTCGGTCTCCGGCCCCTGCGGCCGCTTCGCCGCTGCCCAGAGCGCGACGTTCGCCGCGACGTAGGCGACGGCCCCGACCAGCACCAGGAACGCCAGCTCCAGTCCGAGTTCCGGTCGGCTTTCCAGCTTGCCGAACAGGGTGGAGGTCGCGAGAACCACCGCCGCCATCAGCGCGACGCTGACCAGCGCCCGGAAGTTGGCGGCAAGCTGCCGGCGGAGGCCGACCGCGATCAGCCGCTTCACGAGCAGCATGTTGACGAGCGTGGACAGGAGGCCGGTCAGGACGCGCGCGTAGACGAGGCCGGGCAGGCCGCCGAAATACAGGCCGGCGATGATGATCGGCATGCGCACGCACAGCATCTGCGTGTCGCGCATGAACAGGAGCTTCGTCCGGCCGAGCGCCATGCCGAGCGGCTGGACGAGGCTGCCCAGCGTCTGCAGCGCGAAGATGGAGGCCAGCGCCTGCACGATGAAGATGATCGGCACCCACTTCTCGCCGAGGACGCCGCGCACCAGCGGGTCGGCGACGACCGCCATGCCGATGCCGGCGGGGAGCGCCACGAATGTGACGAGCGCCTGTGCCCGCTGGTAGGCGTTGGCGAGCCGCTCGGGCGCGTGCCGCACGCTGGCGAAGCCCGGATAGATCGTCGCCGTCAGCGGCGCCGTCGCTTCGCGGGTGGGCAAGGTCGAGAAGGTGTTGCCGACCGTGTAGTGGCCGAGCGCCGTCGCGTCGACGAGCTTGCCGAGGACGAGGTATTCGAACCGCCAGTTCAGCGTGTTGACGATCTGGCCGAGCGTCAGCCAGATCGAGAAGGAGAACAGGTCCTTCAGGTGGCGGAAGGTGATCTTCGGCAGGAAGGGCAGGATCGAGTAGGAAACGACGACGTTGGTGATCTGGTAGGACAGGAGCCCCAGAACCAGCGCCCAGTAGCTGTGGTAGACGGCAGCGACGAACAGCGTCACGAGGAAGCCGACAAGCTTCTGCGAGACCGTCAGCACGAAGTCCTGCCAGAAGATGAGCTGGCGCTGCAGCATCACGCATCGCGGATTGGCGATGCCGCTGAGCACGAGGCTGAAGCTTAGCGCCAGCAGCACGTTGAAGAGGCGCGGATCGCCGTAATAGGCCGAAACGGGATAGGCGCTCGCGGCGAAGCCGCCGCCGAGCAGGAGACCGCGCAGCGTTCCGATGGTCCAGGCGGCACTGAAATGCTCTTCGGACAGGTTCTCCTGCCGGATGAGCGCCTGGTTGAGCGACAGTTCGGTGACGGAATTCACGATCGTGATCAGGGTCGTGCCGATCGCGACGAGGCCGAAGTCGGCCGGCACGAGATACCAGGCGAGGATGATCGTGTTGAGGGCGGTCAGCGCGTTGACGATGGCGCGCGAGACGCTCAGCCAGACGCTGCCCTTGATGAGCCGTTGCGTGACGTTGCTCATGACGTCGTCGCTCCGGTCGCGCGAGGGGCCGCCGCAGCCGACAGCTCGCTTCGTCCCGCGGCGCGAGCGTCAGGAATGGCGGCTGTCTCGGTCATGGCCATGTCGGTGTTCGAGGAAGCGGGGGAAAACGAACGGGAAGCGCCGACTGCCGGGTTCAAGAATTCGGATCTGAACACGACGAGCCCATGGCGGCATCGGGTCTTGAGCCGGATCGATGCCGCGTGCCGAAAGCGGGAACGTGCCGGAAACTGGCGAAGGAGCGATCATACCGTTCTTCGGTCGGTTGGAGGTCGCTCATTCCGCCCGACCCGTCAAGCGATAGTTTTGCACTGCACCAATGCGCTCGCGGCAGAGTGGACGGCGGGCTGACCGCTGGCTGGCGCCGGCCGCCTCCGAAGCGTGACCGCAGGCCGTGACCGGATCGGTCCCGCTCCACGCCCGCACTCCGCAGTGCCGGACGAAACCTGCGGCATCGCGCGCATAACAGCCTGTTTTTGCGCTTATTTAAGGCCTTGCCCCTACAACCGAAGCGCGCCGAGACACCGCTCGCCCGCGTTTCGCGGTTCCGAACGGCATGACGGCAGGAAGGCATAAGGGTGCCGGCATGAGCGGTTTGGTCACGTCCCCGGAAGGCGAAGCTCAAAGCGAGCTCCGCACCGCCCTGAAGCGCTGCACCTCCGCTCTTGTCGGCGTCGGATTGCTCAGCGGCATGCTGAACGTGCTCTATCTCACCGGCTCGTTCTTCATGCTGGAGGTCTACGACCGCGTCCTGCCGAGCCGCAGCGTGCCGACGCTCGTCGGCCTCATCGTGATCGCGGGCATCCTCTACGCCTTTCAAGGCGTGATCGATGTCATCCGCGGGCGCATCCTCAGCCGGATCGGCGGGGCGATCGACGAGGCGATCAGCCCGCGCGCCTTTCAGGCGATCACCCGGCTGCCGCTTCAAACGGCCAATGTCGATTCGACGCAAGGCTCGCGCGACCTCGATTCCGTTCGCGGCTTCATGTCGGGACTCGGCCCGACCGCCTTCTTCGATCTGCCCTGGATGCCGCTCTATCTCGGCATCTGCTTCGCCTTCCACCCGGCGATCGGCTGGGCCGCCTTTCTCGGCGGCGTCGTCCTCATCGCCCTCACCATATTGACCGAGCGACTGACGAAGAACCTCGTCAAGCGTTCCACCGGCTTCGGCAGCCAGCGAAACAGCCTGTCGGAGGTCTACCGCCGCAACGCCGAGGTTCTGCGCGCGATGGGCATGGAAGGCCGCATGGGGCAGGCGTGGGGAAGCGTCAACTCGGCCTACAACGACGCCCAGCTCCGCGCCGCCGACGTCACGACCCTGCTCGGCTCGATCTCGAAGACCTTCCGCATGGTGCTGCAGTCAGCCGTTCTCGCGGTGGGCGCCTATCTCGTCATCAACCAGGAAGCGACGGGCGGCATCATCATCGCGAGCTCGATCCTCAGCTCGCGGGCGCTCGCGCCGATCGAGCTGGTGATCGGGCAATGGAAGAGCTTCGTCGGTGCGCGCCAGAGCTGGGCGAGGCTGGAGAGCATCCTCGCGGCGGTGCCGGCGGAAACGCAGACGCTCGACCTGCCCGAGCCGAAGCGCAGCCTGATCGTCGAGGACGTGACCATCGTCCCGCCCGGCAGCCGCACGATCTCGGTGCAGGACGTGACGCTGCAGCTCACCGCCGGCCAGGGGCTCGGCGTGATCGGCCCGAGCGCTTCCGGCAAGTCCTCGCTGATCCGGGCCATCGTCGGGGCCTGGACCCCGGTGCGCGGCGCCGTCCGGCTCGATGGAGCCGCGCTGCAGCAGTGGAGCCCCGAACGGCTCGGCGTCCATCTCGGCTATCTGCCGCAGGACGTGCAGCTCTTCGGCGGCACTATCGCGCAGAACATCGCGCGCTTCGACCCGGAGGCCACCGACCAGGCGGTGATCGCGGCGGCGCGGGCGGCCGGCGTCCACGACATGATCGTCCGGCTTCCTGAAGGCTACGCGACCAATGTCGGCGACGGCGGTCAGGCGCTTTCCGCCGGGCAGCGCCAGCGCGTCGGCCTCGCCCGCGCGCTCTACGGCGATCCCTTCCTCGTGGTCCTCGACGAGCCGAACTCCAATCTCGACGGCGAGGGCGAGGAAGCCCTGACGCAGGCGATCCTTTCCGTCCGCAAGCGCCAAGGCATCGTGGTGGTGGTGGCGCATCGCCCGACCGCCCTGGCCTCGCTCAATCTCGTGCTCGTCATGCGGGAAGGTCGCGCGCAGGCCTTCGGCCCGAAGGACGAGGTGCTCGGCAACGTCCTGCGCCCGGTGGCGAACGCCTCGCGCGAGCCGGCCGTGCCGGAACTGCCGGCCATGCAGCAGCAGCAGATGGGAGTCGCCTGATGTCGTCGAACCAATCCGCCGGCTCGCTGGCCTCGATCAGCCGCCACCTGCGCTTCGGCCTGACGACCTCGATCGTCGTCGCCTTCGCCTTCGGGGCCTGGGCCTCGACCGCCAAGCTTTCCGGCGCGGTGATCGCGCATGGCACACTTGTGGTCGCCTCCAGCCTGAAGAAGATCCAGCATCCGACCGGCGGCGTCGTCGGCGAGCTTCTGGTGCGCGAGGGCGACAGCGTCCGCGCCGGTGACGTGCTCCTCAGACTCGACCCGACGCAGGCGAAGGCCAGCCTGCAGATCGTGTCGAAGGAGATCGACGAACTCACCGCCCGGCAGGCGCGGGAGGAAGCCGAGCAGAGCGAGGCCGACGACGTGGCGTTTCCGGCCGACCTCGTCGCGAGGCAGGCCGAGCCGGCGGTCGGCCGGCTTCTCGCCGACGAACGCCGGCTCTTCCTGATCCGTCTCGAGGCGAGGGAGGGCGAGAAGGCCCAGCTCCGCCAGAAGGCCGAGGAGTCCCGGAAGGAGATCGACGGGCTGAACGAGCAGATCGCCGCGAAGGACCAGCAGCTCATCTATATAGACAAGGAGTTGGCGGGCGTCCGCGAGCTCCTCGAGAAGCGGCTCGTTCAGTTCACCCGGGTCGCCGCGCTGGAGCGCGACAAGGCGGCGCTCCGCGGCGAGCGAGGCCAGTATAGCGCGGGCGTCGCGAGCGCGAACGGCCGGATCGCGGAAACCGAACTCGCGGTCCTGCAGGTCGACCACGCGCTGCGGACGGAAGTGGCGAAGGACCTCGCCGAAATCCGCGGACGGCTCGGCGAACTCCGCGAGCGACAGGTCGCCGCCGAGGACCAGCTCGCGCGGATCGATGTTCGCGCGCCGCAGGACGGCGTCGTCCACGAACTCGCGGTCCATACGGTCGGCGGCGTCGTCAGGGCCGGGGACACGATGATGGAGATCGTGCCGCAGGGCGACCAGCTGATCGTCGAGGCGAAGATCGCCCCGCAGGACGTCAACGACGTCCATATCGGTCAGGAGGCGGCGCTGCGGTTTTCCGGCCTGAACGCCCGCACGACCGCGGAGCTTCTCGGCAGCGTCAGCCGCGTTTCCCCTGACGTGGCGCAGGACGCGCGCACCGGTGCCAGCTACTACACGATCGACGTGACGCTCGCGCCGGAACAGCTCGCGCGGCTCGACGGCGTCAAACCGGTGCCGGGTATGCCGGTGGAGGCTTTCGTCAAGACGCACGACCGCACGGCGCTGGCCTATCTGACGCAACCCCTGGTCGAGCAGATCAACCGGGCGTTTCGCGAAAAATAGCCCTGGATCAATCGAGGCTTAATCCCGGGCAATGTGCCCGTTCGAACGGCGCCGCAACGTAATGCGCTGTCGTTCGACAACATTCCCGAGCGATTTCGCGATGGATCGACGAGGTTGAACGCTCACTAAGCTATTGAGATGCTTATTCTGTAATCAGCAAAGAAAATTGTTGCGGTTTGTTATTTAAAGCGGGTTGTCTTTACTCCGCTTCGCTCCATGCTGCTTATTCCGTAAACATTCGCACACATTTTATTTCAATCGTTACGCGTCAGAAACAGTTTTTTACCGTTGACAAAGCGTTAAGTTGACGTTTAGAGAGCACTGGCTTCGGCGCAGTCTTCCGATAAAGCCGACGTGAAGTCGACGAAGCAGTGCGGATCGATTGGGTCGCGCAGCGCCGCAATGCGTCGCGCGGCCGTGAGTTCAGAAACGTCAACAACGGCTTCATGGAGAAGAGAGATGGCTCTCACAGTTTCTTTCGGTAACGGCGGCAACTCGAAGGCGACCAACCTGACGGAGGCGAACCAGCTCTCCGGCGGCCAGGCGCTCAACGGCCAGACCGTGACCACCACCGAAGGTCCCAACGGCACGAATCTTCCGGCTGGCACGGCCTCGGCCGGCGTCGCGCAGGTTTCGGGTCCGGGCAGCCTCTCGGGCACCGGCGGCTCGGTCGCTTACGAGCACAACGCGGACGGCGCCTGGGACTTCGACGTCGTCGGCAAGTGGAACTCGGTCAAGAACGCCCAGGCGTCGCTGACCGGCGACGCGCACGGCGAGGACGTGACCTTCACGGACTTCGTGCATGTCGACATCAACTTCGGCAACGCGACCACCGCTTCCGAGATCAACATCTTCGACGTCAAGCGCGCCAACGTCACGACCGGCGTCGGCAACGACACCGTCAACATCACTCTGGCGACGAACAGCCAGGGCTGGGAGAACGTCGCCAACGTCAACGCGGGTGACGGCAACGACACGATCAAGATCAGCGCCGGTTCGGTTTCGGACAGCGCCAAGATCACCGACGGTCACTTCACGACCGCGATGATCGACGGCGGTGCCGGCAACGACACGATCGATCTTTCGGGTGTGAACCTGCTGGCGGCCACCGTCACGGGCGGCACGGGCAACAACACCGTCACCCTGGGTGCGGGCGCCGAGAAGGTCGTCTACACCGACGGCGAGTTCCTGACGGTGAACGGCTACGGCGCTGGCGACAGCCTGGACCTCGGCGGCAAGGTTGCCGGCGTCGACTACGACATCCACATCGCCCGCAACGGCGACACTGTGTACGAGTTCGACAACGGCAAGATCACCTTCCACAACGGTTCGCCGATCATCGCCGCCTAACTTCGGCGACGAGTGCAGCATGGAAGGGCCGCCCTCGGGCGGCCCTTTCTTTTTGGTGAAGTATTTCCGGTCTTGGCGGCCGCGTGACGAAACCAGGCCTCGACCGGGTCGGCGGAAACCGGATGATCTTTACCTAATCGAAAGAAATCGTGTGCGCGGCCTGTTGTGCTCTGCACACAAAAGCCGGAATCTTCGGTTGTTAGGCGTCAGCATCGTTGCGCAATCGGGATGCCTGTCGGGCTGACGCCTTCGACATGCCATCCATTTGCCGCGACGCGTCGATCTGCTTCGGCGCGCAGCGTGCGCGAACAAAGGTTCGTCCGTGAGTCATCCCCAGGTTCAAAGGGCGCGAGCCAAGACGAACGAAGTCCGGCATGCGCTGTTCGCCTGCATGCCCTGGTTCGCCAGCGTCGCCGTCTTCTCGGCTGTCGTGAACATCCTCTACCTGACGAGTTCGGTCTATATGCTGCAGGTCTACGACCGCGTGCTGTCGAGCCGTTCCGTCTCGACGCTGGTCGGCCTGTCGCTGCTGGCGCTTGCCGCCTACCTCCTGCAGGGCCAACTCGACGGGTTGCGCATGCGCATGCTGGCGCGGGTCGGCGCCAAGTTCGACGAGGCGTTGTCCCGCCGCGTCTTTCAACTCGTCGCCCGCCTGCCACTGATCGGCGCTCAGGGACCGGAGACCGCGGCGCCGTTGCGCGACCTCGATCAGGTGCGTGGTTTCCTCGGCAGCCTCGGCCCGACGGCGTTCTTCGACATGCCGTTCTTGCCGATCTTCCTCGCCGCGACCTTCTTTCTGCACCCCTACCTCGGCTGGCTGACGCTGTTCGGCGCCGTGTGCATCGTCACTTTGACGCTGCTTGCCGAGTCGCGCAGCAAGGAGCCGGTCAAGACCGCCGGGGAAACCGGCGCGCGGCGCCAGGCGCTGCTCGAATCCAGCCGCCGCAATGCCGAAGCCCTCGCCGCGCTCGGCATGCAGCCGACCTTCATGCAACGCTTCCTCGACATCAACCGGTCCTTCGTCGCCGACTCGCTGCGCACGAGCGATGTTCTCGGCTCGCTCAACGCCTTCGCCAAGACCTTCCGTTTCATCCTGCAGTCGGCCTCGCTCGGGCTCGGCGCCTATCTGGCGGTGAACAACGAGATTTCCGGCGGCACGATCATCGCGGCGTCGATCCTGACATCGCGGGCGCTGGCGCCGATCGAGGTTGCGGTCGGCAACTGGAAGGGCTTCGTCGCCGCGCGGCTCGGCTACAGGAGGTTGTGCAACAATCTGGCGCTGGTGCCGGAGCCGGAAGCGCAGTTGAGCCTGCCGGCCGCGCACAAGCATGTCGAGGCCGAGCAACTCGTCGTCGCCGCCCCCGGCACGTCGCGCCCGCTGGTGGAAGGCGCGATGCTGCGGCTCGTCGCCGGCGACGGGCTCGGGCTCGTCGGCCCAACGGGTTCGGGCAAGTCGTCCCTCGCCCGCGCGCTCGTCGGCGTCTGGAGGCCGACGCACGGCACCGTGCGCATCGACGGCGCGACGCTCGACCAATGGGGCGAGAAACTCGGCCGGCAGGTCGGCTACCTGCCGCAGGATGTCGAACTGTTCGAGGGCACGATCGCGCAGAACATCGCCCGCTTCCTGCCGGAGGCCACCGACGAGGCGGTGATCAAGGCGGCACAGGCGGCCGAAGCGCACGACATGATCCTGCAGACGCCGCTCGGCTACGCGACGAAGCTCGGGGAAGGGGGAGCGTCGCTGTCCGGCGGCCAGCGCCAGCGGATCGGGCTCGCCCGTGCCCTGTTCGGCAATCCCTTTCTCGTCGTCCTCGACGAGCCCAATGCCAATCTCGACGGACGCGGCGACGAGGCGCTGGCGGCGGCGATCCTCGCCGTGCGCGATCGCGGCGGTATCGTGGTCGTGATCACGCACCGGCCGTCCGGCCTCGCTTCCGTCAATAAGGTCGCGGTGATGAAGGACGGGCGCATCGTGATGAGCGGCCTGCGCGACGAAGTCATGCGGGCGATGTCGACGACCGGCATCCAGAACACCCCTGCTCCTCAACCCATCAGCGGCGAGCGCGCGGCATGAGCATCACCCAGCAGATCGCCGGACCGGTCCCGGCGCAGCCGCTCCGCGTGCCGGACCTGAACCGTTCGCTCTGGCGCCTCCAGCTCCGCGGGTTGATGACGATCGGCGTGTTCTTCGTCGGCTTCGGGCTCTGGTCGGTGAAGACCATCCTCATGGGCGCTGTCGCCGCGCCGGGGCAGTTCGTCGTCGCGAACGACGTGAAGAAGGTGCAGCACATGTCGGGCGGCGTCGTCAGCGAACTGCTCGTGCACGAGGGCAGCCATGTCGAGGCCGGACAGGTCGTGCTGCGACTCGATCCGACCGTCGCCCAGGCCAACCGCCAGATCGTCTCGAAGCAGATCGACGAAGCCGCCATCCGGCGAGCGCGCCTCGAAGCGGAACGCGACGGCAAGACCGCGCTCGTCGTTCCCGATACCCTCGCCTCGCGGGGCGGCGATCCGGGCGTCGCGAAGCTCGTCGCCTCCGAAGCGCATCTTCTCGACGTGCGCGAACAGGCGCTGGCCGGACGTCGCGGCCAGTTCCAAGAGCGGATCGAGCAGTCGCAGGACGAGATCACCGGCCTGAAGGCGCAGCTCGACAGCCGGCGCTACGAAGCCGAGATCCTGAAGCGCGAGGTGGAGACCGTCCGCGGCCTCTACGCCAAGAAGCTCGTCCAGTTCGCGCGGTTGAGCCAGGTGGAGCGCGACGCCGCGCGCACCGATGGTCAGATCGGAGCTCTCATCTCGCAGATCGCCGAGACCGAGGGCAAGATTTCCGAAACGAAGCTCCAGCTCATCCAGATCGGCGACGATCAGCGCGAATCGGCGATGACGGAGCTGCGCGAGATTCAGGCGAAGGAAGGAGAACTGACCGAGCGCCTGGTCGCGGCGGAGGATCAGTTGAAGCGCGTCGACCTGCAGGCGCCGGTTTCCGGCACGGTGCACGAGCTGGCGGTTCACACGGTGGGCGGTGTTCTCAGCCCAGGCCAGACGGCGATGGAGATCGTGCCGGTCGACGACGACCTGGAAGTCGAGGCGCGCATCGCGCCGACCGACATCGACCAGATCACGCAGGGGCAGCTGGCGCGGGTCAAGCTGCGCGCCGGCAACCAGCGCATGACGCCGGAACTGACCGGCCACGTCCAGCGGATCGCGGCAGACACCTCGAAGGACGAGCGCACCGGGGTCCAATTCTACACGATCCGCGTCGACGTCAGCCCAGAGGAACTGGCCAAGGCGGCGCCGCTGAAGGTCGTCGCCGGCATGCAGTCGGAAGTCTTCGTGGAGACCAGCGCCCGCACGCCGCTCGACTTCCTCCTGAAGCCGCTGAAGGATCAGCTCGACCGCACGTTCCGCGAACGCTGAACGACCCTAGCCCCCGGCAATCCGGTCGCCTCGATCATGGAGGCGACCGGTCGTCCGCGTGAGCGGGAAGGCCAAGCTTCAAGCCTCAATCGTCACCTGGAGCGAGATGTTGTTGCAGGAAAGGAACATGGGTGGCTGCGCAGTCCCGGCCGCGTAAATATGACTACGAAAATCATGTTATTGGCTCTATGCGTCCTTCGACACGAGTTCGAGGGGCGTTCCGATGGCTGCAAGTCCGTTCTTTCCACCACGTAGGAGCGTCTTCCTGTGCTGCGTGCTCGGTCTGGTTCCGGCCTCGGCGGGCGCGCAGGATGTCATCGATCTCGATACGGTGAACGTCAGGACCGACGGACCGGCGACAGCGGCGGCGGCGGCGGCGAACGGGCGGCAGGACACCAACGCCGCCGCCCGCTCCGGCGCGACGGAAGGCAACGGCACCGGGCCGGTGAACGGCTACGTCGCGAAGGTCACGACGACCGGCTCGAAGACCTCGACGCCGATCATCGAGATCCCTCAGACGATCTCGGTGGTGACGCAGGACCAGCTCGAGGACCGCGCCGTGCAGAACCTCGGCGAGGCGCTGAGCTACACGCCCGGCATCGTCACCCAGCCGTTCGGCAACGACCCGCGCTTCTTCGCGCCGATCATCCGCGGCTTCAATTCGACCTACAGCATCTACCTCAACAACTTCCGCTTCAGCCGCGATTTCGGTGCGATCGCCTTCGAGCCCTACGGACAGGAGCGCATCGAGGTCATCAAGGGGCCCGCCTCGGTACTCTATGGGCAAGACGAGCCGGGCGGCATCGTCAACCTCGTCCAGAAGCGCCCGACGGGCACGCAGTTCGGCGAGGTCGGCGGCGAGATCGGCACGGACGACCGCTACGTCGCGAAGTTCGACCTTGGCGGCGTCCTCAGCGATGTCGTCTCCTACCGCCTGACCGGCCTCGGCCGTCTCGCGGACGAGCAGCAGGACTTCACCGACGACAAGCGCTTCTACATCGCTCCGACGCTGACGATCTCGCCCGACGCCGATACGTCGCTGACCATCCTGTCCAGCGTCCAGTACGACGCCGGCACTTCGCCGCTCGGTCTGCCGCAGCTCGGCACTCTCGACGACAACCCGCTCGGCGAGATTCCGCGCAGCCGCTATGTCGGCGACCCGGACTTCAACGGCAACGACTCGACGCTCGGCACCGTTGGGTACGAGTTCCGTCACCGCTTCAACGATACGTTCGAATTCCGGCAGAACGTCCAGTACGTTTCGTACGACTCGGACTACAACAACTTCTTCTTCCTCGGCCTTCTCGCCGACAACCGGACGGCGACGCGCCTCTATAACGTCCAGTCGGAGAAGTACGACGGCCTCGGCATCGACAATCAGTTCGAATCGAAATTCGAGACCGGGCCGCTTGAGCATACGACGCTGATCGGCCTCGACTATCGCAACAACGAGCAGTGGCGCTCGTCCAACTTCAGCGGCAGCCTGACGACGATCGACGTGTTCGATCCGGTCTATGGCGGCTTCGACTACGATCCGGGTCCGGCGAGCGTCACCGATACAAGGCTGCAACAGCTCGGCGTCTACGCGCAGGACCAGATCAAGCTCGGCGGTCTCGTCACGACGCTGAGCCTCAGGCAGGATTTCGCCGAGAACGAGAACGAGCGGACCAGCGACAGCCGGAATTACGACAAGCTCACCGGCCGCGTCGGCGCACTCTACCTCTTCGATAGCGGCATCGCGCCTTATGTCAGCTACTCCACCTCGTTCAACCCGACCGCCGGCGCGAACGATTCGCAGGAACTCCTGAAGCCGACCGAGGGCGAGCAGGTCGAAGGCGGCGTGAAGTATCAGCCGCCGGGCTCGAACGCCCTCGTCACGGCCAGCGTCTTCGAGGTGACGAAGACCAACATCGTCAATACCGAATTCACCGCTGCCGGCCCGGTGATCACCCAGGTGGGCGAGGCTCGCTCGCGCGGGTTCGAACTCGAGGCCAATGCCAGCCTGGTGGAAGGCTTGGATCTGGTCGCGGCCTACACCTATACCGACACCGAGGTCCGGGACAGCATCCGGCCGGAACTGATCGGACGGAACCTGATCAACGTGCCGAACAACGCCGCTTCGCTCTGGTTGAACTACACGGTGCAGCCGAACGCGCTGGGGCCGAACCTCGCGTGGCTGGAGGGCGTCTCGCTCGGCGGCGGCGTGCGCTACCTCGGCGATCGCTATGCTAACGACATCAACACGATCGAGCTCTCGGACACGACGGTCTTCGACGCCGCGCTTCGCTACGAGAAGAACAACTTCAAGGCGGCGCTGAACGTCAGCAACCTGACCGACAAGCGTTACGTTTCGAGCTGCAGCTTCGGCTGCTTCTTCGGCGACGGCCGCAAGGTGATCGGGAGCCTTTCCTACAAGTGGTGAGCAGCATCCCGGCGGGGACGGGCGACGGCCTGCCCCTGTTCGAGCTTCGCGGCGTCTCGTTCCAGGCGGCGGGGCGTACCATCCTCCATCCGGTGGACCTGACGCTGGAAACCGGGCGCATCACCGGGTTGATCGGTCCGAACGGCTCCGGCAAGTCGACGCTGGTGAAGCTCCTGGCGCGGCAGGCGGTGCCGGCTGCGGGAACCATCCGCTTCGGCGGCCGCGATATCGGGGAGGGCTCGGCGCGCGACTTCGTCCGCCGGCTCGCCTACCTGCCGCAGTTCCTGCCCGCCGCCGACGGGATGACGGTCGAGGAGTTCGTCCGGCTGGGGCGCTTCCCGTGGCACGGCACCTTCGGCCGGTTCTCGGACGAGGATCGCGCCAAGGTCGCGGCGGCGATGGATGCCTGCGCCGTGACCGGGTTCCGCGAGCGGCTGGTCGACACCCTGTCCGGCGGCGAGCGCCAGCGCGTCGCGCTCGCCACGATGCTGGCGCAGGACGCGTGCTGCCTCGTCCTCGACGAGCCGACTTCGGCGCTCGACATCGCCCATCAGGCCGAGATGCTGGCCATGCTCGGAACGATCGCGCGGGAGCGTGCCTTGAGCGTCGTCATCGTGCTCCACGACATCAACATGGCCGCACGCCTGTGCGACCGTCTGGTCGCGCTCGGGGGAGGGCGCGTCGTCGCCGACGCCGAACCGGCAGGGATCATGCGGCCGGACGTCCTCATGAAGATCTACGGCATCGGCATGCGCATCTTCACGCCGCCGGAAGGCGGCGCGCCGATCGGGTACGTGACTTGAGCGGAGGCCGCGGCATCACGCGACGCGGCTTCGTCGCGGGCGCGGCCGCCGCGTTGGCGGCTCCCGACCCTTCCGCGGCCGCAGCGACGGTTTCCCGTGCGGCGGTCGTCGACTGGGCGCTCGTCGAAACCAGCCTCGCGCTCGAGGTCGCGCCGCTGGCGGCGGTGGAACTCGTGCTCTACCGCCGTCTTGTCGTCGAGCCGGCCGTGCCGGCGGGCGTGATCGACCTCGGCCTGCGCGGCTCCATCGATTTCGAACTCCTGGCGTCGACGCGGCCGGACCGCATCTACCGCTCCAACTTCAGCGCCTGGGCCGCAGCCCAGCTCGAACGGATCGCGCCGGTCCGCGACCTCACCATCTTCCGGCGCGGCGAGAAGCCGTTCGCCCGGGCGGAGGAAGCGATGCGCGCGATGGCGGCCGATTACGGCGTGCCGGCCCGCGCCGAGGCCTACATCGCCGCGACCGCCACGGAACTGCTGCGCCTGTCCCGCGCGCTCGAGCGCTGGACGGATCGGCCGGTGCTGATCGCCAATCTCGGCGACGCCCGCCATTTCCGGACCTTCGGCGAAGACTCGATGTTCGGCGAGGTGGCAGCGCGGCTCGGATTCCGCAACGCCTGGGGGCCGCGCACCAGCTACAGTGCGACGGCACCGGTCGGCATCGAAGCCCTGGCGGGTATGCCCGAAGCGATCGTCGTGCTCGTCGGGCCGATCCCGCCGGAAGCGCGGCAGGCCTTGCCGGCGAGCGCGCTCTGGCAGGCCATGCCGCAGGTCGCCGCCGGCCGCGTGCTCACCATCGATCCGGTGAATGCCTTCGGCGGATTGCCGGCCGGCCGCCGCTTCGCCCGGCTCTTCGCCGAAGCGCTGGAACGCCGCGCTTGATCGCATCGCATCCCCGACGTCCCCCGGTTCTGGCCTTCGGGGCCGCAGCGCTGCTCGCCGTCGCCCTGTTCGGGTTCCAGGTCGGGTCGCATTGGCCGGCGGAAGGCGACACGCTCGCCCGCATCGTCCTTCTCGACAGCGTCCTGCCGCGGGGCGCGGTCGCGCTTCTTGCCGGGGCTGCGCTCGGCCTCGCGGGCGCGCTGCTGCAGCGGGTGCTGCGCAATCCCATCGCCGATTCATCGACGCTCGGCGTGGCGGCGGGGGCGCAGCTCGCCATGGTGCTGGCGACGGTCTACGCGCCAGTGCTGATGGAGCGGGCGCGCGAGCCGACCGCCTTCGCCGGAGGTGCCGCCGCGCTTCTCCTCATTCTCGCGCTGTCGCGTCGGCGCGACTTCGAGCCGGTGACGGTGGCGCTCTGTGGCATGCTCGTGTCGCTCGTCGCCGCCTCGCTGTCGGCGACGGTGATCCTCGCGAACGGCGACTACATGATGTCGCTGTTCATCTGGGGCGGTGGTTCGCTGGAACAGCTCGGCTGGGACGTCTCCTTCACGCTCGGCCTTCGCCTTCTCGCCGGCGGCCTCGTCGCCGCCGCGCTCATCCGCCCGTTGACGCTGCTCGGCTTCGAGGACGAGCGGGCGCGCTCGCTCGGGCTCGGCGTCGCCGGCATGCGGCTGCTGCTCCTCGGTCTCGCCGTGGTCCTGTCGACCAGCGTCGTCGCTTATGTCGGGGTCATCGGCTTCGTTGGGCTCGCGGCTCCGAACCTCGCGCGTCTTGCCGGCGCGCGGACTCCTAAGGCGGTGCTCCTCGCCGCGCCGCTCGTCGGCGCGCTGCTGCTGCTCCTCACCGACGGCGCGGTGCAGGCGCTGTCCTTCGGCGGCACGGAAATTCTGCCGACCGGCGCGGCGACGGCGCTGATTGGCGGCCCGATCCTCTTGTGGATGCTGCCCCGGCTCCACGCGGTTTCGCGCGCGCCGACCGCGCCCGCCGCTTCGCCTCGCCGGCAACGCGCTCCGCGGCTGGTGCTGGCCGGGCTCGCTCTCGCGTTGCTGCTCGTCTCCACGTTGGCGCTGCTGTTCGGGCCCGGCCCGGACGCTTGGCAGCTCGCCACCGGTGCCGCGTTCGATCTCGTCGCCCCGTGGCGCTGGCCGCGCATCCTCGCCGCCGCCTCGGCCGGGGTTATGCTGTCCGCCGCGGGCTTCGCGCTGCAGCGGGTCAGCGGCAACCCGCTGGCGAGTCCGGAAGTGCTCGGCGTCTCGTCCGGCTCCGGCCTCGGCCTCGCCGCGGTGCTGCTGCTTCTCCCTGATGCGGGCATCGAAGCCCGCACGCTCGGCGCGGCGGCCGGGGCTGGGGTGGCGCTCGCCGTGGTGCTCGGGCTTGCCGCGCGGCGCAACTTCGGTCCCGAGCGCCTGCTGCTCGGCGGCATCGCCATCGGCTCGCTGAGCGGCGCCGCCGTCACCACGGTGATCGCACGGGGCGGGCCCGAAGGCGCCGAACTCCTGAATTGGCTGAGCGGCTCGACGCAGCGCCTCGGCCCGGCGGATGCGCTCACGGCGGCGGCGCTCGCCGTCCTCCTCGCGGCGCCCCTGCCGTTCCTGTCGCGCTGGCTGGCCCTCCTGCCGCTCGGACCCCCCTTCGCGGGCGGGCTCGGCCTGTCGCCGCGCCTCGCCGGCGGCACGCTGGCACTGCTCGCGGCGCTTCTGTCCGCCGTCGCCTCGCTGACGGTCGGCCCCCTGTCCTTCGTCGGGCTGATGGCGCCGCACATGGCGCGGCTCGCCGGCTTCGCGCGGCCCGCCGGGCAGTTCGCCGCCAGCGTCCTGATCGGGGCGCTCCTGATGGTCTTCGCCGACTGGATGGCGCGGACGCTGACCGCGCCCTACCAACTGCCGCTCGGGCTTTTCGCCTCGCTCGTCGGCGGTCCCTACATGGTCTGGCTGCTCGGCCGCGCGCCGCGCCGCTAGCGGCCGCTCATCGAGCTGCTTCGTCGCGCATCCGGCGGAAGAGGGCCGCCTCCGCTTGCGCGTAGGGCGTGCCGTCGGTTTGGAGGAGGTCGTGGAACCAGACCGGCGGCTCCTCCCGGTCGTAGGGGCGCTTCCAGCTATTCCAGGGAAACCTCGTCTGCGTCGCCCCGTCGACGAGGCCCCAGTTGATCATGCCGACCCGCTCGCGTTGCCCAATCGGCAGGATCGCCTCCGGCGTCGAGCCCTCCGTGCGCGCCATCCACTCGGTGCAGAGAATCGGCCGCCCGTAGGGCCGCAGCTCCGCGATCCGCTTCTCGAAGGAGGCCGGCTTCTCGTAGTTGTGGAAGCTGACGATGTCGGATTCGGCGAGCTGCGTCCGCTGCATCGGCGTCAGCGCGGGCGAGTCCGGATGCCAGTCCGGTCCCTGCCAAAGCGCGCTCGTCAGCGGCTGGATCGGCTTCTGCCCGCGCGCCCAGGCAAAGGCCTTCGGTAGCAGCGCCTCGATCCGCGCCGCTTCGCCGGGCAACTGCTTGTCGTTGTAGGAGCCGCCGCCCGGATTGTCCGGCTCGTTCCAGACGTCCCAGGCGAGGACGCGGCGATCGTTCGCGAAGGCGCCGACGATGCCCTCGACATAGGCCCGGAGATGCGCTTCGCGCGCGGGATTCACAAGATCCTGGCGGCCGGGGCTCTGTACCCAGCCGGAATTGTGGACGCCGGGCACCGGCTTGCGCTGGTACCCAAGCACCGGATCGGGATCCCAGCAACTGTCGAAGAGGACGAGGATCGGCCGGATGCCGTGGCGCTCGGCGATGCCGAGAAACCGGTCGACCCGCCCGGTGAAGCCGGCCGCGTCCTGTTCCCACAGGAGGTCGTGCAGATAGACGCGCACCGTGTTCATGCCGAACTTGTCGTGCGCCCAGCCGAGTTCTCGGTCGATCAGGTCCGGATCGAACGTGTCGGCCTGGAACATCGCGAGCTGATTGATCGCATTCGAGGCGATGTAGTTCGCGCCGCTCGTCCAAGGCTGCGCGTCGTACCATTCGGCCGCCTTCGCCGCGCTCCAGCGCTGCGCTGCGGGTGCCACCGCTCCCGTCGCTGCAAGGGCGAGGACAGCGAGAAAGGGGAGGGCCAGACGGTGCAACATGACGCCTTTCGGATGCGCGACGAGGCCAAGGGGTAGCGCCCGTCGCCGGCTCGGCAAGGGGCGAGAGCCGGCACTTGCCTCATGTTGCGGCGCGATATGCAATTGTTGCGCGAGACGCGAATTTCGCGTTGACGGCATCCGCCATAGCCGGTCTATTACTCTGACAAATACGGGATCGGGAGGCCTCGTTCGTGCGCATATCAGTGACCGTCCACCGCGACCTCGCGGTGAGCCGGATCGACGACCGTCTGTATTCCGCCTTCATCGAGCATATGGGCCGGGCCATCTACTCCGGCATCTACGAGCCCGGCCACCCCCAAGCCGACGCGAACGGCTTCCGGCAGGACGTCATGCGCTTCGTGCGCGAGCTGAAGATCCCGGCGATCCGCTATCCCGGCGGCAATTTCGTTTCCGCCTACAATTGGGAGGACGGCATCGGGCCGAAGGAGAGCCGCCCGGTGCGCCTCGACCTCGCCTGGCGCTCGAAGGAAACCAATCAGGTCGGCATCAACGAGTTCGCGATCTGGGCGAAGGACGCAGGCATCGACATGATGCTCGCCGTCAATCTCGGTACGCGGGGCCTCGCCGACGCGCGCAACTTCGTCGAATACGTCAACCATCCGGGCGGCACCTACTGGTCGGACCTCCGGCGCGAGCACGGCGTTTCCGAGCCCTACGATGTCGGCATGTGGTGCCTCGGCAACGAGATGGACGGGCCTTGGCAGACGGGCCACAAGGAGGCGAAGGAATACGGCCGCCTCGCCGACGAGACGGCGAAGGCGCTGCGCATCCTGGCGCCGAAGGCCGACCTCATCGTCTGCGGCTCCTCCAACGACCAGATGCCGACCTATCCCGCCTGGGAGCGGGAGGTGCTGGAGGAGTGCTACGACAACGTCGACTACATCTCGCTGCATAAGTATTTCGGCAATTCGAGCCGCGACACGCTGAACTATTTCGCTAAGGTCGAGGAGACCGGGCGCTACATCCAGGCCATCGCCGGCACGATCGACTACGTGAAGGCGAAGAAGCGCTCGAAGAAGGACGTCTATATCTGCTTCGACGAATGGAACGTCTGGTACCACAACCGCGAGGAGGACTCGAAGCGCTGGCGGACCTGGGACTGGCCGGAAGCACCGCACCTTCTGGAAGAGGACTACAACTTCGAGGACGCGCTCTTCGTCGCCTGCCTCCTGAACGAGTTCATCAGGCGTTCCGACCGGGTGCGCATCGCCTGCATCGCCCAGCTCGTCAACGTCATCGCGCCGATCCGGGCGGAACGGGGCGGACCGGCCTGGCGGCAGACGATCTACTGGCCCTACCAGCTCGCCTCGCTCCACGGGCGCGGCCAGGCGCTCCGGGTCGGCGTCGACGGGCCGACTTATGACAGCCTCGTCGCCGACGACGTGTCCTATCTCGACGTCTCGGCCGTGCACGACGACAAGGAGGATGTCGTCACGCTCTTCGTGGTCAATCGCCACCTGACGGAGAGCGCCGAGCTCGACATCCATCTCGGCGGCTTCGGCGACGTCAGGCTGGTCGACCATCGGGTCATGGCCGGCCACGATCTGCGCGCCACCAACGGCCCGGACAAACCGGACGCGATCACGCCGCAACCGGGCTCGGGCGTCGGCGTCGAGGACGGGCGCGTGCGCGGCTCGCTCGCCGCTCTGTCCTACCACGTCGTCCGCGTCGCGGTGGCCTCCGCTCGATGAGCACCGCGGCGGCGGCGAAGGCGACGCGGGCCGCAGCGGGCGGCGTGAAACTCGCTGACGCCCGCAAGAGCTTCGGCGACCACGAGGTGATCCACGGCGTGTCGCTCGGCATCGAGCCGGGCGAGTTCTGCGTCTTCGTCGGGCCGTCCGGCTGCGGCAAGTCCACGCTGCTCCGGATGATCGCGGGGCTGGAGACGATGTCGGCCGGCCGGGTCGAGATCGCCGGGCGCGACGTCACCGAGGTCGAGCCGGCGCAGCGCGGCGTCGCGATGGTGTTCCAGAGCTACGCGCTCTACCCGCACCTCACCGTCTTCGACAACATGGCCTTCTCGCTGCAGATCGCCCGCCGGCCGAAGGTCGAGATCCGCACGAAGGTCGCGGAAGCCGCGCGCATCCTGCGCCTCACCGATCATCTGACGAAACGTCCCAGCCAGCTTTCCGGCGGCCAGCGCCAGCGCGTCGCGATCGGCCGCGCCATCGTGCGCGAGCCGAAGGTCTTCCTGTTCGATGAGCCACTCTCGAACCTCGACGCCGAGCTCCGCGTCCAGATGCGCCTCGAACTCGCCCGGCTCCACAAGGAGATCGGCGCGACGATGATCTACGTCACCCACGATCAGGTAGAGGCCATGACCATGGCCGACCGCATCGTCGTGCTGGAAGCGGGCGTCGTGCGGCAGGTCGGGCGGCCGCTCGAACTCTACGAGAACCCGGACGACCGCTTCGTCGCCGGCTTCATCGGTTCGCCCGCCATGAACTTCTTCGCCGGCACGGTGGAGTCCACCGACGCATCCGGCGTGCTCGTGCGGATGGAAGCCGCGCCCGAGCACCCGGTGCCCGTGCCGCTCGCCGAAAGCCGGCCGGTGGCCGGGACGCAAGTTCTCGTCGGCATCCGCCCAGAACACGTCGAGGTTGTCGCGGGCGAGGGGCTGCCGGCGCGCGAGGAACTGACGGAAGCGCTCGGCAGCGTGTCCTTCGTCCACGCGAGGTTTGCGAACGGCCATCCGGTCCTCGTCGAACGGCGCGGCGAAGCACCGCTCGGGACCGCCGACGCGACCTTCAACCTCGCCTTCCGGCGGGACAAGACGCTGCTCTTCGACGCCGCCGGGAAACGGCTTCGCTGAAAACGGGCGCATCGCCCGCCTGTCATGGGAGGATCGACATGAAACACATTCTGAAGACCCTGGCCGTCGCGTCCGGGCTTCTCGTCGGGGCCGCGACCGCGAGCTTCGCCGCGACCGAGATCACCTGGTGGGACTTCCTGTCGGGCGGCGACGGCGTGCGCATGAAGGCGCTGATCGCCGACTTCAACAAGGAGCACCCGGACATCCACATCAACGCGACGACCTCGGAATGGGGCGAGCCCTTCTACACGAAGGTGCGCACCTCCGCCGCGGTCGGCCAGCAGCCGGACGTGATGACCTTCCACCTGTCGCGCGTGCCGCTCGCGGTGAAGGAGGGCGTCCTGTCCGACATCACGGACGAGGACCTGGCGAATGCCGGCCTCTCCAAGAGCGATTACTTCCCCCGCGCGCTGGAATCGGCGACCGAGGGCGGCAAGCTGAAGGCCGTGCCCTTCGACGTCCACGCGCTCGTCCTCTACTACAACAAGGACCTCCTCTCGAAGGCGGGCCTGCTCGGGCCCGACGGCAAGCCGCAGGGCATCGGCACGATCGACGAGTTCAACGCCGCGCTCGCCAAATTGAAGGAGCAGGGCGTCGAGACCCCGGTCTCGTTCCAGACCGGCGGCGAGGGCGGCACCTGGCGCGTGTTCTACACGCTGCTCGCGCAGCAGGGCGGCAAGTTCATGGACGGCAACAAGGTGCTCGACGGCGACAACGCCGCGAAGGCGCAGAAGGCGCTTGCCGTGATGACCGACTGGGTGTCGAAGGGCTTCGCCCCGCAGCAGGCCGAGTACGAGGCCTCCGTCGCGCTGTTCAGCTCGGGCAAGTCCGCCTTCCAGCTTAACGGCGTCTGGGAAGTGCCGACCTATACCGATCTCGCCGAGAAGAAGCAGCTCGGCTTCGAATGGGGCGCGATCCAGGTTCCGGCCTGGATGGGGCAACAGGCGACCTGGGCCGACTCGCACTCCTTCGCCATCCCGCAGAGCCCGCAGGGCTCGATCACCGGCGAGAAGCGGAAAGCCGTGATGACCGTCATCGGCTGGATGAATAAGCACTCGATCCGCTGGGCGAACGCCGGCCACATCCCGGCCTACAAGCCGGTCGCCGACAGCGACGAGTTCAAGAAGATGGAGCCGAACGCCACCTATTCGGTGCTGGCCGAAACCGCGGTCTACGATCCGCGCTCCAACATCGCCGGGGTCGGCGGCCCGATCTACGACGCGGCGCTGAACATCATGTCGCCGGCGATCAACGGCTTCATGACGCCGGAAGAGGCGGTGACGCAGATGCAGGAGTCGCTCGGCCAGCTCGCCGCGAACTGAGCCTTCGACGCTTCCCGGCCGCCCCCTCCGCGGGGCGGCCGGTCTCGCCGCCGCCCCGACGAACGTTGCCGAGTTCCCGCCCATGCGAACCTTCTCGCGGCGAAGGCAGACGCTGATCGCCTACAGCCTCGTCCTGCCGTTCCTCGCCTGCTTCGTGGTGTTCTTCCTCTACCCGGCGGCGTCCGTGGTCGAGCTGTCGTTCCAGAACGCCGCGATGGTCGGCGAGCGGACCTTCGCCGGGCTCGACAACTACCGCCGCCTCTTCGCCGACAAGCTGTTCTTCACCGCGCTTTGGAACAACGGCTACTTCATCCTGCTGACGGTGATCCCGACGACGCTGATCGCGCTCGGTATCGCGTTGATGGTCAGCCGCCTGTCGGGCTGGGTGCAGAGCGCCGTGCTCGTCGTGTTCTTCCTCCCCTACGTCCTACCGGTCTCGGTCGTCACCGAAATCTGGGCCTGGATGCTCGACTTCCAGTTCGGCATCCTCCAGCCGGTGATCGCCTTCTTCACCGGTAAATCGGTGGCGGTGTTCAAGAACCCGTACTGGGCGCTCCCGACGGTGGCCGTCGTCACGATCTGGTGGACCAACGGCTTTAACGTGCTCCTCCTCATCGCGGGCCTCCGCAACATTCCGAAGGAGCTCTACGAGTCCGCCGCGCTCGACGGGGCCTCGTCCTGGCAGCGCTTCCGGCGCGTGACCTGGCCGCTGCTCTGGCCGGTGACGGCGCTCGTCCTGACCCTGCAGCTCATCCTGCAGCTCAAGCTCTTCGACCAGGTCTTCCTTCTCACCAAGGGCGGGCCGTTCAACTCCTCCTACGTGCTGATCCTCCTGATCTACCGCGAGGCCTTCCAGCTCAACCATATCGGTTACGCCGCCGCGATCTCGGTCGTGCTCGTCCTCGTGATCGCGGTCGCCTCGGTCTTCCAGTTCCAGCTTCTGCGTCTGGGAGGCCGCCGATGAACATCGCCTCGCGCCGCGAACGCATCCTCCTCACCGCGATCACGGTGATCGCGGCGGCGATCTGGTTCTTTCCGCTCTACTGGGCGCTGATCACCTCGTTCCGCTCGGAGCACAACGTCGTCGGCAATTCGGGCCTGTTCCTTACGGAGTTCAACCCGGCCGCCTATGTCAGCGCCTTCCTGAACACCAAGATCCTGACTTGGTACGTGAACTCGATCGTGACGGCGCTCGCGATCACGGTGATCGTCATCACCTTCGGCATGATGTGCGCCTATGCGCTGTCGCAACTCCGCTTTCCCGGCCGCCGCCTGCTCTACGGCGCGATCCTCGTCTCGTTCATGGTGCCGATCCAGGCCGTGGTGGTGTCGCAGTTCATCCTGATGAACGATCTCGGCTTCATCAACACCTGGGCCGGCGTCATCCTCGGCCAGCTCATCGTTCCGGTCGTGGTGATCGTGTTCAAGCAGTTCTTCGACGCCGTGCCGAAGGAGATGCGCGAGGCCGTGGTGCTGGACGGCGGCGGCGAGTACACGCTGCTGTTCCGCCTCTACCTGCCCTTGAACAAGGGCATCGCGGTGGCGCTGGCGATCATCACCTTCATTCAGGCGTGGAACAGCTTCCTCTGGCCATTCCTCGTCACGACCTCCGACGAGGTGATGACGATCCCCGTCGGCATCACGCAGGTCCACGACGCCTTCGGCGTGCAGTATGCGCGGCTGATGGCCGTGGCGCTCCTCGGCGCGCTGCCGGTGGTCGCCGCCTATCTCCTGTTCCAGCGCCGCGTCACCGACGCCGTGATGCTGAGCTCCGGCATCAAGGGCTGAGGGTTTGGGCGAAGGGCGGCGGATCAGCGGCGGCGTCGCGCACCGGCTCGGCACCGCGATCGTCACCGGCCGCCTCTCGCCGGGCACGCTGCTCGACGGCGAGATCGAGGCGAGCAACAAGCTCGCCGTGTCGCGCGGCGCCTATCGCGAAGCGTTGCGCGTGCTCGCCGCCAAGGGCCTCGTCGAAAGCCGTACCAAGACCGGCACGCGGGTGACGCCCCGCAGCCGCTGGCGGCTGCTCGACCCGGACGTGCTCGGCTGGTTCTTCGAGACCGCGGAGCCGGACATCGCGTTCATCCGCGCCCTGTTCGAACTCCGGCAGATCGTCGAGCCGAGCGCCGCCGCGCTCGCAGCCGAACGGCGCGGGGCTCAGGATCTAGCCCGGCTGAAGGCCGCCGTCGATGCGATGGAGCGTTTCACCTTCGCCGACGAGCGCGGCCGACAGGCCGACCGGACCTTCCACGACGCGATCCTCCGGGCGACCGGCAACGAGATCCTCGCCAATCTCGGCGACGGCATCGGCGCGGCGGTGCGCTGGACGACGCTGTTCAAGGCCCGCTTCGCCCTCGCGCCGCGCGATCCGGTGCCGGAGCATCGCGGCGTGTTCGATGCGATCGCGGCGGGCGACGGCGCGGAAGCACGGGCGCGGATGGCGGCGCTGGTCGACGCGGCGCAGGCCGACATCGAGGCCGCCTTCGCCGCCGCGCCGGCGGCGGGGGTCGCTCAGGCGATCATGTAGCCGCCATCGATCGGCATCGAAAGGCCGTTCACCATCGCCGCCTCGTCGCTGAGGAGGAACAGGATCACCTCCGCGACGTCGTCCGGGTCGGCGAAGCGGCCGACCGGGATGCGGCCCATCATGCCGGCCGCCTTCACCGGATCGCTCCAGGCCTTCACCGCCATCGGCGTCAGCGTCACGGTCGGATGGACGCCGTTGACGCGGATGCCCTTCGGCGCAAGCTCCTTCGCCATCACGCGGGTCAGGCCGTCGAGCCCGGCCTTCGAGGCGCAGTAGGCCGCATGGTCCGGAATGCCGACAAAGGCGGCGACGCTCGAGACGTTGACGATCGCGCCCTTCGCGCCTCGTCCCAGCGTCTCGCGCGCGTATTCCTGCGCGACGATCATCGGAGCCCTGGTGTTGACGGCGTGGAGGAGGTCGAAGGCCTCGACCGTCACGTCGAGGAAGGACTGGAGTTCGGTCGTGCCGGCGCAGTTGACGAGAAGGTCGGCAGGGAGCGCCCGGCGCGCGGCCTCGCGCGTCGCCTCCGCGTCGGCGAGGTCGACCGCGATCCCCTCGCAGCCGGCTTCCGCCTTCAGCGTATCGAGGTCGGCTTGCGAGCGCGTCAGCGCGACCACCGTTGCGCCGCGCTTCGCCAGCATCAGCGCCGTCGCGCGGCCGATGCCCTTGCCGGCGCCGGTGACCACGACCCGCTTGCCCGTGAAATCCATGCTCGTTCCCTTTTCTCGTGCACCGCCTCTAGAGCCGCGCCGCGCTCTTGCCGTCGAAGATGTGGGCGCGGCGCGGATCGATGCGGAACAGCACTTCCTCGCCCGGCCGGACCGCGAGGCGGTCCTTCACCACCGCGTCGATCGTGTCGTCGCCGAGCTTGGCGAAGACCTGCGTTTCCGAGCCGGTCGGCTCCAGCACCGAGACGCGCACCGGCACGCCGCCGTCGCCGATGTCGATGTGCTCCGGCCGGATGCCGTAGATCACCGGCTGGCCGTTCTCGCTGACGCTGGCGTCGCCCACGGGAAGCCGCGCGCCGCTGGAGGAGACGAAGCTCCGCCGGCCGTCCGCCGCCTCGATCCGCCCCTTGATGAAGTTCATCGCCGGCGAGCCGATGAAGCCGGCGACGAAGGTGTTGGCCGGATTGTCGTAGAGGTCGAGCGGCGCGCCGATCTGCTCGACCCGGCCGTCCTTCATCACGACGATCTTGTCGGCCATGGTCATCGCCTCGATCTGATCGTGCGTGACGTAGACGATCGTCGTCTTCAGCCGCTGGTGCAGTTCCTTGATCTCGACCCGCATGGCGACGCGCAGCTTCGCGTCGAGGTTCGACAAGGGCTCGTCGAACAGGAAGACCTTCGGTTCCCGCACGATGGCGCGGCCCATCGCGACGCGCTGGCGCTGGCCGCCGGAAAGCTGCTTCGGGAAGCGGTCGAGCAGCTTCTTCAAGTCGAGGATCTCGGCGGCCCGGCCGACCTTCTCGTCGATCTCCGCTTTCGGCCGCCCCTTGATCTTCAGCGAGAAACCCATGTTGTCGCGCACCGTCTTATGCGGGTAGAGCGCGTAGGACTGGAACACCATCGCGATGTCGCGTTCCTTCGGCGGCACGTCGTTGACGACGCGCCCGCCGATCTCGATCTTGCCGCCGGAGATCGCCTCCAGCCCGGCGATCATCCGGAGCAGCGTCGACTTCCCGCAGCCGGACGGGCCGACCAGCACGACGAACTCGCCGTCGCGGATGTCGATGTCGACGCCGTGGATGACCTGTGCGCCGCCATAGGCCTTGACGACGTTCCTGACGCTGACCTCAGCCATCGCGGTTCTCTCCTCCTGCGGCAGTTCCGCCCATCGCTCGCTACCCCTTCCAGACGATCAGCACGAGAAGGAGCAGCGAGAGCAGGTGCGCGCCGGTGAGCGGGATCGCCTTCTCCAGGAAGCGCATCCAGAGAAGCTCGATCGCGACGAACAGGTAGATGCCGATGAACAGGCGATCGAACCAGTTCGTGACGATCGGCAGGAAGCCCTGCCGGACGGGCCGCGCCTCGACGAGGCGGGCCTCCTCGTCGGCGGCGTCGAGATCGACGAGCTGGTCCGCCATCGCGCTACTCCTTGACCGCGCCGAAGGTGAGGCCGGCCACGATGTGCCGCTGCACCACGGCGAAGATCACGAGCGCCGGGATGAGGGTGATGATGGCGATCGAGGCCATCGTGCCCCATTCGGTGCCGGTCGTGGTGACGTATTCGGAGAGACCCGTGGTGATGGTGCGGGCGTTGAAGCTTGTCAGCGTCGCGGCGAGCAGGAACTCGTTCCAGGCGAAGACCCAGGTGAGGATCAGCGTGACGGCGAGGCCCGGCCGCGCCAGGGGGAAGATCACTTCCGCGATGACCTGCCAGGTCGAGGAGCCGTCCACCGTCGCCGCCTCGTCGAGCTCCTTCGGAATGCCCTCGATGGTCGGCCGGAGCGTCCAGATCGCGAAGGGCAGGTTGAAGGTGCAATAGAGCAGGATCATGCCGATCCGCGTGTCGTAGAGCTTCCACTCGCCGATCGTGAAGACCTGCGTGAACAGGAGGAAGAACGGCAGCAGGAACACCGCGGCCGGGGCCATGCGGTTGGTGATCGTCCAGAAGAAGATGTTCTCCTTGCCGCCGAGATCGTAGCGGGAGAGGGCGTAGCAGGCCATGAAGGCGAGGGTCGTCACCAGGACGGCGTTGCCGGTCGAGATGATGATCGAGTTCATCATGTAGCGCCGCAGCGTCTCGTTGGTCAGCACCTTGGCGTAGTTGTCCCAGTAGACGGTGTCGAGGAACAGGCTCGGCGTCGTGAAGAGGTCGACGGCCGGTTTCACCGAGACGACGAACAGCCAGTAGATCGGAAAGAGGGTCGCGAGGCTGAGGAGGATCCACAGGCCGATCGCGAGGAGCGGACGGTCGCGGCGCATCACGCTTCTCCCTTTCGGGCCCGCGGGGCGACGAGCCCGACATAGAGCGCCCAGCACATCACGAGGGTCAGGTAGAGGACGATGATCGAGATCGCCGAGCCGTAGCCGTAGTCGGTCTTCGGGAAGACCACTTTCCAGATATGGAGGCCGACATAGCGGGTGGCGGCGCCCGGGCCGCCGCCGGTCAGCATCCAGACCTCGTCGACGGTGCGCAGCGCGTCCATCATGCGGATGAAGACGGTGGCAAGGATCGCCGGACGGATCATCGGCAGCGTGATGTGCCAGAAGATTTGCCAGCGGCTCGCGCCGTCGATCTCGGCCTGCTCGAACGGCTCCTTCGGCAGCGAGACGAGGGCGGCGAGCAGCGTCAGCGTCACGAGCGGCGTCCAGTGCCAGACGTCCATGACGACGGTGAGCAGGAAGGCCGCGTTCGGGTCGCGGCCGATGTTCATGTCGTAGCCGAACCAGTTGTTCAGGTAATAGGGGATGATGCCGATCGAGGGCGTCGTCATCAGCCGCCAGACCGAGCCGACGACGATGGGCGCCACGATCAGCGGCAGCGTGTGGATGGTGCGGAAGAAGCCCTTGCCCGGGAACTCGCGCATGAAGAGCTGCGCCAGGAAATAGCCGAGCACCACCTCGCTGAACACGGCGAAGAGCGCGAACTCCAGCGTGTACCGGATCGAATTCAGGAACTCCCCGTCGAAGACGAGACGGCGGAAGTTCCGCGCCCCGCGGAACATCATGTCCGGACTCGCGCCGAACGGGTTCCACTGGTGGAACGAGACGTAGAGCACGTAGAGGAACGGCAGGATGCCGAAGACGCCGAGGATCAGGATCGTCGGGGCGAGCAGCAGCCACCCCACCTTGTTGGAACGCATGTGAACCGCCCTCGACGAGACTTCGGTCGCGGCCTGGAAGCCGCGGGCGTTCGCGGGACGAGCCTGACGCCTTCCCCGCGAACGGCGGTCCGGACCGCCCGCGACGCGGGCGATCCGGCCGGGCGCCGACGTTACTGGCGGTAGCCGAGGTTGGTCAGTTCGTCTTCCGCCGCGGCTGCCATCTTGTCGAGCCCCTCGTCCGGCGCGACCTCGCCGGTGAGGATCTGGTAGAAGATCGGGGCGGTTGCCTCGCGCACCTGGGCGTGGAACGGGTAGGGCGGGGCGCCGGCGAACAGCTTCCCGTCGTCCTTCAGCATGGTGTAGTAGCCGCCGAGTTCCTGATCCATCTTCTTGACGCCGGGATCGTCGTAGGTCGCGGTATTGGTGATGCGGGGCGCCGCGACGGCCCAGCCGCTCTGCACCGAATCCTGCCCGATATACTGCAGGAAGAGCAGCGCGGCCTCCTTGTTCTTGGAGGTGACGGGCAGGCCGAAGGCACCGCCGTCGTAGTAGCCGATGTAACCCTTGCCGTTTTCGGCATCCTCCATCACGCCGGGTTCCACCGGCGGCAGTGCGACGCCCACCTTGCCGACCACTTTCGACTTCGAGGGGTCGGAGGCGATCCAGGCGGCGTTCTCGCCATAGACGAGGCCTTGTGCGGCGCGGCCGGCGGCGAAGGTGGTCGCGACCTCCGTCCAGGTCGAGGACGCGGATTCCGGCGGCGCGATGTCGCGCAGGTGCAGCCAGTATTTCAGCGCGGCCTTGGCCTTGTCCGAGTTCATCTGGCCGCCGTTCGCGACGGAAGCAGCGTAGTTGTTGTTGGCGTCGATGCCCCAGTTGTAGACGCCGAAGGTCGGCGCGACGGACTCGAAGAACTCGTACCAGGAGGCCGGGTGGCCGGTATGGGCCTGCGCCGTCGTGCCCCAGAGGTCGCCGCCGTGGTCCTTACCCCACTTGGTGAAGAACTCCGCGATCTGCGTGTAGTCCTCGTGGGTCTTCGCCGGGGCGAGATCCTTGCCGGTTTCCTTCTTGAACGCTTCCTTCGCCGCCGCGTCGTCGAACAGGTCTTTCCGATAGAGGTAGACCTTGATGAAGGCCTCCATTGGCACGCCGAAGAGGTCGCCGTCCTTGTTCTTGAAGTAGTTGGCGAAGGTCGTGAAATGCGACTCGTCGAAATCCGGGGCCTTCAGCGACGCATCGTCCTTCAGCGACTTGGTGACGTCGACCAGGAAGTTGCGGGCGAGATAGGCGTAGATGATGTCTTGCTCGATATAGACCATGTCGTAGATGCCGGTCTTGGCCTCCATGTCCTTGATGGCCTTGTCGTACATCTGGTCCCAGGACGTGGTCTCGATCTCGACCTTGATGCCGGTCTTCTTCTCGAACTCCGGCGCCAGCACGTCCTTGATGTAGTTGGACGGCGGCGTGCTCTCCGTCACGCCGTGCAGGGTCACGCCCTTGTATTTCGCGCCCGCGTCCGACCAGAAGTCGGCCCGCGCCGGCGCGGCGCTCGCCATGAGGCCCACCACGAGGGCAGCCAGACTCAACCCAATCGCTCGTCTCATGCTCTTTCCTCCCCTGATCCCCCGATCCTGCCGGAGCGGGCCATGATCCTTCACCGGTTTCACCGCCGGCACGCGGCGGCGAAAGCTCCTCCTCCAAGGAGCCCGGAACGGCGCTGCCCGTCGAGCGACGGCAGGCCTCGTGCGATTCGTGTAACCCGGATTGAGAATGGAAACAACATTTGTTGCTCGACCACTCAAATTGTGCGGCGCGGGATAGTTCGCGGCGGGATGTCGGACACCTTCAACCGATCGAACCCACGGTCTCCGCGGCGCGCGCGTTCTTCAGTGGCATCTCCACTTGACAGCCGAACGGTTCGAGGACCTTTGTTGGCGCAACCAACAATAACGAGAATCGGGGGGTCCGCATCATGCGCCGGCTCGGCATTCATTCGTTCGTCTGGACGGGCGGCAGCACGCAAGGCGAACTCGAACGGGCGATGGAAAGCTCGGCCGAGTGCGGCTTCAAGCTGATCGAACTCGCCTATCTCCGCCCCGACAAGTTCGATCTGGACAGCCTCGCCCGGCGCGCGAAGTCGCTCGACCTCGACATCGCGGTGACGATGGGCTTGACGCCCGATGCCGACGTCTCCAGCGAGGACGCGGCCGCGGTGAAGCGCGGCGAGGACCTGCTCGCCGGCGTGGTGAAGGCCGTGCGCGACATCGGCGGCGTGACGCTCGGCGGCATCCTCTATTCCGCCCACGGCAAGTACGCCGCGCTGCCGACCGAAGGCGGGCGGCGCAACAGCGTCCAGGCGATCGCCAAGACAGCCGAACTCGCGAAGGCCGCCGGGATCGACCTCGTTCTGGAGGTGGTGAACCGGTTCGAGACCAATCTCCTGAACACCACCGCGCAAGGGCTCGCCTTCATCGAGGCGACAGGATCGGATGCGGTGCGGCTCCATCTCGACACGTTCCACATGAACATCGAGGAGGCGAACCCGGCCGCCGCTATCCGGCTCGCCGGCGACAGGATCGGCTATTTCCATATCGGCGAGAGCAATCGCGGCTATCTCGGCGACGGCACGATCGGCTTCGACGCGATCTTCGATGCGCTGCTCGACATCGACTACCGCCGCGACATCACCTTCGAGTCCTTCTCCGGCGCGGTGGTGGACGAATCGCTGTCGCTCGCCTGCGCCATCTGGCGCGACACCTGGACGGACAGCCTGCCGCTGGCCCGCCACGCCAAGGCGTTCATCGAGCTGAAGCGGGACGAAGCCGCGCGTCGCCAGGCGACCGTCGCGCGGCCTTAAGTCTTCGGAGCGTCGGCATGAGCGACCTCGCGTCGATCGCGAGTTCCCCACGGCGGGTGCGGCAGTCGAACGAGGTGGCGGCGCTCCGGGCGCTGCTGCAGTTCGGATCGCTCAGCCGCGCCGAGCTTGCCCGCAAGCTGCGGCTCAACCGCTCCTCGTCCGGCCATATCATCGCGGGCCTCACCGCCGACGGCCTCGTGCGCGAAGTCGCCGCCGACGCGTCGCCGGAGCGGCCGGGGCGGCTGCGCGCCGGGCGACCGGGCATCCTCTTGCAGCTCGTCCCGGAAGCGAGCTTCTTTCTCGGCGTCGAGATCGGCGTCGAGCATATCAGCGTGGTGGAACTCGACCTCGCGGCGGTCGCGGTCTCGACCAGCGTCGAGCCGCTGGACGGCCCGTCGATCGGCGTCGAGGCGGCGGTGGAGCGTGCCGTGCGCCAGGCGTTCCAGGCCATACCGGAGGAGCGCTGGCACCGCTGCGAGGGCGTCGGCGTCTCGGTTCCGGCGCAGATGAACCGGCACGGCTTCGTCACCGTCGCGCCGCTGCTCGGCTGGCGCGAACTCTACCCGGCCGAGATCGTCCGGCAGGCGCTGCCGATCCGGGTGCCGGTGCTCGCCGAGAACGACGCCAACGCCTTCGCCATCGGCGCCGGCTACGGCCGTCCGTCCAGCGAAACGGGCGTCACCCTGTTCATCGTGCTCGAAAGCGGCGTCGGCGGCGGCATCATCGTCGACGGGACCCTCCTGCGCGGCGCGCACGGACTAGCGGGCGAGATCGGTCATCTGAACATCGGCGATGGATCGTGGCGCTCGCTCGAACAGGCGATCGGCCTGGAGGCCATCGTGCGCGCCTGTCGCGAGGGCGGCGGCTCGGGGCGCTTCGGCGATTTCGTCGCGGACGTCCGCGACCGCGTGCCGAGCGCCGTCGCCATCGCGGAAAGCTGGGCGCGGGCGCTCGCCTTCGGTCTCGCGCAGACCTGCCGCGTCGTCGATCCGGACCGGGTCGTGCTCGGCGGCTCCGTCGCGGCGCTCTATCCGCTGGTCGCGGCGCGGGTCACGGCGCATATGCAGGAGTTCCAGGCCTCGACCTTCCCGACGCCGCGGATCACCGTCAACGAGGATGCCGCGTCCGGCGCCGCCTTCGGCGCGGCCTGCATGATGCACCGCCGCTACTTCTCGCTCGAAAGCCAGCGCTTTGCGGAAGGAGGCGCCGACGAGGATGACGAAGGATCGGCAGGGGTGGGCGGGGGCCGAGACCAGCCCTATCCTGCTTCGGCCGCGTAATATGTTGTCGGTCCATACAATGGCGGTTAGCTTCCGCCCGGGACCGTGGGCGATTCGTCGCCGGCCGCACGTCGCATGCGGCGGAAGAGGCGCCGCGGCGGGATCGCGAACCGGCGAGGGAGGACGAGCGGGAATGGATATGCTTGCCGTTGCCGGGGAGGCGGGCCGTGACTGAGCGGCCACCTATCGCGCCGGATGCGCTCGGCCCGACCGTGGTGATCGGCGAGATCCTCGTCGAGATCATGGCGACGACGCGGGGCGAGGGCTTCCGCCAGCCGATCGGGCTCGTCGGCCCGTTCCCGAGCGGCGCGCCGGCGATCTTCGTCGACCAGTGCGCGCGGATCGGCGGTTCGGTCGGGATGGTCGCATGCGTCGGCGACGACGATTTCGGCCGTCTCAACGTCGAGCGGCTGCGTGCGGCCGGCGCGGACGTATCCGCCGTCGCAGTCAGCCCGGACTATCCGACCGGCAGCGCCTTCGTGCGCTATCGCACGGATGGATCGCGAGACTTCGTCTACAACATCGCGAAGTCGGCGGCGGCGCTGATCGCGGCGACCCCGGCGGCCGAGGCGCTCTTCGCCCGGGCCGGCCACTTGCACGTGATGGGCACGGCCTTCGCCATTCCGGGCGCGTGGGAGATCACCGAAGAGGCCTTAAGGGCGGTGCGGGCGCGGGGCGGCAGCGTCTCGTTCGATCCGAACCTGCGCAAGGAACTCCTCGCGCAGGGGCAGACGGCGGCGCGCTTCGCGCAACTGATCGACAGCGCCGACTTGCTTCTCCCCTCCGGCGACGAGCTGTTCGTCGCGGCCGGCGTCGACCGCGAGGCGGAGGCCGTCGCGGCGCTGTTCCGGCGCGGCGTCGCCGAGATCGTGCTGAAGCGCGGCGCAGAGGGCTCCAGCGTCTTCCAGGCCGGCGGCGGGCGCTTCGACGCGCCCGCCTTCGCGGTGGAGGAGGTCGATCCGACCGGGGCCGGCGACTGCTTCGGCGGCGCCTACGTCGCCTGTCGCCGCCTCGGCCTCCAGCCGGCGCAAGCGCTCGAATACGCCAACGCCGCCGGGGCACGGAACGTCTCGGTGCTGGGCCCGATGGAAGGCACGGGCACCCGCTCCGAACTGGACGACTTCATCGCGCGAACGCCGCGCGTCGCCTGAGTCCGGCCGAGCCGGGGCGGGACGTGATCATTCGAAACGGGAGGACTCCATGAGCGGCAAACTTTCGGGCAAGGTCGTGGCGATCACCGGCGCGGCGTCCGGCATCGGCCTCGCCTGCGCCAGGGAATGCCTGGAAGCCGGCGCGCGCGTCGTCCTGGTGGACCGCGCCGCGGGTGAACTCGAGAAGCTGCGTGCCGAACTCGGGCAGAACGCCATTCCGGTCGTGGTCGACCTCCTCGACCCGGCGAGCGTCGCGACGATGATGCCGCAGATCCTGGAGAAGGCCGGGCAGCTCGACGTCTTCCACGCCAATGCCGGCTCCTATATCGGCGGCGACCTCCTCGACAGCCATCCGGACGACTGGGACCGGATGCTCCAGCTCAACGTCAACGCCGTGTTCCGCACCGTCCACGCCGTCCTGCCGCACATGGTCGAGCGCCGCACCGGCGACGTCGTCGTCACCAGCTCGGTCGCCGGACACGAGCCGATCCACTGGGAGCCGATCTACACGGCCTCGAAGAACGCGGTCTACGCCTTCGTCCACGCCACTCGCCGCCAGTTCGCCAAGCACGGCGTCCGCGTCGGCATGGTGTCGCCCGGCCCGGTGATGACCGCGCTCGTGCAGGACTGGCCGAAGGAAAACCTCGACCGGGCGATCGCCGCCGGCAACCTGATGGACGCGAAGGAGGTGGCCGAGGCGGTGCTGTTCATGCTGACGCGCACGCGCAACGTCACCATCCGCGACGTCGTGATCCTGCCGGCGGGCTTCGACGTCTGAGGGCTGCCGCGACTTGCGGGAATGAACATGGAACGGGAGGATCATATGCCGACGAAACGGTTTCAGGTGGACGGGCAGGTGGCGGTGGTGACCGGCGGCGGTCGGGGCATCGGCCTCGCGAGCGCGGAGGCGCTGGCGGAGGCGGGCGCACGCCTCGTCCTGATCGAGCCGCAGGCGGACGCCGGCGAGGCGGGGCGCGCGGCGCTGGAGGCGAAGGGCTTCGAGGCGGAGGCGCTTGTCGGCGACGTCACGTCCTCGGCGCGGATGACCGAGATCGCCGACATGCTTGCCGCGCGCGGCACGCCGGCGACGATCCTCGTCAACAATGCGGGAATCGGCGAGACCGGCTTCTCCTCGCAGGACGTCGAGGACGCGCATTGGCTGCGGACGATGAACGTCAACGTCAACGGCGTGTTCTGGTGCTCGCGCGCCTTCGGCCGTCACATGCTGGCGGCGAAACGCGGCGCGATCGTCAATCTCGGCTCGATGTCCGGCACGATCTGCAACCGGCCGCAGCCGCAGACGCCCTACAACGTCTCGAAGGCGGCCGTGCACCACATGACGCGCTCGATGGCGGCGGAATGGGCGCCGCACGGCGTGCGCGTCAACGCCGTCGCGCCGACCTATATCGAGACGCCGATGGTGCTGGCGAACCCGGCCAATGCCGACCGCATCCCGATCTGGCTGAACGATACGCCGATGGGGCGCATGGGGCAGGCAGAGGAGGTGGCGAACGCCGTCCTGTTCCTCGCCTCCGACGCCGCGAGCCTGATCACCGGCGCGATCGTGCCCGTCGACGGCGGCTTCACCTGCTGGTGAGCCGGTAGCCCCTAGAGGAGGCTCGCCTCGACGAGCGTCCTCGAATAGTCGGCATGGGTGCGCCCGGCGCGAAGATCGTCCCGGGTCAGCTCGTCGACGAAGACGCCGTCCCGCATGACGAGGGCGCGGTCGCACATGTGCGCGATCACCGCGAGGTCGTGACTGACGAGTACGCAGGTGAGCTCCCGCTCGTCGCGAAGGTCGGCAAGGACGTTCAGCACCTCCGCCTGCACCGACACGTCGAGCGCCGAGGTCGGCTCGTCGAGAAGGAGGATCGGCGGCTCCAGCATCAGCGCCCGCGCGATCGCGACGCGCTGGCGCTGGCCGCCGGAGAGCTCGTGCGGAAAGCGCTCGGCGAAACCGGCCGGCAAGCCGACCTGGGTCAGCGCCGGTCCGACGCGGTCCCAGCCCGGCCCACGCCCCATCGCCCGGATCGGCTCGGCGAGGACGCGCCCGATGCGGTGGCGCGGATGGATCGAGCCGTAGGGATCCTGGAACACCATCTGCGCCAGCGCGAGCTCGTCGCGGGCGCGCTCCCGGCCGACCGGCCGGCCGTCGAACGCGATGCCGCCCTCCCAGTGCCGGTCGAGCCCGGCGAGCGAGCGCAGCACCGTGGACTTGCCGCAGCCGGACTCGCCGACGATGCCGAGCGTCTCGCCTTTCGCCACCGCGAAGGATACGCCCTTCACCACGTCCCGCCGCGCGACGCCCGTGCCGAAGGCGACGCGGAGGTCCCGGACCTCGATCATGCGTCCTCCATCGCGGCCGCGATCGCCTGCCGGTCGAGCGTCTGCAGCCGGCGCACCGGCCGGCGGGGATCCGGCATCGCCGCGATGAGGCCGCGCGTATAGGGGTGGCGGGCGTCTTCGAGCCGCGTCAGCTCCTCGACCGCCCGGCCGCCGTACATCACGATGATCCGCTGGCAGAAGGCCGCCACCATGCGGATGTCGTGGCTGATCAGGATCAGCCCGGCTTCCTGCTCGCGCACCAGCTCGTCGAGGAGCTTCAGGACGTCGCCGCGCACCGAGACGTCGAGCGCCGAGGTCGGCTCGTCGGCGATGACGAGGCGCGGGCGGGCGAGCAGCATCATCGCGATCATCACGCGCTGGCCCATCCCCCCGGAAATCTGGTGCGGGTAGAGCGCCATCGTGCGCCGGACGTCGGCGATGCGCACGCGCTCCAGCATCGCGGCCGCGCGCTCGCGGGCCTCGCGCGGGTTCGCCTTCCCGTGCAGGCGTGCTGCTTCCGCGACCTGCGCGCCGACGGTCACGACCGGGTTCAGCGAATAGCGCGGGTCCTGCATGATCAGCGACATGCGCCCGCCGCGAAGGCCGCGCATCCGCCGCTCGCTTTGCCCGAGCAGCGGCTCGCCCTCGAAGTCGAGCGTGCCGGCCTCGACGCGCGCGGAGGCGGGAAGGAGGCGCATCACGGCGCGGCCGAGCGTCGACTTGCCGGAGCCGGATTCCCCGACGATGCCGAGCCGCTCGGCCCCGAGATCGAAGCCGACTCCCCTCACCGCCGGGACGCCGGCCCGGCCGAAGCGCACCGTCAGGTCGCGAACGCGAAGGATCGGTTCAGCCGCGGGCATGGCGGGGGTCCAGGATGTCGCGCATGGCGTCGCCGGCGAGATTGAAGGCGAGGCTGGTGACGAGGATCGCGACGCCCGGCATCACCGCGATCCACCAGGAATCCAGCATGAACTTGCGCCCGTTCGAGATCATCGCGCCCCATTCGGGGGCGGGCGGCTGCGCGCCGAGGCCGAGGAAGCCGAGCGCCGCGGCGGTGAGGATGATGCCCGCCATGTTCAGCGTCAGCCGCACCACGACGGAGGGCACGCACATCGGCGCGATGTAGCGCACGAGGAGCCGCCAGGGCGACGCGCCGTAGAGCCGGGCGGCCGCGACATAGTCGGCGTTCCGCACGATCAGCGTCTCGGCCCGCGCCAGGCGGGCGATCGGCGGCCAGCCGGTCAGCGAGATCGCAACGATCGCGGTCTCGAGCCCCGCGCCCAGCGCCGCCGCGAAGGCGAGCGCCAGGATCAGCGACGGGAAGGACAGGACGATGTCGGTGAAGCGCATCAGGATCGCGTCCGTCCAGCCGCCGACGAAGCCGGCGACGATGCCGATCAGCAGCCCGACCGGGCCGACGATCAGCGAGACGGCGAGCACGGTCTGGATGGTGATCCGCGTGCCGTAGATCAGCCGGGACAGGATATCGCGGCCGAACTCGTCCGTGCCAGCCCAGTGCTGCCAGCCCGGCGGCTGCTGCGCGCCGGCGAGATTCTGCGCGACCGGGTCGTAGGGCGCGATCAGCGGCGCCAGGATCGCGACCACGACGAGGAGCGCGAGGATGGCGAAGCCGAACAGGCCGAGCGGCTCGGCGGCGAGCTTGGCGAGCATGCCCTTCAAGCTGCCGGCGAGGCGAGGCGCGCTCGTCGCCGGCTCGGCCGCGTGCGCGGGGAGGGTGTCCTCGACGGTCATGCCCGCACCTCGCGGGTGCGTGGGTCGAGAACGAGGTAGGCGAGGTCGGACAGGAAGTTGAGAGCCATGAAGATGACGCCGATCACGAGGGTTCCGGCGAGGATCGCGTTCATGTCGCCGATCATCAGCGCGTTGGTCATGTACTGGCCGATGCCGGGCCAGGAGAACACGATCTCGGTGACGACCGCGCCTTCGAGCAGCGCGCCGTAGGAGATGGCGAGGACGGTGACGAGCTGCACGGCGATGTTCGGCGCGAGATGCCGGAGAATGATGCGCCCGTTCGAGGCCCCCTTGGCCCGCGCCGCGACGACGTAGTCCTGGTTGAGCTGTTCCAGCGTGAAGGCGCGCGTCATCCGCGTGATGTAGGCCATCGCCGAATAGGCGAGGATCGAGGCCGGCAGGATGATGTGGTGGACGGCGTTCCAGAAGGTCTCCGTGTCGCCGGCGAGCAGGCTGTCGACGAGGAGGAGGCCCGTCCGCGGCTCGACGAGGCCTTCGAGATAGACGTCGACCCGGCCGGGGCCGCCGACCCAGTTCAGCGTCGCGTAGAAGATCACGAGGCCGACGATGCCGAACCAGAAGACCGGGATCGAGTGGCCGACGAGGGCGACGACACGCGCCGTCCGGTCGATCCAGGTGTCGCGGAAGAAGGCGGCAAGCATGCCGAGCGGCACGCCGATCAGCGTCGACAGGATGATCGCGAGCGTCGCGACCTCCAGCGTCGCCGGGAAGGCCTCGCCGAGGTCCTTCGTCACCGGGTTGCCGGTCAGGATCGCGGTGCCGAGGTCGCCGTGAAGGAGCGAGGTCAGGTAGATCCAGAACTGCTGCAGGAGCGGCAGGTCGAGCCCGAGGCGCGCCCGCATCGCCGCGTAGGCGGCGGGGTCGGCGAGTTCTCCCACCACCGCGCCCACCGGATCGGCCGGCAGGACTCGGCCGATCACGAAGGTGAAGACGAGGAGCACGAACAGGCTGACCAGAAGCTGGCCGATCCGCTTGGCGAGCTCCGCGCCGGTGAACTCACGCATGACGGGCCGCCGGGCTCACTCGGCCGCCTTCGTGACCTTGTCGAGCCGCGTCAACTGCTGCGGATCGCCGACATAGCCTGCGACGCGGGCACTGACGACGATCGGCTCGAAGCGCTCGAAAAGCGGCAGGACCGCCGGCTTCGAGGCGACGAACTTCTCCTGCAGCTCCTTCGTCATCGCGGCGCGCTTCGCGTCGTCGCGCTCGCGGTTCGCGGCTTCGCGCAGACTGTTCAGCTCCGGGATGTCCCAGGCCGAGCGCCAGACAAAGTTGCCGGCGTTGTTGGCTTCCAGGCGGTTGTCCGGGTTGTTGGTGAAGTTGTCGAGCGCGCCGAGCGCGGTCGGCGTCAGCGGGCTCGCCTGCGGGATCAGGAGATCGAAGTTGCGGGCGCGGTGCGCCGCGACGATGTCGGAGCCGTTGCCCTGCTGGATCGAGACCTTGATGCCGATCTGGGCAAGGTTCGCTTGGATCGCCGTCGCCATGTCGACGCGCGGGTTCTGCGCGATGGTCTTCAACGTCAGCGAGAAGCCGCCCGGATAGCCGGCGTCGGCCAGGAGCTTCTTCGCCTTCTCCGGCTGGAACGACCAGTCCGGGTTCGGGATCGCGCCCTGCCAGTCCTCCGGCACCGGCACGTTGCGGGCGCGACCGTAGGGCCCGACGATCGAATCCGCGATACCCTTGTAGTCGATGCCGTAGGCGATCGCCTCGCGCACTTCCGGCTTCGACAGGGGTTCCTTGCCGGCGTTCATCGACAGAACGTAGAAGCCGCCGGTCTTGACCTCCTCGATCCGGAAGCCCGGCTTGTTCTCGAAGGTCTTCACGTCGGAAGCGGTCAGCGCGTTGGCGATGTCGATGTCGCCGCGCTCCAGCATCAGGCGGGCCGCCTGGCTTTCCGGCGCGTGCCGCATGATGATGCGGCGCATCGCCGGCTTACCGCCCCAGTAGTCGCCGTTCGCCTCCATCAGGATGATGTCGTTCGGCCGCCAGCGCGCCAGCGTATAGGGGCCGGAGCCGGCGGCGTTGGTGCGCAGCCAGGCGTTGCCGTAGTCGTCGCCGGTGGCGTTGCCCTTCACCTCTTCGCTGTCGACCACGCTCGCGACGCCGTAGGCCAGCCGGTAGAGCAGGGCGTCGGGCACCACCTTGTCCGTCATCTCGATGCGGAAGGTCCGGTCGTCCGGGGCGGACACCATCTTCTCGATATTGTCGGCGTCGTAGCCGGCGCTCTTCATGTAGGCCGAGGAGGACTGGTTCAGCTTCATCAGCCGGACGAGCGAGTAGACGACGTCCTTCGCCGTCACCGGATTGCCGGAGGCGAACGTCGCCTCGCGCAGGCGGAAGGTGATGCCCTTGTCGTCGACCTGCCAGCTTTCCGCGAGTTGCGGCTTGATCTTGTTGCCGTCGGCGGTATCGACGGTGACGAGCCGGTCGTAGAGGTTGGCGATCACCTCCTGCGATTTCGGCTCGGTCGCCTGCTGCGGATCGAGCGACAGGACCTGCGCCAGCGAGGTGCCGATCACCAACTGGTCGGCGGGCGTTTCGGCGAGCGCGGGCGCGCCGGCACCGAGCGGCATCGCGGCTGCGAATCCGGCTGCGATGCCGGCCGCGGCCAGGCGCGAACGAAAGCTCTTCATGCAACCTCCCGAAGCGTGTAAGCTGTCGTTGTGTGACGACACTCGTACGTCATATTATGTTTGCGCCAAATCCGTGCCTTTGCAAGAGGGGCGTCGAATTGCTGGACGGAACGAACGATGGAGAAGCTGGAGGCAGCGGCCCGAAACGGCGGCCGCGCCTGTCGCAGACGCTGGTGGACGACCTGCGCCGCCGCATCGAGGCCGGGACGCTCGTCGCCGGCGCGCGCTTGCCGACGGAGGGCCAACTCGAAGCGCAGTTCGGCGTCAGCCGAACCGTGGTGCGCGAGGCGGTGGCCGAACTCCGGGCGGCCGGGCTGGTGACCCCGATGCAGGGAAAGGGCGTCTTCGTCGCCGAACAGCCCTTCGCGCTGTCGGTCCCTCTGACGCCGAGCGAAGCGCGCAACATCCCGCAGACCTTGGAAATGCTGGAGTTTCGCATCGCAGTCGAGACCGAAGCCGCGGCGATCGCCGCCTATCGGCGCTCGGCTGAAGAGGAGGATGCGATCCGCACCGCGAACGCCCGGATGGCCGAGCGGATCGAGGCCGGGGAGCCGACCGCGGACAGCGATTTCGCCTTCCACGTGGCCATCGCCACCGCCACCAGCAACCGTTTCTTCACCGAGGTGCTCGGCCGCTTCGGGCCGCGCGCCATCCCGCGCAGCCAGTTCCCGACGCTGCCGGGCGCCAACGATCCGCAATACATGCTGGCCGTCCTCGCCGAACACGAGCACATCCTCGACGCGATCGCCGATCAGGAGCCGGAGGCCGCACGGGCGGCGATGCGCCAGCATCTCGTCGGCAGTCAGCGGCGATATCGGCAACTGGCGCGATAAGGCTCGACAAGCGTCAAAAATTCATACTATGTCATACTTCATAGCAGGAGGTTGGGCATGTATGTGGGAACGCAGCTCGCGGCGCGAGACGACGACGACTACCTCGTCTGGGCGCAACTCGGCATCAAGCACATCTGCGCCGACCCCGCGACGACGCCCGGCACCTGGACGCTCGCCGATCTCGAGCGCCTGCGGGACAAGGTCGAGAGCTTCGACCTCGTCCTCGACATGATCCAGATCCCGCTGCCCTCGAACCCGATCGAGAAGGCGACCTGGCCCGATATCCTGCTCGCCGGTCCCGAGCGCGACCGGCAGATCGACGCGGTCTGCAAGCTGATCGAGGATTGCGCGAGCGCCGGCATCCCCGCCGCGAAGTACAACCTCAACCTCATCGGCATTCCGCGCACCCCGGACGAGCCGGGACGCGGCGGCTCGATGAACGCCTCGTTCCGCTGGGAGAAGACCGACCAGCAGGCGGTGCCCGGCCTCGCCGGCACCTTGTCCGAGGACGAGAACTGGGAGCGTATCGACTATTTCCTCGAGCGCGTCGTGCCGGTGGCGGAAGCGAACCGCGTCCGGCTCGCCTGCCACCCGCACGATCCCTATACCCCGCCGGGCTACAAGGGCGTCACCCGCGTGCTCGGCACGGTCGACGGCCTGAAAAAGTTCGTCCAAATGCGCGAGAGCCTCTATCACGGGCTGAACTTCTGCCAGGGCACCGTCGGCGAGATGCTGGACGATCCGCGCTCCGAGATCGACGACGTGATCCGCTGGTTCGGCAGCCGGAACAAGATCTTCAACCTGCATTTCCGCAACATCCGCGGCCGCAAGCTCTCGTTTATGGAGACCTTCCCGGACGAGGGCGACATGGACATGGCGCGCTCGCTGAAAATCTACCGCGAGGTCGGCTACCGCTACATGATCATGCCCGACCACGTGCCGACGATCAGCGGCCGCGATCCCCAGGGCGTCGCCTTCGCCTTCTGCTACGGCTACACCGCCGCGCTGCTCCAGGCGCTCGACAGCTACGCCGCCTGATCCGCCTGGCCCTTTCCACGGACATTCGAGCATGACTCCCAACGAGCTGAAGACCGCGCTCGGCAGCGGCCTCCTGTCGTTTCCCGTGACCGCCTTCACACCTGACCTCGCCTTCGACGAGGACAGCTACCGCGCGCATATCGACTGGCTGGACGACTATGGCGCGGCGGCGCTCTTCGCGCCGGGCGGCACCGGCGAGATCTTCTCGCTGACGCCGGCCGAGGTGGAGCGGGTGACGCGGGCAGCGAAGCTCAGCGCCGGGCGGACGCCCATCCTCGGCGGCGCGGCCTACGGCACGGCGATGGCGGTGGAGATGGCGCGGGGCGCCGAGCGGGCCGGGGCGGACGGCATCCTCCTCCTGCCGCCCTACCTGATGTTCGCCGAGCAGGAGGGGCTGGCGGCGCATGTGAAGGCGGTCTGCGACGCGGTCGGCATCGGCGTCGTCGTCTACAACCGCGACAACTGCATCCTCACCGTCGGCACGATCGCGGCACTGGCCGAGGCGTGCCCGAACCTCATCGGCTTCAAGGACGGCCACGGCGAGGTGGACCGGGTGATCGAGATCACCACGAAGCTCGGCGACCGTCTCGTCTATATCGGCGGCATGCCGACGCACGAACTCTACGCGCAGGCCTATTTCGCGGCCGGCGTCACCACCTATTCCTCGGCGGTGTTCAACTTCGTGCCGGACCTCGCGCAGCGCTTCTACAACGCGCTCCGCACCGGCGAGAAGGCGACCACCGACGCGATCCTGAACGACTTCTTCTTCCCGCTCGTGCGTCTGCGCAATCGCCGGCGCGGCTACGCCGTGTCAATCATCAAGGCGGGGCTCGAAGCGCGCGGCCGGCGCGCCGGGCCGGTGCGGCCGCCGCTGACCGACCTGACCGCCGACGAGATGCGCGAACTCGAAGCGCTCGTCGCGCGGTTCGCCTGAAGCGGCGACGCGACGATGCCGGAAAGCCGAAGCACCTTCTCGCATTCGCGCGCCGATTTCGGGCCGGATTTCGCGTTCGGCGTCGCCACCGCCGCCCACCAGATCGAGGGCGGCTGGACGGACGGGTGCGGCGCGTCGATCTGGGACCCGTTCGCCGCGACGCCCGGCAACGTGCGGAACGGCTCGACCGCAGCGACCGCCTGCGATCACTACCACCGCTGGAAGGAGGACCTCGACCTCGTCCGCGACGCCGGCTTCGAAGCCTACCGCTTCTCCTTCGCCTGGACGCTCGTCGACAACTTCGAATGGGCCGAAGGTTTCGCGCCGAAGTTCGGCCTCGTCGGCATGGATCCCGAGACGCTGGATCGCCTGCCGAAGGAAAGCTGGCACGCTTTCCGGACCATGCTGGCCCGCTGAGGGAAAGACGACGCGGACCGGCATCCGCAGTCGCGAAGAGTGCGCCGGCGAGACCGGATGCCGCGGCGGTCGGGGTGCAAAAGCCGCCCGCCGCCCCATCTAGGGAGGCCCTCCCGTTCCGCCGCCTCCCAAGGTTCCGCATGATCGTTGCCCAAGCCGAAACTACCGCCACCGATCCCGCCGCCGTCGATGCGCTCGCCGCCCAGGCGCCGAAGACGGTGGATCAGGCGGTGCGCGTCGATCCGGCCTTCGTTCTGTCGAAGGTCGAGTCCTGGGTGGTCGGCGCGCAGCAGCTCCTGCCGAACATCCTCGTCGCGCTCGTCGTCTTCGCGCTCTTCTTCGCCGTCGCCTGGGCCGTGCAGCGCAGCCTCGCGGCCTGGGCCGACAAGCACGGCCGCTCCAATCTCGGCGACGTGCTCGGCTCCTTCCTGAAATGGCTTGTCCTGACGGTCGGCCTCCTCCTGTCGCTCACCATCGTCATTCCCTCGCTCAATCCCGGTGATCTCATCGCCGGCCTCGGCATCGGTTCGGTGGCGATCGGCTTCGCGTTCAAGGATATTCTGCAGAACTGGCTGGCTGGCCTCCTCATCCTCATCCAGCGGCCGTTCGACGTCGGCGACCAGATCATCCTCAACGATTTCGAGGGCACGGTGGAGTGGATCGAGACACGCGCGACGATCATTACCACCTTCGACGGGCGGCGCGTCATCCTGCCGAACGCCGACGTCTATTCCAGCGCGGTGATGGTCAACACCGCCTATCGCGTCCGCCGTTCGCAATACGATGTCGGCATCGGCTACGGCGACGACCTCGACGAGGCGCGGCGCGTGATCGTCGAAGCCGTCCGGCAGGTCGAAGGGGTCGACAAGGAGAAACCGCCGGAAACGCTGGTCTGGGATCTGGCCGCTTCCAGCGTCAACATCCGCGTCCGCTGGTGGACGGATTCGAAGCGCGCCAATACCCTCGTCGTGAAGAGCGCCGTGATGCTGGCGATCAAGCAGGCGCTGGATGCCGCCGGCATCGACATGCCCTATCCGACGCAGGTGACGCTGTTCCACAACCAGACCGAAGACGCCGACCGCGACCGCCTCCGCCACCGCGAAGGCTGGCCGGCACCGCGCGAGGGGAACGGGGCCGCGTCTTCGCGGCAGTAGCGTCACACAAGCTCCGTCGTTGCTCCGACGCGCGACGCTTGTGCGGGCGATGATTTTCACCTCACGAAAACGGGAACGGTATATGCGCAGAAGCCTTTCCGGTCTGTGACCCATAAGCGCGCCGGCGTGTGTCGAGCCGCCGGTGCCAGCAGGAACGAGCTTCATGTCGGATACGACCTATCATCCCGCCGCCGTCCGCGAGCCCGCGACGGTGGCGCCCGCCTACGCCGTGCCGCCGCGGCGCGTCTCGTGGGGGGCGATCATCGCGGGGGCGATCATCACCTTCGTGGTGCAGATCATGCTCGGCCTGCTCGGCATCGGCATCGGCCTTTCGACCGTCGATCCGGCCGGCAACGGCGCCCCGACCCTGTCCACCCTCGGCACGAGCACCGGCATCTGGGCCATCGTCACCGTCCTGATCGCGACCTTCATCGGCGGCTACTCGGCGGCGCGGCTGTCCGGCGTGTTGACGCGCGGCGAGAGCGTCCTCCACGGCGTCGTCACCTGGGCGACCTCGACGCTCCTGATCGTCTATCTCCTGACCAGCGGCGCCGGCTCGATCATCTCCGGCACGTTGGGTACGGTCGGCTCGTCGTTCAGCGCCATCGGCAGCGCAGTGCAGGCGGTCGCGCCGAATTCGCTGGCCGGCCTGCCGGAGGGGCTGCAGAACCAGGCGCGCGATCTTCTCCGCCGCGGCGAGCAACAGGGTCAGCAGGCCGTGAACCAGGCGCAACAACAAGGTCAGCAGGCTGCCGATCAGGCCCGGCAGGCGACCGGCGAGCCGGACCTGACCCGTGCCATTCCGGAGATCGTGCGCGGGTTGGCCCCCAACGCCACGCCCGAGCAGCGGCAGGCGGCAGTGACCGTGGTCTCGCAGCAGGCCGGCATCCCGCAGCAGGAAGCCGAACAGCGTCTCCAGCAGTTCCAGGGCCAGTACAACCAGGCGCTGGACCAGGTGAAGCAGACGGCCGACGCCTCCGCAAAGAACGTTTCCACCGCCGCCTTCGCCGGCTTCGTGGCGCTGCTCGTCGGCGTCATCGTCGCGGCGATCGGCGGGGCGGCCGGCCGCCCGCGTCTGCCCGCGACTCATCGAGTGACTGCGTAAACCACCGATTTCACATCTGAAAAGGCCGGGGCGGCGCTGTCGCCCCGGCCTTTCGCGTGTCCGGGCGGGTCGAACCGGCAATTGCGGGCAACACGCAAATGGTGTCCCGGAAGCCACACTCGCGATCCGTTATCATTTCGTTAACACGGTTTTATTTGCTCACTAATCTCAATGCCCGCAATGGTAGCTCATGCTCGCTGCGGAACAGCAACTCGCGGAAACCTTCGCCCGCATGGCCTGCGAGGTGCTGATCGGGCAGGTCGGCGTCGAGCAGGCCTATCGCGAAATCTCGGCCCTGTTCGCCGCGGCGGACGAGGATCTCCGCCAGATGTACATGGAGATCATCGCGGTGATGGAGTTGGTGCGGTCCGGCGCGCGCGGCTGATCGCCCGAACGAAAATACCGCCGGCTCGGTGCTTTCGTCTCGTTCGAAGGTTGACCCGGCCGCCTCGTCCCCAACATTCCGACCCGACCGGCGCAACGGGAGGGGAGCGGCCGAGATGCCGAAATTTGCCGTCGTGGGGCTCGACCACGGCCATGCCTTCGACCACGTCAAGGGGCTGATCGCCGCCGGGGCGGAATTCGCCGGCTACTGCCCGCAGACGACCGTCCCGGCCCTGCTGGAGCGGTTTCGCGAGACCTATCCCGAGGCGCCGGAACTCGATCGCGACCGCATCTTCGACGACCCGTCGATCGGCATCGTCTGCATCTCGGCGGTGCCGCGCGAGCGCGCCGGCCTCGCCTGCCGCGCGATGCGGGCGGGCAAGGACGCGATGCTCGACAAGCCGGGCGTCACCACGGCGGCGCAGCTCGACGAGGTGAAGCGCACCGTCGCCGAGACCGGCCGTATCTTCTCCGTCTGCTTCTCGGAGCGTCACGGCGTGCGCTCGGCGGTGAAGGCCGGGAAACTCGTGGCGGAGGGCGCGATCGGCCGGGTGATCCAGACGATCGGCATGGGGCCGCACCGCCTGCAACTGCCGACCCGGCCGGACTGGTTCTTCGACCCGGACGCCTTCGGCGGCATCATCGTCGACATCGCCTCGCACCAGATCGACCAGTTCCTGTTCTACACCGGCTCGGAAACCGCCGAGGTGGCGGCGAGCTCGATCGGCAATTTCGGCATGCCGGAAAAGCCCGCCTTCCAGGATTTCGGCGAGGTGCTGCTGCGCTCGGAGACGGCGTCCGGCTACGTCCGCGTCGACTGGTTCACGCCGGAGGCGCTGCCGACCTGGGGCGACGGCCGCCTGACCATCCTCGGCACGGAGGGCTATATCGAGCTCCGGAAATACATCGACATCGCGGGGCGGCCGGGCAAGGACCACCTGTTCCTCGTGAGCGGCACGGCGATGACCCACATCGACTGCTCCGGCGAGAAGCTCGAATATTTCGACGCCTTCCTCGCCGACGTCCGGGATCGGACGGAAACGGCGATGCCGCAGGCGCATGTCTACGAGGTCTGCCGGCTGTCGGTCGAGGCGCAGGCGAAAGCTGCGCGGATCGGTGGGATCCGGTAGGCGCGGACCATGCTGAAGAGCTTCGAGCATGTCGGCATGACCGTCTCGGACATGGAGCGGACGATCGAGTTCTACTGCGGCCTCCTCGGCCTGGCGCTCACCTTGCGCAAGACGAACGCGGACGGCTCGGAGCTCGCCTTCCTCGATGCCGGCGGCGGCATGCTGGAGATCGTCGCGCCCGCCGGCGGCGCGGCGCCGGCATCCGACGTGCCGCCCGGCACGGCCGGCCTCCGGCACCTGACCTTCCTGTTCGACAGCATCGAAACGGCCTTCGCCCGCCTGGAGGCGGCGGGCGTTACCGTGCGCGAGCGGCCCCGGCTCGCCTTCAACCAAGAGGTCTTCCGGAAGGTCGCCTTCGTCGGCGACCCCGACGGGATCATAGTGGAGCTCGCCGAGCGCGCGAGCTGATCAGGTCGAAGGCGGGCGGTCGAGCGCCGCTCGCAGTCGCGCGCGGCTGAGCGGCAGGTCGCGCAGCCGTATGCCGGTGGCGTCGAGGATGGCGTTGCCGATCGCCGCCGAGGTCGGTCCCTGCGCCGCTTCGCCGGTGCCGAGGAAGGGCTCGTTCGGCCGCTCCATGATGTGCACTTCCACCACGTCCGGTACCGAGCCGAAGCGCAGGATCGGGTAGCTGCCCCAGTCGAGGCTGGTGATGCGCTTTTGATCGAACGCCACTTCCTCGAACAGCGTCCAGCTCATCGACTGGAGAATGCCGCCTTCCGTCTGGTTGCGGATGCCGTCCGGGTTCACCGCCTGGCCGGAATCGATCGCGGCGACGGCTCGGGTCATCCGCACGCGGCCGGTGGAGCGGTCGACCTCCACCTCGACGCCGAGCGCCAGATAGGCGGCGTGGTTCTTGTAGCGCGCGAAGGCGAAGCCGCGGCCGCGGTCGGGGCGCGGCTGCCAGTCGGCCCAGCCGAAGCGCTTCGCCGCCTCCTCGACCACGGCCTTCGCCCGCGGGTCGCCGAGATGGCGCAGCCGGAACTCCACCGGATCGGTCTTCGCCAGCCGCGCCAGATCGTCCATCGACGATTCGAGCGCGAAGACGTTGGCATAGGCGCCGAGCGCGCGCAGTGCCGAGACGCGCACCGGCATGTCGGGCAGGAAATGCCAGAGCACGCGCTTGTTCGGCAGACGGTAGAGCGGGTCGGCGTTGCGGTCGCCGTTGCCGGCCGGCGTGATCTCCAGCTTCGCCGGCTCCGGCGGAAAGGGCTGGGCGAGTTCGCGCGCGGGCAGCAGCGCGCCCGCGCCGCCCGGCCGGGTCGAATGCGTGTTGCTCCAGACGTCGTAGCGCCAGTGCGTGATGCGCCCGTCCGGCCCCAGCGCCGCCTCCACCTCGCCGAGCATCGCCGGCCCCTTCGGCTCGAAGCCGTTCTCCTGCTCGCGCATCCATTGCAGGCGGATCGGCCGGCCGGGGAGGGTGCGCGCGATCAGCGCCGCGTCCGCCGCGGCGTCGTCGGCACCGTTGTGACCGTAGCAGCCGGAGCCGGCCGCGTGGATGACCCGCACCTTTTCGGGCGGCAGGCGCAGCATCGCCGCGACCGCCTTCCGGTCGGGGAAGACGCCTTGCGTGTGCGACCAGACCGTCACCGCGTCGCCCTGCCAATGCGCCACCGCCACGGACGGCCCGATCGAGCCGTGCATCGTATAAGGCCGCGTGTAGCGCGCCTTGAACACGATCGCATCCGGCGGGAACGCGTCGGGCGAGCCGCTTTCCGCCACCGTTCCCACCTCGCGCTCCAGGCCTTTCAGCGTGCCGGCGATGTCGGTCATGTCGGGAAGCCGTGCCGGCTCGTCCCAGCGCGCCGTCGCGGCGAGCGCCCGCATCGCGAGGATCGCCTGGTATTCCCGGTCCGCCGCGACGGCGAGGAAGGTCCCGTCGCGGATCACGGCGACGACGCCCGGCATCCGCTTCGCCGCTTCCTCGTCGACGGAAAGGAGCTTCGCGCCGGGGCCGGGCGGGCGCACGACGCGGGCGTGGAGCATGCCCTCGGGACGCAAATCCTGCAGATAGGCCGGAGCGCCGGTCAGCTTCGCCGGGATGTCCACCCGTGGCAGCGATTTTCCGACATGCCGGAACGCTTGCGGCGGCTTGGTGGGAAGGCCCGGTCGAACCTCGACATGAAGGTCGAGACCGGCGGCGAGGGCGCCATAGCCGAGCGTGCGCCCGTCCGGCGCGCGGACGGCCTTGGCCGCCGCCGCAAGACCCGCTTCGGGCAGGCCGAGCCGCCGCGCAGCCTCCGAGACGAGCAGGAGGCGCACCTCTGCCGCCGCCGCCCGGATCGCCGCGCCGCTGTTCTGCATCGACTGGCTGCCGGCGGTGAAGCCCTCGTCCGGCGTGGCGCCCGTGTCGGCGGTGAGGAGGCGGATGTCGCCGGGCTCGACGTCGAGTTCTTCGGCGGCGATCTGGACGAGCGCCGTCTGGATGCCCTGACCGAGCTCGGCCTTGCCGGTGAAGGCGGTGATCGCCCCGTCCGCGTCGATGCGGATCCAGCTGTCGAGAAGCGGCGCCTTCTTGAAGCTTTCCGATCCGGTCGGCCCGCCGCCGGAAACGCCCATCGGCTCCTGCGCGCGGGCGGGCGAATCGAGCGCGAAGGACACGACGAGCGCGCCGGCGCTCGCCAGGAACCCTCGGCGGTCGAGGGCGAGGGGGGCGCTCACGACGCTTTCCCGCCGTTCGCGGCCGCCGCTTCCCGCATCAGCTCGTCGGCGCGCTTCGCGGCGCGGAGGATGCGCATGTGCGTGCCGCAGCGGCAGAGATTGTATTCGAGAGCGTTGCGAACGTCGCCGTCGCCGGCGTCGGGCTTCTCGCGGAACAGCGCCTCGATCCGCATCATCATGCCGGGAATGCAGAAGCCGCATTGCGCCGCTTGGGTTTCGATGAACGCCCGCTGCACCGGTCCGGGCCTCTCGGCGGTGCCGAGCCCCTCCAGCGTCGTCACCCGGCGGCCCTCGATCAGCAGCGCGGGCATCGAGCAGGAAAGGACCGCCTGCCCGTCGACGATCACCGTGCAGGCGCCGCACTGGCCGAGGCCGCAGCCGTATTTCGCGCCGTTGAGCCCGAGCTCGTCGCGCAGGACGTAGAGAAGCGGCGTCGCCGGGTCGCTGGTGACCGCCCGGTCCGTGCCGTTGACGTTGATCGTGATCGCCATCGCTTCAGTCCCTTGCGCCGACATTGGTCGGCGAGCGCTCGATCCCGTCGGCCGGGCGCACCACGACGTGGCGGGCGCCCGAACGGGTATCGGCGACGAGCTTTTCGAGGTCGGTCCAAGCCGGCTTGTCCGTGAAGGTCCGGCGCATGTAGGCGAGGAGCGCCACCGCGTCGGCGTCGCTCAAGGTTCCGGCGAAGGCCGGCATCACCGAGGAATAGTCGCCGTCGCCGGGCGGCAGGCCGTGCAGCACGACGGTGACGATGTTGCCGGGATCGGGCGCGGCGACGGCGGTGGAGAGGTGGAAGTCGAGCCCGCCATAGGGCTGCGGCCGGCCGCTCGCGTGGCAGGTGGCGCAGGCCGCGGCATAGACCGCCTCGCCGCGCTCAGTGGAGGCCGGCTGGACCGCTGCCGTCAGCGAATCGCCGGCCGGCGCGGCGCCGCCCGGGCCACCGCCGCCGGCGACGTAGCGGCGCAAGCCCTCGGCCGCCGCCAGCCGCTCCGGTGCGGGCGGTCCCATGACGTCGGCGGCGTAGGCCGCCATCGCGTCGACATCGGCGTCCGGCAGGCCGGCGAGGTTGCCGGTGACTTCCGCCATCGGCCCGCGCGCGACGCCGTGCTCGGCGTGCCAGCCGTGCCGAAGGTAATGCGCCAGCGCGTCGGAGTTCCACGGGATCGGCGCGTGCGAGTCCCGGTTGATCGCGTAGGAGTTCCACCCCTCCGCTTCGCCGCCGGCCCAGTGCTCGGCCTTCTTTTCCGCGCCGAGGATGTTGCGCGGCGTGTGGCAGGCGCCGCAATGCGCGAGCCCTTCAGCGAGGTATGCACCGCGGTTGACCCTCTCGCTCTTTGTCGGATCCGGCCGGAACTCGCCCTCGCGGAAGAACAGGAGCTTCCAACCGGCGACGCTCATCCGGATGTTCAGCGGGAAGGGCAGGTCGTTCGGCGGCGGCGTTGCGCGGACGGGCGTGCGCGTCATCAGGTACGCGTAGAGCGCCCGGTTGTCCGTGTCTGAAACCAGCGTGTAGTGGTCGTAGGGAAAGGCCGGATAGAGGTGGTTGCCCTCGCGGTCGACGCCTCGGCGCATCGAGCGGACGAAGGCCGCCTCGCTCCAGCGGCCGATACCGGTCTCCTCGTCGGGCGTGATGTTCGAGGAATGGATCGTGCCGAACGGCGTCGGGATCGCGAGGCCGCCGGCGAAGCTCTTGCCGCCCGGCACGGTGTGGCAGGCGATGCAGTTGCCGACCGCGGCGAGCTTCGCGCCCTCGGCGACGAGCCGGCCGTCGAAGGCGGCAGGGGCTGGCCGCTCGACCCGGTCGATCGCCGGTTCCCAGGCATAGGCGATGCCGGCGACCGTCGCGACGGCGACCAGTCCGAGACCGGCGAGGGCGATGCGAGCGATTTTCATTGTTCCAGTTCGAAGGATAGTCGAACGGTCGCGAAGGTCATCCCGCCGGCTGATCGCGATTTCGCGAGCCGGCTCCGGATGCGGCGATCCGCCCCTGCCGGACGCCTGAAGTGGAGAATGCGGATGGACGTGGAAACGACGCGGCGGATGGAGGCGGCCTGGCGGGCGCGCTACGGCGCGGCGGCGCCGGCCGCGATGCCGTGGAACGAGACGATCGCGGGCCTCCTCGCGCATCGCTCCGTGCGGGCCTACCGCGGCGATCCGCTTGCCCCCGGCACGCTGGAAGCGCTCGCGGCGGCGGCGCAATCGGCGCCGACTTCCTCCAACATGCAGGCGTGGTCGCTGGTGGCGGTGACGGAAGCGGCGACGAAGCGGGAACTCGCCCGTCTCGCCGCCGGGCAGAAGCATATCGAGGAATGTCCGCTTTTCCTCGTCTTCCTCGCCGATCTCTCGCGCGCCGAGCGGCTGGCCGGGCGCGAGGGCGTCCGGCTGGAAAACCTCGCCTATCTCGAAACCTTCCTCGTCGCCGCGTTCGACGCCGCCTTCGCGGCTGAGAACGCGCTGGTCGCCGCCGAGTCGCTCGGCCTCTCCACCGTCTATATCGGTGCGCTGCGCAACCGGCCGGAAGCGGTGGCGGCGCTGCTCGGCCTCCCCGGCAACTCCGTCGCGCTGTTCGGCCTCTGCGTCGGCCATGCGGACGAGCCTCGCGTCCCGAACGGCGTCCGGCCGCGCCTGCCACAGGCGGCCGTCGTCCATTGCGAGCGCTACGACGCCGCGAAGGAGGCCGATCTCGTGGCGGCTTACGACCGGACCTTCGCCGCGTCGCCGAACGGCGGTCCGCGGGGCTGGACGGCGCGGGTGTGCGACCGCTTCGGTCCGCTCGCGGCGCTCGCCGGCCGCGAAACGCTGAAAGGCACGCTGCGCCGGCTCGGCTTCCCGCTGGCGTGAAGCCCGTCAGGCCTTTCAGCCGCCGGCGGCGCGGCGATAGCGGCAGAAGCTCGCGTAGCGCTTCGCCGGGCCGGCGACGCGCCAGTATTCCGCCCAGTCGTTGGTGCTGCGGCAGATGATTCGGCCGAGATAGAGATCGGCGCCGCAGTCGTGGCGGACGGCCTGCGAAGCTCGCGCTCCAAGCGTGACGAAGGGGCGTCCGTCCGAAAAGAGCACATCGAGACGCGAATCGGCCGAGTGCAGACGGTAGGCCCGCTCGGCGGCGACCGTCCCGCGCGGCATCCGCAGTTTTCCCGTTTCCGCGAACGCATCCTCCGTCAGTTGGAGGCGGCCGGCGAAATGGTAGACCGCGTCGGCGCGATGATCGACGATCACGCGCCGGACGTCCCACAAACCGACGAACTCGGTCAGGAACTCCCCAGATCGCTCCTCAGTTGTTCTTCTCATCGGAAAGTAACTTTGGGTTGCATTCCATACACTCGTATGGATTGCATGGAAGTCCTTCGCGTACCAAGCATTAATACTGACGTTTCTTCATATCTGCTCATTGGGCAATTGTTAGCATCCGCTGCGCAGAGTCATGCCGACGCGTGTTCCTCTTTGGTCGGCAAGTTTTCATGCACGAGTTTTCGAGCAAAGGCTTCGGCCGGCGAGTGACGCTTCCCATGTCGGGGATGGTCGTCGCCACGGTGTTCCTCGTTCTCGTCTTCGCACTCATCAGCGCCCATCGCCAGAACAGCCTGGCCGTGGAATCGTCCACGCAGCTCGCGGAAACGGCGATCAGCGTGAAGGAGCGCGAGATCGCGCGCAACCTCAAGGACTACGCGGTCTGGGAGGACGCCTACCGCAACCTCCACGAGAACCTCGACCTCGCCTGGGCCGCGACCGACGGCAATGTCGGCGCCAACATCTATACCGGCCTCGGCTACGAGATGGCCTTCGTCGTCTCGCCGGAAGGCAAGACCGTCTATGCCGTCATGAACGGCGAGCCGGGCGCCCCCGTCGACGCCTTCGCGACGATCCCGACGGGCCTTCGCGAACTGGTGGCGAGGGGCGCCGTCGACGCCGAGCCGGCCGTCGGCTTCCTCCGGTCCGGCAGCGACGCGTTCCTCGTCGCGGCGACCGCGATTGTCCTGCCCTCCGCCGATCGCGCCGCGCTGCCGCCGTCCAGCCGCTCGGTGCTGATCTTCGCCAAGAAGTTCGATGCGAAGTTCCTCGCGCGGATCGGCGAGGAATATCTCCTGCAGAACCTGCGGATCGTGCCGTCGGCGACGGCGAGCCTCGGCGCCGCCGTGCCGCTGCGCTCGCTCGACGGCGCCGATCTCGGCTTCGTCTCCTGGTCGCCCGAGAAGCCGGGCACCGATCTTCTGCGCTTCCTCCTGCCGCCGATGGCGATCTCGCTCGTCGCGTTCGGCCTCTTCGCCTTCCTCGTGCTTCGCCATACGAAGCGCTCGGCGGCGGAGATCGAGACCTCGGCCCGCACCATCGAAGCCTATGCAAGGACGCTGGAAGACAGCGAAGCGCGCTTCCGCGACGTCGCGGAAGCCTCCTCGGACTGGATCTGGGAATCCGACCGGGACATGCGCATGGTGTACTTCTCGGCGAGGTTCACCGAGGTGACGGGGCTCGCGGCGGCGGGCGTCCTTGGACGCACGCTGGAGCAGTTCTTCGTGATCGAGCGGGCGGACGAGGCGTGGCAGTCCCGCGCCCAAGCGCTCCGGGCGCAGGAGAGCTTCCGCGATCTGCGCTGCCGCTACCACGACGCCAGCGGCCTCCTGCGCGTCTGCCGCCTCGCGGCGCGGCCGATCGTCGATCATGCGGGCAGCTTCGCCGGCTATCGCGGCACCGCGACCGACATCACCAGCGAGGTCGAGGCGCAGGCACGGGCGACGCATCTCGCTCTGCACGACGCGCTGACCGGCCTGCCGAACCGCGTGCTCTTCCACCAGCGCCTCGGGCAGGCGTTGGAAGCCGATGCGGACGAGCGCTCGCGCCTCGCCGTCCTCTGCCTCGATCTCGACCACTTCAAGGAGGTCAACGATACGCTCGGCCACGCGGCCGGCGACATTCTCCTCCAGGAGGTCGGCCAGCGGCTGAACGCCTGCATTCTGCCGTCCGATACCGTCGCGCGGCTCGGCGGCGACGAGTTCGCGATCGTCCAGAACGGCGTCAACCAGCCGCTGGAGGCGAACGCCCTGTCGCGCCGGATCCTGGAAAGCCTGAACCGGCCCTACATGGTGGACGGGAGCGAACTGCATGTCGGCGTCTCGATCGGCGTCGCCTTCGCCGAGGCGGAGAACGACGGCGCCGACGCGCTGCTGAAGAACGCCGACATCGCCCTCTATCGCGCCAAGCAGTCGGGCCGCGCGACGATGCGGGTCTTCGAGCCGCGCATGGACATCGAGCTCCAGGCCCGCAAGGCGCTCGAATACGATCTGCGGCAGGCGCTCGCGCGCAACCAGCTCGAAGTGCACTACCAGCCGCTCGTGGAGCTCGAGAACGGCCGCATCGCCGGCGTCGAGGCCCTGGCGCGCTGGCGCCATCCGGAACACGGCCTCGTGCCGCCGAGCAGCTTCATCCCGCTGGCGGAGGATACGGGCCTTATCGTCGGCATCGGCGAATGGGTGCTGCGCACCGCCTGCGCCCAGGCCGCCGCTTGGCCGGAACTCCGCGTCGCGGTGAACCTGTCGCCGATCCAGTTCAGGCACAGCGAACTGGTCGAGACGGTGCGCCAGGTGCTCGTCGACACCGGTCTCGCGCCGCACCGGCTCGAACTGGAGATCACGGAGAGCGTCCTTCTCCACGACGCCGCCGCCGCGCGCGAGATCCTGACCGCGCTAAAGGAGACCGGCGTCTTCATCGTCATGGACGATTTCGGCACGGGCTATTCCTCGCTCGGCTACCTGAACTCCTTCCCGTTCGACAAGATCAAGATCGACAAGTCCTTCATCTCGGACCTGTCGGCGGAGAAGTCGAACGCCATCGTGCGCTCGGTGATCGGGCTCGGCCAGAGCCTCAACATGATCACCACGGCGGAAGGGGTGGAAACGCCGGAGCAGGTCGAGTTCCTGCTTCGCGAAGGCTGCGAGCAGGTGCAGGGCTACCATTTCGGCCGCCCGATACCGGCCGACGCCATGACGACGCTCATCGGCGGTTGGACGAACGACCTCGGCGAAGGTCGATCCGCCGCCTGAAGACCCATAAGAAATAGCAACCGGGAATACGTGATGTCGGCTATCAAAGCCATGCAAGACCGCGTGCGCGATGCGCACGCGACGCCCCTTCCTGCCGCCGCGACGACGCCGGAACCGGCCCGGCGGACCGATCCGCCGCTGCCGACCTATGCGAGCGTCGACGCCATGATCGCCGAACTGAAGCCGACCGAGCCGGTCTTCTGCTTCCTGCCCGACGAGATGAAGGCGGCCGCGCGCCGCTTCCGCGGCCTGCCCGGCCGCGTGCTCTACGCTGTGAAGTGCAATCCGCATCCCTTCGCGCTCCGGACGCTGTTCGAGGCCGGGATCAGGGATTTCGACGTCGCCTCGCTGGAGGAGGTCAAGCTGATCGACAGCCTGTTCGGCAAGGCCGCCGGGCAGTTCTTCAACAATCCCGCCAAGTCGCGTCCGGCGATCCGCGCGGCGAGCCGCGACTTCGGTATCCGCTTCTACACGGTGGACTGCGCCGCCGAGGTCGACAAGATTTTGGACGAGACGCGCGGCGGCGACGACCTGATCATCGCCGTACGTCTCGCGACGCATTCGCGCGACGCGCGCTACGCCCTTTCCACCAAGTTCGGCGCCAGCCCGGCGGAGGCGGCGGAACTCCTGCAGCGCATCGATCGCCGCGGCGTGAAGGCGGGCATCTCGTTCCATGTCGGCTCGCAATGCCTGTCGCCCGACGCCTTCGGCGCGGCGCTCGACCTTTCCGGCAAGGTGGCGCGCAAAGCCGGCGTTGCCTTGAGCGTGATGAATGTCGGCGGCGGCTTTCCCGCGCCCTATCCGGGCGACGACCCGGCACCGCTCGAGCGCTACTTCGCCGAGGTCATCTACGGGCACCGCAAGCTCGGCCTCTCGTCGAGCTGCATGCTGATGTGCGAGCCCGGCCGCAGCCTCGTCGCGAGCGCCGGCCGCGTGGTGGCGCAGGTCACGGTGCGGCGCGACCGGACGCTCTTCATCAACGACGGCGTGTTCGGCGCGCTGCAGGAACTCGGCCATCCGAAGGAGCGGCGGCCGGTGCGGCTCGTGCGCGCCGACGGCGCGGCGACGACGACGACCCGGACGGCGGAATTCAGGATCTACGGTCCGACCTGCGATTCCAATGACGTTCTCGGCGCGCCGTTCGTCCTGCCCGACGACGTGCGCGAGGGCGACTGGCTGGAGATCGGGCTGATGGGCGCCTACAGCCTGTCGATGCGCACGCATTTCAACGGCTTCTTCCTCGACCGCGTGGTATCGATCGAGGGCTGACCGGCGGACGCGGCGGATCGCGGGGAGACGGAAACGATGCGAACCGCCGGGATGCGGACGAAGACCGCCGCGACCGTCCTCGGCACGTTCGGCGTGGTGCTGTGGGCGACCGAGACGGCGCTGATCACCTTCACCACCGCGATCCCGCCGATGCAAACGGTCGGGCTCGCCTTCGCCTTCGCCGCGCTTCTGTCGCCGCTCGTCTGGCTCGCGACCGGCGACGATCCGCGCGCCGCCTTCCGGCAGCCGCTCCGGATCTGGCTCTTCACGGTCGGCTCGCTGGTCGGCTACCACGCCTGCATCTACTACGCGACGCAGAAGGCGCCGCCGGCGGCGGCCGCGCTTTTGCAGGGCACGACCCCGCTGATCATCGTGCTCGGCTCGGCGCTGCTGCCGGGCGAGCGCCTTCGCTGGTGGCACGTCGCCGGCGCGGGGCTCGGCCTCGCCGGCATCCTGCTTCTCATCGGCAACGGCAGCGACGAGGCTGCCCCGACGGTCGCCGACCCCGCCTTCTACCTCGCGGTCGTCGGCACCGCCGCGGCGCTATGGGGGCTGTATTCGGTCGTGTCGCGCTTCTTCGGCGACGTGCCGACCTCGGCTCTCGGCGCGTTCTACGCCGCCTCCGCCGTGGTCTCGCTCCTGCTCCACGCGGCGACGGAAAGCTGGGTGGCACCGTTGGCGAGCGATTGGGCGGCGATCGCGGCGCTGGGAATGCTGCCGATGGGCCTTGCCCTTTTCTTCTGGGACTATGGCGTCAAGCGCGGCGACATCCAGGCGCTCGGCGCGATCTCCTATGTCGAGCCGTTCATCGGCGCGGCGCTCGTCGCGGCGATCGGGCACGGCGAACTCAGCGCCCCGCTGCTCGCTGCCGGCTGCCTCGTCGTCACCGGTGCGGCACTGGCGAGCCGCAGCCTCCTGCAGGGTGACGCAGGGCGCGGAAGCGCTGCCGCCGTGGCCGCGACCGTCGCGACCACGCCCGAGCGGACCGCGGAGGAGGAGATCGAGGCAGGGCTGCTCGAACTCGGCCTCGGCGTCCTCGACTATCTAGCCGCACGGCAGGGCGAACCGCTGACGAAGCATGAGGTCGACACGGTCAACGCCTTGATCGCCCGTTTGCTCGCCGCTTGGAACGCTCTCGACCGACCGGCCGAAACGCCGGCGCCAACTCCGGACGCCGTCTATCCGGACCCGCTTCGACGGGAAGCGGCCTGACCGCATCCACCACAGTCGCGACCGTTGTGTTCGTGTTTTGTTCGTGCTAGCCCTGCTTCGTCGGGAGAGCGGCGCGTGGCCCCGCAAGGCGGTCCGCCCGGACAGGAAGAGGCACCGCGGTTCGATGGACGCCGAAGACGCCACCTTTAGCGATACCTGGTTCGAGAACGCCGACTGGACCGTCTCGGTGGACGGGTTGGAGCACAAGCGCACCGGCTACTTCATCGCCCGGGACGGCGTCGGCCGCCAGCGGAGCGACGGCTGTTGGGCCTGGCCGATGCACATGCTGGAGAAGAGCTGGGTGGAGCCGGCCGCCTTCGTCGAGGCCTTCGGCCGCGCCATCGGCCTGTTCGGCCTGGCGGCGGATGCCCGGCTCGCCCGTTCCTATCACGAAAGCGGCCTCGCCGGCTTCGGGCCGATGGACATGGTGCGGCCGGCGGCGGTTCCCGCCGTGCCGGAGCCGGCACTCAAAGCCGGCTCGCCGGAATTCCGCGATGCGCTCCGCCGCGTGGCCGCGCAGAACGGGCAACGGGCGGGCAAGCGCCGCGCCGCCTGAGGTTCGGGCCCGTCAGGGCAGGCGGGACAGGAGGGCGCGGATCACCGCGCCGCTCGTCTCGCTCGGATGCGCGGTCTGGAAGCCGAACTCCGACAGGACGGCGTCCGGTGCGACCGGTGCGCGCGCCGAAGCGTGCACTTCCCTCGCGCCCGTGCGGCGCAGAAGTTCCTTAACGTTCTCCGGGCGCACGCCGCCGCCCGGCATCACGATGATCCGCTCGCCAGCCCGGGCCACCAGCGCGGCGAGCGCTCCCGATCCCGCGACCGCGTTTCGCATGCCCCCCGACGTGAGGATGCGCTCGAATCCGAGTTCCACGGCGAGTTCCAGCGCCGCGGCTCGGTCGGGAACGAGGTCGAAGGCGCGGTGGAGCGTCCGCCCGAGCGATCCCGCCGCATCCGCGAGCCTCGCCAGCGCATCGGCATCGAGCGTCCCGTCCGGGCGGGAAGCGCCGAGCACGACGCCCGCGAGGCCCACTTCGCCGGCGGCGGCGATGTCGGCCCGCATCGCCTCCACCTCCCGCCGGTCGCTGACGAAACCGCCGGCGCGCGGGCGGATCAGCGCATAGACCGGGATCGGCGCTTCCGCCGCGAGCCGCATCAGGCCGGGCGAGGGGGTCAGGCCGCCGAGATCGAGCGCGGCGCAGAGCTCGATGCGGTCCGCGCCGGCTTCCACGGCGGTTTCCAACCCCACCGGCGTGTCGACGCAGACTTCGAGGCGCGTTCGGCGGGGACTGGTGGCGGTGGTCACGCTCGATTTTCCTTGCGCGCCCTCCGCCCTTGACGCGGGGGCCTCGCCGGTAAACCAGAAGCCGGGCGCGTCGGGAAGCGACGACGGCGGGGCGAAGAGGAATCATGGGCGAGGCGACGAACCATTCCGGGGCATCCGATGCGGCCCTGTCCCTCGGGCGCGGCCGCCCGGCGATCTGCGCCGATATCGGCGGCTCGTTCATCAAGGCGGCGCGCCTCGACGGCGACGGCGCGTTCCGGAACGAAGTCCGCATGCCGACGCCGGCGAAGGACTGGCCGGCCTTCCGCGACGCGATGCGCGGGCTCTTCGACGCCGCGCCGGAGGCCGAAGCCCTGTCGCTGTCGATCGCGGGCGTGTTCGACCCGGATACCGGTCTCGCCGTCGTCGCGAACATTCCGTGCATCCACGGCCGCCGGCTCGCCGCCGACCTCGAAGCGGCGATCGGGCGGCCGGTGCTCGTCGCCAACGACGCCGACTGCTTCGCGCTCGCCGAGGCGCTGCGCGGGGCCGGCGTCGGATATCGCAACGTCTTCGGCATCATCCTCGGCACCGGCATCGGCGGTGGCCTCGTGGTCAACGGCCGGATCGTCGCGGGGGCCGGCGGCGTCGCCGGCGAATGGGGCCACGGCCCGGTGATCCGACCGCAGGATGGCTGCGTCGGGCCGGAAGGCTTTCCGGCCTACCGCTGCGGCTGCGGGCAGGTCGGCTGCGTCGACACGATGGGCGCGCGCGGGCTGGAGCGGCTCGACCGCCACCTCAACGGTGTCGAACGGGACAGTCGCGCGCTGGTCGACGCCTGGGTCGCGGGCGAGCCGGCGGCGACCCGTACCGTCGAATTATGGATCAACCTCGTTTCGGGGCCGCTCTCGATCGTCGTGAACGTCACCGGCGCGGCCGTACTGCCGGCGGGCGGCGGCCTGTCGAACAGCGCGCCGCTCCTCGCGGCGCTCGATGCGGCGCTGCGCCGGCGCATCCTGCGACGGGCCGATGCGCCGCTGATCCGTCAGGCCCGGATCGGCGCGGATGCGGGGCTCGTCGGGGCGGCGCTGCACTGGCGCACGGAAGCGGTCGCGGCCGTCTGAACGGTGCCGCGAAAAGCGGTGAGGCGATCGGTCGCGACAGCTTCGCGCAAGCTGCGGGAGGGACCGTCGGACGGTTGCATGCCGAGGAACAAGCCGTGCAGACCGACCGGATCGAAACGCACCTGATCGTCGCGAAGGGATCGGACGGCAAGGTCTACGATCTCCATCGCATCAGCTATCGCGAGCGCCCGAAAGCGCTCGGCTCGAACGCCGCGTGGAGCGAGACGGCGGTCGAATGGCTGATGTCGAACGGCGCGCTGGTGGAAACCGCGGACGAGACGACGTTCCGGCTGCCGGGCGGCGAACTCCTGCTGACCAAGCTGAAGGATATCGCCGCCGCCGCGGCGGGGAACTGACGCCTAAGCCGTCATCGGCGCGCCGAGCCGCTCCGCGAGGAAGGCGCCCGCGAGCCGCATCGCCTCCGGAGCGATCTCGTGGCCGACGCCGGGCAGGACGTGATGGCGCACCGCGAGGCCGCGGGCCCGCAGCGCCGTGGCGGCATGCTCGCCCTCGGTTGCCGGCACCACGGGATCGGCGGCGCCGTGGACGATGAGGAAGCCGGTCTTCGGTGAGGGCGCCAACGGCTCGGGGCTGGCGAACCTGCCGGACAGCGCGACCGCGGCGGCGACCGGCCAGCGCCCGCGCATCGCGGCGTCGAGCGCCATCGTCGCCCCTTGCGAGAAGCCGACGATCGCGACGCGGTCGAGACGTCCGGCAAAGCCGTGACGCTCGACGATGCCGGCGACGAGGGCGTCGAAGGCCGGCCGTGCCGCCGCGACGCGCGCCGGGCGGTTCGCGGGCGTGACGCCTTCCAGGCTGAACCATTGCCGGATCGGGCCGCCGCCGTCGAAGGGCTCCGGCGCGTCGGGGGCGTCGAAGTCGGCGTCGGGCAGCGTCCTCGCCCAGATGCGGCCGAGCGGCATGAGGTCCGCGCCGCTCGCGCCGACGCCGTGAAGCAGGACGACGAGGCTGTCCGGCATGCGCTCAAGGAGCCGGCGCGAAGCGGAGCCGGGTGCCCCAGGGATCGCGAAGGGCGAGCCCGCCGTCGTCGCGCTCCGCCGCGACGCCCGCGCCCGTCGCCTTCGCCGCGAGCCGGTCGACGAAGGCGGGATCGCGCAGGCGGATCGCGACTTCCGCCAGGCCGGTCGTCGGCTCGGCGCGCGGCGCGGCGCCCCGGCTGTTCCAGACGTTGGCGGCCAGATGATGGTGGTAGCCGCCGGACGAGAAGAAGCTCGCGCCCGGATAGCGGGCGGTGACGTCGAGGCCGATGAGGCCGTTGTAGAAGATGTCGGCGGGCTCGACCGCGCCGACCTGCAGGTGGACGTGGCCGACCGTCGTGCCGGCCGGCGCCCCCTGCCACGGCTCGGAGCCGGCCGCGCGGATGAGGGCGTCGGTGTCGAGCCGATCGGTGCGCATCGCCACCAGCCCGTCTGTCCAGGTCCAGGCGGCGCGCGACCGGTCGGCATAAATCTCGATGCCGTTGCCTTCCGGGTCGGCGAGGTAGACCGCCTCGCTGACGACATGGTCGGACGCGCCCTGCAGCGGCAGGCGCTTCTCCGCCATGTGGCGCAGCCAGCGGCCCAGATCGCCGCGCGTCGGCAGGAGGAAGGCCGTGTGGAACAGGCCGGCGTCGCGGGGTGAGCGCTCGCGCGCATGCGCGTCGCGGCGCAATTCCAGCAGCACGCGGTCGCCGGCGCCGAGCGCGCGGCTTTCGCCGTCGCGCCGGAGTTCGGCGAGGCCGATCACGTCGCGGTAGAAGTCGGCGACCCGGTCGAGGTCCCGGACGATGAGGGCGACCTTGTCGATCGCGAGCGGTGCGTCGTCGAACTCCGCCATGTGTGATTCTCCGGGTTAGCCGGTCGGCTAAACATGCCGCTCGTCGCGGCGACGACCCTTCTTAGCCGGCCGGCCGAGCCGTTTCGCCCGCGAATTTGGAAACGGACCGTGCCTGATCCGGCGACTTCGGCGTCAGATTCGCTCGACACCGACCGAGTAGCCGATGCGCCACGGCTCGCCAGCCCGCAACGCCACCGCCGTCGGAACCCCACGCCGCGCCGGCTCGCTTTCGCCCCGCGACGCCGCGGTGCCGAGGTCGAAGGCGGCGGCGACCGGCTCGACGCCGAGCGCCAGATGCCGGCCGTTCCACGGGGCATGGGCGCGGCCGCGATTACTGATCCAGAGCATCACCGCGGGGAGCTTCGCGGCGTCCCAGCGGAGCGTCGTACGGATGCCGGTCTCGCGGTTCGCCAGATCGACGCGGCCGCGCGCGCCGCCGACGAGCACCCGGCTCTCCGAACGCCCTGCCAGCGGCAGGCGCGTCAGGTCGAGCGTGCCGCCGGCGCGGAGCGGCATCCGCCGGAGATCGTCCGCGACCGCGCCCGGAACGAGCGGGCAGGGATCGGGCTGCGGGTCGTCGGGATGGGTGAAGACAGGTCCCGCGGCGTCCACCGCAAGCTCCATCGCCCCCGGCCGTTCGGGCAGGGCGAAGACCGGATGGAGGCCGATCGGCAGCGCCGCGTCGGCGCGGGGGTGAACCGTCAGTTCGAAATCGAGTCCGGCGCCGTTCGGCGTCACGCGGCGCTGCAGCCGCTCGACCGGGTGGTCGGGCGGATAAACGATCGCGGCGACGAGGCTGCCATCGTCGATCCGCATGTCCCAGTCGTGGTTCGAGCCGAAGCCGTGCGGGAACGGGTCTTCCCAGCCGCCGCCCCTGTCCGCTTCCGCCGCGCCGAACGGCACGCAGGGCCATTCGCCGCGAAGCCCGTGCATCAGCCCTTCTTGCGCGTCGCCGTCGGGACGCTCGACCCACGGGGCGGTGTGGAACGGCCGGACATCCGTCCCGTCGGGAAGCGTGAACCGGACGGGGCCGAGCATCGCGCCGAGCGGCTGCAGCGTCGCGCTGCCGGCGGACCAGTCGAGGCGGATGGCGGGCGCTGGGGTCATGGGCGCAGACTTGCGATGCGTCGCCCCGATGTCCAGCGCGGATCGCCGCGGTCTCAGTCCGCGGCGAAGGCGGCGCGGAGCGGCCCCCAGGCGCGCTCGTACCAGGCGAGGTTCCGCTCGCCCGGCGGCTGATCGACAATCACCGTCACCGTCGCGCCCGAAACCAGCGGAAAGTCGGCCGGCACGTTCTCGAAGCCGATGTCCACCGGCACCCGCTGCGCCAGCCGGATCCATTCGAACGCGGGCTCGGGCGCCAGCAGCAGGTCGGATGCCGTGGCGTTCTGCGAATCGGCGATGGCGCGCGCGATCGAGCGCACCCGGCCCTGCAACACCTTGCCGCTCGCCATCATGCGCAGCCGCGCCGTCGCGCCGACCTCGATCCGCGGCAGCTTGGTTTCCATGAAGTACGCGTCGACGCGATACGAGGCGGCGTCGACGATCGCCATCACCGCCGAGCCCGGCTGCGCGTAGTCGCCGACATCGACGCGAAGGTTGGTGACGAACCCGTCGACATTGGCGCGGATTTCCGTTCGAGCCAGATTGATCTGCGCGTCCTCCAGCGACGCCTGCGAGGCTTCGACGTTGGCGTTGGAGGAGGCGAGCTGCAGCTGCGCCTGCACGACGGTCGCCTGCGACACGGTGTTGGCGTCGCCGCGGCTGAGTTGCGTCGTGCGGTTGGTGTTGTCGGCCTGGATGTTGCGGTTGGCGATCGCGACGTCGAGCTGCGCCTGCGCCTGGCGCACCGCCGACTGGTAGGTCGCCGGATCGATCCGCATCAGCAGGTCGCCCTTCTTCACCGGTGAGTTGTTGCGGACCGGCAGCTCGACGACATTGCCGGCGACGTAGCTCGCCACCTGCACGGTGCGGGCGAAGACGCGGGCGTCGCGCGTCCAGGGCGCCTCGAAATAGGTGGTCCAGATGAAGGTGACGCCGAAGACGGCGCCGATGACGAAAAGGGCGGTGAGGGCGAGGCGGACGACGATCATTCGGGCGAGCGCTCTAAAAGTCCGGGTAGAGCGCCGACACGGCGCCGAAGAGAATCAGGAGGAGGCAGAGCCGGGCCAGCGGCGGGTGCCAGAACAGCGACCAAGCCTTGGCATGCAGCATCACCCGGTCGACGGCGAACCAGAGGATGCCCGCGATCACCGCGCAGAGCAGCAGCGAAGGAAAGAACAGGCCGGCGGCGGAGAGTTCATGCCGCATCGCGCTAGCCTCCTGCCGCCTGCAGACGACGGTCCTCGACGAGGAGTTCGAGGAACTCGACGCCGAGCGCGAACCGAAGCGCACCTGCCCGCGCAAGTTCGGGCATGTCCGCGCCGGACGCGAGCGCCAAGGCCTCGCGCCGCGCCGTATCCAGCGTCGCGCGCGCTTCGGCCCCGTCGCGGGAGCCGGCTTCGGCCTGCACCGCCTCTGCCACGTCCTCGAGGGAGGCGGCGAGGGGCCGCGGCAGGTGGCCGAGCCGCCGCAGCCGATGGAGTTCGTAGAGTTCGAGGCCTGCGGCCGCGACGGCCCGGCTGCGCCGGACATCGGTGCGGTTGGCCGGCTCGGCGAGATCGAGGTCGCCGCCGTAGTCGCCGATCGCGTCGAGCGACTGGGCGAGGAATTCGTCGGCCCGTGCGTCCCGGCCCCGCGCGGCCCGTGCCAGGAGCCGCGTTCCGGCGTCGTCGAGGTGCCGGCGCAGCCAGCGCTGGTTCTCCGGGAACAGGACGGTGAAGGCCGCGACGATCACCGGCGGCAGGAAGGCGAGCGCCGCCATCGCGTTGAAGGCGCCGAGCGCGTCGTAGGTCTCGGTGTTGGACGGCTGCAGGGCGGTCGCGAGGAAGATCGCGCCGCCGAGCGCGTAGGTGCGCAGCATCTGGTCGTAGCAGACGTAGAAGAACACGAAGAAGACGGAGCCGACGAGCGCCGCGAAGGCGGTGAAGGTCTCGACGTAGGGCAGGGCGGCTTCGAGCGCGAGCACGGGCAGGAACATCGCCGCGAAGCCCAGACCGAGGGCCTGTCCGCCAACCGTCAGCGCCGCGCGCGGCGCGATGGCCGGCAACGTGACGCAAAGTCCGGCCGCGATGAGCGCCAGGGTCTCGAAGGAGGAACTCGCGCTCGCGATCCAGAGCGTGGTGAGGCCGAGAAACACCAGCGCCGGTCGAAGGCCGCGCTCGAACGCCGCTCGCCAGTCCGGATAGCGGGGCGCGATGCGCTCCGTGCGCGGCGGCGGCTCCATCGGGTCGCGGATCGCCGCTTCCGCGTCGAGATAGCCCGCCGCGTCCAGCGCGAAGCCCCGCAGGGCATCGAGCGCCATCGCCTCGCGGCTGGTGTCCCGGTCAGCGCGGCGGACGAGGTCGCGGATCGCCGGTCGGAGATCCATCTCCGCGACGCCGGCTCGAAACGCCGCCGCCTGTTCCCGGATCGCCGCTATCGGCGCGTCCGGCGGCGGAACGGCGGCGAGGATGCCGACGATCCGGGCGCTGGCCGCCTCGACTTCGGCCGAGAGTTCCGCGCCCTGCAGACCGGCCATGGCGTAGGACATCCGCTCGGCCGCGATGAGGAGCCGGTTCAGCCGGTTGGTCGCCTCCGTGGCTTTCCGCGTCGAGATCCTGCGGTGCGAGCGCTCCAGGCTCTGGGCCCTGAGGTTCGCGTAGGCGCCGGACAGCGCCTTCGTCAGCCCTTGCGTTTCCTCGACGCCGATCTCGTCGCCGACCGCGGCCGCGCGCCGCGAGAGTTCGAGCACTTTGGTCCGCGAATCGGCGAGCGCGTTCGTCAGGACGCGCGAGGCCGAGACGGGAAACACCACGAGCAGGACGACGAACGCCGCGGCGATGCCGATCAGCGTTTCCGTGGTGCGCGTCACCGCGATCTCGAAGCCGGTCGGCGCGTTCGACCCCGTGTCGAACACGATCACCAAGGCGGTGAGGCCGGACACGGCATAGGCATAAGCGTCGAGCCCGACCTCGAAGCGCGCCAGCATGCCGACGGCGAGGATCCAGAGCGCCAGCGCCGCGACCACCGCCGCGCTGTTCTGCGCGAACAGCGCCAGCACCACCAGCGCGAAGGCGGCGCCGACCAGCGTTCCGATAAGGCGCGCGACGGAGCGCCAGACCGTCAGGCCCGAACTCGCCTGCGAGACGAGCGCCACAGTCAGGAGCGCCCAGTAGGAGCGATCGAGATCGAGAAGGAAGGAGCCGGCGAGAGCCAGCACCGCGATCAGCGCGACGTTCGTGGCGTAGACCAGCCGTTCCCTGCTGAAACCCGCGAGCCAGCGCGCGCCGTCGAACGCGTTCCGATGTGGCGGAGAGGGGGCGGACACAGCTTCGCTCGCCGTCATCGCGGCATAGGGCCTTCACCTTCCGAACGGTTGGAGCGGCGCTCGAGCGGCCGAGCCACGATTCGGAACGGAAGGTAATACCTCGCGTCCTCCCGTCGAGAGCGAAACGCTCCCGGCGGAACCGCTTCCGGACGGCCGTTATGAGAGTTCGGCTCGGGGGCCCGCGCGCCTGCTACTGCGCCGTGTAGACGTAGAAGCCGGTGCGCTCGATCACCGCGTTCGCGCTGGCATTGTCGAAATCGGCGAGCGCGCCGTTCACGCGGTCCATGCGGCCGGCATAGCGCCAGCCGGTGTCGCGCAGGAACGAGGGCATGATCCCGACATCCGGGATGACGCAGACGATCGAGGGGTCTTTCCGCTGATGAAAGACATTGAACATCGCATCCTCCCCCGTTCGTCTCCGCTGATCCGGCCATATCTCACGCGATCTGGTCGGGATGATGACCGCGAACGCGCATTAGCCGAATCAGGTGCATGAATCGTGAATGCCGCGCGGCCGGAACCTGGAGTCGGGCGACTGGCCGGCAATGGCTCGCCGCGACATGTGATTCGGCGAGACGCAACGGAGACCGAGGCCCATGTTCCGCGCCCTCCTCGCCGAGAAGATCGGCGACAGCACCCGCACGACGCTGCAGGAGATCGACGAGGCGCGGCTGCCGGACGGAGACGTCGCCGTAGAGGTGCTTTACTCGACGCTGAACTACAAGGACGCCCTGGCGATCACCGGCGACGGGCCGGTGGTGCGCTCGTTTCCGATGGTGCCGGGCATCGACCTCGCCGGCCGCGTGATGGAAAGCCGGCACCCGGACTGGCAGCCGGGCGACGCGGTCGTGCTGAACGGCTGGGGCGTCGGCGAAACGCATTGGGGCGCGCTCGCCGAAAAGGCGCGGCTCGACGGGAACTGGCTGATCCGGCTTCCCGCCGCCTTCGACGCGCGAAGCGCGATGGCGATCGGCACGGCCGGCTACACGGCGATGCTTTCGGTGATCGCGCTGGAGCGCCAGGGCGTCGCGCCGGACCGGGGCGAGGTCCTCGTCACCGGCGCGACCGGCGGCGTCGGCTCGGTCGCGGTGATGCTGCTGGCCCGGCTCGGCTATTCGGTCGCCGCCGTCACGGGCCGGAGCGCAGAGCATGGCGACTACCTTCGCCGCCTCGGCGCCGCGACCGTGCTGGATCGGCAGGACTTCTCGGAAGCCGGCAAACCGCTCGGCAAGGAGCGCTGGGCCGGCGCGGTGGATTCGGTCGGCGGCCGGACGCTCGCCAACGTCTGCGCGACGCTCAAGCGCGGCGGCACCGTCGCCGCCTGCGGCCTCGCCGGCGGCATGGACCTGCCGGCCAGCGTCGCGCCATTCATCCTGCGCGGCGTCAGGCTGATCGGCATCGACAGCGTCTACCGCCCGCGCAACGAGCGGGAAGAGGCGTGGACGCGGCTCGGCGAACTCGTCGACGTGTCGCTGCTCGAAAGCGCGACGAGCGAGATCGGGCTGGAATCCGCGATCGACGCCGCGCGCGGGCTGCTCGACGGTCGCTCGAAAGGGCGCATCGTCGTCGACGTCAGGCGCTGAGCGGCGGGACTTCGCCGGGGAGATTGGCATCCGCGCCGGAAAGGCTTAAATCTGCCCCCGCCGGCACGGGCGTCGCGCGGCTTCGGACGGGAATGCGGCTTCTGATCGACCGATGACCGGCAAGCGCCTCCTCATCTACAGCCACGACTCCTACGGCCTCGGGCACCTGCGCCGCTGCCAGACGATCGCGAACCATCTCACCGCGCTGCACGACGACCTCGCCGTCCTGATCGTCACCGGTTCGCCGGTGGTCGGCTCGTTCGACTTCCACCCGCGGGTGGACTTCATCCGCGTGCCGGGCATCGTGAAGCTCGACAACAACGCCTACGCCTCCTCGATGCCGGGCATCGCCGCCGAGGACATGATGGACGTTCGCGCCGTGATCATCCTCGAAGTCGCGCGCCGCTTCCGGCCGGACGTCTTCCTGGTCGACAAGGAGCCGCTGGGCCTGAAGGGCGAGGTCCGCGACGCGCTGCTGTTCCTGCGCCGCGAGGGAACGCGCAACATCCTCGGCATCCGCGAGATTCTCGACGACACGGGGCGGCTCAGGGACGAATGGGAGCGCAAGGGCGCGCTCGACGCCGTCGAGCAGCTCTACGACGAGATCTGGATCTACGGGCCGGAGAACGTCTACCGGCCGCTTGACGGTCTCGGCCTGTCCGGGCAAGCGCTCGGCCGCGCGCGCTACACCGGCTACATCCGCCGGACGCTCAGCGAGGAGGCGAAGGCCGAGGACGGGGGCGAGGGGCCGTACATCCTCGTCCATGCCGGTGGCGGGGGCGACGGCGCGGCGGTGATCGACTGGGTGATCGCCGCCTACGAGCACGACCCGGACCTGCCGTGCCCGGCGCGGATCGTGTTCGGGCCTTTCCTGTCGGCCGACGAGCGCGCCGGCTTCCGCGACCGCGTCGCCGCGATCCCGAAGCTCAGCGCCGAAAGCTTCGTCACCAACATGGAGGCGCTGATCGACGGCGCGGTCGGCCTCGTGACGATGGGCGGCTACAACACGTTCTGCGAGATGCTCTCTTTCGACAAGCCGACGCTGATGATGCCGCGAACGCGCCCGCGGCTGGAGCAGTTCATCCGCGCGACGCGAGCCGAGGAGCTCGGGCTGCTCCGCGTGATGCTGCCGGACGGCCGGCCGGACCCCGCGCGCATGGCCGCCGCGCTGCGCGGCCTGCCGGACCAGCCGAAGCCTTCTGCCGCCGGCCTGCCGAACCTCCTCAGCGGCCTCGACGAGATCGACCGCTTCTTCACCGAGGCCGTTTCGGCCCGGCGGCGCCGGCCGGCGCTCCTGAACATCGTCTGACGATCCCGCGATGAGCGAAACGGCGACGGCCCCCCGGCGGCCGCGGGTGGCGATCGTGCTGAAAGGCTATCCGCGCCTCTCGGAAACCTTCATCGCGCAGGAGATCCTCGGGCTGAAGCGGCTCGGGTGCCCGGTGCATCTCGTCTCGCTGCGCTGGCCGACCGACGAGCGCGAGCATCCGGTCCACGCCGAGATCGCGGAAGCGCCGAACTACCTGCCGGAATATCTCTACCAGGAGCCGCTGCGCGTCGTCCGGTCCTGGTGGCAGGCGCGGCGGCTTCCCGGCTACCGCGCCGCGCGCCGCATGTTCCTCGCCGACTGGCGGCGCGACCGAACGCCGAACCGCGGCCGACGCTGGGGGCAGGCGATGGTGCTGGCGAGCGAGATGCCGGCCGACATCGGGCTGATCTACGCGCATTTCCTCCATACGCCGGGCTCCGTCGCGCGCTATGCCGGGCGGATGCTCGGCCTGCCCTTCGCGGTCTCGGCGCATGCCAAGGACATCTGGACGATCCCCGACTGGGAAAAGCGCGAGAAGCTCGGCGACCTCGCCTTCCTCGTCACCTGCACCGGAGCGAACGCCGCGCACCTGCAAGGTCTCGCGCCCGAGCCTGAGCGCGTGTCGCTCGTCTATCACGGCCTCGACTTCTCGCGCTTCCCCCCGCCGCCCGTGGGAACGGAACCAAGTCGCCGCGACGGCTCGGCGGCGGGCGATCCGGTGCGACTGCTCTCGGTCGGACGCTTCGTCGACAAGAAGGGCCATGCCGGCCTCCTCGACGCGCTGTCGCGCTGCCGGGACCTCCACTGGCGGATCGAGTTCATCGGCGGCGGCCCGCTGAAGGAGGAATTGCGCGCGGAAGCCGAACGCCTCGGCCTCGCCGACCGGGTGAGCCTTCGCGCGGCGATGGCGCAGGGCGAACTCCTCCTTCGCTACCGCGCGGCCGATCTCTTCGTGCTCAATTCCCGCATTTCCGACGACGGCGACCGCGACGGCCTGCCGAACGTCCTGATGGAAGCGCAAAGCCAACGGCTCGCCTGCCTTTCGACGCGAGTTTCCGCCGTGCCGGAGATCGTGCGCGACGGGGAAACCGGGCTGCTCGTGCCGCCCGACGATCCGGCGGCGTTGGCGGCGGCGCTCCGGCGGCTGATCCTCGACCCGGCGCTCCGAATGCGCCTCGGTGCCGCCGGCGAAACGCACCTTCGCGCCCATTTCGGTCATGCCAGCGGCGTCGAGAGCGTGTTCCAGAACATCCGGCGGGTGCTGGAGCGATGAGGGTCGCCTTCCACGCGCCGATGAAGGCCCCGGACGACCCGGTGCCGTCCGGGGAAGGGCGCATGGCGCGGCTGTTCATGGAGGCGATTCGCCGGGCCGGTTGCGAGGTCGAACTCGCCTCGCGCTTTCGCGCCTACGAGGGCGCGGGCGATGCCGGCCGGCAGCGCGAGATCGCGGCGGAAGGAGCGCGGGAAGCCGAGCGCCTCGTCGCGCGCTATCGCGCCCTGCGGCAAGCCGAACGGCCGGCGCTCTGGTTCACCTACCATCTCTACCACAAGGCCCCGGACCATCTCGGGCCCGCGGTCGCCGGCGCGCTCGGCATCCCCTACGTCGTCGCCGAGGCATCGCACGCGCCGAAGCAACGGAACGGGCGCTGGGCGGCAGGCTACCACGCCGCCGAAAGTGCCATCCGCCTAGCCGACCGCATCTGGTGCATCAACCCGGTGGATCGCGCCTGCCTCCTGCCAATCGCGAAGCCGGGCGCGCTTCGCGACCTGCCGCCTTTCATCGACACCGCGCCGTTCCGGGCGGGCGACAGGGCGACGGCGCGCAGGTGGGCCGACGCCGCTTTCGGCCTCGATCCCGACGCGCCGCTGATCCTCACCGTCGCGATGATGCGCGCCGACCAGAAGCTCGAATCCTACCGCGTGCTCGCCGATGCGCTCGGTCGGGTGGAGAAGCGGCGCTGGAATGCGCTCGTCGTCGGAGACGGCCCGGCGGAAGCGGAGGTACGCCGTTCGATGCAGCCCCTTGGCGGCAGGGTCGCCTTCGCCGGCCGGCTCACTGGCGACGATCTCGTCCGCGCCTATCGCGCCGCCGACATCTACGCCTGGCCCTCGGTGAAGGAGGCGGTCGGCATGAGCTTCATCGAGGCCGCGAGCGCCGGCGTCGCGGTGGTGGCGGGGCGGTCCGGCGGCATCGATCACGTGGTGGAGGACGGCCGCACCGGGCTCGTCGTGCCGGCCGGCGACGCGGCGGTGCTGGCGGAAGGCATCGCCGTGCTCCTCGACGATCCGGCCCGCGCGCATCGCATGGGCGAAGCGGGCGCGGCCCGCGCCGTCGAGGTGAACGACGTCGAGGCCGCCGCGCGCATGCTCGCGGCGGATATCCGCCAACTCGTCGCTGCGCGCTGATGCCGGACTTCCTGCTTCTCCGCCATGCCGCGACGGACTGGAACGAGCGCGGCCTCATCCAGGGCCGGGCCGATGTGCCGTTGTCGCCGGCGGGGCGTGATGCCGCGAGCGGCTGGCGGCTGCCGCCCTTCGCGGCAGGCTGGACCGTCGTCGCGAGTCCGCTCGGTCGCGCCCGCGAAACGGCTGAGGCGATGGGCCTCGTCCCCCGGCTCGATCCGGCCTTCATCGAGATGGATTGGGGTGCCAGCGAAGGGCGGACGCTCGCCGAGCTTCGCGCAGAGGGGGGCGAGCCCTTCGCCGCGAACGAGGTCCGCGGCCTCGATTTCCGGTCCGAGAATGGGGAATCGCCGCGCGAGGTCGGCGCGCGCGCCCTCGAGGGATTGCGGCTGCTCGGCGGGAACAGCGCGATCGTCACCCACAAGGGCGTCATCCGCGCGCTTCTCGCCTCCGCCACCGGCTGGGACATGCGCGGCAAGGCGCCCGTCCGTTTGCTCCCCGGCACTGCGCACCATTTTCGCTTGAACGAGGGGTTGAGCCTCGTTCAGGCCAACATTCCGCTCGGCGAGGTTTCGTGAAGCCAAAGGTCCTGTTCTACGTCCAGCATCTTCTCGGCGTCGGGCATCTGAAGCGCGCCGCTGCCATCGCGGCCGCGATGGGCGCTCAAGGGCTGGACGTCACCGTCGTCCACGGCGGCACGCGCGACGAGGGTATCTCCTATCCCGGCGCGAGCGTGCATTACCTGCCCTCGGCGACGATCCGCGGCGGCGACTTTTCGACCCTCATCACCGCGAACGGCAAGCCGGCCGACGACGCCTGGCGCGACGCGCGTCGCGACGAACTGCTCGACCTTGCGGACCGCCTCCGCCCGGCGGCGGTGCTCTTCGAACTCTTTCCGTTCGGCCGACGGCAGTTCCGCTTCGAGCTCCTGCCGCTGATCGAGGCGATGCGGAACTGGACGCCCCGGCCGGCGCTCCTGTCCTCGGTGCGCGACATCCTGGTGCGGCCGGTGAAGGCCTCGCGCGAAACTGAAGCCGCCGACCTCATTCTCGCCAGCTTCGACGAGGTGCTGGTGCATGGCGACCCGGCCTTCGTGCCGTTCGAGTCGAGCTTCGGTGAGGCGAAGCGGATCGCGAGCAAGCTTCGCTACACCGGCTACGTCTCGTCGGATCTCTCGGCGCTCGCCGGCGACGCCGCCTTCGACCCGGCCGGGGAGGGGGCGGGCGAAGTCGTGGTCTCGGCCGGCGGCGGCGCGGTCGGCGCGACCCTCCTGCGTGCCGCGCTCCATGCCCGTCCGCGAAGCCGGGCGCATTCCCTCGACTGGCAGCTGATCGCCGGACCCCGCCTCGCGCAAGGTGAGTTCGACGCGCTTCGGCACTTGGCGGAGGATGCGGACGCGGACGAAGGCGGGCGAGTGCGAGTCGAGCGGTTCCGCTCCGATTTCCAGGCGGTGCTGAAGCGGGCGGCGCTTTCGATCAGCCAGGGCGGCTACAACACCACGATCGACCTGCTGCGCGCCGGCGTTCCGGCGATCGTCGTGCCGATCGGTGCGGAAGAGGAGACCGAGCAGAACGAGCGCGCCTCGCGCCTCGCCAGCCGCGGCTTCCTCCACGTGCTGCCGGAGGCGGCGCTGGCGGAGCGGCTCGCCGGCACGATCGACGCCACTCTTGCGGACGCCCCCCGGCGCCGCGCCATGCCGGCCGCCGACTTCGCGCTCGACGGCGCGGCGAACACCGCGCGGATCGTTGCGGAATGGGTCGCCCGGGCGCGATGACAGGGACAGGCTGGGGCGAAATCGGCAATCGTCTCGACCAACTCGCCGAGCTCTGCGGCGAGGTCCGCTTCTGGCTGCGCGACGACGACGCGACCGAACCCTCGGCCGCCCTCGACCGGCTGCTCGGCATCGCGGCGGAAACCGCGACGCCGCTGGCGCTGGCGGTGGTGCCGGCCGTCGCGACGGCGGGTTTGGCCGATCGGCTCGCGGGCGAATCGCACATCACCGTGCTGCAGCACGGGATCTCGCACGCCAATCATGCGCCGCCGGGCGAGAAAAAGGCTGAACTCGGCGACCACCGGCCGGTCGACGCGGTTCTGGCGGACCTCGCCCACGGCCGCGACCGCCTCCACGCCTTTTCGCGCGTCGCGCCGATCCTCGCGCCGCCCTGGAACCGCATCGGCGTCGAAGTCGCGAAAGGGCTCGCCGGCCTCGGCTATCGGGGCCTGTCGCTCTTCACCGGCCGGAAGCCCAATCCCGTCGCGCCGGGCGTCCTGGCGGTGGATACGCATCTCGACCCGGTGGACTGGGCGGCCGGCTCGTTCAAGGGCGAGCGGGAAATGCTCCGCCTTCTGGCGGAGCGGCTCGACACGCTGATCGACGGCCGCGCCGACCCTCGCCGAGCCACCGGCATACTGACGCATCATCTCGTCCACGACGGGGAAACCTTCACATTCCTGTCGGGTCTTCTCCGCTATCTCGCGAAACGAAAGGATTGCCGGTTTCTTTCCGCCGACGATCTTCTAGCTAAGCATCAGTCTGACTTGTGAGGCCGCAAGCGAAGATGGACGAATGAGCGACCTCCTGCGCGTCGAGGATCTGACGGTCGAGTTCAAGGTGCCGGCCGGAACGACCCGCGCCGTCTCGAACCTGTCGTTCCGGATCGAGCCGGGCAAGACCGTCGCGGTGGTCGGCGAGTCGGGCTCCGGCAAATCGGTCACGGCGCAGGCCATCCTCGGCATCCTCCCGGTGATCGCCCGCCGCCGCTCCGGCCGCATCCTGTTTCGCGACGGGAACGGCCCGGAGATCGACCTCGCCAGCCTGAAGCCCCGTTCGGAGAAGTACGCCGCCATCCGGGGCGGGCGAATCTCGATGATTTTCCAGGAGCCGACGACCTCGTTCTCGGCGCTCCACACGATCGGCTCGCAGATCGGCGAAGTGCTGAAGCTGCACGAGGGCGCCGACGACAAACAAGCGCGCGAGGCGACGATCCGGGCGCTCGGCGAGGTCGGCTTCAAGAACCCCGAGCGCTCGGTCGACGCCTATCCGTTCGAACTGTCCGGCGGGCTCTGCCAGCGCGCGATGATCGCGATGGCGATGATCTGCAAGCCGGCGCTCCTCATCGCCGACGAGCCGACCACCGCGCTCGACGTCACCGTCCAGGCCGAGATCCTGAAGCTGATGCGCCAGCTTCAGGAGCGGAACGGCACGGCGATCCTCTTGATCGCGCACGATCTCGGCGTCGTCGCCAACATGGCCGACGAGATGGTGGTGGTCTACCACGGCGAGGTGATGGAAAGCGGCCCGGCGCGCGAGCTCTTCGCTGCGCCGAAGCACCCCTATCTCAAGGCGCTGCTCCACGCCGTGCCGCGCATCGGCATGAAGCCGGGCGAGCGCCTGACGCCAGTGCGCGAGATTTCGGTCGACCTGTCGAAGGCCGGCCGGCACCGGCCGGCGGAGGCGCGCTGCCCGGTCGGCGAGCCGCTGGTGAAGCTGCGCGGCCTCGCCAAGGGCTTCACCAACCGCAGCGAGACGCGCTGGCTGAAGCGGAAAGGCTCAGGCCCCGTCGCGATGGCCGTCAACGGCGTCGACCTCGACATCCGGCGCGGCGAATGCCTCGGCCTCGTCGGCGAATCCGGCTGCGGCAAGACCACGCTGTCGAAGATGGTGGTGCGCACGGTTCCGGCCGACGAGGGCACCGTCGAGATGCAGGGCAAGGGCGGCGCGGAGGACGTGCTGGCGCTCGGCGGCGAGGCGCTCCGGCACTGGCGCACCCGCGTGCAGTACGTGTTCCAGAATCCCTATTCGGCGCTCAATCCGCGCATGACGGTCGGCGCGATCATCGCCGAGCCGCTGCAGATCCACGAATACGGGGACCATAAGGCGCGCAAGGCCCGCGTCGCCGAACTGCTGACGCTGGTCGGGCTCGATGCCTCGTACATGAACCGCTACCCGCACTCCTTCTCCGGCGGGCAGCGGCAGCGCATCGGCATCGCGCGGGCGCTGGCGCTCGACCCGGAACTGATCATCTTCGACGAGCCGGTCTCGGCGCTCGACGTGTCGATCCAGGCGCAGATCCTGAACCTTCTGCGCGACCTGAAGTCGGCGCTCGGCCTCACCTACCTGTTCATTTCCCACAACCTCGCGGTGGTGGACTACCTCGCCGACCGGATCGCGGTGATGGCATCCGGCCGGCTGGTCGAGCTCGCGCCGCGCGAGGAGCTGTTCCGCAACCCGCGCCATCCCTACACCAGGGCATTGATGGCGGCGGTACCGCAACCGGACCCGAACCGCCGGCTCGACTTCTCCAAGGTCAGCCTGTCCCGCCAGTCCGCGCCGGACGCCTGGGGAGCGCCCTTCGCGCCGGACGAGCGCGGCGAGCCGCACTGGATCGGGATCGGTCCGGACCATTACGTCCGCGCCCACGAGGTGCCGCCCGTCGCCGACCTCGGCGGCCGGACCCCGGAGGAGCACCGCGAGATCGCGCTCTCGCTCGCGACCGATCCGGTAGGAGAAGCGGTCGCGCATCTCGACTTCGAGAGCGGTACGCTGGACGGCTGGTCGACGCGCCGCCTGGCCGGGCCGCATTCGGCGCAGGTGCAGGACGTGGTGGCGCGCGTCGGCGCGAAGAGCTGCCGCTTCGAGCTGCGGCCCGACGAGCGCGTCAGCCAGGGCCACCGCGCGGAACTGCGCGACTGGTACAATGCGCCGCTGGAGGCCGAGACCTGGTACGGCTTCGCGACGCTTCTGCCGGAGGACTTCGCGCCGCCGCTCGGCACCGGCATCGTCCTGGCGCAGTGGCACGATCAGGCGAAACTCGGCGAGCCTTCCGGCAAGCCGCCGCTCGCCTTGCGCTTCCGCGACGGGCGCCTGCGCTTCACCGGCGCCTTCGACGACGTCGCCTCGGCGAACCCGGCGAAGACCCACGTCTTCCACGAAATGGCTGCGCCGCTCGGGCAGTGGATGGATTTCGTCTTCCGCATCCGCTGGTCGCGAACCGGAGATGCGGCGATCGAGGCGTTCCTGAACGGCCGGCCGCTGTTCAATTTCTGGGGGCCGCTCGGCTACCGCAACGAGGAACAGGCCCCCTATTTCAAGTTGGGGCTCTATGCCAGCGGGCCGATCGACGGACCGCTCGTCGCCTATCACGACAACTACAGCCGCGGCTCCTCCTTTGCGGAAGTGGATCCGTCGGTTTCGCACGGAGTCGCCGCCGTCGTTCCGGAGCCGGCGTGAGCCTTCCGACGCCGCGCGTGCTCGCCGTCCGGGCGACGCTGGACGACAGCGAGGCCTTGCGCGAGGCATTGCGCAGGGTGGACGCGGACGGTGCCGAATGGCTGATGCTGCTGGATTCCGGCGAAGCGCCGAGCGAGGCCGCGAGCCTGCGCGCCGCGCCGGCCCTGCCTCTGTTCGACGCCGTGTTCGGCGGGCTGGAGACCGCACGGGGCTTGTGGAGGCCTTCGCGGCTCGCCTTCGACGAAGCCGAGCGGCTGCCGCATGCGCTGCTCAACTGGTGGGTGGGCGAGCCGCGCTTCCTGCGGGCAGCGACGCTGCGGAACCTGCTTGAGGACGGTTCCGGGGAGGGACGCATCGCGCGGCTGTTCCGGTTGTGGGCGACCGCCCGCTGCATCAAGCTCGCTGCGCCGCTGGTGATCGCTGAAACGGAACCGGCGGCCGGGTTGACGGAGGCCGAGCGGGGAGAGGTGTTGCGGAGGCTGGAGGAACGTCCCGCCTTCCTGCCGATCCCCTATGGTGATCGCATCTGGCGCGTGCCCTATACCGGCCGCAACGCCGGCATCGAGCGCGACCAGACGCGCGGGGTCTTCTTCGAGGCGGCCGAACTCGAATACGTGAAGGCCCGCGTCGGCACGGGAGTGCGCGTCGTGGATGTCGGGGCCAATACCGGCAATCATACGGTGTTCTTCGCCGGCCCGATGCGGGCGGCGTCCGTCCTGCCGTTCGAGCCTCTCCCGCAGGCGGCGGCGACGCTGCGGCTGGCGGTTGAGGCGAACGGCTTCGCGAACGTCGATCTGTCGATGCTCGGACAGGGCGTCGGCGCGGAGCCGGCCCGCATGCATGCGGTGGTCTCCGAAGGCGGCGGGCTCGGCGCGACGCGTCTCGAAGCGGGCGGGGAGGGGGGCGTCCCGGTGGTGCGTCTCGACGACATTTTGACCGAGCCGCCCGGCTTTCTGAAGATCGACGTCGAAGGCATGGAACTCGACGTCCTTCGCGGTGCGTCGGAGACCATCGCCCGGGCGAGGCCGCCGATCTTCGTCGAGGTGGCGGAGCGGAACACCGGCGCTTTTCTCGACTGGCTGGAGCTTGCCTCCTACCGGATCGAGCGCATCTTCTCCGACAAAGGTCATGCCAACTATCTGATCGCGCCGCTGGATTCGTGATGGACCGGCGGATGGGAGGCGAGAGACGATGACGGTGAACCGCTCCAAATTCGCCTTCGGGCTCCTCGCCGCAATCCTGGCGGCTGCCTTACCCGTGCGCGCTGCCGAGATGCGCGAGCCGCCGGTGCTCGCAAAGGACGTGGCGGAAGGCAAGCTACCGCCGGTCGCGGAGCGCATCCCTGCCGAGCCGCTGGTGGTGGACATGGCAGCGGAAGGCAAGCGCACCGGCGACTATGGCGGTTCGCTCCGCATCCTCGAAGGCCAGGCCAAGGACACCCGCCGCATGGTGGTCTACGGCTATGCGCGGCTCGTAGGCTACACGCCCGACCAGAAGCTCGTTCCCGACATCGCGAAGGCCGTGGACGAGGAGGGCGAGCGCGTCTTCACCTTCCACCTGCGGAAAGGTCACAAGTGGTCGGACGGCGAGCCCTTCACAGCGGAGGACTTCCGCTATTGGTGGGAGGACGTCGTCAACAACAAGGAACTCAACAAGTTCGGCCCGCCGCGCGAGATGCTGGTCGACGGCGAGCCGCCGAAGGTGACCCTCGTCGACGAGACGACCATCCGCTACGAATGGTCGAAGCCCAATCCCTTCTTCCTCCCCGCCATCGCCGGCCCGCAGCCACTCTACATTTACCGGCCGGCGCACTACCTGAAGAAGTACCACGCGAAATACGCCGATCCCGAGAAGCTCGCGGCGAAGGTCAAGGATGCGGGGCAGCGCAACTGGGTCGCGTTGCACTTCAAGTACGACCAAATGTACAAGAACTCGGACCCGAAGCTGCCGTCGCTGGAGCCCTTCGTGCTTCGGACCAAGCCGCCGTCCGACCGCTTCGTCTTCGCGCGCAACCCGTTCTTCCACCGGATCGACACCGCAGGGCACCAGCTCCCCTACGCGAACGAGGTCGCGATGACGATCGCGAGCTCGAAGCTGATCCCGGCCAAGACCGGCGCCGGGGAGGCCGACCTGCAGGCGAGCTACCTCGTCTTCAACAACTACCCGTTCCTGAAGCAGGCGGCGCGGAGCCACGACTACGAGATCCGCCGCTGGACGAGCGGCAAGGGCTCGAAGATCGTCCTCTACCCGAACCTCAACGTGAAGGACGATGTCTGGCGCAAGCTGTTCCAGGAGGCCGACTTCCGCCGGGCCCTGTCGATGGGCTTCAACCGCGAGGACATCAACCAGGCGATCTATTACGGCCTCGGCAAGCCGGTGACCGACACGGCGATGGAGGGCTCGCCCTTCTACGATGCCGAACGCTCCATGCGCTACGCCAAGTACGATCCGGACGAGGCGAACCGACTACTCGACAAGCTCGGCCTGACCGAGCGTTCCGGGGGCCTCCGCCTCCTGCCGGACGGTCGGCAGATGATCATGGTGGTGGAGACCGCCGGCGAGGACACCGAGCAGGTCGACGTCCTCGGCCTGATCGCCGAGGACTACCGCAAGCTCGGCATCAAGATTCTGATCAAGCCGTCCGAGCGCGACACGCTGTCGAGCCGTCTCGCCGCCGGCTCCACGCTGATGTCGGTCTGGACCGGCCTCGAGAACGGCCTGCCGAACGCCGACTGGAGCCCGGCCGAGCTCGCGCCGACCAACGGCGAGCAGCAGGAATGGCCGATCTGGGGCAGCCATTACGAGACGATGGGCAAGATGGGCGCGGCACCGGAACTGCCGGCCGCGCAGAAACTGCTCGACCTCAACAAGGCCTGGAGTGAGACGACGGACGAGGGAGAGCGTGCCCGCATCTGGCGCGAGATGCTCGACATCGACGCGGATCAGGCCTTCCGCATCGGCATCGTGTCCGGCATCGATTCCATCGTCGTCGTGTCGAACCGGCTGCAGAACGTGCCGGAGCGCGCGGTGTTCAACTGGAATCCGGGCGCCTTCTTCGGCGTCTACCGCATCGATTCGTTCTTCTTCGCCGATCCCGAACAGAAGCAGGCGGCGAACTGATGCCGCGCCACCCGCCCGGAGCCTGACGGATGCTCGGTTTCCTCGTCCGCCGCATCGCGACGATGATCGGGACGCTCGCCGTGATCAGCGTTCTCGTCTTCGCCGTGATCCAGGCGCCGCCCGGCGACTACCTCACCACCTATATCGCCGACCTGCAGGCGCAGGGCGAGGACGTCTCCTCCGACAAGGTGCAGTTCCTTCGGGAGCAGTACGGCCTCGACAAGTCGCTGCCGCGCCAATACGTCGACTGGGTCTGGGGACTGATGCATGGCGACCTCGGCTATTCGTTCGAGTACCAGTTGCCGGTCGCCGACGTCGTCGGCGACCGCCTGTTCCTGACGCTGGTCCTGAACTTCCTCACCGTTCTCTTCATCTACGGCGTGTCGTTCCCGATCGGCGTCTACATCGCGACGCATCAGTACTCGGCGGCCGATCACTCGCTGTCGTTCCTCGGCTATATCGGCCTCGCCACGCCGAACTTCCTGCTCGCGCTGATCCTTCTCTACCTCTCGAACACCTGGTTCGGCGTCTCGATCGGCGGGTTGATGGACCCGGCCTATACGGACGAGGGCTGGTCGGCCGGCAAGATCGGCTCGCTCCTCGCCCACCTCGTCGTGCCGGTGATCGTGATCGGCACGGCCGGCACGGCCGGCATGATCCGGCGCCTGCGCGCCAACCTCCTCGACGAGCTTCAGAAACCCTATGTGGTGACCGCGCGGGCGAAGGGCCTGCCGGAGGGCAAGATCCTCCGGAAATACCCGCTGCGCGCCGTGCTGAATCCGTTCGTCTCGGACATCGGCACGCTCCTGCCGCAGATCGTCTCCGGCTCGGTGATCGTCTCGGCGGTGATGTCGCTGCCGACAACGGGGCCGATGCTGCTCTCCTCGCTGCGCAGCCAGGACATGTATCTCGCCGGCTCGTTCCTGATGTTCCTCGCCGTCCTCACCGTGGTCGGCATGCTGGTGTCCGACATCCTTCTCGCGGTGATCGACCCGCGCGTCAGGCTCGACCGGAGGCGCAAGGCGTGAGCGCGCTCGAACATACCGTCTCGACGGCGCCCTTCGACCCGCAGCGCACGATGGCGGAAGGGTCGAGCTATTCCGAGAAGTACATGCGCGCCTCGCAGCGCCAGCTCATCTGGTGGCGCTTCCGCAAGCATCGCATCGCCATGGTGGCGCTGGTCTTTCTCGTGCCCGCCTATCTGGCGGTGTTCTTCACGGAGATCATCGCGCCCTACGGGCTGGAGACGCGCAACACCCAGCACATCTTCATGCCGCCGCAGCCGATCCACCTCTTCCACGAGGGCCGTTTCATCGGGCCGTTCACCTATAAGACGACCGGCACGCTCGATCTCGATACGCTGCAGCGCCGCTACACGGAGGACCGCTCGCAGCCGCAACCGATCCGCTTCCTCTGCTCCGGCGACCGCTACGAGTTCTGGGGCCTCGTCGAGGGCGACTTCCACCTCGTCTGCCCGCCGGAAGGCGGCACGCTCTTCCCGCTCGGCACCGACCGGCTCGGGCACGACATGCTGTCGCGGCTGATCCACGGCGCACGGATCTCGCTCACCGTCGGCCTCGTCGGCGTCACGATCTCCTTCGTGCTCGGCCTCCTGTTCGGCGGTCTCGCCGGCTATTTCGGCGGCCGGATCGACTGGTGGGTGCAGCGCACCACCGAGACGCTGCGCTCGATCCCCGAACTGCCGCTTTGGCTGGCGCTCTCGGCGGCGCTGCCCGTGACCTGGAGCCCGATCGTCGTCTATTTCGGCATCACCATCATCCTGGCGCTGCTCGACTGGCCGGCGCTGGCGCGTGCCGTGCGCTCAAAGCTCCTTTCCTTGCGCGAGGAGGACTTCACCGCTGCCGCCGTGATGATGGGCGCGAAGCCCTCGCGCATCATCGCCCGGCACCTGCTGCCGAACTTCATGAGCCATCTCATCGCCTCGGCCTCGCTGTCGATCCCCTCGATGATCCTCGCCGAGACGGCGCTCTCCTTCCTCGGCCTCGGGCTTCGCCCGCCGATCACGAGCTGGGGCGTGCTCCTGTCGGAAGCGCAGAACATCGAGGCGGTCGCGCTCTATCCGTGGCTCCTGTTCCCGATGGTGCCGGTGATGCTGACGGTGCTCGCCTTCTCGTTCCTCGGCGACGGGCTGCGCGACGCGGTCGACCCCTACTCGCACTGACGAAAGACCGGCCGCTTCCTACTCCGCCGCGATCTTCGCCTCGCCGTTCGCCTCGGCGAGCGCAAAGAGTTCGACCGGTTGCTCGAAGCCGCGCAAGGGATGCGCGCCGCGCGTGTCCCATGCGCCCGGCGCGGCCTCGGCGACCGCGCGGGTGGCGAGCACCGCTGTGCCGAGCATCTTCGTCATCGTCTCGATGCGCGCGACCTCGTTCACGGTCGTGCCGATGACGGAGAAGGACAGGCGGCGGTCGATGCCGATATTGCCGAACATCACCTCGCCGATGTTCATGGCGATCCCGAAACGGAAGGTCGGACGTCCTGCCGCGCGCCGGCCGCCGTTGACGGCTTCGGCCGCCGCGAGCGCACCCCGCGCCGCGTCGGTCGCGGCGAGCGCCACTTGGTCCAGCCTCGCCTCGCCGGGCGAGCCGGCGCGGCATTCGCTTTCCTCCGGCACGGGGAAGATCGCCAGCACCGCGTCGCCGATGAAAGCGAGGATCTCGCCGCCGGCATCGAGCGCGGCCTCCGCGACGCAACTGAAATAGTCGTTGAGAAGGTCGAGATAGTCCGCCTCGAGCAGCGTTTCCGAGAACTGCGTCGAGTTGCGCAGGTCCGAGTACCACACGAGGGCCCGCGTCCGCTGGCCGCTGCCGAGCTTGATCTGGCCGGCGAGCACCTGCCGGCCGACCGTCTCGCCGAGATAGGTGTTGGCGATATTCTCCGTCATGCGGGGCTGCAGCGCCGTCTTGGCGGCGACCGCGTAGAAGCGCTGCAGGCGGAGGAGCACTTCCACGTCACCGTCCGAGAAGCCGCTCGCCCGGTCGGAAACCCAAGTGACGTAGAGGCCGAAGGCGTCGCGCTCGCGCGAGACCGTGTGGACCTTGCCGGAGAGCGGCGTGCGAAGCGCGAGGAAGTCGGTGTAGCCTTGGCCCGCGAGGTCGGCGAGGAGCGGGAAGTCGAGCTGCGGCTCGTCGCCCGCAAGGCGCCGGCGCATCACGACGATGCCGTTGTCGAGCATCCAGCGCGCCGGGCTTTCCCGCCATTCCTCGCTGTCAGAGTCCTGATGCGGGAACTGGCGGAATTCCATCTCTTGCCCGTCCCGCCACAGCATGGTCTCGGCGCTGAACAAGGGATGCAGCGTCGGCCAGGTCACGCGGCACCGGGCGACCGGCAGGCCGATCGCCTTCAGGCGGATGCAGAACTGCTCGAACGTCTCGATCGCGGGATGTTCGGCGAGGGCCCGGTCGATCAGCCATTCGCCGAGCCGGTCGACGAGCGGGCTGTCGGCAGCGCGCGTCACCGCGCCGGCGCCTTCACCGCACGCGCTCCGCCTCGCGCCGCGGCCGCGCCGGTTCCGGCACCGGCTCCAGCGCGAACCGCATGCCGGTGCGCCCGACCACCGCCCCGGCGAAGGCGGCCTTCGCTTCGCGCTCGATCGCGGCCAACGCGTCGTCGTCGCGCATGTGGGAGTGGTGGAACAGGACGAGCCGCTTGGTGTTCGCGGCCTTCGCCAGCCGGACGCCCTCTTCCCAGGAGGAGTGGCCGAAGCCCTTGAACTTCGCCATCTCCGCTTCGGTGTAGGACGTGTCGTAGAACACGACGTCGGCGTTCCGGAACAGGGAGAGGACGGCCTTGTCGGTCTGTCCCGGCACGTGCTCGGTGTCCGTAACGTAGGCGGCGGCACGCCCGCCATACTCGACGCGGAAGCCCACCGCGCCGTTCGGATGGTTCAGCCGCGCCGTCTTCACCGCGATGCCGGGGCCGGGTTCGAGGACGTCGCCTGGCTTGAAGGTCATGTACTCGATCTCGGCCTGGAAGATCTTCGGGCCGATCGGCAGGAACGGCGCGCGCATGAGGTCGGCCACCAGTTCGCCCGCGAGCCGCCCGTCCAGCATGTGGCCGAGCGAGACCGAGACGCGAGTCCCCGGCTTGTAGAAGGGCACGAAGAACGGCAGGCCCATGATGTGGTCGTAGTGGGCGTGGCTGAAGAAGATGTCGATGTCGCGGACCTCTTCCGCCGCCATCTCGCGCCCGAGGGTGACGATGCCGGTCCCGGCGTCGAAGATCAGCCGGCGGCCGCCGACGCGCATCTCGACGCAGCAGGTTTCGGTGCCGAAGGCGACCTGGTTCGGCCCGCAGCCGGGCAGGGTGCCGCGCGCGCCCCAGACGACGACCTCGAAGCCGCCGACCCCGGCCGCCGCCATGCTGCGCGCCTCGGCGTGCGGATCAGGGCCGGCGCGCATGGCTTCGGTGTTCCGGTTGCCGGTCTGGGTTGGAGGTGTCGGCTGCCATGTCGGTCGGCTTGTCCGGCTGTCCCCGCGCGACGTCACGCGTGCGCATGGCGCCGTTCGGAGGCGACGAGCTCGGCGGTGGTGCGGCTGAGGCGGAAGCCGAGCTCGCGCATCATCGCGACGCTCATCGTCGGGAAGGTGATCATGAATTCGGCGAAGGCTTCCTTCGAGACGCGCAGCGCGGTGAGGTCGCTGGTCGCCGCGACGGTCGCGGTGCGCGGCACGTCGCAGAGGATGGCGATCTCGCCGACGAAGTCGGTCTCGCCCACCTGCGCCAGCTCGATCTCGCCGTCCGGCCCGTCGACGAAGACGCGGGCCGTGCCGGACAGGATCACGTAGGCGCTATCGCCGACGTCGTTCTGGCGGAACAGCACCTCGCTCGCCTTGTAGCGGACGACCTTCGAGGTGAAGGCGAGAAGCTTCAGCTTCGCCGCATCCACACCCGAGAACAACGGAACGCGCTTCAGCACGTCCACCTCGTTCTTCAGAAGGCTCATCTCCGAGGCGCTCTCCTCAAAGGCAGAAACGCCGCGACGGGACCGGAGTTTCCATGGGGTCGGTTACTGGCCGTCCGCCGCGTATCTTGTTTTCGCCACCCGATAAGATTTCATTTCGACGTGATCTTCAAGTGCGGGGCATGCGCGAAAATCGCGCGATCCCCGGCATTGCCGCCCGAAACGGGGCGTTTCACCCGATCGGGCCCATCATCATTCCGCCGCAGCCGGGGTTTCCGACCGCGTCTTCTCCTCCCGTTCGGCCGCGTCGCGGTCCTTCGCGGCCTCGACGGGCTTCGATTCCGCCGATTCGCTGCCGGCTGCCGTCTCGGCGGCGCCGGGGCTGGCCTCCGGATGCCGCTCCGGGTTCTCCACCGCGTCCGGCATCTCGCCGCCGCCGACCGTCTCGTCCGCGACGAGCCGACCGTCGCGGAATTCGAGCACGCGTTCGAACAGCTTGGCGTCCCGCGCCGAGGCGACGACCCAGAACGCGCCGAAGGGGCGGGGGCCGTTCGCGGCCCGCTCCAGCGTCGCGCCGACGATCCGGCTCTGCGAGTCGCCGTCGAGCGCCGACAGGCCGCGGTTCACCACCAGATAGTCGGGCGCTTTCGTGAGCGCGCGGGCGAGCGCCAGCTTCTGCTGCTGGCCGAGCGACAAGCGCTTCGCGCCCGAGCCGATGTCGTAGGTGAGGCCGGCCTCCTGCACGATGCCGCCGAGGCCGAGCTCGTCGAGGTCCTTCAGGAGCAGCCCTTCTACCGCGTCGCCCGCATTGGCGAGGTCGGTGGCGATGCGGCCGAAGAGGACGTTGTCCTGCACGCTCGTCGCTGGGTTGAAACGGTCCGCGTCGTGGAAGACCAGCACTTCCTCCATTTCCTTCGGCAAGCGCTCGCGCAGGAGATGCCGCGTTTCCACGACGTTGCGCATCACCTCGTCGTCGACGAGGCCGAGGCGGTCGCGCGTCTCGATGTAGGAGAAGGCGAGGCGGATGAAGGCGACGCGGTCGGCGTCCGGGGCGCGCTCGAAGTCCTCGTTGCCGCTCCGCCCGAGCAGCTGCCGGTAGGTGGCAAGGTCCTCTGCGGTCATCACCGTCATGCGCTGCAGCAGCGGATTGCCGGGCTCCAGATCGCCGAAGAGGTCGATCATGTTCGAGGCGATGTCGCGGCCGATGCCGTAGAGCCGCTCCGCGAGGCCCGTCTCGCGCACCACGGCGCGGGTGTTCTCGTTGATCCAGAGCTGGGCGAGCCCGGCGCGCGGGTCGCGCGGCGCGCCGAACACGATGTTCTCCATGATCGTCGCGTTGCGGATGTAGCGCTCGACGTCGAACGGCTCGACGTAGTCCTCCATGCCCGCCTCGGCGAGGCTTTCCCGGAAGGCTCGGCGGGCGGCTAGGATATGCTCCTCGACGTCGTCCACCGCGTGCTCCTCCGGCACGCGCGAGCGCAGGCCGAAGAGCCGGACATCGCGTTCGAGGCCGACCAGCGCCAGGATCTCGCCGAGATAGGCCCCGAGCCCGTCCGGCGCCGCGACGCCGATGTCCTCGTAGTCGATCCAGTCGTCCGCGATGTCGAGGGCGGTGTTGCCGGAGAGTTTCGTCTCGAGGGCGGCAAGATCGGCCTTCCGGGAGGACGTCGTCTCGTGCCGGGTCACGGGGTGGTGCATCAGCCCGTAGAGGAGGGACTGACGCAGCGTGGTGCGCGGGAAGTAGGTCGCCGCGTCGACATAGGCGATGCGCCGGCCGGTGACGGATTCCGGCATCGCGCCGAGCGGCCGGTCGCCGAGCGAGAGCTCGCCCGCCGTGGTGCTCCGCAGGCGTACCAGCATCTCGGCGAAAGCCTCGCCGCCCTCGCCGATCGGGCCGACCGCCGCGACGCGCTGATTCAGCGGCAGGTCGAGCGTCACCGGGTCGAGCACGCGGCCGCCGTTCTCGTCGGTCAGCGCCGCACCCGCCAGCGCGAAGCCGCCGGCCAGCGCCGCGACGCGCTCCGGCGCCGGTGCGGTGAGCGCGGCGTCCGACAGGTTCTGGATGTAGAACTGCTCGACCACCTGCTCGAACTTCACCTGCACGTCGAGGCGGAGCTGGTCCCAGTCGATCAGGTCCTTCAGCGGCGAGGGCAGGTCCTTGTAGGCCGCGATCACCGCGACGAGCTGGCCGATGTCGAGATGGCCGGTGATCGCGAAATAGCCGCCGAACAGGTAGAAGATGAAGGGCGTGAGCTGCGCGAGGAAGTTGTTCAGGAACTTGACCAGGAACTTCCACTGGTAGATGTCGAAGCGGATCAGGAAGATGCGCCCGAGCTCCTCCGACACGCCCGCCCGCTCGTAGTTCGCCGTGTCGTTGGCGTGGATCGAGGAGATGCTCTCGACGATCTCGCCGACGCGGCCGGCGAACTGCCGGGCGGTCAACTGCCGCTGCCGGCCGAGCACCAGGAGCCGCCGCCGCATGCGCGGGATGAGGATAACCTGGATCATCATCACGCCGAGCGCGACGAGCCCGAGCGAGACCGACTGGATGAAGATGAAGACGATGGCCGTCAGCACCTGGCTGATCAGGTAGACCGGCGTCACGACGGCATCGCCGATGAAGCCGCCGATCGGCTCCAGCTCGTCCTTGACCATGGAGGACAGTTCGGAGGCGCGGAGCTGGCGGAAGCGCCCGATCGGAAAGCGCAGGATCAGGTCGACGAACTCGTAGCGCATGCGCCGGAGCATCCGTTCGCCGAGCCGGCCCTTGTAGGTGTTGATGTAGTACTTGAACGCGCCGTTGATGATGACGAGCGCCAAGAACAGGCCGCTGAGGACGTAGAGCGCCTCCATCCGGCCGAAGTGGATGCCGGGGAAGACGACGAGCTCGCCGGCCGAGCTCAGCCAATGGGGCAGGGGGATCGCGGTGCGCAGGTATTCGCGCGTCGCTCCGACCTGCTCGAAGCCCTCGCCCTGGATCGGACCGTTGACGATCAGCTTCGGCAGGTTCAGCGACAGGAAGAGCGGGATGATCGACACGGCGACCACGACCAGCATCCAGAGCTGAGCGCGCCTGGTATGCCGCCAGGTGTAGCCGTAGAGGGTGATCGCCATTCGCGCCTTTCGGGCGTTGGGTGCCCCCGGTCGCGAGAGCGTCGATGATGTTAGCAGGTGCGGAAGACGCGCACCAGCAGGAGCGCGGGCGAGGCGACTACCAGCGCAGGAGGCCCGCCCGTCCGGCGGCGAGGCCGGCGAGGCCGGCGAGGACGATGCCGAGAGTGTACCAGCTCGCGAGGAACGGGATGCTCCGCTCGGCGCAGGAGAAGGAATAGACGAAGGACGCCACCGCGCCCGCGAAGAGGCCGGCGCCGAGCCCGGCGGCGACGGGGCGCGTCGGTCCGAGGCCGCGCATCGCCCAGACCGTTCCCGCCAGCACCGGCAGCGCCAGAGCGAAGATCGCGAACGGACAGTACTCGGCGCTGCGCCCAAGGAACATCGGCCGGCCGTCCTCCATGCCCGCCGCCATCTGGCCCGCCGCCAGCACGACGACCGCGAGGAAGGCGAGAGCGGCGAGCCGCGTTCCGGCCGCGGCGCGGCCACCGGGGCGGGAGAGGCGCTCGACCGCGAGCAGGCCCGCCACGGCCGCAACCAGCGTATAGGCGGCCTTGATCCAGAACGAGGGCAGCGCGGCGGCGACGGCGAGGTCGGGGCGCGGCCCGAGCCAGAGCGCCGTGGCGGCGATGGCCACCAGCGCGCCGGCACCGGCGCCGAGCGACAGGCGGCCGAAAACCGCCGAACGCCGGGCCGGCGTCAGGTCCGTCACGAGGCCTTCGATCAGGTCATTCGTCGCCGCGGTCGGCATTGCTTCTTCCCATCCTGGCGGCGAGGCTCCTGACACCCCGATGCACGGTCACCTTCACCGAGGCCTCCGACATGCCCCGCGCCGCGGCTGTCTCGGCGACCGAGCGGCCGTCGAGCTTGACGTCCCGGATCACGGCGCGGGTGCGCTCCGGAACCGTGGCGAGGAGACGGTCGACGTCGAGCCGCGCGCTCGTCGCCGCCTCGTGCTCCACGGACAGTAGTTCGTCCGCATCCTCGATCGGTATCGTCACCCGCTGTCGATTCCTGCGAAAATAATCGACGAGCTTATAGCGGGCGATCGCGTGCAGCCAGACGGTGAACGGGCGCGTGGGGTCGAAGGTCATCCGGCGCTGGTGAATGGCGAGCAGCGTTTCCTGCACGAGATCGTCCACGTCGGCGCGCCGGCCTGCCACAAGGCGACGGGCGAAATAGCCTTCGAGGAGTTCGGCGGCTTCGGCGAGGAGCAGCCGGTACGCCCCGGCATCTCCGGCGAGGGCCGCGCGCATCCGCTCCGTCATTCGGGGTTCGTAAGGTATCCTGGCCAAGAAACCGCTTCGAATCCCGTTCGGTTCGGGGTGGGCTTCGCGCGCCGCAGTCGGTGCCGCCCGTGTAACCGAAGCTGTGGCGGCGCGAACTTCCCGTCAAGCGTCCGACGACGGGCACGTTCCGCCCGCCTTCGCGCCGCCGCGATTCCGCCGCACCCTGCAACCGAACCGTTCGAAGGACGTCCCGCCATGCGCTCAGACCGTCGAGGCTTACCGCTTCCCTCCCTCAAGACCGTCGTTCCCGCTGCGGCGGGGCTGGCGCTCCTGGCCGCCGCCGCGCTCTCGTCCGGCGGGTTGACCGCTTCCGCCGCCGAAGAGGCGTGGACCCTGCCGAAGCCGGCGGTCGATGACGCCGGTACCGCCGGCGAGCAGACGGCGCTCGTCGCCGGCGGCTGCTTCTGGGGCGTCCAGGGCGTCTTCCAGCACGTGAAGGGCGTCACGAGCGCCGTATCCGGCTATGCCGGCGGCGAAACTAAGGACCCGTCCTACGAGGCGGTCTCGACCGGCACCACCGGCCACGCGGAAACGGTGAAGATCACCTTCGACCCGAAGGTCGTCAGCTACGGCGAGCTGCTGCGCATCTACTTCTCGGTCGCGCACGACCCGACGACCCTGAATGCGCAGGGGCCGGATCACGGCACGCAGTACCGCTCGGCGGTGTTCCCTGTGAACGACGCGCAGAAGCGGGTGGCGGATGCCTATATCGCCCAGCTCGGCGCGGCGAAGATCTATCCCGCGAAGATCGTCACCACCACGACGCCGGCGGCCTCCGGCTTCTTCCCGGCGGAGGCCTATCACCAGGACTTCCTCGCCCAGAACCCGACCTATCCCTACATCGTCTACAACGACCTGCCGAAGGTTGAGAACCTGAAGCGGCTGTTCCCGGCGGAATACCGGGCGGACCCGGTGCTGGTCTCCGCCGCGAAGAGCTGAAAGGGCGCGGCGTGGCCGGAGGCGTGAGGGTTTCGATCACCTACTGTACGCAGTGCCAGTGGCTTCTGCGTGCCGGCTGGATGGCGCAGGAACTCCTTTCGACCTTCGGCACCGATCTGGGGGAGGTCGCCCTCCTGCCCGGCACGGGCGGCGTCTTCGAGGTCCGCTGCGGCGACGAACTTGTCTGGGAGCGCAAGCGCGACGGCGGCTTCCCGGACGCGAAGGTCCTGAAGCAGCGCGTCCGGGACGTGATCGACCCCGGCCGTGACCTCGGCCACAGCGACCGCAAATCTTAAGTCGTCAGCGATAGGATCTCGGCACCATCCCGATTTCGAGCGTTGCCGCCAAAGACGAATGACGAGCTTTCAGCGCCTTGTTCGGTTTCTCCTATGGTTTGTCCTTTTTGGATCGATCTTCACCGCCGTACTAGGGGCGTTCGTCGCCGCATTCGGCGGGATTTTGGGAATGGATGGGCTTCGATCGGCCGGAGCTTTTGTCGCCGGCGGCAGCGCAGCCACCTTCTTCTTCGTCATTCTTTCGCCGCTCGGCGAGATCGTCGTCGGTTTCCTGATGGCGGCCGATTCGACTGCAAAGAAAAAATCGGCTGACGCGCGACGTTGAAGCTCTGCTGATAAAGGAAAGGCCGCCCCTGCGACGAGCCGGGACGGCCTTTCGATATCGGTCGGCGTCGGATCAGCGGACGATCCGGATGACCTTGCGATCGGAGTTGACGATCACCGGCGCGCCGTCCTGATAGAAGTAAGAGTAGCCGCTGTAGCCCTGTACCGGCGTCAGCGTCACGTCCGGCGGGATGATCGCGCCATCGACCAGCCGGCCTTCCAGCACGGGCGCGGCGTCGATCGGGTTCTGCTGCACGTAGGTGGTGACCTCGGCCGGGATCTCGTCGCCCGGCATGGTGCCGTCCGTGCTGGTCACGGTGGTCGTGGTCCGGGTGGTGGTCACGGGCGCGGGGGCGCTATCGATCACCACGGTCTCGGCGAACGCCGGAGCGGTGAGGAGGGCGCCGGCAGCCGCGGCCATCAGGAACTTACGCATGAAATCCAGTCCTTGTTCTTCGTGAACCCTTCTGGGCGCGATAACTGCGGCCTGCGACAAAACGTTCCGTGGGTGTCAACCCACCTCGATGCGCAGCTTGTCCGGATAGAAGGCGACGTGCCCGGCGATGGCCGAGACCGCGGCGTGCGGATCGTCGTAGGCCCAGGCGGCGTTCTCGAGCGCTCGACCCTGGCCGGAGATCGTCCAGTAGCGCGCCTCGCCCTTGTGCGGGCAGGTGGTGCGCTTATCGGTGGGAAGGAAGAACTCCATCGCCACGTGATCCTTCGGGATGTAGTAGACCGGCGGATAGTCGCCTTCCTTCAGGATCAGCGCTTCCTTCGTGGTGGCGACGATGTTGTCGTTCATCATCACGTTCACCGGTCGCGTCTCGCGCTCGATGGTGATGTAGGGCTTCTGCTCGGCGGCGCTCATCGGCGGCTCGCTCCTCGTCTGACGGGCTTCCAGCCGAGGAAACCGGTGGGAGGGGCGGCGGTTCCGGTATCCCGGCCTCGACACCGCGCCCTGCCGGGCCGATAAGCTTCGCCGCAACCAGAGGAGCTTCCATGCGCGCCCAGCCGCCCGCCTCCCACTTCATCGACGGCGTCTTCCACGAGGACGTCGAGGGCGCGCCGTTCGAGAGCCTCTATCCCGCGACCGGAGAGGCGATCGCCCGGCTCCACGTCGCGACGCCGGCGGCGGTGGAACTCGCGGTGGCGTCCGCCGCGCGGGCGCAGGTCGCTTGGGGCCGGACGAGCGGTGCGGAACGCGGCCGGGTGCTGCGGCGCGCCGCCGCGATTCTGAGGGAGCGGAACCGCGAACTGTCGGAACTCGAAACCCTCGACACCGGCAAGCCGATCGCCGAGACGCTGGTGGCCGACGCCGCTTCCGGCGCGGACTGCCTCGACTGGTTCGCCAACCTCGCCGGCGACATCCGCGGCGAGCACGTCGAGCTCGGGCAATCCTTCGTCTACACGCGGCGCGAGCCGCTCGGCGTCTGCGCCGGGATCGGCGCGTGGAACTACCCGATCCAGATCGCCTGCTGGAAGGCGGCGCCGGCGCTCGCCTGCGGCAACGCCATGGTGTTCAAGCCGTCCGAGACGACGCCGCTTTCCGCGCTGAAGCTCGCGGAGATTCTGGGCGAAGCCGGCCTGCCGGCGGGCCTCTTCAACGTCGTGCAGGGCTCCGGCGAGGTCGGCGCAGCCCTCGTCGCGCATCCGAAGGTCGCCAAGGTCTCCGTCACGGGCTCGGTCGCGACGGGCTCGCGCGTCATGCGGGCCGCCGCCGAGACCATCAAGCCGGTGACGCTGGAACTCGGCGGCAAGTCGCCGCTGATCGTCTTCGCCGACGCGGACCTCGACGCGGCCGTATCCGGCGCGCTCCTCGGCAACTTCTATTCCGCCGGTCAGATCTGCTCGAACGGCACGCGCGTCTTCGTCGAGCGCTCGGCCCGCGCCGCCTTCGTCGGCAAGCTGCTCGCCCGCGTCGCGAAGATCCGGCTCGGCGACCCGCTGGACGAGGCGACCGGCATGGGCCCGCTCGTGTCGCGCGCGCAGATGGAGCGTGTCCTCGCCTACATGCGGCTCGGGCAGGAGGAGGGTGCGACGCTCGAATGCGGCGGCCGGGCGGCGCGGGTCGAGGGATTCCCGGACGGGCTCTTCGTCGAGCCGACCGTCTTCACCGGCGTTTCCGACGGGATGCGCATCGCGAAGGAAGAGATCTTCGGACCGGTGATGAGCGTCTTCGACTTCGACGGCGAGGACGAGGTGGTGGCGCGCGCCAACGCCACCGAGTTCGGCCTCGCGGCCGGCGTCTTCACGCGCGACGTCCAGCGGGCGCACCGCGTCGTGGCGCAACTCCAGGCCGGTACCTGCTGGATCAACGCCTACAACCTCACCCCCGTCGAGATGCCGTTCGGCGGCGTGAAGCGGTCCGGCATCGGGCGCGAGAACGGCCGCGCCGCGATCGAACACTACACGCAGGTCAAGAGCGTCTATGTCGAGATGGGGACGGCGGAGGCGCCGTACTGACGAGGAGTGTCGCGGCACGATTGACAACCGCGCCCGAGCGTTGTTCGTCTCCACCCGCAACAACCTCTAGCGGAACGCCGTGACGCCGGATCAGGGACGCCAGTATCTCGTCGACCGGCTCCATGCCGTGGCAGGCGGCGACCGCGCCGCCCTGCAGGACGTTTATCGCCGGACCTCCGCGAAGCTTTTCGGCACGATCCTGCGTATCTTGCCCGACAGGGAAGAAGCGGAAGACGTGCTCCAGGAAACGTATCTCGCGGTGTGGAACAAGGCCGATCGCTTCGATGCGACGCGCGCCAGCCCGGTGACGTGGCTGGCGACCATCGCGCGGAACCGCGCCATCGACCGGCTCCGCGCCATCGCGCCGCGGGGGCGCTCGCACGGCCCGCTGGAAGCGGCGGCCGAGATCGAGGACGGCGCGCCCGGAGCGCTGGCGGCGCTGGAAGCCGGCGACGAGGCGCGGCGGCTCGCCGGCTGTCTGGAAACGCTGGAGGAGCGGGCGAGGGGCGCCGTCGTCGCCGCATTCTACGGCGGTCGCACCTACGAGGATCTGGCGAACAGCGGCGGCGTGCCGCTCGGCACGATGAAGAGCCTCATCCGCCGTGCCCTGATCCGGCTGAAGGGTTGCCTCGAAGCATGAGCGATACCCGGCTCCCGGACGATCTGCCCGAGGACGAGCTTCTCGCCGCCGAATACGTGCTCGGCGTGCTCGATGCCGACGAGCGGCGGCGCGTCGAGCGTCGCGCCCGCAGCGATGGGGCGCTGCAGCGCCGGATCGAGGCCTGGGAGCACCGCTTCGCGCCGATGCTGGCGGACGAGAGGGAGGAAGCGCCGCCCGCGACCACTTGGGATGCGGTTGAGACGCAGCTCGACCGCATGATCCGTTTCCGGTCGCCGGCGGCCGCGCCGTCCGCGTCCGCACGCGGCGTCTCGCGCCTGTGGAAATGGTTCGGCCTCGGCTCCTTCGGTCTGCTCGCCGCGAGCCTCGCCATGCTCTTCGTGGTAACGCAGCCGCGCGTCGGCCCGCCGTCGCTCGCCGCGGTGATCGCGCCGGAAGGCGGCGCGGCGCTCTATGCCGCGGTGATCGATCCGCGCACCTCCCGCGCGACGCTGATCCCGGTTTCGGCCGGCGCCGACGCCGCCCATTCGAACGAGCTCTGGCTGATCGGTGCGGACGGGACGCCGCGCTCCCTCGGCCTCCTGCCGACGGAAGGGCCGGCAGAGGTCGTCGTCGCGCCCGAACTCCTTGTCGGCGGCGGCGGCGCGGCGCTTGCCGTATCGCGCGAGCCGCCCGGCGGCTCCCCGACCGGCAAGCCCACCGGTCCCGTGATCGGCGTCGGCCAGCTCCGGCGGATCTGAGGCGACGGCGGCGCCACGCGGTTGAGCGCGCCGCGGCGCCGCCCTACTGTCGCAGGCGATGGGCAAGCTCCTCTCGATTCTCCTCGTCCTCGCCGTTCTGGTGCAACTCGTCCGACCGTTGGGGCTGCCGGGGCTGGAGCGACGGGCGGACGCCTGGAAGATCGCCATCGGGGCTATCCTCCTCTTCGGCCTCGCCGTGTTCATCCGGCCGGAATAGCGGCAGGCTCCGCCGCTCCGTTTGAACCATCCGCCCCGCTGGTATAGAGCGTCATCTTTCGACGACGGGGCTTCCCGGTCGCTCTGGACGGGAAGATCATGGATCGCATTCGCATCAAGGGCGGCAACCGGCTCGTCGGCACCATCCCGATCTCGGGCGCGAAGAACGCCGCGCTGCCGCTGATGATCGCCTCGCTCCTGACCGACGACACCCTGACGCTGGAGAACGTGCCGCATCTGGCCGACGTCGAGCAACTGATCCGCATCCTCGGCAACCACGGCGTCGACTATGCCGTCTCCGGCAAGCGCATCGGGCAGAGCGGCACGAGCGGCCGGACGATCCACTTCACCGCGCGCACCATCATCGACACGACCGCGCCCTACGAGCTCGTTTCCAAGATGCGGGCGAGCTTCTGGGTGATCGGGCCGCTGCTCGCCCGCATGCATCAGGCGCGCGTGTCGCTGCCGGGCGGCTGCGCCATCGGCACGCGGCCCGTCGACCTGTTCATCGAGGGCTTGCAGGCGCTTGGCGCCTCGATCGACATCGAGAACGGCTACGTCGCGGCGTCCGCCAAGGGAGGCTTGCGAGGGGCGCGCTACCGCTTCCCGAAAGTGTCGGTCGGCGCGACCCACGTCCTGATGATGGCCGCCTCGCTGGCGAAGGGCGAGACCGTGATCGAGAACGCCGCGCGCGAGCCGGAAGTGGCGGACCTCGCCGAATGCCTGAACGCGATGGGCGCGAAGATCGAAGGCGCGGGCACGTCGACGATTCGTATCCAGGGCGTCGAGGCACTGTCCGGCGCGCGCCACCGCGTCCTGCCGGACCGGATCGAGACCGGCACCTACGCCATGGCGGTGGCGATGACCGGCGGCGACGTGACACTGGAGAACACCCGCGCCGACCTTCTGGAGAAGGCGCTCGACGCGCTGCGCGAGGCAGGGGCCGCAGTGGAACCGGTCGCGAACGGCATCCGTGTTTCCCGCAACGGCGCGGCGCTTCGGCCGGTCGACGTCGTGACCGACCCGTTTCCGGGCTTTCCGACCGACCTTCAGGCGCAGTTCATGGCGCTGATGACGCGGGCCGAGGGCACATCGCAGATCACCGAGACGATCTTCGAGAACCGCTTCATGCATGTGCAGGAGCTCGCCCGGCTCGGCGCGCGCATCTCGCTCGCCGGACAGGTTGCGCGGATCGAAGGCGTGCCGCGGCTCGCCGGAGCGCCGGTGATGGCGACGGACCTGCGCGCTTCCGTGTCGCTGGTGATCGCCGGTCTCGTGGCGGAAGGCGAGACCGTGGTGAACCGCGTCTACCATCTCGATCGCGGCTTCGAGCGGCTGGAGGAGAAGCTCGGCAACTGCGGCGCCGAGATCGAACGCCTGTCCAGCTGACGGACGGCGGCTCCCTTGCCAAAGGCGGGGAGGAAGCCGATTTAAGGCGCTCCCCATCGCCGCGCGCCTTGCTTTTTCGCCGGGAAGCGCCGATGGAGGGCCGCTTTACCCGATAGATTTGGCCGAAAGGGACCGGCCGGCGATCGCGGAACGCTGGAAGAGCGGCGCCGCGCCATGAAGGATCATCGATGCCGAAAGAAGAAGTTCTCGAGTTTCCGGGCACCGTGACCGAGCTTTTGCCGAACGCGACGTTCCGGATCAAGCTCGAGAACGACCACGAGATCATCGCCCACACTGCCGGGCGCATGCGCAAGAACCGCATCCGCGTGCTCACCGGCGACAAGGTGCTCGTGGAAATGACGCCCTACGACCTCACGAAGGGCCGAATCACCTACCGCTTCAAGTAGGGCGATGGCTTCGCGCAAGACGAGCCCGCGCTTGGTGCTCGCGTCAGGCTCGCCGCGGCGCCTGGAACTGCTCGCCCAGGCGGGCATCGTGCCCGAGCAACTGCTTCCTGCCGATGTCGACGAGACGCCCGAGCGCTCCGAGCATCCGCGCTCGCTCGCCAAACGGCTCTGCCGGCAGAAGGCCGACCGCGCCCGCCAGGTGCTGGAGGAGCGCGGCGAGGCGGAGAACCGCATCGTGCTCGCCGCCGACACGGTGGTCGCGGTCGGGCGCCAGATCGTGCCGAAGGCCGAGCTGCGCGACGATGCGATGGCGAACCTGCGCATTCTGTCCGGCCGCGCCCATCGCGTTTTCACCGGCATCTGCGTGATCGGTCCGTCCTCCGAGCGCCACCACATGCGGCTCGTGGAAACGCGGGTGCGGTTCAAGCGCCTGTCGCGCGAGGATATCGACAGCTACATCGCCTCCGGCGAATGGCGCGGCAAGGCCGGCGGCTATGCGATCCAGGGGCTCGCGGGGCGCTTCGTGGTCCGCCTCGTCGGCTCCTACACCAACGTCGTCGGCCTGCCGCTCTACGAGACGGTGTCGCTGCTCGGCGGTCAGGGGCTCGACATCCACGGCGGGCTCGTGGTCGACGAGACGGCGCCGGAGCCGGCGGCGACATGAGCGGCACCGTGACGCCGCTGCGGCCGAAACGCGAATGCCCGGAATGCGGGCGTCCGTCGGACCGGGCGAGCTATCCGTTCTGCTCGCCGCGCTGCAAGGCGGTGGATCTGAATCGCTGGCTGTCGGGCTCCTACGTCATTCCCGGCCCGGACGACGAGACGCCGTCGTCCGACGACGGCAGCGGCGAGCGCTGAGCCTTACTTCCGCAACGCGCCGACCGCGACGTCGCCGTCGCCAACCACCGCCAGCCAGATGTTCGGATCGGTGCTGCTCTGCCGCTTGACGAAAGTATAGCTCGTCTCGTTCCACGGGCGGACGCGGCGGTCGAGGTTGTCGAGAATGAAATCCCCCTCGGAGGTGCGGACCGTCAGCACCGCGTGGCCTTCGCCGTTGCGCTTCCTCACCACCGTCATGAGGAGGTCGCCGAGCGGAACCCCGGCCGCATGCAGGTCGCGCCGCTTGTCGAGCGCGAAGTCCTCGCAGTCGCCCTTGGTCGTCGCGTAGGTCCAGCGTTCCTCCACCCCGTAGAGTTCACGATCGGTCACCGGTTTGATCTCGGCGTTGACCCGGTCGTTCACGCCGGAAAGGAGCGCCAGGAACTTCGCCGTCGCCTCGCGCGGCGTGGTGTCGAGGCTCGCCATTCCCGAAGTCCGGCAGTCGTCGGCGTTCTCGTGGCAGAACATGATCCAGCCGATGGGCGTCGTGGTCATCGATCCAACCGGCATCGAAGCGGTAACGTCGGTCGCAGCGGCCGCGGCGGTGGCAGCCGAAATCAGACAAAGCGACAGCGCCAGTGCGGCGCGAGATGCGCGGCCCATTCCCCATTCCCCTCTCGCCGCCCCCGGCGATGATATCGGATTACGGGGGGATCGTGGGTGCAATGCGGAAAGCTGTCAACGCTCGTTAACTTCTTCCCCGGTCGCGAACCCGCCGGAACTTTGAGCAGGGCTTGCGTCGTGCCTCGTGGATAGCAGGCTCCGGCTTGGCGCGATGGCCGTGTTGCGCGGCGAAAACCATTGCCCGGCAAAGCTTTAGCGAATCGGTTCCAGGCGTTGTTGCCGGGAGGTCACATCAAATCAATGAACACTTCGGCCGCGGGAACAAAATTTGGCTAACCGCTTCAAGCCTGCGCGATCAGGCTGCTCAGCGCTCGCTCCACGCGTTCGAGGTCCTCGGGTCGCGACAGGCGGTGATCGCCGTCTGGCACGAGGGTCACCGTCAGGCCGTCGCTCGGCAGCAGCGCCGCGAGTTCCAGCGCATGCGCGAACGGCACGTCCGGATCGGCCTGGCCCTGGATGATGTGGACTGGGCAGCCGACGTGGATCGGTCCGGTCATCACGAGGTTCTCTCGGCCGTCTTCGATCAGCGCCTTCGTATAGATGTTCGGCGCTTCGGAATATTCGGACGGCTCGGAGATGAAGCCCTGGCGCTCCAGCTCGGCCAGATGCTCGGGGCCGAGTTGCGGCAGGAGCAGGCGCTCGGTGAAGTCGGGCGCGGGCGCGAGGAGCAGCATGCCGGCGAGCCGGGCGCCGAGACGGGGCGCGAGGAGGAGGGCGATCCAGGCGCCCATCGACGAGCCAACGAGGACGAGCGGACCCTCGGCGGCCTGCGCCGCGACCGCGGCCTCGGCGTCGTCCCGCCAGCTCCCGATTGTGCCGTCCTCGAAGCGGCCGTCCGATTCGCCGTGGCCCGAATAATCGAAGCGGAGGAAGGCGAGCCCGTTCGCCCGCGCGAAGGCGTCCAGCCGCTCGGCCTTGGTGCCGCGCATGTCGGAGCGGTAGCCGCCGAGCCAGACCACCGTCGGCGGCGCGCCCTCGGCGGTCCGGCAGGCGATGCGGCGCTCGGAACCGGCCGGTCCGTGGCGAAGGAACTGCGGGGAGGGGAAGGAAGCGTCCACGGAACCTGCCGTCTTCTGCGAAACTTTAAGGCCTTGCGTTCTCGTAAGGTGAATTCGCGTTTTCCTCGTGCTATATCAAGCAGGACGCAGACTCGACATGCCGACGCTGTTCCCGTCCGGCGGCTTTCGCCGCCCCGCGATCCGGGAGCTTCGCCGGCAATGGAAGCCGGCGTTCGCGGCTTGGAATCGCCGCGATCCGCATTTTCGTCAACAGCTGGAGTAGACAGCCATTCGCAGACCGTTCCGCGCCGCCCCCGTCGTGAAGGAAGGACCGCGCTCCAATCGCGAGATTCGCATCCCCTTCGTGCAACTCATCGACGTCGAGGGCAAGAATCTTGGCCAGACGCCGACCGCCGACGCCCTCGCCATGGCGGAAGAGGCCGGGCTCGATCTCGTGGAGATCGTGCCGAACGCCAATCCGCCGGTGTGCAAGATCCTCGACCTCGGCAAGCTGAAATACGAGGGGCAGAAGAAGGCGTCCGAGCAGCGCAAGCGTCAGAAGGTCATCGAGGTCAAGGAGATCAAGATGCGCCCGAACATCGACGACCACGACTACGAGACGAAGATGAAGGCCGTGCGCCGCTTCTTCGAGGAGGGCGACAAGGTCAAGGTGACGCTGCGCTTCCGCGGCCGCGAGATGGCGCACCAGGAACTCGGCATGGAACTCCTCAACCGCGTCCGCGAGGAAACGGCCGAGTTGTCGAAGGTCGAGGCCGAGCCGAAGCTCGAAGGCCGGCAGATGATGATGGTGCTGGCCCCGCGCCCGCACTGATCCGCGCGGCTTGCCTGCCGGCGATTTTTCGGCCATAGACCGCCCGTCAACGGAGCCGGCCGGCAGGGCATGCCGAGCCGGCTCGAAATGCTGTCCGCGATCTTGGGTCCTTTCGGGCTTTGGAATGGCGCTGCCGCTCCGGCGGTCGGTGCCCCGCGGCGTCCTCGTTCAGGAGAGCCAAATGCCCAAGATGAAGACCAAGTCGGCGGCCAAGAAGCGCTTCCGCTTCACCGCCAACGGCCACGTGAAGGCCGGCCCGGCCGGCAAGCGCCACGGCATGATCAAGCGCTCCAACGACTTCATCCGCGACTCGCGCGGCACGATGCTGCTGTCGAAGGCGGACGAGAAGATCGTCAAGGTCTACATGCCCTACGACCGTTGATCGGTCTTCGGCGTTTTTGATTAAGGAGCACCGATCATGGCACGCGTGAAACGGGGCGTCACCGCCCACGCCAAGCACAAGAAGGTCCTCGAGCAGGCCAAGGGCTTCCGGGGCCGCCGCAAGAACACGATCCGCGCGGCGAAGGCCGCCGTCGACCGTTCCAAGCAGTATGCGACGCGCGACCGCCGCGTGAAGAAGCGCAACTTCCGCGCCCTCTGGATCCAGCGCATCAACGCCGGGGTCCGCGAGCACGGCCTGACCTATGCGCGCTTCATCGACGGCCTCGCCAAGAGCGGCATCGAGGTCGACCGCAAGGTCCTCTCCGACATCGCCATCCACGAGCCGGAGGCTTTCGCGGCCCTCGTCGCGGCGGCGAAGAAGGCGCTCGACTACCTGAAGGAACAGGCGCCGAACTCCTACGAGCGCGCCGTCGGGGAAAAGCAGGCGGCCTGACCGCTCAGCCTTTCCGTTCCGGTACGACTTCGAGGCCCGCCGGCTCACCGCCGCGCGGGCCTTCCGCTTTTCCGCGGGCGACTTTCCATTCCCGGGCGGCCTCTGTAGGGCTTGCCCGGCACTGACGCACATACCTTCGAGGAGACCGAACCCGTGACCGATCTGGACGCGCTCGAAGCGCGCTTTGCCGGGGAGATCAGCGCGGCCGGCGACGAGCCTGCGTTGGAAGCCGTGCGCCTCGCCGCGCTCGGCAAGAAGGGCGAGATATCCGAACTGATGAAGGGGCTCGGCCGGATGGCGCCGGACGAGCGCCGCGAGATGGGCCCGAGGCTGAACGGCCTGCGTGACCGCGTGGCGGAGGCCCTCTCCACCCGCCGCGAATCGCTCGCCGAAGCCGCGATCGCCGCACGGCTGGAAAGCGAGCGCCTCGACGTGACGCTGCCCGTCCGCGCGAACCCCGCTGCGCGCGGCCGCATCCACCCGATCAGCCAGGTGATCGACGAGATCACCGCGATCTTCGCCGACATGGGCTTCGCGGTGGCGGAAGGGCCGGACATCGAGACCGACCACTACAACTTCACGGCGCTGAACTTCCCGGTCGGCCACCCGGCGCGCGAGATGCACGACACGTTCTTCCTGGCCCCCGATGCGAACGGCGAGCGCAAGGTGCTGCGCACCCACACCTCGCCCGTGCAGATCCGCACGATGGAAGCGCAAAAGCCCCCGATCCGCATCGTCATCCCCGGCAAGACCTACCGGCAGGATTCGGACGCGACGCACACCCCGATGTTCCACCAGCTCGAAGGGCTGGTGATCGACAGGACCGCGAACGTCGCCAACATGAAGTGGGTGCTGACCGAGTTCTGCCGGAGCTACTTCGAGGTGCCGGACGTCCGGATGCGGTTCCGCCCGAGCTTCTTCCCCTTCACCGAGCCCTCGATGGAGGTCGACATCCAATGCGACCGATCCGGCTCCGAAGTGCGGTTCGGCGAGGGCACGGATTGGATGGAGATCCTCGGCTGCGGCATGGTGCATCCGAACGTGCTGCGCGGCGTGGGCTTGGATCCCGACGAGTACCAGGGCTTCGCCTGGGGCATGGGCATCGACCGCATCGCCATGCTGAAATACGGCATGCCGGACCTGCGCGTCTTCTTCGAGGCGGACGTCCGCTGGCTCGAGCACTACGGCTTCCGCCCCCTCGACGTGCCCACGCTGTTCGGAGGGCTGAGTTCTTAAGAAGGCGGAATGGGCCCTGAAGTGAGGAGACGACAATGGTGGCGCATGCGACAACGTTTCTCGATCAGAAAACGATTATCGAAATCGCGTGGCCTATCCTCACGGCACGGTTGGAAGAGTTCGGCGTCAACGGGTTGCTGGTAGAGGAAGAGATCGACTTCGACGGTGAGCCGATCTTGCGTCTGAATGTCGTTGTTGATCGGCCTTACACAGCACGCGCGATGATGGATGCGCGGGATGCTATCCGCGTTCAACTCCTCAAGCGAGACGATCAGCGTTCCGTCTATTTTCGTCCGATGTCCGGGCAACCGGTGAAGTAAGACCTTACCCGATGCTGGACGAAGAACCCCATTCTCTCCTCGCTGTTGCGGACTCCCTCATGCGAGAAGCATCAGGGGATGCAGCGTATCGCTGCCGCGCGATCAGCACCGCCTACTATGCTGTGTTCCATGCGTTGGCTGGGCTCTGTGCCAGCACGTTGATGCCGGACGTTTCCGGTTCTTATGACGCTTACGTCCGCATCTATCGTGCTATCGATCACGGTCCGCTGCGCCAGGCATTCAGCCAAGCCCCCTTGCGAACCCATGATCGGCTACGGTCGATCGGAGACGCCGCGATCGAACTGCAGAGCGCTCGGCATGCTGCCGACTATCTTCCCTTGCGCTCCAACGCTTTCAGGGATGCGGGAACACGGATACTGATAGAACTCGCGCGTCAAACGGTAGAGAGTATCTCTACCCTTAGCCTTGTCGAACGGCGGCTTCTGGCAACCTCTATCCTTTTCAAGACACGCTGACCGTGCCGGTCGCGTGATTACGAAACGACGGTTGCCCATGTCCCCCCGCCTCGTCCTCATGGAAACGATCGCCGTCGTCTGCGGCGCGGTGATCGGGTTGCTCGTGGTGAACCTCCTTCACTGGCTGTTCGCTAACGGGAGCTTCGTCGCGCTCACCGTCTCGTTCGGCCGCATCGTCACCGCGCTCGTCACCGTCGCGATCTTCGCGGTCTGGTACCACTACCTGCCGCAGACGCCGGCGGCGCTCGCCTCCTTCTTCACCGGGCTCGTCCTGCCTTCGGTGATCGTCCTGTTCTCGTACGACGTGCCGCTGCAGGCGACGACCGTCCTGATCCTCTACACCGTGTTCTCGATCGTCGCGCTGCTCACCTACCGCTTCGTCCTCGCTAACGCCGCAGTCCGGAAGCTAACATCGGAAGTGCCGGGAAAGTCCGAAAGCCGCCTGCCGCGCTGAGCTCCGCCGTCGGCCTTTCCTTCCCCGTCCCCGGCGGCTAGGAGCTTCCGCATACAGGAAAGCGTCCGCCGGGCGCCGCCGAAGGTTTCCGACATGAAGTTCACCCTGTCCTGGCTGAAGGACCATCTCGACACCGACGCGACCCTCGCCGAGATCGCCGAGCGGCTGACGGCGATCGGCCTCGAGGTCGAGCATGTCGACGACGGCGCGGCGATGCGGCCGTTCCGCATCGCGCGCGTGCTGACGGCCGAGCGCCATCCCGACGCCGACAAGCTGCAGGTCCTCACCGTCGATGCGGGGCCGGAGGTGAACGGCGGCCGGCCGCTGCAGGTCGTCTGCGGCGCGCCGAACGCGCGCGCCGGCCTCGTCGGCGTCCTGGCGCTGCCCGGCACCTACGTGCCAGGCATCGACACGACGCTGGGCGTCGGCAAGATTCGCGGCGTCGACTCGAACGGCATGATGTGCTCGGAGCGCGAGCTGGAGCTTTCCGATGCCCATACCGGCATCATCGACCTGCCCGCCGACGCGCCGGTCGGCACGCCCTTCGCGGACTATGCCGGCATCGGCGACCCAGTGATCGAGATCAATCTGACGCCGAACCGGCCGGACGCGACCGGCATCCACGGCATCGCGCGCGATCTCGCCGCCTCCGGCCTCGGCACGTTGAAGGAGGTGCCGGTCGCGCCGCTGGAGGGCGCGGGCGATTGTCCGGTTGACCTGCGGGTCGAAAGCCCGACCTGCCTCGGCTTCGCATTGCGCCTCGTGCGCGGGGTGAAGAACGGGCCGTCGCCGGAATGGCTGCAGAAGCGGCTGAAGGCGATCGGCCTTCGCCCGATCAACGCGCTGGTGGACGTCACCAACTACCTGACCTTCGACCGCGGCCGGCCGCTGCACGTCTTCGACGCCGCGAAGGTCGCGGGCGGCCTCGTCGTCCGAGGAGCGAAGGATGGGGAGGAGATCCTGGCGCTCGACGGGCGCACCTACGCGCTGCCCGCCGGCACCTGCATCATCGCCGACGACAAGGGGCCGGAATCGATCGGCGGCATCATGGGCGGCGAGCATTCCGGCTGCGACGAGGCGACGACGGACGTCCTCGTCGAATCGGCGCTGTGGGAGCCGCTCGACATCGCCCGCACCGGGCGGACGCTCGGCATCAATACCGACGCGCGTTATCGCTTCGAGCGCGGCGTCGATCCGGCCTTCATGCGGCCGGGGCTCGACCTCGCGACGCGGATGATCGTGGACCTTTGCGGCGGCGAGCCTTCGCGCGCCGCGGTCGCCGCCGAGCGGCCGGCGGAGCGTAAGCGGATCGAGTTCCCGTTCACCGAGGTCGAACGGCTGACGGGCCTCGCGGTCGATGCCAGCGACCAGATCGACAAGCTCGAGCGGCTCGGCTTCACCCTGGCGATCGACGAATACGCTGCGACCGTCGTGCCGCCGTCCTGGCGGCCGGATGTCGAGGGCAAGGCCGACCTGGTGGAAGAGGTGATGCGCCTCGTCGGCGTCGACGCGATCGAGCCGCAGCCCCTGGCCGGCAAGGGCGCGGTCGGCGGGCGCATCCTGACCGTGCTGCAGATCAGGGAACGCGCGGCGCGGCGCGCGCTGGCCTCCCGCGGCATGCTGGAGGCGGTCAGCTATTCCTTCGTGTCGGCGAAGGCGGCGGAAGCCTTCGGCGGCGGCGCGGCGGCGTTGAAGCTCGTCAATCCGATCTCGGCCGACCTGTCCGACATGCGCCCCTCGCTGCTGCCCGGGCTGATCGAGGCGGCGGCGCGCAACGCCGCGCGAGGCGCGGGCGATGCCGCGCTGTTCGAGGTGTCCTCGGTCTATCATTCCGACGAGCCGCACGGGCAGCGGCGCGTCGCGGGCGGCGTGCGGCGCGGCACGGCCGGCCTTGGCGGCTCGGGGCGCGACTGGGCCGGCAATGCGCCGGCCGTTTCCGTCTTCGACGCCAAGGCCGATGCGCTGGCGGCTCTCGAGGCGGCGGGCGCGCCGGTCGCCAACGTCATCGTCGAGGCGGGCGCCAGCCCCTGGTACCATCCGGGCCGCTCCGGCCGTATCAAGCTCGGGCCGAAGGTCGTGCTCGCCGAGTTCGGCGAATTCCATCCGAAGGTGCTGAAGCAACTCGACGTTTCGGGCGCCTTCTGCGGCTTCGAGGCGTTTCTCGCCGAAATCCCGGAGCCGAAGCGTAAAGCCACGCGCACCAAGCCCATCCTGACCTTGTCGCCCTTCCAGCCGGTGAAGCGCGACTTCGCCTTCGTCGTCGACGAGGCGGTGGAGACGCAGAAGATCGTGCGCGCCGTCGAGGGGGCGGACCGCAAGGTCGTCTCCGACGTCCGGATCTTCGACGTGTTCCGCGGCGAGGCGATCGGCGCCGGGCGGAAATCCGTCGCGGTGGAGACGACGCTGCGGCCGAGCGACGCGACGTTCAGCGAGGCGGAGCTCGAGACCGTCTCCGGACGGATCGTCGCGGCGGTCGCGAAGGCGACGGGCGGCACGCTCCGGACCTGAGCTTCCTCCAGCCCCACGCAAGGCCAACGCCTTGAAAACATCCCATGCGGGGCGCAGAGCGTGCCCCCGAGGGATCTTCCAGGGAGCGGCCATGACCGCGATCGTGAATCGCCTTTTCGGCGCGGCGGCGCTTGTTGCGCTGTCCGCCGCCGGCGCGCCGACGGGAGCGTCCGCGGCGGAGGCGCCGGCCAAGCAGCTCTTCGGCGCGGAAACGCTGCCCTCCGATACGGCGACGCAGTCGATCGGCTTCTACGCCAAGGGCTGCCTGTCCGGCGGGGTGGGCCTGCCGCCGGAAGGTAGAAACTGGCAGGTGGTGAACCCGTCCCGCAACCGGCGCTGGGGCCACCCGGCGACGATCGCCTTTCTAGAGCGCTTCGCGGCGAAGGCCGCGGCGGACGGCTGGACCGGCCTCCTCGTCGGCGACATCTCGCAGCCGCGCGGCGGCCCGATGGCGTCGGGCCACGCTTCGCACCAGATCGGGCTCGACGCCGACATCTGGTTCACGCCGATGCCGAAGCGCCGCCTGACCATGGCCGAGCGCCAGCCCTTCCAGGGTCCGTCGATGCTGAAGAAGGGCACGTTCCAGGTCGACGACGCCCGATGGACGCCGACGCACGTGAAGATCCTGCGCGACGCCGCGACCGACCCGGCGGTGCAGCGCATCTTCGTCAATCCCGGCATCAAGCGGAAGCTCTGCCAGACGGTCGGCGGCGACCGGACCTGGCTCAACAAGGTGCGGCCCTTCTACGGCCACGACCAGCATTTCCACGTTCGGCTGTTCTGCCAGCCGGGATCGCCGAACTGCGACGGGCAGGCCGATACCGGCACCGGCGACGGCTGCGGCAAGGAGCTCGACTACTGGTTCAACGTCGCGCTGCGGCCGCCACCGCCGCCGAAGCCCGGCGCGAAGCCGCCGAAGCCGCGCCCGCCGCTGACGCTCGCCGGCCTGCCGAACAGCTGCCGCACGGTGCTGGCCGCCCCGGACAAGGGAACCGCGCCGGCCGTTGCGACGAAAGCATCGGCGCGCGTGCCGGCCGCAGCCGCCGCGATGGCGCCGGATGCGACGCCCGACTTCCCGCCGCGCCCCGGCGCCGACATCCCGGACCCCGTCGCCGGCCCGATGGAATAGCGCGAATTGGCAGAGCGGGGCGCTTTCCTTCCGCCCCTCTCTCGCTCTATAGCCCGGAGCCGCAATTCAAGCGACGAGGCAGCCGCCATGGCGACCACCACCGGGAGCGACCAGTCCTTCAAGTTCCCGATCCTGATCGGGGATATCGGGGGCACGAACGCGCGCTTCGCCATCCTCGTCGACGCCTTCGCCGAGCCGAAAAGCTTCCCGATCGTGCGAACGGCCGACTATCCGACGATCGACGAGGCGATCCAGGCGGCGGTGCTCGACAAGACCTCGCTGCAGCCGAAGGCGGCGGTGCTCGCCGTCGCGGGCCCGGTCGACGGCGAGGCGATCGAACTCACCAACTGCCCTTGGGTGGTCCGGCCGCGCGAGATGCTGAAGAGCCTCGAACTCGGCGAGATCATCGTCCTCAACGACTTCGAGGCGCAGGCGCTCGCCGTATCGGCGCTGCCGGATTCGGGGCGGCGCAAGCTCGGCGGCGGCGTTCCGCACGAGGGTGCGAGCCGCGTCGTGCTCGGGCCCGGCACCGGCCTCGGCGTCGCCGGGCTGGTCAGGGCGCGCAAGATGTGGATCCCGGTCGCCGGCGAGGGCGGCCATGTCGACCTCGGGCCGCGGAGCGAGCGCGACCACGCGATCTGGCCGCACCTGAAGACGATCGAGGGGCGCGTTTCGGCCGAGGAGGTGCTGTCCGGCCGCGGCATGATCAACCTCTATCGGGCGATCTGCGCCGCCGACGGGGCCGAGCCCGCCTACGCGCAGCCGGCCGAGATCACGGAAGCGGCGACGAAGGGCGGCGACGCCCGCGCGATCGAGACGGCGGAGCTCTTCTCCACCTATCTCGGCCGCATCGCCGGCGATCTGGCGTTGGTCTTCATGGCGCGCGGCGGCGTCTATATCGGCGGCGGCATCATCCAGCACCTGCTGCCGATCCTGAACGAGAAGCACCTTCGCGCCGCCTTCGAGGACAAGGCGCCGCATCGCGAGCTCCTCGCCGACATGGCGATCTTCGCGATCACCGAGCCGCTGGCGGCGCTGGCCGGCCTCGCGACCTTCGCCAGGACGCCGCGCTTCTTCGGCATCGAGACCGCCGGCCGCCGCTGGGTGGCCTGACGTTGCACCCTGTCGCGGCCCGGGCCGACCGGCTATAGAGCGGGCCGAGGCAAGGGTCCGGTCCGGCATGGCGGTCATCACCAAGCGCAAGATCTCGCTGACGAACCAGTCCGAGCGCGGGCTCGTGCTCGGTCTCGTCCGGCGCGTCTTCGCCGAGAACGGCCACGAATATTTCCGGCAATACGCGGTCGTCGTCTTCTGCCTGGTGCTCGCCTCGGGCGCGACCGCGTTTCTGGCATGGGTCATGCGTTCGGTGATCGACGAGATCTTCGTCGCGCAGAACCGCGCCGTCCTGGTTTCCCTGCCGCTCGCCGTGTTCGCCGCCTTCGTCGTGCGCGGCGTCTCCACCTACTGGCAGGGCGTCATCCTCAGCCGCATCGGCAACAATCTCGTCGCCAGGTACCAGCGCCGGCTGTTCCGGCACCTGACCGAGTTGTCGGTGGACTTCTTCCACGAGAACCGGTCGACGCATCTCGCCGCCAAGATCAACCAGAACGTTTCCGGCATCCGCGACACGCTGAACCTCACCATCACCTCGATCGCGCGCGATTTCCTGTCGCTCGTCTTCCTGGTCGGGGTGATGATCTGGCTGGACCCGTTGCTCTCGGCGATCGCGCTGCTCGCCGGGCCCTTCATCGCCTGGACGATGTCGAGTCTGGCGAAGAAGCTCCGCCACGCGACGCGCCAGTCGATCGATCTCAACGCCCGCGTGCTCGGCTCGATGCAGGAAGCGGCGCAGGGCATCACCGTGGTGAAGGCCTTCACCATGGAGGAGGTGCTGCGCCGGCGCATCGAGGACCTGATCGTCAAGGCGGAAGCGCGGTCGAACCGCATCGCGGCGATCACCGAGCGCTCCGGGCCGATCACCGAATCGCTCGCCGGCATCGCGGTCGCCGCCGTCATCGCTTGGTCCGGTTACCGCGCCATCGCCTACGGCTATTCGCCGGGCGGGCTGTTCGGCTTCATCACCGCGTTGCTCCTCGCCTACGAGCCGGCCAAGCGCCTCGCGAAGCTGCAGGTTCAGCTCGAACGCGCGCTCGTCAACGCGCAGATGATCTACGAGGTGCTCGACATCGAGCCGCGCCAGGCCGACCCGGCCGACGCGCGCGAACTCGCCGCCATCCGGGGCGAGATCCGCTTCGACGCGGTCGAGTTCGGCTACCATCCGGGCGAGCCCGTGCTGCGCGGCCTGTCGTTCACGGCGCCGGCCGGCCGGACCACCGCGCTGATCGGCGCGTCGGGCGGCGGCAAGTCCACGGTGATCGCGCTGATCCAGCGCTTCTACGACGTCGAAGGCGGCCGCATCCTCGTCGACGGCGAGGACATCCGGCACGTGACGAAGGCCTCGCTCCGCCGGCACATCGCCTACGTCTCGCAGCAGCCATACATGTTCGAGGGCACGATCCGCGACAACATCCGCTTCGGCCGGCCGGAGGCGAGCGACGCCGAGGTCGAGGCGGCCGCGAAGATGGCGCAGGCGACCGAGTTCATCGACGCGCAGCCGCGAGGCTTCGACACGCCGCTCGGCGAGAACGGCATGACGCTTTCCGGCGGCCAGCGCCAGCGCCTCTCGATCGCCCGCGCGCTGGTGCGCGACGCGCCGATCCTTCTTCTCGACGAGGCGACCTCGGCGCTCGACACGCGCTCCGAAATTCTCGTCCAGCAGGCGCTGGAGGAGGCGATGAAGAACCGCACCGTGATCGTCGTCGCGCACCGCCTGTCGACCATCGTCAACGCCGACCAAATCCTCGTGGTGGACGGCGGCGAGATCGTCGAGCAGGGCACGCATGGCGAGCTGCTCGACCGGCCGACCAGCGTCTATTCCCGCTTCCACAACCTCCAGTCCCGGCCAGCCGCCGCCGCCCGGGCACTCGCCGAAAGCGTCACGCGATGACGGACCAGCCGATGCGCATCGCCGTGGTCGGGGCCGCGGGCCGCATGGGCCGCACGCTCGTCCGGCTGGTCGGCGAGCATCCCGGCCTCGCGCTGCATGCGGGGCTCGAGCGCGAGGGCTCCGACGCGCTCGGTCGTGACGCTGGCGATCTCGCCGGGGCCGGCAGGCTCGGCGTTGCGGTGACGTCCGACATCGCGGCGGCGTTGGACGGTGCGGACGGTGTCGTCGACTTCTCGACGCCCGCGACGAGCCGAGCGCTGGCGGTGGCGACGGCCGAGCGCGGCCTCGTCCACGTCATCGGCACGACGGGCCTCGTCCCCGACGACGAGGCGGCGATCCGCGCCGCCGGAACCCGCGCGCGCATCGTCAAGTCCGGCAACATGAGCCTCGGCGTCAACCTCCTCGCCCTTCTCGTGGAGCAGGCAGCGCGGGCGCTCGGCCCGGAGGCCTTCGACGTCGAGATTCTGGAAATGCACCACAAGCACAAGGTCGACGCGCCCTCCGGCACGGCGCTGCTGCTCGGCCGCGCCGCCGCGGCGGGGCGAGGCGTCGACCTCGAAGCCGCGTCCGTCCGGGTGCGCGACGGGCTGACCGGTGCGCGCTCGTCCGGCGCGATCGGCTTCGCCTCGCTGCGCGGCGGCTCGGTGGTCGGCGACCATCAGGTGATCCTCGCCGGCGAGGGCGAGCGCATCGAGTTGAACCATCGCGCCGAGGACCGCACCGTCTTCGCCAGGGGGGCGCTCGCCGCCGCGCTCTGGGCGAGAGGCCAGTCGCCCGGCCTCTACTCGATGCGCGACGTACTCGGCCTCTAATTCTCAACCTTTTTCGGAGCGACCCGTATGACCCGCACCCTCGTCCTCGTCCGCCACGGGCAGAGCGACTGGAACCTTAAGAACCTCTTCACCGGCTGGAAGGACCCCGACCTGTCGGAAAAGGGCGTCGAGGAGGCGCGGCTCGCCGGCCGCCGCATCCGCGAACGCGGCCTTAGCTTCGGCACGGCCTTCACCAGCGAGTTGACGCGAGCCCAGCACACGCTGAAGCTGATGCTGGAGGAACTCGGCCAGGATGTGCCCACCACGCGCAACATCGCGCTGAACGAGCGCGACTACGGCGATCTCACCGGCCTCAACAAGGACGACGCCCGGGCGAAATGGGGTGAGGAGCAGGTGCATGTCTGGCGCCGATCCTACGACATCGCGCCGCCCGGCGGCGAGAGCTTGCGCGACACCGGCGCGCGGGTCTGGCCCTACTACATCCACCACATCCAGCCGAAGGTGCTTTCCGGCGGCAACGTCCTCGTCGCCGCGCACGGCAACTCGCTCCGCGCCCTGATCATGGCGCTCGACGGCCTGACGCCGGACGAGATCGTCGCCCGCGAGCTCGCGACGGGCGTGCCGATCGTCTACCGCCTGAACGAGGATTCGACCGTCGCCGAGAAGACCGTTCTCGAAGGCTGAGCATCAATCCTCCGCAAAGCGGCATAGGCGGCTAACTTCCGGTCGACGCGACCGGCGTTACCGCCTATGCCTGATGGGGGGCGGGGCCGGCGCATGGCGGCGGCGCGACGACGGAAGAGGGCGGGTTGATCGACAGCGACCGGCGGCATGTTCTGGAGGAGATGCTGCTGCAGTCGGGCGGCAGCTCGGACCCGTTCGCCTCGGCCGTCCGCACCACGCGCATGCCGATGGTCATCACCGACCCGAAGCGCGACGACAACCCGATCGTCTTCTGCAACGACGCCTTCACGCATCTTACCGGCTACGCGCGGGACGAGATCCTCGGGCGCAACTGCCGCTTCCTGCAGGGGCCCGCGACCCGCGACGAGGACGTCGCCAGGGTCCGGCACGCGATCGGGCGGCGGGAAAGCGTGCAGGTCGACCTCCTCAACCACCGGAAGGACGGCTCGACCTTCTGGAACGCGCTGCTGATCTCGCCGGTCTTCGACGGCGACGAGCTGACCTACTTTTTCGCCTCGCAGCTCGACGTCTCGGACCGCAAGCGCGCCGAGGAGCACCGGTTCCTGCTGAACCGCGAGCTCGACCACCGGGTCAAGAACACGCTCGCGACCGTGCAGACCGTGGTGCTGCAGACGCTCCGCGACGCCTCGGTGCCGCGCACCGTCGCCGACGCCGTTTCGGGACGCATCCGGGCGCTCGCCCGCAGTCACGACCTCCTCACCGTCGAGGCCTGGGCGAGCGCGGACCTTGCCGACGTGGTCGAGGGTGCGCTGGAGCCGCTGCGTCCGCGCGTCGGCGCGCGCATCGGCGTCGAGGGGCCGCGCCTGCGCATCAAGCCGCGGATCGCGACGATGCTTTCGCTCGCCGTGCACGAGCTCGGATCGAACGCCGAACGGTACGGCAGCCTGTCGAACCCCACCGGCACCGTGCGGGTCGGCTGGGCGATCGGCGAAGGGCGTCTCCGGTTCGAATGGCGCGAGAGCGGCGGCCCGCGCGTCGCCGAGCCGGCGAAGCGGGGCTACGGAACGCGGATCGTCGAGCGCGTCCTCGCCGCCGAGTTCGACGGGGAGGCGGAGTTGCGCTTTCCCCCGGACGGCCTCGTCTTCCGCCTCGACGCGCCGGCCGATGGCATCGACGAGGAAGCGACAGCCTGGACGGCGCCGTAGCGCTCAGCGCGAGGTGCCCCAGCGGGCGACCGTGCGCGCCTCGATGGTGCGGAACACGACGTTCTCGACCAGAAGGCCGATCAGGATCACCGTGACGAGGCCGGCGAAGACGCGGTCGGTGTAGAGCTCGTTGCGGTTCTGGAAGATGTACCAGCCGAGGCCGCCGCGCCCCGAGGCCGCGCCGAATACGAGTTCCGCCGCGATCAGCGTGCGCCAGGCGAAGGCCCAGCCGATCCGCAGGCCCGCGATGATCGAGGGGAGGGCCGCCGGGACGAGGATCTGCAGCACGTAGCGAAGCCCGGTGAGGCCGTAGTTCCGCCCAGCCATGCGGAGCGTCTCCGGCACGCCCTGGAAACCCGCGAAGGTCGCGAGCGCCAGCGGCCAGAGCACCGAATGGACGAGCACGAAGACGAGGCTGCCCTGGCCGAGGCCGAACCAGACCAGCGCCAGCGGCAGGAGCGCGATCGGCGGCAGCGGGTTCAGCATCGCCGTCAGCGTCGACAGGAGGTCGCGTCCGAGCCGGGTGGAGACGGCGAACGCCGTCAGGACGAAGGCTGCGAGGACGCCGCAGGCATAGCCCTTGAGCAGCACGCCGAGCGAGATCGCCACCTTGGCGGGAAGCTCGCCGCTCGCGGTGTCCTCGACGAGCGCGAGGAGCGTCGCGCTGAAGGTCGGGAACAGGAGGTCGTTGTCCTGCCAGCGGGCCAGCAGTTCCCAGAAAACGGCGAGCGCGACGAGGATCGCAAGCTTGCGCGCGGCGGAGCGCTGCCACACCCGCTCGGCGAAGGGCAGCGGGCGCTCGGGCGCGAGACCGGCGAGCGGCTCCGGCTCGCGCTCGTATTCGGGCCGCACCGGCGGCAGGACGCGCGCGACGGCGCGATCGGTCGTGATGGTGGCGCTCATGCCGTGCCCTCGGCGCCTGGCGCGTCGTTTTCGAACAGGAGCCTGTGGATGCGGCTGGCGGCGGCCTGGAAGGCGGCGCTCCCTTCGCTCGACGCATCCCATTCGTGCGTGTTGATCTCGGCCCGCATCCGGCCTGGATGCGGGGTCAGGACGCCGACACGGTTGCCGACGAGGAGCGCTTCCTCGATCGAATGGGTGACGAACAAGAGCGTGAAGCGCGTTTCGGCCCAGAGCTCCAGCAGTTCCTCTTGCATGCGGCGGCGCGTCAGGGCGTCGAGCGCGGCGAAGGGCTCGTCCATCAGGAGCACGCGCGGCTGCATCGCGAGGGCTCTGGCGATCGCGACGCGCTGCTTCATGCCGCCCGACAGGGTGTGCGGATAGCTGTCGGCGAAGCGCGACAGGCCGACCTTCTCGATATAGCGGTCGGCGCGTTCAGCGGCCTGCCTGCGACCGAACCGGCCCGAGGCGCGGAGCGGAAAGGCGACGTTCTCGCGCACCGTCTTCCACGGCGGAAGCTGGTCGAACTCCTGGAACACGACGATCCGGTCTGGTCCGGGACCGGCGACCGTTTGCCCGTCGATACGGATCGATCCCTCGACCGGCGGGATGAAGCCGGCCACCGCCTTCAGGAGGGTCGACTTCCCGCAGCCGGACGCGCCCAGCAGCACGAAGCGGTCCGCCTCGAACACGTCGAAGGAAACGCGGTGCGTCGCTCGCACGGTGCGCTCCGTCGTCCGGTATTCGAGGCCGACATTCTCGACGCGAAGCAGCGGCGAGGCCACCGGCGCAGCCACGTGCCGCTGGTCGTCGCCGCCGCTCGGCATCGCATCCCTTCGGGGGAGGGTGGCCGTCAAGGCGATGTCGTCCATTGCTGTTCCGTCCTACCGATGTGCCGGCCCGCTCTCGCCGCCGAGGCGATCGGCGATGGTACCGGCGAGCGCCGCGCACTGGACGCGAATGTCCGGCACGGCGGTGATTTCCCAGAACTGCGCTCGCGTGACCGGTCCGACGGCGAAGAGGCGCGCGGCCGGCTTGCCGCCCCCGTCGATCACGGCGCAGCTCTCGTCGACCTTGATCCCGATGCGGCAGGGATCGGGCCGCGCCGTGCCGGCCTCGATCAGCGAGGCGACGATCCCGGCGCGGTTCGCGTCGGGCCCGCGCAGGATTCCGGTGCAGTCGACCACCTTCGCGACGTCGACGGTCTCTGTCTCGCGGCTCCCGCGCCGCCGGAAACGGACGCGGACGCCATCGCCGGCGGGGTCGGAGCCGACGAAGCGCGCCGCCAGGATTTCGAGCCGGCCCCGCGCCATCGCGGCGCGCAGCCGCTCCTCGCTTTCCGGCGGCATGCGGTGGCGATGCACCTCCCACCAGGTCCGGGCATGGCGCAGGAAGCGCTCGCGCTCGGCGACCGACAGCGACTGCCAGAGCCGGGCGGTGTGCGGGCGCACGCCGTCCACCACGTCGCGCCAGTCGCCGCCCTCCGTCGCCGCCCATTCGGCGGTCCGCCGGAACCAGCGCAGCAGGTAGGCGATCCCCGTGCCGAAGGGCACGTCCGCCGCGTCGATCCGCATCGGCACGTTGCGCCGGTGGGTGCGGGGCAGGAGGCCGCGCCGGGACAGCGCCGTGATCCGGCCGCGATGGCCGCGATCGGTGAGCTCGATCACCGTGTCGATCATCGACAGGCCGGTCCCGAGGATCAGCACCGGGTCGCCCGCCGCGAGATCGCTCGAGACCGGCGTCGTCCACGGATTCACGTAAGGACCGCGGGCGTTGTAGTCGGCAAGGTCGTGGCCGGTCGCGAGCACCGCCGCCTGTCCGAGCAGGCTGGTACCGTCGGCGAGTTCCACCGCGACGCCGCCGCCCGCCTGCCGGACGCCGACGCAGCGCCCTTGCACGATCGTCAGCGGTGCCGCGTCGTCCGGCGTACCCCGCCAGGGGTCGAGGAGGGCCTTTAGGTAATGGGCGTAGACCGCGCGCGGCACGAAGCAGAACGGGTCGGAGCAACGGACGTCGAGCCCGAAGCCGCTCGCGAGCAGCCACTTCCAGAAGTGGTCGGGATCGTCCTGGAACGCGCTCATCGAGGCGGCGCGGGTGTTCAGGATATGGCCGGGCTCGGTTGTCCCGTAGGCGACGCCGCGCCCGATCTCCGGCCGCTCCTCGACGATCGTCACGCCGAGCGGCCGGCCCGGCAACCGCAGGATGTGGGCGGCGAGGATCGTGCCGCTCGCGCCGCCGCCGACGATGACGACCCGCCCGGCGCTCACGCGGCGGCCCCGGCCGGGCGGAACGGCGTCAGACGTTGGAGATGAGCTTCTCTTCCGGGATGTCGGTCAGCGCCGGCATGTCGCGGAGCTGTTCCACCGTCATGCCGTCCAGCACCGCGGAGATGGCGTCGCGGACTTCCAGCATCACGAGCCTGACGCCGCATTTCGCCTCGTCGACGCAGTCGTCGCAGCGGCGGTACGCCATGCGGCTGGCGCAGGCGATCGGCGCCAGCGGCCCGTCGAGGACGCGCAGCACGTGGCCGACCCGGATCTCCCCCGGCAGGCGCGCCAGGGCATAGCCGCCGTTCCGGCCCTTCCGGGCATGGATGAAGCCGGCGGTGCGAAGGTCGCCCAGGATCGCATCGAGGAACTTCTTCGAGATGCCGTTGCTCCGAGCGATCTCCTCCGACAGGGTCAGACGGCCGGGTGCGGCCTTGGCGAGATGGATCATCGCCTTCAGCCCGTACTTGCCCTTCGCCGTCAGCATCGCTTCCTTCGACCCTTTGGTACGCTACGCGGTTCGAGCGAGCACAGGCCGAAATATACGAACAAAACCGGACGTGCAAAAGCGGCATCCGGGCGACGGCGCCCGGGCTACAAAGGCCGACCGGCCTGCCCAGTCGAGCCCGAAGCAGGGCCAAGCTCAGAAGACCCCCAGGCCGACGTCGTGCATCCGGCTCGCATCCGCCGAGCCGGGCGGGTGCGGACCGACGCAAGCGGGGGCAGCCCGCTTCGACAGGGTCTTCGCGACGCCCGCCCCGCCCGATGCGACGGCGCGCGCCCAGCGCTCCGCCGCTATCGCCGCGAAGGCGAACCACCGCGGGAGGTCCGGGCGGGATCTGCCGACCGTGGTTGCATCCATCATGGAGCACCTCGCGCCGGCAAAAGGGACGCGGTCTGCTGCGATCCGCCGTCGATCTCGACTCCGCCGCTCGCGATCCGCCTGTGCTCGGAGCCGGCGCCGAAGACCACGGCAAGCACCACGGCGAAGGCCGCCGCCATGCCGAGCCAGTCCGCCACGGGAGCCGGCCGCGCCGGCTTGTCCGAACGGCCGGTCACGACGCGCTCGCCGCGCGGGTCGGCAGGGTCGTGTTGGCGATCATCTCGCCGACGAGGCCGCCCTCGTCCGCGGACGCGGGCGGGGCTTCGTGGTCGAGCGGCAGGAGCGGCAGGACCCGTTCGCCGAAGCTGTAGGCTTCTTCGAGATGCGGATAGCCGGACATGATGAAGGTGCCGATGCCGACGCGCCGGTATTCGTCCATCCGCTCGGCGACGGTCGCGGCGTCGCCGACGAGCGCGGTGCCGGCGCCGCCGCGCACCAGGCCGACGCCGGCCCAGAGGTTCGGGCTGATCTCCAGCTTCGTGCGGTCGCCGCCGTGCAGCGCCCGCATCCGCGACTGGCCGACCGAATCCTGCCGGGACAGGGCCGCCTGCGCCGCCTGGATCGTCCGGTCGTCGAGCCGGCTGATCATGCCGTTCGCGGCCGCCCAGGCCTCCTCGACGGTATCGCGCACGATGACGTGGAGCCGGATGCCGAAGCGCACCTCGCGGCCGGCCTTCGCCGCCGCGGCTCGCACCGTCTCGACCTTCTCGGCGACGAGCCCCGGGGGCTCGCCCCACGTGAGATAAACGTCCACCGTGTCGGCGGCGACCGCGATGCCGGCCGGCGACGAACCGCCGAAATAGAGCGGCGGGTGCGGGCGCTGGTGCGGCAGGAGGATCAGCTTGCCGTCCTCGACGCGAAGGTGCCTGCCGGCCGTCGTCACGGCCTCGCCGGCGAGTTCGCGCTTGTAGATGTCGAGGAACTCGCGCGTCACCTCGTAGCGCTCGTCGTGCGCGAGGAAGATGCCGTCGCCGGCGTTCTCGACCGGATCGCCGCCGGTGACGACGTTGATCAGCAGCCGCCCGCCCGAGATGCGGTCGAGCGTCGCCGTCATGCGCGCGGCGAGCGAGGGGGAGAGCAAACCCGGCCTGACGGCGACGAGGAAGCGCAGGTGCTCCGTATAGGTGGCAAGCGCCGAGGCGACGACCCAGGAATCCTCGCACGAGCGGCCGGTCGGCAGGAGCACGCCGTAGTAGCCGAGTCCGTCCGCCGCGACGGCGACCTGCTTCAGGTAGCCGAGATCGACCTTCCGGCCGCCTTCGGCCGAGCCGAGGAAGCGTCCGTCGCCGTGGGTCGGCAGGAACCAGAGGACCTTCAGCTTGTCCGGTATCGACATTCCGTCCCTGTCATTCGCTGGTATCGGCAGTTCAGAGCCAACCTAGCGCGACGATCGGCGGCGGTTCGAGCAACGAATTTTCTACTGATCGTATGGAAAGAGTAGAATGTTTCTTATGAGGGTGGATGCCCGCCCATAGCCTTCCGCAGCATGCGCGCCGCTCCGGGACGCGTTGCTCGGAGCCTATTCGCATGCAGACGATCCGCCGCTTTCTTCTCGCGCTGCTCGCGGCACTGCCGGCGCTGGTGGCGAGCCAGGCTTCGCTGGCGGAGGGGCACATCCGCATCGTGCAGCAGTTCGGCACGATCTACCTGCCGCTGCACGTGATGCGGGACCAGAAGCTGATCGAGAAGCACGCGAAGGCGCTCGGGCTCGACGAGCCGCGGGTGGAGTGGCTGCAACTCTCCGGCGGCGCGGCGATCAACGACGCGATCCTGTCGGGCAGCGTCGACGTGGCGGCCGCCGGCATCGGGCCGTTCCTGACGCTCTGGGACCGCTCGCGCGGCAAGGTGAGGATCATCGGCGGCCTGGCGCATCAGGCGAACTACCTCGTCACCTCGAACCCGGCGATCAGGACGCTCGCCGACTTCGGCCCGAACGACAAGATCGCCATGCCGGCGGCCGGCGTCTCGGTGCAGGCGCGGGTGCTGCAGATGGCGGCGGAGAAGGCGTTCGGCGAGGGCGGCTACGACCGGCTGTACGCGAACATGATCACGTTGCCGCACCCGGACGCGATGGCGGCGCTCCTGACCGGCTCGACCGAGATCACCGCCCACCTGTCGAACACGCCCTACCAGGAGCAGGCGCTGCGCGACCCGAAGGTGCACCGCATCTTCTCGTCCTACGACGTGCTCGGCGGCCCGGTGACGCCGACCTACGTCTATTCGCTGGTCGGCTTCCGGGACGACAATCCGAAGACGTTCCAGGCCTTCTTCGAGGCCTTCAAGGAGGCCTCCGCCTGGATCGAGGCGAACAAGGCGGAGGCGGCGAAGACCTATATCCGCGTCGAGGGTTCGAAGCTCGACCCGGCCTTCGTCCAGTCGCTGCTGGAATCGCCGGAATCGCTCTACACGCTGGTTCCGGCGAAATCCTTCGACTTCGCGTCCTTCATGTACCGGATCGGCGCGATCCGGACGGAAGCGAAGAGCTGGAAGGACTACACGTTCGAGGAACTGCACGGCGAGAACGGCAGCTGACGGACTTCAGCCCGTCGCCAGAGCCCGGTCGAGATCGGCGATGAGGTCGCCGGCGTCCTCGATGCCGGCCGACAGGCGGACCAGCGAGTCCGAGATGCCGATCGCGGCGCGCTGCTCCGCCGGGATCGAGCCGTGCGTCATCAGGGCGGGATGCTCGATCAGGCTCTCGACGCCGCCCAAGCTTTCGGCGAGGGCGAAGAGCTCGGTCCGCTCGAGGAAGCGCTTCGTGCCGGCGAGGTCGCGGTCGAGCTCCACCGTGATCATGCCGCCGAACGCCGCCATCTGGCGCTTCGCCACCGCGTGCTGCGGGTGGCTCGCGAGGCCGGGATAGACGACTCGCCGGACGGCCGGATGGGCTTCCAGCCATTCGGCGATGGCCAGCCCGTTCGCCGAATGCCGCTCCATCCGGAGCGCCAGCGTCTTCAGGCCACGCAGCGCCAGGAAGCTGTCGAACGGGCCGGAGATCGCCCCGACCGCGTTCTGCAGGAACTTCAGGCGGTCGGCGAGGTCGCGATTCTCGCCGACGACGGCGCAGCCGCCCACCATGTCGGAATGGCCGTTCAGATACTTCGTCGTCGAATGGACGACGATGTCGATGCCGAGTTCCAGCGGCCGCTGCACCGCCGGGCTGCAGAAGGTGTTGTCGGCGACGGTCAGAAGACCCCGCCGCTTGGCCAGCGCCGCGACGGCTTCGAGGTCGACGACACGAAGCAGCGGGTTGGTCGGGGTCTCGACCCAGAGCAGCTTGGTATCCGGGCGGATCGCGCTTTCGACCTTGGAAAGGTCGGTGAAGTCGGCGAAATCGACCCGGAGGCCCGCCGAGCGCTTGCGCACCTTGTCGAGCAGCCGGAACGTGCCCCCGTAGATGTCGTCGGTCGCGACGATGTGGCTGCCGGCGTCGAGCAGCTCCAGCACCGTCGAGATCGCGGCGAGGCCGGAGGCGAAGGCGAAGGCGCGGGTGCCGCTTTCGAGATCGGCGACGGCGCGCTCGAAGGCGAAGCGCGTCGGGTTCTGCGAGCGGGCGTATTCGAAGCCCTTGTGAACGCCCGGACTGTCCTGCCGGTAGGTCGAGGTCGCGTAGATCGGCACCATCACCGCGCCGGTCGTCGGATCCGGCGACTGGCCGCCGTGGATCGTCCGCGTCCCGAAGGCCAGGCGATTGGGACGGTGTTCTCTATCGGTCATCGGGCGCGCCTCAGGTGGTTGATCAGGTCGATGCGGGTCACGAGCCCGAAGAAGTCCTCGCCGTCCATCACGATCGCCACCTCGTTGCGGTCGAACACCGGCAGCAGCGCGTCGAGCGTCTGCGTCGCCTGCAGCGTGTGGACATCGCGCGTCATCGCGCCGGAAACCGGCGAGGCGAAGCGCTCCCAGCGGCCCTCGTAGGGGCCGTCGATCTTGGCAAGGATGTCGCTCTCGTCGACGATGCCGACGAGGCGGCTGTTCTCGAGCACCGGAAGCTGCGAGACGTCGGCGCGGCGCATGCGCCCGTAGGCGTCGAGCAGGCTGTCGGCCGGCGCGGCGGTGACCGTCTGGCCGTGCCGGTGCGAGCGGGCGACGATGTCGCGGAGGTCTCCGTGATGCTCGCGCTCGGCGAGGCCCTGTTCGGCAAGCCAGACATCGTCGAACACCTTCGACAGGTACTTGTTGCCGGAATCGCAGACGAAGCTGACGACGCGCTTCGGCACGGTCTGCTCGCGGCAATATCTGAGCGCCGCCGACAGGAGGGTGCCGGACGACGAGCCGGCGAGGATGCCCTCCTTGGCGAGAAGGTCGCGGACGGCCAGCATGCTCTGCTTGTCGGTGACCGTGTAGGCTTTGCGCACGAAGGACAGCTCGCAGTTCGGCGGCACGAAGTCCTCGCCGATGCCTTCCACCGTCCAGCTCCCGGCCGCTTCCATCCGCCCGGTCTTGACGAGCGGCGCAAGCACGGACCCTTGCGGGTCGGCGAGCACCATCTCCGTCTTCGGCGAGACGCTCGCGAAGAAGCGTCCGAGGCCGGTCAGCGTGCCGCCCGAGCCGACGCCGACCACCACGGCGTCGACGTCGCTCTCCAACTGCTGCCAGATTTCCGGCCCGGTGGTCGTCTCGTGCGCCAGCGGGTTGGCGGGGTTGGCGAACTGGTTGACGTGGAACGCGCCCGGCGTTTCCCGCGCGATCCGCTCCGCCATGTCCTGGTAGTATTCGGGATGCCCCTTGCCGACGTCGGAGCGCGTCAGATGCACCTCGGCGCCGAGCGCGCGCAGGTGCTGCACCTTCTCGCGCGACATCTTGTCGGGCACGACGAGGACGATCCGGTAGCCCTTCGGGATGCCGACCTGCGCGAGGCCGAGGCCGGTATTGCCGGCGGTCGCCTCGACGATCGTGCCGCCGGGTTCGAGCCGTCCCGTCCGCTCGGCTTCGCGGATCATCGACAGCGCGATGCGATCCTTGATCGAGCCGCCGGGATTCTGCGATTCGAGCTTCAGGAACAGCCGGCAACGGCCCGTATCGAATTGCGTCACCTCCACCATCGGCGTCCGGCCGATGAGGTCGAGGACGGTCGCGACCGGCGGTGCGAGCCGGTCGAACGCCGGGACGGCGGTGGTGCTGCGAAGCGGCGAGGACATGGGATCGGGCTCCTCGGGTTGCGGGCCTGCGTCGGGCCCGGCCGCCGCGGGGAGCGGCGGAGATCGGTCGCGACAATCGAAACGCGGATGGGGGACGAGCGTTCGCCTAAGGCCGGCGACGATCGGGCTGCGGGACGAGGCGATCGCCGAAACATCGCGTCGCGCGGGCGATGATGGATTCGTTCGTCATCCTCGCCTCCCTCGCGACGCTGCGCTGCCACCGAACGGCAAACTACGGGGTCGGCGAGGAGATGAGAAAGACGGGCCGTTCATTGTCGATCGGTTTCGTAGAATATTTCTCCGCCGGCCGGGGCTTCGGCTGGTGCACATGGGGCGCGCGAGGCCCGGCGTTGCTTTCGGCTCCCTAACCGTTCATCACCGCTGGGAAGCAGGAGGATCGGGCCGTGAACGAACTGGGGCATTTCATCGACGGGGTGCGTGTGGCGGGGACGAGCGGGCGCCATGCCGACGTGTTCAACCCGGCGACGGGTCAGGTGTCGGGCCGCGTGGCGCTGGCGAGCTCCGACGAGTTGCAGCGGGCCGTCGACGGCGCGAAGGCCGCGCAGCCGAAG
>NZ_VZDO01000016.1 GCF_008802405.1 Plantimonas leprariae
GTTGCTGATCGCCACCGACGAGGGCAGCGCGTCGGTCTGGTAGGCGACCGTCACATGCTTGTCGGCCGCCTGGGCGCCGAGCGACATGACGAGGGCGACCGTGCCCGCGAGCGCCGCGAATAGTGTCTTCGTCCGTCGCATTCCCCGAACCCCTCTCGAAATTCCATCGTCGGCGCCCGCCCTGTTCGGGCGGTCGGCGCGCCGCTCACGGCAAGAGGATGATCGAGGTCATTGAGCGAACCGAGGTAAATCTACCTATTTTGTAGATGTTGCGTGGAACGGTTTGCTGGCCAGCGCGGCGATGTCGACGGCGTCGCGAAGGATCTGGGCGTAATCATCCGCCTCGAATTCGTATGGTAGTTCGAAGCGAAATTCCGAGACCAGCGGTAGAACCGGATCACGCGCCAGCGTCGCGAGGATTTCCTCGCCCGTGCCGACGATGTCGGCAAAGAACAACGTGCGGCGCGGCCCCTGCGGCGCAAGCGTCCGCTCGTAGCGCGATGCCGCGAAGTCGCGGTACAGCCGGCGTTTCGCTTCGGACGCGCCCTGCGTCGGGAGGATCACGCGGCCGAGCGCGACGCGCGCCGGTCGCCGGCCTGCCCACGCCTGACGGAAACAACGGATCAGATTCGTCTGAGCAGTGAAGAAGTCGCTCGTCGCCTCGCCGGCGACGATGTTGCCGGTGAGGAGGTTGAAGCCGGCCCGCCCCGCCCAGGCGGCCGAGCCAAGGGAGCCGCCGCCGTACCAGAGGCGATCCGTCAGCCCCGTCGCGTGCGGCCGCAGGCGCGGGACTTGGCGTCCTGCCGCGTTGCCGCTCGCGGCATCGAGCGATAGCGGCGCACCCGCGAGGGCCGATGCCAGTCGTTCCGCCCGCCCGTGTCCATAGTCCGCTTCCGGGCTCGGATCGACGAACTCGGCGATCAGGTCCGCGAACGGCGGCGGCCCGACCGACACTCCGACATGCAGCCGGCCGCCGGATAGTACGTCGACGGTCGACAGGTCCTCGGCGAGGCGGAACGGGTTCTCGTAGCCGAGCTGGATCACCGCGGTGCCGAGCTGGATGCGCCGGGTGCGCTGCGTCGCCGCCGCGAGGAACGTCGCGGCCGAGGAGATGCCGCGTTCCAGATGCCGTTGGCGCACCCAGGCGCTGTCGTAGCCGAGCCTCTCGCCGAGCTCGATCAGCTCGAGCGTGTCCGCGAGGCCGCGCCGCGGGTCCTCGTCGTCGTAGTTGCCCGGAACGAGAAAGGCGAGATGCTCGATGTGGGACAGGGGCATCGCGCCTCCGGAAATCAAGGAAGCCGGGGCGCGCCCGCGCTCAAAACTTCGGAAGCCCCGGTGGATTGGTCTGCGAGCGTGGCAGGATCTCCTCGCCGAGCTGCCAGCGGTCGAGGGCGCGCTGCAGCGAACCGTCCTTGATCAGCGCGTTGGTGGCGGCGGTCAGGGCGTCCGCGAGGCCGGACCCCTTGCGCGTCGCGATGGCGACGTCGGAGCGCTCCGGCCAGCCGGCGCTGAGCGTTCCGAGCCGCTCGATGTTGCCGTCGCGCGCCGCGATGAAGATGAGTTGCCCGTTCGGCTGGACGATCGCGTCCGCCCGGCCGGACCGGAGCGCGACGAGGCCCGTCGCCTCGTTGTCGAAATACTGCAGCTCCGCCGGCTTCAGCCCGGCCGCGAGGTTCCGCCGGTCCCATTCGAGGAGGATGTGCTCCTGGTTGGTGCCGGCGCCGACGATGATCCGGAGGCCGGCGATGTCCTTCGGTTCGGCGATGCGGCCGATGCCGGATCCCTTTCTCGCGAATATGCCGTGCAGGCCCTGCCGATAGGAGGAGAAGTCGAACTTCAGCTTGCGCTCCTCCGTCACTCCAACGTTGGAGATCACCGCGTCGTACTTGCCGGAGGTCAGGCCGAGCGGCCAGTCGGCCCAGGCGACGGGGACGAGGTCGAGCTTCAGGCCGAGGCTGTCCGCGACGAGCGAGGCGTAGTCGGGATCGGCGCCGATGACCGTCGCGGCATCGGTCGCGTAGGTCGCGATCGGCGGACCACCGGAGGGGTTCACGGCGACTGTCAGGTACCCGGGCCGCACGAAGGCGAAGCCTTCGGGAACCGCGTCCACGGCCGCCGCGACCCGCTCGTGGTGGGGGCGCCCCGGCTGCTCCGGCGAAAGGTCGAAGTCGGACTGCGCCGCGGCCGGACCGTTCGCGAGAACGAGAAGGGCGAGGCCAGCGCCGGCGAGACGGGTGAAGGGTCTGAAACGCATCCGACTGGTGCTCCGAACACTGCGATGGCGAGGGGCGCCGCGCCGGGAGAGGAACCGGCGCGGCGCGTTGCCGGCCGTCAGCTCTTCGGCAGGCCGGCCGGGTTGGTGCGGGACTCCTTCACGGCCTCGGCCGACAGGTTCCAGCGCGCCAGCACCTTGGCGTAGTTGCCGTTGGCGATCTGGGCGTTGATCGCGGCGGTGATCGCGTCGGCGAGGCCGGCGCCCTTCTTCGTGGTGACGGCGATCTCCGCGGTTTGCGGCCAGCCGCCGGAGAATGTGCCGACGAGGCGCGTCTTGCCGCTGCGGGCCGCCTTGAAGGCGGAGGTGGAGTTCGGCCCGAGATAGGCGTCGATGCGGCCGGACTCGAGCGCCAGATCCTGCACCGCCTCGTCGTCGTAGTAGGAGATGTCGGCGGACTTCAGGCCCTTTGCCTCGTTCGCCTTCGACCAGCGGATGAGGATCTCCTCCTGGTTCGTGCCGGAGGAAACGGCGATCTTCAGGCCGGCGACGTCCTCCGGCTTCTCGATCTTTCCGATCTCGCTGTCCGTCGCGACGTAGAAGCCGAGGAGGTCGGCGCGGTAGGTGGAGAAGTCGAACTTCTCCTTGCGCGCTTCCGTCACCGTGACGTTGCTGACGACGGCGTCGTATTTGCCGGAGGTGACGCCGAGCGGCCAGTCGGCCCAGGCGACGCCGACGACCTTCAGCTTCAGGCCGAGGCTGTCGGCGACGAGCTGGGCGAGGTCGGGCTCGCCGCCAACGGGCGTTTCGGTGTCGGTGGCGTAGACGGAGAAGGGCAGGTTGCCGGGGTTCGTGGCGACGGTGAACGTCCCCGGCGTCACGAACTGGTACGCCTTCGGCAGGAGGTCGATCGCCGCCTGGACGGGCTCGGCCCGGATCCGGTCCGGCTGCTCGGGGCTGAGGTCGACCTTGAGGTCGTCGGCGCGGGCGCCGGCCGCAAGTCCGAGCGTCAGGCTCAGTGCGAAGGCCGCCGACAGGGCGCGCGGAGAGAATGAAGGCACGGCGTGTCTCCTTGGGTTCGTTCCGGGATGGGCATGCGACCGTCCGGACCACTGAAGGGCCCGAACGGATCTTGCGGCGGCGCGCCTGTCGGCGTTCAGAGCACCTTGGCGAGGAAGGCGCCCGTGCGCGGGTGCTTCGGCACGCCGAGGACCTCGGCAGGCGAACCGGATTCCAGCACCTCGCCGGCTTCCATGAACACCACGCGGTCGGCGACCTGGCGGGCGAAGCCGATCTCGTGCGTCACCACGACCAGCGTCGTGCCGGTGCGGGCGAGCTCGCGGATCACGTCGAGCACCTCGCCGACGAGCTCCGGGTCGAGCGCCGAAGTCGGCTCGTCGAACAGGAGCACCTTCGGCCGCAGCGCCAAGGCCCTCGCGATCGCGACGCGCTGCTGCTGGCCGCCGGACAGCTGGCGCGGATAGCTGCCGGCCTTGTCAGAGAGACCGACGCGGGCGAGGAGCTCGCGGCCGAACGCCTGCGCTTCCGCCCGGCTCGATCGGCCCGTGGCGACCGGCGCTTCCGCGACGTTCTCCAACGCCGTCATGTGCGGGAACAGGTTGAAGCTCTGGAACACCATGCCAACGTCGGCGCGGCGCTTCAGGATATCCCGTTCCTGCAGCTCGTAGAGCGTGTCGCCGTCGCGGCGGTAGCCGATCAGCTCGCCGTCGACGGCGACGAGACCCGCGTCGACGCGCTCCAGGTGGTTGATCGTGCGGAGCAGCGTCGACTTGCCGGAGCCCGACGGCCCGAGGATCGCGGTGACGCTGCCGGGCGGCAGGGACAACGATACGTCCTTCAGCACGGCGAGCTCGCCGAACCGCTTCGAGACGTTGCGGATCTCGACCGCCGCACCCGCCGAGGACGGGTCGACCCGGAGCGGCGCGAGGCTCCGCTCGTTTGCGGCTCGGGCGCCGAAGAGCTTGGAGAAGACCGACGGCGGTGGGTTGCGCAGGGCGCCGCGGGCGTAGTGCCGCTCGACGGATCGCTGGACCAGCGACAGGACGGTGAGGATCACCAGGTACCAGACGGTCGCGACCATCAGGAGCGGGATCACCTCGAGGTTGCGCCGGTAGATCACCTGCACCGTGTAGAACAGCTCGGGCAGCGCGATGATGTAAACCTGCGAGGTGCCCTTCGCGAGGCCGATGATCTCGTTGAAGGCGGCCGGCAGGATCGAGCGCATCGCCTGCGGCAGGACGATGCGCCGCGCCTGATGCGTGCGCGGCAGGCCGAGGGCGGAGGCGGCTTCGGTCTGCCCTTGGTCGACCGACAGGATGCCGCCGCGGATGATTTCGGCCGAATAGGCGGCCTGGTTTAGGGTCAATCCGATGATCGCGGCGGCGAAGGGCGTGACGAGCTGCGTCGTCGACCAGGACGCGAAGGTGATGTCGGTATAGGGCACGCCGAGGCGCACCGTCTCGTAGAGGTAGCCGAGGTTGTTGAGGATCAGGAGCAGCACGATCAGTGGGATCGAGCGGAAGAGCCAGACGTAGGCGAAGGCCACTGCGGAGACGACCGGCGGCCCCGAGACGCGCGCCAGCGCCAGAAGCGTTCCGCAGGCGAAGCCGAGCGCGGTTCCGAGCGCGGTGAGAAGCAGCGTGCGGCCGAGGCCCACGAGGATCGGCTCGGCAAAGAACCATTGCGCGAAGACGTCCCAACCCCAGCGCGGATTGGTCAGTGTCGACTGGATGCAGGCGACGACGACCAGAAGCGCCGCGACGGTGCCGACGGTGCGCCAGGGATGGCGGGCGGGCACGATGCGGAGCCGCGGGCGCCCGGCTGGCTCGCCTGTCGCGGCCGAGCCGCCGAAGCGGTCGGCGAAGGGTGCGGAAAGGCTCATCGGGCGGCCGCCTCCGGAGGTGTCGCGGTCTGCTGCAGGGGTAGAGCGACCGCGCTCGCCGCTCGAGGTGCGGGGTGCCGCAGCTCCTTCTCGAACGGCAGGTGGCGATAGGTTTCCGGATCGGCGGCGACGTCGAACAGCGCCGTGTAGCCGAGCGACAGGTAGAGCCGGACGGCTTCCGGCTGGCGGAAGCCGGTGGTGAGGTAGAAGCGGTCGTAGCCTTGGCGAAGGGCCTGGGCTTCGAGTTCCGCGAGCACGGCGGCGGCAAGTCCCTGGCGGCGCAGGTCGCGGCGCGTCCACATGCGCTTCACTTCCGCCGTGCGCTCGTCGAAGCGCTTGAAGGCGCCGCCCGCGATCGTCTGTCCGTCGCGCAGGACGAGCAGGAAGTTGCCGTCCGGCGGGGCGAAGGCTTCCGGCGGATAGCGGTTCAGCTCCTCCGCCGCGCCGGCGGCATTGAAGAAGTTCCCGTAGCGGTGGTCGTATTCGCGGATCAGGTCGTCGATCAGCGGCCGGGCCAGCGGATCGAGCGGGGTCGTCGCCAGGATGACGTCAGGCATCCGATGCCTCCAGGAAGGTTTCCGTCAGCGTCGCCCAGTAGACGGCGGCCGGTTCGATGACGGCGTCGTTGAAGTCGTAGCGGGAGCTGTGGAGCGGGGCGCTGTCGCCGTTGCCGACGAAGAGGTAGCTGCCCGGCCGCGCCTCGAGCATGAAGGCGAAGTCCTCGCTCGCGGTGCGGGGCGCGAAATCGGGCACGATGCCCGGTTCCCCGAAGGCTTCGAGGGCGACGTTCCGGGCGAACCGGGTCTCGGCCTCGTGGTTCGTGACGCTCGGAAAGCCGTGCTTCCATTCGATCTCGGCGCTCGCGCCGAGGCTTTCGGCCTGGAGCGTCGCGATCGTCTTCACCCGTCTTTCCAGGAGCGTGCGGATCTCCGGCCGGAAGGCTCGCGTCGTCAGCAGCATTTCGACCGCGTCGGGAATGACGTTGGCGGCCGCGCCGCCGTGGATCGAGCCGACCGTCACCACCGCCAGATCGAGCGGCGCGGCGTTGCGCGAGACGATGGTCTGGAGGCTTGTCACGACATGGGCCGCCACCACCACCGGATCGACCGCGGCATGCGGCTCGGCGCCATGCCCGCCGCGCCCGCGCACCCGGATGCGCGCCCAGTCGACGGACGCCATCGCCGGGCCGGCAACGAAGCCGAAGCGACCGGCCGAAACACCCGGCCAGTTGTGGAGCCCGAACACCGCATCGCAGGGAAAGCGCTCGAACAGGCCGTCGTCGATCATCCGCCGCGCGCCTTGCCCGATCTCCTCGGCCGGCTGGAAGATGAGGTTCAGCGTGCCGGAGAAGCGGCCCTCCTCGGCCAGATACCGCGCGGCGGCGAGGAGGATCGAGGTGTGCCCATCGTGGCCACAGGCGTGCATCGCGCCGGCGGTGGCGCTGGCGTGGGGCAGGCCGGTTTCTTCGGCGATCGGCAGCGCGTCCATGTCGGCGCGGATGCCGAGCGAGCGTTTGCCATGGCCGCGCCGGAGCGTGCCGACCAGTCCCGTGCCGCCGATACCGCGCGAGACCTCGTAGCCCCAGCTCGCCAGCAGCCCGGCCACCTTGTCGGAGGTGCGCTCCTCCTGGAAGGCGAGCTCCGGGTACCGGTGGAGATCGTGGCGCAAGGCGACGAACTCGCCGGCATTAGCGGAGATCGCCTCGGCCGGGGAAGTGCGAGCGCTCATGCCGACACGCGCGGCGCCGCCGCTTCGGCCGGCGAGCGATGGCGGCTCGCCTTGCGCGACAGGCCGAGATTGCCGCGCAGCGTCGGCTCGGCCAGGGCACGGTCGTAGACGCCGCGCGCTTCCAGCGCCGGGACGACGTGGCGCTCGAAGTCCTCCAGCCCCTCGGCCGAGACCGGGAAGCCGACGATGAAGCCGTCCGCCGCGCCTTCCTCCACCCACCGGACGATGGTTTCGGCCACCTCCTCGCCGGAGCCGAGGAAGTTCGGGCGCGGTGTCGCCGCCTCGCGCGCTGCCTCGCCCAAGGTGAGACCCTTGTCTCGCGCCTCACGCTTGATCCGGTCAGTGGTGGAGCGGAAGCTGTTCTCGCCGATCGTTCCGAGTTCGGGGAAGGGGGCGTCGGGATCGTACTGCGCGAAGTCGTGATGATCGAAGAAGCGGCCGAGATAGGCGAGGGCGTCGGGCAAGGAGACGAGGTCGCGGACGATCTCGTACTTGCGCTCGGCTTCCTCGCGCGTCCCGCCGACGATCGGGTGGATGCCCGGCAGCACCTTCACCTCGTCCGAGGTGCGGCCGTGCGCGACCGCGCTGGCTCTGACTTGATTGCGGAACGCCCGCGTTTCCTCCAGCGACGGCGAATGGGTGAACACCGCGTCGGCGTATTTGCCCGCCAGCTTCACCCCGTCCTCGGACGAGCCGGCCTGGAAGATCACCGGCTGCCCCTGTGCCGAGCGCTGGATGTTCAGCGGTCCCTCGACCTGGAAGAAGCGCCCCTTGTGGTCGAGCCGGTGCAGCTTGTCCCGTTCGAAGAAGGTGCCGCTCTCGCGGTCGCGCGGGAAGGCGTCGTCGTCCCACGAGTCCCAGAGCCCCTGCGTCACTTCGAGGTATTCGTCGGCGATCTCGTAGCGGAGCGCATGATCAGGATGCGGCCGGCCGTAGTTCCGTCCCGAGCCCTCCAGCGGCGTCGTCACGACGTTCCAGCCGGCGCGGCCCCCTGAGATCAGGTCGAGCGAGGCGAACTGGCGGGCGATCGTGAACGGGTCGCTGTAGGAGGTCGAGACGGTGCCGGCGAGGCCGATGCGCGAAGTGGTCGTCGCGAGCGCCGAGAGGATCGTCAGCGGCTCGAAGCGGTTGAGGAAGTGCGGGATCGACTTCTCGTTGATGTAGAGACCGTCGGCGACGAAGACGAAGCCGAAGCCCGCGCTCTCCGCACGGCGCGCCTGGTCGACGTAGAAGCCGAGGTTGACGCTGGCGTCGGCCGGGCCGGACGGGTGCCGCCACGAGTTCATGTTGCCGCCGGCGCCGTGGAGCATCAGGCCGAGGATGACGCGCTTGGCCGTCATGGCAATTCTCCTTCGTCTCAGGCCGCGAGCGGCCGGACTTGGCCGGCAAGAAGCTCGATCGAGGCGAGACGGGCGGCGAAGTCGGCCACCGGCGTGTCGATCACGAACTCCTCGACCCCGAGGCGACGCTGGATCGCGGCGAGCGCGGCGTGAACCTCCCCCGGGGTGCCCGCGACGATCTCCGGGCGGTTCTCCTCGACGCGTTCGGGCCGGACGCCGGCCTGCCGCGCAAACTCGTCCACCGCTTCCAGCGAAGGCAGGTTCACCGCCCGCCCGCCCGGCAGGTGCGCCTTGAAGATCCTGATATTCTCGACCTGCCGACGCGCCGAGTGACCCGTTTCGGCTACAAGCGCGAACACGGCGAGGAGCGGATTGCGGCCGGCGATCGCCTCGTAGGCCGCGAACGAGCGCTCGGCCTCGGCGGGGTCGCCGTTGAGGTGGCCGGCATGGCAGAACAGCCAGCCCTGGCGGGCCGCGAGCTCGGCGCTGGCGACGCCCGCGCCGAGCAGGATGCGCTCCGGCGCTTGCCGCGGTTCGGGAAAGGCGAGGGCGCCGGCGAGACGATGATCGGATGGGACGCCGACGCCGAGGAACGCGTCGAGGTCGGCAAGCTGCCGCTCGAAATCGGGCGGCCCGCCGTCCCGGCCGTCCTTGAGGGCGAGGGTGGAGAAGGGCAGCCCGCCCGGCGCCTTGCCGATGCCGAGGTCGACGCGGCCGGGGCTGAGCGCCGCGAGGACGCGGAACACTTCCGCGACCTTGTAGGGCGCGTAGTGCTGCAGCATGACGCCGCCCGTGCCGACGCGGATGCGGCGCGTCCGGGCCAGGATGTGGGCGACCACGACTTCAGGCGCGGAACTGGCGAGGTTCGGATTGCCGTGGTGCTCCGCGATCCAGTAGCGGTGGTAGCCGAGCCGGTCGGCGGCTTCGGCTGCCTCGACGGTACTAGCCAGCGCTTCGGCGGCACTCGCTCCTTCCGCGATCGGACTCTTGTCTAAAAGGCTCAGCCGGTAGGACATCGTCGTCGTTTCCTGTCGCAGCCTCGCCGGGCGAAGGTTCCCATGTCCGCGTCGCGAACCATCGGGAGACGGTCTCGCATCGGTGACGCAAGGCCCAACTCGATGCGTCCCCACGAGCTATCGGTATATTAATTTCATAGACTGATAGCTCGCAAAGGACGCGATGGCCGGTCTCGGGCGGCAGGAGAAATAAACGTCTCGCTCAGACCGCAATCTTGGATTGCCCTTCGGTCGCTCCGCCAGCTCGTATCGGCGCGCGGGGGGCGGTCGATGCTGCCACCCGCTTCGACCTACTGCGCGTTCGCCGCCTTCTCGTCGTTCGCAGCAGGCGACTTGTCGTTCAAGCCGTCGAACCGCGGATCGAATTCTCCTTCGGCCCTCAGTTCCTTACCCTTGAACTGACCGGCGGCCTGCAGGAGGTCGATCGTGTCCTGCTGCGTGGCGAGCGCTTCCCGCCATGCCGGTATGCGCGTCGCCGAGCCGTCGCTGTCGGCGACGATGCGGGCGTCGTCGGGACCGAGGCGCTGGTCCTTGCGAAGGTATTCCGCGATCCAGACGTCCTTGTTCGCGTTCTTCCAGAGATGCGCGCGGTACCAGTGGACCACGAGATCGCGGATTGCCGCCGCCTGGGCGGGGTCGGCGAGCGCCGTCTTGCTGGCGTAAAGGAACTTCAGGTTCGAGCTGGCGCCCGGCGCGTCGGGGATCTCCTTCGCGTCGGTGCCCGCGACCGAGGCGAGGTAGCGCGCCCGGTCCGGCTGCTTCAGGACTGCGGCGTCGATCTGGTTGGCGCGAAGCGCGTCGGCGAACTCGGCGAGGCCGAGATTGACCGGCTCGATGTCCGCGATCGAAAGGCCGGCGGCCCGAAGGTTGCGCAGGACGGTCGCCTGTTGCGACGTGCCGACGTTGATGCCCACCTTCCTACCCTTCAGGTCGGCATGCGTCTTGATGCCGGAGTCCGGCGCGGTCGCGAAGATCGTGGAGTCGCCGGAAGTGATGACGGCACCGACGATCACCACGTCCGCATCGGAGAACTGCGCCAGGATCGGCGGCACGTCGCCGACCGCGCCGACCTGCGCCGCGCCGGCGCGGATCGCCTCCAGCCGGAGTGGCCCGCTGGAGAAGTTCGCGAACGACACCTCCGAGGCGAGCTTGTCGCCTTCGCCGGAAAGTTTCAGGAGGCTCGCGGCGTTGTTGGCGTCGTCGGCGAGGACGAGCTTCACGCCCGCCGGCACCTCGACCGATATCCTGGGCTCCTCGGCATGGGCGGAGCCTGCGAAGGCGAGCGCAAGGCCGAACACCCCGGCCATCGAACGTTTCAGCATCGGGAATCCTTTCCGGTTTGATCAGTGGCTCGGCACGCCGAGACGGTCGAGAATTTCACGGCGAAGCGCGTCGAGACGTTCCGGCGAGCTCCGTGCATTCCCGACCGGGTGGTCGAAGGAGATGCGGCCGTTCGCGGTGATCGCGATGCGGTCGGCGAGGCGCAGCGCCTCCTCCACGTCGTGGGTCACGAACAGCACCGCCGGCGCGTGCCGGCGCCGCAACTGCTGCAGGAGGCCGTGCATCTTGAGACGCGTCAGCGCGTCGAGCGCGCTGAACGGCTCGTCGGCCAGGAGCAATTCGGGATCCCTGGCCAGCGAGCGGGCGAGCGCGACGCGCTGCTGCTCGCCACCGGACAGCGTCTTCGGCCAGGCGTCCGCCTTGTCGGCGAGGCCGACTTCGGACAACGCGTGGCGCGCCTTGTCGCGTATGCCGGTTCCCGCCAGTCCGAGTATGACGTTGTCGAGCACCCGCATCCAAGGCAGGAGGCGCGAGTCCTGGAATAGAACGGAGCGGCGCTCGGGCACGTCGATCCTGCCCTCGACATCTGCGTCGAGGCCGGCCACGGCGCGCAGGATGGTGCTCTTGCCCGAACCGCTGCGGCCGAGAAGCGCGACGAACTCGCCTTGACCGATCTCAAGGTCGATCCCGTCGAGGACGGCGCGTCCGTCGAAGCCGCGCCGAAGCCCGGCGATCCGTACCGCCGACGGGCGCGTCTCCGTCAATGATCGAGCGATTGACGCCACGACAGGGCCCTCCGTTCGAGGAGGCGCACGAGGGCGTCCGAGCCGAAGCCGAGGACACCGTAGAGGACCAGCCCGACGAGCACGACGTCGGTCTGGCCGTAGATCCGGGCCTGCGTGATCATGAAGCCGATGCCGCTCGTCGCATTGACCGTCTCGACCACGACGAGCGCGGTCCAGGAATGGGTGACGGCGAGCCGGAGGCCGGTGAAGAAGCCCGGCAGCGAAGCCGGAAAGACGATGTGACGGAGAAAGCGGCCGCGTGACAGGGCGACCGTCTGGCCGAGTTCGACATAGCGCCGGTCGATGCCGCGCAGGCCCGCATGGGTGTTGATGTAGATCGGTACCATCGTGCCGAGCGCGATGATCGCGATCTTCATCGCCTCGCCGATGCCGAGCCAGATGATGAACAGCGGGATCAGCGCGAGGTTCGGGATGGAGCGCTTCACCTGCACGAGGCCGTCGACGAGCGCGTCGCCGAGCCGGGTCAGCCCGGCGATCACCGCCAGGACGAAGCCCGTAGCGATGCCGATCGAAAGGCCGAGTGCGGCGCGCTGCAGCGACGCGGCGATGTCGGTGGCGAGCGTGCCGCTGCCGACCATCTCGGCGAACGAGGCGATGACGGCGTCGGGGCCGGGCATCTTCGCCGGCGAGATCCAGCCGGCCCCGGACGCGACGTACCAGAGAAGGAGAACGAGAGCCGGGCCGAGGAGGCGCTGCCCCGGCAGCGGCGCTCGCGGCAGGAGCGCTCGCGACGCCGCAGGGGGAGGCGCGTTTCGGGCGGAGGCGCGCCGCAGGAAGGCGGCGGGCGTGGTGAAGCTGATGAAGGTCATCGGGGGCCTCCCTTCCGGCTCACTCGGCCGCGGCCGCGAACCCGGCGGCGACGCGACGAGCCTTGGAGGGGCGGTCGAGCCCCAGATGCTCGCGCAGCGTCGTGCCCTCGTAGTCCTCGCGGAACAGACCCTGGCTTCTCAGGATCGGCAGCACTTCCGTGACGAAGCTCTCCAGCGAGCTGGGCAGGGCCGGCGGGATGAGGTTGAAGCCGTCCGCCGCGCCGTTCCCGAACCATTCGACGATCGTCGCGGCCACCTGCTCGGGTGTCCCCGTCGCGATACGGTGGCCGCGCCCGGCGCTGAGGCGGCGCAGGAGCTGGCGGAGCGTCAGCGTCTCCGTCGCGGTCAGGTGGTGGACGAGGTCGTGCCGGCTCTTCTGGTTGCCGCCCTGTTCGCGCGCCGGCACGCGGACAACGGCGTCGAGGTCGTGGTTAGAGAAGTCGATGCCGGTGATGCGGGCGAGTTGGGCGAGGCCGTAGGTCGGCAGCGTCAGGTTCTCGAACGTGTCCTGCAGTGCCCTCGCTTCCGCTTCCGTGCCGCCGATGAAGAACGACAGGCCGGGAAGGATCAGCACCTTGTCGGGATCGCGCCCGTGCGCCCGGACTCGGGACTTGATGTCGGCGTAGAACCCCTGCGCCTCGTCGAGGACGGGCTGAGCGGTGAAGATCGCCTCGGCGTAGCGGGCTGCCAGTTCCTTGCCGGGCTCCGACGAGCCGGCCTGGAAGATGACGGGACGCCCCTGCGGCGAGCGGGGGATCTCGAGCGGTCCCGCGACGCGGAAGTGCGGTCCGGCGTGGTCGAGGCGGTCGATGCGATCCGGGTCGACGAAGACGCCGCCCGCCTTGTCACCGACGATGGCGTCGTCGTTCCAGCTGTCCCAGAGGCCGAAGGCGACGTCGAGGAACTCGGCCGCCCGCCCGTAGCGCGCGTCCGGGTCCGGATGGTGCTCGAAGCCGAAGTTGGCGGCGGCTTCCGCGTTCGCCGTCGTCACGACGTTCCAGGCGGCGCGGCCGCGGCTGACATGGTCGAGCGTCGCGAAGCGGCGAGCGATGCCGTAGGGGTCGTTGTAGGTGGTGGAGGCCGTCGCCACGAGGCCGATGCGCTCCGTGACGCCGGAAAGCGCCGCGATCAGCGTGAAGGGGTCGAGCGAGTCCCAGGGGCGGTCCTGCGAGCGGTCCTTCAGCACTGGATGGTCGGCGAAGAAGATCGCGTCGAGCTTGGCCTTTTCCGCGAGGCGCGCGAGGCGACGGTAGTGCTCGATGTCGGTGACGGCCGAAACGTCGGTTTCCGGCAGGCGCCATGCCGCCTCGTGCTGGCCGACATTGCGCAGGAAGGCGTTCAGATGGATCTGGCGACGCTTGGCTGCAGGCATGACATCCTCCTTCGTGGCAGGCATCGGGCCGGCGCGTGGCGGCGGAACCCGCCGTAGCCCCCGGTTCAGTCGGAGCGTTCGGCGAGTTCGGCGTACCGGCCGTCCACCCAGACGAGGCCAGGTCCCTGCGAGACCTCGACCGCCCGGACCGTTCCCAGAACGAGTGCATGGCTGTGGCGCTCGATCACGTGCTCGACCTCGCAGTCGATGGCGGCGAGCGCGCCTTCGAGAGCGAGGGCGCCGGTGACGAGCGGGTGCCAGTCCGCTCCCTCGTAGCGGCTCGCGCCCTTCAGGCCGCCGAAGCCGGCGAAGCGGTCGGCGACGGCCCGCTGGTCGGCGCGAAGCACGTTGACGCAGAAAAGTCCGTGGCGGCGGATTGCTTCCCAGGTCGAAGAGGCGAGGTTGATGCTCACCGCCATCGTCTCGGGCTCCATCGACAGCGAATGCGCCGATGTCACGGTCGCGCCCGTGCGGCCGTCGCCGATGCCGGCGGTCACGACGCTGACACCGCCGGCGAGCGTGCGCATGGCCTGCTTGAGGCCGAGCCCGCGCGCCGGCGTCGGCGCCTGGACGGCCTCGGCGGCCGCGCCGGAACGACGGAAAGCGGCAGGGACGGAATGCAGGGTCATCGTACTGTCTGTCTCCCGAAGGCTCGGCCGCCGAACCCGGCAGCGGCACCGAAAAGGGCGTAGGAGTCGCGGCGAGGGGGGCGTACGCTCGACGCCGGCGGAACATGCCGGCCCAAGCGACCGCGAAGGCCGTCGGCGATGGTTCGCCCCTCGTCCCACGGCCCGAAGCCGCTCGCGATGTTGATGTGTCCGACCTGTCCCAGATCGAGGAACGCCGATCCCCAGCGCCTCGCCTGCCGCTCGGCCGCCCGGATGTCCATGAACGGGTCGTTGCGGCTCGCCACGAGGATTGAGGCGAAGGGCAGTTCGACGCGCTGCGCCGCGGCGAACTCGATCACGGCCGGGTGCGTGTCGGCCAAAGGCTTTACCTCCGCCGGCGCGACGAGCAACGCGCCGCCGACATGCGCGGCGGTCGGCCGGTCTGCGAGCGCCGCGATGAGGGCGCAGCCGAGGCTGTGCCCGACGAGGACGACGCCCGGCGGGCTGGCCGCTATCCGCGCTTCCAGCGTATGGATCCAGTCGGCGAGCTGCGGATGCCCGAAGTCCTCCTGCTCGACGAGCTCGGCCGTTGGATCGTCGCTCGCCCAGTGATGCTGCCAATGTCCTTTCGGCGAACCGAAAAGGCCGGGAACGATCAAGGTCTCTGCCATCGTGCTCAACTTCGGCGGGCTCGGCCTCAACATCGACGGGCTCGGCACGGAGGTTAGGCGCAGCCGTGCGGGGCGGGGAGGAAAAAACTACCAAATTAATAGATAATTTGAGATTGCGTGCCGTCGGCCGAACCGCTCGTTCGTCCTAAGCGGGTGATCAGGCGAAACTGGTCGCCGACGCGCTATCGACGACGTTGTACAGGACCGCTTCACGCGCCGTGCACGCCGCCGTATCCGCGTTTCGAAGTGTGGATCGGATGGGAAAGGATCTTGTCGTTGGAAGCGAAGGGCGAACTCGCGGGGCGCATCGCGATAGTGACCGGCAGTAGCCGCAACATCGGTCGCGCGATCGCGCTGTCCTTGGCGGAAGCCGGTGCGGCAATCCTCGTTCACGCTCGTGGTTCGAAACCGGAGGCCGAGGCGGTGGCGGCCGAAATCCGAGCCGCTGGCGGCCGTGCCGCCGTCGCGCTCGGCGACGTGGCGAAGCCGGAGGACACCAGACGGATCGCCAAGGCAGCGCTGCAGGCCTTCGGACGGATCGACATCCTGGTGAACAACGCGGCCGTCCGGCGCGAGGCGGAGTTCGGTACGGTCGACTATTCCGACTGGCGCGAAGTGCTGGGCACGATCCTCGACGGCGCGTTCCTCCTGACGCAAGCCTGTTTGCCCGAGCTGAAGCGCTCGGGCGCCGGTTCGGTCGTCAACATCGGCGGCCTCACCGGGCACACGGGCGCCGAGAAGCGCGTGCACGTGGTCGCCGCGAAGGCGGGGCTCGTCGGGTTGACCAAGGCGCTGGCGCACGACCTCGCGCCGCAGGCCATCACGGTGAACTGCGTCAGCCCCGGCATGATCGACACCGTGCGCGGCGCGAGCGCGCCGAGCAATCCCGCCCATCACGCGACGCGCCGGACCCTCGTCGGCCGGCGCGGCACGCCGGAAGAGGTCGCCGCGGCGGTTCGCTATCTCTGCGGACCGCAGGCCCGTTTCGTCACCGGGCAGACCATCCACGTCAACGGCGGCACCTACCTGCCTTGACTGGCAGGGACAGGCTTGCCGTTCCCCGCTACTTGCGGCCGAAGACCTCGCCGAACTTCGCGAGCACCTGCTTCGCCTCGTCGCCGCCGATCTCGACATCGGCGTAGAGCGGCTTCAGGTCCTCGAGCTTCGGCAGGCGGTCGGGCGGCGTCGCCTTCTCGCTCGTCGGCCAGTACGAGCCGGCCTTCGCGACCAGCGTCTGGCCTTCCGGGCTGACCAGCACCTCCTGCAGCAGCTTGGCGGCGGCGGGATGCGGGCCGCCCTTGAAGATGGCGCTCTGCTGCTCGACCACCACGGCGCCCTCGTCGAGCACGTAGAAATCGATGGGCTGTCCCTGCTCCTTGGCGGTGACGACGTTCTGCGAGGACGTCATCGGCGAGAGCGTGCGCTCGCCGGAGGCGAGGATCCGCACGGACTCGGCGTTGCCGCGATTGAACAGGATGTTCTGCGCAGCGAGCTTGGCGAGCGTCTCCCAGTCGGTCTTCTTCGTGTCGAGGAAGGCGATCAGGAAGGTAAGGTTCGAGGCTGCGACCTTCGGGTCGGAGAAGGTGAGCTGGTCCTTCCATTTCGGGTCGGCGAAGTCCGCGAGCTTCTTCGGCAGCGCCGAGGCGTCGGGATAAGTCTCGGTGTTGTAGGCGGCCGTCAAGAGGAACACGGTCGGCACGTAGTAGGCGCCGCTCGCCTGCTTGAACTCAGGCTCGATGCCGTGGAATTCCTTGACCTCGTAGGGCTCCAGAAAGTCCCGCTTCACCCAGTCGTCGGCGACGGACTTCTCGTTGATCAGAACGACGTCGGGCCGCGTCGCGCCCGCCGCCTTTTCCGCCTCGATGGCGGGGATGAGGTCCAGCGTCTGCTTCTGGACGATCTTCAGCGCCACATCGGGGAAGTTCTCGCGCCAGAAGGCGGAAAGCGCGGCGTTCGTCTCCTTCCGGTAGGCGTTGTAGAACACGACCTCGCCTTCCTTCGACGCGGCCGAGTAGAGATCGGCGAAGCGCTCGGGCAGGGTGTCGGCGGCGGCCGCGAGGCCGGACAGCGCGAGGAGCCCCAGGGCTGCGAGCGAACGGGCGACGCCGTTCGGAATGGTGCGGATCAACGGAAGGCCTCCTGGCAAAGGCGCGCGGCTCAGACCGCAGCGGATGGGTGTTGCGCGCGACCGGCGCGGTCGGCGGGGCGGGCGAGGCCGAGATGGTCGCGGAGCGTCGCGCCCTCGTAATCGGCGCGCACGAGCCCGCGGGCCCGCAGCTCCGGAACGACCATCCGGGCGAAATCCTCGAGGCCGCCCGGCAGGGTCGGCGGCATGACGTTGAAGCCATCCGCCGCGCCTTCGCGAAATCGCTCCTCCATCGCGTCGGCGATCTGTTCCGGCGTTCCGACGACCTGCCAGTGACCGCGCGCGCCGGCGACGCGCAGCGCGAGCTGGCGGATGCTGAGGCCCTCGCGTCGCGCAAGGTCGAGCATCAGCGTCTGGCGGCTCTTGCTTGCGTTGATCTCGTCCACCGCTTCCGGCAGGGGCCCGTCGATCGGCAGGTGCGACAGTGAAACGCCGAGGCGGTGCTCGAGGATGGTCAACCCGACGGATGGGTGGATCAGCTCCTGCAACTCGTCGAACTTCGCCTGGGCTTCGGCTTCCGTCGCACCGACCACCGGGAAGATGCCGGGCAGGATCTTCACCTCGTCCGCATGCCGGCCGTATCGCGGCAGGCGTTCCTTCAGGCCGCGATAGAAGGCTTGCGCCTCGGCGAGCGTCTGCTGCGCGGTGAAGACGACCTCCGCGGTCGCCGCCGCGAGTTCCTGTCCGGCTTCCGACGAGCCGGCCTGGACGAGGACCGGCCAGCCTTGCGGCGGGCGAGGTATGTTGAGGGGACCCCGCACCTTGAAGCGTTCGCCCGCGTGGTTGGGAGGATGCATCTTCGCCGGGTCGAGGAAGATGCCGCTCGCCTTGTCGCGCGGAAACGCGTCGTCCTCCCAGCTGTCCCAGAGGGCACGAACGACCGCGGCGAACTCGGTCGCCCGCGCGTAGCGCTCGGCATGCGGCGGATGGGCGTCGAGACCGAAATTGTACGCCTCCTCCTCGTTGCCAGAAGTGACGAGGTTCCAGCCGGCGCGTCCGCCGCTGATATGGTCGATCGACGCGAACTTGCGGGCGAGCGTGTAGGGCTCGTTGTAGGTGGTGGAGGCCGTCGCGACGAGGCCGATGCGGCTGGTGACGGTCGCCAGCGCCGCGAGCAGTGTCAGCGGCTCGAACTGCGCCACGTAGTGGGTGGCGAAGCGCGACAGCGAGTTCCAGTCGTGGCCGCGCGCCCCGGCGCTGTCGGCGAGGAACAGGAGGTCGAACTTCGCCTCCTCCGCCAGCTTCGCCACCGCCGCGTAGTGCGCGAAGTTGATGCCGGCGTCGGCCTGTGCGGACGGGTGACGCCATGCGGCCGCGTGGTGGCCGGTCGGGTAGAGGAAGGCGCCGAGCGCCATGGTGCGAGGGGCGATCATGCCGCGGCGTCCGCATCTTCCACGGCATCCCAGGCCGGCAGCGCCGCCGCGTTGCGCCCGGCGATGCGCCCGGTCGCGAAGCATTCGCCGAGATTGCCGGCGCCGAGATAGAGGAAGCCCCAGATGCTGCCGAGCTCACCCGCCTCGAAGAGGCGTGGGATCGGCTCGCGATAGGTGTTGAGGACGCGCTGGGCGGCGTCGTGGACGGGTCCGCCCTGCGTGTTGTTCACCAGCGGCCAGATCTCGCCGACATAGAAGGGCGGCGTCGCGACCGGTCGCATCGAGGGCGTCGGCCGGCCGAGGACATCGGGCCCGCCGGATGCGACCGTCGCGTTCCATTCGTCGAGGCTCGCCGAGAGCACTGTCGGATCGGCACCGAGAAGGCGAGCGAGGTCCTCGACGCTGTCCGCCCGTTTGAGGATGCCGTTCTCCACCTCCTTGAGGTTGTCGGCGCTCCACTGGTAGGGCTCGACCGCCCGGTCGTTGAGGACGGCTTGGCCGAGCGGATAGAGCTGACGGCCTGCCTCGTCGGTGACGAGAAAGGCGGGGATCTTCGGGAAGCGCTGCGTTGCGGGGTCGAACTGGTCGAGCGGCCGGTGCCCGGTGTCCTGCAGATAGGGATGGTACTCGTTCATGAAGCGCCGGCCGCCGCCGTCGAGGATGATCCAGGACATCGCGACCGTCGGCTCGGTCACCGTCGGGTTCCAGTCGGGCAGCCGCTTGACGCGCAGGCCGAAGGGGTAGTCGGGATCGGGATGGCGGAAGCCGTAGGTGCCGTGGAAGTGCCACATGTGCCAGACGTCGGCGCCGAGCGCCTGTGCCATGCGGATGCCGTCGCCGGTGTTGCCGCGCGTCGCCGCCGTCAGCACCGGGCGGATCTGCCAGTGCTTGCGCTGCATCTCCCCGTTCGCCTCGAAGCCGCCGGTGGCGAGCACGACGGCGCGCCGGGCGGCGATGCGGCGGGGGGCGCCGGCGCCGGTGCGGACGCTGAGACCGCGCAGCGCGCCGTCCGGCCCCGTGATCAGCCGCTCGGCCGCCGTTTCCAGCCGAACCTCGATGCCGCGCGCCCGGACGTTGTCGTGCACGAGCCGGAAGACGTTCGGCCCGAGCGCCCGGCCGCGCACGTGCGGGTATTCGCGCCCCGCGTCGAAGCCGGGAATGTCGGAGACTTCGAGGATGCCGAGCGCGTCGTGCCCCTCGAACGGATAGTTGCCGCCCCGGTCGCGGATGGCGATCGTGGCGCCGTTCGCCTCCGCCAGGCGGCGGAAGTAGGGCTCGAGGTCGGCCATGCCCTCGCAGACGGCGTCGAGAACGTCGTCGGGAATGTCGGGGCCGACCGTCTGGCGCAGATAGCGCCGGCCGCGCTCGATGTCGGTGACGATCCTGACGCCGCCGCCGGAACAGATCGAGATGCCGCCGGGATCGGGCATCTTTTCGAGGAGGAGGACGCTGGCGCCGCTGTCCGCCGCCTCGATCGCGGCCGCCGCGCCGGCGAAGCCGAAGCCCGCCACCACGACGTCGAAGCGCTCGTCGAAATCGCCGGGCGGAACCGGGGAAGGGCGGGTGTCTGGCATCGTCCGCTGTTCGTTCGGCATCAGTGGAACTCGGTCGCGCTGCGGCCGGTGAAGCGCCAGACGACGAGGAGTACGGCGAGGCTGACCGCGACCACCACGATCGACAGGGCGGCCGCCGGCTCCACCGCGCCGTCCTGGATGAACTGCACGATGATCGTCGACATGACCTGCGTGTCCGTCTGGCTGAGGAGCACCGACATCGAGAGTTCGCGCAGCGACAGCGAGAAGATCAGGATCCAGGCGATGCCCGCCGCGCCCTTCACCAGCGGCAGCGTGATGTCGAGGAGGGTCCGCAGCCAGCTCGCGCCCGAGATGCGCGCCGCCTCCTCGAGGTCCGCCGTGATCTGCTTCAGGCCGCTGCGGATCATGACGTAGGCGACCGGAAGCTGCTTGGCGGCGTAGGCGATGAGCAGGATCGTCAGCGTGCCGTAGAAGGCCCCGACATAGCCGAGCATGATCCCGAGGCCGAAGGCGATGGACGGAAAGCCGTAGGCGATCATGATCAGGGTCGTGATCGCCCCACGCCCGAACAGGCGCGAGCGCTCCACCACCCAGGCGCAGATCGTGCCGAGCGTCACGCAGACGGTCGCGGTCGCGAGCGCGAGGATCAGGCTGTTCTGCATGGCGCCGAGACCCGGAAAGCTCGGGTCGAGCATCGTGCGGTAATGGTCGAGGACGAGATTCGACGCCTTCACCGGCAGACCGAAGGCGCGAAGCGTCGAGAGGAGCGCCAGCGCCGCGACCGGCAGCACGGCGGTGACGAGCACGGCGGCGGCGACGAAGACCGTCGCGAGCGGCCGCCAGCGGCCGAGCCGCACCGGCTCGTCGCGAACCGCCTTGCCGGTGAGCGTGCGGTAGTCGTCGCGGCCGATCAGGAGGCGCTGCGCGCCGAGGCAGAGCAGCGTGAAGGCGACGATCGGCATCGCCGTCGCCGCCGCGAGGTTCAACCGCGGCGGGTAGGCGACGAGATCGTAGACCTTCGTGGTCAGCACCTGGAAGTTCGCCATCGTGCCGATCACCGCCGGCGCGCCGAAGGAGGACAGGGTGTCGAGCATCACCAGGATCGCGCTGGCGAGGACGGCGGGCAGGACGAGCGGCAGCGTGATAGTGCGGAGCGTCCGCAGCCGGCCGGCGCCGAGCACCTGCGCCGCCTGCTCGTTGCTCGCGTCGACGTTGGCGAGCGCCGCCGTGACCGCGAAGAACACCAGCGGGTAGAGATGCACCGCTTCCATGAAGACGAGGCCGGAAAACGAGACGACGTCGAAGGCCGGCGCGCGAGAACCGGTCGCGGCGCGGACGAGCTTGTTGAGGTAGCCGGAATTCGGCGCCGCCAGGAACATCCAAGCGATCACGGTAACGAATGTCGGGATCACGAAGGCGACGCCGGCCGCGCCCGCGACGATGGCCTTGCCCGGCACGTCCGTCCGGGCGACGAGCCAAGCCAGCGGCACGCCGAGCGCCAGCGCCGCGGCCGTCACGCAAAGAACGAGGAGCGTCGAATTCAGCACGGCGTCCGTCATGCCCGGCTCGGCGACGAGTTCGCGCAGCGTCGCGAGGCTCGCCCTGCCGGAAGGGTCAGTCAGGCTGAACTTCAGAAGGTAGGCGAGCGGGTAGGCGACGATCGCGAGCAGCACGGCGATCGCGCCGCCGACGACGACGAGCCGGATCGGCTGCGAGACCGCCGATCGCAGGCGGAACCTCAAGGGGGCTAGCAGCGAGACGGTTGCCGGAGCCCGGCCGACGAGGATCATGCGATGATCCAGCCGGCGCCGTCGGCGACAGTGAGCGTCGCCGTTTCCCCGACCGGCGGGGTCCGCGCCTCCGCCCGCACGGCGACCCCGTTCGCGACGAGCCGAGTTTCGTAGCGGTTGCCGAGGAAGTGGGCGGCTTCGATCACCGCGATGCCGGCAGGCGGCCCGGCATGGACGAGCTCGATCTCTTCCGGCCGGAGAACCGCCGCCCGCCGATCGCCGACGCCGATCGAGGCGAGGGCTCCCGGCGCGATCGCCGCATCGAATTCGGGACCGGCGTCGAGGCGGATCCGCGCCCGATCCTGCTGCGGCAGAACTGCCGTGACGGTGCCTTCGAGGATGTTCGCCGAGCCGACGAAGCTCGCCACGAAACGCGAGGCGGGCCGCCGGTAGATGTCCTCCGGCGTGCCGACCTGTTCGATCCCGCCGGCGTTCATCACCACGATCCGATCGGCGAGAACCAGCGCCTCCTCCTGGTCGTGCGTGACGTAGAGCGTGCTGACCCCGAGTCGCCGCTGCAGGCTCTTCAGCTCGAAGCGCATCGTCTGGCGCAGCGCCGCGTCGAGGTTCGACAGCGGTTCGTCGAGAAGGAGCAGCGTCGGCTCGGTCACCAGCGAACGGGCGAGTGCGACGCGCTGCTGCTGTCCGCCCGAGAGTTCCGACGGTCGCCGGCCGCCCATGCCGCCGAGTTCCACCGTTTCCAGCATGCGCTCGACCCGGCTGGCGATCTCGCGCCCGGGTCGCTTGGCGATCCGCAGGCCATAGGCGACGTTCTCGAACACAGTCTTGTGCGGCCAGACGGCATAGTTCTGGAACACCATCCCGAGATGCCGCCGCTCGGGCGGAAGCTGCCAGCCGTCCGTCGCGACGCTCGCGCCGTCGAGCGCGATCTCGCCGCGATCCGGCTGCAGAAAACCGGCGATGAGCCGCAGCGTCGTGGACTTGCCGCAGCCGCTGGGCCCGAGCAGCACGACGCTTTCCCCGGCGGCGACATCGAGGTCGATGCCGGCGACGGCGTCGGTGTTGCCGAGCCGCTTCCGCAGACCCGTGATCCGCAGGCGCGGCACCGTGTTCGGCGGGTCGGCGCGCGTGGGAGCGGGCGGGAACGCCTTCGTCATGAACATGACCCGCGCTCCCGTTTCGCCCGCCGCGGTACGACCTCGCCTCGCACTCGGCAGAGGGTCATTCGGCCGCCCGGAGCTGCGCGGTCGCCGCCGGCGGGAAGAACTGGCTTTCCGGCCGCTCGAGACCGAAATGATCGCGCAACGTCGCGCCTTCGTAAGCCGTGCGGAACAGGCCGCGCCGGCGCAGGATCGGCAGGACCTCGTCGACGAACGTGTCGAACAGCAGCGGCAGGATCGGCGGCATGACGTTGAACCCGTCGGCCGAGCCCGATCGGAACCAATCCTCCATGATGTCGGCGATCCGTTCCGGGGTTCCGGCGACCGCGAAGTGTCCACGCGCCCCGGCGAGGCCGTGGAGAAGAGCGCGCAGCGTCGGCCGCTCGCGGCGCACGAGTTCGACGATCGAGGCGGCGCGGCTTTGCGCGGCCTGGACGGTTCGCGGATCGGGAAAGTCGTCGGGCGACAGGACGCGGTCGAGGTCGAGCCCGGTGAAGTCGTGCCCGCCGAAGCGGTTCGACAGCCGGTCGAGCCCGACCGCCGGATCGGACAGCTCGTCGAGCTCGCGCGACAGGCGACGCGCTTCCTCTTCGGTGGAGCCGATCGTCGGGCTGATGCCCGGCAGGACGAGGATCCGCTCGGCGTCGCGCCCGAGCGCCGCTGCCTGGGTCTTGATGTCGCGATAGAAGTCGGCGGCCGTCTGCTTTTCCAAGTGCGCGGTGAACACCGCCTCCGCGAAGCGCGCGGCGAAGCTGCGGCCGGTCGCGGAGGAGCCGGCCTGGACGAACACCGGCCGCCCCTGCGGCGAGCGCGAGATGTTCAGCGGTCCCGCGACGCTCTTCCAGCGACCGCGATGGCCGATCTTGCGTATGCGGCCGGTATCGGCGAAGCGCCCGTTCGCGCGGTCGTCGAGGACCGCGTCGTCCGCCCAGCTGTCCCAGAGCTTCTCGGCGATCTCGACGAATTCGGTGGCGCGCTCGTAGCGCTCGGCGTGCTCGATCTGTGCGTCGTAGCCGAAGTTCGGTCCCGCGCCTTGCACCCAGGACGTGACGATGTTCCAGCCGACGCGGCCGTTGCTGATATGGTCGAGCGAGGCGAACTGGCGGGCAAGGTTGTAGGGCTCGGTATAGGTGGTCGACGCCGTCGCGATGAGGCCGACGCGGCTCGTGGCGCCGGCGATGGCCGCCAGGATCGTGATCGGCTCGAGGCCACCCTTCGCCACGTGCCCGATCTCGTCGCTGACCGCGAGGGCGTCGGCGAAGAAGATGGAATCGAAGGCCGCCGCTTCCGCCTTCTCCGCCAGCTCGCGATAGTAGCGTATGTCGGTCAGGGCGAGGGGCGTGGAGCCGGGATGGCGCCAGGCGGTCTCGTGGTGTCCGCGCCCGTGCACGAAGAGGTTGAGGTGAAGCTGCTTCGTCATACGATGCCGATCGGATGCGTGACCCTCAAGGGTCGAGCGGCACGATAGGCTGTTTTGGAACCGCTAGAAGGAAGCACATATCAATATAGCGAAATGGTGGAGTATTTTATTCCGTCTCAAGGCGTTTGCAGGTCCGCTCGAGCTTGGCGGTTGCCGTCATAACGGGATGTACGCTGTCGACGGCTGTGGGTCTCGATGTTTCTCGTCGGAACCGGAAACGAGGCTGCCTACTCCGACGGCCGCAAGACCGTTTCCTCTATCGGTGTCCGTCTGCTCGATATTCCTTCCGTTGCGCTGGAGCGTCCTCGGCTTCATGCCGTAACTCATCGAGCAAGAACTCGCCGCGCAGACAGCGGGCAAGCGAACGTCACCAAAGCGACCTCCTGAACGACAAGGAAGACGCTAGCGCTCCTTGTCGTTCGTACGGAGAGTTCGACTGAGGATGTCCTCTGTGGATGGCTCCCCTGTTGCAAGAGGGGATTTGAAGCTTTGGCGCTTTGGTCGGGTGCAGTCTTCTGTCCGGCCTGTTGATGCAGCCAAAGGCAAGCTGCTGGCCCTGATGGGGTCGGCGAACAGGGTCCCAATCGGCTTATCAGGCTATGACGCCTCTGTCCGTCCGTGGGTTGTCCCCGTTTCCGGCCTGACCGGTGGCGCCATCACATCGCGTCGCTCTCACAACTTTGTAAAGCCGATCGGCTCGAACTGCTTGCTGACGACCTTCTGTGCCCTCCGGCCTTCAACCCGCCAGCATAGGTGCGTGGCGTGTCTGGTAGATCTCGCCGCGCACCATGATCGCCCAGACGATGCGCGCCATCTTGTTGGCCATGGCCACGCTCGCCACCCGCACCGGTTTGCGGGCGAGAAGGGCGATAAAGCGTGGGTCGGCCGTGTCGGGTTTGTGCCTAGCGCGCCGGATCAGCGAGGTTGCTCCGACCACCAGGAGCTTGCGCAGGTATCGATCGCCCATCTTGGTGATGCGACCGAGGCGATCCTTGCCGCCGCTCGATTTCTGCGAGGGCGTCAGTCCCAGCCAAGCGGCGAACTCGCGACCCGAGCGGAACTGGGTGGGGTCGGCAACCGACGCGGCCAGCGCCGTGGCGCCGACTGGGCCGATGCCCGGGATCGTCGACAGGCGCCGGGCAACGTCGTCGCTGCGTTGCAGAGCCAGAAGGGAGCGGTCGATCGCCTGGAGGCGGGCATGGGTGTCCAGAACCTGACCGCACAGAAGAGCGAGGATCTGTAGCGCGACAGCGGGCACGTCCGGCACGGTCTCCTTCGCTGCGATCCGCCGCGCCAATCCTAGCGCCCGCTCCAGACCTTCGGCGATGTCGATGCCGAACTCGGCCAGGAGAGCTCGGATCATGTTCACGAGCTGCGTGTGCTGCTTGACGAGAAGGTTGCGCGCCCGGTGCAGCGAGAGGCTGATCCGGAACGTGCGAAAGCGCAGGATGGTCAAGTCGACGATCGGGTGGGACACCCGCCGACAGTGTCGGACCGCCAGCCCTAGCAGGAGGCCGGCCACCAGTAGCCGAGTCGCCGCGAGCCATCCTGCAAGGCCACTGTCGGCGAGGCCGCTCATCCCGAAGACGAGTAACGCCGTGCCCGTGCCGCCAGGCAGGAAGCCGATCGCGTCGAACGGCCGAGACAATGTTTGCGCCGGACGAGGGAAGAGCCGGGTGGCCATGATTAGGACGAGGACGCCCGCCGGCAGATTGACGAAGAAGATCCACCGCCACGAGACATAGGTCGTCAACAGACCGCCGATGATGGGGCCGACCATCGGCGCCATCTGGCTCGCCAGGGAGGTGAAGGTGTTGATCTTCAGCGTACGATGTCGGGCGAAGCTGCGAAGGATCGCCACCTGTCCGATCGTTCCCATCAGCGCACCGCCCATTCCCTGAAGCAGCCGTGCCGCGACCAGCTGCGGCTGGGTTTGCGCGAGGCCGCACAGCACCGAGGCCAGCGTGAAGGCCAGCACCGCAAGGCAATAGGCATTCCGCATGCCGAAGCGCTCGGACGCCCAGCCTCCGAGCGGCAAGGCGATCACCAGCGCTGCCAGATAGGCGGTGACGGCAAGACCGAGTGCCGAGGGCGTCGCATGCAGGCTCAGGCTTATGGCTGGTAGGGCTGTGACGATCACGCTCTGGTCGAGACCCGTCATGAAGTTGGCGAGTGCCACCGTCACCGGCACCAGCAACGAAGCATCTCCGCTCTCGCTTGCCCGCCGGGCGCCCGCCCTGCCGAGGCCGCTATCCATGGCCCTGTTCGATCAACGCCGGAACGGGGATCCGCGCACCTCTGGAGAGCGAATGAACGAGGTGTCCGATGACCGCGGCCAGGACAATCGCGCCTCCGAGGAAGGTGGCAGCATCGACGGTCTCGTCGAAGAACAGCCAGACCCATAACGGCGAGAGGACGATCTCGAGCGTGACGATCAGCCCACTCGTCGCCGCGGGGATGTGGCGCGCGCCCTTGATGAACAGGAAGAACGCGACGACCATGTTGGTCAGCCCGTACGCAGAGACGATCGCGACGTTCGCGGCGTCGAGGTTCACGTCGCTGGCGAAGGGGATGAACAGGCCGAAAGTCAGGAAGGCGCTGACGATCGTCACTTCGAACAGCCTGAGGTCGGGGTGCGCCTTCGACAGGACGATGATTGTTGCGAACGAGAGCGTCATCACCAACGCAACCGCGTCGCCGACGAGCGTACCGGAGGCGGTCGATGCCGACATGACCACGAGAACGCCCGAGATCGACGCGACGATGGCAAGGAGCGTCGCCCGCGGGATGACCTCGCCGAGCCAGAGGCGCGCGATGATCGCCGCGAGGAACGGGCACGTCGCGTAGATGACGGTGACGTGCGCGACGCTGGTCATGAACAGTCCGGCGGTCGTCGCAGCCTGGGCGACGGCGCTAAGCACGACCGCGAACCAGCCGACGCGGCCTATGGCGATCAGATCCCCGAACGCTCCGGGGCCACGCCGAAGAAGCATCGCCAGGAACAGCATCGTGCCGCCGGCCAGAGCCCGGAGCGCCACGGTCGTCATGACGTCGAGCGTCAGCGATCGGGTGAAGACCCCGGCGAAACTCCAGGCGACCGTGGCAATCAGGACCATCGTGGCGCCTCGCGCCGCCGTGCTGCCGGTGATCGCGGAGCTGCGTTTCGTCACGGCCGACCGCGCCTGAGTTCCGACCACATGTAACGGCTGACGCCCATCGCTTGGTACCTTGATAAGCCGGCATCGTCGAGCATGCGGTCGTCCTTCCGCAGGATGAGTTCCTCGAGTGCCGCATCCCTTTCCGGAAGGAGCCATCCGAGCGGCGGTGGGGGGATCCTCAGCTCGAGTTTGAACAAGGCTGAAATGAACATTGCGGATCGCCGATCGACGGGTCTGACATTCAGATAGCCCCGGCCGTTGACATTGAGAAAACGAATTTAGCAAATTGCTCCCATAAGCCGTGCTCATGGAGGCTGTAGTGTTGGAGAGTGATCTGCTTCGCACTTTCGTCGCCGTCCACGATACCGGGAGCTTCACGCGAGCCGCCGGTATCGTCGGTCGCACGCAGTCCGCCGTCAGCTTGCAGATCAAGCGTCTTGAGGAGCTGATCGGGCATTCGCTCTTCGAGCGTGGCCCGCGAGGCGTGCGGTTGACCCAGTCGGGACGTGAGCTTCTGGAAAACGCCCGCAGGGTGGTCTCTCTGCTCGACGAGACCGCCGGCGCGTTCAGGACACCGGCGCTCCAGGGCCGCGTCCGCATCGGGCTTCCGGAGGAATACGGCCATGCCGTTCTCGGCCAGGCGCTCAGCAAGTTCGCGAGGCTGCACCCGAGCGTCGACATCACCGCCCGCTATGGCCGTTCGGACGGCAACATGGCGGGCATCGACCGTGGCGATCTCGACCTCGCCGTTGTGTTCGACTGGCAGGACCGGTCCGATGCCGAAGTCCTGATGATCGACCCGACGGTCTGGACGACGTCCGATGCCTACGGGATGCACAAACGGACACCGTTGCCGATCGCGCTGTACACGAACTCAGGCTGGTGCACGGACTTCGCGCTGAAGTCGCTGGAGAAGCGCAACGCGCCCTACCGGGTGGTCTACACCAGCGATACGAGCGGCGGCTTGAAACTTGCGGTCTCCTCCGGATTGGCCATCACGCCGCTATCGCGCAGCAACATCCCCGTCGGGTGCCGGGAACTGACGGCGGACGAGGGATTCAGCCAGATCGATGCGTCGCGGGTCGTTCTCAAGCGCAACCCTCGACTGGCGAACGCGGCCGTCGAGGGCATGGCGGAGGCTCTGCAAAAATCATTCGAACAGTTCGCGTAGCGTTCCGTGGAAGTCTGCTTCCGAAGACGCCACAAGCTGGCCCCCTCCAGCGATATTGGGTCGTAACGCGAAGGTCAGCTTTCTCGCGATACCGCCGTTAAGCGGACCGGCGGCTTCCGGCCCGTCCTTCCCATGCCTGGCGGCCGGACCGTCCGCGCTGGCAGCGAGTTGGAAGATCGCCATCCAGCACGGGCTGGCTCCAGCCTCTATCTCTTTTCCCGGGAATAGACCGTTGAATGGCTATCAAAGCGGCCAGAACAACCTTACCGCTTTGTCGAGCGCCGCATCGCGATCGAAGGCGCGGGGCTGTCCGCGTTGGCGCCGATCCGAGCCCTCCTGACCATCGACCAGGCACCATGCACATTGGATCTACTGGGTGACGCGATCGCCCACTCGATCCGATGACACAACCAGGCCCCGACGCGGTTGCCACGAAGGCTGCAAGGAGGTCCCGGAGATAGGATCTAGTTCCGGACGGTGAGGCACGCGGCGCCGGCCTTGCGCATCTGCCGGCATAGGCCGTCGGCCGAAGTCCGCCGTTCGAAGGCGATGCGGATCCTGTAGTAGGATCGATTGCCCCTGCCCCCGAGCCTCGTCGCGATCACCGTCGGATCGTGGTCGGCGAGGACGCTCGCATATTGCCGCTGCAGGATCGCATAGTCCTGCAGCGCTTTCGCCTTCCTGGGTCCGGCCACGAGTTGGACTCCCCAAGGCAGCGTCGCTTCCGCCAGCGCGCCGCCTGAGGACGGCGCATCCTCGACGCGCAGGCTTGCGAGGGTCGTGAGGCAGTCGGCGACCAGAGGGTCCGGCTGTGTGGAAGCATCATCATCCGGAGCGGCGAGATCCGTGCCGGTGATGAAGCGGACATGGGCGCGCGTCTCGTCGGGAAGGCTGGCCTGTCCGTTCCTCCACCTGGCGATCCGATTGGGGCCGGCGTTGTAGGCGGCGGCCGCGAGTTCAAGGCTGCCGAAGCGCCCCTTGAGATCCGCAAGATAGGAGGCCGAGGCGGGGATCGCCGCTTCTGGGTCGAACGGGTCCACAAGTCCGCGTTCGCCGGCCGTGGCGGGCGTGAACTGCGCGATGCCCTGCGCGCCCGCACGGCTGCGCACGCCGGACCGGAAGCTGCTTTCGCGCCAGATGAGACGGGTCAGAAAGGCGGCCGGCAGCGCATGCCGCGCCGCCGCGCCGTCGATCATCGAGCAAATGAAGGCCCGCGACGTCTCGTCCGCCCGGCACACCCCGCCTGCGGCGACCGCGACGATCAAGGCAAGGCCGAAGACGACAGGTGTGCGCAGCATCGTCCTCCGGAAATGTCCGCCATGCTCTGGCACCAACGTAGCCGATCGATGCCTACTGATGCATTGAGACGTCCACCGACGCCGCTTTCCCCTCCCGCTTCGGAAGCCGTACGGCAGTTTTCCAACCGCTCGTACCCGAAAGCAGTCAGTCGGCTTTCCGGCCCGGACCGAGTAATAGTCTGTACCGCCGGAACGTGTTGGAACGAAGCGTAGCTTCCAACCTACCGCATCATGATCGGCGCAGGACGTCCTGCCATTCGGGATGGCGGTCGATCTGGGCTTTGGCGAACGGGCAGAGCGGGATGATCGCGACGCCGTCGCGCCGGGCATCCTCGACCGCCTGGCGCACCAGCCGCTCGCCGACCTTGCGGCCGCGCAGCGCCGCCGGCACCTCGGTGTGGTCGATGATGAGCAGCTTCTCGCCGGCCCGGCTGTAGGTCATCTCGGCTTCGATCCCCTCGACCATGAGCTTGTAGCGCCCCTTCGCGGCGCCATCCTCGCGCTCGACTGGCTCGTCGGCCGAGGGCGAAGCGGTCTTCGGCAGTTCCGGGCTTGCCGGCCGCACCCGGCCCGGCCGTCCTTCCGCGCACTCCAGGAGCTCGCGATCCCAGCCACCCGCATCGGCGGTGGCCTCGTAGATCGAGCCGAGAAACGCCAGAAGCGCCGCGTCGGGATCGGCCGCCGCCTGCACCGCCTCGTAGGGCAGGACGAACTCCGACAGACCCTCGTGCCAGAAGGCCGCCTCGGGTTGAACCGTGGCTGCCCGAAACCCGTTCGGCGCAGGATAGGCGTATGCGTAGAAGGCGGCGTAGTCGATGCCGCCGCCGCCCGGCCAGAAGCCGGCCGAGGACACCTCGCGGTCGTAGGCTTCCTGCGCCACGTCGTCCGGCAGCGCCGGGATGCCGCCGCCATGCAGCGGCGCTCGCCGCCCCGAGAAGCGGGTGACAGCCAGATCGAAGCTGCCCCAGAACAGGTGTACCGGACTGGCTTTGCCAAGAAACGCGGTGCGGAACTGCTTGAACACCCGGTCGACCGCCATCAGCGCCCGGTGGAAACGCTCCACGGCGTCGCGGTCGTAGGGCCGGTCGCGGTGATCTTCCGCAAACGGTACGGGGTTTGACACCTCGTTCGGGCTTCCGTCGAAGGTTGGCGTGCCGCCGAGTTCCGCGACCAGCTGCATGAAGTCGGCGTGGAACGCCGCGACCGTGGTAGGCCCGAGCGCGAGCGAGGCGCGGCGGCCGTCCCCACTTGTGCCCAAGACAATATGATCGTGGAAATCGAACGTGATCTCGATGCCCGAACCGTCGAGGATCGGTGACGAGGTGAGTCCGGTCGGTGTCACGTAGAAGGTCGCGTGCCAGGAATGGTTGAGCCACGGCGTATGCGCCAGCCGGTACTTGCCTGCGACCTGCAGGTAAAGGTGCAGCGCCGAGCACGTCTCGCGCCAGCCGACGTAATCGAGGGGGGGCCACTCGTTCATCGCGTTTCCTCCGTCAGCCTTCGGCCAGTCTGCGGCCTTTTTGATGCGGCCCCCGAACGCCCAGTCAGGTTCGAGGATCGTCTCGTCCGCGCCGGTCAGTCCGGCAGCGGGATGTGCTCGTCGCGGTCGAAGGGCGGCAGATCGAAGCGCCCCACGCCCCAGTTCGCGGCGCGCCATTCGGCCTTGGCCGCCTCGATGCGCTCTTGGGAAGAAGCGACGAAGTTCCACCAGATGTAGCGTGGTCCGGCAAGCGTCGCACCGCCAAGGATCATCAGCCGTGCGCCCCTGTCGCCGGCGGCCACCGTGATCCGGTCGCCGGGGCGGAACACCATCATCTGCGGCGCCTCGAAGTCCTGCCCGGCGATCCGGATCGAGCCCTCGACGATGTAGACGCCCCGGTCCTCGTGATCGTCCGGCAGCGGCAGGCGGGCGTCCGCCTCAAGCTTCACGTCGGCGTAGAAGGCCTGCGAGAACAGCGTCGCTGGGGCGACCGCACCGTAGGCGCTCCCGAGAATGAGCCGGACCGAGACGCCCCCGCTCTCGATGACCGGCAGCGTCTCCTTCCCGTAGTGTTCGAAGCTGGGTGCTACGTCCTCATGGCTCTCGGGCAGCGCCAGCCAGGTCTGAATGCCGAGCAGGCTGTGCGGTCCGCTCCGGCTCTCGGCGGAGGTTCGCTCCGAATGCGAAACGCCGCGCCCGGCGACCATCCAGTTCAGTGCGCCGGGACGGATGACCTGGTCGGCGCCGGTGCTGTCGCGATGATGGAAGTCGCCACGGAAAAGGTAGGTGACGGTGCCGAGCCCGATATGCGGGTGGGGGCGCACGTCGATGCCTTGGCCGGTCAGGAACTCGGCCGGCCCGGCCTGGTCGAAGAAGATGAACGGCCCGACCATCTGGCGCTTCGGCGCCGGCAGGGCACGCCGGACTTCGAAGCCGCCGATGTCACGCGAGCGCGGCACGATCAGCGTTTCGATCGCATCGATGCCGACCTCGTCGGGACAGCCCGGCTCGACCGCAGGGTTCCAGCTCATGCGCGTTTCCACCTCTCGTATTGCCGAACCCTGCTTCGACGCCTGTGGGTTCGACAAGTGCCGACTCCAACAGACAGGCATCATCGAAGCAGTTGCAGAAGCCGTCGGACGGCCGGACCTAGCGAGCAAGGGCTGGCGCCGCTAGCCGTGGAACGCGCGCAACCGTATCGCAAAATACGGAACGCTGGCGGTGAACCGCGAGGCGTGCCGTCCGCGCTATCGGCCGATCTCGGCGAAGCGCGGGTCGGTCTCGAAGAGTTCGATCAGGAGTTCGGTGAGAAGGCGGACCTTGCGCTCGGGGTGCCGGCCCGGCGGTCGGATCACGTAGGCGCCAGCCGTCGGCGGCGGGTAGCCCGTCATGATCGGCACGAGCGCGCCGGCGGCCACGTGGTCGTAGACGACGCAATCGGGAAGCCAGGCGAGGCCGAGGCCGGCGGCCGCCGCCACGGCGAGCGCGATGCCGTTGTCCGCCTTGAAGCGTCCCTGAGGGTTCACCGTGACGACCGCGCCGCCGTCCATGAACTGCCAGGCTTCGGTGCCCTGCAGCAGCGCCTCGTGGGCGGCGATATCATGGGGCATTTCGGGCGCGCCGTGCGCCGCGATGTAGTCCGGGCTCGCGACGAGCTTGCCATAGATCGAGCCGATGCGGCGTGCGACAAGGTTGGAGTCGCGCAGGTATCCGACCCGGATCGCGCAGTCGAAGCCCTCGCCGATGAGGTCGACGAAACGGTCGCTGTAGACGGTATGGATCTGCAGCCGCGGATGGCGCCGGGCCATCTCGGCCAGCACGGGCGCGAAGTGCGTCGGGCCGAACGACAATGGCATGGCGACGCGCATGCGGCCGCGCAGATCGCCGTCGGGCAGGATCGCATCCCGCGCCGAGTCGAGCTCGGCACCGACCCTGGCGGCATGATCCCTGAAGGTGACGCCGGCTTCCGTCAGCGCCGCGCCGCGGGTGGTGCGCGCCAGGAGCTGAACGCCGAGTTCCGCCTCGAGCCTGAACAGCCGCCGGCTGACGATCGATTTGGATAGCCCAAGCCGGCGTGCGGCGGCCGAGACGCCGCCGGCATCGGCGACTTCGACGAATGTCGCGAGATCCTCGACGTCCACGGCGCGTTCCCCGTTCCGCGACACAGCTTGTCGCCGGACGGCGCTACCGCAGCGGCTGGTGGAACGGCAATACCCGCTCCGGACGCGGCACCGAGATCGGCCGCCGTTCTCGAACCCGAACTCCACTCGTACCGACAGAACAGGACTCCATCATGACCTATCGCAACGGACTCGCTTCGCTGCTTCGGCCCGAAGACTCCGTCCTCGTCCTGATCGACCACCAGCCGTACCAGCTGACGAACTTGAACAGCCACGACCCGCACACGGCGGTGAACAACGCGACTGCCTTGGCGAAGTCCGCGAAGGTCTTCGGCGTGCCGACCATTCTGACCAGCGTGATTGCCGATCGTGGCGGTCGGATCTTTCCCCAAATCACCGATGTGTTTCCGGGACAGGACGTCATCGACCGGACCTTCATCAACACTTGGGAAGACCCGAAGGTCGTGGACGCGGTCAAGGCGACGGGCCGCAAGCAACTGATCATCGCCGGGCTTTGGACGGAGATCTGCGTTGCCATGCCGGCAATCCAGGCGCTCGGCGAAGGCTGGGACGTGACGGTGATTACCGACGCATCCGGCGGCACCTCCGCCGAAGCGCACGAGGTGGCCATCCAGCGAATGATTGCGGCCGGTGCGAACATGATGACATGGATGGCGCTGGCGGCCGAATGGCAGCGTGACTGGGCTCGCAGCGAAACGGCCGCCGCGCTCAACGAGGTGATGCTGCAGCATGCCGCCGGCAGCGGCATCGCCTACCTGTGGGAACAACAACTCCTCAACACCCCGGTCGGCTGAGGCGATGGCTGAGTTGATGACATCGGTTCGGCGACGCGCCATCGAGGACTTTCCGGACTACGCGAAGGAAGGTGGCTGATCGCGAAGCACGTCCACCCCGTTGCGGCGGCGAGGCGTGGCTCTCGAGCGTCAGTCGGCATTTGGAGGCGGGCGTTGCTTTTCTGCGTATCTACCCTTTCCGTAAGAGCGACCGTACGTTAGGCAATCATCGACGATCGGTGTGCATAGCGTGTCGCGACCCCGGGCGCTGTCGTTGTCGCCGGCGTAGGCGATCCGGTCAACGAGACCGTCCACGAAGCGGAACTGCGCCCGGCACGAACCGCCCGACGGCAGGCTGAGATTGGTGCTTGCCGCCCCGAAGAAGATCGGCGCCGACAGGTTCACGCCGCCCGAGCGCTCGGTCGACTCGTAGCTCCAGATCGCGGTGTTGCCGTCCTCGGACGTGCGGCTGGGAAAGCCCGCACACATCCGAATGTCCTCCTGCGTGAAGCCGAGCAATGCGGATCTGGCGACCTCGACGTCGTTGAAGCTGTGCGAGGTAGCGCATGCCGAAAGGACTGCCGACGAGAGGATAGCGAGCGTAGGCCGGGCGGCGCGGCGAAGACGAACCATCGGTTCTCCTTGGACGAGCGGCGTTGCATCGGACGACGGCATTTACAACGTCGCCCGCGACCGAACCTGTGCCATGTGGGCGGCCGTGCAAAGTGCCGATGCTGCAAGGCAGCCCTGACCTTTTCGTGTTGACGCCGTCAGAGCCCGACGGGATAGGGTTATTCCGGAGCGGGACCGCCACGCGGGCCGTCGCCCTTCAGCGAACTGGACGAAGCATTTGACGATTGCCCCTCAACCGGAGCGCTCGCCCAGTCGGGTCCTGACCGTCGACTTCTGGCGCGGGCTCGCGCTCTTGTCGATCTTCGTCAACCACATGCCCGGCAATGTCTTCGAGCACCTGACGCACAAGAACTTCGGCTTCTCCGACGCGACCGAGGTGTTCGTGCTGCTGGCCGGCGTCGCGGCGGCCTTCGTCTACCTGCCGCTGTTTCGGCGCGGCGAAGCGGTTAGCGGGACGTTCCGGATCGTGCAGCGGGCGTTTCAGCTCTACATGGCGCAGATCGTCCTGATCGTGCTCTGCGCCGCGGTGATCGCGCGCTCGGTGGCGATCACCGGGGATCTGCGCTTCTACGAGATGCTGCACCTCGACATCCTGATCAACGACACCGTGCCGGGCCTCGTTGGGCTGGCGACGCTCGGTCTGCAACCGGCCTACCTCAACATCCTGCCGCTCTACATCGTGCTGCTGCTCGGCGCGCCCGCTGCCTTCTGGCTTCTCAGCCGCCACGGCCCGCGCACCCTGCTTCTCGCCTCGGCCGGCCTCTATGTCGTCGCGCAACTGTTCTGGCTGAACCTGTCGACTTTCCCGGCGGACGGCTGGTGGTTCCTGAACCCCTTGTGCTGGCAGTTGCTGTTCGTGATCGGCATCCTGATCGGCGACGCGATCGCCAGCGGCCGGACGATATCGATCACGCGGCCGCTCCGTTGGAGTGCGGCCGCCTACGTGGCGGTTGCTGCTGTCTGGATTGTCAGCGGCTTCTATCCGAGCTGGAACCCGCAATGGCTACCGCGCTTCATCTGGGACTTCGACAAGACGAACCTCTACCTGCCCCGGTTGCTTCATGTGCTGGCGCTGGCCTGCGTCCTGTCGCTGCTACCGATGGAGCGTTGGTTGCGAGCCAGCGAGGTGATGAAGCCGCTGCTGATCCTCGGTCGGCATTCGCTGCCGGTGTTCTGCCTCGGCACGGTCTGGGCCATCGCCGGCCAGATGATCCGCACGCAAACCGGCGGCGCGCTTTCCATCGACGTGATGCTGGTCACATCCGGCATACTCGCCCAAATCATTCTCGCCGGAGTGCTGGAATGGCATCGATCGCAACGAACCTCGCCTGCCGCGTCGCGGCGGTCGCTCTGACCGCGGCCCTCGCCGTCACCGGTGGTGCCACCGCGCAATTGGCGGCAAGCGGTGCGGTGGTCGCTTGCGGTGCCCCCGACCCGTATCTCCGGCTGTCCGGCGACCTCGATCACACGGAGAATCTCGTCGCGCACCGGCAGCCGGTTCGCATCCTCGTGCTGGCTTCCTCGGACGTGCCGGAAGCATCCTTGCAGGTCGCGTTGAAGCGGCGGATGCCCGGCATTCGGTTCGAGGTCGACTCCGTGCTGTCGGCCGGACTCGTCGAGGATGACGCGCGCAGCCTACGCACCATCACGGCGCAGACCGATCCGGATCTCGTGGTTTGGCAGGTCGGGGTACGCGATGCGCTGGCCGCCAGCGACGTGGAGGAGTTCGGCGATACCCTGGATCGGGCATCGGAGTGGGTCGAGGATGCGGGCTCGGATCTGCTGCTGATCGACCCGCCGTTCGTGCCGAAGGTGCGGCACGAAAGCATCTACGGGCCATACATCGCCGAGATCGAGGCGACCGCGAAGGCCGAGCGCGTGCCCCTCATCCGCCGCTATGCGTTCACGCGCTTCCTGTCGGAGCGACCGAGCCGCGGGGCTCCGTATGTCGACCAGGCGCCCTGCACGCTCGATCTCATGGCCGAGGCGATCTCGCGTTCGATCCGCTGATCGATCGAACCCTTCTCGCGGTTGTCGCGTCTGCCACGCTAGGGTTCCGGCAAGGACGACGGCCCCGGGACCTGCCGGCTGGAACGATGCGGGTTCCGCCTCTAAAGCCGTGAAACCCACCCCCGACGTGCTTTCGGCTCGTCTGACGCCGGAGGAGCCTTGTGCCCCATGCCACGCCCCTGATCTCGACGATCGTCGGCGGCCTCGTGCTGGCCTTCCTCCTCGGAGCGTTGGCCAATCGCTTCAGGCTTCCGCCGCTCGTCGGTTATCTCGTCGCCGGCGTCCTGGTCGGGCCCCACACGCCGAGCTTCGTCGCCGACCAGGGCCTCGCCTCCGAACTGGCGGAGATCGGCGTCATCCTCCTGATGTTCGGCGTCGGCCTGCACTTCTCGCTGAAGGACCTCCTTTCGGTCCGCGGCGTCGCCGTTCCCGGCGCGCTCGCGCAGATCGCCATCGCGACCCTGCTCGGATGGGGGCTGGGCTGGCTGCTCGGCTGGCCGACTGGCGGCAGCCTCGTCTTCGGCCTGGCGCTTTCGGTCGCCTCCACGGTGGTTCTTCTGAAGGCGATGCAGGACCGCCGCCTCATCGATACCGAACGGGGCAAGATCGCGGTCGGCTGGCTGATCGTCGAGGACCTGGCGATGGTCCTCGCCCTTGTGCTTATTCCTGCAGCTGCCAGCATCGGTGGCGGCGAGGCCGGGTCGCACGATCCGCTGCTTGCCGTCGTCGGCCGGACTCTCGGCATCGAGATCGGCCTGGCCGGCACGGTCGCGATCACCTTGCTCAAGGTCGCGGTGTTCGTCGGCCTGATGCTGGTGATCGGCCGCCGCGCCATTCCCTGGGTGCTCCATCGCATCGCGCATTCGGGCTCGCGCGAGCTGTTCCGGCTCGGCGTCCTGGCGATCGCGCTCGGCGTCGCCTTCGGCGCCGCGCAGCTCTTCGGCGTGTCGCTGGCGCTCGGCGCCTTCTTCGCCGGCATGGTGCTGGCGGAAAGCGAGCTCAGCCACCAGGCGGCGCGCGAAAGCCTGCCGCTGCGCGATGCCTTCGCCGTCCTGTTCTTCGTGTCGGTCGGCATGCTGTTCGACCCCTGGATCATCGTTCGCGAGCCGCTGCCGGTTCTGGCGACGGTTCTCATCATCGTCGTCGGCAAGTCCGTCGCCGCCTTCGTCATCGTGCTGGCGTTCCGGAAGACGATCGGCACCGCGCTCACCATTTCGGCGAGCCTCGCGCAGATCGGCGAGTTCTCGTTCATTCTGGCCGAACTCGGCGTCGGGCTCGGGCTCCTGCCCGAGGCGGGCCGCGACCTGATCCTCGGCGGCGCGATCATCTCGATCATCCTCAACCCGCTCGTCTTCTGGATCTGCGAGCGCGCCAAGCCGCGGATCGAGGCGCGCATCGTGCGCGCCGCGCCGCATGCCGCCACGGCGGAAGTCGACCGTCCCGCCGATCCGGAACATCCCGAGCTCGCCATCGACCGGGTGCGGGTCGTGGGCGCGGCAGTCGAGGTGGAGCGAGCGGAGGACGGACCGGCGGAAACCGCGCCCGCGCCGCCGGACGAGGGCGACGCGCAGCCGACGCGCCTCGCCGGGCACGTCGTCCTCGTCGGCTACGGGCGGGTCGGCAGCATCGTCGCCGCCGGCCTTCGCGCCGCCGGCCGGCCGTTCCTCGTCATCGAGGACGCGGATGAGCGGGTCGCGCGCCTGCGGCAGGAAGGCGTCGAGATGGTGATCGGCAACGGCGCGGCGCCGGACGTGCTGGCTCTGGCGAACCTCGGCGCCGCGACCTCGATCGTGATCGCGATCCCCAACGTGTTCGATGCGGGCCAGATCGTCGAGCAGGCGCGCGCGGCGAATCCGTCGATCGACATCGTCGCGCGGGCCCATTTCGATGCGGAAGTGGAGCATCTGCGCCAGCTCGGCGCCGGGCACGTCGTCATGGGCGAGCGGGAACTGGCGAAGGGGATGGTCGCCATCGTGGAGCGGATCGGCTCCGGCGCAGCGGCCTAGAGGCGGCGGTGGGTGGCGTGTCGAGGATCCGCATCAGTTCTTGTCCGACAGTGTCGGCCTCGCGAGCAATGCCGGCGCGGCTGCAAGGCGGCGTTGGTGCGTATGCCAACAGCGTCGCCAAGTGCGCCCGCCCGGTCAGCTCGCAAGATGTCCTTTGAACACATCGCGACGGCAAGATCGGGTCATAGGCGGGAAGTCCGCTTTCCTCCACTACCGCCCGAAAGCCGCCTGTCGGCTTTCGGCCCGCTGCTGCGAACGCCATGGGGCGTTTCGAACGTTGCGAGAGCGCTTCGCGGTGATGGAAACTCGGGAAGAAGCTCTGGTTCGGAAGCTTCGGAGGCGAACCATCACCTCATGTTCTTGAAGCTCATCCCTCGTCGGAAGTTCCGACGGAAGCTTCGCGGCGTCTCGCCTCGCGCACGCTGGAACTGCCGGTTAAACAGCGACAGGTTCGCGTAGCCGGCATCACTCGCCACGTGAGCAATCGGCATGTCGGAGGCGATCAGCAACTGGCAGGCGCGGCCGATCCGCAGCTGCCCGACATAATCGGTGACGGTCTGCCCGACATGGCGCTTGAACATGCGATGAAGGCCGGACGCGCTAAGATGCGCGAGGTCGGCGAGATCGTCGATCCGCAGGCGTTGCCCGTAGTGCGCGTGGATATGGTCGAGCACCCGCTCCAGCCTCGGCCGCTCGTCGCCGGGCAGCGGCGACTGCTGCGCTTCGGGACTGGCCAGCGGCTCGCAGCCGCGATCCTCCGCCAGCAGGACGAGGAGTTCGAGCAGCCGGAACAGGCGGGCCGCCGGGGCGAGGTGGCGCATCGCCTCGACCGCCGGACGTGCGGCTTCGATCGCACCGGCGGAGAAGCGGAGGCCGCGGCGCGAGGCCGCCAGCATGGAGCTAAGCGGCGCCAGTTCCGGCATTGCCTTCATCAGGCCGTCGATCCATTCGGCCCGGAAGAACATCACCAGCGCGACGTGCGGCGCCGCCTCGTCGAGCTTCGCCGTCGACGACCAGGTGTGCGGGATGTCGGGGCCGAGCAGCACGAGATCGCGGTCGCCGTAGGGGCCGACATGGTCGCCGACGAAGCGCTGCCCGACGCTGTTCAGCGTCAGCGTCAGCTCGTATTCGCGGTGATAGTGCCAGATGAACGGAATGCCGTCCGCCAGCCGGCGGTCGAAGAACCGCCAGGATTGCCCGTCGGGGATCGGCTGCTTCTCGAAGAGCGGGCGCATGGTCTCGATGCCTGCCGCCGGAACCGCACCGCCGGACGCCGGAATAGTACCGGAACCGGCCGGGACGCTACAACACCGGCTGCGGCCCGCCTGCCATCATGCCGGCATCGCAACGGGAGATACCGCCATGCTCGCAGACAATGCGCCCCTCGACAGCCATCCGACCAGCGCCGCGGCGACGACGCCGCTCAAGGACATCCGGAAGACCCTGCCGCTGCGCGTCCTGTCCGAGGCCGACTGGCAACACTGGACGACGAAGGGCTACGTGATCGTCCGCCGGGCGGTGCCGGCGGAGAACGTCGCGCGGCTGGTCGACCTCCTGTGGCGCTTCGAGGAGAAGGACCCGGCCGATCCCACCACCTGGTACGCGCCGCAGCGCCGCGAACACAGGATGAAGGAGCTGAACAACACCGGGATGGTGGAGATCTACAACCACCAGTACCTTTGGGACAATCGCCAGGCGCGGCGGATCTACGACGCGTTCGTCGACATCTGGGACCGGGAGGACCTGTGGGTGACGATCGACCGGGCGAATCTCAACCCGCCGAAGCGGGTGAAGGGCAGCCCGCACGGCTTCATCCACTGGGACGTCGACACCTCGCTCCGCCCGCTGCCGATCGGCGTGCAGGGCGTGCTCAGCCTCCAGCGCCAGGACGGCGACGTCGGCGGCTTCCAGTGCGTGCCCGGTCTCTTCCGCGACTTCGACGAATGGGTGAAGACGCAGCCGGAAGATCGCGATCCGATGCATCCCGACACGACCGGCTACGCCGTCGAGAACATCGAGATGGAGGCGGGCGATCTGATGATCTTCAACTCGCTCCTAGCACACGGCGTCCGGCCGAACCATTCGGACAACCGGGTCCGCATGGCGCAGTACATCTCGATGCATCCGGCCGAGTATGGGAACGCGGCGGAGCGGCAGGAGCGCATCCGCCTCTGGCGCGAACTCGACCATCCGCAGCGCGACGCCTTCCCGGGCGATCCGCGCGACTGGGAGAAGCGCAACGCCTCCACCGCCGAACTCGCCCCCCTCGGCCGGAAGCTGCTCGGACTGGACGCCTGGTAAAGCGCAACGGTCGACTGCGGCGGACGACGTTCACATTCAAAATATCGGCGCCGTCCTCCGCGTCCCGCCTTGGTCGTTTGCTGATCGGCAGCTTATCCGCCTGTCGAACCCCAGAGCAGACGGTCAGCTATCGGCCCGAACAGGAACTGTCGCGAGCAGCCGGTTGGGTCAGTAAGCGGCTGGTCGCGCATTGAGCATGCGCCATGCGAAGCAGCCGTCCGGTTCGACGGAGGTCAAGTCGGCGGACGATCGGGAATCAAGGCGTCGAGGTCCGGCAGCGGCGTCACGCTCTCCTGGTCGTCGGCGTCGGTGCGCGCGACGATGCAGAGACACGGTTCGTCGCCGCTGGGATTGTAGGGAAGGTGGGGCACGTCGGCGGGGATGTAGAAGTAGTCGCCAGCCTCGATCCAGGCATGGTGTTCCAGCCGTTCGCCGTACCAGCAGCCCGAGCGTCCCCGCAGTCCGTAGATTGCCGACTCGTGACCCTCGTGCTTGTGCGCTTTGGCGCGGCCGCCGGGCGGGATCGTTGTGATCTGCAGGTGGATGGCCTTCGCCCCGACGGTCTTCGCCGAAATGCCGACCGAGTAGCTCAGTCCCTGCTTGCCTTGCTCGGTGCCCGCCGGGCGGACGCGTTTGCAGGTCATCCTTGGTCTCCGTGTTGCCGTAATCGATGGCACGTCATGCATGGACGGCCGCTACGACTTCGTCACGGAGCACGGTTCCTCGGCTACTTTAGTAACGCTCCGCCGGAGCCTGATCGTCGGTCCTTGCAGCTCGTATCAAGCTGACCGGACCTCGCTGGGATCTACGCCCGACGCTTAAGCTGGCGCACTTCGAACAAGGCGGCGCATCCGACGAAGTTGATCAGGACGTGCTCGAACCGCTCCTCCAGTTCCGAACGCAGCGCGTCCGCGCCGTCGCCCTCGTTCGAAAAGATGCCGCGACGGTTATAGAAGCGCATCAACGTCTTGGCTGCCCCCGATCGCTCGACGCCGGCGGAAAGGAGCGTGGCACCGAACACGACGCCGTCTGGTGCGAGGTGCGGCGCGAGGTTGTCGAAGGCGACGGCCTTGTCCGCCATGGTGCCCGGCAGGCAGTGCAGCAGATAGCTCAAACCGATGGAACCGAAGGACCCAAGGTCCGTCGGCAGCGGCAGGAGCACGTCCGCGCGGCGGCGCCTCGGTGCGTAGCGGGCGATCCGGCCGGCCGCCGCATCGAGGGACGCGTCGTTCAGGTCGAGAAGCGCGATCCGCGGACTGGAGGACGGAAAGCGGCAGCGATCCAGATACCAGCCGGTGCCGACCCCAATATCCAGATGATCCGCCGCGACGCTTCGATCGTAGAGGGAGAGGATCCGGTCCGTCGGGCACCGCCAGACGAACCGGTTGGACAGTCCGAGCACCATGACGTCGTAGAGGGCGAGCGTCGCCGGCGAGTAGACCGCCTGCCCGGCATGCGAACCCGGCCGGTCGTTGTTGATCGTCATCGAACGCCTTCACGAAACGAACCGACCAGCGTGTCGCGACCTTATGGCTCATCTGGCATCGGCCTCGTCGCCCGCCACGCTGGAAGGTGCGGCGCGGCGTCCGGGTTGCCGCGCGAGGATCGTCACCAAGAGACCTCAGGCTGCCGCTGCCGCACGGCGCTCCGCCACGGTGGCGCCGAAGCCAGGATAGTTTGGCAGCAACTCGCGCGTTTCGTCGGGGGTGAGGATCCGCAGACCGTGGCGAGCGCCGATCTCGATCGCGCGGGCGGGGTCGTCCATGACGTAGGTGACGCTGCCGGGTGGCAGCTCCAGGCTGGTTGCGGGTTCGGCCATCGTTGCGAAGTAGCTGTCGATTCCGGCCGGGTTGGTCATGATGAGCATCCGCAGCCTGGGGCTCGTGACGTACCAGGCGTGGGCCTGATCGCGCGGTAGGAACAACGACTGTCCAGCACCCACGACGGCAGCCGTCAGATCGGCGGTGTACGCTTCGATCTCGCCTTCGAGAATGTAGAGGATTTCGTCCTGTCCGAGGTGGATGTGCGGCGGCGGCTCGTGCCCCGGCTGCGACCGGTATTCCAGCAACGAGAAAGCTCCGCCCGTCTCGTCGGTCGAGGCCAGAACGGACATCAGGCTGCCCATGTAGAACAGGCTGTTCTCGACGCTCGCTCCTCGCGCGAAGGCGACGGTTCGTGCAGTCTCGGATGTGGAGGGCATGCCATTCCTTGCCGGTAAGGTCGATCTAAACGGGCAGAAACAGCAGGTGGGCTACGCGTATGTGTCATGCGACGCGATTCGCATGACAATCGTAACAACTGCAACGCTCGGCATCGGTGCAGAAATTGTACATGCCGATATCGCAATGAGGTTGGGCGTTAGATCGAGTGCAAGCAGGTGCTCGACAACGTCAATCGCGTTTCGTACGACGTCGATGGACAGTCGGTAAACTTGCGGTCGAACGAGGAGACCGCATCAAGTGTGGATCGGCGCCGAGGTCACAAAGATTGCTGGTTAGCGAGATCAAATGCTTATCACGCCGATCGGCATTGAGACCCCACGCCTATCTACAGTCGCGAGCAGTCGGGCTTCCGCGCGTAGTCTGTCCAGAACGTCCGGCCCCGAGATCAGTCCTCCGAAACTGCCGCGCGAAACGCCGGCCAGGGCGGACAGAAGGGTGAACGCGACCCGCTGCGGATCGGCGAAGGACGCGTCGAAGGCGTTGCCCAGCACCCGCACCACCGCAGCTTCGAGCCGCCTGTAGACACCGACCGACAACCTGAACTGATCGATCGATCCAGCGACGCGGTACAGAGCCACCGTCGCGTCGGGACGGGCGACCTTCACCGAAACGTAGGCGTCGGCAATGCCGTCGGCGAGATCGGACAACGCTCGCCGGGTGTCATCGACGCAGACCTGCTCGATGGCCTCCGCCATCGCCTCGAAGTGGCGCTGGAGAAGCGCGAACAGCAGCGCCTCCTTGTTCGGAAAGTACTGGTAGAGCGTGCCGACCGAGACCCCGGCGCGTTCCGTGTTTTGCGGATGGGCGTGCGACTTCGATCGGATCCTCAATTCAGCGCCTGCGCCAGCGACGAGGCGTTGCGAAACGCCAAGGCCATCACGGTCAGCACCGGGTTGTAGCCGCCGTTGGTCGGGTGCAGCGAGGCGTCGCAGACGTAGAGGTTCTCGTGACCCCAGACCTTGCCGAAACGGTCCGTCACCGACACAGCGGGGTCGTCGCCCATGCGGCAGGTACCGGCCTGATGCTGGCCGGCGGACAGGGCGAGATGCGGCGGCTTACTCCAGGTGCGCACGGCACCCGCCGCCCGCATCCACTCGTCCGCCCTGCGGCGGATGTATTCCGCGGTTCGCACGGTTTCGGGATGCGTGGTGCCGGACAGGCGCGCCACCGGCCGGCCGTAGCGGTCGCGCACCTCGCCGTCGAGCGCGACGCGGCATTCGGGGTCCGGGATCTCGTGCACCGGACCCTTGATCTGAGCGATGCGGCGGAAGTTGTCGCGCATGAAGCGCTTGGCGACGAGACCGTAGCGCGGCAGGTCGTCCGGCAGGCCGGACTTCCACAGGATGATCGGCAGCATCACGAAGTCGTCGGCCAGCATCGCGCCGCCGACGACGCCGTCGTTGCCGTGGTTGAAGTCGGTAGTGGCGATGGTGACGCCCGGGCCGCGGCTGTCCTGCACGTCCTCGTCGAACAGCCCGAAGACGGTCGGATAGTAGTGGCCCTGCAGATTGCGGCCGACCTGATCGGCGTTGTTGCCAAGACCGTTCGGCTCGCGCCGCGTCCGGGTCATGAGCAGCAGGCGGGCGCTCTCGATCGCCCCAGCGGACAGCACCACCGCGCGGGTCGAGACCCGCCGTCGCGCGAATTCTCCGTCCGCGGTGAGGATGTCGACGCCGACGACCGTTCCCCGCCCGTCGGTCGCGATCCCCTCGACGACGGTCTCGACAAGGAGCGTGCAGCGACCGGTCGCGAGCGCCCGCGGCAAGGCGGTGTTCTGCGTGCCGTTCTTGGCGCCGCTCGGGCATGGAAAGCCGACGCAGGAGCCGCAGCGGATGCAGGCGTCCCGTCCGTCCCGTGGCACCGTATTGACGAGGAGCGGCGGCGCGAAGGTCGACAGGCCGAGCGCGTCTGCTCCCGCCGCAAGCCGCGCCGTGGTGCGGTTGGCCGCGACCGGCGGCATCGGGTAGTCGCGCCGGCGCGGACCGCCGTTGCGGTCGCCTGAACCGTCGCCGGACACGCCGATCTCCTGCTCGGCGCGTTCGTACCACGGCTCCAGCTCGTCGTAGCCGAACGGCCAGTCGGTGAGCGACGAGGCAGCCGGCCGGCCGTAGAGCGAGGCCATGCGGAAATCGTCCGGGTGAAACCGCCAGGCTAGGCCGCCGTAGACGAAAGTCCCGCCCCCGACCCCGGCGGCGTTGACGTGGTAGCCGGGCTCGTGCGGCCTGACGACGTGGCGTTCGCCCGCCTGGTCGACGAAGACGCGCGGATTGCCTTCGATGTCGGGCCCGGTATTGAACCCGTAGGCCTGGAGGCGGTGGTTGCGCAGGTGGTCGCGATGGCCGCTGTCACCGTAGGTGCGCACCCGGCCGCGCTCGACGAGGAGCACCGTCTGGCCCGCTTCGGCGAGGACGCAGGCGGCGATCGCGCCCGCCGCTCCAGCGCCCACCACGACGACATCGTATTCCGCCTTCGTCATGCCCGCAGCTTTCCCCGGACAGCGTCGCGCGCATTTGCCGGCGGCCCGTCCGCTCCTTCGGGCAGGCCCGGCCGGTAGCCGATCATCCGCCAAGACACCGCGTCAGGATTGGCGCCGTTGCCGGGGTCGGCGTAGAACCCCTCGGCCGCAAGCTCGCACAGCGCCTGGAACCAAGGTTCGCGATCGACGGCGGCCAGCAGCCGGTCCCGTTCCGCGCTCGACAGGCTTGCGAACAGCCCAGATGCGTTGCGGTCGATCGCCTCCAATCCCGCCACGATCGCCGCCGCTTCCAGCACCAGCCCGTCGCGCCAGAGCGCTAGGACGAAGCAGTCGACGCCGACCTCGGTCGCGCCGGGCCAGTCGTCGGCCGGGATGATGCGGTCGAGCACGGCGCGAAGGGTGTCGGCGTGGAACGTAAGCTCGCTCTGTTCGACCATTCGGGCCTCCTCGGATGGTTGCTCGTCAGCGTCCGGCAAGCGAGCCGCCAATGCCGCCGACGCTGAAGAAGCGGTTGAGGCAGGCGAAGATGACGACGGGGGGCAGGAGCATGATCACCGCGCAGGCCATTACCGGTCCCCAATCGGTCTGATTTTGCTGAAAGAAGGTCTGCAGCCCGACGGGCAGGGTGTAGCGGCTGTCGGTGCGCAGGAAGACCAGCGCCACTAGGTAGTCGTTCCAGGCGACGAGGAAGCCGTAGATCGCGGTCGACAGGATGCCGGGCAGCGAGTTGGGCAGGACGATCCGCAGGAACGCGCCGAAGACGCCGCAGCCGTCCATCCAGGCGGCCTCCTCCAGATCGGTCGGGATCGTGTCGAAATAGGCCGCCATCATCCAGCAGGCGACGGACGCGCTGGAGGCGACGTAGATCACCGCGACGCCGCTCAGCGTGTCGACGAGGCCGATCTTCGAGAGCAGGATGAACATCGGAATCACGAAGACGACGATCGGAAAGCTCTGGATGACGAAGATCGCGGTGGAATAGAGCGAGACCACCCGACCGCGCCCGCGCGACAGGACGTAGCCGGCCGGCGCGGCGACGAGAAGCGACAGGGCGGTCGCGATGAGCGACACGCCGAGGCTGTTGCGCAGCCAGAGAAGGATGTCGGTGTTGCGCAGGACGTAGGCGAAGGTGTCGAGCGTCGGACCGGACAGCGCCGAATAAAGGCGCGGCCTGAGGGCGAGACCGAAGATCACGAAGATCGGTCCGAGGAGGACGAGGGTGATCGCGAGGAGGACGAGGGTGCGCAGCCATTCCCGCCGCCGCCGCGAGCGGCGCGCTGCTGGGTTCGCCACGGAAATCGCCAGCGTCATAGGTCCATCTTCCGCACCTGCCGGAACAGAAGCAGCGACAGGCAGACCAGCACCGCCGTCATCGCGAACGAGATCGCGATGCCGTAGCCCGGCAGGAAGTCCTGGAACACCGAACGGTAGGCGAGGACGATCAGCGAGGTGGTGGCGTTCACCGGGCCGCCGCCGGTGAGAAGGTAGATCGTCGCGAAATCGTTGACGGAGAACATCGTCATCAGGATCCAACTGATGAAGGTCGATCGCGCCGTCATCGGCAGAACGATGTGGCGGAGCTGCTGGCGCGGGGTGGCCCCGTCGAGCGTCGCGGCCTCGTAGATGCTCTTGTCGATGCTCTCGAGCGCCGCCGCGCCCATCATCATCATGAACGGGTAGCTGATCCAGATCTTGAACAGACAGACCGTCAGCATGGCGATCGCCGGGTTGGCGAGGAACATTACCGGTCCAAGCCCGAACCCCTCCATGACGGACGGCAGCAGACTGCGGGGCGTCGCGACGAGCCAATTCCAGCTCATCGAGGTCACCACGATCGGCACGATCCACGGCAGCAACAGCAGCACCTTGAACAGGCTGCGGCCGGGGAAACGGGGTTTGAGCAGGACCGCCAGGCCGAAGCCGACGATCCAGCTGCCGAACACGCCGCAGAGCGTGAAGATCAGCGTGAACGTGGCCGCCGACCAGAAGGCCGGGTCGGCAAAGACGTTCAGGTAGTTCCTGAAGCCCACGAAGCGGCCGAGACGCAGGAGACCGCCGCCGTGCATGGACTGCACGAGAGCGAAGACGAGCGGATAGGCATTGATCGCCGCCATCAGGACGATCGAGGGCAACGCGAGGCCGGCCAGCACCGAGCGCTGCCCGGCACGAACGCTCCTGCCGCTGCGTCGACGAAGCGCGAAACGCCCCATGTGCCGCCCATCGCCCGGCAATGTCCCCGCGGCCTCCTCTGTCATCGGCGAGCGCTACTGGACGACCTTGCGAAGGCTGGCTTCCAGCGTTTCTAGCATGTCGCGCGACTTGGTCTTCCCCTGCACCATCTGCTGCACGAAGGCCGCGCTCGCCGCGCCGCCGTCGACGGCGTTCAGCGCCGCGAAGGCGTGCGGCGCCTGCGCGCCGATGGTCTTGCCGATCGGCTGCCACTCGTTCACCGCGACGACGAGGTTCGGGTTGCTCTGAATCACCGGCAGGTCGGCGATGCTCTTCTTTACCGGCAGGTCGAGATTGACACCGCTCGTCCAGAACACCGACATGTTGTCGAGATACCATGCGAGGAAGGCTTCGGACGATTCCTGCGAGGGCGTCGTCGTGAACATCCAGAGCGGGTTGATGTAGGATACGGTGCCGACATCGCCGCGCCGGCTCTTGATCGGATGGGCGACCACGGCGTCGCTGCGTGCGTCCTCCGGCAGGATCTTGTCGAGCCCTGTCTGCGAGAAGCCCATTGCGACGCGGCCCGCCGCCCAGTCGCTCTTCAGGTTGTCCGACGTGTAGCTCGCTGCATAGGGATCGATGATGCCCTTGCGCACCAGCTCGTTGATGAAGTCGAGCGTCTCGATGTTGCGTTCGGTGACGCAGTCGAGCGAGCCGTCCGGCGCGAAGAAGCCGCCACCGTTGTTGATCATCAGGGCGGAAACGGTGTGCTGCGCATCAGTGGTGGCGCTGCCGGCCGACATGCCGAGCCCGACGAGACCGATCTTCTTCAGCGCCTCGCCGGCCTTGACATAGCTGTCCCAGTCGGTCGGCGGTTCGGCACCGGCCTTCTCCAGCAGCGACTTCCGGTACCAGACGACGCGAAGGTCCAGCGACCAAGGAATCGCGGCATAGCCGTCATCGGTCTTCATCGCGTCGAGAAGCCCGGGCAGGAAGTCGTTCTTGCCCTCCTTGTCGAGCCGCGCCACGAGATCGTCCGCCGGGGCGGCGACGCCTTCCTCCAGGAAGTAGAACGGCAGGAAGGCCGCGCCGGAACTTACCGCGGGCGTCGTGCCGGACGCGGCGGCGGAGGTAAAGGTCTGGTACCAGTTCGCCCACGGGATCGACTGGTAGCGCACGCCCAGCGCGTCGCCTTCCGGCTTGTAGGAGCCGGCGAGCTTGCGGGCGGCTTCCGTGTAGTTCGGGCCGGTACCCCACGCCATGTCCCAGAAGGTCAACGGCTCGGCGCCCTGCGCGAAGGCCCTGCCGCCGGCGAGGCTCGCCGCCAAGGCCGCGGCGGAGGTTCCAAGGAACGACCGGCGGTCCATTCCCATGCGTGTCGATATGCGCTTCATCGTCGGCTCCTCCCGCCTCAACGAAACTTTCCACGAATTCGATACGGCACCGGCCTCCCGCCGGGCGCCAGACCTTCTCTCAGCCCGTCCGCTCGAACCGTTCGAGGTAGCGGAACGAGCGGCTGGCGAAGCCGGCCGGATCCTTCGGATTGTCGTGCTCCACCACCATGAGCTTCGCGCCGTCGGCCGCCGCCTTCTCCCATAGCGTCGGCCAATCGAGCGTGCCGGCGCCGACGTCGCACCAGCCGTCCTCGTCCTCGTTCTCGCCGGCGGGCGCTTGGTCCTTCACGTGGGCGGAGGCGAGAGCCGATCGATACTTCGCCAGCCAGGTGGCGGCGTCCTCGCCGCCGCGGGCGATCCAGGCGATGTCCGCCTGCCAGATCAGTGGGCTGCCCTTCGCGCCCTCGAACAAGCAGTCCAACGGGCGCTTGCCGCCTTCGAGGCGAGCGAACTCCCAATGATGGTTGTGGTAGCCGAGAGCGACGCCTCGCGCCTGCAGGGTCTCGGCGATCGCGCCGAGTTCGGCGCCGGCCCGCGTCCAGCCGTCGGCGTCCATGCTCCGCTCGTCAGAGGGAAATGCCGGCATGAAGAGCTGCGTGATCCCGACCTCGCCGGCGGCCGCGGCGACGCGGCCGGCGTCCTGCCGAAGCGCCGCGATACCGACATGCCCGCTCGGCGCGTCGAGGCCGCGCTCCGCCAGCGCCCGCTTCAGCGATCCGGCGTCGTCGAGATGGCTGCCGATCGTCTCCACCGAGCGGAAGCCCGCGGCGGCGGCCGCGTCGAGTTGGCGCTCCAACCCGCCCAGAGAGCGAAGCGAATAGAGCTGGATCGACAAGGTCGGCGCCGTCATCGCATTCCCTCCCGCGACCGGACGCGAGCCCTTCCGGTCCGTCTCCACTGATCGACGCTTGCGCAATCGATTGCATGGAAGGCTAGCAGCGCAATCGATTGCACGCAATCCCGCGCCGCCGTATGCCTGGCTCGAGAAGCTTGCCAGCCGATGCGAGATGCCGGGACGGGACCCCTCACGAATACCGAATGCGAAAGCGCCGACGATGGCTGACATCGCGCGGCTCGCCGGCGTTTCCACGTCGACGGTCAGCCGAGCGCTGGCCGGCGCTCCGCGCATTCCCGAGGAAACCCGGCAGCGCATCGCGCGCGCGGCCCAGGACGCCGGCTACGCGCCGAACCGGCACGCCCGCTCGCTGCGCCTGAAGCGCAGCCGCGTGATGCTGGTGCTGATCCCCGATCTCGCCAATCCGAACTTCCCGGATCTTCTGATGCACATCGACCGAGCCGCCTACGACTGCGGCTACGACATCATGATCGCGCATACCGGCGTCGACCTGCACCGTTCGGACCGCTACGTCGACGAGCTGCTGGCGGGCGGCATCGACGGCGTCCTGCTGACGGCCGACCATTGTCCCCCCAAGCTCGCCGAGCGGATCGCCTCCGGAGTCCATCTGCCGATCGTGCGCACCCTCAGCCCGACGCCGCCCGGCACCGGCATCGCCGGCGTCGAGATCGACGAGCGGCGGGCCGCCTACGATCTGGTGGCGCATCTCGCGGGCGTCGGCTGTCGGCGGATCGTCCATGCCGGCGGGCCGCCGGCCGAGCCGGTCGCCATCGCGCGGCGGAAAGGGTGGGAGGCGGCACTGGCGGATCGCGGCCTGTGCGCCGACGGCCTCTACGTGCAGAGCGGGTTCCGCATGGAGGACGGCGCAGCGGCCGCGCACCATGTCCTTGCGATGAACCTGCGGCCCGACGGGGTGTTCTGCACCAACGACGAGTCGGCCTACGGGCTCGTAACGACCCTGAAGGCGAGCGGCCTGCGCGTGCCGGAAGACATCGCGGTCGCCGGCTTCGACGATCTCGGCTTCTCCGCCGTCTTCGATCCGCCGTTGACGACTGTGCGGCTGCCGAGGCGCGAGATGGCCGTCGCCGCCGTCGCCCGTCTGAAACGCCTCATCGAAGGCGACGGCGAGGCGTCCATCAAGATCCTGCCGCACGAACTCGTCCTGCGGCGAAGCTCGCAGTGCACGTAGAGCGAAAATTGTCCAATGGCGGCACATCTAGACTAAACCTTGTCGTTGAAGGCCGTCGAAACGAAAGGCAAGATCGAAGCAATAGCACTTCCTGAGACTAACCGCTTAGAAGCGCTCACCGCTTTGCGCTCTACATCGCCATGTTCCGTCTAACCTTCTCGTCACGTGGTAGTGGGCTGGGATGAAGCGTATGAGACGATGATGCGGGTTGTGGTCCAGACCGCGACACCGTGGTCAGCGGCGGCGCGCCGGCTAAGTGCCTCGATGCCGGCTTCGCGAGTGACGAAGCTGAGGTCGTGCTCGCCGCCGTAGCTACCGAGCCAGGTACCGTTGGGCTGGCGGTCGAGCGTCGCGAAGAGCCGCTCGCCGAACCGGCCGTTGCCTTCCCACAATTGCAGGCGGCGGCGCGAACTCTGCTTCCACATGGCGATGGCGGGACGGGTCAAGAGGCGTCCCCCTTAACGAGTTCGGCGGAGGCGTCCGTTGTCGCCATTGTGGTCAGCCAATCGGCGGCGCGGGAGGCTTGCGCGGCGGCGGTGACAAGGGCACGCGGATCGGCGCGCAGGAGCGGCAGCCAACTCGCCATGTAGGCGGCGTGGTTCGGATGCGGCGTTGCGGCGAGCTGGAGGGAGGCAAGGACGAAGGCGCTGCCGAGCTCGGCAATGAGCTCTTCAGCCGCATACGCTCTGGAACCGAAGCGGATCGAGAGGTCGCGGTCGAGGCGGTGGCGAGCGCCGGTCCAGTGGATGAGCTCGTGGGCGAGCGTTGCGGCGTAACCGTCGGCGGCAAGAAAAAGCTGGCGCGGCGGCATGCGGATGAGATCGGCACTGGGGAGGTAGGCGGCGTGGTCGCTGTCGAAGCAGACGGCGGCACCGGTCGCGGCGACGAAGGAGTCGAAGCGCGGGGTGGGATCGAGCTCGGCCGGCGGCGGTGCGGGATCGTTCGGGGTGAAGCCGTCGACCTGGGCGATGTTGAAAACGGTCGAGGCGCGGGCGACGAAGCGGGCGGTGTCATTGGTCTTGTCGGCGTCGGCAGCGGCGGAGGCGTCCTGCCCTCTTCCCGGCTGGTTGCCGGCGCTGCTGCCAGGAGTGATGGCGTCGGAACTGGGGTTGCGGTCGCGGTAGAAAATGACAGACGTGCCCTTCTCGCCGCGACGAACCTGGGCGCCAAGGGCGGCCCACTGCCGGTAGGTGGCCCAGCGGTCGTCGGCGTAGGCGGATCGCCGCGCGCCGCACCAGAGCGACAGGATGTTGATGCCGCGGTAAGGCTGACGGGTCAGGGCGTTGGTCGGCAGGCCGGCGCCGCCAGGGCGGTGCCAGGGGCAGACGAAGGTAGCGGGGTCGGCGGTTTCGAGTTGTTGGAGGATGGTGGCGGTGACGGCGGAGTAGACGCTGCAGGTCATGGCGGTGCGGGTTCCCTTCGGCCGGCCGGAGCTTGGCGGTCGTAGGTCTCGCTTCCGCGGAGGGAGGGAGAAGTTGTGGTGTTGGTGGTGGAATGAGTGGTGTCCGGTCTCCGAATCTGGGGTGCCGCTGTTGGTGAGAGAGGGGGAAGCAAAGCAGTGCGGAACACGGCGGTCAGGCCGTCAAAGAGTACGGCGGCGGGAGCGGCGGCAGGGAGCACGGGGACGGCAGCGGGGTTAGGGAGAGCGCGGGCGGTCTCAGGCGGAGCCCAGCTTTCGGGCCATCTCCCCCTCTCTTCTATACAGCGTCGAAACCAGCGCCGAACCAGCTGCATGAGCCGCAGATGGGGGAGCGTTTTCAGCTGCGGCATGCAGGCTATGTCGCGACGTAGCACGCTGGCGCAGTCTGCCGATGCCAGTTCTGATCTTGAGAGGAAGCCGCCCGGCAGCTTTCAGTCGATTGGCCGGGAAAGCTGCCTTTCCGGTTTCGACCCCTTGAAGACATTCAACGCTATTCCCGAGCTTCCATAAAGCAGACATAGCAGGCGACCACTCAACGTTCGGACGACTGCCATCCACCCCGCCTCATAGGCTCGCATCGGCACGTATGCTCGGGGCCATTCCCAGTCGCCGGCAGACCAACAAAAGAAGCCCGACAACCCGCTGAGACCCTTCTTCGTTTGCCGACATTGCGCATAAGCTCGGCAGCGAGGCAGGATGAGATCGACATCGGTGGCAGCGGCAACCTTAACCGAAACGGTGCGGTACGCTATATCTCTGCTTGCCGGCGCCTGCATGTCTGCCAGCGCAGCGCTGGCCGAGGATACCGGTTCGGGACCGGACCCGCTGCGTTTCGGTTCCGGCGATCGGTACGTGATGTTCGCGCCCTTCGTTCAGTTCGAGATCGGGCACGCGGACGCCGATCCGGACGACTTTCTGGACGGCATCGACGACACCCGCGTCCAGTACCGCCGGGCGCGGCTCTACACCGACTTCAAGTTCGACCGGTTCGGTGGCGAGTTCACCTTCGACCTCGCGACCGATCCGGACCCGACCGTCGTCTACGGCTACCTCAACTACGCGGTGACGGACGAGCTGACGCTGCAGGTCGGGCAGCAGAAGGCGCTGTTCTCGCTGCAGGACCTCACCAGCGCCCGCCCCGCCCTCTTCAACGAAGACAGCCAGAGTTCTGCGCTGCAGCCGGGCGGCTATCTCGGCGTCGCCACGGTCGGCGCGACAGCCCTCTACGGCGCGCGGAACTGGAGCGTCAGCGCCGGCGTCTTCGGCACCGACGTCAACGTCGAGCCGTTTGGCCAAGGCACGAGCGTCATGGGACGGGCGACCTATGGGCCGGTTCTCACCGACGACGCGGCGGTGCATCTCGGCCTCAGCCTCGTCGGCACCTTCGATCCGGAACCGGCGCTGTCGTTCGCGGGAGATCCGGGCCTCGACCTGTTCAGCGACGTGTCGACGATCTCCACCGGCGACTTCACCGCCGTCGAGTCCTACGAGGCGGCGAACCTCGAACTCGCGGCGAGCGTCGGCCGCTTCACGCTGGAAAGCGAGTACACGCTCGCGACGCTCGACGATCGCGAGAAAGGCAGTCCGTTCCTGCACGGCGCCTATGTCGGGCTGCTCGCCTTCCTGACCGACGACCACCGCACCTACGACGGCTCCACCGGCACGTTCGATAAGGTCGAGCCAAAGGCGCCGGCCGGGCCGGACGGCTTCGGCGCGTTGGAGGTCGGCGGCCGGCTCGACTACCTCGACCTCAGCGATGCGGGACCCGACGCGGGCACCGAGATCGCCGGCACCGGCATCCTCAACTGGTACCTGACCGAAAAGCTGCGCGTATCACTGAGCCACACCTACACGGCGGTAATGGATGGACCGGACGACGGCGCCGACTTCAACGCCTCGCTGCTGCGCTTCTGGTTTACCTACTGAGATTACGGCCCCGCGGCCGTCGACTTGCCTCGCCGCTTCGCGCCTCAGGCGGGCTCCATCACGGCGATCCATCGATGGCGAAAATCGCCGGCCGCGCCGACTGCCTCCTCTTCCGCCAGCGCTAGGCAGCAGCCATGGAGAGGCGACCGCGAGCAAGCGGGATGACCAAGCAGACGCCCAGAGATCCTGTAGGCAGCCGAGCAGCGTCGCGGCGACGGTCGCAACGCCGACGCTCGAATTGGGAACAGACGGCTTGCCTACTTAGCGGTGGTAAGCTTCCCTCGATCCACAAGTCGACGGCTCGTTTGCGAGTACTGCTGATGCAGATGAAATCAGTCAGACCGCCTCGGTTACGATCGAGGGCAGCGTAGGTGAGCAGGGACGTCCTCGACCGCCTGTTGATCACGCTGGCGGTGCGGCTGCACATTTCCTCGGTGTGCCGCATCCAGCGCGGTTGGCGCTTGGCGTTCGGTCCGTTCGAGGCGATCACGGTCCACTACGTGCTGAACGGCAGCGGCGGCGTCCGGATCGACGGTGGCGCCTGGGTGCCGTTCTATGCGGGCAGCGTCATCATCGTTCCGGCCCGACGGCCGCACGCGATCGGCGAGCCAAACACGCCAGTCGGCGAGGTTCGTGGCGAAGAGCGTTGCGCCGTCCAGCACGAAGGCTTGGTGACGTTCACCGGCGGGGACGGCAGCAGCGACACGCTGCTCGTCTGCGGCATGATCCCGGCGACCTACGACGGTGCGCTCGGCCTGCTCGCCGCCCTGCAGGGTCCGCTGATCGAGAACCTTCCCGCCGACCGCAGTTTTGATAACGCCTTTGCCTTGATGCGCGCCGAGATCGAACGGCCCACGGTCGGCACGCAGGCTCTGACTGAAGCTCTGATGAAACAGTGCCTCGTGCTTCTGTTGCGTCGTCACTTGATGTCAGACGACACCTCGCCCGTCACCGCTTCCTTGCGCGATCCGCGGCTGACGCGGGCGGTCCTCGCGGTCGTCGAGCGACCAGCGAACCCGCACACGGTCGAGAGCCTGGCACGGGTCGCCGGCATGAGCCGGGCAGCGTTCGCCGAACGCTTCTCGCAGACGTTCCGGCAGACGCCGATCGACTTTGTGGGCAAGGTGCGGCTCCGGCTCGCCGCGCAACTGCTGACGACCACCGATCTGCCGGTCGGCATCATCGCGACGAGCATCGGCTATGCCAGCCGCAGCTATTTCTCGCGCGCCTTTCGGGCCGCGTACGGGCTCGAACCCAAACGCTACCGCGAAGTCGGCGGGCAGGAGGAGCGCGAGCCCGAGAGCGTTCGGGACACGCTCCTGCCGGAAACGCTCTCGTCCTGACGGACACAAGGTCTTGTCCGGCAGCTTGCGCCCTATCGTCCACAAAGCGTGCCCCATCGTCCAACTTCGGCAAGCGAAGCAAAGAGGGCTCGTTTTCCCATAGCCGGCAACCGGTTGCTCTCCGGAACTTGCCTTGATCAAGTGCCGTTCTGTCAGCTGAGTTCAGCCACCGCACAGGTGGCATTGACCCGATCGTCCGAGCGCGACGCGCCGGTGCGATGTCCCGGGTCGGGACTGCGGATGAGGATACCCGATGCCGATCGCCCAGCCCATCCGCTTCCAGCCGGGTATCGAAACGCCGACGCCGGACGAGGCCGAGACCATCGACGGCATCATCGAGGCGATGACGCATCAGGCCGAGAAGGTGGCGGAACGCGAACGGCACGCGGTGCGCGCCTCGCATGCCAAGAGCTCGGCTCTCGCCGTCGGCACGCTGACGATCCATCCCGACCTGCCGCCGGAGCTGGCGCAAGGGCTGTTCGCCGCCTCCGGCAGTTTCGACGTCGCCATCCGCTTCGCGCAAGGGCCCGGCGAAACGCTGGCCGACCGGGTCGGCACGCATCGCGGCATGGCGATCAAGGTGTTCGGCGTCGAGGGCGAGAAACTCGGCAGCCATCGCGACACGACGCAGGATTTCGTGCTCGCCAGCGGCCCGACCTTTCCGTCCGGCACGGCAGAGGGCTTCCTGAAGGACGAGAAGCAACTGGAAGCCGGAACTTCGATGCCGGAAGGCGTCAAGAGCTTCGTCTCGTCGGCGGCACGCAATTTGAACCGGGTCCTCCACGCCGTCGGCACCGAAAGCCCCAAGGCCGACTTCTTCGGCCATCCGTTCGTCCATCCGCTGTCCGAGCCCTACTACAGCCAAGCGCCGATCCGCTTCGGCGACTACGTGGCGAAGGTCGCGGCCTTCCCCGCTTCGGCCGAGCAGGACGCGCTCGAGAACCAGACGATCGACGTTGACAGCGATCCGGACGCGTTCCGGCACGCCACGGAAGCGTTCATCCGGTCCGAGGAAACGGTGTTCGAGCTGCGCGTCCAGCTGTGGACGGACGCCGAGGCCCAGCCGATCGAGGACGCCTCGGTCGAGTGGAAGGAGAGCGACAGCCCGTTCCGGACGGTGGCGACGATCCACATCCCGGCGCAGGAGGCCGGCAGCTCGGAGCGGCGGCGCTACTTCGACGAGGCGATGTCGTTCCGCCCGGCCCACACGCTCGCGGCGCACCAGCCGCTCGGCTCGGTGATGCGCGCCCGGCTGCGCGTCTACGAGGCGCTGGCCGCGTTCCGGCAGAACGCCAACGGCGTGCAGCCGCAGGAGCCGCAAACCGTCACGCAGATTCCCGCCTGATGCAATCGCCGAACGCGCAAACCATCGGGCAAATCAGCAGCAACAAGCGGAATGACACCATGCCGATCGCTCAGCCTGTCCGTTTCAGCCCCGACGTCGAGACGGTTTCGCCCGACGAAGGCGAGACCATCCAGAACCTGAACCAGACCTTCGACACGATCCTGGAGACGACGGCCAAGGACTACGGCCATGCCGTACGGTCGGTCCATGCCAAGGCGCACGGCATCTTGGAAGGCACGCTGGAAATCGCGGCAGACCTCTCGCCGGAACTGGCGCAGGGGATGTTCGCCCGGCCGGGACGACACAAGGTCTACATGCGCCTGTCGACGAACGCCGGCGACATCCTGCCGGACGCCATCTCGCTGCCCCGCGGCTTGGCGCTGAAGGTGCTGGACGTCGAAGGTGAACGGCTGCCGGGCGCGGAAGGGACGACCCAGGACTTCGTCCTGGTCAACGGTCCGGTGTTCCAGACGAAGACCGCCAAGCAGTTCCTCGGCAACCTGAAGATGCTGGCCGGCACGACCGACAAGCTGGAGGGCACGAAGAAGGCGATGTCGAGCGTCCTGCGCGGCGTCAGCACGGCGCTCTCGGCGGTCGGCGTCGAGAGCCCGAAGCTGCAATCGCTCGGCGGCGCGCCGAACGCCGACCCGCTCGGTGAAACCTACTACAGCGTCACGCCGTTCCGCTACGGCGACTTCATCGCGAAGTTCTCGATCGTCCCGGTGTCGCCCGACCTCACGGCACTGACCGGCGCGGAGATCGACGCCTCCGACCGTCCGGACGCGATCCGCGAGACGCTGCAGGCCGAGATGCAGAATGCGACCGGCGTCTGGGAACTGCGCGTCCAGCTCTGCCGCGATCTCGAGAAGCAGCCGGTCGAAGATCCGACGGTCGAGTGGAACGAGGACGAGGCGCCGTTCGAGCGGGTGGCGACGATCACGGTCGCGCCGCAGGACAGTTGGGAGACGGCGAGAGTCCAGGCGGTCAACGAGGCGATGCGCTTCGGCGTCTGGACCGGGCTCGCGGCCCATCAACCGCTCGGCAACATCAACCGGGCGCGCAACGAGCCGTACCAGCACTCGGCCGAGTTTCGGCAGCGCTTCAACCGTTGCCCGATCCACGAGCCGTCCGTGCGTTCCGCCGTTTGATCGAGGCGGGCAACAGTATCCGCCAACCGAGGATGGCAACGCATCAGCCATGGCGAACGACGCCGACACGCAACTCGTGCTAGCCTACTTCCCGGCCTTCCGCGAACGGGACGCTGCTTGGTAGGAGCAGCACATCGCCTTCGATTTCGTCAGGCACGATCCGGGCCTCGACTTCGAGGCGCGCGGCCCGCAGGCGTCGCCAAGCTCGCCGAGGTCCTGCACGGCGCGTTCGCCATCGCCTCGCGCACGTGCCGCGTCAGTTCAGCACTCGGGCGCGCTGCCGTGACCTTGGCGTCATCAAAGTGCAGGTTCAGGACGACGGGGTCGGTACAACTGGCATGCGGCGTCAGGCGGCGGCGGCATCCTGCTCAAGGGGCAGTTCGCGCAGAATGGCGTGGATCCTTTGCCCTCGCGCCAAGCGGTGGCGAAGTCGCTCTTGAAACCCCGACCGCAGCGATGCGCTCAGCTTTTTTCTCCGATCGTCCGACGAAGTCCGTCGCCCAGTTGGTGAGGGAGCGACGGGTATGGGCGTCTGAGCGAGAAGCGACACATTGCCGTGGCAGTCGTTCATGACGTCGCCGCACCATTTGTTAGGTTGCGTCGGAGCTGGTTATCTTATCCGTGCGGCTTGAACACGACCTTGGTGCAGTTGTCCTTCTTGTCGCGGAACGTCTCGTAGAGCGCGGGGCCGTCCTCGAGGTTGCTGGAGCGGTGGCTAATGATGAAGGACGGATCAATCTCGCCATTCTCGATCCGCTCCAGGAGCGGCTTCAGGTAGCGCTGCATGTGCGTCTGGCCGGTCTTGAGCGTCAGCCCCTTGTTCATCAGGCCGCCGAGGTCGACCGGACCGGCCGGTCCCGCGAAGACGCCGGGCATCGAGACGTTGCCGCCGGGCCGGCAAGCAAGAATTGCCTGGTTCAACGCGAAGGGCCGTCCCATGCTCGTGGTCGACGACATCACGGCCGACGAGACCTTCTGCATCAGGGTCTCCGCTCCGTGCGCTTCCATGCCGACCGCCTCGATCACCGAGTCCGGACCCTGTCCGCCGGTCATCTCCATTAGCGCCTCTTGGATATCGACCGCGCCGTAGTCGATCGTCTCGGCGCCGGCCTCGCGGGCGAGCGCCAAGCGCTCAGGTACGGTGTCGATCGCGATGACCCGCTTGGCGCCGAGCAGGAAGCAGCACTTGACGGCAAGCACGCCGACTGGGCCGCAGCCCCAGACCGCCACCGTGTCCTCCGGACCAATGTCGCAGTGCTCGGCCGCCTGGTAGGCGGTCGGGAAGATGTCGGACAGGAACAGCACCTTCTCGTCGTCGAGCCCGTCCGGCACCTTGATCGGTCCAACGTCGGCATAGGGAACGCGCAGATATTCGGCCTGTCCTCCTGAGAAGCCGCCAGTGATGTGCGAGAAGCCGAAGAGGCCGGCGAGCGGATAGCCGAAAGTCTCGGCCTGCATCTTGCCGTTTGGGTTGGTTCGCTCGCAGCAGCTCCAGTTACCCCACCTGCACTGCCGGCACTCGCCGCAGCAGATGGTGAAGGGCACGACGATCCGGTCGCCAACCTTCAGCTTCGACGCCGCGCCCGAGCCGACCTCAACGACCTCGCCCATGGTCTCATGGCCTAGGATGTCGCCGCTTTCCATCGTCGGCATAAAGCCGCCCATCAGGTGCAGATCCGAGCCGCAGATCGCGCAGGCCGTTACCTTGATGACGACGTCGCGGTCGTGCTCGATCTTCGGGTCGGGAACCGTCTCGCAGCGGATGTCGCCCTCGCCGTGCCAGGTTAACGCCTTCATCAGTGAACCCTTTACGGCCGTTCAGTTGCAAGCACCGAACTAGCGGCTCTCAGGTCGCGGGCGACCACGCAGTTGTTTGGTTGGCTGCGGACGTCACAAACGCAGGTTCCGACTCATTCAAGCCTTTGCGCGGAATTGACAACGTTCCCCAAAGCAGACGAACGGAATCGAGTATTTGGGAGACGTCAGCGGGCATGCCGGCACTCGTCCGGTGACTGGTTCGGTTCGCGCGGACCATTACCGAGGGAGCGCCACCACCTAAGAAGCTGAGCCGGGTCCGGTTCGACAGACACGGCGAGCCCGCCCGTACTTTCGATCCAGCCTTCGCGGAGCCCGACTGGAACAGCGACCGCGACCGGCACGACGTCGTCGAAGGCTGCGGCGAGCAACCCGATCAACCCATGGCCCTCCATCTCGGCCCGCCCGAAGCGATTGAGGACAGCAAGATCGGGCTTGCGTGGGAGTGCCGCCGCCAGCCGCTCCCCGGACCCATGAGCCGCGTCGACGCGCGTCCGTCGAAGTGATCGTCCTGGTTCTCCACGCTTCCCCACTCCGCCTCCGGCGCGAGGATGAACTCGACGGAACGGTTCTTCGTGCGAGCCCCGTCGACGCGCCACTGGAGGATGCCGAGCACGTCCCACCCCTCCGCCAGGAGCAGGCGCATGAACTCGGCGAGCACAGCATCCGGGTCGTCGCCGGTGCCGTAGATCATGCCGGCGACGTCGTTGTCGGAGTAGAGACGAGGCAGGTTCGGCATGGCGGCATCCTGTCCGATCCAAAACCAAATACTGCTGCTGTCGAAGATGCCTACCGATGATCGGCGAAGCCATAACGGCGCAGCACGTCCTGGCCGAGGGCCGACAGCAGCCATTTCGACAGCCGCTCCGCGCCGTGCCCGGCCGTCCGTCCGAGGCACAGGTCGTAGCTCGCCGCGACATCCAGACGCTTCGGGATAACCACGACCGCGAGGCCGGGTCGAGCTTCGACGAGCCTGCCGTTGGTGCGGTAGCTGACGAACACGTCCGCCTCGCCGCCATCGATCGCCCAGGCGGCGGCTGGAACATCGGAGGGGATCGGCAGCGAGTCCCGGCCGCCCACCAGCGCCCTCGCCTTTGCGGCGAGCACGGCACCGGCGCCGGGACGCTCCCTCTCGACGTTCCGGAAGAACTCGAGCGCGTAGTCGCCGGACGGATCGGCGCCGGGCGTCGACGTCCCGATGCGGATGTCCGGCCGAAGCATGACCTCGATCATGGTCTCTGCCGTCATTCCGAGCCCGGCGCGAGCGATTAGGCACAAGCTGTTCGCGGTGAACGGGATCGCCGGGCCGGACAGGCCGAGGCGGTGGAGGCGTTCGGGATGCGCCATGTTGGCCGACGCGAACAGGTCGAACGCCTCGCCGGACTCGATCCGCTCGCGCAGGAGCCCGGCCGGGCCGAAGGCGGCGTCGATCCTGATACCCGTCCCGGCCTCGAACGCCGCGACGATGTCGGTGAACGGCTGGCGCAGGCTCCCCGCGGCAAGGACCTTGATGGTCGGCGCGGGTCTTTCGGAGATTGTCATCGTCCCGTTGGTTTCTCTGCGTGGCGTCCCAACCCGCGGCCTCCGAACACCGGGACGGCCGAAGTCGACAGGGTTCCGTCGACCTCGAACGGCACGAGCCGCACCGGCAGGCCGTAGAGGGCCTCGAGGTTGCGCTCGGTCACGACGCCGTCGACGGCACCGAAGATTGGGGACTCCTCCTCCATCATCAGGAGCGCCTTGGACGCCGCCGTGATCGCGTGGTTCGGCTGGTGGGTGGTGAAGACGAGCGTCCGCCCTTGCGCCGCGAGCCGGCCGATGAGGTCCAGGACGCGGCCCTGATTCTGCAGGTCGAGTGCCGAGGCGGGCTCGTCGAGAAGGAGGATCGAGGCTTCCGACGCGAGCGCCCGCGCGATCAGGACGAGTTGGCGCTCGCCGCCGGACAACCTGTCGAAGGAACGCGCGGCGAGGTCGACCATGCCGACGGCATGGAGCGCGTCGAGGGCGATCGCCTCGTCCTTCGCGGTCGGCATCCGCAGCGTCGCCACGTGCCGGGCGCGGCCCATGAGGACGATGTCGAGCGCCGAGTAGGGAAAGGCGCCCGCGAAGTCCTGCGGCACGAAGCCGACCGGGCCGGCGGCCTCGACTGTTCCCTCGCTTGCCCGCAGAAGGCCCGCCATGACGCGAAGCAGCGTGGATTTACCACGTCCGTTGGGGCCGAGGACGGCGATGACGTCGCCGTTGCCGACGACGAGATCGAGCTTCCGGAACTGCCAGGCTCGGCCATCGTAGGAGTGGCCCGCGCCGCCGAGCGACAGGCTTGGTTCACCCATCCCGGCCGCCCGCCATCTGGCTCCGGCGCAGAAGGACCGCGAAGACCGGCGTGCCGATCAGGGCCGTCAGGATGCCGAGCGGGATCTCGGTGCCCGTGAGCGTCCGTGCCGCGTCGTCGACGACGAGAAGAAAGGTCGCGCCGACGAGAAGCGAGGCCGGCAGCATGCGGCGATGGCCGGGCCCGACAATCATGCGGGCGATATGGGGCACGACGAGGCCGACCCAGCCGACGATGCCGCTGACGGCGACTTGCGCCGACACGATCAGGGCGACCAGCGCGAGCACGAGCCAGCGCAGCCGCGCGACGTTGAGGCCGAGCGCGAGCGCGCTCTCGTCGCCGAGCGACAGAATGTCGATCCGCCAGCGCAGCGCCAGCAGCAGCGTGCCGCCGGCGAGCACGGGCCCTGCGACCAGCAGGGCCTTCTCCATGTTCGCCGTGGCGAAGCTGCCGAGCAGCCAGAACACCATTGTCGGCAGTTTGTCCTCGGTGTCGGCGAGGAACTGGACGAGGCTGACCAGCGCGCCGAAGAAACCGCTGACGACGACGCCGGCCAGTACCAGCGCGAGGATGTTGCGGCGGGCGACGAAGCTGTTCAGCGCGTAGACGAGGACGAGCGCGAGGAGGCCGAAGGCGAAGGCGCCAGCGAGAAGGCCGCCGTGCGACAGGCCGAGAAGGATCGCGAGCACGCCGCCGAACGCCGCCCCGGACGAGACGCCGACGATCTGCGGCCCGACCAGCTGGTTGCGGAACACGCCCTGAAGCGCCGCACCGGCGAGGGCGAGCCCCGAGCCGGCGAGGAGCGCGGTCAGAACGCGCGGCAGACGGACGTTGAAGATGACGCTGCGCTCGACCGCCGTCACCGCCGGCTCGGCGGCGAGAACCGGATCGAGGAGGATCCGGACGACACGCAGAACCGGGATGTCGATGCGGCCGAGGCCGAGCGAGAGGAGCGCGACGGCGAGGAGGACGCCGCCGAGAAGCGGCAGCGTCAGGCTTGAGGATACGCGGTACCGTCCGGCCGCGGTCGCGACGCGATCGGTGGTCACGGCTGCGGCGGGACGTAGGGCGTCCCGTAGAACTCGCGGTAGTAGCCGTCGGCTTCCTTCTGCATGTCGACGTCGGCGAAGCGGTCGGGATAGAGCGTCTTCGCCATCCAGAGTTCCCCGAGCGCCAGCGCCTCCGGCATCGGGTAGCCCCAGGCCTTGGCGTATTCCGGCATCAGCTCGATGCGCCCACGCTTCACAGCGTCGATCGTTGCCCAGGCCGGGTCCGCCTTGATCTCGCCGACGACGGCCGGATAGCGCTCCTGCACGAAGATCACCGCCGGGTTCCAGCCGATCACATCCTCCATCGACACCTGCTTGAAGCCGGGTATCGCGTCGGCGACGTTGCGCGCCCCGGCGCGCCGCATCATCAGCCCGGTGTACTTGCCGTGGCCATAGGTCGAGAGGTCCGGGTTCGCCATGTAGACCGGTACGCGGTCCTCGTCCTTGAGACCGGCCAACCGGTCGGACACGAGTTTGCGGTTCGCGGTCGCCTTGGCGATCAGCGCCTCGCCGGCGGGCTTGCGGTTCAGAACGTCGGCGATCAGCCGAATGCCATCGGTGAAGCCCGCGTCGTAGGCGGCGGGTTCGTCGGCAACGGAGGGGTTCAGTTTCCCCGCCTCGCTAGGCGGGACCTTCAGGAGCGAGATCGCGACGACGGGCACACCTACGCCCTCGATCCGGGCGATCATCTCGGGTGGTGCGTAGTTGGTGACGAAGACGACGTCCGGCTCGAGCTTCAGGAGTTCTTCGACGTTCACCTTCGTCAGGCCGCCTGGCATCGGCAGACTTGCCAGCTTCGGTGCGAGGCGGACGTAATTGCCCCCGAGCTGCTTCTTCCACTCGTCGAGAATGCCGACGACCTCGTCCATGGCGCCGAGCTGCACGGCGATGTTCAGCGTCTGGTGCTGGAGGATCACCGCGTGGTGGATGGTGTCGGGCACGTGCACCTCGCGGCCGAGTTGGTCGGTGACGGCACGCTCGGCGAAGGCCGGACCGCCCGTCGCGAGAAGACCGGCGATCAGCATCGCCGGAAGGAGGCGGACTTTCGGAAAAGCGGACATGGCGGGGATCCCGTCGCTGGCGGATGCATCGTCGTAGCGATATGTTCCATCGGATACAACGCGCGGGGGACCGCGATCCGGACGCGACGCCTCGGCAGCCAGCCGGAAAGTTGGACAGGGAGCGAAGGCCATGGACAACGCGCTGCGGTTCTTCATCGACGGATCGTGGGTCGAGCCGGTCCGGCGGCAAGCGACGCTCCCCGTCATCGATCCATCGACGGAGGAACCCTACGCGGAGATCGCCCTCGGCTCCGCAGCGGACGTCGACCGCGCGGTGGAAGCGGCAAGGCGAGCCTTCGAGAGCTATTCGCAGACGAGCCGCGAGGAACGGCTCGCGATCCTCCGGCGGCTCCTCGCCGTCTACGACCGGCGCGCGAAGGAGATGGGCGAGACGATCTCGCGGGAGATGGGCGCGCCGCTGCCCTTCGCCGTTTCGAATCAAGCCGGCAGCGGCCGGGCGCACCTCGCCCGGATGATCGAGACGCTGGAGACGTTCCGTTTCGAGGAACTCAGGGGCACGACGATGATCGCGAAGGAGCCGGTCGGCGTCGTCGCGATGATCACGCCGTGGAACTGGCCGATGAACCAGATCATGTGCAAGGTCGCGCCGGCGCTCGCCGCCGGCTGCACGATGGTTCTGAAGCCGTCCGAGATCGCCCCGATGAGCGGTCTCCTGTTCGCCGAGATGGTCGAGGCGGCCGAGGTGCCGCGCGGCGTCTTCAACCTTGTCAGCGGCGACGGAGCGACAGTCGGCGAGGCGTTGTCCCGGCACCCGCAAGTCGACATGGTGTCCTTCACCGGCTCGACCCGCGCCGGCGTGGCTGTTGCCAAGGCCGCGGCGGACACGATCAAGCGCGTCCATCAGGAACTCGGCGGCAAGTCCGCCAACATCGTCCTCGCCGACGCCGACTTCGAGAAGGCGGTGGCGAACGGCGTCGCCAAATGCTTCGGCAACAGCGGCAAGAGCTGCAACGCCCCGACGCGCATGTTCGTCCCCGTCGAGCGCCACGACGAGGCTGCCGACATTGCAGCCCGCGCTGCGGCGAGCTTCCGCACCGGGCCGGCGACGGCCGAGGGCGTCAAGCTCGGACCGGTCGTCAGCGAGGTGCAGTACGACAAGATCCAGGACCTTATCGACAGCGGCATCCGCGAGGGCGCGCGGCTCGTCGCCGGCGGGCTTGGGCGGCCGGACGGGCTCAACCGCGGCTACTTCGTTAAGCCGACCGTGTTTGCCGACGTCACACCGGACATGCGCATTTCGCGCGAAGAGATCTTCGGGCCCGTCCTGTCGATCCTGACCTATCGCGACGAGGAAGAGGCGGTACGGCTCGCGAACGACACACCCTACGGCCTGGCCTCCTACATCCAGACCGGCGACCTCGCGCACGGTCGGCGGCTGGCCGCCCGGATGCGCTCGGGCAACGTCTACATCAACGACCCGGCCTGGGACACGGGCGCGCCGTTCGGCGGCTACAAGCAGTCCGGCAACGGCCGGGAATACGCCGAGTTCGGCTTGAACGAGTTCCTCGAGATCAAGGGAATCGTCGGCTACGAGGCGGCGTGAGGGAGCGATGCCGATGCTCGCCCGCACCCTCCTCGCCTTCCTGCTCCTCGCCGCGGCGCCCGCGACGGCGCAGGATGCGGCAACCGCGACCGTCACGCTTGCGGGAACCGCGATCGAGCCCGCGACCCTGACGCGCGCGAGCCTCGCCGGACTGCCGCGGACTGAGCTCGACGTCTCCTTCCACACCTCGAAGGGCGAGGAGCGCGGCCGCTACGGCGGCGTTCTCCTTTGGACGCTGCTGGAGCGCGCCGGCATCGGGCGGAGCACCGGGCATCACGACGAACTTCGCCGCAGCATCCTCGTCACTGGTCGCGACGGCTACGCGATCCTGTTCTCTGCGGGCGAAATCGCGCCCGAGTTTGGGGCGAAACCGATCATTCTGGCGACGGATAAAGACGGTGCCCCGCTGTCCGCTCGCGACGGGCTCCGGGTGATCGTTCCCGGCGACAAGCGCGGCGCGCGCAGCGTCCGCGACGTCGCCATGATCGAGGTCCGCTGAGACCGGATGCCCGGCTGGTTCGGATGGCAGTTTAGAACTAGAAGCGTTATATCCTTTGAAATATCGCGTTGACGCGTTCGCGCTGCAAGCGCAGTGTCCGCGACCTAGAAGGGGTTCGTCCGGCGGGGATCGGTCGAAAGCTAGGCGTCGGCGGTCGATCGGCGCTCCCTTCGCCTGACCCTCCGCGGCGCTTGGGGGAGCACCGCGGCGGACGGCCACGGGTTTTCAGCGTCTTCGCATCCAGTCCATCGAACCGGGAGGAACGGTCCATGTACCAGCAAGCCATCGATCAGGTCTCGAAGAAGGTCCTGATCCGCGAGCGCTACGACAACTTCATCGGCGGCAAATGGGTCGCGCCGACGGACGGTCGCTACTTCGACAATCCGAGCCCGGTGACGGGCAAGACGCTCTGCCATGTCGCACGCTCTGGTGCCGCCGACATCGAACTCGCGCTCGACGCTGCCCACAAGGCGAAGGAGAAGTGGGGCAAGACCGCGCCGGCCGAGCGCTCGAAGCTGCTGCTACGCATCGCCGACCGAATGGAGGAGAACCTCGACCTTCTCGCCATGGTCGAGACGCTCGACAACGGCAAGCCGATCCGCGAGACGACGCATGCCGACATGCCGCTCGGCGTCGACCACTTCCGCTACTTCGCCGGGGCCCTGCGCGCTCAGGAAGGCGCGATCTCCGAGATCGACGAGGACACGGTTGCCTACCACTTCCACGAGCCGCTCGGCGTCGTCGGGCAGATCATCCCGTGGAACTTCCCGCTGCTGATGGCGATCTGGAAGCTCGCGCCCGCGCTCGCGGCCGGCAACTGCGTCGTCCTCAAGCCCGCCGAGCAGACGCCGCTGTCCATCATGGTGTTCGCCGAGCTCGTCGCCGACATCCTGCCGGAGGGCGTCCTCAACGTCGTGAACGGCTTCGGGCTCGAGGCGGGCAAGCCGCTCGCGCAGTCCAAGCGCATCGCCAAGATCGCCTTCACCGGCGAAACGACGACGGGCCGCTTGATCATGCAGTACGCCTCCGAGAACCTCATTCCGGTGACGCTGGAGCTCGGCGGCAAGTCGCCGAACATCTTCTTCAAGGACGTCATGGACGAGGACGACGACTTCCTCGACAAGGCGATGGAAGGCTTCGCGATGTTCGCCCTCAACCAGGGCGAGGTCTGCACCTGCCCGTCGCGCGCCCTCGTCCACGAGTCGATCTACGACCGCTTCATGGAGAAGGCCGTCGCCCGGGTGAAGGCGATCAAGCAGGGCCACCCGCTCGACCCGACGACGATGCTCGGCGCGCAGGCCTCCACCGAGCAGATGGAAAAGATCCTGTCCTACCTCGACATCGGCCGCCAGGAAGGCGCCGAGGTGCTGACCGGCGGCAAGCGCGCGACGCTCGAAGGCGAACTCGCCGACGGCTACTACGTCGAGCCGACGATCTTCGCCGGCCACAACAAGATGCGCGTCTTCCAGGAGGAGATTTTCGGCCCCGTCGTGTCGGTGACGAAGTTCAAGGATGACGCCGACGCGCTCAGCATCGCCAACGACACGCTCTACGGCCTCGGCGCCGGCGTTTGGACGCGGAACGGCACGCGCGCCTACCGCTTCGGCCGCGAGATCCAGGCGGGCCGCGTCTGGACGAACTGCTACCACGCCTATCCGGCGCACGCGGCGTTCGGCGGCTACAAGCAGTCGGGCATCGGGCGCGAAACCCATAAGATGATGCTCGACCACTACCAGCAGACCAAGAACATGCTGGTCAGCTACTCTCCGAAGGCGCTGGGCTTCTTCTGAACGCCGACACTACTATGCGCGGCGCGGACATGATCGTCCGCGCCGTTCCTCGTTCGGGAGCCGATGCATGAGCAGCCACTCGAAGAACAAGGTGTCCGCGACGCCGGACGCGCTCGCCTTCCTCGCCGAGATCGTCGCCGACCACGGGCCTGTGCTGTTCCACCAGTCGGGCGGCTGCTGCGACGGCTCGTCGCCGATGTGCTATCCGCGGGCTGAGTTCCGCATCGGCGAGAACGACGTGCTGCTCGGCCATATCGGCGATGACACGCCGGTCTACATCGGCGGCGCCCAATACGAGATGTGGAAGCACACAGACCTCATCCTGGACGTGGTGCCGGGGCGCGGCGGCATGTTCTCGCTCGACAACGGCCGCGAGCGGCGGTTCCTGACGCGCTCCACCGTCTGCGCCGTGCCGGGATGAGAATCCCATACAGGGAAGCGGAAGAGTCGTAACGGTCGAGAGGCGGCAAGTCGTCGGCTCTCGACAGGCAGTACGAACGACATCCGGACCGGCATGGACGATCCGGAAGATCACGTCAGGCTTGGGGACGCGGTTCGGGTTCGACGGTATCGCAAGTTCTGGAAAGATGCGTGGAAGCCTCGAAGCGCTTCGCTTCCTCGGCGAGCCATTCGCAGAAGATCTGCGACTTGCGGTGCTGCCTGCTCCGCCGGGCTGCGACGTATGTCTGTCCGCTGTCGACGAAGCCATGGGGAGCGATCAGTCGACCCGAACCGACGTCGTCGGCGACCATGGGCCACGGCGCGACGCACATGCCGAGCCCTGACAAGGCAGCCTCGATCATGAAGTAGAAGTGCTCGTACTCGACGTCATCGCCGTCCGGCACCGTCATCGTGGATCTTTCCCGCCATACGTCCCAGGTGTTACGGCGGCTGCGCGTATGCAGCAGTGTAAGCTTGTCGAGCGAGCGACCGAGGCGTTCGTGCAGACTTGGCGAAAGCACCGGACCAATCCTTTCCGGCAGGAGCTCGGTCACCTCGGCATCCTCGGGCCAAGGTCTTCGAGTGGCGCGGATGGCGACGTCGAAGGAATCACGCTGGAAATCGACAGGCTGGCTCGATGCCGACAAGCGCACCTCAATGGCCGGGTTGGCGTTGTTGAACCGGAACAGCCGTGGGATGAGCCAGCGCATCGTGAAGGTCCCGGGGCACGAGATGTTGAGCGGCCCGTCGGCGGTGTCGGCGACGGATCGAACCGCCATGTCCATCTGATCGAAGGCGACGCTCAGTCCCGTCAGCAAGGTCGATCCCGCGCTCGTCAGTTGGATGCCGTTCTTCGGCCCCGAAAACAGCGCGACGCCCAGCAGGTCTTCCAGGTGTTGCACCTGTCGGCTGATGGCGCTGTGGGTCACGTGCAACTCTTTGGCCGCCAGCGTCATGCGCCCATGACGCCCCGCGGCCTCGAAGGCTCGAAGCGCGTTCAACGATGGCAGCCGTCGCATCTTGTGAGTTCACCGAACATAGCGTGTTCGATCTTATAGTTTGGCCCGGGCTTCAGCCAATGCTTTCCTTCGCATCGTTGTGAGGAAAGGATACAACGTAATGGGGATCCGCCACCAGGACGGCAGCGCCGGCGATGCCGATTACGGTCTCATCGGCACCAACTACCGCAGCTATCGCCGATCGGATACATTCCCGAAGCAGCTGTTGCTCGGGCTAAAGAATGGGTCGCGGGTAAGTTCTTTGCGTCCCGTGGCATACCCGCCTCCGACGTTTCACTGCGCGTTGCTTTACCTCGTACAAGTAGCAACGCCGTGCGGCGGCATTGGAGGCTCGTGCGTCTGCTTTGCGAGGATGTGGATCCCGCAATCCGCGTACTTGTCGATGGTTGCGAAGTGAGGCTCGTAGACGTGCTCGGTATTCGCAAGACGCCGATTCAGAAGGCACTATCCGTTTACGCCGGGCCCACCGTCAGTATCTCGCGGACGATCAACGAAGATGCCCGCAGGTTGGAAGTGGATCGGAAACTCGCGCCGCTATCCGCCTTCCGGGATGCCGCTTGGACGGATATCGCGATAGGATGGGAACTGTCAGAGCACGCTGATCGTCAAAGGACGGTGGCCGAACGTCAGCGACAGGAAAGGACAGCAAATCTGGAGTTCGCTGGGCTGCAAGATGAACGGCTTCGCCAGATGCATTCCGACAGACTAGCAGAGCTTCGAGCATCGTGGTCGTCCAACCCGTACGACCGGGAGCGGACTTGGTCGACATGGTGGACCAAGCACCTGCAAATTCCTTCATCCGGCAGGACTAGGTAGGGGACGCACTCAGGTCCATGCGATGGTTGAAGAAACGAGGGCGAGGGCCGCGAGGTAGTTTCGGGCGAGGCGCTCGTAGCGGGTTGCGATGCGCCGCCAGTTCTTGAGGCGGCGGAACAAGCGCTCGATGCGGTTGCGGCGTTTGTAGGCGCGGCGATCCAACGGGAACGGCTTGGTGCGTGTCGCGGTGGAGGGGATGACGGCTTTGATGCGCCGCGCCTTCCCTCCTTTTCCACCTGCAGCCGAGCGATGCGCTTTGACGTGGGTGCTGTCGAGGCTGAGTTCGTTGGGGACTTCTCCGGCGGCCGCGACCGCTTCGAAGATGCGTTGTCAGACGCCGCGTCGGCTCCAGCGGCTGAAGCGGTTGTAGATCGTGGTGGCCGGACCATACTCGGGCGGAACGTCCCGCCAGCGCCCGTGACATAGCCACACGCCGGTGATACACATCGACTTCAGATATGGCGGCCAACCCGCTGTTTTTGCAAGATGCTGCTGGGGATGGATGCAGTCCGCCCCTGGGCACCATTCTTTTCAATAGTTTAGTTGGTGTGACGGATGTGAAAGTTCTGCATTTTTTGATGTAGTTCTGCATGAGATGGCATGCATTGTGCAGCAACTCGCACTCCACGTGCAGCTCTACGGTTGGGTACGAGTTCCTCTGACTTCTGCAGGCGGATAGTGTCGAAAAAGTCGGATGAGCACTCGGCGACGCGGACTCGCACCGAAACTTCCGGAACGGATTTCCAGCAATCAGCATACGCTGAAATGGATTTGCGGCATTCGGCCATCGACCCCGGCGGTCTGAGCAATCCATTTCAGCCGTGGAGGCAACAAGTAACGTACGGACTTTTTCAACATTATCGGCGCGAAGCGGACCGCCGATTGCTAAACCGGGCAACGCGGTCCTCAAGGGGCCGTTAGTGTTGAAAAAGGGTGCGTACGTTACTTGTTGCCTCCACGGCTGAAATGGATTGCCCAGATCGCCGCTAATGGCGGTTGGACGGCGCAACCCATTCCGTTGTAGGGTTAGTCGCCGGAAATCCGTTCCAATGTGTCGGCCCCGTTTTCGGCCGCCGAGCGTTCATCCGATTTTTTCAACACATGGGCCGAAAGCCGCCGGTCCGCTTCTGGTAGGCTGATCCGGGAAAGTTGTCGTTCGGCCTCCGACGGTTTTGAGCGTGGTCGCGATCGGCGTCGCGGTGAACGAAGGGTTAGCGTGTTTCCGGCAATCTTCGGCTTCGAACATTGCCAAGAACCGAGTGTGACGTGAGCGATCTTGCGAATTCCGTGAAGTCTCGCGGCCTGCTGGCGCAGGTTCGCCGCTCAATGCAGCATGTCCGCAGTTTTCAGGTCGAGACGGAACTTCCGAAGACGATGCGCGACAAGCTCGTCGAGCTCGACCGGGCCATCACGTCGCGAGCCGCCAAGCCGCAGTAGACCGCAACCGTCCGCAGGCGTGAATTCGCCCGGCGGTTCGCGAGCCGACGTTGGCCTGCATCGATCATCTCGCCAACGTTTCGGCCTGAAAGCCATGCCGCAGTTCGGCGCTGTCGGCTGCGTCACCAGAAACGGCTGCCGGGCACGCCCTTGAACGGGCCGGCGAGGTCGCTCGTGATCCAGCCGCCGTAGAACCCGCCCGGCTGCGGCACGACCCGCTCGCCGTCGACAGTGCATTCGTCGAACGGCGCGGCGTAGAAGGCGACGTGGTCGCGAAGGACTGCAAACGGTGCGGTCGGGTCCGGGTAGCTCCAGCCGACGTCCGGCAGCACCTCGCCGCCGATCGCGACGTCGAAGTAGACGGCGCCTCCCTTCCATTCGCACAGCGAGCGACGCTCCGTTCGCCGCAGCCGCGTCATGTCGATGTCGTCCGGCGGGATGTAGTAGCTCGGCGGATGGCTGGTCTCGAGCGTGCGGACGGCGCGGACCGTATCGGCGAGCAGGACGCCGCGGTGGATGATCCTAACGCGCTTCGCTGTCGGCGCGGCCACGGCGGGGCGCGGATAGTCCCACACGCTTTCCTGGCCGGGCAGCGGGTGAAGCGGAACAGGTCTCATTCGTCATCAATCCTGCCGACGATCGTTACAGTGCAGGATATAGCAGGACCGCCGCGGCAGCGGTTCAGAAGTCCGCCGCCGACGTTCGTTCGACCTGTGCCTCGGCCTCGGGGGATGGCGACCGACGAGCCGGCCGATCCCTAACGCGCCGAACGCGCCGAGGGGTCGACGGCTCCGACCGGAAATGCCAAGCGCAATCGATCGAGTGAATGGCGTGATCCGTCCGCTATCCGTCCCTCTTGCTGCTTTCGCGCCGCTGCGATCGGCGGCATCCTCCGCACTGCCATCCGCAGGAGCCAGCACGATATGTCCGCCACCGCCCTCATCGTCATCGATGCTCAAGAGTCCTTCCGGCATCGGCCCTACTTCCGCGAGGACGATGTCGCAACCTACATCGCGCGCCAGCAGGCGCTGATCGACGGCGCTGTCGGAGCCGGGATGCCGATCGTTCAGGTCTTCCATGTCGAGGACGAGGGGCCATTCGCGGAAAGCTCCGGCCTAGTACAGACGCTCGCGCCGCTGCGCCTGTCCCCCGATGTCGTGTTCGCCAAGCGCCGGCACAGCGCTCTCGTCGGCAGCGGCCTCGACGTCTGGCTCACCTCGAACGGCATCCGCCGCCTGCTCGTCTCCGGCATCCGCACCGAGCAGTGCTGCGAGACGACGACGCGGCACGCTTGCGACCTCGGCTACGGCGTCACCTACGTCGGCGAGGCGACGCTGACCTTCCCGATGACCGACGCCTCGGGTCGCACCTGGAGCCCGGCCGAGATCCGCGCCCGCACCGAACTAGTGCTCGCCGGCCGGTTCGCCCGCATCGCGACCGTCGAGGAAGCGCTCTCCGGCGAGCCGGACGCGCTCGCAGCATGAACGCATCGCCGGTGCCTCGCGAGATCGAGGTCGTTGTGGTCGTGCCACCGCGGGTACTGCTGCTCGACATCGCCGGACCGATCGAGGTCCTGCGTAAAGCCAACATGGAGCAGGCGGCGGTACGCTTCGCCGTCAGCTATGTCGGGCCCACCGCGATGGTCGGCAGCTCGATCGGCCTTGGCCTCGCCGGGATCGCGCCGCTGCCGGAAGCCGTACCGCCCGGTGCATTGGTAGTGGTGCCCGGCGAGGCTAGCCAGACGCTCGGTTCCGACGACGACGGCCACGGCGACGATGCGCAGGAAGCGGCGATCGTCGCGTGGCTGGCAAAGGTGGTCCGTCCCGGCGTCCAGCTGGCGACGATCTGCTCGGGCGCGCTGCTCGCCGGACAAGCCGGCCTCCTCGACGGCCACGACTGCACGACGCACCATGCGACTGTCGCGGAACTCGCCCGCGTCGCGCCTCGCGCCCGCGTCGTCGAGAACCGCCTGTTCGTCGAGAGCGGCGAGCGCCTGACCAGCGCTGGCATCACGTCCGGCGTCGACCTGATGCTGCACCTCGTGGCGAAGGAAGCCGGCCACGCCGCGGCGCTCGCCGTCGCCCGTTTTCTCGTCGTCTACCTGCGGCGCGCCGGCTCGGACCCACAGCTCTCGCCCTGGCTGGAAGGCCGCAACCACCTGCACCCTGCGGTCCACCGCGCCCAGGACGCCGTGGCGGCCGATCCGGCGCGTCCCTGGTCGCTGGAGGCGCTGGCTCGCACCGCCGCCACGAGCCCGCGCAACCTGTCGCGGCTGTTCAACGAGCACGCGGAGATGAGCGTCACGGACTACGTCAACCGGATGCGCGTCGCGCTGGCGCATGAACTGGTGGCGAACTCTCGCCTCGATCTGGAACACGTCGCGAGCCGCGCCGGTTTCGGCTCGACGCGCCAGCTGCGGCGCGCCTGGCGTCGGTTCCATGCTTCTCCGCCAAGCAGCATGCGGGGGGCATCCGATCGGGTCGAACGGCCGCTCTCGAAACGAGGATGACGATGCAAAAGCGCGACGCAGCCGGGCCGATAGCCGACCGTCCGCTTCCACGCGACCAATGATGGAAAGCGGCCGTGCGACTTCCGACCTGAAACTATGGCCGGCGCGGAGCCCGTACCGACGGGACCGTCCCAACACGATGAAGCCGCGGACCTACCTCCGAAGTTCGAGAGAACGGTCCGAAGCATCGATCCGTCCATCGGCGGCACAACTGGCGTACCAGCGGAGCGCGGCCTCCGGCACCTGCTCGGCTGGCATCGGTCGGCCGATCAGGTAGCCCTGCGCGCAGTCGCAGCCGAAGGCGCGCAGCAGTTCGAGCTGTTCCGTGGTCTCGACGCCCTCGGCCGTCATGCGGATGCCGAGGTTGCGACCGAGTTCGACAAGGCTCTTGACCAGACCACGGTCGAAGGGCTCCGTGCACATGTTGGCGACGAACGACCGGTCGATCTTGACGCGATCGACCCGAAGCTGCCGCAGATGGGTCAGCGAGGCATGGCCCGTCCCGAAGTCGTCGAGGGCGCAAACCATGCCGAGCTTGGCGAGACGTTGCACCGTCGAGACGATCTGCTGCGGATCGCGGCCGAGATAGGCCGTTTCCACGAGTTCGATCTTCAGCCGGTCCGGCGTCAACTGGTTGAGGTCGAGAAGTTCCGCGACCCGCTCGACGAGGTCCGCACGGCGGAGCTGCGCTTCGGAGGCGTTGACGTTGACGGCCGCGACCGGGACGCCGGCGGCGACCCATTCCCGCATCTGCCGCAGCGCCTGGCGCAGGACGGCATCGTCGATGGCCATCGACAGGACGGGGTCCTCGAGCGCCGCCGCGAACTCGGACGGGGGCAGGATCCCGCAGATGGGATGGTTCCAGCGCGCCAGCGCCTCGAGGCCCCGCACCTGGCACGTCTTGAGGTCAACGATCGGCTGGTAGAAGGCGACGATCTCATCTCGATCGATCGCGTGCCGGATGGCGTCGAGAACCCGTGCGTCCTGGTCCGTTCGGCGGCGAAGCTCCGGTGAGAACGTCTCGGCGCGGTTCCGCCCGAGCGCCTTGGCCCGGTAGAGCGCGAGATCGGCACACTTCAGCAGGCCGTCGACGTTGCTCGCGAACGCCAGATGCGAGACGCCGATGCTCGCCGTCGGATAGAGCGTGTCGTCGCCGGTCTGGATCGTCTGGCGAACGGCTTCGAGGATCTGTGAGGCCTTGCCTTCGAGACTGGCAGCGTCCGGAACGTGCGACAGAAGGACGGCGAATTCGTCGCCGCCGATCCGGGCCACCGTGTCGGTCGCTCGCACGCAATGCCGCAGGCGGCTTGCGATCTCCTGCAGCAGCCTGTCGCCAGCCGGATGCCCGAAGGTGTCGTTGACGGTCTTAAAGTGGTCGATGTCGACGAGAAGCAGTGCCGCGTTAGCTCGCTGCGACATCGCCTCCTCGATTTCTGCCAAGCGCATCTCGAACGCGCGCCGGTTCGGCAGGCCGGTCAGGGCATCGATATAGACGAGGTCTTGCAAGCGATCGCGGGCGGTCTTCTCGGCGGTCACGTCCTCGATGACGCCGACGATGCGCCGGATGCCGCCAGTCTCCTGCCATTGGCCGATCGTGCGGACCCAGCCGCTTCGACCCGCCGCATCCGTGAACGGCACCGTCAGGTCATAGGGCGTGCCGGTCGCGGCCGCCGCTTCCAAGCCCGCGCTGATCGCGGCGCGAGCGTCTTCCGGGTAGAACGAAAGCGCGCGTTCGACGCTCATCGGATCGCCGGAAGGCACGCCAAAGATGCGGCATGTTCCTTCCGACCATGTCAGCGCGCCGCTGGCGACATCGACGTCCCAGGTGCCGAGCGTCCGCAACGCTTCGATCTGGGCGGCCTGCGTCCGAATACGAACGGCTTCGGCTTCAAGGCAAGTCACCCGATCGAGAAGCAGCCTGTGATCGAGTGGCGACGCGTCGCCACCAACTTCGCCTTCGAAGGTCGACCGTTGCAAATTCAGCCTCCCTGTCCGGCCCCGGGTGCGTTCAGTAGTTGCCTGCTAGTATGGACGTGACCGATTAAAGTTCGGTCGATGGCGATCGCCCGCCTTTGCTGCTTCGAACGCGACGGTGCCAACAACAGGGCAAGCCTGCCACTTACCAGGGTTGGCCGCCGCCGAACGACCAGTCCTCCTTTTCGACGAACACCATGTTGAACATGACGTCATCGGGGCGGACGGCGAGCTTGGCTTGGAGCTCGTCGGCGACGAACCGATAGAAGGCGAACTTCGTGTCCTTGAGGTTGCCGACGGTGCTGGTCACCTGGATCAGGATGAAGTCCGGCGATCGGCTGTGGTCGCCATCAAAGTTTTCACTATAGGCCCCATCGAAGGCATGTCCTTCGCGGCTACTTCACAAGTTGTCGAACCAATTAACGCGACTGAAAAAATACAGCCTATGAAAGATTTCGCGTTTCCTAGCGATCTAGTTAACCCAATTAATAGTGAATCTTTGAACCTATAAGCCATGATTGTATCTCTCTTAGTCGATCCTGTGCGCCTCTTGCCGTGAGTACTACCTTCAACCCTCCGGATAATCGAGTTAAACGACGTTAATCGTCAGCAGCGCAGCGCCGTCACTCGGCTGAAACGATCAAAACGGTTCGCTCGGGCGCGACCTTCATTCGCTTCTCATCTGCAAGCTTTTATTGACCTTCCGGCGCCTGAATGTCCCGATCAAACATCCATGTTCCGTGATTCCTGATCAACGCGGTCGAACGGAGAGCACAATTCCCTTCAACGAACTGAGATTTAACCGGATTTACTGTCTTTTAACCGCCCCCTTCCTTCGGTGCCGCTATCTTGGGGCGAGCAAACTGCCGACATGCGCGGAATTTCACCGAGGAGCCAACGATGAGCACCAACAAAAGCGAAGGACCCGGTCCGATCGACCAGGGGCGGCGTAGCGTCATTCGAGCCGCTGGGGCGGCGACGCTCTCCGGGATCGCGGCATCGACCTTATCACCGACCTCATCCATCGGGGCAGAAGCTTCGTCCAGTCGTTCGAATGCAAACGTCAACGACGGGACGCTGGGATCCCGCTTGCAGGGCATGCAGCATTTCGGCCTCACTGTGCAGGATATGGATCGGGCGTTCGAGTTCTACACCGAGGTTCTTGGCGGCACCGAGGTGATGAGGGATGGGGATTTCCACGGCGAGCCCATCCACAACACCATCCTGACGGATCAGGAGATCATCGCGAAGCAGAACGAGATCGATCCGCGTACGATCGGTGTCCCAGACCTGAGAGACGGGACGCAACGCCTCGATGTGCGCTTCGTCCAGTTCGACAACATGGCTCTGGAGCTACTCCAGTATCGTGAGGCGGATAAGTCGGCGGGAAGCGGCAGTTGGGCCGAGCCGCGAGACCACATGAGCCCCGCCTATCCGCGATCGATGCACATCTGCTTCCACATCCGAGACGACGTGGACTTCGGCAAGTTCATCAGCGATCTCGAAGCCGAATGCGAACGAAGAGGCATGGCGCAGGTGAAAGCGAACCGCGTCGTAACCGTCACGTCTGAGGAGCAGCGCAAGGCGGCGCCGATGAGCGCGAACGCCAACCGGATCAAGGAAGGCAAGTCGAATGGCTGGACCCTCATGTACTGCAAGGGCCCGGAAGGCGAGCAACTGGAGTTCGTCCAAGCGATCGATCCGGTTCGCCAGACGTTCGCCGAGGCGCGCGAGGCACGTCGGCGGATGCCGGGAGCGGGTTGAGATGACGGCGTTCCCGTTTTGCGTCCCGAGCCCGGAGATCCGAGATGACTCGATCCGCCAAGTGGCGTTCGCTCGCATGTGTTTTGTTGGCGGTTACCGCGATGCGTTCTGAATCGCGCGGCCAGGAAATGTCGGGGGCTTTTTACGGCTCGGTACCACACGCCGCCTTCTCGGTGGTCGCCGAAGTCCGCGCCAAACCCGGACGGGAAGCGGAGCTCCGCGCCGCGACCCTGCCGTTGATCGGGCTCGTGCGAAGCGATCCCAAGAACCTCGTGTACTTCCTGCAGGAGGACCGGGAATCGAACGGCCACTTCATTTTCTTCGAGGTCTTCGCCAGCGAGGCGGACTTCGAGGCTCACAACGCCCAACCCTACGTGAAGGAATGGTTCGCCAAGTTGCCGGACCTGGCGCTGGGCGGCGTTCAAGCGATGAAGATGACGGTGCTCTCCGAGCGAAACGAATAAACCTCGGCGACATGGTCGAAGGCGATCACTGTCGCCAGGACAAGCCGGAATTTCTAAAGGTCAATCGTCGCCAATGCTCAACGCCGAAGGCGCGAGAGCATCGCGCGTGATGGCTACGAACCGAGCGCCCCTAGCCGCATGAACCCACGATCGATGAACACTGCGGACGTGACGATCCAAGGACGCGTAACGTCCCGACATCCCGGAGGTCGAATATGCGCGATCCGATACCGGCTGTGGTCAGCCGACGTGAGCTGATGGTGAGCGGCGGCGCCTGCGCCGCTGCGGCAACGGTCGGCTTTCCCTCTCTCGCCGAGGCTCTCCCGACGCCTGCGGACGCCGTCGTCGCGGCGACGGTATCGCTAAATGTGAACGGAACATCGCACGATCTGGACCTCGACCTTCGCACGACGCTGCTCGACGCGCTGCGCGAGCACTTGAGGCTGACCGGCACAAAGAAGGGCTGCGATCACGGCCATTGCGGCGCATGCACGGTGCTGGTGAACGGCATACGCATCAATGCCTGCCTTAGCCTAGCCATCATGCACGAGGGAGACGACGTTACCACGATCGAAGGGCTCGGCTCGCCGGGGAACTTGCATCCGATGCAGTCCGCCTTCGTCAGGCACGATGGCTTCCAGTGCGGCTACTGCACGCCCGGGCAGATCTGTTCCGCGGTGGCCATCCTCGGCGAAGTCGAGAGGGGGACCCCCAGCCATGTCACCAACGATATCACCCGGCCGATAGAGCTGACGAACATCGAGCTGCGCGAGCGGATGAGCGGCAACATCTGCCGCTGCGGCGCCTATTCCAACATCGCGGATGCCATCGTTGAGATCGCGGGAGCCGGAAGATGATCCCGTTCACCTACGAGAAGGCCGCGAGCCTTGAGGCCGCTATCGCAGCCGTCACGTCCAAACCCGGAGCAAAATTCATTGCGGGCGGTACCAACCTTCTAGACCTGATGAAGCTTCAGATCGAAAAGCCCATCCATCTCGTGGACGTTCGTAAGCTGCCGCTCGCCGCGATCGAGGATACGGCGGACGGCGGTCTTCGCATCGGCGCGCTGGTCACCAACACCGACGTCGCATCCCATCCGCGCGTGAAGCGCGATTACGGCGTTCTCTCTCGCGCGATCGTCGCTGGCGCCACCGGCCAACTCCGCAACAAGGCGACGACCGGAGGCAATCTCCTTCAACGCAATCGCTGCCCGTACTTTTACAGCCTCGATCTACCTTGCAACAAGCGAGCGCCGGGATCCGGATGCTCGGCTATCGGCGGCATTTCGCGCGCTCTGGCGGTGATCGGCACAAGCGAGCATTGCATCGCGCAGAACCCAGGGGACATGGCTGTCGCGTTGCGCGTCCTTGACGCGACGGTGGAGACGATGGACGCCGCCGGGCAGACCCGCAGCGTTCCGATCGCGGACTTCCATCTCCTGCCCGGTGATACGCCCGAGCGCGAGTTCGATCTTCAACCGGGGGAGTTGATCACCGCCGTCGAGCTGCCACCACCACTCGGCGGCACACATCACTACCATAAGGTGCGCGATCGTTCATCCTATGCCTTCGCGATTGTTTCCGTGGCGGCCGTTTTGCAAAGGGGCGGGACGGGTCGCGTCGCATTCGGCAGCGTTGCGCCGAGGCCGTGGCGGGTTGAAACGGCGGAGACAGCGATGGTGGACGGGCCTCGCGCCGTGGTGTCGGCTGCCTTCGGCGGTGCCACGCCGAGGGACGACAACAGGTTCAAGATCCCGCTCGCCGAGCGCACGCTTTCGTTGGTGATGAAGGAAGGGAGGGCGTAAAGCGATGAAGTTCGCAACCGCTGCCGGCCGGAATCCGGTCGACCGGCTCAGAGTGGTCGGGAAGCCACTCGCGCGCATCGACGGGCCGCTGAAGGTCAGCGGAACCGCTCCATATGCCTATGAACGACACGATGTCGTTCCGAACCAGGTCTACGGCTACGTCCTGGGCGCTACGATCGCCAAGGGCCGCATCAAGCGCATCGACACCATCGCGGCCAAATCCGCGCCCGGCGTCGTCGCTGTCATCACGACGTTGGAGTACGCGCCAGCCGCGATCCCCGACCGTCAGGCAGCGCATCTTTTCGGCGGCGGGGAGGTTGCGCATTACCATCAGGCGATCGCCCTAGTCGTGGCGGAAACCTTCGAGACGGCACGCGCCGCCGCCCACCTCATCCGGGTCGAATACAAGGCGGCGCCCGGCAGATACGACCTCGCCGCCGAGGCGCCGGACGCGCCGCTGATCCCGGATCCCAACGAGGGGGAGGACGCGTCGCCGATCGCCCGGATCGGCGATTTCGATGCCGTTTACGCCGCCGCGCCGGTGAAGCTGGACGAGACCTATATGACCCCTGATCAATCCCACGCGATGATGGAGCCACACAGTTCCATCGCCGCCTGGAAGGACGGCAAGCTGACCGTCTGGACGTCGAGCCAGATGATCAACTGGGCCAAGGCGGGTCTCTCGAAGATCCTCGACCTTCCCGAGGAAGACGTGCGCGTGAACTCCTTGTTCATCGGTGGCGGTTTCGGCGGCAAGCTGTACCTGCGGGCCGACGCGCTGCTCGCGGCGCTCGGCGCTCGGGCGACCGGACGCCCTGTAAAGGTGACTTTAGCGCGGCCGCTGATCATCAACAACGGCACACATCGCGCTGCCACGATCCAGAGGGTGCGGCTCGGCGCATCCCGCGACGGCCGGCTGACAGCGATCGCTCACGAGAGCGTCAGCGGCAATCTCCCAGGCGGTCGGCCAGAAGCCGCCAGCTCGCAGAGCAGGCTGTTCTACGCTGCCGGAAGCCGCGAAGTCTCGATGAGGCTTGCGGCGCTGGATCTCCCGGAGGCGAACGACATGCGGGCGCCCGGCGAAGCACCCGGCCTGATGGCGCTCGAGATCGCGATGGACGAGATGGCGGAGAAGCTCGGCCTTGATCCGGTCGAGTTCCGCATTCTGAACGACACGCAGGTCGACCCTGCAGACCCGGAGCGGCGTTTCTCGGAGCGGCACCTCGTCGAGTGTCTGCGGACCGGCGTGGAGCGATTCGACTGGTCGCGCCGCAGCAGTTCGCCCGGGTCCGTGCGCGACGGCAAGTGGCTGAGCGGCATGGGAATGGCAGCAGGATTTCGAGCTAACAAGCTAATGCCATCGAAGGCGCGTGTCCGGCTTGGGCGCGACGGCGTCGTCTCGGTCGAGACCGACATGACCGACATCGGCACCGGTTCCTACACGATCATCGCCCAGACCGTTGCCGAGATGATCGGGGTTGCGATCGCCTCGGTGCACGTGGCGCTCGGCGACTCAACCTACCCGCAATCGGCAGGTTCCGGCGGCCAGTGGGGAGCGAACAACGCAACCGCCGGCGTCTACGCGGCATGCATGAAGCTACGGAAGGCGGTATCAGCTCGACTTGGCTTCAACGCGGATGACACCGAGTTCGTGGATGGAAACGTTGTGTCCGGCAACCGTTCCGTTCCCCTGATCGATGCGACGAAGGAAGGTCCGCTGACAGAAGAAGACGGCATCGAATACGGAGATCTCGAGAAGAAATACGTGCAGGGAACCTTTGCGGCGCATTTCGCTGAAGCCGCCGTGAACGGCTTTACCGGAGAGGTACGCATCCGACGGATGCTGGCTGTGATCGATTCCGGTCGTGTCCTCAATCCCATGACTGCGCGCAGCCAAGTGGTCGGCGCCATGACGATGGGCGTCGGCGCGGCCTTGATGGAGATGCTCGCCGTCGACAAGCGATACGGGCGCTTCATCAATCACGACCTTGGATTCTACGAGGTGCCTGTGCATGCGGACATCCCACATCAAGAGGTGATCTTCCTCGACTATCCGGACGCCGAGTCCTCGCCGATGAAGGCGAAAGGCATCGGCGAGATCGGCCTCTGCGGCGCCGGTGCCGCGATCGCGAATGCGATCTACAACGCCACCGGCGTGCGTGTGCGCGACTATCCTCTGACTCTCGACAAGTTCTTGGAACGCCTTCCTCAGCCCGAGGAAGCGCGCCGAGCCTAATCCGGTTTCCAACCTACAGCTACGGAGGATGCAGGAACTCCTCGGGCATCGTCGAACGACCCGCCGCGGCGGCGCCGGATCGAGTGACGACTTCAACAAGTATCGGAGCAAAACCGTGAAAGCTGCTGATCTCTTCGTATGCGCGTTGCAGCATGAGGGCGTCGAGGTCGCGTTCGGCGTTCCCGGCGAGGAGAATATCGACCTCATCGACGCCTTTCGACGCTCGACGATCAGGCTTGTGATCACGCGACACGAGCAGACCGCGGCCTTCATGGCCGCGACGTTTGGAAGGCTGACGGGAAGGGCCGGGGTTTGCTTCGCGACCCTTGGTCCCGGCGCGCTCAACCTGACCACTCCCGCAGCTTACGCGCTTCTCGGCGGCATGCCGCTCGTCATGGTGACGGGGCAACGGAAGATCCTCAGTTCGCGGGAGGGGCATTTCCAGTCCGTGGACGTGATAGCGACGATGACGCCACTGACCAAGGCATCCCGCCGGATCACGAACGGTGACGGGATTCCGTCTCTCGTGCGTGACGCATTCCGGGTCGCGGAGCGTGAACGGCCGGGACCCGTCCATTTGGAATTGCCGGAAGACGTCGCCGCCGAGACCGTTGACGCCCTCCCGCTTCTTGCCAGATCCGAAAGCGTCTCGCCGATTGCGGCGAGCGAGATGATCGATCAAGCCGCCGATCTGATAGTAAAGGCCGACGCCCCCCTCTTGATGGTCGGCGCGTCGGCAAGCCGTCCGGGGCTGTCGGAGGCGCTCTCGGACTTCGTCCGGCGGGTGCGGATACCCTTCTTCAACACGCAGATGGGCAAGGGAGCGGTGTCCTGCGCGTCTGACCTCTACATGGGCACGGCCGCGCTCACCGAGCGCGATTACGTGCACCGCGCCATCGACGACGCCGATCTCATCGTCGCAATCGGTCACGACACGGTCGAGAAGCCGCCGTTCATCATGGACGCGAGGCGATCCAAGGTGCTTCACGTCGGCCACATCCCCGCCGCGGTGGAGGAAGTCTATTTTCCCGCGGCGGAACTGGTAGGGGACATCGGCCGAAACCTCAGGCTTCTCGCCGATCGCGTCGAGGGCAAGTTACCGAGGGCCGATGCACTCCTGCATCTTCGAGAGGACATACTGGCGCGCGTCGCGAACCGCGCCGACGAAAGTCGCTTCCCCCTCACCCCGCAGCGGATCGTCCACGACGTCCGCAAGGCGATGCCCAAGGACGGCATCGTGTGCCTCGACAATGGGATCTACAAGATCTGGTTCGCGCGCAACTACAGGACGGACGTAGCCAACACGCTTCTCCTAGACAACGCGCTCGCGACGATGGGCGCAGGCCTGCCGTCGGCGATGGCGGCCGCGATGGTGCATCCGGAACGTCACGTCCTGGCGGTCTGCGGGGACGGCGGGTTCATGATGAACGCACAGGACTTGGAGACGGCAATTCGGCTCGGAATCAACCTCGTCGTCCTGATCATCCGGGACGACGGCTACGGCATGATCCGCTGGAAGCAGGCGGTCGAGGGTCTGCCGGAGTTTGGCGCAACCTTCGGCAATCCGGACTTCGACCTTCTGGCCAAAGCGCACGGTGCCAGCGGCACGTCGGTCGTGGACGCGGACGGATTGGTGCCAGCTCTCGTGACGGCCTTCCAGTCGGGAGGCGTTCACGTCGTCACGGTTCCCGTCGACTACTCCGAGAACCTGACCGTCCTCGTGGACGAGCTCTGCAACGACAACGGCGTTCGATCGCGTTGACGGGACGGCATGGCGCGAAGCAGACCCACGCAGGCGTCCGCCGTCGCGATGGACGAGACCTCCCGGCTTCCGCCGGCAGCGAGGTCCGGTCTATGCTGCCGAACCGACGATCGTGCGGCTACATGCGATCGATGCCCGGCGGCGGAAGGCGCCGTTTAGAAGGAAACAGAGGAAGCAAGCCGACGCTGCGAGCGAAGAACCATGTTTGACGAGCTTCCAGCGGATTGCACCTTCTCGTTCGGACCGTTCCGCCTGTTGCCCGGCAGGCAGCTGCTGCTCGAAGGCGATGAGGTGGTCAAGCTGGGCTCCCGCGCGCTCGCACTCCTGCAGGCGTTGGTCGAAAAGCCCGGGGAACTGGTCAGCAAGGACGACCTGATCGCGCGAATTTGGCCGAACACGTCCGTGGCTGAGAGCAACCTTAAGGTTCAGGTTGCGGCGCTCAGACGCGCGCTCGGCGAGGGAAAGGGAAGCGACCGCTACATCGCGACCGCCAATGGGCGCGGTTATCGCTTCGTCGGTCACGTCGGGCGTTCCGGCGCGGCCGCTGGACCGACCCGCACGGATGACGGCGGTGATAACTTAATTCCGAAGCGGTCCTACCCGATCGGGCGCGAGGACGTCATCGAGGCCATTCTGCGCGAGCTTCCCGTTCGCCGGCTCGTATCCATCGTCGGACCGGGAGGCATTGGCAAGACCACCGTCGCGCTCGCCGTCGCAAACGCTTCGGTCGGCGGGTATCGGAACGGGGTGTGGGTCGTGGAACTGGCCGCGTTGCGCGATCCGAACCTCGTAGCGGGCGCCATCGCCGCGGCGCTCGGGACCCGGACGATTGCGGAGGGCGGCGCGAAGGCTCTCGCTTCGGTTCTGCGGGACAGGGACATGTTGATCGTGCTCGATTGCTGCGAGCATGTCATCGATGCGGCCGCAGCGATCGCGGGGGACATCGTAAGGCTCGCGCCGGGCATCAACGTGATCGTCACGAGCCGCGAGCCCCTGCGCGCCGAGGGAGAGGCGGTGCAGCGGCTCGGCCCGCTTGATACGCCCCCAGCGGAGTCGCCGCTGACCGCCGCCGAGGCCATGAGGTATTCCGCTGTACAGCTCTTCGTCGAAAGTGCCGTCGCCGCCCATCACGGCTTCGAGTTGACCGACATTCACGCTCCCGTCGTCGCCGAGATCTGCCGCCGCCTCGACGGGATCGCGCTAGCGATCGAATTGGCTGCGAGGCGAACCGACGCGATCGCACTTCCGGAACTTCTGTCGTTGCTGTCGGATCGCTTCGAGCTGCTGACGCAGGGTCGACGGACGGATCTACCGCACCATCGGACCTTGGCGGCAGCGATCGACTGGAGCTACGACCTCCTCCCGGAGAACGAGCGCGTCGTCCTGCGCCGGCTCTCCGTCTTCGAAGGTGCATTTGCCCTTCGATCCGCCGTTGCGGTCGCCCACGGTGCGGGAGAGGCGCCGTCCGGCATCGCGGCCGTGATCGCCGATCTCGTTTCAAAGTCGCTCGTCTATGCCGAAAACGGCGCGCAAGGCGTCCAGTACCGCCTCTACGACTCGATGCGAGCCTATGCGCGCGAGAAGCTCGCGGCAAGCGGTGAGGTCGCAGATCTGGAGCGGCGGTACGCGGAACATCACCTGACGATGTTCCGCCGGGCAGAGGCCGAATGGGAAAGTCGACCGTCCGATGTGTGGCTATCCGAATACGGACGGTCCATCGACGATGTACGGTCCGCGCTGGCATGGGCCTTTACGACCGGGAACGATCCCGAACTCGGCGCAGCGCTCACGGCGGCGTCCGTTCCGCTTTGGTTGCGATTGTCTCTCGTCGACGAATGTCGTCGCCACGTGGAGCGGGCGCTCGACGCCTCCTGGGACCGGACGCATGATGACGGTCGCACGGAGATGAAACTGTCGGCAGCACTTGGAACCGCCTCGCTCCAGACAGGCGGCCCGACGTGCCGGGGGCAGGAGGCATGGGAGACGGCGGCAGAGATCGCGGAGCGCCTCGGAGATGCGAACGAGCTCATCAAGGCTCTTTGGGGATTGTGCGACTATCGCACGTGGCGCGGCGAGCATCGTGCGGCTTTGGGGTTCGCGCGACGCATCCGCGCCGTCGCGACGGCGATGGGCGATCGCGCCGCAATGGTCAATGTCGGGCGGCAGTTCGGTACCGCTCTCCGCTATCTGGGGGAGCTCGCCGAGGCCCGTCGGGAACTCGATGCCACGATCGCCTTATACAGTGTACCCACGCACGGCACGTACGCCGCCCGCTTCCAGCTGGATCCGCGGATCGCCGCACGGGGGACCCTGGCAAACTTGCTATGGTTGCAGGGTTGCCCGGATCGCGCCATCGCCCTCAGCCGCCAGGCGCTTTCTGACGCGAAGGCGGCGAACCATGCGCTCGCGCTCTGCAACGCCTTCGCCCACACGGCCATCCCGATCGCGCTCTACGTCGGCGATTGGCCGAAGGCCGAGACCTGGCTCGCAGAGTTCCTGGAACACACCGACAGGCATGCCATGCCGGTGTGGGATGCAGTCGGACGCAGTCTGAAGGGCATCCTGCTGATACAGCGATCGGACCCGGAGGGTATCGTCCTTCTCCGCTCGGCTCTCGACGACGTTGCAGCGTCAGGACTTCGCATGCGCTACCCTGCGTATCTCGGTGCCCTCGCGAGCGGTCTCTGCCACGCCGGACGAGATGCGGAAGCAGGCGCTGCGATCAACGAGGCGCTCGATTGGGCGGACAGGAACGAGGAGTTCTGGTGCAAGGGCGAACTACTCCGCATCAAGGGCGAGATCAGCGGCAGATGCGAAGCCGATGCCGCTACCGGCGACGCGGAGAATTTGTATCGTAGCGCGATCGAGTGGTCGCGGCGAACGGGGGCCTTATCGTTCGCATCGCGGGCCGTGGCGAGCTTGGAATGGCTCCTCCATAAACGTGAGCGAGACCAGGATGCCAATCGGCTCGCGGCCGCCGCTTCCGACATAGCGGCCGGAGACGGTATCGACGTTCAGGTTGAATTGACGCCTGACTGCGCAGCGCGAGTTCCAGCCGTACTGGCGTGACATCGGCTTATGGACGCGTTGCCTCTATGGCCCTTCGCGGGCAGCCCAGTTACGGATGAGCTTAGTCGCGCGAGGGTCAGCGAATGTCTGACCAGACTTCGATGCCGCAGGTTCAGCTCTGCCTTCGGCTACCGTCGGTAAAGGTGCATGCCGCCGCATTGGCAACGCGGGTATCACGGCCCGTAGGCAGGTCGCCGGCGCCCGGCCAGACATAGAGCGCAACCACTCCAACGTAGGATACGATGCTGATCCACGGCAGTACAAGTGCAATGAGGAGCGCGAACAGGTAGATCGATGGGCCTATCAGGAAACGGCGTCGTATCGCGCGATAGAGATCACGGTTCAATCGATCGTTGATAAGTCCCTTTCCATGGGCCCACCACAAGCTGAAATTGAAGAGTACGGCCATGCCGAAGGCGTTCGCCGCGTATATGACCGTCGCAAGCTTGAGGTTCAACGTGTCTGGAAGCTTCAGGCTCTCAGCTAACAGTCTCGCGCAAAAAGGTATCAATGCTATCGACATCAGCAGTACCAAGTTGAGCACGAGCAGGGTCTGATCGACCTTCTCGACGTAGCGCCACATGTTGTGGTGGGTGATCCAGATCTGGCCGACAACGAGGAAGGTCAACGCGAAGGCGAGGAAGGAAGGCCATTGGCCGAGCAACGCTGCGGGGAGTCCGACCCTCTCAACGCTATCCGCGTCGACTTCCAGCAGCCGAAGCGAGAGCACCGTCAGCATAATCGCGATCACCGCGTCGCTGAACGCTTCAAGTCGATCGGAACCACGTTGCCTCTCGTGCGCAACCGACCAGCGAGAGCGCTCGTCGAATCCGTCTGGCGGCGCTGACGCAGGCAGACAGGGCGCCGGCGCGGTGTTTGGACCTCCTGATACGATCCCTGTCACGCTGCCTCCTCGATCTTGCAGATGACATCAATGATGCCGGAGGATCATGGGTCAGTCATCTCGAAAGCATCTCCGCGCATCTTTACTAAGATATACTGGGACGAACGCATTTAAGCCGGTTAAAAAATATTAAATTTGGTTGCAACGAGGAGATCCACTCGCGTCTCCGGCCGCTGTGGCTTAATTCGAGACCGAAAGTTCCTAGAAGGTGCACGAGTGGCTGAAGCGAATTTGTTCCATGGGGAGTACTACGTCGCGTTGGATGACGTGGAACTGAGCTACACTGTATCCGGGTCCGGGCCGCCGTTGTTCGCTGTATCTGCCGGATGGGGGCCAGGATCCAGCTATCTCACGCGTGGACTGGCACCGCTCACGCTCGACTTCACGCTCGTCTCCATCGCTACGCGTGGCAGTGGGAAGTCGTCGCGTCCGCGTGACGAAACGGCAATGGGAAGTGCGGACATGGCTCGCGACGTCGAGGGGCTTCGCCAACATCTCGGCTTGCCTTTCATCGACCTCCTCGGCCACTCCAACGGCGGCGCCATCGCAATCAGTTTCGCGGAGCAGTTCCCGAAGTCGTGCCGACGGCTTGTGCTCGTCGACAGCCAGCTGCTCGGCTTCGACGGCTCGGACGCGACGCATGCGATCTTGGCGAAGCGCCATGACGACCCTCGCTATAGCGAAGCGGTCTCCAACTTCCGGAGTGCAACGACCGCCTTCGACGACGTGAGCTTCACCAACTGGCTTATTTCGTTCTTCCCGCTCTACTTCTACGATCCGGAAGCAAACGCGCAAAAGATGGCCGATACGCTTGATCTCCCAATCAGAGCTTGGTGCGCAGAGAAACAATGGGCGATAGATCGCCGCCCTTCGGCAGCGCAAGTCGATCAGCTTTCGCTGATCACCGCCAAAACGCTGATTGTAGTCGGTGAAGATGACTTCATTACACCTGTCCCCGTGTCCGAGCGGATTCGCGACTGCATTCGAAACTCTCGCTTGAAGGTCTTGTCCGCGTGCGGTCATGTACCCTGGATCGAACAGCCGACTCTGTTCTTCAAAGAGGTTTCCTCCTTCTTGAAGGTACCCTTGGAGGACGAGAAAGACCGGTAGTCGAGGCTCGGACGCTTTCGGCTTAATCAATCCCGCAGTAACACCGTGACTTTCCGTCGACCCTCTTACTGGCCCAATAGAGTTTTCGGGTCAGCTCAATCCTGCCGGAGATGATCTGGTGCACGGGCAGCCCTTGTCCCCTCATCGTATGGCAAACTAGGACGTGCGATCCCCCGGCAGAAACGCCGAATGATCTCGTCGAATGCAGTACATCGTGCGACTGTAAGACCGGCGCGTTCGACAACGCCCACCGCATCAGAGATCGAAGCGTCAATTTCAACCGCCTATCACGTTCGGACATACGGCGTCGCAATGCGGCCGCCACCTCCCGTTGCAGATTACAAGCCGTTTGTCGGCCTCGGTCCATAATGTTGCGGATCTATGTCTGATTCTCTGCTGACTTCGCCAAAAGGAAACGGCCCGCAAACCACCCATTGCGGAAGTAGAAATGTCGAATTCGAGCTGACGCTATGATGGGATCGTGCTGATCAACAGAATTACCAAAATCTAAACTACATTTGAAGTAAGGGTGGCATAGAGGCGGCCGTAAGAGGTGCACCTCGCGCATTTCGAAGCGAAAAACCTTCGGTTGCTCAGAATGTAGATCTTTCATCGCGCGCCATAGTTTTTACCCAATGGTTTCAGCGGTCCTGATGCAGATCTTTGCGTTACAGCACAGTTGGGTTGTTACACATCCCTACCGTTGGTTGTTTTGGCTAGCACGCGTCTGCATAGTGCGGCTTTGCGCTAGTTGCTTAGGCTGCCAGCCAAGAGACGCGTTGTCACCGCCCTAGCGCGGCAGCCGAGCAACTAAAGCCCAAGTGGTTCGAACGCTGGCGGTTCCGGTTCAGTCCGATGGAAACGCTGGATTTCCAGCACACAGCGACCAATTCGTGTGAAGCGGCGCCGGGGTTGCGGTGTTATTGTCCAGATAATCAGCGGTTTATAATGCTGATCGGCGTCGTAACTCGATGCCGATCAACACTTGTTCGTCGTCGGATTTGATGGAAGCGCGCAGCGACCCGTATTGCAGGCGCACGGCGGCGATAGCCAGGGCATCCGTTACCGGCGAGCCGAACGCGCTGAAATAGGCCTCCACCGCATGCGTCGGCGCGTCGATGGCGGGAAGCGCGGCAACGCGCATCGGCAGGGAATGGAGCGTCACCGGATCGAGGCGTCGGGGAAGGAGAGCGGCCCGTCGCCGAGAAGCTTTCTCTTCTCTTGAAACATTCTTATCTCCGAGTATCATCCGCAACCGCAAGTTCAATGGAGTGATGTGTCCAGTGATGTTTCGCGGCTTCTTGCGGAAGCCGCGTCAATGCCGATTGCTGCCTAGTGTTTCGAATGATTTCGATCGAGGAGGCCATGATGGTATCGACACCCCTATCCGAACTACTTAAGCGACCGATCGCCTGGAAGACCGCATCGATCGACATGACGGTCAGGCGGGTCCTCCGCAGCTTGCAGGCCAACATCGTGAAGGGCCACGGTCGCGACCATACCCGGAACCTGTTCTGGAACTTCGCCGATGCCGACGGAGACCACCTCCGCTCGGTCGTCCGTTCCCTCGGCCGACGCATGCCGTCCGCGCTGGATCAACTCGAGGCGACCGAGACGTTCAAGCTGACCGGGCAGTCGGGCGGACCGGTCATCTGCTTCATGCTGCGTCCAAGCGGCTACGAAGCGCTCGACGCCCCCGACGCCATTCCGCAGGATGAAGCGTTCCTGGCGGGCATGCAGGCTCGTGGACCGGGTGCGGCGGTCGCTCCGCCGATCAACGATCCGGAGGTGACGGAATGGGAGGAAGGATATCGCGACCGGATCGATGCCTTGCTGCTCGTCGCGGCGGACGAGGCAGCGGAGGCGGCCGACGTTGCGGATCACTGGAAAGGCCGGCTGAGCGCCGCCGGGGCGACCTTGCTGCATGAGGAGCCCGGCAAGGCGCAAAGGCGCAAGGTCGCCGAGAAGTTCGAAGGCGTCGAACAGTTCGGATACGTCGACGGGCGCAGCCAGCCGCTGTTCCTAGCAGAGGACGTCAAGCGGGAGCCGCGCTCGTTCTGGGATCCGGCGTTTCCGCCGTCGCAGTTCCTTGTCGACGATCCGGGCGACGACGAGGCGACGAGCCTTGGCAGCTTCTTCGTCTTCCGAAAGCTCGAGGAGAACGTGAAGGGCTTCAAGGACAAGGAAGACGAACTCTCGGCCGCGCTCGGCCTCGCAGGCGGTCCGTTCGAGGAACGCGCCGGGGCGCTGATCGTCGGGCGCTTCGAGGACGGATCGCCCGTGGTGCTGAACCCGCTCCCGACCGACATGCCGCCCGTCAACGATTTCGACTTCCGGCACGACGAAGCCGGAAGCCGCTGTCCGTTCATCGCGCATATCCGCAAGACCAATCCCCGCGGCGAGTCGCCCTTCCATCTCGCGACGGACATCGGCGTCGCGACGACCGCCCGCCAGGAACGCTCGCACATCATGGCGCGGCGCGGCATCACCTACGGCGAGCGGCAATACGACGAGGAGACGAACGACTTCACGGATCGTCCGACGACAGGCGTCGGCCTCCTGTTCATGGCCTACATGTCCAGCATCGAGAACCAGTTCGAGTTCACGCAGGCGACCTGGGCGAACAACGCGGACTTCGTCACGGGCGGCGTCGGCGTCGATCCGGTCATCGGTCAGGGACCGCCGGCCCCGATCACGGTGCCGGACGGTTGGAGCGGCGCGAGCGCGGCGGATTTCGATTTCGGGCGCTTCGTGACGATGAAGGGCGGCGAGTACTTCTTCGCTCCCTCGCGCGATTTCCTGAAGAACGTCTGAGCGCGAATCGGCGCGGGGTCCCGGCCCCGGCCGGGGTTGCGAACCGTTGATCTTCCTCAACGTCAAACCACGGGACCCCGGCGCCGATCCCTCCAGACTCCCTGCGCGATCGATGACGGACGATCGGCGTCATGCGGATCGCGTGGATCGCGTCCGACGGCGAAGGCACTTGCGACAACGAGAGCGAGGCTCTCGACAACCGGAAGTTTAGGTTCGAGCCGACTTCGGCCCGTCCTGCGTCATGATGATCGCTTCGTTCGAGCCGGGCGGCGTGAAGTACGCTGCAGCGAGTGTAACGACCGCCGTCACCAGGGTCGTTATTGCCGTCGTCACGGCGCCCGGCAACTGGTTGTTCGGATCGAGCAAATACAAGATGACCGTCGCGATAGCTGCTCCGACGGCCGATCCGCCGGTTGCAGCGATAGCCTTGTTGGTCGGCGCTTTCGATGGGGTTGCAACGTTGTTCGACAAGTTGGCCTCCGATGAAGGTTGTGGAGAGCATCATCTCGATAGACAGCTTTGGACTTGCAGATGAAAGGCGTGAAGGTTGAGATGCTGGGATGCCAAGGTCTTGGGCGTGCGAAGGACTGATCGCGTCAGTCGCTTGACAAATCAAGAATGCGAGTACGCAACTACTCGAGCTGGCAACGGCATTTGAACGGGATGGGCGATCATCGCTTGTTCTCGAGCGACTTTGCTCCCTGCATTCTCTGGCTGCGAAGCTTAGCCTAATTCAGTATTGTGTGTTTCGTCCAGTCCATGCGTTTGATCTGTTCATTATCCAGTGATACCGCGCGTTGCTCCGGATGGGGACGATGATCGAGCTCGTCGCTCAGCTGCGGTGGGACTTGGAACACGCCTGACGATCTCGATCTGCCGGCGCCGACCGACGTCGTGAGGTTTCGAAACGCGTTGCCGGAACGAAAGCTGGAAGCTTCGAGCGGAAGCTCCTCGTTCGGTTGCGGAGCGCCTTGCGCGTGCCGACATGGTTGGGCTGCCATGTGCGATCGCCGCGCGGTCGTCGGCCGGCCATCGGCAGCCGCGTTCGGGGGGGCCTTGTCCTGGCCGGAAGGTGCCGCTCCCCGGCACCCTATCCCGGCAGGTCGGAAAGGAGGCCGGCGGCGACAGTGAGGCGGGCGACCGAGGTTTCGCCCGAGCCCGCCAAGGCCAGCATCTGCGGGCGGATGCGCGCCACCGCCGATTCGCGCGCCGCCGCCCAGGCCTCCGCGGGCTTTCCCTCGCCGCCGAAGCGGCTGAGCGCGGCGGTGGTCAGGCGTCGGCGCGCGGTGCCGATCTGCGCTTCCGCCCGCTCCAGCGCCAGGATCTCATAGTAGTCGGTCGGCTTCAGCTTGCCGATCGCCGCCTCCAGCCGCCCGATCTCGAAGAGTTCGGTGATGGCGAAATAGGCTTCGATCGTCGTCTCCAGCGGCGCCGATGTTTCACGTGAAACATCCGCGATGTCCGGAACGAGGGCGAGAAGCGGCAGGAGCGCGATCTCGGACGCGAGCGGCGCCGGCACGCCCGCCGCTTCCAGGCGCCGCTTTTCGGTCTCGGCGCCAGACCGCGCCGCTTCGCTGACGGAAAGAGACAGGCGATCCCGGAGGTTCGCGACCACCCGGGCGACCTCCTCGATCCCTGCGGCGAAACGCTCCTTCGCTGCGCCGTTCGCGACGAACCAGCGCGTAGCGACCCTGAGGAAACTCCCGACCGCCTCGTAGAGCTCGTTCTGCGCCGCGCCGTCGATCCGGCCGTCGAGCGCGTCGATCTTGCCGTAGAGCGCCTCGACGCCGAAGCCGTCATAGGCCGTCACGAAGGCCCGGCCGATCTCGCTGTAGGACGCGCCGGTCGCGTCGCGGATCGCCGTCACGGCCGTGGCCCCCAGCCGGTTCACCATCGCGTTGGCGAGGCCCGTCGCGACGATCTCCGGCGCGAGGCGATGGGCGTCGATGTCGGCGGCGAAGCGCTCCCGCATCGCCGCCGGGAAATAGGCGTGGAGACGCCCGGCGAGATAGGGCTCCTGCGGCAGGTTGCCGGAGGCGAGCTGGTCGAAGAGCGCGATCTTCGCATAGGCGAGGACGACCGCGAGCTCGGGCCGCGTCAGTCCCTGGCCGCCGGCGCGAAGATCGGCGAGGGCGGCGTCCGAAGGCAGCACCTCCACCCCCCGGTCGAGAAGGCCGGCCTCCTCCAGCGCGCCCATGAAGCGGCTTTGCAGTGCGAGGGCGGAGGCGCCGCGCCGCTCCTCCAGCGACAACGCCAGCGTCTGCTCGTAGTTGTTGGCGAGCACCAGCCGCGCCACCTCGTCGGTCATCGAGCGGAGCAGCACGTCGCGGTCGGGGCGAGACAGGCGGCCGGTATCCATCGCGCCCTTCAGCGCGATCTTGATGTTGACCTCGACGTCGGACGTGTTGACGCCGGCGGAGTTGTCGATCGCGTCGGTGTTGAGACGGACCCCGCCGCGCGCCGCCTCGATGCGTCCGCGCTGGGTCAGTCCGAGATTGGCGCCTTCGCCGACGACCTTGGCGCGGAGCTGCGAGCCGGTGACGCGCACCGCGTCGTTGGCGCGGTCGCCGACATCGAGGTTGGTCTCGGCGGAGGCACGGACATAGGTGCCGATGCCGCCGAAGAACAGGAGGTCGACGGGAGCCCTGAGGATCGCGCTGATCACCTCCGCCGGGGTGCCGGAGCGCCGGTCCCAGCCGATGGCGCGGGCGGCTGCTTCCGACAGCTGGATCTGCTTCTCGCGCCGCGAGAACACGGCCCCGCCGGCGGAGAGGACGCTTCGGTCGAAGTCGGCCCAGGACGAGCGGGAGAGGGCGAACAGCCGCCGGCGCTCGGCGAAGGTCCGGGCGGCGTCCGGTTCCGGGTCGATGAAGATGTCGCGGTGGTCGAAGGCGGCGACGAGGCGCGTCTGTTCCGACAGCAGCATGCCGTTGCCGAAGACGTCGCCCGACATGTCGCCGCAGCCGACGGAGGTGAAGGGCTCGGCCTGGATGTCGCGGTTCATCTCGCGGAAGTGCCGCTTGACCGCCTCCCAGGCCCCTCTGGCGGTGATGCCCATCGCCTTGTGGTCGTAGCCGGCCGAGCCGCCGGAAGCGAAGGCGTCGTCGAGCCAGAAACCGTTCGAGACGGCGATGGCGTTGGCGGTGTCGGAGAACGTCGCCGTGCCCTTGTCGGCGGCGACCACGAAATACGGATCGTCCCCGTCGTGCCGGACGACCTCGCGCGGTGGCACGATGGCGGCGCCCCGGATGTCGTCGGTGACGGTGAGGAGCGAGGCGATGAATACCACATAGGCGGAGCGACCGGCGGCCGCGAAGGCGTCGCGGTCCGACCCGTCCGGCAGGCGTTTCGGCAGGAAGCCGCCCTTCGCGCCGACCGGCACGATCACGGCGTTCTTCACCTGCTGCGCCTTGACGAGGCCGAGGATCTCGGTGCGGTAGTCCTGGCTGCGGTCCGACCAGCGGATGCCGCCCCTGGCGACGCGCCCGAAGCGCAGGTGCACGCCCTCGACACGCGCGTCGAAGACGAAGATCTCGCGGAACGGCACCGGCGCGGGCAGGCCCTCGACGAGGCCCGAATCCAGCTTGAAGGCGAGCGCCGGCTCGACATGGCCGGGCGCGGAACCTTCCGCCGCCGACAGGCCGTCGACGGCGAAGAAGTTGGTCCGAAGCGTCGCCGCCACGAGGTTGAGGAACCGGCGCAGCACCCGGTCGTCGTCGAGCGAATCGACCTTGTCGAGGCTCGCGACGATCTCGCGGTAGACGCCGAGCGCGCCGCGCGCCGCGGCGATGCGGGCGAGGGGATCGTCCTCGCCGTCGGGATGGGCCGGAGCGGCTTGCGACCCCGCCTCGGCCGGATCGAAGCTCGCGGCGAAGAAGCGCCAGACGAGGCGGGCGATCCCGCCGTGCCGTACCAGCACGTCGGCGATGAAGTCCTGCGCGTAGGGGATGCCGGCCTGGCGGAGATAGCGCGCATAGGCGCGCAGGACGTTGGCTTGGGCGTGGGTCAGGCCGGCTTCGAGCACGAGGGCGTTCGTGCCGTCGTTCTCGATCCGTCCCTCGAAGGCGGCGGCGAAGGTCCGCTCCAGTGCCGTCCCGCCGTCGCCGAGGTCGATCGCGCCGCCGCGCCGCCGTTGCAGGTCCATGTCGTGGAGGTGGACGGTCGCCCCGTCCGCGCCGCCGAGCCGGAAGGTGCGCTCGGACACGACGGCGAAGCCCATGTTCTCGAGGATCGGCACGCGGGTGGAAAGCGGCACCGCGTCGCCGCGATGGTAGATCTTCAGATGCAGGCCCTTGTCCGGATCGCCGGCGCGGCGGTGGAAGTCGACGTCGAAGGGCCTCGCGTCCGAAAGGGTCGCGATGCGGGCGGCGTCCGCCACCGCTTCCGCCGGGTCGACGGCGTCGCGATAGCTGTCCGGCATGCGGGAGCCGAGCGCGAGGAGCGCCGGGTCGCCGCCCGCCGTCTGCAGCGCCCGGGCAAAGGCGTCCTCGAAGGAGCGGGCGAGCCCCGCCACCGCCGCTTCCAGTTCGGCCGGGTCGGGCTCGGGCGTCCGCCCGCCGCGCCGTCCGACGATGAAGTGGACGCGGGCGAGCGAGCCCTCCGGGAAGGCCGGATAGTAGGTCGACAGGTGCCCGTCGTAGCGCGTCGCCAGAAGCGCCCCGATCCGCTCGGCGAGGCGCGTGTCGTAGCGCTCGCGCGGCACGAAGACGAGCACCGAGACGAAGCGGTCGAACCGGTCGAGGCGCGGCAGGACGCGGACGCGCGGGCGCTCGCCGAGTTCGAGGATGGTGGCGGCGAACGCCTCCAGCCGGTCGGTGTCGATCTGGAACAGGTCGTCGCGCGGATAGGATTCGAGGACGTTGAGCAGCGCCTTGCCGCTGTGGGAGGTCTTCGCCAGGTCGAACCGGGCGATGACGGTCTCGACCTTCTGCCTGAGATACGGGATCGTCAGCACCGAGCGGGTATAGGCGGCCGAGGTGAAGAGGCCGACGATGCGCAATTCGCCCTGGAAGGCGCCGTCCGCGCCGTAGCGCTTGACGCCGACGTAGTCGAGATAGGCCCGGCGGTGCACGGCGGAGCGTGTGTTCGCCTTGGTGACGATCAGCGGGGCGGGCGCGAGGAGGAAGGCGCGGATCTCCGGGGTCGCCTGCACCGGGGCGCCGGGGCGGCCGAGGACGCGCACGCTCGGATCCTTCAGGATGCCGAGGCCCGGCTCGTCCTCCTTCGCCACGAGGACGTCGTCGCTTTCCTCGCCGAGATAGTCGAGCTCGCGGAGCCCCAGGAAGAGGAAGTTGTCGTCGAGCAGCCATTCGAGCAGGCGCGCGCCTTCGCTGATCTCGTCGGCGCTCCGGTCTTTCGCGGCCTCGGCTCGGGTGCGCAGCGTTTCGGCGGCCTTCGCGACCCGGCGCTTCATCGCGGCGAAATCGCCGACCGCCGCCGCGACCTGGGCGAGCACCCGGTCGATCGCCGCTTCCAGCGCCTCGGCCTCGCCCGGAGCGCGGTCCGGCTCGAAGGCGACCTGGATCAGGCTGCGGCGCACGCCAGCCTCGTCGAGGATCGGGTGCGAGACGTAGTGGACCGGCCGGCCGCGCGCCGCGAACTCGGCCGTCACCGAATCGAACAGGAACGGCATGTCGTCGTTGACGACGGTGAGGAGCGCCAGTCGGTCGGGGCCGAGCCGCAGGCCCTCCGGCTCCTCCAGGGCGACGACGTGGCCGCCGGGTTCGTGCCGGGCGAGCGCGGCGGCCGCGCGGCTCGCCGCCAGCGCCAGCGCGTCCGCGCCGAACGGCGCGAGGTCCTCGGCCGGCGGCCGGGCGAAGAGGCGGGGCGCCAGACGCCGCGCCGCGCCCGCATCCCCGCCGCCCGTCTCGGCCAGCGCCGCGTCGACGGCCGCGAGGATCGCCCGCTTGTTCGCCTGTTCCATCCTCGTCGCTCCCCCGCCGGCCCGATCGGAATGGCATCGGGTCCTGCGCAGGATATGGGCAGTCGCACACGGAATGAAGACGGGAGCCGGGGAGTTCGGCGAGGCCGGCTTGCCCCGGGGGCGCGATTGCGTCAGGGTCCGCGGCGCATGCGGCAATCGAACGATCAGTGGCGGAACCGCGAGGGCGACGAGGCGGCCCGGCTCGCCGAGTCGGCGGCGATCCTCCGGCGCGTCCGGCAGGAGACCGAGCCGCAGACGGGGGCGGGTTTCGGGCGTCTGGCGAGCGGGATCGGGCGGCACCTTTCGGGCGAGAGCGCCGACGCGGGCGATCCGATCGAGCTTTGGGGCACGCGGATCGGCCGGGGGCTCGGGCTCGTCGCCTTCGTCGGCCTCCTGGCGCTTCTCGCCTGGCAGCTCGGGTCGTGAGGGAGGCGCGGCGGCGATGAGCCAGGTCCCGGCGTCCGCCGACAAGGCGGCGGTGATCGCGATCTCCTCGCACGTGGTGCGCGGCACGGTCGGCAACCGCGCCGCGGTCTTCGCGCTGGAATCGCTCGGCCACCCGGTCTGGTCGGTGCCGACGGTGACGCTGCCCTGGCACCCCGGCCACGGGCCCTCCACCCGCGTCGTGCCGGGGGCGGCGGACTTCGCTTCGATGCTGGCCGACCTCGAGCGCGCGCCCTGGCTCGGCGAGGTCGGCGCGGTGCTGACCGGCTATTTCGGCAGCCCGGACCAGATCGAGCCGGCGGCGCGGCTGGTGGAGGCGGTGAAGCGGCGGAACCCCGACGCGTTGTTCGTGCTCGACCCCGTCACCGGCGACGGCGGGCGGCTCTACCTGCCGCCGGAAACGCTCGCTGGCATCCGCGACCGCCTCCTGCCGCTGGCGGACGTGGCAACGCCGAACCGGTTCGAGCTGGAATTCCTCACCGGGCTCGAATTCTCGACCAACGCGCATCTCATCGAGGCGGCGCAGGCGCTGGGGCCGGCGACGGTGGTCGTCACCTCGGCGTTTCCGCTGCTGAAGGGCGGCATCGGCAACCTCCTGGTCGACGGCCGCCATGCGCTCCTCGCCGAGCACCGCGAGATCGCGAGCGCGCCGCACGGGCTCGGCGACCTGACGAGCGCCGTGCTGCTCGCGCGGATGCTGGCGGGCCTCCCGCCCGACAAGGCGCTGCAGACCACCACCGCCGCCGTCTACGAGATCCTCGCCCGCACCACCAAGCGCGGCGCGGACGAACTGACGTTGGAAACCGACGCGGAAAGCCTGAAGTCGCCGATGGCGATGGTGCAGATGCGCAGCCTCGGCCTGCCGACGGGCGACCGCCGGGCTTGAGCGAGGCTCTGCCGGCGCTGGCCGGCGTCGACGGCTGCCGCGCCGGCTGGGTCGCGGCGGTCCGGCTGCCGGGCCGCGCTCCCTCCTTTCATGTCGCCGCGCGCTTCGCCGACCTCGTCGACCGCCTGCCGGACGGTGCGGTCGTCGCGGTGGACATGCCGATCGGCCTGCCGGAGCGGATCGAGGGGACGGGCCGGGTGCCGGAACAGGCGGCGCGCCGGATGCTCGGCAAACGCCGCGCCAGCATCTTCCCGATTCCGGCGAGAGCCGCGGTGAAGCGGGGCGCGGGACCGTTCGCGGATGCCGACGAACGGCGTGCCGCGTTTCGCGAGGCATCCCGGCTGGCGCGAGACGGTTCCGATCCGCCGAAGGGCTTCTCGATCCAGGCTTTCGGCATCTTCCCGAAGATCGTGGAGATCGACCGGCTGCTGCGCCGTCAGGCCGGCCTCGCGTCGCGGGTGTTCGAAAGCCATCCGGAACTCGCCTTCGCTCTCCTGAACGGCGGCGCGGAGATGGGGTCGGCGAAGAAGACGGCGGCCGGCGCTGCCGAGCGGCGGGCGGTGCTCCGTCGGCGGGGCCTCGCCGCAAGCTTTCTCGACCGGCCGCTCGGGCCCGGCGTCGGGCGCGACGACTGGCTCGACGCCTCTGCGCTGCTTCTCGTCGCGGAGCGGTTCGCGCGGGGAACGGCGCGCTCGTTCCCCGACCCGCCGGGACGCGATGCTCACGGCCTGCCGGTCTGCATCCGGGCGTGACCGCGCCCCGGCGCTTGACGCCGCCCCGCCCGGCGGACAGTTTGCGCCGCGATGCTGCATCGCAGCGCGACGGATAACCCCATGCCCCTCCTGCCCGAGCACCTTCTCGCCGGCCACGACACCTTCATGGCGGGGCGCTACGCGCAGGAGCAGAGCCGCTACCGCTCGCTCGCCCACGAGGGCCAGGCGCCGGAAACCCTGATGATCGCCTGCTGCGATTCGCGCGCGGCGCCCGAAACCATCTTCGACGCCGCGCCGGGCGAGCTCTTCGTGATCCGCAACGTCGCGAACCTCGTGCCGCCTTACCAGCCGGACAGCGATTTCCACGGCACCTCGGCGGCGATCGAGTTCGCGGTGGTCGGTCTCGGGGTGAGGAACATCGTCATCCTCGGCCACGGTCGTTGCGGCGGCATCAAGGCGGCGCTCGCCAAGGACGACGAGCCCTTGTCGGAAGCGGATTTCATCGGCCGCTGGATGAGCCTCGTCGACGAGCCGGCGCACGGCGTGAAGACGATGGAGCACATGACGGCGGGCGAGCGGCAGACGGCGCTGGAGCGCATCTCGATCCGCTATTCCGTCGCGAACCTCAGAACCTTCCCCTATGTCGCGGAGCGCGAGGGAAGGGGTGAATTGTCGATCTACGGCGCCTGGTTCGACATCTCGACCGGCGAACTCTGGGCGATGGACGGCGAGACCGGCGACTTCCGCCGCCCGGCCGTGGACCGGCCGCCTTCGGCCGGCGGCTGACCGGAGACGGTCTCCCGGCCACGAGGATTTTGCCGCCCCGTGCGGCGCGCGGCTGGAGATGCGCAAGGTTTATGCTAAGTTTTCCCGCGAACGTGTCTCCGCCGCCGCCGGCGGGGCGCGAAGCGGCAAGACGGGACGCGAGCGGCAGCCTTGGCCATCGGGACAGGGGCCGACCAGGGGAACGGGGACCATGAAGCACATTCCGACGACCGGTGCGGCGCTCGTGGCGCTCGCGGCGCTCGCCGCCTGCCAGAGCGCGCAGCCGGCCGCCGACTACGGCCGCCCGGCGCCGATCGCCGCCGCACCTTCCGGCGTCGTCCAGTCGAGCCAGTTGCCGCCCCCGCCGCCCCCGCCGCCGCCCGTGGAGCAGGCGGCCGTGCCGCCCGCCCCGGCGGTCGACACCGCTGCGGCCGCCGGCGGGACGCCGCAGACTTCGGCGCCGACCCAGACCGCTTCCGCCGAGCCGCTGAAACGCGAAGGTCTCGTCGGCGCCTGGAAGGTGTCCACCGGCGGCGGCTCGTGCCAGATCTTCATGGCGCTGACGAAGTGGACCGGCGGCTACCGCGCCGCCTCGCGCGGCTGCCCCGGCCAGGTCGCCGACGTATCCGCCTGGGACGTGTCCGGCGGGCAGGTCGTCCTGAAGGATTCCGGCGGCACCACCGTCGCGAACCTCTCCTCCTCCGGCGGCACGCGCTACGACGGCTCGACATCGGGCGGCCAGCAGATCAGCCTCTACCGCTGACGGCGGCCGCTGCCGGGCGACGCCCTTCGGAGCCGAGCGCCCGATGACCCCGCACGATTCGAAGGCGGCGCCCCGGCCGGGGCCGGTGCGCGCCAGCCTGGAGCGGCTGATCGCGTCGCGCGAGATCGAGGCCGACGGCGCGCAGCGCCGCCTCGCCGATCGGCTGGACCGCCTCGACCGCGAACTCTCGGCCGCCGCGCTCAGTGCCAAGGGTTCGGCGCTCGGCTGGCTGTTCGGCCGCGCCAAGCCGGCGGAGCCGCCGCGCGGCGTCTATGTCCACGGCGAGGTCGGCCGCGGCAAGACCATGCTGATGGACATCTTCTTCCGCCATGCCGCGACGGGCGCGAAACGGCGCGTCCATTTCCACGCCTTCATGGCCGAGGTGCACGAGCGGATCGGCGAGTACCGCAAGGCGGTGCGGGCGGGAACGGCGACGGAGGGCAGCGACCCGATCCCGCCGGTCGGACAGGCGATCGCGGCGAAGGCGCGGTTGCTCTGCTTCGACGAGTTCGCGGTCACCGACGTCGCCGACGCGATGATCCTCCGGCGGCTGTTCGAGACGCTGTTCGCGCAAGGCGTCGCGCTGGTCGCGACCTCCAACGTCGCGCCGGACGATCTCTACCGCGACGGGCTGAAGCGGGCGGACTTCCTGCCGTTCATCGAGATCCTGAAACGCCACGCCGACGTCGTCCGGCTCGACGGGGCCGAGGACTACCGGCTGGCCGCGATCGGGGAGGAGCACCTCTACGTGACGCCGCTCGGGGTGGATGCCGAGCGGATCATGGACGAGACCTTCCGCACGCTGCTCGCCGGCGAGAAGCCGCGCCCGGCCTCGCTGTCGGTAAAGGGGCGCACCGTGCCGGTGCCGCTCGCCGGCAACGGCGTCGCGCGGTTCCGCTTCGACGACCTGATGCGCCGGCCGCTCGGGGCGCAGGATTTCCTCGCGATCGCCCACCGCTTCCATACCGTGGTGCTCGACGGCGTGATGCGCATGGGCGAAGCCGAGCGCAACGAGGCGAAGCGCTTCATCACCTTGATCGACGCGCTCTACGACATGCGCCGGCGGATCGTGATCTCGGCGGAAGTGCCGGCCGAGGAGCTCTACCGCGCTCGCCGGGGAGCGGAAGCCTTCGAGTTCGCCCGCACCGTTTCGCGCCTCGTCGAGATGCGTTCGGCGGATTACGCGGCTGCGGGATCGGCGGAAACCGCAGGGCCGTGAGATTTTCGACTTCTGGGAACACCGCTCGGTTCCTTCGGCGATTACAACGCGTTCCAATTGACGTTTACGTAAAATGAACTTCTGCTAACCGTTTGAAATCGATAGGCATGGTGCGGTGCGGTTGCAAGTTTTGCCGCGCCGTCCTATGACCCGCGCGACGGTGTGGTTGCAACCGAATGCGGTTGAGGCTGCATCCGAAGCTTTTCGGCAGGGCGCTTCGGCCGGATCTTTTCCGGGGAGGCGATGGTCAGGCGTGGCGGCCGTCCGGCGGCGCGCAGCTTCAAGCGAAGAAGGGCATCATGGCGCGCAGGAAGATCGCACTCATCGGTTCCGGCATGATTGGCGGGACGCTCGCCCATCTCGTCGCGCTGAAGGAACTCGGCGACGTCGTCCTCTTCGACATCGCGGAAGGCACGCCGCAGGGCAAGTCGCTCGACATCGCGCAGTCCGGCCCGGTGGAAGGTTTCGACGCGAAGCTCTCCGGCGCGAACGACTATGCGGCGATCGAAGGCGCGGACGTCTGCATCGTCACCGCCGGCGTGCCGCGCAAACCCGGCATGAGCCGCGACGACCTCCTCGGCATCAACCTCAAGGTGATGGAGCAGGTGGGCGCCGGTATCGCGAAATACGCGCCGGACTCCTTCGTGATCTGCATCACCAACCCGCTCGACGCGATGGTCTGGGCGCTGCAGAAGTTTTCCGGCCTGCCGAAGGCCAAGGTCGTCGGCATGGCGGGCGTTCTCGACTCGGCCCGGTTCCGGCACTTCATCGCCGACGAGTTCGCGGTCTCGGTCGAGGACGTCACGGCCTTCGTGCTCGGCGGCCACGGCGACACGATGGTGCCGCTGACGCGCTATTCGACGGTGGCCGGCGTGCCGCTGACCGACCTCGTGAAGATGGGCTGGGTGACGAAGGAGCGGCTCGAAGCCATCGTCCAGCGCACCCGCGACGGCGGCGCGGAGATCGTCGGCCTTCTGAAGACGGGCTCGGCCTACTACGCGCCGGCCGCTTCCGCGATCGCGATGGCGGAAAGCTACCTGAAGGACAAGAAGCGCGTCCTGCCCTGCGCCGCCAACCTCAAGGGCGAGTACGGCAAGAAGGACCTTTATGTCGGCGTGCCCTGCGTGATCGGCGCGGAGGGCGTCGAGCGCGTCATCGAGATCGAGCTGAACGGCGAGGAGCAGGCGCAGTTCGACAAGTCGGTCGCCTCGGTCGAGGGTCTGATGGAAGCCTGCCGCGGCATCGCGCCGGGTCTGAAGTAAGCCGGCAAACGGGGTCGCAGCGATGAACATCCACGAATACCAGGCGAAGGAAGTCCTGAAGGGCTTCGGCGCGCCCGTCGCGGCCGGCGTGCCGATCACTTCGGCCGACGAGGCGGAGGCCGCGGCGAAGCGGCTGCCGGGCCCGCTCTACGTCGTCAAATCGCAGATCCACGCCGGCGGGCGCGGCAAGGGCCGGTTCAAGGAGCTCGGGGCGGATGCCAAGGGCGGCGTCCGGCTGGCGCGTTCCGTCGAGGAGGTGGTTGCCAACGCCCGCGAGATGCTCGGGCATACGCTCGTCACCGCGCAGACCGGCGAGGCGGGCCGGCAGGTGAACCGCCTCTACATCGAGGACGGCGCCGATATCGATCGCGAACTCTACCTGTCGTTGCTCGTCGACCGTTCGGTCGGGCGCGTCGCCTTCGTGGTCTCGACCGAGGGCGGCATGGACATCGAGGCGGTGGCCCACGCCACGCCGGAGAAGATCGTCACCGTCGCGATCGATCCCGAGAAGGGCGTGACCGAGGCGGATGTGGCGAAGATCGTCGCGGCCTACGGGCTGTCCGGCGCAGCAAGCGAAGACGGCAAGACGCTGTTCCCGGCGCTCTACAAGGCCTTCACGGAGAAGGACATGAGCCTTCTCGAGGTGAACCCGCTGATCGTGATGAAGGACGGGCACCTGCGCGTCCTCGACGCCAAGATGTCTTTCGACGGCAACGCGCTGTTCCGCCACGACGACATGAAGGGCTTGCGCGACGAGTCGGAGGAGGACGCCAAGGAAATCGAGGCGTCGAAATACGACCTCGCCTATGTGGCGCTCGACGGCACCATCGGCTGCATGGTGAACGGCGCCGGCCTCGCGATGGCGACGATGGACATCATCAAGCTCTACGGAGAGGAGCCGGCGAACTTCCTCGACGTCGGCGGCGGCGCTTCGAAGGAGAAGGTCACGGCGGCCTTCAAGATCATCACGGCCGATCCCAACGTGCAGGGCATCCTCGTCAACATCTTCGGCGGCATCATGCGCTGCGACGTGATCGCGGAAGGCGTGATCGCGGCGGTGAAGGAGGTTGGCCTCAAGGTGCCGCTGGTGGTGCGTCTCGAAGGCACGAACGTCGAGCTCGGCAAGAAAATCCTGAACGAGAGCGGGCTGGCCATCACGGCGGCCGACGACCTCGATGATGCGGCGAAGAAAATCGTGGAAGCGGTGAAGGGTTGAGGCATCGCACATAATCGCACATATCTTGCTGTGCGATTATGTGGAGATGAGGCGATGAAAAACATCACGCTGGCCATCGACGACGAACTTCTCGGCAAGGCGCGCAGCCTTGCCGAGCGCCGCAAGACGTCGCTCAACGCGATCGTGCGCTCGCTTCTCGCTCATGAGGTCGAGCAGGAAGATCGCATCGCATGGGCGCGCGAAGGCATGCGCCGGCTGATGGAGGAATCGACGTTGGACATGGGTCCTTCCGAGCAGTGGAAACGACAGGACGCTTATGCCGAGCGAGAGGATCGACTGCTTTCTCGACACGAACGTGCTGATCTACGCGGCTCAGGTCAGGACGAGAGATGAGCGGCGAACGGATATCGCCCGCGAACTCGTTCTTTCGAGCGTGTTCGGCGTCTCGGCCCAGACGCTTGCCGAGTTCTATTCGCTCACGAGCAATCGTGCCCGTACCCGTCTTTCGCCCAGCGAAACGGATCGCTGGATCGCTTTCCTTTCGTCCTTTCCTTTCGTCGCCGTCGATCGAGCCATCGTGGCGCTCGGCATTGAGTTCGCTCGGCGCTATCGCATCCGCTACTACGACGCCGCACTGCTGGCGGCTGCCGAGCGCCTCGGCGCACCGATCTTCTATTCCGAAGACCTCAACCACGGACAAAGCTATGGCGGCGTCCGCGTCATCAATCCCTTTCAGTAAGGCCGGCTGACCGCCAGGAGCAGCGTTTCCTTCATGTCCATCCTCGTCGACAAGAATACCAAGGTCATCGTGCAGGGGCTGACCGGCAAGACCGGCACGTTCCACACCGAGCAGGCCATCGCCTACCATGCCGGGACCATGGTCGCCGGCACCCATCCGAAGAAGGGCGGCGAAAGCTGGACGGGCGCCAAGGGCGAGACGCTGCCGATCTTCGCCTCCGTCGCGGAAGCGAAGGAGCGCACCGGGGCGGACGCTTCCGTGATCTATGTGCCCCCTGCAGGAGCGGCCGCTGCCATCGAGGAGGCGATCGATGCCGGCATCTCGCTGATCACTTGCATCACCGAGGGCATTCCGGTGCTGGACATGGTGCGGGTGAAGCGCAAGCTGGAGGCGTCGAAGTCGCGGCTGATCGGTCCGAACTGCCCGGGCGTCATGACGCCCGACGAATGCAAGATCGGCATCATGCCGGGCTCGATCTTCAAAAAGGGCAATGTCGGGATCGTATCGCGCTCCGGAACGCTTACCTACGAAGCGGTCTTCCAGACCACCAACGAAGGCCTCGGGCAGACCACCGCGGTCGGCATCGGCGGCGATCCGGTGAAGGGCACGGAGTTCATTGACGTCCTGGAACTGTTCCTCGCCGACGACGCGACGAAGTCGATCGTGATGATCGGCGAGATTGGCGGCTCGGCCGAGGAGGACGCGGCGCAGTTCCTGATGGACGAGGCGAAGCGCGGCCGGAAGAAGCCGATGGTCGGTTTCATCGCCGGGCGCACCGCGCCGAAGGGACGGACGATGGGCCATGCCGGCGCGGTCGTCTCCGGCGGCAAGGGCGACGCTGAATCGAAGATCGCCGCGATGGAAGCGGCCGGCATCCGCGTCTCGCCCTCGCCGGCGCGGCTCGGCACGACGCTGGTGGAAGTTCTGAAAGGATAAGCGGCTAGGGCTGGGCGCCCGCACCGGATCTTGGGAGAGCGCTTCGCCGCGGACGGCGGAGCGGAGCCGGCGGAACGAACCGCCGCAACGAAAACAAGGAGACGGCGCAGAGCGCGCCGATGAACCGCACGATGGCACGCAGCACCGAAGCCAACGATATCTTCAACGAGACCTCCTTTCTCTACGGCGGCAACGCCGACTACATCGAGGACCTCTACGCGGCCTACGAGAAGGACGAGAGTTCGGTCGCGAGCGACTGGGCCGAATTCTTCCGGGGCCTAAAGGACGAGAAGGCGATCGTTCTGAAGAACGCCGAAGGCGCGTCGTGGGCGAAGGGCAACTGGCCGATCGCCGCCAACGGCGAGCTGGTTTCGGCGCTCGACGGCAACTGGGGCGCGGCGGAAGCCAAGATCGAGGCCAAGCTGAAGGCCAAGGCCGCCGAGGCGCCGAAGGCGAACGGCGCGGCCGCCCCGAGCGAAGCCGCCATCCTGCAGGCGACGCGCGATTCGGTGCGCGCCCTCATGCTGATCCGCGCCTACCGGGTGCGCGGCCATCTCCACGCCAAGCTCGACCCGCTCGGCATCGCGGCGCCCGCCGACGAGGACTACAACGAATTGTCCCCGAAGAACTACGGTTTCGAGGACGGCGACCTCGACCGCAAGATCTTCATCGACAACGTGCTCGGGCTCGAATTCGCCACCGTGCGCGAGATGGTGGCGATCCTCGAGCGCACCTATTGCTCGACGCTCGGCTTCGAGTTCATGCACATCTCGAACCCGGTCGAGAAGCAGTGGATCCAGGAGCGGATCGAGGGCCACGGCAAGACGCCGGACTTCACGCCGGAAGGCAAGCGCGCGATCCTCAACAAGCTAATCGAGGCGGAAGGCTTCGAGAAATTCCTCGACGTCAAGTACAAGGGCACCAAGCGCTTCGGCCTCGACGGGGCCGAGGCGCTGATCCCGGCGCTGGAGCAGATCATCAAGCGCGGCGGCCAGCTCGGCCTGCAGGAGATCGTGCTCGGCATGGCGCATCGCGGCCGGCTGAACGTGCTCTCCCAGGTGATGAACAAGCCGCACCGCGCGATCTTCCACGAGTTCCAGGGCGGTTCCTACAAGCCGGAGGAGGTCGAGGGCTCGGGCGACGTCAAGTACCATCTCGGCGCCTCGTCGGACCGCGAGTTCGACGGCAACAAGGTGCACCTGTCGCTGACGGCGAACCCCTCGCATCTCGAGATCGTCAACCCGGTGGTGATGGGCAAGGCGCGCGCCAAGCAGGACCTCATCGCCGGCCGCCAGCGCGTCGAGAACCCGGACCCCGAGGCGCGCTCCGTGGTGCTGCCGCTGCTGATCCACGGCGACGCGGCCTTCGCCGGCCAGGGCGTGGTGGCAGAGTGCTTCGGCCTGTCGGGCCTGAAGGGGCACCGCGTCGCCGGCACGCTGCATTTCATCATCAACAACCAGATCGGTTTCACGACCAACCCGCGCTTCTCGCGCTCCTCGCCCTATCCGTCGGACGTGGCGAAGATGGTCGAGGCGCCGATCATCCACGTCAACGGCGACGACCCGGAAGCGGTGACCTTCGCGGCGAAGATCGCGATCGAGTTCCGCATGCAGTTCCACAAGCCCGTGGTGGTGGACATGTTCTGCTACCGCCGCTTCGGCCACAACGAGGGCGACGAGCCGGGCTTCACGCAGCCCGCGATGTACAAGGTCATCCGCTCGCACCCGACGACGCTGGAGCTCTATTCGAAGCGCCTCGTCGAGGAGGGGGCCCTTTCGGCCGAGGACGTCGAGGCGCGGCGGGCCGAATGGCGGGCGCATCTGGAAAGCGAGCACGAGACCGGGCAGAACTACAACCCGAACAAGGCCGACTGGCTGGACGGCGCCTGGGCTGGGCTTCGCCGCGCGGCGGCCGAGGACGAGCCGCGCCGCGGCGCGACCGGCGTCGCCGTGAAGGGGTTGAAGGAGATCGGCGCCAGGCTCACCGCCGTGCCGGAAGGGTTCAACGTCCACCGCACGATCCAACGCTTCCTCGAGAACCGCGCCAAGGCGATCGAGAGCGGCGAGGGGATCGACTGGGCGACGGCGGAAGCGCTCGCCTTCGGCACGCTGGAGACGGAAGGTCATCCCGTCCGCCTCAGCGGCCAGGACTCCGAGCGCGGCACCTTCTCGCAACGCCATTCCGTGCTCTACGACCAGGAAACCGAGGCGCGCTACGTGCCGCTCAGCAATCTCGGCCGGGGCCAGGCGAGCTACGAGGTGATCAACTCGATGCTCTCCGAGGAGGCGGTGCTCGGCTTCGAGTACGGCTATTCGCTCGCCGAGCCGAACGCCTTGACGCTGTGGGAGGCGCAGTTCGGCGACTTCGTCAACGGCGCGCAGGTGGTGATCGACCAGTTCATTTCGTCCGGCGAGGCGAAGTGGCTGCGGATGTCCGGCCTCGTGATGCTGCTGCCGCACGGCTACGAGGGGCAGGGGCCGGAGCACTCCTCCGCGCGGCTGGAGCGCTTTCTGCAGATGTGCGCGCAGGACAACATGCAGGTCGCCAACATCACGACGCCGGCGAACTACTTCCACGCCCTGCGGCGGCAGTTGAAGCGCGACTTCCGCAAGCCGCTGGTGATCATGACGCCGAAGTCGCTGCTCCGCCACAAGCGGGCGGTCTCCGACCTCTCGGAAATGGCGGGAGAGACGAGCTTCCACCGCCTGCTCTGGGACGATGCGGAGATGCGGAAAGACTCCGCCGTCAAGCTCGTCAAGGACGGCAAGATGCGCCGCGTCGTGATGTGCTCGGGCAAGGTCTACTACGACCTCTACGAGGAGCGCGAGAAGCGCGGCATCGACGATGTCTACCTGCTCCGGCTCGAACAGCTCTACCCGTTCCCGGCGAAAGCGCTGATCGGCGAACTCTCGCGCTTCAAGGGCGCGGAGATGGTGTGGTGCCAGGAGGAGCCGAAGAACATGGGCGCCTGGAGCTTCATCGATCCCTATCTCGAATGGGTGCTCGACCATATCGGCGCCGACAAGCGCCGCGTGCGCTATGCCGGCCGCGCCGCTGCCGCCTCGCCGGCCGCCGGCACGATGTCGAAGCATCAGGCCCAGCTCGCCGCCTTCCTGGAGGAGGCGCTCGGCGGCTAGCCGGGCGTCGCCTCGACCTTTTCCCGCCGCCCCCTTTCCCGATCTTCCGAGAGCTTGAACCCTCCGATGAGCACCGAAATCAAAGTCCCGACGCTCGGCGAATCCGTGACGGAGGCGACCGTCGGCCAGTGGTTCAAGAAGCCGGGCGACCGGGTGGAACAGGACGAGACGATCGCCGAACTCGAAACCGACAAGGTGACGGTGGAGGTGCCCGCTCCGGCGGCGGGCGTGCTGGAAGACATCTCGGTGAAGGAAGGCGAGACGGTGGCGGTCGGCGGTGTGCTCGGCTCGATCGGTGCGGGCGGGGACAAGGCGGCCGGCGGCGACACGGCGGCGAGGAAGCCGACGGAAGCCGCCAAGCCGGCGGAAGCCAAGGCCTCGGCTGCGGCGTCCGCCGCGAGCGCGGGCAAGACGGCGGACTACGGCTCCAGCGAACAGGGCGCCGCCGAGCAGACCCCGGAGCCCGCCAAGGCGGATGGCGCGAAGGCGAACGGTTCGGGCATGCCGGCCGCGCCTTCCGCGCAGAAGCTGATGAGCGAGAAGGGGCTCGGCGAAGGCGAAGTCGAGGGTTCGGGCAAGCGGGGCCAGGTGCTGAAGGGCGACGTGCTGGCGGCGCTGTCGAAGGGCGCGCCGTCCTCGGTGCAGGAAGCGCCGCGCGCCGCGCGTGCGCCATCCGCGCCGGACGACGCGTCGCGCGAGGAACGCGTGAAGATGACGCGCCTGCGCCAGACCATCGCCAAGCGGCTGAAGGACGCGCAGGCGCAGGCGGCGATGCTGACCACCTTCAACGAGGTGGACATGACCGCGGTCATGCAGCTTCGTGCCAAGTACAAGGACCTCTTCGAGAAGAAGCACAAGGTGAAGCTCGGCTTCATGGGCTTCTTCACGAAGGCGGTGTGCCATGCCCTAAAGGAAATCCCGGCGGTGAACGCCGAGATCGATGGGACGGACATCGTCTACAAGAACTTCGCCCATATCGGCGTCGCGGTCGGCACCGACAAGGGCCTCGTCGTGCCGGTGGTGCGCGATGCCGATCAGATGGGCATCGCCGAGATCGAGAAGGAGATCGGGCGCCTCGGCCTCGCCGCGCGCGACGGCAAGCTCGGCATGGCCGACATGCAGGGCGGCACCTTCACGATCTCGAACGGCGGCGTCTACGGCTCCTTGATGTCGACGCCGATCCTCAACGCGCCGCAGTCCGGCATTCTCGGCATGCACAAGATCCAGGAGCGCCCGGTCGCGATCGGCGGCAAGGTCGAGATCCGGCCGATGATGTATCTGGCGCTCAGCTACGACCACCGGATCGTCGACGGCAAGGAGGCCGTGACCTTCCTCGTGCGGGTGAAGGACTCGCTGGAGGACCCGGAGCGGCTGGTGCTCGATCTCTGAGCCCGCGCACGAGGACGGCGGCATGAGCGGGCCGTTGATGCTGGTGACCGGCGGCTCCCGCGGAATCGGAGCCGCGGTCGCGCGCCTCGCCGCCGCGGAGGGCTGGACGGTCGCCGTGAACTACGTCCGCGACGAGACGGCCGCGAACGGGTTGGTCGCCGCGATCGAGTCGGACGGCGGCAGCGCTTTCGCGGTGAAAGGCGATGTCGGTTCGGAAGCGGACGTGCTCGCGGTCTTTCGGGCGGTGGATCGCGCCGGGCCGCTGAAGGCCCTCGTCAACAATGCGGGAATCGTCGACCGGGTGGGCCGGCTCGACACGTTCTCCGCCGCGCGGATCGAGCGGATGTTCCGCATCAACGTCCTCGGCTCGTTCCTTTGCGCCCGGGAGGCGGTGAAGCGCATGTCCACCGCGCATGGCGGGTCGGGCGGCACGATCGTCAACGTCTCGTCGGCCGCCGCGAAGTTCGGCGGGCCGGATCAGTACATCGACTATGCCAGCGCCAAGGGCGCGATCGACACGATGACCGTCGGTCTCGCCAAGGAAGTGATCCGCGAGGGCGTGCGCGTCTGCGCGGTGCGGCCGGGCATCATCGAGACCGAGATCCACGCTTCCGGCGGCCAGCCGGACCGGGTGGCGGAGATGGGACCCGGCCTGCCGATGGGACGGGCCGGAACGGCCGAAGAAGTGGCGCGGGCGATCCTCTGGCTGGCTTCCGACGCCGCCAGCTATTCGAGCGGCGCGATCCTCGACGTCTCCGGCGGTCGGTCCATCTGGCCGTGAGGAGAGCGCCGATGCCGAACGCCTTCGCCCGGATCATGTTGCTGGCCGCGCTCGCCGCGCCGCTGCCCGCACTCGCGCAGGAGACGCCGGCGCCGAAGCCGGACCGCTCCACCGCCGCCGAGCCGGACTATCTCGACGACCGCTCGGACGCGAAAGCCCTCATCCGCTCGCTCTACAACGCCGTGAACCGCAAGGAATACGTGCGGGCCTACGGCTATTTCCGCGACGAGCCGGACCGCCCGAGCTTCGAAAGCTTCGCCAAGGGCTATGCCGACACCGCGAAGGTGGAATTGAAGCTCGGGACGGAGACCAGCGAGGGCGCGGCGGGCTCGCTCTACTATTCGGTGCCGGTCGCGATCCGCTCGGTCGACACCGGCGGCAAGGCGGCCGTCTTCAGCGGCTGCTACGAACTGCGCCTCGTCCAGCCCGGCGTTCAGGCCGAGCCGCCCTTCCGGCCGCTCGGCATCGTCAAGGGCCGGCTGGAGCCTTCCGCGAAGAGCTTCGACGATACGGCGGGGCGCTGTCCGCCGGACGGCCTGTGACCGACCGTCCACGAACCGGAGGGCCGTCGTGCCGCCATCGCCGCTGACCAGCCTGCCGATCGAACTGGCGCTGCTCGCCTGGTCGGTGCCGCTGCTGTTCCTGCACATCGCCCTGCAGGGCGTCAGCGTCACCCGGGAGCGCGGGAGAGCCTGGAACGCCGGTCCCCGCGACGGGGAGGCGAAACCGCTAGGGCGTTTCGCCGGCCGGGCCGACCGGGCGCTCGCGAACTTCAAGGAAACCTGGCCGGCCTTCATCGTCGCCGTGCTCGCGGTCGTGGTCGCGGGACGCGCCGGCACATGGTCGGCGGCGGGGGCCTGGGTCTGGTTTCTCGCGCGGATCGTCTACCTGCCGCTCTACCTTTTCGGCGTTCCCTATATCCGCTCGCTCGCCTACGTCGTGTCGGTGCTCGGCATCTTCGCCGTCCTGTTCCAACTCGCCTGAATTCTTCGGAGACCCGTTTTCCCATGTCCGATTCGTCTGCCGCCTTCGATCTCGTCGTGATCGGCTCCGGCCCCGGCGGCTATGTCTGCGCCATCAAGGCGGCGCAGCTCGGCTTGAAGGTCGCCGTGGTCGAGAAGCGCGAAACCTACGGCGGCACCTGCCTCAACGTCGGCTGCATCCCGTCGAAGGCGCTCCTGCACGCCTCCGAGATGTATGCGGAGGCGCGGCACTCCTTCGCGACGCTCGGCATCAAGGTTTCGCCGGAGCTCGACCTGCCGACGATGCTCGTCCACAAGGACAGGACGGTGAAGCAGAACGTCGACGGCATCGCCTTCCTGTTCAAGAAGAACCGGATCGAGGGCGTGCGCGGCACCGGGCGCATCCGTGCCGCCGGCGAGGTCGAGGTGACGGCCGATGGCGGGGCCAAGCCGCGCGTCCTGAAGACCAAGGCGATCTGCATCGCGACGGGCTCGGCGGTGGCCGGCATCCCGAGCGTCGAGGTCGCGTTCGACGGTAAGACGGTGGTTTCCTCGGACGACGCGATCGCGCTGGAAAAGGTGCCGGAGACGATGATCGTCGTCGGCGGCGGCGTGATCGGCGTCGAGCTCGGCTCTGTCTGGTCGCGGCTCGGCGCGAAGGTGACGGTGGTCGAATATCTCGACAAGGTGCTGGGGCCGATGGACGGCGACGTGTCCTCCGCCTTCCAGAAGCTCCTCGTCAAGCAGGGCGTCGACTTCCGGCTGGGTGCGAAGGTCACCGGCGTCGCGAAGACCGACAAGGGCGCGAGCGTCACCTTCGAGCCGGTGGCGGGCGGCGCGGCCGAGACGATCGAAGCCGACGTCGTGCTGGTCGCGACGGGGCGGCGCGCCTTCACCGACGGGCTCGGGCTCGACGAGGTCGGCGTGCCGCGCGACAAGGCCGGCCGGGTGGAGATCGACGCGCACTACAAGACCGTGGTCGACGGCATCTACGCCATCGGCGACGTGGTGAAAGGACCGATGCTCGCCCACAAGGCCGAGGACGAGGGCATCGCGCTCGCCGAGATCCTCGCCGGCCAAGCTGGCCACGTGAACTACGGCGTGATCCCGTCCGTGGTCTACACTTCGCCGGAAGTCGCCTCGGTCGGCGCGACGGAGGAGGAGCTGAAGCAGGCGGGCGTCGCCTACAAGGCCGGCAAGTTCGCCTTCACCGCCAACGGCCGGGCGCGCGCCATGCTGCACACCGACGGCTTCGTGAAGTTTCTTGCCGATGCCGAGACCGACCGGGTGCTCGGCGTGCACATCCTCGGTTTCGGCGCGGGCGACATGATCGCCGAATGCGCCGTGCTGATGGAGTTCGGCGGCTCGTCGGAAGACCTCGCCCGCACCTGCCACGCCCATCCGACCCTGTCGGAAGCGGTGCGCGAGGCGGCGATGGCCACCTTCGCCAAGCCGATCCACTCGTAGAAGAATCGGCGTGGCGTCGGACGGCGAGCGCCCTTCTTCTCCCCTGCCGGCGGAAGCAGCAGCTTGTCGAACGGCTTCGCGTACGGAAGGGCCCGGCGACCGACAGGCCGCCGAGCCTTCGCGTCGTGGTGTCCGTCAGCCCTGCCGGTCGGTCGGGGGCGGCGGGTTGCCGTTGCCCGTGTCCGCCGTGGTCACCGGCTTGTCCTGCTTGTCCGCCATGTGGCCGGCGCAGTTCGCGAAGGACGGAAGCGTGGCCGCCGCGACGAGGCCGAGGCCCAGCGTGGCGGCGAGAAGCGTCTTCATGGCTGCTCTCCCTTGCGGTTGACCGGCGGAGACTGAGCGTCCGCGGCCGATCCGGCAACCACGGCGCCGTTCACGATGCGGTGCGCGCCGCTCAGTCGGCCCGTGTCAGGCGGTAGCCCTGCGTCCGCAGGAGTTCCACCAAGCCGTCCGTATCGGGCAGGTGCAGCGCGCCGACGGCGACGAAGACGCCGCCCCTCGCCAGATGCGGCGCGAGGCCGGCCGCCATGCCGCGGTTGCGGTCCGCCACGATGCGCTTCTCGAAGTCGAGATAGTCGGACTGCACCTCGGCCGGCATGCCGTCCATCGGCAGGAACCGGTCGGACAGCGGCGCGATCGCGGCGACCCGGCCATCGAGGTAGAACTCCGTCATCGTCTCGAAGAGATCGGGAATCCGGTCGCGGATGCGCAGGGTGGCGATCAGGCTCGCCGTCTGCAGGCGCATCGGCATGGACGCGAGGACGCGAAGCTGGCTTTCGGCGGTTTCCAAGCCGACGAGCGCCTTGCCGGCCCCTTGCGCATCGAGCGCGATCTTCACGTCGAGCGGTCGCGCGCCGGCCGCGGCGCGCGCCGCCTCGCAGGCCGGCAGCATCAGGCCCACCGAATAGAACCAGGGCTGGAGCGTCCGGATCGCCGCGTAGGGCGTGCCCGACGCCGCCATCAGATCGGTCAACTCCCGCTTCTCGGCCGGCGACAGGTAGTCGTCCAGCGTCCGGCCCGGCTCGATGTTCATGAGTTCGGGATGGGCGAGCACCAGGAAGCTCGACTTGGTGGCGTCGAGGACGTCGAGGGTCTCGATCGCGACGGTTTTCGCCTGTTCCAGCGCCGCGGTGACCGGTGCAGGCAGCGCCAGAACGCGCGGATCGCTGAGATGCATCGTGCCGAAGAGGTAGGACGGGGCGATGCCGTCCCGCTCGATCCGCCAGAAGCGCCCGGTGCCGTTCGGGATGCGGGCGGCCTCGGCGTCGATCGCCGCCATCCGTCCGTCGGCCTTGAGCGCCAGCGCGAGGCTGGTGCCGCCCTTGCAGGCGGTCTCGGTCGTGCCGGAGGCCGGCGTCACGGCATGGGCCGGTCCGGAGAGGCCGAACAGCAGCAGCGCCAGGGCAGCACGGCGCAGCCTGCGGACCGTCCGAAACCTGCCGATCGCCGCCATCTCGTCATCCCGTCCGATTGCCCGGCAACTGCCGGTCGCGGAGGAGCTTAGGCGAGGATTGCGACCAAAGGCTGAAGGACGCGGCCGGGTGCCGGGTCAGGCGCGGCGCGCGCGCGGATGGGCACTCTCGTAGACCTGCAGGAGGCGGCCGCCGTCCACCGCCGTGTAGTTCTGCGTGGTCGACAGGCTGGCATGGCCGAGAAGGTCCTGGATCGTGCGGAGGTCGCCGCCGGCCGCGAGAAGGTGCGTCGCGAAGGAATGGCGCAGCGCGTGCGGCGTCGCGGACGGCGGAAGCCCGAGCGCGCCGCGAAGGCGCTGCATCTCGCGCTGCACGATCTGCGGGCGGAGCGGGCCGCCGCGCGCGCCGCGGAACAGCGGCTCCCCGGCGCCCAGCGCGAAGGGGCAGAGGCGGCGGTAGTCGGCCACCGCCGCATGCACCGCCGGGAGGAGCGGCACGAGGCGGGTCTTGTCGCCCTTGCCGGTGACCGCCATCGAGCGCGCCTCGCCGTCGACGAGCGCGTCGCCGGGAAGGTCGAGCGCCTCGGAGATGCGCAGCCCGCAACCGTAGAGCAGCGTCAGCACCGCGACGTTGCGCGCGGCGATCCACGGCTCGGCGGCGAGCGCGCCGGCCTCCTCCGACACGGCGAGCGCGTCCGGAACGCTGAGCGGTCGCGGCAGGGATTTCGGCTGCTTCGGCGCCCGCATCGAGCGCGCGCCGGCCGACGAGGCGAGGCCCCGGCGCTCCAGGTGGCGCACGAAGGAGCGGATCGCCGCGAGCCCGCGGCCGAGCGTCTTCGCCTCGACGCCGTCGCGCCGGCGGCTGGCGAGAAAGGCCCGGAGATCCGCCGCTTTCAGGTCGGCAAGATCGGCCACGGTCGCCGGGCGCCCGTGATAGCCGGTGAGGAAGCCGAAGAACTGTCGGAGGTCGCGCTCGTAGGCGGCGAGCGTGTGCGGGCTGGCGCGCCGCTCCTCCTCGAGCGCGCGAAGCCATTCCCGCTTCTCGGCGGCAAGGGAGGCGGAGGCCGCGATCAGGAAGTCTTCCGCCATCGCTGCACCCTCCTTCGCGTTCCCGAGACTGGTCCAGAAACGCCGGCGGCCTTTCCGGAGGCTGGAGGAGCGACGCCCCGGCACGAGGCGCTGGACGATCGGGCGCCGGCGCATAACTCCGCCCCGGTCCGACGGCCGCCGGCGCGGCCGTCCATCCGAAGCAAGGGATCATCGCCATGAAGAGACACGCAACCGCCCTGTGGCAAGGCGCGCTAGCCGACGGCAAGGGCCAGATCACCACGCAGTCCGGCGCGCTTTCCCAGCATCCCTATTCGTTCAAGGGTCGCTTCGAGGACGAATCGGGACGCTCCGGCACCAACCCGGAGGAACTGCTCGCCGCCGCCCACGCCGGCTGCTTCGCCATGCAGCTCTCGCACTTCCTGGCCGAGAACGGCACGCCCGCGACGGAACTGAACGCGCGATCGGTGGTGAGCATCGAGCAGGACGGTGGCGGGTTCTCGATCACCTCGAGCGCCGTCACGCTCGAGGCGAAGGTGCCGGGCATCGAACCGGCCAAGTTCACCGAACTCGCGAACAAGGCGAAGGAAGGCTGCCCGGTCTCGAAGGCGCTCGGCGCGATCTCGGTGACCCTCGACGCCAAACTGGTCTGAGCGGCGTGGGACCCGCCGCCCGGCGGCAAGTCTCGGCGGGTCCTGCAAAATCGCTTTCACTTTGACGTATGGGCAGAGCTGAGAGTCTGAAACCCTCGCCGGAACAAAGACTTCCGGCGGATCGCGAAAAATTCGCGACGGATGCGTTTTTTGATTTTTTCGCGTTGACACCCGGCGGATTAGGGTTCTATAAGCCCGTTCATCGACGGCGGCGGCGTCGCCGGCGAGCCAGCGAGTTCGTCTCTGGGTTTCGGCTTAGGGATGGGGT
>NZ_VZDO01000017.1 GCF_008802405.1 Plantimonas leprariae
TGAGGCGTAACGACCGCCGACGGAATAGGATCGACGGAATAACGACCGCCGGCCGTTTCGACGTTCCCGGATGCGGATCGGCGGAGTGCACTCCCACGGGTCGTTCATGTCCGTTCCCGTTCAGGGCCGAAACCGGACCAGCCACTGCCGAGTGAAAGCAGCCGAAAAGCGGCTTGAGGCAGTGGCGAGACTGCCGCTGTCGGCTGGACGCGCTTTGCAGAGCGCGAACTCGTCGTCTTCGATCGGTTTGCGGGCCGGAAGACGCCAGGAATTTTGGATGGACGGGCGAGCGCCGCCTTGCCTGGTTCGGGGGCTTTCAGTTGGCGTGATGGTGCCGCGAGAAGAAGCGATCGAGTTCGTGCTGCTCCGGCACCTGGTTCGTGAAGATTTCGACATATTGAGGGATGCGCTGCATCCGGACCGCCAAGTCCTCGCTCGTCTGCATCGCGATATAGCCGATCTGAACGAGGTAGATCGTCCGCGCCCGGACATCGGCCGACACTGGGTCGTAGCCGAACCGCTCGAACATCCTCGCAAGCGCGTCGAGGCGGCATCGATCTGCTTCCTGTACCTCGGACAAGATGTCCGGCGATTGCAGCGCCCAGCTTCGGATCGCGAACTCGAAACGCGAATCGAAGAAGCTCGCGTCCAGCCAGCAGTCGAAGACGTTCAGCATCGCCTCCACGATCGACGCGGCGTAGGCTTCCGATCGCTTGACGAGGTTGCCGGTGTTCTTCTCCCGCCATTGCGCGAGGAGCGCCGCGAGCAGTTCCTCGCGATCCTGGAAGAACCAGTAGAAGCTGGTCCGCGAGAGGTTCAGCCGCTTGGCGAGCGGCAGGATCTTGACCGCATCGACGCCGGATTCGAGCAAAGCGTGATAGGCTGCGCCGAGCCAGCCCTCGGGGGAGCCGCGCCATCCCCTGTCGTTCAGCGATTGGTCCATCCCTGAAGCCTAAGCCGGGGCGAAACGCGCTTGCAAGCTGAATGTACAATTGCGTTCAAAAAATCGACGGTACGGTCGATATAGTTGACACATATGTACATTCGAGCTTAGTTGCTGGTCATCCGTCCGACGAAAGGCGAACCGATGTCGAGCGATCCGCTGCTTCAACCCTTCCAGCTCAAGCATCTGCGGTTGAGGAACCGGATCATCGTGACCTCGCACGAGCCGGCCTATCCGGAAGACGGGATGCCGAAGGAGCGTTACCGTGCCTATACGGTGGAGCGGGCGAAGGGCGGCATCGCGCTGACCATGACGGCGGGCTCCGCCGCGGTCGCGAAAGATAGTCCGCCGGCCTTCAACAACGTCCTCGCCTACAAGGACGAAGTGGTGCCGTGGATCCGGGAACTGACGGACGCCGTGCACGCGGAAGGCGCTGCGGTTATGATCCAGCTCACCCATCTCGGACGTCGCACGCGCTGGGACAACGGCGACTGGCTGCCCGTCGTCGCGCCCTCGCACCAGCGCGAGGCCGCGCATCGTGCCTTCCCGAAGAAGCTTGAGGACTGGGACATCCGGCGGATCGTCGAGGACTATGCTGACGCCGCCGAGCGCATGCAGGCCGGCGGCATGGACGGCATCGAGCTCGAAGCCTACGGTCATCTTATCGACCAGTTCTGGTCGCCGCTGACGAACGGGCTGGACGCACCCTACGGCGGCTCGATCGAGAACCGCCTGCGCTTCGGCTTCGAGGTACTTCGCGCGATCCGCGCGCGTGTCGGGCCGGACTTCATCGTCGGCGTCCGCTATTCCGGCGACGAGCGGCTGCCGGGCGGCAACGCGAAGGCGGACGGTATCGACATCTCGCGGCGGCTGAAGGACAGCGGGCTCGTCGACTTCCTGAACGTCGTGGTCGGCCATATCGACACCGATCCCGGCCTCACCGACCTCATCCCGATCCAGGGCATGGCGAACTCGCCGCATCTCGACCTCGCCGGCGAGATCCGCGCCGCGACCGACTTCCCGACCTTCCACGCCGCCAAGATCCCGGACGTCGCGACCGCCCGCCACGCCATCGCCAGCGGCAAGGTCGACATGGTTGGCATGACCCGTGCCCACATGACCGACCCGCACATCGTCCGGAAGATCATCGAACGGCGCGAGGACGACATCCGCCCCTGCGTCGGCGCGAACTACTGCCTCGACCGCATCTACCAGGGCGGTGCCGCCTACTGTATCCACAACCCGGCGACGGGCCGCGAGCTGGAAATGCCGCAGACGATCCAGAAGGCGGACAGGCGCAAGAAGATCGTTGTCATCGGCTCGGGGCCGGCCGGCTTGGAGGCCGCGCGCGTCGCGGCCGAGCGCGGGCACGAGGTCGTGGTGTTCGAGGCGGCCGACAAGCCGGGCGGCCAGATCCGCCTGACCGCCCAGAGCGAGCGGCGGCGGGAGATGATCAGCATCATCGACTGGCGCATGAACCAGTGCGAGAAGCTCGGCGTCCGGTTCGGCTTCAATACATGGGCGGAGGCCGACACCGTCACGGCGGAGAACGCGGACGTGGTGGTGGTCGCGACCGGCGGCCTGCCGCATACCGAGGTCCTGACGAGCGGCAACGAGCTCGTCGTATCGGCCTGGGACATCATCTCAGGCGACGTGAAGCCGGGCGGCGAGGTGCTGGTCTTCGACGATGCCGGCGACCATGCCGGCCTGCAGGCTGCCGAGATCCTGGCCAGCGCCGGCTCGAAGGTCGAGGTGATGACGCCCGACCGGTCCTTCGCGCCGGAAGTCATGGCCATGAACCTCGTGCCCTACATGCGCTCGCTGCAGAAGCTCGACACCACCTTCACCGTCACCTACCGGCTGACAAGCGTCGAGCGGAGCGGCAACCGGCTGCTTGCGAAGGTCGGCAGCGACTATGGCGGCATCGCGAAGGAACGGCTCGTCGATCAGGTCGTGGTCAACCACGGCACGATCCCGCTGGACGATCTCTACTTCGAGCTGAAGCCGCTTTCCCGCAACGGCGGCGAGGTTTCCTACGACGAGTTGCTCGCCGGCCAGCCGCAATCGGTCGCCGGAAACCCAGACGGCGCGTTCCAACTCTTCCGCATCGGCGACGCGGTCTCGGCCCGCAACACCCACGCCGCCATCTACGACGCCCTCCGCCTCGCGAAGGATTTCTGAAGGCGCTGCGACCGGCAAGGAAGGCGGTTCGCGCGGCGTCGAACCGCTCTCATCCATGCTCGGCTCTGCCTGCCGAACGGCGTCGGTTTACGTCCTCCCGGCAGCGGAATTCCTCGAGCCGAAGCCGGCAGGCGGTGCCGAAAGACCGGAGGGCAACGGGGCCGGGCTGCCATTCGGCGATCCGGCCGAACGCTTCCGGGTCCGTCGGCTCCAGCCTCGCCCCCCACGCGATCGGACCGCGCCGCAGGGATGGCGGCGTAGGTGTTTCCGCGCTCGTTCGTCAGATGGAGGGCGCCGGAACGCCTGTCGCCGAGACCGGATCGCGTCCGGCGAGGAGGGTGGCGGCGACGTCGTAGGTGCGGCGGTTGTCGACGTCGATGGCGTTGGCCCCGTCATCCAGAACCACCGCATCGATCCGCAGGCCGAAACGGCGCGACAGTCGCGCGAAGGTGGCCGTCAGGGACGGCCGGAAAAGCAGCAGCACCGCGACGTTGACGACGCCGAAGGCCAGCACCATCCGCAACGGCTTCTTCGCGAACTGCCCGCCGCCCCGGAAGCTCTCGGCGGCGGCGAGCGCGCGTGCGCCGGCGAAGGCGTAGAGGTTGCAGTTGGAGTAGCTGTCGTCGGCGAAGCGGTAGAACCGGCGCTGGCCTTCCGGATGCGCCGCGAGCACGGCCTGCCGCCGGGCGAAGGCGACGGCCGCATCGGCGCCGCCGGACAGCGTCGCCAGCATGGCGCGAACGGCCTTCGGCGACAGGAGGACGTTGTCCGCCGTGGTGATCACCATCCGACCCTCGATCCCATCGGCCCCGGCATAGACGCTGTCGGCGAGGTTGTCGGCCGCCGGGACGAATTCGATCCGCGCCTCGGCGGACGGCAACACGGCGCGGATGGAAGCCTCCATCTCGGGTTCGACCACGATGCGGAGGCGCTCGATTTCCGCCGTCGCCAGGAGGGCCGACGCGACGTGCACGATCAGTGGCACGCCGGCGATCGGCACCATGCATTTGTGGGAGATGCCGGCTTCCGCCGCCAGCGGATCGACATGGCCCCGGCGTTGCGCGGCGAGGACGATCGCGGCGAAACCGGCCTCAGGCCGCGAGTTCGACGACATCGTTCAGGAGGCCATGGCGTTCGAGGCTTTCGGTGAGAATGGTTTCGACCAGTTGCGCATGCGACCAGCCGATCTGAGCCGCAGCCAGCGCGATCGTCTTCTGCGACCAGAGATTGCAGTTGAGGTTCACCTCCAGGAACTGCGCCTCGCCGGTTTCGACGTCGAGCCGGAACTCGAAACGCCCGTAGTCGAACGGCCGGAACTCCTCGAGCAGCAGCCGCGTGCGGCTTTCCACCAGCGCCGCGACGAGCGGGTCGAGCAGCGGGCGGATCGCATAGGCCTGACCCGCCTCGAGGTTGCGCTTTTCCCCGTAGGTGCGCAGCATCGTCGGGTCGTCCTGCATCACGATCTGCGTCGGCAGGACGAGGGGCCGGCCGTTCAGCGTGACGACCGACACTTCGATGTCGTGGCCGTCGATGAACGGCTCGACGATGGCGTCGTGCCCCTCGGCGTGCAGCTTCCGCACCGCGGTCCTGACGCCGTTCCAGTCGCCCGCCGCCGTGATGCCCCAGCTCGCCGACGAGGCGTTCGGCTTCACCACGAAACGCCGGCCGACCGGGCAGTTCGCTTCCTCGACGGGCGCGCCGCGGCGGAACACCGCCCAGGGCGCGGTCGGCAGGCCATGCGCGACGGCGAGGCGCTTCGTCAGATGCTTGTCGTCGGACAGCCCGCGCAGGATCGGGCTCGCGCCGAGATAGGGAAGCCCATGCCGATTGCACAGCAGGGGCAGCATCATCTCGGAGTTCAGGAAACCGCCGCGGTTCAGGAGCGGGAACACGAAATCGACGTCGGGGCGCTCGAACAGCGCCCGGTAGCTGTCGGCGATCGCGAGATCGAAACCCATGCCTTCGAGGACGAGCCGCATCTCGCGGTGATAGGTGGCGTGGGTGCCGTCCTCGGCATGCGGGCTGCCATCCGCCAGGGCGTGCTTGGCGACGAACATGATCCGCAGCGAGCGTTTCGCCGCGGGGGTAAGCGCGCGCGGCGCCGGATGACGATCCATCGAGCCTCCTCCGGCCGGTCGAAGAAGGCGATGGCGCCCTGCCGTGACCTGCCGCGAGGCATCGTCCTAGCGGGCGAGCATGACGCGCATGCTACAGCACGCGCGAAAGATGGTGGGCGAGCAGCGCTCCGTAGCGTCCCTCGCCGAGGCCGCGCCGCGCGGCGCGCTGCGGCATCAGCACCCCCGGCTTGCCGTTGCCTTCGACGAGGATCGGCCCGTCGGGCGTCAGCGCCACGTCCCAGCCGATCAGCGCATAGTCCGCGAATCCGGTCGCATGGGCCCGCACGGCGAGGTCCTTCGCCTCGGGCCAGCCGGGCAGCACGCAACCCGTGATCGTGGCGCCCGTGACCGGGTGCGCCGCGTAGTCGCCGCCGCCGTAGCCCTTGCAGGCAAGGCCGAGCGTTCCGGTTTCGATATCTACGGGCGCGAGCAGCCCGCCGGCCTTCATGTTGTCGACGACGGCCTCCGGCGCGGACGGACAGCGAAAGGTGGCGCTTACCACTTCCGGCGCGCCCTTCTCGTCCACGATCGTGACGATGCGGACGGTCGGGAGAGCACTGAGGGCGAGTCCATCCAGCGCCGGATGCGGCACGACGCGCGGCTGAACGACGAACGCGCCCCGCGCCGCGCCGACGAGGTCCGGCCGGCGGGCGGCGAGTTCGGCGGCGTCGGCGAAACGCCCGAGCATCCGCACCCCCTCCCCGCCTTCGCCATCCGCAGGCTTAGCGACGAGTTCGCGGCCCGCCGGGTCCAGCGTCACCGCGACGACGCCGTTCTCCACCGTCGCGACGGTCTCGGGATGCGGCAGGCCGGAGGCCGCGCACCGTTCGGCGAAGCGCCGCTTGTCGGCGAGGGCGCAGTCTTTCGTCCAGCCGCGCGGATTGATCCGCTTGTTGAACGCGGCATCCTCGAAGCGCCGGATGTAGCCGTCCAGCGCCTCCGCCGTCTCGATCCGGAAGAGCGCGATGTCGTTCGGGTCGGCGAAGCGCTGGCGCGCGATGGCCGCGGCGCGGCGGCGCCACGCCTCGTCCAGCCCGAACTTGCGCTGGACCTGACGCGCCCGCCACGGCACCCAGGCGAGAAAGCCGAGGCCGACGGCGGCATCCAGCGCCGCCCGCAAGGCGCCGCGTTCCTCGCGCCGGCGGCGGTAATGCGCGGCGAGGAAGCCGCCGGACACCGGCCGCACCACGCCGGGATAGAGCGCATAGGCCTTCTTCAGGAAGTACAGTCGGTCGTAGCCCATGCGCCGGTCGCGGAAATCCCGGCATCCCGCCGATGCCACCATCCCCCTGTCATCTTGCCGCGTCAGTATGATGACTCGGCGCCGCGGACCCGATCATGCAGCCCTGCATCCTCTACGTTCACGACCTCCGGTCCAGCGGCGTCGTGCGCAATGCCCTCGCCTACGCGGAACGCATCGCGCAGGACCGCCCGACGACGCTCCTCGCGGGATCGGCGCAGGGTCTGTTCCGCCGCGAGGCCGGCTCCGGCGGCTTCGTGCTTGCGACGCTGTCGGACGGGGCGGAAAGCCCGTCGCGTCTCGCCGCCGCCCGGCATCTCCGCCGCTGGCTCTCCGACCGGCCGGGCGGCGTCCTCCTGTCGGTCGGCAATCACGGGCATCCGAGCGTCTACTGGGCGACGCGCGGCCTCCCGCGCTTCCGGCGCATCTACCGCATCAGCAGCCAGACGGAGCGCGACGGCGGCCTGCGCGACAAGGTGCGGCTGCGGTGGATGGCGATGCTCGTCGCCGATGCGGACCGGATCGCCCTCGTCGGCGACGCGCTTTCCCGGACGCCGTTCTTCGCGCGAAGCCTGCGCGACGGGAAGGCGGCGGCGATCCCGAACGGCCTCGACCGCGCGGCGGCGCTGCGGCTGGCATCGGCTCCCTCCCCACATCCGTGGCTGGAGGACGCGGTGCCGGTGGTCCTCGGTGTCGGGCGGCTGCGGCCGCAGAAGAACTTCGACCTCCTGATCGAGGCGGTCGGCATCGCCCGCCGCGAGCGCCGGATGCGCCTCGCGATCCTCGGCGGCGGCGAGCGGCGGAAGCGCGAGCACCTCGCCGGCCTCGCCGCGGAGGCGGGCCTCGGGACGGACTTCCTGCTCGCCGGGGAAACGGCGAACGTCTTCGCGTGGATCGCGCGGGCGCACGTCTTCGCCTTGCCGTCCCGCTGGGAGGGCTCGTCGATGGCCCTGCTGGAAGCGCTCGCCGTCGGCACGCCCGCGGTCGCCTCGCGGCTGGCGGGCGACGCGGCGAGCGTTCTCGGCGAGGGCCGCCACGGCCTCCTGTTCGACGGCACCGATCCGGCCGCACTCGCGGCGGCGCTCCTCCACCAGACGTCGGACGCGCCGGTCCGGCCGGGCGACCGGGCCGACCAATACGGCCTAAGCGCCGAGCGCTACGCCGCGCTGGTGGGCGAGGTCGACGCCGACGACGGCTGATTGCCGAGGCCGGCGGCGGGCGAGCCGGACCTCGACTGCTCGGCCCGGAACACGTTCGCCTGCAGCCCGGCGATCCACTGCCGGCCGCCGACCGTGACTTCGAGGTAGCGCGTCGCCGTGACAAGATGGGACGACACGCTGTTCCAGAAGAACTCGGGATAGTGCTCCACCAGGTCGGCGGGCGAGACGTAGCCGAGCCTGGCGTTCAACCCGGCTTCCTCGAATTCGTGGAACAGGGCCTTCGTCTTCTTCAAGTAGAGGGGATCGCCCATCTGGCCGATGAGGTCGGCCGCCCGGACGAGGGTCGCCTCGTCGGCCGGGGCGGCGGCGTCGGCATCCGCCTTCGGCAGGAAGCGGGTGTATTCGATCGCGCGGACGAGGCGGCTCGCGTCGAGGAGATCCGACGAGCCGAGGCGCGCCGCGACGAACAGCTTCGAGCGCTCGACGTGGTGCGGCGTCAGCGCCGCGTCCGATGCGCCACGCGCCAGCACGGTCCGGTTCCCTGCGCCGTCGACGACGTAGCCGAGGCGGGCGTCGTCCCCGGCGAGAACGCCGCGGACATAGCCGATGTCGTGGACGAGGCAGGCGACGAGCAGGTGCGCCCAGTCGGCCGGCTCGACCGGTTCGAACAGGGTGCGGCCACGCAGGATCTCCAGCCCGACCTGCGTCACCAGCAGCGTGTGCTCCCAGTCGTGATAGAGCGCGTCCGAGTTGGCGATGCATTCGATGGCCAGCCGCGCCACGGCGCCGACCGTTTCGGCGAGCGGCGCCTGACGGCTGCCGAAGGTGCGCTGGATCTCTGCCGAGATCTCGGCGGCGAGGCGATCGGCGGCGAGTTGGGACGGGGTGATCACGCGCTTCCGCCCGATCGGCCGGCATCGGCCCGCAACGGTGCGCCGCCGCGAAGCGCGAGCACGGCGCGAAGCGGATGCTCCCGCCGCCGCCGCGGCATTTCGGCCAGTTCGAAGACCGCTTCGCGCAACGAACTGGTGAGCTGCTTCCCGTCCATGTCGCTGAAACGCGCTGCGAACCGGATCGGCTCCCCGACCGTCAGACGGATCGTGCGCCCGTGCAGCCGGCGGAACGCCCCGATCAGCAGGCCGTAGCGCAGCGTCTGCGACCACTTGCTGACGAGATGGAACAGCGGGCCGTTCTGCCCGTGGACATGGACCGGCAGCACGGTCGCTTTGCCCATGCGCACCAGCCGGGCGGTGAACTGCTTCCAGGGCAGGTCGCGGGCCGCGCCGAAGACCTTCGCGGCGGTGGCGACGCCGCCGGCCGGAAAGACGATGATCGTCACGCCCTCGGCGAGGAAGCGCATCGCCTCGCGGCGGGTCCGGAGGTTCAGCGCCTGCGCCTCCTTGGTTTCCTCGAACGAGACAGGCAGCCCGTATTCCTCCATCTCCTCGATCCGCATCAGCTCGTTCGAGATCAGGATGCGGAAGGGCCGGCCGAGCTTCTCGGCCAGCGCCAGGAGCGCCGCGCCGTCGCCGATGCCGAACGGATGGTTGGCGACGACGATCAGCGGCTCGGTCTTCGGCACCTCGGCGGGCCAGGCGCCGCCGATGTCCAGCCGGATGCGCATGAGGGCGAGCATCGCGTGGAACTTCATCCGCCCGCTCCGGGCGACCTCCCGCCGCCAGATCTCGTAGAGCCGGGCGAGCTTGGTGCGGCCGGCCGCATGTTCCATCGTCCGGATCACCGCCCGCTTCACCAGGTGATCGTTCGGTCGGGCGTAGCTCAGTTCGGGAAACAGCATCGACTGGGAACCGGACCTCGGGATATCCCGCGTTGTCTACGACAGCGATCCAACGGTTGCGTGACATGGTGCCGGGACCGGCACGGCGGCATCGCGCGCCACCGGGGCAGCGGAAGCCTCCCGGCGCGGCTTCGCCTCGCGCTGCACCAGGATGCTGGCGAGCGCCAGGACGGCGCATCCCGCCACGAGGAGCAGCGAGACCGCGTTGAGGACGGGCGTCGAGCCCGCCTTCGACATGCGGTCGTACATCGCGACGGTCAGCGGCGGGTCGGAGCCGACGAGCATCAGCGTCGTCGTGAAGTTCTCGAACGACACCAGGAAGCAGACGATCAGCGAGGACAGGATCGCGGGCTTGAGGAACGGCAGGGTGATGGTGCCCATGACGCGGGCCCATCCAGCGCCGAGGTTCAGCGCCGCCTCCTCCTGCGCGCGGTCGAACTTCGCCAGCCGCGCGCCGAGGATCAGGGTCGACACCGTCACGAGGAACGAGAGCTGTCCGAGCACCACCAGCGGCGCGCCCGGCCGAAGGAACGCCGGGTCGACGCCGGTCGCCGCCTGCAAGGCCGTCGCCGTGGCGTTCGCGAGGACGAGGATTGACAGGCCGAGCACGATGCCGGGGATCACCAGCGGCACGATCATTATGACGTAGAGTAGGCGCTTCAGCGGAAAGCGGCAGCGCTCGAACAGGAAGGCGTTGCCGAGCCCGATCGCCGTCGCCAGAACGGCGACCGCAGCCCCCGTCGCGGCCGAGACGCCGATGCTGCGCACGAGACGCCGGTCGTGGAGCAGCCCGAGCTTCGGCTCGGCTCGCCCGAAGAACCAGTCGAGCGTGAAGCCGCGCCAGGGCAGCGACGGAAAGGTCGAATCGTTGAAGGCGAACAGGCAGGCCGCCGCGAGCGGCGCGGCAAGGAACACGAGGAAGCAGCCGACATAGAGCCGGACCGTCCATTCCAGCCGGCGCGAGGGGAGCGGCACCACCGCGTCAGGCCCGACCGCCGACCGTCGTGGCGAGCGACTGGCCGGACAGGCGCAGCGCCAGCCAGACCAGGGCGGACGTAAAGACGAGAAGCAGGATGCCGAAGGTCGAGCCCATCTCCCAGTTGAAGCGGGTGATGAACTGCGCATAGATCTGCTCGGTGAACCACGAGGCGTTCTTGCCGCCGATGAGGATCGGCGTGAGATAGCTGCCCGCCGTCAGCGTGAAGACGAGGATCGAGCCCGACACGATGCCCGGCATCGCATAGGGGATCACGACGCGCCGGAACACGTCGAAGCGCGAGCCGCCGAGATTGCTGGCGGCCTCGATCAGGTTGTCGTCCATGCCCTCCAGCGTCGAGACCAGCGGCACGATCATGAACAGGATCACGGTGTAGACGAGGCAGACCACCACGGCGGCGTCGTTGTAAAGGAGTTCCACCGGGCCGCTCGCGAGGCCGCTCCATTGCAGCGCGCGCGACACGATGCCGGTCTCGCGCAGGAGCATCACCCAGCCGAAGGCGCGCACGAGATCGCTCACCCAGAGCGGCAGAAGGCAGAACAGGAACAGTGCCGCCTTCGACCGCCCCGCCGCGACCTTGGCGATCGTCCACGCGACCGGAAAGGCGGCGACGAGGGTCAGCGCCGTGACGAGCAGCGAGATGCCCGTCGTCCGCAGGAGCATCTGCCAATAGATCGGCTGGGCGAAGAAGCGCGCGTAGTTGCCGAAGCCGAAGGCGTACTGGCGGGGTCCGACCTTCTCGCGCAGCGACAGGACGGCAACGCCGAGATGCGGCAGGAGGATCAGGCAGACGAGCCAGAGGAGGAACGGCGTCAGGAGCAGGATCGCCGTCAGCCGCCCGGCATCGACATGCCGGCGGTTCATGCGGCGTCCGCGAAGAGCCGCGTTTCGGCGCTCGGCCAGCCGAGCTCGACCGCCTCGCCGGCCCGCACCTCCGCCTCGCCGGCCGCCGGCAGCGCCGATTCGATCAGCGCCCCGCTCGGCATGCGGGCGATGACGCGGCTCGCCGCCCCGTCGAAAAGGACGCTCTCGACGATGCCGGGCACCCGGTTCGCGAGGCGCGACAGGCGTTCCGAGGCGGGCGGCGCCAGCGCGATCGCGGCGGGCCGCACGAAGACGGAAACCCTCGCGCCCTCCGCGACGCTGCCTCTCGCCTCGGCCGGCCGGCCGTGCAGCCTGACGCCCGCCGCCGTTTCCACCTCGACGCCGTCGCGGCCCACCGCCACGACGCGCCCGGTCCAGCGGTTGGATTCGCCGACGAAGGCGGTCGCCGGTGCGTGGTAGAGTTCGCGCGGCGTGCCGACCTGCTCGAAGCGGCCCTCGTTCATCACCGCCACCCGGTCCGACATGGTGAGCGCTTCGGACTGGTCGTGCGTGATGTAGACGAAGGTCGTCGCGAAGCGCTGCTGCATGAGCTTCAGCTCGACCTTCATGCGCTCGCGCAGTTTCAGGTCCAGCGCGCCGAGCGGTTCGTCGAGGAGCAGGACGTCCGGCTCCAGCACCATGCAGCGCGCGATGGCGACGCGCTGCCGCTGGCCGCCGGAAAGCTGCGACACGGGGCGCTCCGCGAAGCCGGCCAGGCCGACGCGGTCGAGGACCGCGGCGACCCTAGCCTCGATCTCGCGCCTCGACACCCTCCGGCACCTGAGGCCATAGGCGACGTTCATCATCGGGAACAGCGCGAGGTTCTGGAACACCATCTTGGCGTTGCGCCGGTTCGGCGGCACGTGCAGCACCGAGGCGCCGCGGATGCGGATGTCGCCCGCCGTCGGCTGCTCGAAGCCGGCGATCATCCGCATGAGCGTGGTCTTGCCGCAGCCCGACGGCCCGAGGATCGAGAAGAACGAGCCGCGCGGAATGGCGAAGGACACGTCGCGGACGGCTGCGACGCCCGCGAAGCGTTTCGTCAGCGCCTCGCATTCGAGATCGTGGCCGGCCTGCATGGTGCGGTCAGTTCGCCGCCTGGATCCGGTCGAGCACCTCGCCTTCGATGTCCTCAATGCCCGGCGGGATGTTGGCGAAGAACTTCATGTTCGCCAGGTCCTGCTCGCTGAAGGACGCTTCCAGCGCTTTCCGCTTGTCGGCCGGCATCAGTTCGATGCCGTTCCGGAGCGCCGCGACGGCACCGGTCGATTCCGACATCAGCGGCACGATGTCCGGCCGCAGTACGAAGTTGATCCACTTGTAGGCCGCCTCGTCTGCCTCGCCCTTGGCGGGGATGGCGAAGGTGTCGACCCAGGCGAGCGCGCCGGTCTTCGGCGGCACGTAGCGGATGTTCGGGTTTTGGCCGAAGAGCTTGAAGGCCGTCGAATCCCAGGTCTCGGACAGGACGACCTCGCCGGAGAGCATCAGCGCGGCGAGATCGTCGCCGCCGTTCCAGTACGTCTTCACGTTCGCTTTGCAGGCGACCAGCTTGTCGCCGACTTGGCGCATCAGCGTCCGATAGCCGTCGAGATCGGCATAGGCGGCGAAGGGATCTTTGCCCATCGCGAAGGCGGTGCCGAGCAGGATGGTGCGGCGCAGGCGCATGGAGGTGCGCCCGGCATATTTCGGGTCGCAAAGGTCCTCCCAGCCGTGCGGGCCGGGCGCCTTCGCGGTGTCGGCCATCAGGCCCGACGTGCCCCACTGATGCGGGAAGGCGTAGACCTTGCCGTCCACGGTGGCGTTCGTCCTCACCGCCTCGATGAGGTTCGGCGCGATGTCCGACTGGTCGATCCTGCCCCAGTCCATCGGCTTGTAGATGCCGCTCTCGACCTCAGCGGCGTAGATGCGGTCGTGGCTCGGCTGGGCGAGGTCGAAGCCGGCGCCGCCCGTGGCGCGCAGCTTGGCGATCATCTCCTCGTTGTTCATCAGCGTCACCTCGACGTCGATGCCGGGGTTCTCGGCCTCGAACTTCCGGATCACCGCGTCGGGAGCGTAGCCGCCCCAGGTGAGAAGCCGCAGCGTTTCGGCACTCGCCGCATCGAGCCTTGCTAGCAGCGCGAAACCGGAAACGGCCGCGACGATCGTGGTTCCCTTGCGCACTCCAGCCCCCGATGGCATGGCGCACCGCCCCCGGCCCGCCCCTCTGGGGTCAAGCCTTGCCCGGTTTCTGCGATGGTCGTGTGACAGGCCCCGCCGCGCCCGACCGGTGCGGGTGGCAATCCAGGCGCGTGGCGGGGTCGATATCCGCGCTCACACCGGCAGTTCGGTGGTCTGCTTGATGATCTGGCTCGGCACGTCCGACTTGACGTTCCGGATCGCCGCGATGCGGCTCAGCTTCTCGGACTGGAAGCGGCGGTATTCCGCGATATCGGCCGCCTGCACCCGGATCATCGCGTCGCAGTCGCCGAGCATGATGTAGCATTCGAGCACTTCCGGCAGCCGCATGATCTCCGCCGTGAACTCGGCGATCGTGCCCTCGTCCTGCGCGCTCAACCAGATCCGCGTGAAGAACGTCTGTCCCTTGCCGAGCCTGGCGGAGTTGAGGATCGCGACGTAGCGGTCGATCACGCCGGCGTCCTCGAGAGCCCGCACGCGCCGAAGACAGGGCGACGGCGACAGGCCGACCGCGCGGGCGAGATCGTTGTTCGCGATCCGCCCGTCGCGCTGCAGGGCCCTGAGGATCCGGCGATCGATCTCGTCCAGCCGAATGGTCATGACAGAAAATTCCAACCGATCGCCGAGGAACGACATCCGCTGCCTACCACGCGGGCGGGCGCCGCGAACTCGCAACCCGATTGCGTGGCGTTCGCGGTAGCGTCCGGCGCATGTCTTCGTCCCAATCCAGCGCCCGGATCGCTTCGAGCCCGGCCGTCCCGAGCTTCCTGTCGGAATACCGCCGCGGCGCCCGCGCGATCTCGCCTGCCATGGCGGCGGTGGTCGCCTACGGGCTCGTATTCGGCGCGCAGGCCTCGCAGAAGGGCCTCAGCCTTCTCGAAGTCGCGCTGATGACCGGGCTGAACTATGCCGGCGGCTCGGAGTTCGCCGCCGTCGGCCTCTGGGCCTCGCCGCCGCCGCTCTTCCTGATCGCCGCCGTCACCTTCCTGATCAACAGCCGCCACCTCATCATGGGCGCCGCGCTGACGCCCTACCTGAAGCATCTTCCCCGCTGGCGGGCGCTCACAGCCCTGTTCTTCATGTCGGACGAGACCTGGGCGGTCGGCTACGCCGATGCCGCCAGACGGGCCGAGAGCGGCGAAGCGGTTCCGTTCAGCTCCGGGTTCTACGCGGCGTGCGGCAGCCTGATCTATGTCGGCTGGCTCGCCGCGACCGCGACGGGCGCGGCGGTCGGCCCGCTGCTCGGCGATGTCGAGGCCATCGGCTTCGACATGGCGTTTCCGGCCGTGTTCCTGTCGATCGTCGCCGGGATGTGGAAGGGACCGCGCGCGGCGCGGCCCTGGGCCATCAGTCTGGTGGTCGGAGCGTTGACCCATCTTGCGGTTCCGGGTGCCTGGTACGTCGTCGCGGCCTCGCTTGCGGGCCTCGCGACGGCTTTCTACTCGGGGGATGCCGAATGATCTCGTTCGCCAGCTTCGCCACGATCCTCGTCATGGCCGCGACGACCTATTCGACGCGGATCGGCGGCTACCTGCTCCTGCGGAACCGGCGGATCGACGGGCGCGCCCGCCGCGCGATGGAGGCCGCGCCGGGCTGCGTGCTGCTCGCGGTCATCTCGCCCGCCTTCGTCACCTCGCGCCCGGCCGATCTCGCGGCGCTGGCGATCACGGTGGTCGCGGCGAGCCGCCTGCCGATGCTGGCGACCGTCGCGATCGCCGTCGCCGCGACCGGACTGCTGCGGCAGATCATGGGATGAGACCGGGACGCCGCGTCGCGCTTCGCTCCGCGCTTTGCCGATAGGGCAACGAGAACAAACCGGCGCATCCGCGCCGGCCTGTTGATGGCTGCTATCCTCAAGGGGCAGCCCTGCGAAGGGCTTGCTTCCGCATTGATGTCTCAGGGAAAGATGCGTCCCGTATGGACGGCGTTCTCGATCTGCGAACGGGTGAGTCCGATGTCGAGCAGCAGATCGTCGTTCAGTTCGTTGAGCCGCGCCATATCGCGCTGCCGCTTCCGGTGACGCTCGTATTTCAGGTACAGATCGCGAAACATGTCCATTCCTTTTCCGTTCGATACGGCGACCGGACCCTGCGCTCTGTCGGCTACGGCGAAATTCCGGAATCGGACTTTGAGGTTTCGATCGTAGTTCTCGCCGGGCGGTGACGGGTCCCGCCGCGCCGGTCGAACCGATGTCAGTTCGAAAGGCCGAGATCAGGCTCCCGTTCGGGCGCGAACTCGCCGGACAGGATCCGCTGTCGGATCGCCCCGTAGTCCTGTCCCTCGCGGTGCGCGCGGCACACCGGCTCCGGGTCGAAGAAGGTGCCGATCGGGTTGTCCTGAAAGGCGAGCGTCGTGCGCATCCATTCGCTCGACGCGCGCCAGTCGCCGAAGATGTCGCTCTGCAATTCGACGAAGTTCTCGTCGGGGTCGCAATAGTACATCGAGACCGTCATGCCGTGGTCCAGACAGACCGCCGGCGCGATCCCGAGGTCGCGCAGCCGCTCGTAGGAGGCGACGAGGTGGTCGAAGCTCTCGAACTCGAAGGCCGAATGGTGCAGCCCGGCATGCCGCCGCTTGTCGGGATCGTCCACGAGTCCAGGCGGCGACAGAAAGGCGATCCGGTGGTTGGCGCCGTCGTTCGTCATCCAGGCGGCGTAGTCGTTCCGGAACTGGACGCTCGCGCCGACGACGGTCGCGTACCAGTCGACCATCTCGTTCAGCCGCCGGGTCTTGATGTTCAGGTGGTGCAAGGCGGGATTGGCGGTGCTCATCGAGATCTCCGGACGATGCGGGATGGGACTTCGCGTCAGATGAACGCCGCGTTCGGCTCGAGCCCGAGCAGGATGCGGCCGGGCGGCAGGAGCATGCGCTCCTGGAAGCCGATGTGCTGGCAGGCGGCCTCGACGTCGCGCAGCCGCGCGGCGAAGGGCGCGCTCTCCAGCACCGCCGTCGCGCCGGCCAGTTCGTACATGCGGCGCGCCACGCGCCGCCCGACGTCGCCCGCGTTCCAGCAGGCCCGCCGGAGCGCCGCCTGGCGCTCGATCGATACGGGGCGACCGCTCGTCGCCTCACGCCACAACTCGCCGACCGCGTCGAAGGCGAGCGCCCGAGCCGCCTCCAGATGGGTCATCGCCCGGGCGACGTCGCTCTGGACGTCCTCCCGCATCCGAAGCGTCGCTTCCGCCGCGAACGGCGTCTTCGCCTGCGCCAGCCCGACCAGCGCTTCGATCGAAGCGGCCGCGAGCCCGAGCGGGATGCCGATCGCTGCGATCGCCGCGGCCGAGGTCATCGGCAGCCCGTAGAGCGGATCGCCGCCGCGCGGCTGCATGAGGTCCGCCCCGTCGACCGTGTATTCGTCCGGCACCCGGATCCCGGTGCACAGCACGTCGTGGCTGCCGCTGGCCTTCAGGCCGCCGGCATTCCAGTCGTCGGCGATCTCGACCTTGTCGGACGGCAGGAAAACGCCGCGCAGGACGGGCCGCCCGTCCGCGCCGACGCGCGGAACGCCGTCCGCCACTTCGACGCACATCAGGGCGGACACGCTGCTGTGGCGGCAGAAACTCGCCCAGGACCAGCGTCCGCCGATCCGCCAGCCGTCGCCCTCCCGGACGGCGGCTCCCGAAGGTTTGCCGCTGCCGCTGCCCGCGAACATCTTGCCGGTCGGCACGAGAAGCCGCATCGCTTCCGTGTCGAACAGCTTCGCGAAGCGCGACATGCCGGACGAGATCGAGGCGCACCAGGCGACCGAGCCGTCGATCCTGGCGAGGAATTCGATGGTTTCCACGAAATCCAGCGGATGCGTCTCCAGCCCTCCCAGCGAGTGCGGCAGCCAGAGCTGCGCGAGGCCGGCTTCGATCATCGCCCCGGCGATCGGGTTCGGGATGTCGGGTCCCGCCGCGAGCTCGGCGCGGTGCGCCTGGATCAGCGGCCGGAGCGCCTCGGCGGCGGCGAGCGGCGATGCCGCCCGATGCCGCTCGGCTTCGGGCGCGGTAGGAGAAACCAGAGTGTCCATGGTCCGATGGTTCGCTTGTTCCGGGAATTGAAGGTCCGCGCGTCCGGCGGCGCGCGGCGGCCGGACAGGGATGCGGGGCTGCGCTGCCGGACGGCTAGCGCCGGTCCGGCGTCTCGCCGAGCAGCTCGAACGGGATCGCGGCATAGGTGCAGGCGGCCATGGCGAGCCCGCGGACGAGCGCGTCTCGGAGCGCGGCCGCGCCGCTCGCGATCCCGCCCTCCACCTGTTCCGCGATCCGCATCAGACGGTCCGCCGTCGCAATGCGCGGCCGATCCGCCCCGGGCTTGCCGTCGAAACCGACCAGCGCCCTCGCGGCGTCCTCGTAGATGTCGTGCGTCATTCGGGTTCCCCTGTTCGCTTGACGGGGACTGGATACCGGCGCGGCGGCTACGCCCTTGTTTCCCGGCGGGCCTGAATGGTTTCGTTCGTAACAATGCGCTCGGGGCTTGCACCCCCGGCCTCAGGGCGACGTCGCACCGACGGCGCTTCGCCGGGCGAGGACCTCCTCCAGGCTCCTCGCCAGCATGTTGGACTGCCACGGCCGCCGGATGACCCCCGCGACGCCCGTGCGGGAAACGCTCGCCGCGTCGACCTCGTCGATCGCCAGGGGAGCGAGAACGACGGGGCGGCGCGTGACCGCCCCGGCGAGCGCCGCGAAATCCAGTCCCGTCATGCCGTGGAGGCGCCAGTTCACCATGAGGAGATCGAACCGTTCCGGCTCCTCGCGCAGCGCCGCCAGCGCCGCGTCCGGATCGGTGAAGCCGACCGGCTCGTAGCGCAGGGCCGCGAGGATGTCCTCGTCCTGTAGGACGTCCTCCTTTCGGCTTCCCAGAACCAGGAGCACGCCGCCGGTCGGCGTCGCCACGCGCCGGCGGCGATCCGATCGGGACAGCACCGGAAGCCAGACGTCGAACCTGCTGCCCTGGCCCGGCGCACTGTCGACGTCGAACGCCCCGCCGCTCTCGCGGACGATCTCCTGCGCCGTCGCCAGCCCGAGGCCCGTGCCGGCGGACTTCGTCGTATAGAACGGATCGAAGAGCCGCGCCCGGGTGACGCCGTCCATCCCGGCGCCGCGGTCGGTCACGCGGAGACGGACGAACGTTCCCCGGTCGAGCGCGCCGTGCGACAGCGCCCGCGGCGCGTCGACGCCCACACGCTTCAGTTCGACGGCGACCGGCTCGCCCGGCGCGGACGCCTGCGCCGCGTTGCGGATCAGGTTGACGAGAACCTGCTGCAACTGCGCCGGCGCGCCGCGCACGAGAGCGCCTTCCGCACCGCCGGCGGCCGACAGGTTGATCGGCTCCGTCATCGCGGAGCGCAACTGCTCGACGGTCTCGGCCACGACGTCGTCGATGGCGCTCGTCTGCCGTTCGGCCCGCGCGCCCCGGCCGAAGTCGAGGATCTGTCCGACGATCTCCCGGGCGTGTTCGCCCGCCTGCAGCGACTGCCGGAGATGTTCGGCGGGCTTCGTTTCCTCGCCGAGCGCATCCAGGGCGATCTCCGCGTGGCCCTGCATGACGTTGAGGATGTTGTTGAAGTTGTGCGCGACGCCGCTGGTGAAGGTGCCGATCGTCTCCAGGCGCTGGGCGCGCTGCAATTCCACGATCAGGGCAGCGCGTTCCCGGAAGTTGCGCTCGCGCGACAGGGCGTTGCCGACCACGTCGCCGGTCATCCGGAGGAGGCTCGTGGTGTCCGCGAACCAGCCCGGCCACCGCACGGCGCGCTCGAAGCACAGGACGCCGATGGACTCCTCCTCGCGCCGCAGCTTCGCGAAGCTCCAGTGGGACGCGTTCGCGGCGCGAAGCCCGTCCCGCAGCCGTTCCGGCAGCCGCGGATCGTCGCGCTCGGCATGCAGCGCGTCGTCCGCCAGCCTGTCGATGTCGGCGAGATGGGCCGCCATCCTGTCCGGCCAGCCAGCCGGCGGCGGCGCGTCGGGCCGGTGCCAGAGGGAAACCCCCGCCGCCTCGCACTTTCGCAGGACATAGGCGCGGTCCGCGCCGACCGCTTCCCCGAAGGTCCGCAGCGCCTCGACCAGCCTCGTTTCCGTATCCTCCGGCTGGGAGCCGAGGAAACGGTTGGAACCGTCGCCGATCACGCGCTCGAAGGCGGCGCGCCGGCGCATCGCGATCGCGTTGGCGCGAAGCCGCAATCCCAGATGGATGAGCAGGCCGAGCAGCGCGAGCGCGACGAGATAGAGGGCCAGGCGGTACCACGCCGCCTTCTGCGACCGGCTCGCCCGGAAGGTCTGGATGGCAGATTCGATCGCCCCGCGGTTCGACGCGGTCGACTCGGTCGGGAGCCGCCGCATCAGGTCGTCCACCTCGGGAACGACCGCGACGAGATTGCGTCCGTGCATCGCGAAGCTCGCGAGTTCCGAGGCGAAGCCGGCCGGAGCGCCGCGTCGCTCGACCGCGTCGAGGCGCTTCAGGATCGAGGCTGTGGCGGAGGCATCCGCACCCCGCGCCAAGCCGTTGACGGCGTTCGCGAGCCCGCCGACTGCGACCGCGAGGCGCGGGTCGGCGTCGGGCGAGGAGATGCGCTCGCTCAGGAAATCGAAATAGGCCATCGAGTTCTGCAGGAGCGCGTTGTTCGTCTTGAACCGCTCCACGAGGGCGGCTTGCGCGGCGACCCGCTGCTTCATCGCTTCCAGTTCGCCGCGGTCGAGGTCGGCCTCCGCGCTTTCGAGCCCGTCGATGGCGTTCCGCATGTCGGCGACATGCCGGACGAGCGGATCGTAGTTGCGCAGGAAGCCCGCCCTGGCGTTCAGGACGTCGCGCTGCAGCAGCGACTCGCTCAGCGCGATGGCGTCGAGCCGGTTCAGGGCTTCGAAGTAAAGCCGGTCGGACGGGTTGGTGCCGCGCAGCAGCAGCCATGTCAGCAGCGCGACGAGAAGCAGGGCGGCGGCGGCGAGGCGGACGATCACGGCGGCGCCGGCGCTCTGACGGGCACGCCGCGGAAACGGCCGGTCAATGTGCGGAGAAAGGCGGTGATGGCGCCGATCTGCGGTGTCGTCAGTTCGCGTCCCAACTGGACCTTCGCCATGCGCTGCACGGCCTCCTCCAGCGTCGCGGCGCTGCCGTCGTGGAAGTAGGGCGGCGTCGCCGCGACGTTTCGAAGGCTCGGCACGCGCATCAACCGCGTCTCGTCGGCCTGCAGACGGGCGAAGACGCCGTTCCGTGCGAAGAGGTTGGCGCCGATATTGACGCCCTGATGGCATGACACGCAGCCGATCGCCTTGAACAGGCGATAACCGTCGAGCTCCCCGCCGGACAAGGCGCCGCTTTCCCCTTGCAGCCAGAGATCGAAGCGGCTGTTGGGGGTCAGCAGCGTGCGCTCGTATGCGGCGATCGCCTCGATCACGCCGTCGCGGTCGGCCTCGCGGCCGAAGGCGCGCGCGAAGGACCGGCGCAGCAAGGCGTCGCCGTTCAGCCGGGTCAGGATTTCCGGCCAGTTCGAAACCATCAGGTCGGGCCGCAGGAGCACGCTTTCGGCATGCGCATCCAGCCGCTCGATGTTTCCGAGCCAGTTCAGGCGGGCGCTGAGCGCGGCGTTGAACACGGTATTGGTGTTGCGCTCCAGAAGGCCGCCGTCCGGCCGCCGGTCCCGAACCGCGGCGGACGCCCCGTTCGTGGAAAGATCGTGACAGGAGGCGCAGCTACGGTCCTGCCCGTGCGACAGGATCGGACTGCGGAACAGCGCCTCGCCGAGCGCGACGCGCGGATCGTCACCACCGGGCACCGCCGGAACGGGCGTGATGGGCTCGTCGCGACCGAGGGCGGCCGGGGCCTCGCGAACGCGGGTGAGCGGCGCCGCGGCGGCGAGCAGGACGCAGAAGACGGCGAGGCATCCGGCGGCGAAGGCGGCCGCCGGCTTCGGGAGGGATGACCGGGTCCCCGGGCGCCGCGCCTTGCGAGGTGCGTCCGGCCGGCCGATCGGCAGCGCGTCCTCGGTCAAATCATGGTTTCCACCGGCAGGGCGAAGACGTATCCGACGCCGCGCTCGGTCCGGATGATCCGCGGCGCGCTCGAATCGGTTTCGAGCTTGCGCCGCAGCCTGAGGATCTGCACGTCGATGCTGCGGTCGAAGATGTCTTCGTGCATGCGCGTCGCCTGGAGGAGGAACTCGCGGCTGAGCGGCCGTTGCGGCGCGTCCACGAAGGCGACAAGGAGGCCGTACTCGCCCTTGGTCAGCGCGACGGGCTCGCCGTTCGGGTCCGTCAGCGACCGCCGGCGCCGATCGAGCACCCAGCCGCCGAAACGGTTCCGGCCGGTCGCCGGATTGCGTGCGCTTTCGGTTCGCGCGGCGTCCGCGCGGCGCAGCACGACACGGATGCGGGCCAGAAGCTCGCGCAGCGAGAAGGGCTTCGTCACATAGTCGTCGGCACCCAGCTCGAGGCCGACCACGCGGTCGATCTCGTCGCGCCGATGGCCCGTGGTGATGATCACCGGCAGGTCGCTCTGCGCCCGCAGTTCGCGCAGGAGGTCGAGCCCGTCTTCCTGCCCGAGCCTGAGGTCCAGGACGATCAGACTGAAGCTCGTCTCGGACAGGAACTCCATCATCCGCTGCCCGTTCGCGGCGACGCTGACCTCGATGTCGTGGCCCCTGAAGTAGTCGACGACGATGTTCTGGATGCCGGGATCGTCGTCGACCAGGAGGATCCGGATGAACGACGGGGCGGCGTATGGCTCGGGGATGGTCATGATCGTACGGGTGGCTGCGATGCTCTGGAACGAACGACATGCCTGCGGCACCGTCGGCTTCGAATGCCCGGCCGGCAGCTGCGAATCTCGCGCGACGCCGGGCCCGTTCGCGGTCCGATCGACCGCCGGGGCGGCCGATCGCGGCCCGGATTCCGGCGGTTCCGAAGACGACTGACGCGCCGATCATCGAACGGCATTCGCCGGAGCGCAATCCCTCGCCCCGGCGAATGCCGCCCCGGACCGTCGCGGCCGAGGATGTCGTGAAGCGCCGGAATGCCTTATCGGCCGAGTTCGGCGTAGCTGATCTTGCCGTCGGCGTTCGGTTTCCAGACATACATCGTGTAATCGGCGTCCTCGCGGTCGCCCTTCGCGTCGAACCGGAGCTGACCGATGACGGTCGAGACCGCCTGGCCCTCGCGCAGCTTCTTAGCGACGGCCTGCGGGTCGTTCGAGCCGGCGCGCCTGATGCCTTCCGCGATCACCTGCACGGACGCATAGGAGTAGAGCGTGTAGGCCTCCGGCTCGAAGCCGGCGTCGCGGAACCGCTTCACCGTGTCGGCCGCGGCCGGGTTCTTGCGCGGGTCGGGACCGAAGGTCATCAGCGTGCCTTCCACTGCTGGCCCTCCGATCGAGGCGAACTCGTCCGAGGTGATGCCGTCGCCGCCCATGAGGACCGGCTTGTAGCCGGCATCCGCGCTCTGCCGGATCAGCAGGCCGGCCTCGGTATAGAGCCCGCCGAAATAGACGACGTTCGCCTTCGCGCCCTTCAGCTTCGTGACGAGGGCGGAGAAGTCCTTGTCGCCGACATTGACGCCTTCGTACATGACTTCGGTGATGCCGGCGGCGTTCATCGCCTTCTTGGTCTCGTCGGCGAGGCCCTGTCCGTACGGCGTCTTGTCGTGGATGATGGCGACCGCCTTCCCTCGCATGTTCCTCGCGATGAAGTCGCCGGCGAGCTTGCCCTGCTGGTCGTCGCGGCCGCAGGCGCGGAAGACGTTCCAGAGATCGCGCTCGGTGAAGGCCGGGTTGGTCGATCCGGGGGTGATCTGAAACACGTTGTTCTCGGCATAGACGTCGGATGCGGGGATCGAGACGCCCGAATTGTAGTGGCCGACCACGAACTGGACGCCGTCGCCGACGAACTTGTTGGCGACCGAGACGCCCTGCTTCGGGTCCGACACGTCGTCGCCGAGCTCGATCGTCAGCTTCTCGCCGTTGACGCCGCCGGCGGCGTTGATGTCCTTGACGGCCTGCTCCGCACCCTTCTGGAATTGCGCGCCGGTGGCGGCGTTCGGACCGGTCAGCGGGCCGGCGACGCCGATCCTGACGTCGGCGAGGGCCGTGCCGGACAACAGGAGGCCGGCGAGAAGCGCCGCCCCTGAAAGCATATGCGATTTCATGAGGAAACTCCGTTCGCTCGGGAAGCATCCCGCGAAGCCGCAAAGCATCGCCTTCCCGATCGCCGAATGTTTCCTGCCCCGGATGCCTTGTCATTCGAAGTCGGGTTACCGTCGTCGCCGACCCGATCTATTCGGCTACAGCGGTAGCGAAACGGTGGCGAACGCCTTTGCGACAGCCGTAACCGTTCTCCGCCGGCCCGTAGTCGACCCGTAACCCGGCATTCCTATCCCCTTGCCGCCGACCCGCGGCGTCGCAAGCGCCGCGCTGCCGCGAACTCCCCGGCGCCGGCGGTGGCCGATACGGCCGGCAGAGTCCCGAACCATTCCGGAGTTTCCGATGACATCAGCGCCCGATGCCGCGCCGGCTCCGCTCGACCCGCCGAACGCCGCCGCCGATGCCGCGAGCGACGCGATGGTCGTGCGGACGGAACTCGCGGATCGCGCCCTCTTCAACGGCGCGGTGACGTCGCGACCACTCGCATTCGCCGAGTGCGCCGACGAGGCGGCCGTCGTCGCGGCGCTCGGTACCGCGGCCGACCTCGGCCTTTGCGTCGCCGCGCTCGCCGGCGGCCACGACGTATCGGGACGGGCCTTCGTCGAGGACAACCTCGTGCTCGACCTCCGACGCATCCGCGACGTGCGTGTCGATCCCGCGGCGAGCGAGGTGACGTTCGGCGGCGGCGCGCTGACCGGCGACGTGCTCGCGGCCCTTCCGGACGGCCTCGTCACCGCGACTGGCACGGTTCTGTCGGTCGGCATGACGGGTCTGGCGCTCGGCGGCGGTTACGGGCGCCTCGTCAACCGTCTCGGTCTCGCGGCCGACTGCATGCGGAGCGCTCGTGTCGTGCTTGCCGATGGCTCGGTCGTCCTGGCAAGCGAGCGCGAGGACGCCGAGCTGTTCTGGGCGCTGCGCGGCGGCGGCAGCGGCTTCGGCATCGTCACCTCGATGACGATGGCGCTCCATGCCCTGCCGCGCGTCCTCGGCGCGACCGTGCTTTACCCGCTGGACCGCGCCGAGGACACGCTGCTCCGGGCGCAGGCGACGCTGGACAGCCACCCGTTCGATCTCAGTCTGTTCATGGGATTCGTCACCGCGCCGACCGGCGAGGCGATGCTGTTCGTCGCGCCGATGTGGAGCGGCGATCCCGCCACGGGCGAAGCGCTGATCGAAAGCCTGACCGCTCTCGACGGAGCGCTGGTGCTCGAGCGGGGCTGGTGCCGCTACCGGGACACGCTGAGCGAGGAAAGCGAGAAGGCCTGGCCGAAGGGCCGGCGCTACCACCTTCCGACCCGGACCCTCGGCCGCCTCGACGAGACGGCGGTCGAGATGCTGGTCGACGCGGCGCGGCGCATGACGTCGCCGCACTCGGCGATCGTCCTGCACGACTTCCACGGCGCCGCCGCGCAGGTCCCGCCGGACGCGACGGCGTTCGCGCTGCGCGAGGACCACTTCGTCGTCGAGATCATCGCCGCCTGGGATTCCGATCCCGGCGGCGGCAGCCGGCATCGGAGGTGGGCGGACGAGCTGTCGGCCGAACTGGCGATCATCGCGATCCCCGGCGGCTACGTGAACCTGCTTGCGCCCGCCGAAAGCGAACGCGTGCGCCGCTTCTACGGCTTGTCCGCGCAGCGTCTCGCCGACGTGAAACGGCGCGTCGACCCGAACGACATGTTCCGGTCCGGCATCGGACGCCTCGTCGACTGACGGGAGCCTCGACCGCATCACCGAACCAACGGGAGACGATCCATGAACAGACATGAACCTACGGCCGACGCCGGGGGAACCGCGGCGGCCGAGCCGGGCGCGGTCGAGCAACTCAACCCGCCGGGCATCCGGACGGCCGGCATCCGCATGCTGCCCGTGGCCGGCGGGCGCCACAAGGTCTGGACCAAGCGGGTCGGCGAAGGCAAGACGAAGGTGCTGCTGCTGCACGGCGGACCGGGCTTCAGCCACGACTATCTGGAAGTGATGGAATCCTTCCTGCCGCCGGCGGGCATCGAACTCTACCATTACGATCAGCTCGGCTGCGGGAACTCGGACCGCCCGGACGACGCGGCGCTCTGGACGCTGCCGCGCTATCTCGACGAAGTGGAAGAGGTGCGCCAGGGGCTCGGGCTCGACCGCTTCGTCCTCTACGGGCACAGTTGGGGCGGCATTCTCGGGATCGAATACGCGCTCCGCCACCCGGACCGCCTGTCGGGACTGGTCATCTCCAACATGACGGCGAGCATCGCCTCGTTCCTGCAGCGGCTCGAGACGCTGAAGGATCTGCTGCCGCCCGCCTCGAGGGCCCGTCTCGCGGAACTGGAGAAGGCGGAGGATTACGATTCCCCCGACTACCATCGCATCGTCGAGGGGGAACTCTATCCGCAGGTCCTGTGTCGGACGCAGCCGTGGCCGGAACCGCTGACGCGGGCGTTCCGGATCGTCAACCCGGCGATCTACGGCCAGATGCAGGGCAAGAGCGAGTTCGTGGTGACGGGGAACCTCCGCGGCTGGGACAGCTGGGACCGGCTGGCGCGGATCCGGACGCCGACCCTCACGATCGGCGCCGAACACGACGAGATGGATCCCGCCGACCTCGTCCGCATGGCGGAACTGATGCCGAACGCCCGCTCGGCCATCTGCCCGAACGGCAGCCATCTGCCGATGTACGACGACCAGGCGGTGTTCTTCGATCACCTGCTCGGTTTCCTGAAATCGGTCTGAATTCGAGTTCCCGCGGCCCGGCCGACGCCGCCGGCTGCGCCCCGGGAAAGGACCGCGTTCACGCGGTGCGCGGCTGCCCGCCCGTCGCAGGACGGGCGTCGCGACGGAACAGAAGCTGCCGCAGGTCGGGCCGCCACAGGAGAAGCCCCGTCCACATCGCGACGCCGAGAGCGAGGCAAACGATCTGCGGCGGCGACCCGAACTCGCCGATCCTGGCATGGAGGCTGACCGCGCCGCCGAGGAAGCCGGTGGTCAGGACGGCACCGATCAACGCGGTGGAGGGAAGAGCGAGCGTCGCGGCACAGGTGAGCGTGAGGATGGGAAGCACCTCGCGAAACGTCTCCGGCAGCCCGATATGGTCCATCGCGGCGACCATGAAGCCGGGTGATGCGGCCTGCACGAGGCCGTCCGCGAGGAGAAGCCCTACGACCAGACCGACCAGGGTCCGGCCGACGAATTTGCGATTGATGAGAGAGGACACGCGACGTTCCTTCGGCTGTTGCGAACGGTTGCGGTCGATACGGCACGGGCGACTACGCCTCGGCTACACCGGCGGCCGGAAGCGTTACGTTCGTCACGAAGCGAAGACGGCCGCCCTGCGAGTCCGATGACTGGGAGGAGTGCCTTCGCCGCGGCGGCGTGTCGGGCACGCACGCGGCGGCGATCGCGGTCAGCATGGGGCGCACGTCACCGTCGTCGACCGCGCGGCAGGCACGCTGGAGGGGCTCACCGGCCAGTTCGGCGCCTCATCCGCACGCAGTTCTCGACGCGGAGAATGGAGGATACCGCGCGTTTCCGCCGGGTCGAGGCGCCCGCGACGTCCGCAGCGGTTGCTGTCGCCTTCGGAAAAAAGGCCAGTACGATCCGCGTCACGGCTTCGACGGTTTTTAGCGCCGGCAAGACGCCGACCGGATTGAAACCGATGTCGTCCGTTGTGGCACGACGCGCGGTCGGAGCGTTCCCTCTCCCCTCGCTTGACCCCCGAAGAGGGCCTGCCCTATGAACGGTCGCCGGTCACATGTCACGGCTGCAACAATGCGGCGACGCGTCGAGTCTTCATGAGCCGATTGCTGCCGACCAATCTCCGCGATCAAGCTCTTTCGCTGCTGAAGCTTCGTCTCATCTCGGGCGATCTCGTGCCCGGCGAAATCTATTCGGCCGCCGGCCTCGCGCAGGAACTCGGCGTCTCGAACAGCCCGGTGCGGGAGGCCATGCTGACGCTCGTCAACGAAGGTCTGATGGAGGCCGTCCGCAATCGCGGCTTTCGCGTGGTTCCCCTCAGCGACCACGAGCGCCGCAACATCTACGACATCCGGCTACTGCTGGAGATTCCCGCCATGGCGCAACTGGCGGCGCGACGGAGTGTCGTGGAACCGCACGGCAAGCGCTTTTCCGCCCTCGCCGCTTCGATCGTCTCGGCGGCCGGGTCCGGCGATATCGTCGCCTATCTCGATGCCGACCGGCAGTTCCACATGGGGCTGCTCGACCTGCTCGAGAACCAGCACCTCTCGAAGATCATCGACAACCTGCGCGATCAGAGCCGGCATTACGGGCTCAAGCGCCTGTCGGAAAGCGGGCAGCTCGTCGCCTCGGCCGAAGAGCATGCGCCGATCCTGGCGGCGATCCTGACGGGTGACGAGGCGAAGACGGCACGTCTGATGCGCGACCATCTCCAGCACCTCGTCGGCGACTGGGCGGGCTGACGAAAGCGCGGGCGCGCTCGTCTCGGGAAATGCCCCCGTAGTTCCGAAATACGCGTATCCGTAGCCGGTCGCGCACGCGACTTACGGCGCTCGGTGCCTTTCGCTGGTGGGATCATGAAATGAAATCGTCGCCGCCATCAGCCGATTGCACCCGCACGGTGCAGCGTGTATGGGTAATCGATAACCGATAACAGCCTCGGCGCGTGCGCAGTGTAGGTTATGGTGCGACGAGCGGTGAACGGTGAACGGTGATCGATCCACGCTCGCCAGCCCATTGAAGGCTACAGTTCCGCTACGGTCGGACTGAACCCTTCGAACCGCCGTGCTCCGGCTGGAGCCGATACTCGATCCCTTCGGGCAAATGCCTCCGTCGGAGGCAGACGCCCCTTTCCCAGTCTGCCAACCTTCGGAGCTTCCCATGACATCCACGATCTTTTCCGGCGTGATGCCCGCGTTGATGACGCCATGCCGGGCCGACCGCACGCCGGACTTCGACGCGCTGGTGCGCAAGGGACGCGAACTGATCGATGCCGGCATGTCCGCCGTGATCTACTGCGGCTCGATGGGCGACTGGCCGCTCCTGACCGACGCGCAGCGGATGGAGGGCGTCGCGCGGCTGGTGGAGGCCGGGGTGCCGGTCGTCGTCGGCACGGGCGCGGTCAATACGGCCTCCGCCGTCGCCCACGCGGCGCACGCCGCCAAGGTCGGCGCGAAGGGCCTGATGGTGATCCCGCGCGTCCTGTCGCGCGGCACCGTGGTCGCGGCGCAGCGGGCGCACTTCAAGGCGATCCTCTCGGCCGCGCCGGATCTGCCGTCGGTGATCTACAACAGCCCGTATTACGGCTTCGCCACCCGCGCCGACCTGTTCTTCGCGCTCCGAGCCGAGCACCCGAACCTCATCGGGTTCAAGGAGTTCGGCGGGCCGGACGACCTGCGCTACGCCGCCGAAAACATCACCAGCCGCGACGACGAGGTGTCGCTGATGATCGGCGTCGACACGGCGGTGGTGCACGGCTACGTGAACTGCGGCGCGACGGGGGCGATCACCGGCATCGGCAACGTTCTGCCGAAGGAGGTGCTGCACCTATGCGAACTGGCCGAGGCGGCCGCCTCCGGCGACGCCGAGGCCCGCCGTCGCGCGGTCGAATTGGAAGCGGCCTTCGCGGTGCTTTCCTCCTTCGACGAAGGTCCGGATCTGGTGCTCTTCTTCAAGCACATGATGGTCCTGAAGGGGCACGCGGAGTACGCGCTGCACTTCAACGAGAGCGACGCGCTCTCCGACAGCCAGCGCGGCTATGTCGAGGCGCAGCTCCGCCTCTTCGACGCCTGGTATGCCGACTGGAACCGTCAGGACGCTTCCCCGGCCCGCCGCGCCGCCTGAAGGCGGAAACTCTCCCGCGGAGAACGTTCCGCGATGTTCGAGGGCCGCCTCGGCCCTCGAACCGTGTCCCGGCCGCCGCCTTTCCGCCGCCCTACGCGCCCCTGCCGATTCGTTACCCTTGCTGCGACGCGCAGGATGTCCGTCACAGCGATTGACAACCTCTGGCCGATTTGAGAAACCGTTTTCTCGATCTGAGAAACGCTTTTCTCAATTTGGGTCGGCGTAGTTCGATCGTTCAGGGAGCAGGTGGTAAGCGCGGATGCGAGACGATGCAACTTCCGATCTGCGGAACGAGGTCGTCGGCCGGGTGACGATCCGCGACGTAGCATTGGAAGCCGGCGTGTCGGTGGCGACGGCCTCGAAAGCCCTCAACGAGCGCGGTCGCATGACGAGCGAGACGCGCGAGCGCGTACGGACCGCGGCGCGCCTTCTCGGCTTTCGGCCGAACGCGATGGCGCGGGCCCTCGTCCACCAGCGCTCCTTCACGCTCGGCCTCCTCACCAGCGACACCTACGGCCGCTTCACCCTGCCGGTCGCCGCCGGGCTGTCGGCGGCGATGTCGGATCGCGGCGTGTCGGTCTTCCTGTGCGCGATCGACGACGATCCGGAACGCGCGCGGCTCAATCTGGAAGCGATGGAGGACAAGCGGGTCGACGGTCTGGTGATCGCCGGCAAGCGCATCGACCGGACCCTGCCGCTAAATCTCGCCTCGGCGCGGATGCCGGTGGTCCACGTCGTCGCCGCCTGCCCGCCGGACGGGGTCGGCTTCGTGCCGGACGACGAAGGGGGCGCCTTTCTCGCCGTTTCGCATCTGGCGCGGCTCGGCCGCCGGCGCATCGCCCATGTCACGGGGCCGCGCAGCTTCGCCGCCGTGCCGCTGCGCGAGGCCGGCTGGCGTCGCGCCCTCGGCGAGGCAGGCCTGCCGCCTTTCGGCGAAGCGCTCTGCGGCGAATGGTCGGAACGGTTCGGCTACGAGACCGGCCAGCGCCTCTTCGGCGCGGCGGCGGAGCGGCCGGACGCGGTCTTCTGCGGCAACGACCAGATCGCGCGCGGCCTGATCGACGCGCTGGCGCAGTCGGGCCTCGGCGTGCCGGAGGATGTGGCCGTCGTCGGCTTCGACAACTGGGAACTCTTCGCGCAGGCCGCCCGCCCGCCGCTCACCACGGTGGACATGGAGCTGAAGGATCTCGGCCGGGAAGCCGGCCTGACGCTGCTCGACATGATCGACGGCAAGCCGGTGGAGCCCGGCCTGCGCCGCCTGCCGTGCCGTCTGGTCGTGCGCCGATCCTGCGGAGGCGGGGCACCATAGGATGAACGGGCCGTCCCGGCCGGGAGACAGGGGCGGACCGATACGAAGAGGCAACGGCGTTCCCGGAACGGGACACTTCGAAAGGGAGGATAGGAGCATGAAGAACTGGCGCCTCGGGCTCGGCGGTCTTGGCCTCGCCATCGCCCTGACCACCTCGGCCTCGGCCGAGACGTTTTCCCTCTGGGTGCGCTCGGACGGCTCGACCTTCATGCCGAAGATCGTCGACGCCTTCAACAATAGCCAGAGCGAGCACAAGGCCGAGTTGCAGATCGTGCCCGTGAACGAGCTCGTGCAGAAATACGCGGTGGCCGCAGCCGGCGGGACGGCGCCGGACGCGCTCTCGCTCGACCTCATCTATACGCCCGCCTTCGCCAGCGCCGGACAGCTCGAGGACATCACCGACCTCGCGAAATCCCTGCCCTACTTCGACCAGCTCTCCAAGGCGCATGTCGCGACCGGGACCTGGCAGGACCGCATCTACGGCCTGCCCTTCTCGGCGGACGCCTCCGTGCTGATCTGGAACAAGAAGCTGTTCAAGGAGGCCGGCCTCGATCCCGAGAAGGGTCCGACGACCTGGGCGGAGATCCGCACCGACGCCGAGAAGGTCAACGCCCTCGGAAACGACAACAAGGGCTTCTACTTCTCCGGCAACTGCGGCGGCTGCAACATCTTCACCTTCACGCCGCTGGTCTGGGCGTCGGGCGGCGACATGTTCGCCGACGAAGGCAAGAAGGCGACCATCGACACGCCGCAGATGCGCGACGCCATCGCCTTCTACCAGGGCATGGTGAAGGACGGGCTCGTTCCCGCCGGCTCGCAGACCGACACGGGCGCGAACTTCTTCGCCGCCTTCGCCACCGGCAAGATCGGCATCACCCCATCGGGCTCCTTCGCCATCGGCGCGCTGAACGAGCAGCATCCCGACCTCGAATACGGCGTCACGTACTTGCCTGGCAAGGAAGGCGGCTGGTCATCCTTCGCCGGCGGCGACAACTTCGTCGTTTCGAAGGGCACCACCAAGATGGCGGGGATCAAGGCCTTCCTCGAATACGCCTATTCGCTGGACGGCCAGACCCTGCTGGCCCGGAACGGCTCGCTGCCGGTGCGCGGCGATCTGGCGAAGGAAGCCCTGAAAGGCCTCGACGCGCGCTACCTCGTCGCCGCCGACGCCATGGCCAAGGGCCGCACGCCCTATACGCCGGTCTTCAACGACCTGATCAACTCGGCCAACGGGCCCTGGATCACCATGCTGAACCAGGCCTTCTTCGGCGACGCGGCGGCGATCGATGCCGCGATCGCCCAAGGCCAGGACGCGATGCAGTCGATCATCGACACGGCGCCCTGACGCCCCCCGGCGGGGCGGCCCCGGCGGCCCCGCCCTTTCGTGCCCAGCCTCGAACGGGAGCCGTCCCGCCATGTCGGCCATCGTCACGCAGCCGTCCCTGTCCGCTTCGCTGCCGCGACCGCGGCGAAGAGCGCGCCGCCGCCGCAACTGGGCGGGCCTCCTCTACGTCGCGCCGGCGCTCGCCCTGGTTCTCGCCTTCTTCCTCGTGCCGCTCGGGATGACGGCCTGGATGTCGTTGCACAACTGGCCGCTGATCGGCCTGCCGCGCTGGATCGGCGTCGCGAACTATAAGGCGCTGTGGAACGACCGCAACTTCTGGAACGCGCTCCTGTTCACGGCGCGCTACACCGCGGCCGCGACCGTCGGGCTGCTCGGCGTCGGCCTCCTCCTGGCGCTTCTGGTCGAGAAGCCGCGCCGCTTCGTCGGGGCCTATCGCACCGCCTTCTTCCTGCCCGTCGTGATCGGTTTCGCTTCGGCGAGCCTCCTCTGGGCCTGGCTGTCGAACGTCGACAGCGGCCTCTTTTCGCCGCTTGCCGAACGGCTCGGCCTGACGGCGGGGCGCGTCAACATCCTCGCGACGCTCGGCCCGGCCTTCTGGTCGGTGACCGCGATGGTGATCTGGAAGATGGCCGGCTTCTACATGGTGATCCTGATGAGCGGCCTGCAGGCGATCCCGCCGGACTATACGGAAGCGGCGCGGATCGACGGTGCCTCGGCGCTGCAGCGCTTCCGCTTCATCACCATGCCGCTCGTCCGGCGGCCCTTCGCCCTCGCGCTGATCCTCTGCGTCTCCGGCTCGATGCTCGCCTTCGACCAGTTCTACATCATCCTCGCCGGCGGCCCGCAGAACCGGACGATCACCGCGGTCTACTGGATCTTCAACCAGTCCTTCGTTTCGTTCCGGCTCGGCTACGGCGCGGCGCTGTCGATGGTGCTGCTGGCGATCCTCCTCGTCCTCAGCGTGATCCAGCTCCGCCTCCTGCGCGACCGGGAGGACGCCCGATGACCCTCGCCCTCGAACAGACGCGATCGAGCCCGGCGCGCCGCCCGCGCCGCAAGGGCGCGCGGCTGCACGCCGTCCTGTTCCACGTCGCGGGCGTCCTCGTCGCGCTCCTGTTCCTCGCGCCGATCGCGTTCGTCGTGCTCGCCTCGCTCCGCCCCCCTGCGGAAGCGGGCACGCCGCCGCTGCCGCCCTGGCCGACGACGGGCCTCGACACGGCGAGCTACGCCCGGCTCGACGCCTTCGGCGCCGGCATCCTCCACCACGCGGGCAACTCGCTCTTCGTGTCGCTCGGCACGGCGGCGGTGACGATCCTCGTCTCGGTGCTGGCCGGCTACGGCTTCTCGCGCTTCCGCTTCCCGATGAAGGGGCTCGCCTTCGTCCTGATCCTTTCGACGATCATGATCCCGTTCCAGTCGATCCTGACGCCGATCTTCCTGATCCTCGCCAAGCTCGGCCTCCAGAACACGTTGACCGGTCTCGTCCTGATCTACGTGACGCTGCAGCTTCCCTTCTCCGTCTTCATGATGCGCAACGCCTTCGACGCGGTGCCGAAGGAGATCGAGGAGGCGGCGCGGATCGAGGGCGTGAAGGGCTTCCGCCTGCTCGTCTTCGTGCTCGGACCGCTGGTGCTGCCCGGCATCGTCTCGGTCGGGCTCTTCGCCTTCCTCAACGCCTGGAACGAGTTCCTGGCGGCGCTCGTGCTCCTCACCGACCAGTCGAAGTTCACCCTGCCCGTCCTGATGACGGCGGTGCGCTCGGGCCGCTTCGGCGCGATCGACTGGGGCGCCGTGCAGGCCGGCGTCACCGTGATGATGGTCCCCTGCCTCCTTCTCTTCCTCGCCCTCCAGCGCTTCTACATCCGCGGCCTGACGGCCGGCGCGGTGAAGTGAACATTCCCGACATCGGAAAGGCCTCTTCCATGAACCAGCACGCCCTGCCCCGCGCCGCCGGCCCAACGGCGAAGTTCCGTCCGCCCGCGATCCATCAGGTCCGCGTCGGCGGCTTCTTCGGGCCGCGCGTCGATACCGTCGCGGCGGTCACGGCGCACACACTCCTCGACCGCTGCATCGAGGCGGGCATGCTGGACCAGATCGATCCCGACCGGCCGAATCCGGGCCTGCGCATCCCGTTCCAGAGCGGCAACGCCACCGTCTCGACGCAGATGTTCTGGGACTCCGACTTCGGCAAGAGCATCGAGACCGCCGCCTATGCCCTGTTTCGCAAGCCCGATCCGGCGCTGGAGGCGCGGGTCGACGAGGTGATCGACGCCTATGCTCGCCTCCAGGGCGAGGACGGCTACCTGAACTCCTGGTACCAGCGCATCCAGCCGGGCAAGCGCTGGACGAACCTTCGCGACTGTCACGAACTCTACGACGCCGGCCACCTGATCGAGGGCGCGGTCGCCTACTACCACGCCACCGGCAAGCGCAAGCTGATGGACATCATGGCGGCTTACGTCGACCACATCGCCGCGCGCTTCGGCGACGGCGACGAGAAGCGTCCCGGCTATTGCGGCCATCCCGAGATCGAGCTCGCGCTCGTCAAGCTCGGCCGGGCGACCGGCGAGCAGCGCTTCCTCGATCTCGCCCGCTACTTCGTCGACGAGCGGGGCCGCTCACCGCACTACTACGACGAGGAGGCGCGGGAGCGCGGCGCGGACCCGCAGGATTATCACTTCAAGGCCTACGACTACATGCAGGCGCACGAGCCGGTGCGCGAGCAGGATCGCGTCGTCGGCCACGCGGTGCGCGCCGCCTATCTCTATTCCGGCATGGCCGACGTCTCGACCGAGTTCGGCGACGAGACGCTGAAGCCCGCGCTGGAGGCGCTCTGGGCGCACCTGACCGAGAAGAACCTCTACGTCACCGGCGGCTTCGGCCCGTCCGCCCATAACGAGGGCCTGACCTTCGACTACGACCTGCCGAACGAGACGGCCTATGCGGAGACCTGCGCGGCGGTCGCGCTCGTCTTCTGGGCGAACCGCATGCTCGGCCTTGGTCCCGACCGGAAATACGCCGACGCGATGGAGCGGGCGCTCTACAATGGCGCGCTGGTCGGCCTGTCGCTCGACGGCACGCGCTTCTTCTACGACAATCCGCTGGAGAGCCGCGGCGAGCATCACCGCTGGACCTGGCACCGCTGCCCCTGCTGCCCGCCGAACATCGCCCGGCTGGTGGCCTCGGTCGGCACCTACATGTACGGCGAGGCGGAGGATGCCCTCGCCGTCCACCTCTATTGCGAGGGCGAGGCCGAGCTGAACGTCGCCGGCATGAAGGTGCGGGTCACGCAGGCGACGGACTATCCCGCCGACGGCAAGGTCGCCCTCACGCTCGATCCGGCGGAGTCAGCACACTTCACGTTGCATCTCCGCGTTCCCGAATGGGCCGGCACGCTCGCCGCGACGCTGAACGGCGAGCCGCTCGACGCCCCCTCTCTCACCCGGAACGGCTATCTCGCGATCGAGCGCCGCTGGGAACCGGGCGACAAGGTGACCCTCGACTTCGAGATGCCGGTGCTGCGGCTTCGCGCCGATCCCCGCATCGGCGCCAACCAGGGCCGCGTCGCGCTGCAGCGCGGGCCGCTCGTCTACTGCCTGGAGGAAACCGACAACGGCGCGGCGCTCAACTCGCTTCTCCTCGCGCCGGGAAGCGCCTTCCGCTGCGAGGCGGTGGCGGAACTCGGCGGCGCGGCCGCCCTCGTGACCGAAGGCCGGCGCGAGACGGCGGCGTCCGGCGCGCTGTATTCGGCCGCCGAGCCGGAGCGCGAGGACGCGACGATCCGGGCGGTTCCGTACTATGCCTGGGACAACCGCGCGAACGGCGAGATGCTGGTCTGGATCCGGGAAGAGGCCTCGCGATGAACGCGCCCGCGCGGATCGGCACCGCGCCGCCATCGCTCGGGACCGCCGGACTGGAGCTTCGCGGCGTCGCGAAATCGTTCGGGGCGGTCGGCGTCTTGGAAGGCATCGACCTGTCCGTCGCCGACGGCGAGTTCGTGGTCTTCGTCGGCCCGTCCGGATGCGGCAAGTCGACCCTGCTCCGCCTCATCGCAGGGCTGGAGGAGACGACCGAGGGCGAGATCCGGATCGGCGACCGCGACGTCACCGATGCCGATCCCTCGCAGCGCGGCATCGCGATGGTGTTCCAGTCCTACGCGCTCTACCCGCATATGAGCGTCGATCAGAACATGGGGTTCGGCCTGCGGATGGCGCACCGGCCGGCAACGGAGGTGGCGGAGAAGGTACGCGCCGCCGCCGAGGTGCTGCACCTGACGCCGCTGCTCGACCGCCGGCCCAGCCAGCTTTCCGGCGGCCAACGCCAGCGCGTCGCGATCGGCCGCGCCATCGTGCGCGAGCCGAAGGTGTTCCTGTTCGACGAGCCCCTGTCGAACCTCGACGCGGAACTCCGGGTCGAGATGCGGATCGAGATCGCGCGGCTGCACCGCCGGCTCGGCAACACGATGATCTACGTCACCCACGACCAGACCGAGGCGATGACGCTCGCCGACAAGATCGTGGTGCTGAACGGCGGGCGGATCGAGCAGGTCGGCTCGCCCGCCGAACTCTACGAGAACCCCTGCAACCTCTTCGTCGCCGGCTTCATCGGCTCGCCGCGGATGAACGTGCTGCCGGCGCGCGCCGTGGCGGACGGCGTCGAGGTCGCGGGCGCCCGGCTGCCGGCGCCCGCGATGCCGGACGCCGGCGACATCCGGCTCGGCATCCGGCCCGAGCACCTGCACGCCGTCGCCGACGGCGAGCCGGGGCTGCCCTTCACCGTCGACTTCACCGAGTTCCTCGGCGGCGCATCCTGGCACTACGGGCAGGTCGCGCCCGGCCTGCCGCTCGTCGTGCAGGGCGAGCGCGAGCCCGCCCCGGTTCCCGGGACAAGCTTCCGCGTCGGCTGCGCCCACAGGGACATGCGCTTCTTCGACCACGAAGGTCGGCGCATCCGCTAGCGCAGCCGCGGCATCCTCTTCAGGCGAAGGCGCGACGCAGCGCCGGCACGTTGCGGACGACGAAGAGGTCGAATGCGACCATCGCGACGATCAGGAGGCCGGACAGCGGGAACAGGACACCGAACACGACCGCCATGCCCCAGAGCATGCCGTAGACGCGCCGGCTCGTCGGATAGGGCGGCACGCCGAGCCGTCCCGCCGGACGCCGCTTCAGCCACATCGCGAGCGCCGCGACCGAAGCGAGGACGATCGCGACGCACGTCCCCAGCATCAGGAGCTGGTTCGCGAGCCCGAACTCCTGCCCCATATGGATGTTGATGCCGAGTTCGGTCAGCTTCGCCAGCGAACCGTAATCGGCATAGCTCACGTCGACGAGCGGCTCGCCGGAATACTGGTCGATATGGATCGTCCGGGCCTTCGCCAGCTCGTGCGGGAACACGGCGGCGGTATAGACGCCGGTCGCGTCGCCCGGCACGGTCACCTCGAAACCCGGCGCGAGGCCGCGATCCCCGGCGATCTCGACGGCCGCGTCGAGGCCGATCGGCTCCATCCGCATCGCGTCCGACATCGGCATGGGCGAGGCTTCCATCGTCCAGCCGACCTTGTCCATCGCGTGTTCGGCGTGCTCGCCGGAAGTCGGCACCGCGTCCCAGAGCGCCGCCGGATAGCCCGTGCCGGTGGCGGTGGCGATCTCCGTCAGCTTGCCGCCCCAGAAGCCGGACCACGGCAGGCCGGTGATCGCCAGAAAGGCGATCAGGATGCCGGCGAAGGCGCCCGTCACCGCGTGGAGGTCGCGCCAGAACACACGCTGCGCCGGCGTGCCCCGCACGGTGACGATACCGCCCGTCTGCCGGCGCGGCCACCAGAGATAGAAGCCGGATGCGACGAGGATGATGGCGAAGCCGGCGATCGCCTCGATCAGGCGGTTCGCGTAGACCCCGAAATATTCGAGGCTGTGGATCTTGCGGACGACCTCGTTGAACTCCTGGCGTTTCGCGACCGTGTCGAGCACCCGGCCGGTATGGGGATCGAGGAAGACGTAGGTGGTCTCGCCGTCCGTCGCGAGCGCGACCCGGGCGGAGGCTGTCGGCCCGGCCGGCACCCGGTAGGCGCTGAGCGTGGCCCCCGGCACGGCGGCCACGGCCCGCTTCGCCAGTTCGCTGGGCGACAGCGGCGCGGCTCCCTCGGCCGCCACGGTGTTGCGATAGGCGAAGACGGTGGCGTCGATCTCGTCCTTGAAGAGGTAGAGCGAGCCCGTCACGGCCAGGAGGATCATGAAGGGCACGGCGACGAGGCCGGCGTAGAAATGCCAGCGCCAGATGGCGCGGTAGGTGTCGAACGCGAGCGCGGCAGCGCCCGGCCGCGACGGCGCGGTGATGTCGGTCATGGGAGAAAGCCTCGAAAGCCGGCGGCGGGGGTCGGCACCGTCCTCTGGGGATCGAGTGCGCCCGCCGGCAACGGCCGAAGGAAACCTGGGCCGGAGCCCGTTGCGGATCAGCTTCGGATCGAGACTACGGGCGGACCCCGCACGGGATGCTGGACGGCGACGGGCCGGAACGGGCTCGGTGCCGAATGGTCGACCGCGATCTCGATGCGGGCGGCGAACCGGATCGGGATGCCGTTCGTCTCGGGAAGCGCGGCAAGCGCCGGCATGTGCAGGCCGGCCGCGCAGAGTTCGGCGCATGGGCAGTCGTGGCGATGGCCGGGCTCGGCCGGACGGTGCGCGCCGTCCGGCAGCGTCGAGCAGATGACCGTCAGGGGGTCGGGTGCGACCATCGCCGCCGCGGCGCGCCCCGCGAGCCCGGCCTGGAAGACGAAGGCGACAGCCAGCAAGAGGCGGAGCACGCCGCCCGACCACCTGTCCCCCGCGATCTCCCGCCAGATGCGCATGGCGAAGGCATCGCATGGCGGCGGCGGATTGTCGACGGCCCGCCCGATGCGAAGGCGGCCCTCGACGGGGGACGACGATCCTTTATCAGCGACGCCTGCGGCGGCGCTCGATCCGGCGCGCGACGGCCGCGGCGATGCCGAGCGCGATCAGAGCGCTCGCGAGCGGGCGCTTCATCGTCGCGGTGTGGAGGCTGAACGGCAGGCCGCGGAAGTAGGGGTAATGCACCTCGCCGCTGCTGTTGCCGCCATCGAGATTGTCCGTCGTCGTGAGCGGATGCGACGAGCGCGTCACCGGCGGCACGGCGAAGGCGAGCACCCGGTCCATCAGGTTCGGCGCGAGCGACGCCGCCGCGGCGACGATGCGGCCGGCGGCACCGACCGTCAGGTCCCGCACGTGGTGCGTCGCGGCGTGGAGGATCGCATCGGCGACGAGTTCGGGTGCGTAGAGCGGCGGCACGACGCGGGGCTCGGCACCGATCCGCGAACGGGCGTGCTGCGGAAACGGCGTCGCGATCCCGGAAGGCTTGATCAGCGTCACCTGCACCGGCGCGCGCTCGTGGAGGAGCTCCATCCGCAGCGCATCCGTGAAACCTTTCACCGCGTGCTTCGTCGCGCCGTAGGCGCTGAGATAGGGCACCGCCACGTCGCCGTTGACCGAGCCGACATTGATCAGCGTCCCGCCACCCGGACGGCGGCGGAAGTGGGCGACGGCGGCGAGCGAGCCGTAGACCGTGCCCCAGTAGTTCGTCTCGAACGTCTGGCGGTGCTCGGCGATCGGCATGTCGGTGAGCGTGTCGTAGACGGCGGTCCCGGCATTGTTGACCCAGGTGTCGAAGCCGCCGAAGCGCTCGACTGCGACTTGGGCGATCCGCTCGACGTCCGCTTGCGTCCCGACATCCGCGACCACCACGGCGCACCGTCCCCCCTCCGCCTCGATTCCTCGCGCGATCCGCTCCAGCGTGTCGGCGCTGCGGGCGGCCAGCACCACCGCCGCGCCGCGGCGGGCCGCGGCCCGCGCCGTCGCGAGCCCGATGCCGGAACTCGCCCCGGTGACGACGACGACCTGCTCGCGCAGGTGCTTCCGAACCGCTTCCATCCGACGTCTCGCCCTTATCCTTCGCCTGTCCGGAGTAAGGCGCGGCGCACGGGGTTGGTTCGCGGGACGAAAGCGCGCAAGGCGTGCCGTCCGCCTCTTCCGAACAAGGCGGCTATCGAAGCCGGGAGTAGGCCGAGGCGGGTCACGCCATATCTTCTCCGGCAGTCCCGGTGCTTCCGCCGGCTGAGCAGGATTGATCGCGGATGCCGCCATCGGCCATTCTTTTCGATATCGACGGGACGCTGGTCGACAGCAACGATTTCCACGTCGAGGCGTGGGACGAAGCGTTCCGCCGCGCCGGCCACGAGTTCGACGCTGAGACGCTTCACGACCAGATCGGCAAGGGCAGCGATACGCTCGTCCCGACGCTCCTGCCGGATATCGGCGAGGACGAGCGGGAAGCGATCGGCGAGGCGCACGGCGAAATCTTCAAGGCGAAGTTCATCGACCGCGTCCGCCCCTTTCCCGCCGCGCGCGAACTCATGGAGCGGGCGCATGCCGCCGGCCAGAAGGTGGTGCTCGCCTCGTCCGCCTCGAAGGCGGAACTTGACCACTATCTCGACCTTCTCGACGCCCGAGCGTTCGTCGCGGCGACGACCTCGATCGACGACGTGGAAACCTCGAAACCCGCGCCCGACATCTTCGGAACGGCGCTGAAGAAGCTCGGCTCGCCCCCGCCGGACGAGGTCGTGGTGGTCGGCGACACGCCCTACGACATCGAAGCGGCCGCCAAATGCGGGCTGCGCACCGTCGCCCTCCTTTCCGGCAAGTTCCCCGAAGCCTCGCTGCAGGAGGCCGGCGCGGTCGCCATCTATGCCGACGTCGCGGCGCTCCTCGCCGACTACGACGCCTCGCCCTGCGGAGCGAACGCGGAAGGCGTCCGGAGCTAGCGACCGGCGTAGCTGGGGCTTAGATCGGGGATCCGCCTCGCCTTTGCCCCGAGTGAGTGTTCCGCGCTAGGAACGGTGGATGGCCCGGATCTATATCACCGGCGCATCCTGTGCCGGCGTGACGACGCTCTGGCGCGGGCTCGCGGCCGCGCTCGGCACGGTTCATGCCGACTGCGACGATTTCTACTGGATGCCGACCGATCCGCCCTTCACCACGAAGCGGCCCGCGGTCGAACGAGTGTCCCTCATCCGAACGGCGCTAGGGGAGGATGGCTGGGTTTTGTCCGGCTCGTTCGACGGTTGGGGCGATCCGCTGATCGCGTCGGTGGACCTCGTCGTCTTCGTCCGCACGTCGACGCCCATCCGCATGGAGCGGTTGCGCGAGCGCGAGCGGAGGCTCTTCGGCCCCCGCATTCTGCCCGGCGGCGACATGCACGCCATCCATACCGCCTTCGCCGAATGGGCGTCGCATTACGACGACCCGGCCTTTTCCGGCCGCAACATCGGCCGGCACGACGTATGGCTTGCCGCCCAGAGCGCACCGGTGCTGCGGCTCGACGGAGCGAGGCCGCGCGAGACGCTCGTCGCCGAAGTGCTGGCGGAAGCGGCGTGCTTGCGCGGGATCGATGCCGCTTCCTGAAACCTTCGGTCCCGCGAAACGGCTGTCGTCAAATCGTCATGAGTGCCGTAATAGGCAGCCTCGATCCCTTGGCAGTGCCGGATTCCAGCCCGGTCGCCGGTCCTCGACAGGAGTTCGCATGCTTCGCCGGCTTGCCCTTCTCGGCGCCCTCCTCGCGGCTGCGCTCTCCGGTTCCGCGGCCGTCGCGCAAGGCTCGAAGCTCGTGCTCTACACCAGCCAGCCGAACGAGGACGCGCAGGCGACCGTCGACGCCTTCAAGGCCGCCCATCCGGACGTCGACGTCCAGTGGGTGCGGGACGGCACCACGAAGATCATGGCGAAGCTGCAGGCCGAGTTCGCCGGCGGCAACCCGCAGCCGGACGTGCTGCTGATCGCCGACTCGGTGACGATGGAGGGGCTCAAGCGCGACGGCCGCCTCCAGCCCTACACCGAGGCCGACACCACCGGCTTCGCGCCGACCCTCTACGACAAGGAGAAGACCTACTTCTCCACCAAGCTGATCACCACCGGCTTCATGGCGAACACCGCGGCCGAAGGCGCGCCGGCCTCCTGGAAGGACCTCGCCAAGCCGGAATTCCAGGGTCAGGTGACGATGCCGAGCCCGCTCACCTCCGGGGCGGCGCTCGTCCACGTCGCGGCGCTGGCGCAGAATCCGGACTTCGGCTGGCCCTATCTCGAAGCGCTGGCGAAGAACGGCACCACGGCGTCGGGCGGCAACGGCGCGGTGATGAAGGCGGTCGCCGGCGGCGAAAAGGCCTACGGCGTCATCGTCGACTACCTGCCGATCCGGGAAAGCACCAAGGGCTCACCGGTAAAGTTCACTTTCCCAACGGAAGGCGTGTCCGCCGTGACCGAGCCCGTGGCGATCCTGAAGACCGCGAAGAACGTCGACGCCGCCAAGGAATTCGTCGGCTTCCTCCTCAGCGAGGACGGCCAGAAGCTTGCCGCGCGCCAGGGCTACCTGCCGGCGCGCGAGGGCGTCGAGCCGCCGTCCGGCTTCCCGCCGGTCGCCTCGATCAAGCTCCTGCCCTTCGATCCGGCGAAAGCCCTCGCCGACGAGGCCGAGAACAAGAAGCGCTTCAGCGAGCTCTTCGGCGGCTGATCGCGATCGCCCGGTCTTTTCCTCGAACCGGCGACCCCGGCGGCGCGGCGATCCTCGCCGCCGCCGCCGGCTTCGTCGCGGTTCTCAGCCTCGTGCCGGTGGCGCGGCTCCTCGCCGAGGCGGTAGCGCCGGGCGGGCGGCCCGACCTCACGTTGGCCGCCGAGGTGCTGGCCTCGCGCGCGACCTGGATCGCCACCTGGCATTCGGTGAAGACCGCCGTTCTCGGCACGGCGATCTCGATCGCTCTCGGCACCGGTTTCGCCCTCCTCGTCGGGCTGACGGATGCGCGCGGCAAGGCGGCGCTCACCTTCCTGTTTCTGATGCCGCTGATGATCCCGCCGCAGATCTCGGCGCTCGCCTTCGCCCAGCTCGGCGGCCCGGCTAGTCCGCTGCTGCGCACCCTCGGGATCGCGCCGCGCCTCGGCACGCCGAACCGCTTCTTCTCGGAGGGCGGCATCGTCCTCGTGCTCGGCATCCAGCACGCGCCGCTGGTCTTCCTCGCGCTCCGCGCGGCGCTGCGGAGCCTGCCGGCGGAAGAGATCGAGGCGGCGCGGGCGAGCGGCGCCTCGCCGCGCTTCGCGCTCCGCACGATCGTCCTTCCTCTGATGACGCCGGCGCTGGCCGCTGGCGCGGCGCTCGCCTTCGTATCGGCGATCGGCAATTTCGGCATCCCCGCCTTCCTCGGCATTCCCGCCGGCTACACGGTGCTGCCGACGCTGATCTACCAGCGCCTCGCCTCGTTCGGCCCCGCGATCATCGCCGAGACCGCCGTCCTGTCGGTGCTGATCGGCGTCCTCGCCGCCTTCGGCTTCGCGGTGCAGGCCGCCGTGCTGCGCCGCCGCGACTTCCGCCTCGCCGGCACGGCACGGCGGGCCGGCGGATTCGCGCTGGGGCTCTGGCGTCTGCCGACCGAGATGCTCGCTTGGGGGACGCTCGCGCTGATCCTCGTCGCGCCGCTGGCCGCGCTCGTCGCGACCGCGCTGGTGCCGGCCTACGGCGTCAAGCTCGGGCCCGGCACGGCGACGCTGCACAACTTCGCCGAGGTGCTTTTCCGGCAGGACGCGACGGTGCGAGCCTTCCGCAACTCCTTCGCGCTCGCGGGCGGCGCGGCTCTCGTCCTGATGCTCGTCGCCGTGCCCTTCGCCTACCTCGTCGTCTGGCGGAGAGGACGCCTCGCGCGCGTTCTCAACGCCGCGGCGGAGCTGCCCTACGCCCTGCCCGGCATCGTGCTCGGCATCGCGATGATCCTCCTGTTCATCCGGCCGCTGCCCTTCGCCGGCGTCTCGCTCTACAACACGATCTGGATCATCTTCCTCGCCTATCTGGCGCGCTTTCTGATCCTCTGCATCCGGCCGGTGACGGGCGCGCTGGAGCAGGTCGACCGCGCGTTGGAGGAGGCGGCGCGGATGACCGGCGCCCGCCTGCCCTTCCGGCTCCTCACCGTGGTGCTGCCGATCCTGGCGCCGGCCGCGGCCGCCGGCGGGCTGCTCGTCTTCATGACGGCGTTCAACGAACTGACGGTTTCGGCGCTGCTCTGGTCGGCCGGCAACGAAACGCTCGGCGTCGTGGTGTTCAACCTGGAAGATGCCGGTCTCAGCGTCCTGGCGGCGGCGGTCTCGGTGGTCAGCGTCGCGGTGACGGTGGCGCTCATGCTGCTGGCGAGCCTCTTCGGCAAGCGGTTGCCGCCCGGCGTCATTCCCTGGCGAGCCTGAGCGGCCTCAGGCTGCGGCCTCGGCGGGCACGGCAGCTTCGGCCGGCAGCAGCCAACCGTCGGCGACCCGGACCCTGACGCTCGCGCCCGCCGCCAGCGGCACCGGATGGATGACGGCGAGCCTCACTTCCGGATCGGCGAGCGGCTCGACCGTCACGACCGCATGCGAGCCGGCGAAGCGAGAGGAGACGACGCGCGCCTCGAAGCCGTGCTCGCCGACCGCGAGATCGCCCGGCCTGAGGCACAGACGCCCTTTCCCGATGCGCGACGTTTCCGCGCCGGCCCGCACGCTCGCCTCGTGTCCGAAGAGGACGATCCGCGCCGCGCCGTTCTCGCAGGCGACCACGCGGCAGTCCGCCACGCGGCCCTCGCCGATGAAGCGGGCGACCCGCTCGCTTTGCGGCTCGGCATGGAGCTTCGCCGGCGGGTCGAGTTGGACGATGCGGCCGCGATCCATCACGGCGATGCGGTCGGCGAGCGCCATCGCTTCCGCCTGGTCGTGCGTGATGTAGACCATGGTCGCGCCGGTGCGGGCGTGGAAGCGCTTGAAGATATCCTCCATCGAGGCGCGCAGGTGCACGTCGAGATTGGCGAGCGGCTCGTCGAGCAGCACCACGGCCGGGTCCATCGCGAGGCACCTCGCCAGCGCGACGCGTTGGCGCTGGCCGCCGGAAAGCTCGGCCGGGCGGCGCGCCTCGAAGCCGGGAAGCTCCACCGCCGCGAGCGCCTCCGCCACCCGTTCCGTCCGCGCCGCGCCCTTCACGCCCCGCACCCGCAGCGGGTAGCCGACATTCTCGGCCACCGTCATGTGCGGCCAGAGCGCGTAGGACTGGAAGACGATGGCGACGTTGCGCGCTTCCGGCGGCACGTCCCACCCTTCGCCCGCGACGGGAACGCCGTCGAACAGGATGCGCCCGGCACTCGGCGTCTCGAAGCCGGCGACGAGCCGCAGGAGCGTGGTCTTGCCGCAGCCGGACGGGCCGAGCAGGGCCAGAAACTCGCCCTGCCCGATCTCCAGCGACACGTCGTCGAGGACGGTGCTCGCGCCGAAGCGCTTGGTCAGGTTCTCGATCCGGATCGACGACATCAGGCTCTCCCGCCGACCGGCTTTACCGCGGCGGCGCGGCGGGCTCCAGCCTCAGCCCTTTGGCGCGAGGCCGTCCAGCGCGAAGAACATCGTCTCTCCCGACGAGTCGTCCGTGCCGTCGTTGTCGGTCGCGACATAGGCCTTGCCGCTCGGGGCGATGGCGAGACCTTCGATCTTGTCGACGACGTAGCCGCCGGTCGACCGGAGATCCGGCAAGAGGTCCCGCACGACTTCCTTCCGCACCACCGGCAGTTCGCTGCCGAGCGGCGCCGGCTTCAGCTCCGACAACGCCACCCGCGTGATCTGCTTCAGCTTCGCCGCCTGCCCGATGCGGTTGTCGCGCTCGATGAGGTAGGCGTGGTCGCCGTGGATGGCGATCTCCGACAGGCCGACCCAGCCGCCCTCGCCCGCCGCCGTCTCCAGCGGATAGCCGACCGCGCCCCAGTCCTTGGTCTTCGGGTCGTAGGCGAGGAGCTTGGTGCGGTTCTTCGCGTCGTCCTTCCAGGGAAGCTGCACGGCGATCCAGAGTTTGCCGTCCGGCGCCATCGCGATGCCTTCGGCGCCGAAGCGCGTCTGCGATTCGAGCAGCGCCTTCGGGAAGTCGACCGTCTCGGTGATCGCGCCCTTCGCGTCGACATGGAGGATGCGGTGCGGAACTTCCTTCTTCGGGTCGCCCTCGCTCGCCAGCCAGAAGCCGCCCTCGCCGTCGTTCGCGATGCCCTCAAGATCGAGCTTGGCGGCGGGCTTGCCCTCGTCCGTCACCGTGATCGCGTCGGTGATGCGGGCGGGCTTTGCCGATGCGTCGATGGTGAAGATGGTCGGGGCCTTACCATAGAACGAGTCGCTGACGGCATGCAGCCGGTTCTCGTCCGACGGATCGACCGCGAGGCCGGACAGCGCACCCCAGCCGATCGGGTGCCCGTCCTTCGTCCCGGAGACGATCTGCGGATAGGCCGGCGCGCCCTCCGCCCGCTCGTAGATCATCACGTGCGAGCGCGCCGCGCCGTCCTCGCCGAGGTCGGCCTCGTTGGCGGTGGCGAAGAGGTTGCGCGAAGGGATCGCGACGCCGCCCTCCGGCGACACGCCGGACGGCAGGAGTTGCAGGAACTCCGGCGCGGCCCCCGTGTCGCGATAAACGCCCACCACCGAGCCGCGCTCGGCGAGCACGAAGATCAGCGTCTCGTCGCCGAACGTCGCGACCTCCAGCCCTTCCGGCTCGATGCCCTTCGCATCCGAGCGCTTGTCGGGATAGTGCCCGGCCTTCGCCGCCTCCATCTCGAAGGCGGGGCCGGATTCCCAGGCGACCGTGCCGTCGCGCCCGAAGATGGTGAAGCCGCGCGTGCCGCCCTTCCAGTCGCCCTCGTTCGCGACGACGAGACGGTCGGTCCCGAGCCACTTCACCGTATCCGGCTCGCGCGGCCGCGCCTCGACCCCGTCCGTGAAGGACAGCTTCCCGTCGTCCTCAGCGTCGACGCCATCCAGCGCGACGGAGCCGGCGGAGAAGTGGCCGGTCACCTTGCCCGTCGCCCCGTCGACGATCGCGACGGCGTTGTTCTCCTGCAGCGTGACGGCAATCTCGTTCCGCGCGTTGATCGACACGAATTCCGGCTCCGGGTCGTCTCCGGCCACATCGGACAGTCCGGTGAGATCGACCTTCTTCAGGCCGGAGCAATCCGGCGCGCCGTCCTTCAACGGCAGGACGACCAGATAGCCCGCCGGCATCTGCGGGATCGCACCGTCGTTCACCTCCTCGTCGCGCTCGTTCTCGATCGCGACCGCCGCGAGCGACCGGTCGGGCGAGATCGCCACCGAGTCCGGTTGGCCGCCGAGGTCGCACGTTTCCTCGACGCGCTTCGTTGCGATGTCGACGGTCGCGAGCTTGCCGGACGGATTCGCCTTGGCTTTTCCGGTATTCACCGCGACGAGCGCCCGCGGCCCGAGCACCGCGACCGAAGTCGGCTCGCCGCCCATGTCGAGAAAGCCGCCGGCCTTCGGCGCCTTCGGCTCCGCGATGTCGACGAAGCCGATGCCGCCGAGCGGGCTGTCGGAATAGACCAGGGTCCGGCCGTCCTCGCTCGCCGCGATGATCTCCGCCGAGGTCGTGGCGGACGGGCCCTTGTCCTTCGGCAGATTTGCCGCGACCGGGAACGAGGCGACCCGGTTGAACACCGGCTCCGCGGCGGCGGCGAGCGCGGACGACGCGAGAAGCGCGAGCGCGAGCGGGAGGATCGTCCTGGCGGCCAAGGGTCGGCTCCTTCGATGAGATTCGGGTGGGCCGCTTCCAAGCAGTCGCCTGTAACGACACGATGACAACGGCGGCGCGCCGGGCCGACGGCTTGACTGTGACACGCGAAGCCGGTTCGTGACGCTTCGGTGACAACGACGAGGTCTGGTATGGCGTCCACGAATCTGGAAGGCATCGCAGAAACGCTGAGCCGTCTGGCGACGCCCGAGATGAAACCGAAGGAACTGATGCGCTCGGTCCGGGCAGCGCATCCGGACGCGTCCAAGAAGGACGTGGTGCGGGCCGCCTTCCTGTCGGTGATCGCCCACAGCGGCGACGACGCCGAGCGTGCCGACCGCCTCCACGATTTCGCGCTGCGCGAGCGGGTCGACCTCACCGAGGTGCCGTCCGAGCCGAAGCCCCCGAAGAAGCGCAAGAACAAGCAGCCGAAGGCCTGACGAAGGCTCGCGCCGCCTTTTCGAGCCGCGTTTGTCACATTCCGGCAACCGGAATGGCGCATGGCTCGCCGGATCGGATGCCGGAGGACTCTTTCATGGACAGGACTTTCGACGGAGCCGGCACCCGCGTGGCGGATCTCGACCGGCTGCGCGAGGAGATCGCGGACTCGTTCGACGAGGAACTCGAACTCTCCATGGACGAGGAGACGCTCGACGCCATGCCGCATGGCGGCGGGGGCGAAGGCATGCTCGACCGCCGCTTCTATTTCCGCGAGCTGTTCCGTCTCCAGCGCGAGCTGGTGCGCCTGCAGGACTGGATCCAGGCCAAGGGCCTGAAGGTCGTCGTCCTGTTCGAGGGGCGCGATTCGGCCGGCAAGGGCGGCGCGATCAAGCGCATCACACAGCGCCTCAACCCGCGCGTCTGCCGCGTCGTCGCGCTGCCGGCGCCCTCGGCGCGCGAGCGCTCGCAATGGTACTTCCAGCGCTATATCGCGCACCTGCCGGCGGCCGGCGAGATGGTGCTGTTCGACCGCTCCTGGTACAACCGGGCCGGCGTCGAGCGCGTCATGGGCTTCTGCACGGAGGCCGAGGTCGAGGAGTTCTTCCGCTCCGTGCCGGACTTCGAGCGGATGCTGGTCCGCTCCGGCACCATCCTCATCAAGTACTGGTTCTCGATCACCGATGCCGAGCAGCAGTTCCGCTTCTCCATGCGCATCGAGGACCCGCTGAAGCGCTGGAAGCTCTCGCCGATGGACGTCGAGTCGCGCCGGCGCTGGGAGGACTACACCCGCGCCAAGGAAGCGATGCTCCAGCGCACCCATATCCCGGAAGCCCGCTGGTGGGTGGTGGCGGCGGACGACAAGAAGCGCGCTCGCCTCAACTGCATCCATCACCTCCTGTCGCAAGTGCCCTACGGCGACGTGGAGCAGGCGCCGGTCTCCCTGCCCCCGCGCGAGCACCGCCCGGACTACGTGCGCCACCCGGTACCGGCCGAGCTCCACGTCCCGAGCCGCTACTGACCGCCGCCCAGCGGCCGGCATCTTCCGGGACGACACCACGCTCGCGGCCGGCAAGCCGTCGCGCGGCAACGGCGATGTGCGCTCGCGGCAAGCAAGGCAACGCGCCCTCTCTGGCCGTTGCGGCATCCTGCAAAGCAATTTGCCCTGATTTCGAGTGAACAGCACTTCCTGAACACATCAGTGAGCTATTGATCTTCGAACATAAGCTCACTGGCTCTATATTTACGTCGATTACACGTCGATCCGCAAGCTGATCCGAAGTTTTCACTTAGCGGTTGCCATGGCGATTGTTCCTCTGCTACCGATCCTGCCGCGGATATCGATCGTCGTTTCCATTCGTTGCTTTGGCGGCGAGCCGGGAACGTCACGGACCTTCGCGGCCGCGCGGCCGTGGCAACGCCGACGGGGCTGGACCGAACGTGCCGATGGACGACGCATTCTCAGCTATCGATCTGGTTCAGGCGGAGCGTCTGCTGCGGATCGAGACGCCGCTCGGCGCGGACGTGCTGCTGCTGGAGCGCTTCGCCGGCCGCGAACAGGTGAACGGCCTCTTCGAGTTCCGAGCGGTGGTCAGGGCGAAACGTGCCGACGTCACGCCGCAGGACCTCGTCGGCAAGCTCGTCGACGTGTCGCTCGACCTCGGCCAGGGCGGCCGCGAGAGCGCCGAGGGGCGGCGCAGTTGGAATGCGCTGGTCACCGACCTCGTGGAGGAGCCGCGGCTGAAGGAGGGCCTGCGCCAGTACATGCTGACGCTGCGGCCCGAGCTGTGGCTGCTGTCGCAGCGTTCCGACTGCCGCATCTGGCAGAACCGCACGAGCCTGGAGGTGGCCGAGACGCTCTTGAGCGAGCACGGCCTTCGTCGGCCCGACACGGGCGGCGTCAGCGCGCCGGTGCGGCCGCAGGAATACTCGATCCAGTGGAACGAGACGGATCTCGACTACCTGCTGCGCCGCCTGGAGGAGGACGGCCTGTTCTACTGGGTGCGCCACGCGGCCGGCGCGCAGACCGTCGCGATCGCCGATTCCAGCACGGCCTGGGACAAGGGCCACGACGGCGGCGAGGGCCAGGTGCGCTATTCGGAAGGCTCGACCGACCGCGATCATCTTTCCGAATGGCGGCGGCGCTTTTCCTTCGTGCCCGGCAAGCGGGCGGGGCGCGACTGGAACTTCGAGACGCCCGCGACCGTCCCCGGCGGCGAAGCGCCCTCGCTGGTCAATCTGCCGCGCAACGGCGCCTACGAGCTCTACGAGTACCCGGCCCGGGCGCTGGACGCCTCCACCAACGAGGCGGCCTCGAAGCTGCGGATGCAGGCGACCGAAGCCGACCACGAGCGTATCCGCGGCCAGTCCACGGTCCGGACGCTGGCGCCGGGCGCGAAGCTGAAGCCCTACGATGTCGCCCATCCCGAGAACGGGTTCGAGACCGCCGTGGCGCTTCTTGTCGAGCACGAGGCGGAGGACACGAGTTACGAGACGTCGGAGGGCGAGCCGGTCTACCGCAACCGGGTCGAGGCGCTGCCGGCCCGCACGCCGTTCACGCCGCATCGCAAAACCCGCCGCCCGCGCATCGAAGGCTCGCAGATCGCGCTCGTCGCCGGGCCGGGGGGCGAGGAGATCCACACCGACCAGTACGGCCGGATCAAGCTCTGGTTCCCCTGGGACCGACGGGCCCGCAAGGACGGCACCGACACGAAATGGGTGCGCGTCGGTCAGCCCTGGGCGGGCGGCACCTGGGGGGCGCAGGTGATACCGCGCATCGGCATGGAGGCCATCGTCTCCTTCCAGGACGGCGACCCCGACAAGCCCATCGTCACCGCGCTGGTGCCGAACCCGGACAAGAGCGTTCCCTATGACCTTCCCGCAAACAAGACGCGGATGACCTTCCGCTCTGACACGCACAAGGGCAGCGGCTTCAACGAGTTCTCGATGGAGGACGACAACGGCCGCGAGAACTTCTTCCAGCACGCCCAGAAGGACATGACGACGCGGGTGCTGAACACCCAGACCAGCCGCGTCGATTCCCACGCGGTTCAGTCGGTCGGCGCGAACCGCTCGGTGGAGGTCGGCGGCAACCAGAAACACGAGGTCGGCGGCTCGATGAATCTCACCGTCGGCGGCACGGGCCCGCAGGCGATGGCGCTGATGGCACAGGTCTCCGGCCTCGCGGGTCAGACGGCGGGCCTCCTGCAGCAGGCCGGGCAGATCGGCGGCGGCAACATGGCGGCGATCGGCCAGATGGCGATGTCGATCGCCGGCTCCGCCATGGGCTTCTTCGGCGGCGGCGGCCTCCAGTCGCGCCAAGGCGTCGTGTCCGGCCCCTCGCCCAGGTCCGATGCCGGCACGGCACTCAGCCAGGCCGGCCAGGGCATGGGCGACGCCGCCGCATCTCTGTTCTCCCTCCCCGGCACGCTCACCAACGTCGTCGGCTCCTTCCAGTCCGACACCGTCGGCATCGCCCGGACAGAGCAGATCGGCGTCAGCAAGATCACCAATGTCGGCAAGACCTCGCTGGAGAACGTCGGCCAGTTCAAGAAGGTGATCGTCGGCGAGGAGTTCGTGATCGAGTGCGGCGCGTCCAAGCTGATCATGCGCAAGGACGGCACCGTCATCATCCTCGGGTCGAACTTCAACTTCACCGCTTCCGGCCCAGCGCAGATGAACGGCGTCGTGGTCGATCTCAACAAGCCGGGCGGTCCGCAGGAGGTGTCCTCTACTTCGGCCGACTCGACCGCCAAGGGCTGAGGCGGGATGTCCGTCGACAACCGGACGCCGTTTCCGGCCATCGCCTTCCGGCAGTTCAACATGGTCGGCGACCTGCTCGGCGTCGTGTCCGTGCGCGGCACGTTCCGGCTGAGCGACGGCGGTCCGCTGGTGCTCGCGGACGAACAGTATCCGCTCGTGATGTCCGACACCTACGAGGGCGATCCGCACCGGACGCCGCAGATGGCGCAGACCGACCTCGTGCCGTTCAAGCCGGGCACGGACGTGACGCTCATCGGCGCGAGTTTCGCGCCGGGCGGCGAGCCGCTGCCGTCATGGACCTGCGGGCTGACGGTCGGCCCCGTCGCGAAGGACCTGAAGGTGACCGGGCCGCGCTTCTGGCGCGCCAGGCTGCGGCGCCGGAGTTGGGCGATGTTCCGCCGCGACGAACCGGACGAGCTCGACGGGTGGACGTTGAGCGAGCCGGAACCCGCCGCGGCCGTGCCGCTCGACTGGCGCCTCGCGGCCGGCGGCAGGCTTCCGGCGGCGAACGAGCAGGCGCCGGACGGCGTGCACCGCTTCAACGGCGTCGGCTGCGGCATCGTCGACGACGAGCGCTTCCGCGAGACGCCGAACGTCGAAGCGCCGCAGATCGAGGCGCCGGACCGGCCGGTCGCCAGCCCGCACGGCGAGGACGTGCCGGAGGGGTTCGGCCCGGTCTCGCCCTTCTGGGAATGGCGAACGCGCCATGCCGGCACCTATGACGACGCGTGGCTGGCCGAGCGCCACCCCCTGCTGCCGCGCGATTTCGACTTCCGCTTCTGGCAGTGCGCCCATCCCGACCTGATCGCCGATCCGTGGCTTCGGGGCGACGAGCCCTTCCATCTGCGCAACCTCGTGAAGCGCTATCCCGACCTCGTGGGCCGGTTGCCGGGCATCCGCCTGAAGGTCGAGGTCGACGACGCGACGCACGGTCCCCTCGCGCTCGATGGCGTGCATTTCGACCTCAGGCCCAGCGTCGGCCGCGTGTTCCTGACCTGGCGCATCGCCTTCCCGTGGTCCGAACGCCGCGGGATGCCGAAGCTCTCGACCGTCGATTTCGTCCGGGAAGCGGCCGCATGAGCAATTCCGGTAGCGGCGCCGTCAACCTCAGCATCACCCGAGGCACGGTCATCGATGTCGGGAAGATGTCGCCCGACGTACGGGGTGCCTATGATTCCGCACTGAAGCAGGGCGACGACCTGTTCGATACGGATCCGGACGCTGCCCGCGCAGCCTGGGCCAGAGCCGACGAGATCGGCAAGCCGTACATTCGACGTCCGCCGCCGACCGCAGCGTCCCCTCCGCCGCCGGAACTGGTGCCGGACACGAAGGACGCGGTCGCCGTCTGCCTGTCGCCGGATGTCTGCCGCTCGCCGTCGCAGCCCGTGCCCTACCAGGTCTGGGGCAAGGGCGACGACGACCAGAACTATTCGCCGGACGTTCGCTCCAACGGCCTCACCATCAAGCGGCGGGATTCGCGCTTCACCACCACCTACGGCGACGAGCCGGGCACCGGCCTCGGGGTCAAGTCGAACACCGTCGGCAACGTTGTGGAGCCGGTCACCTCCTCCACCATCGTGCGGGCGAACGGCGTCCCCGTGCAGCGCCATACGGATCGCTGCACGCTGAACAACGGCAACTGCCCAGGCGAGTACGTCCACGTCAAATCGACCGAAACGCACGAACCGCCGGACGGCAAGGACAAGCAGGACAAGGCCTGGTACCAGAAGGCCTGGGACTGGACGGGCGACAAGCTGAACAGAGCCGGCAATGCGGTCGGCAAATGGGTCGACGAGCACCCTCGCACGATGGGCGCGGTACAAGCTGTCGGCGGCGTGGCGGAAGGCATCGGATCGGCGGCGCTGGTTGTCGGCGGCACGGCCGCCGATGCGACCGTCGTCGGCGCGCCGGTCGGCATCGCCGGGCAAGCTCTCGGCGTGGCGGGTCTCGTCAACGCCTCCGACAACGTCTCCACAGGCCTGCGGCAGATGTGGTACGGAACGCCGCAGCAGACCGTCGCCGTGCAAGCGACGGGAGCTGCCGCCTCGGCGCTCGGTGCGACGCCGGCGCAGACGCAGACCGCCCAGTCGATCGTCAGCGGCGGCCAAGTCGTGCTCGGCGGAGTCGCGGGCGGCGCCGGCGCGCTCCGGCAGGCCGGCAGGGCGACCGCGGTCGAAAGCGGTATCGCGAAGGAGGCTGGAACCGCATCGAAAGCACGCGCAGCCGAGGAAACTGCCGATGAGGCGGTCGTAAGTGGAAATGCAGGTGCTCGCAGCACACCTGTCAGCCGGTGGAAACGAAACTCGGCCAACGGGCGGCGTGTGTACCAACGGGACGATCTAATCGACCCGAAAAAAGTCGACGACCGAGGCAGAACAAATCTGGAGCGGATGCAGAAAGGCTTGGCTCCGCTCGGTCCTGACGGCAAACCGGTCAACCTACACCACCTGACGCAAGATGAGCCTGGTGCGATCGCCGAAGTCGGTCAGACGTTCCACAAGGACAACCATGGCATTCTGCACATGTATCCTAATGGACAAGCGAAAGTCGGCTACAACAGTGCACCACCGCCGATAGACCGGCAGGCTTTTGGCAACTGGGCACGATCCTATTGGAAGACGAGAGCGAGCGACTTCAAATGACGGCAGAAGACATCGCCATGCAAAATGCCTTCCGGCTGATTCAGGAGAATGCTGAGCTTGCGGATTTTGAACGCGGGGCTTCCGAGGGCGAAATCGAGGCAGCGGAGCGGAGCTTGAATATTCGCTTCCCACCAAGTTACCGAACTTTTCTCTCCGCTTATGGCGTCGGCGACTTCAACGGACGGGAATTCTTCGGAATCATCCCTGGCAAGATCCCAGGAACGTCTGCCCCAAGCGTTGTCTGGCTAACGCTGGACGAGCGCAAGGTAAGCGGGCTTCCCACTCACCTGCTGCCTGTCGCTGCTAGTGGTTATGGCAGTTACTTCTGCATCGATACGAGCAACACCGGAAATAACGGTAGCCCCATACTTGAATGGAGCAATTCACATAACCCGACCAAGCTCATCGCCGGCGATTTCGCCGAATTCTTCCTTGATGAACTTCAAGGATCGCTGTCGTAGCGCTGACCCGTCGGATTGTCGTGGAGGGGTCCGGGACGCCGATCTTAAACGCACAGGTTTCGATGAACAGACGTCCCAGTCTTCCGCCGGAAAAGGCCGACGAACTCAACCGCCTGCTGCGCGCATCGGGCGAAAAGCAGCGCTCCGGCGAGCTCCGGGAAGCGATGGCATTGGGGTCGCGGGCCTGGGACCTTCTACCCGATCCGAAGGAGGGATGGGACTTCTACCCCGAGATCATCGCGCGCAGCCAGATGGATCAGAACGTGGCGGCCGGCGACGCGCAGAATGCCAAGCGTTGGATCGACCGGACCTACCGTGCCTATGGCGATGAGCACCACCAGGACGGCGCGGTCAACATGATGGATGGTGCCGCACTCTTCGAACTCGGGCTGAAGGGCGAAGCCTATGCCGTGTTCGAAGACGTCTACAACCGGTTGGGGCGCGAGTGGTTCGGCGGCGAATATGCAAGCCACCTCGAATTCCTGCTGAAGGAGAGGGCGCGCCGTCGTGGATGAGGAGGAGCCTGCCGATGAACTCCATGCGCGGGTCACTCAGTTTTCCGAAAGCGGGAACTTGGCGTTGGAAGCAGGCGAATACGACCGCGCCATCGCTGCCTGGCGGTGCGGTCTGAGCCTTCTTCCGCAACCGCGCGCCAAATGGGAGGCGACGCTTTGGCTTGAGGCTTCTATCGGGGAGGCCTTTCGTGCCAAGGGCGATGTCGAAACGGCGCTGGATCACTTCGCGAACGCCTATCGCTCGGCGGACGGAGCGACGAATCCCTTCGTCCGCCTTCGCCTTGGCACGTGCTATGCCGACCTGGGGAGAGCCGACGCCGCGGCCGAGAATCTCCTGTACGCCTACATGCTCGAAGGCGAAGAGATTTTTGCTGACGATCGGCGATACCTGGACATCCTGCGGGAGCGACGGCTGCTGGATTAGGCACGTGGCAGGGTCTAACGATGACGGACATCAAGGCGGACCTGCAGTACGCAGCCGCGAAGATCGGCCCGTTCGCGCGCGTGCGGATGCCGACCGAAGAGCAGGTCGCCCGTCTGGGTGCCGAACTGCCGCCGAGTCTGGTCTGGTTTCTCGAAACCTACGGCTTCGGCGAATGCTTCGACGGCCTCTTCCGGCTCTCAGATGCCGAGCCGCTCCGGCCGGTGCTCGCGCTCGTCTTCGAGGCGGACGCCGACCTCGACCACGATGATTGCAGCGCCGTCGCCTACACGGCATTCGGCACGGTCCACCTCTGGTCGAAACGCTTTGGCGTGCTCACCGTCGACCTGCCCGCGGGACAGGTCTTCTGCCAAGCTCTGGCACCGACGCTTTTCAAGGGAATGGCGGAGACGCCCCGTATCCCTCACAACGACGACCGGATGACGACCGCCCTCCTCCCGTTCGAGATGGACGACGTCGACTATTCCGACGCCGACGACGAACCGATGTTCGCGCGCTGCGTCGAGCAGCACGGGCCACTGGAGCCGGACGAATGCTACGGCTTCTTTCCCGCTCTCGCCATCGCCGGCCCGTCCGGCCCGAAACGACGCGTCGAGAACATCCGCCGCGTGAAGGCGCTAGAACACTTCGCCATCCTGGCCCAACTCGCCACGTTCCATCTCACCCGGATCGGACCGAACGGCTTCGAGGAGGTTCGACGGATCGGTTAGTCGCTGAACGCCGATCCGCCCTAGAATCGGAACACGAGTTCCATGCGGTCGGCGTGGAAGCGGGCGCGCTTGGCCTGGATCGGGCGGCGATCGGGGTCCACGTCGATCGCCGTCGAGACGAGCACGATGGCGTCCGGCGGCGAGGCGAGATGCTCGGCGTCGGCCGGGTGGATGCGCTCGGCGCTGACCCGCGTCTCGCCGCGCCGATAGTCCGGCAGCCCTTCCAGCCGCAGCGCCTCGGTGATCGAGCCGGTTTCTGCATAGGCCTGGACGATGCCGGGGAAGCGCTTCGCCGGAAAGAAGGTCGTGGTGACCGATAGCGGCACGCCGTTCGCGACGTGCAGCGTCTCCATGCGGTGCAGCGCCGCGCCGACCGGACATTCGAGCATCGCGGCGAGGCCGGCGTCGGCGCTGGCGCGCTCGGCGCGGATCAGCCGCCCGCCGGGCGTCCGCCCCTCGGCCGTGACGTTCTCGGAAAACCGGGTGCGCGGCCCCACCGGATAGGCGAGCCGAGGAGGCTGCGCGTTCACAAACGTGCCCCGGCCGCGCTCGGCGCGCAGCAGCCCCTCGTCGGCGAGGAACCGGATGGCGCGCCGCACGGTGTGCCGGTTGACGGCGAACCGCTCCGCCAGTTCCGTCTCCGGCGCCAGCCGTTCGCGCATCGAGCCTTCGGCGATGGCGGCCCTGATCCTGTCGGCGACGCGCCGCCAGCGCGTCACCCCTTCGTCGATCTCGTTCATTCGCGCTCCGCACGACCGGCGCACCGGTCGTCACAAGGCCGTCACTATCATGATCCTAAAAGAGGCATAGCAAAGTTTGATGTCTATACAAATAGACAAGTCGAGCGGAGCCGACGTGACGAACAGGCCCTCCCAACAGATGACGGAAACCTTCGAGGCGCGTCGCCGCGTGATCGGCGCGATGGCGCTGGCGCCGGCCGAGCTTCTCCGGTCGCGCTTCGCCGCCGCCTTCGGCGACGCGCCGGATGCCGTTGCCGTGCGCGGCCCGGAGGTCGGCCTCGTGATGCTGCGCGGCCGGGCCGGCGGTGGCGGCGCGCCGTTCAATCTCGGCGAAGCCAGCGTCTGCCGCGCGACGGTGCGGCTCGCCAGCGGCGAGGTCGGCCACGCGATGATCCTCGGGCGCGACGCCGGACACGCGCGGCTCGCCGCGCATCTCGACGCCCTCTGGCAGCGTGACGACTGGCGCGACCGGGTCGAGGCCGAGATCGTCGCCCCGGCGCTCGCCGCCGATGCCGAGGCGGCCGGAGCCCGGGCCGAGGAAACGGCGGCGACGCGGGTCGACTTCTTCACCCTGGTGCGCGGCGAGGACTGACGGCGATGAGCGCATCCCTCTCGGCTTCGGCCGTCGCCGGCGGCTTCCGCAACCCGGTCTTCGATGCGCAGACCGCGTTCCGCCGCATCATGGACGCCTTCGCGCGGCCAGGCACGATCGCCGATCTCGGCAACTTCGTGGAAGCACCGCCCGCCCTGCCGCCGGCGGCCGCCGCGCTGGTCGCGACGCTGGCCGACGCCGACGTTGCCGTGTTCCTGGACGCGCCCGGCACCGGCGACGCGGCGGCTTGGATCGCCTTCCAGACCGGCGCCGCCATCGCCGCCGCGCCGGCGGACGCCGTCTTCGTCGTCCTCGCTCCCGCCTCCGATCCCGCCGGCTGGGGGCGGTTCCCGATCGGCACCGATAGCTATCCCGACCGGTCGGCGACGCTGCTGCTTCCCGTCGAAGCGCTGGAGGGCGGCGCGCCGCTCCGCCTTTCCGGCCCCGGCATTGAATCGTCCGAGGTGGTCGCACCGCGCGGCCTGCCGGACGGCTTCCTCGCAAGCCGGGCGGCGAATGCGACTCTGTTCCCGCGCGGCCACGACCTCGTCCTCGTCGCAGGCGCGAGACTGCTGGCGCTCCCCCGCACCACTTCGGTCAAGGAGGCCTGACGCGATGTACGTGGCCGTGAAGGGCGGCGAGGCTGCCATCCGCAACGCGCACCGGCTCCTCGCCGACCGCCGGCGCGGCGACCGCTCGGTGCCGGCGATGACGATCCGGCAGATCGCCGAGCAGCTCGCGCTCGGCGTCGACCGGGTGATGGCGGAAGGCTCGCTCTACGATCCGGAACTCGCCGCCATCGCCGTCCGGCAGGCGCGCGGCGACCTGATCGAGGCGATCTTTCTGATCCGCGCCTTCCGCACGACGCTGCCGCGCTTTCGCGCTTGCCTGCCGCTCGACACCGGCGCGATGCGGCTGGAGCGCCGGGTCTCGGCGACCTACAAGGATCTGCCCGGCGGTCAGTTGCTCGGCCCCACCTTCGACTACACCCACCGCCTGCTCAACCCGGCGATGGCCGGCGACGAGGCCGTGGCCGCCCCCGAACGCCGTTCGGCCGAGCCCGGCGAACCCGCGCCCCGCGTCACCGATCTTCTCGGTCGCGAGGGCCTGATCGAGGCGGACGGCTCGGCCGAGGGCGAGCCCGGCGACATCACCCGCGACCCGCTGGATTTTCCGGCCGGCCGCGACCTCCGCCTGCAGGCGCTGGCGCGCGGCGACGAAGGGTTTCTCCTCGCACTCGGCTATTCGACGCAGCGCGGCTACGGCCGCACCCATCCCTTCGTCGGGGAGATCCGCATCGGCCTCGTCGATGTCGAGGTGGAGCTTCCCGAACTGGGGTTCGCCGTCACGATCGGGCGCGTGCGCGTCACCGAATGCCAGATGGTGTCGCAGTTCACCGGCGGCGACGGCGAGCCGGCGCGCTTCTCGCGCGGCTACGGCCTCGTCTTCGGGCAGTCGGAGCGGAAAGCCATGGCGATGAGCCTCGTCGACCGGGCGCTCCGGGCCGACGAATACGGCGAGGAACGCCGCTCGCCGGCGCAGGACGAGGAGTTCGTGCTGGAGCATTGCGACAACGTCGCGGCCACCGGCTTCGTCGAGCACCTGAAGCTGCCGCACTACGTCGACTTCCAGGCCGAGCTCGACCTCCTGCGCACGCTGAACGCCGAGCGCGGGACGGATGGGAAGGAGGCTGCGGAATGAGCGCCGTACTGCCCGAGATCAACTTCGCCTATCTCGACGAGGCGACGAAGCGGATGATCCGCCGCGCGATCCTGAAGGGCATTGCGATCCCCGGCTACCAGGTGCCGTTCGCGAGCCGCGAGATGCCAATGCCTTATGGCTGGGGCACCGGCGGCGTGCAGGTGACGGCCGCGATCATCGGGCCGGACGACGTGTTGAAGGTCATCGACCAGGGGGCCGACGACACCACCAACGCCGTCTCGATCCGCGCCTTCTTCGAGCGCGTCGCCGGCGTCGCCACCACGACGAGGACGGGTGACGCGACGATCGTCCAGACCCGCCACCGCATCCCGGAGACGCCGCTCCGAGCCGGCCAGACCCTCGTCTACCAGGTGCCGATCCCGGAACCGTTGCGCTTCCTCGAGCCGCGCGAGACCGAGACGCGCACACTTCACGCGCTGGAGGAATACGGGCTGATGCACGTGAAGCTCTACGAGGACATCGCCCGCCACGGCCATATCGCCACGACCTACGCCTATCCGGTGAAGGTCGAGGGCCGCTACGTCATGGACCCCTCGCCGATCCCGAAGTTCGACAACCCGAAAATGCACCGCTCGCCGGCGCTGCAGCTCTTTGGCGCGGGCCGCGAGAAGCGCATCTACGCGCTGCCGCCGTTCACCGAGGTCAGGAGCCTCGACTTCGAGGACCATCCCTTCACCGTGCAGCGCTTCCGCACCCCTTGCGCGCTTTGCGGCTCCTCGGGCGTCTATCTCGACGAGGTGGTGACCGACGACCGGGGCGGCCGGATGTTCGTCTGCTCCGACACCGACCATTGCGAAACGCGCCGGTCGCAGGGCCATGCTGGCGCGGCGCTCGGGGAGGCCGCCGAATGACGAGCGACGCGACCCCGCTCCTTTCCGTCCGCGGCCTGGAAAAGCGCTACGGCGCGCGGATCGGCTGCACGGATGTCTCGTTCGACCTCTGGCCGGGTGAGGTGCTGGCCGTCGTCGGCGAGTCCGGTTCCGGCAAGACGACCCTGCTCTCCTGCGTCTCCGCCCGGCTGGAGCCGACGGCCGGCACCGTTTCCTACCGGATGCGGGACGGCGAAACGCGCGATCTCGGCCGCCTCACCGAGGCCGAGCGGCGCTTTCTCGCGCGGACCGACTGGGGTTTCGTCCATCAGAACCCGGCGGACGGCCTGCGCATGCGGGTTTCGGCCGGCGCGAATGTCGGCGAGCGGCTGATGGCGGTCGGGAACCGGCACTACGGCCGGTTGCGCGAGGCCGGCGCCGACTGGCTCGGCCGCGTCGAGATCGATGCCGCCCGCATCGACGACCGGCCGACCGAGTTCTCCGGCGGCATGCGCCAGCGCCTGCAGATCGCCCGCAACCTCGTCACCCATCCCCGCCTCGTCTTCATGGACGAGCCGACTGGCGGCCTCGACGTCTCGGTGCAGGCGCGCGTCCTCGACCTCCTGCGCTCGCTCGTCGCCGATCTCGGTCTCGCTGCGATCGTCGTCACCCACGACCTCGCGGTCGCCCGGCTCCTGTCGCAGCGGATGATCGTGATGAAGGCGGGAGAGGTCGTGGAGGCGGGGCTGACCGACCGCGTCCTCGACGACCCGCACCATCCCTATACCCAGCTCCTCGTCGCTTCGATCCCGGAGGCCTGAGCATGGCCGCCCCTGCCCCGCTCCTCGACGTCCGCGGCGTCGCGAAGTCCTTCACCATGCACCTTCGCGGCGGCATTCGCCTGCCCGTGGTCGCGAACGTCTCCTTCGCGCTCCATCCCGGCGAATGCGTCGTGCTCGGCGGGCCGTCCGGCGTCGGCAAGTCCTCGATCCTGCGCATGGTCTACGGCAACTATGCCGTCGACGCCGGCGAGATCCTGGTGCGCGACGAAGGCGGCGCGATGCGCGACCTCGGCGCCGGCGACCCGCGCACGGTCCTCGCCTTGCGCGAGCGCTCTATCGGCTATGTCAGCCAGTTCCTGCGCGCCGTGCCGCGCGCCTCGGCGCTGGAAGTCGTCGCCGACCCCCTGGTCCGCCTCGGCACTCCCCGCGAGACCGCGCGCGACCGGGCGGCGGCGATGCTAGCGCGGCTGAACCTCCCGGAAGCCTTGTTCGACCTGCCGCCCGCGACCTTCTCCGGCGGCGAGAAGCAGCGCGTCAACATCGCGCGCGGCTTCCTCACCGAGCACCCGATCCTCCTTCTCGACGAGCCGACCGCCTCGCTCGACGCCGCCAACCGCGACGTCGTCGTCGGGATGATCCGCGAGAAGCTCCGCCAAGGCGTCGCCGTCCTCGGCATCTTCCACGACGAGCCGGTGCGCCAAGCCGTCGCGACCCGCATCCTCGACGTCTCGGTCTTCTCCGCCCGAAAGGCCGCGTGATGCCGAAACTCTCCGAACACGCACCGCGCGTCCATTCGACCGCCGAGGTCGAAGCCTCGACGCTCGGCCGCTTCACCGAGGTCGAGGCCCGCTCCGTCGTCAGCGAGACTTTCCTCGACGACTATTCCTACGTCATGCAGGACTGCCGGATCTGGGCGGCCCGCATCGGCAAGTTCGTCAACATCGCCGCGAGCGTCAGGATCAACGCCACCAACCATCCGACCTGGCGGGCGACGCTGCACCACTTCACCTACCGCGCCGGCGACTATTTCGAGGGCGCCGAGGACGAGGCGGAATTCTTCGAATGGCGGCGCGAGCACGCCGTCACGATCGGCCACGACGTCTGGATCGGCCACGGCGCGACCGTGCTGCCGGGCGTCGCGGTCGGCAACGGCGCGGTGATCGGCGCGGGCGCGGTCGTCTCGCGCGACGTCGCGCCCTACACGATCGTCGGCGGCGTGCCGGCGCGGCCCATCCGCGAGCGCTTCCCCGCCGATACGGCCAAGCGGATGGACGCGCTCGCCTGGTGGGACTGGCCGCACGACCGCCTCCACGCCGCACTGGACGACTTCCGCCGGCTGGACGCGAGCGCCTTCCTCGACCGGCACGAAAGCGTCACGCAACCTTCATCCAGCCGTCACGGGGACAGCATCCCGTCATGACATGGTCCGCCGAACCTCAGGAGGCTGGGACCATGACGGCGATTTCCGTATCTCACCTTTCCAAGCGCTTCGGCTCGACGCAGGCCCTGTCGGATGTCGGCCTCGCGATCGAGCCCGGCGAGATGGTTGCGCTGATCGGCGCTTCCGGTTCGGGCAAGTCGACGCTGATCCGCCACATCGCCGGCCTCGAGACCGGCGAGGGTGCCGCGAGCCGCGTCGAAATCTTCGGGGTCGCCACGCAGGCCGCCGGCCGTCTCGCCAAGGGCGCGGCGTCGCGGCGCGGCGACGTGTCGGTGATCTTCCAGCAGTTCAACCTCGTGGCCCGCCTGTCGGTGATGACCAACGTCCTGATCGGCAAGCTCGGGCGCATCCCGCTCTGGCGCGGCACGCTCGCCCTCTTCAACGCCGCCGAGAAGGCGGAGGCGCGCGCGGCGCTCGCCCGCGTCGGCATTCCGCAAGTCACCGCCCAGCGCGCCTCGACGCTGTCGGGCGGCCAGCAGCAACGCGCCGCGATCGCCCGCACCCTCGTCCAGCGCTCGCGCATCCTCATCGCCGACGAGCCGATCGCCTCGCTCGATCCCGCCTCCGCCCGGCGCGTGATGGACGTCCTGTCCGACATCAACCGCGCCGACGGCATCACCGTCCTCGTCTCGCTGCACCAGGTGGAATACGCGCGCCGCTACTTCCCGCGGACGATCGCGATGCGCGACGGCCGGATCGTCTTCGACGGCCCCTCCACCGCTCTCACGAACGGCTTCCTGTCCGAGCTCTACGGCGCGGCCTCGGAAGAACTGGTCCTGCCGGAAGCCCCGGCAGCGCCCCATCCGGCAACCCGGCCCGTGCCGGGCCCGCGCAACCGGCTCGGCGCCCTCCAGACCGCCTGAGCCCGAACCCCATCGGAGACAAGCAATGAACGCGATCCTGAAAAGCTTGGCGGCGCTCCTGCTCGCCTCGGGTTTCGCCGGCACGGCGCTGGCGGAGACCGTCAACTTCGGCATCATCTCCACCGAGTCGCAGCAGAACCTGCGCACCAAGTGGGAGCCCTTCCTCGCCGACATGACGAAGGAGACCGGGCTCGAGGTGAAGCCCTTCTTCGCCACCGACTATGCCGGCGTCATCGAAGGCATGCGCTTCGGCAAGGTGCAGATGGGCTGGTTCGGCAACAAGTCGGCGATGGAGGCGGTCGACCGCGCCAAGGGCGAGATCTTCGCCCAGTCCGTGCCGCACGACGGCGAGCCCGGCTATTATTCGCTGATCCTCGCGCCGAAGGACTCCAAGCTCACCGGCCTGCCGGACCTCCTGAAATGCGACAAGTCGCTGAACTTCGGCCTCGGCGATCCGAACTCGACCTCCGGCTACCTCGTGCCGATGACCTTCGTCTTCGCCGCCAACGACGTCGAGCCGAAGACCTGCTTCAAGAACGTCACCAACGCCAACCACGAGACCAACGCGATGGGCGTCGCGAACGGCCAGCTCGACGCCGCGGCGAACAACACCGAGAACATGGCGCTGATCGAGAAGAACCAACCCGCCGCCTTCGCGAAGATCAAGGTACTCTGGAAGTCGCCGCTGATCCCGTCCGATCCGCTCGTCTGGTCGCAGGACCTGCCCGAGGACACGAAGGGCAAGATCCGCGACTTCGTGCTGTCCTACGGCACCGACAAGACCAAGGGCGACAAGGCCGAAGAGCTCAAGGTGCTGGCCGGGCTCGAATGGTCGCCGTTCCGCGCCTCGACCGACGACCAGCTCCTGCCGATCCGCGTGATGGAGACGACGAAGTCGATCGCGCAGGCGAAGGGCGATGCGAAGCTCTCGGCCGACGAGAAGGCGGCGAAGGTGAAGGAACTCGAAGCCCGCAAGGCCGACTACGAGACCAGGCTCGCCAGCCTGCCGCAGAACTGAGCCGCGCCAACCTCGGAGCGGCGCCGCCGCCGCTCCGGCCCGCCCTCGCAGAGGCCGAGAGCCATGACCGACGCGACCGCCGCCACCTCTTCACCGCCGCCGGCCGCGACGCTCGGCGCGCGCTTCGGCAACTGGGCCGTCCTCGCCGTGGTCGCGGGCGCGCTCGCCTGGAGCTGGGAGCCGGCCGAGATGGGCCGCTGGACCTATCTCTTCACCGATGCCGGCAACATGGCATCCTACGCGTCGGGCTTCCTCCAGCCCGACTTCACGGACTGGCGCTACTACCTCTCCGAGACCGTCGTTACCGTGCAGATCGCCCTTTGGGGCACCTTCCTCGCCGTGCTTCTCGCGATTCCCTTCGGCATCCTTTCGGCGCACAACATGGCGCCGTGGTGGGTCCTGCAGCCGGCCCGGCGGCTGATGGACCTGTTCCGCGCCATCCACGAGGTGGTCTTCGCCGTGCTCTTCGTGGTCGCCGTCGGGCTCGGCCCCTTCGCCGGCGTGATGGCGCTGTTCGTCCACACGACGGGCATCCTCGCCAAGCTGTTCTCCGAGGCGGTGGAGGCCATCGATCCGCGTCCCGTCGAGGCGATCCGCACGACAGGCGCTTCGCGCGTCCAGCAGATCCTGTTCGGCGTCGTGCCGCAGGTGCTGCCGCTCTGGATCTCCGTCTCGCTCTACCGGCTGGAATCGAACGTGCGTGCCGCGACCATCCTCGGCGTCATCGGGGCCGGCGGCATCGGGCAGGTGCTGTTCGAGACGATCCGCGGCTTCTATTATCCGCAGGCTTCCGCGATCCTTCTCGTCGTGGTGGCGACGGTGACCATCATGGATCTCGTTTCCTCCACGCTCCGCCGGCGCGTCACCTGACGCGCCCTTCACCATCCCGAACGAAAGTCCCATGAGCACGTCACCCGAAGCGGTCTTCACCAATGCCGCGATCGTCCTTCCCGAAGAGATCGTCCACGGCAGCGTCCTCGTGCGGGACGGCCGCATCGCCGACGTCGCGTCCGGCCCGGCGCGCACCGCCGGCATCGACTGCGAGGGCGACCACCTCATGCCCGGCCTCGTGGAACTCCACACCGACCATCTCGAAGGCCATTACTCGCCGCGCCCGGGCGTCCACTGGAACATGCTCGGCGCGGTGCAGGCGCATGACGGACAGATCGCCACCTCCGGCATCACCACCGTCTTCGACTGCCTGCGCATGGGCTCCGACGAGGACGGCGGCTTCGATCCGGCCGAGATGCGCGCGCTCGCCGACGCCATCGAGACGGCGAACCGCGACGGGCGCCTACGCGCGGAGCATCGATTGCACCTGCGCTGCGAGGTCTCCGCGCCGGACGTCCTCGACGCGCTGGAACACTTCCGCCGCGATCCGAACGTCTCACTGGTCTCGCTGATGGACCATGCCCCCGGCCAGCGGCAGTTCCAGTCGATGGAGCAGTACACGCTCTACTACAAGGGCAAGCGCGGCCTTTCCGACGCGGCCTTCGAAGCCTTCATCGCCCGCCGCCTCGAACAGTCGGCCCGCTATTCCGCCGAGCACCGCCGCGCCATCGTCGACCACTGCCGCGCGGCCGGCATCACGCTCGCATCCCACGACGACGCGACCCTCGCGCATGTCGAAGAGGCGGTCGGCGAGGGCGTCGCGGTGTCGGAATTCCCGACGAGCCTCGACGCGGCGAAGGCCGCGCACGGGGCCGGGCTCGCCGTCCTGATGGGCGCGCCGAACGTCGTGCGCGGCGGCTCGCATTCGGGCAACGTCTCGGCGACGGATCTCGTCGGCCACGGCGTCCTCGACATCCTCTCGTCCGACTACGTGCCCTTCAGCCTGATGCAGGCCGCCTTCGTCCTGGCTGGGCGCATCGGCCTTCCCGCCGCCGCGCGCATGGTCTCGCAGACGCCGGCTCGCGCCGCGGGGCTCGGCGATCGCGGCGCGGTGGCACCCGGCCTTCGCGCCGATCTCGTGCAGGTCCGGCCGCCGCGCGAGGCCGCGGAGCCGCCAGTGGTGCGGGGCGTCTGGCGCGAGGGACGCCGTGTCGCCTGACGCCGTGTCGCCCGGACTCCTCGTCGCGGTGGTGGGGCCGAGCGGCGCGGGCAAGGACACGCTGATCCGCCTCGCCCTCGCTGATATCGGCGCGGAAGCGCCCGTCCAACTCGCGCGGCGGGTGATCACCCGCCCGCCGGACGGCGGGAGCGAGGATCACGACAGCCTCGACGCGGCCGGCTTCGCGCGAGCCGAGGCGGAAGGAGCCTTTTGCCTCGCCTGGCGGGCGCACGGCCTCGCCTACGGGCTGCCGCGCAGCGTCGAGGCCGGGCTGGCCGAGGGCGTCGTCGTGGTGGCCAACCTGTCGCGCCGCTCGCTCGGCGACGCCGCCAGCCGGTTCGCCCGCCTCGCCGTGGTCGAGGTCACCGCGCCGCGCGAGGTGCTCGTCGGCCGCATCGCCGCGCGAGGGCGCGAGAGCGCCGCCGAGATCGAGAGGCGCCTCGCCCGGCAGGTCGAGTTCGAGCCGCCGCCGGGCATCGTCAGCTACGTCAGGATCGAGAACGTCGGCGCGCCGGAAACGGGCGCGGCGCGTCTCAGGACGCATCTCCTGCGGCTCGCCGCACCAGCCATTCCTTCGCGATAGCGACGTCGGCCTGGGAGAGGCCGTGGCCGGCGGGCAGGACGCGATGCTCCACCGCCGCGCCGCGCTCCGCCAGGGAGGCGGCGAGACGGCGCGCCTCGTCCGGCCGGGCGATCGGGTCCATCGCGCCGGAAAGGATCAGCACGGGCTTGCCCGCGAGATCGGCCGCCGGCATCTGGCCGAGCGGTACCATCGGCCGGATCAGCACCGCTCCGGCGAGGGCTTCGGGATGGAGCGTGAGGACGGCGGCGGCGATGTTCGCGCCGTTCGAGAAGCCGACCACGACCGGCGTCCCGATGCCGTAGGCAACGCGCGCTTCTTCGACGAAGCCGGCGAGTTCGCCCGCCCGGAGCCGCACGTCCGCCTCGTCGAACACGCCCTCTGCGAGCCGCCGGAAGAAGCGCGGCATGCCGTTCTCCAGCACCCGGCCCCGCGGCGACACGAGCGCCGCGCCGGGCAGCAGCGCCGCGCCGAGCGGCAGGAGATCGTTCTCGTCGCCGCCGGTACCGTGGAGCAGCAGGAGCGGCGGCACGGTCGGATCGCCGGCCGGCACGAAGCGATGCACATGCGACAGGGTGGCGACGGCGTTCATCGCGGCGATTCCTCGTCGGAACGGTAGAAAGGGAAGCGGCCGGGTGGCCGCTCGCCTTCTTGCTTTCAGGCGGCTTCGGGCTCCGCGGCGTCGATCGCCGGCAGCACCGCCTCGATCTCGGCGCGGTGCGCTTCGAGCCCGGCCGGCAGCTTCAGCTCACGGCCGAGCGCGTCGGCCGGCTCGTCCACCGCGAAGCCCGGGGCGTCGGTCGCGATCTCGAAGAGGACGTGGCCGGGCTCGCGGAAATAGACCGAGCGGAAGTAGTTGCGGTCGCGCTGCTCCGTCGTCCGGATGCCGTGGTTCTCGGCGAGCCGCTTGACCATCGTTTCCTGTTCGGCGTCGTCGGCCGCGCGGAAGGCGATGTGGTGCACGCTGCCCGCCCCCGGCCGCGGCTTCAGGAAACCGCCGACCGCCCGGATGTCGACGATCCCGCCGACCGCCCCGCCCTCCACCGCGAAACGGGTGGTGGTTCCCTCCGCGCCGATCTCGCGGAAGCCGAAGACATCGGTGAGGATGCCCGTCGTCGGCGCGGCCTCTTCCAAGAGCAGACTCACCGAATGGAAGCCGCGGATCGCGTGCTCGGTAGGGATCGCGCCGTCCGACCAGCCGGGCTCACTCTCCGCGCCCGGCACCGCGACGAGCGCGAGGCGCGTGCCGTCCGGGTCCTTGAACGCGAGCACCGTTTCGCCGAACCGCTTCGCGATCGGCTCGAAGGCGATCCCCTTCTCGATGAAGCGCTGCGTCCACCAGCCGATCGAGCCCTCCGGCACGCGGAACACGGTTTCCTGCGTCTCGCCGACGCCGAGGCGTCCCGGGTTCGCATGCTCGTAGGGGAAGAAAGTCAGGATCGAGCCCGGCGCGCCCGCCGCGTCGCCATAGTAAAGGTGCCAGGTGCTCGGATCGTCGAAGTTGACGGTGCGCTTCACCAGCCTGAGGCCGAGCGTCTCGGTGTAGAAGCGGACGTTGCGCGCGCCGGCCCCCGCGATGGCGGTGACGTGATGGATGCCTCTGCTCGTCATGGCGATGCTCCTCGGCTTCGGGAACGCTTGCGGTTCGACCACGAAGATAAGTGCAATATCGTCTGACCGTCAGATGCAACTGCATTGCAGACGTGCAATTCTCGTTCTGCATCGGCGCAGCGACGGATCACAATGACGAACGGCATCGAAGCGCTCGGCTGGGACGATTTCCGCCTGATCCGCGCCGTCGCGGAAGCGGGATCGCTGCCGGCCGCCGCCGACCGGCTCCGGCTGAACCATTCCACCGTGTTCCGTCGGCTCCGGCAGGTCGAGGCCACGCTCGGCTTCCCGCTGTTCGAACGGGACAGAACCAAGCTCGTGCCGACCACGGCCGGCGAGGAACTCGCGGCGCTCGCGGAGCGGATCGGGAAGGAGGTCGACGCGGCGTCGCTGCGGCTCGCCGGCCGCGATCCGCAGCCGGAAGGCGAGGTGCGCATCGCCACCAACGATTCGCTGCTGGTGCACCTGCTGTCGCCGCTCTTCGCCGGCTTCCGCGAAGTGTGCCCGCGCATCCGGCTCGACGTGGTGATCGGCAATCCCGCCCTGAACCTGTCGCGCCGCGATGCCGACGTCGCGGTGCGTGCCACCGACCGGCCGCCCGAAACGCTGGTCGGCCGCAAGGTCGCGCGCATCGCCTGGGCGCTCTACGGCCGGCGCGGCGAGGCGAACGCGCCGGCGAGCTGGGTGGCGCTCGGCGAGGCGATGGGCCCGATGCAGGTGGTCCGCCACGCGCTCGCCGCCGCGGGGTTGGAGGGGCCCGGCTACCGCGTCAACTCGGTGCTCGGCCTCGCCGAGGCGGTGGAGGCCGGCATCGGTATCGGCCACCTGCCCTGCTTCATCGGCGACGCGAAGCCGGCCCTCGCGCGGCTGGCCGAGCCGGACCCGGCCTTCGCCGCCGACCTCTGGCTCCTGACCCATCCCGACCTCAGGCGCACGCCCCGGATCAGGATCCTGCTCGACTTCCTCGCCCGCGAGATCGGCAAGCATCGGGACCGGCTCGAAGGCATGTCGCCCGCCCCCGGTTGATCGTCCATTCGTGCCTCGGGCATCGACGGCGCGGCTTATCCGAGAAGGTCGCGGACGGTGCGCAGGAAGACGCGCGCCCCGACCGGGATCAGCTCGTCCGGGAAGTCGTAGTCCGGGTTGTGGAGGCGCGGATGGTCGGTGCCGGCCCCGAGAAAGAACATCGCCGAGCGCGACACGGCGGCGAAGCGGCCGAAATCCTCCGACGGATACATCGGCTCCCCCGGTTGATGTCGGACGCCCTCGGCATCGAGCGCGGCACGAAGGACAGCGACCGCCTCCGGATGGTTCTCGCAGTGCCGGAAGACGTCCTCGTAGGCGACGGCGTGGCCGAGCCCGGCCGCGCGGGCTTCGGCGGCGACCAGTTCCTCGGCCGCCGCGACGAGGCCGTCCATCGCCGCGTCGCGCAGCGTCCGGAGCGTCGCCCAGATCTCGCCGGCTCCCGGCGCGACGCCGAAGGCGGGCTCGCCGAGCCGGGCATGCGTCACCGTCACCAGCCGGAAGGCCTCGCCGAGCGCGCCGCCGGTTCCGAGCGCCGTCAGCGCCGGCATCAGCCGCGCCATCGCCGACATCGGCGACAGGCCGTCCGCCGGCATCGAGGCGTGGGCGGTCCTGCCGGCGAGCGCGATCCGCATGCCGCGCGAGGCGCAGTTCACCGGCCCCTCCCGCAACGCGACCTGCCCAAGCGGCAGTCCCGGCCAGTTGTGGAGGGAAAAGGCGTAGTCCGGCGAGATCGCCGCGAAGGCCGGATCGGCGATCACGGCCGCCGCACCCGCGCCGGTCTCCTCGGCCGGCTGGAACAGGAGCACGACGCGCCCCCGCTGCGGCCTCTGCCGCGCGAGCAAGGCCGCGACCACGGTCAGGATCGCCGCATGGCCGTCATGACCGCAGAGATGCCCCTTTCCCTCGACACGCGAGCGATGCGGCACCTCGCCGATCTCGCGGATCGGCAAGGCGTCGAGCTCGCAGCGAAAGAGCACGGTCAGCCCCGGCTGCGGCGCATCGAAGACGGCCGCGACGCCGTGGCCGCCGAGTCCGCGGAGGAGCCGGTCGGGGCGATACGCGGCGAGTTGTCCGGCCACCGCTTCGGCCGTCTCCCGCTCCTCGCCGGACAGTTCCGGGAACCGGTGCAGGCGGCGGCGGAAGTCGATCGCCGCGCGAAGCTCCAGGTCGTCGGGCAGCATGCGCACCGCCATCAATCGAGCGGGAAATGGCAGGCGGCGAGCGTGCCGCCGCCGGCTTCGCCGGCCGCGAGATACGGGCGCTCGCTGCGGCAGCGATCCTGCGCCCGCGGGCAGCGCGGCTCGAAGCGGCAGCCGGGCGGCGGCGCCAACGGACTCGGCAGTTCGCGCGAGGGTGCTGTCGCTTCACCGAACACAGCGTCCCTGCGTCGCCGCTTGGCGTAGGGCTCCGGGATCGCGGCGAGCAGCGTCGCCGTATAGGGATGGCGCGGCGCTTCGAAGATCTCGTCGGCCGCGCCGATCTCGACGATGCTGCCGAGATACATCACCGCGATGCGGGTCGAGATCTGGCGCACCACCGCGAGATCGTGCGCGATGAAGACGTAGGTCAGCCCGAACCGGTCGCGCAGGTCGCAGAACAGGTTGACGATCTGCGCCTGCACCGAGACGTCGAGCGCCGAGACCGGCTCGTCGGCGACGATCAGCTTCGGGCGGAGCGCCACGGCGCGCGCGATGCCGATGCGCTGGCGCTGCCCGCCGGAGAACTCGTGCGGAAAGCGGCCGGCGCTCTCCGGCGGCAGTTCCACCGCTGCGAGCAGTTCGCGCACCCGGTCCGCCAGCTCGCTCTCGCTCGCCAGCCCGTGCACCCGCAGCGGCTCGGCAAGGAGGTCGCCGACGCGCCGGCGCGGGTTCAGCGACGCATAGGGGTCCTGGAACACCATCTGCATCCTGGCGCGCATCGGGCGAAGCTCGCGCTCGCGAAGCTCGCCGATCTCCTGCCCGTCGAATTCGAGCTTGCCGCCGGAAAGCTCGGTCAGCCGGACGAGGCAGCGCCCGAGCGTGGACTTGCCGCAGCCCGACTCGCCGACGAGGCCGAGCGTCTCGCCGGGCAGGACGTCGAGCGTCACCCCGTCCACCGCCGTCAGCACCTGCCGGCGCGCGCGGAAGATCGAGCGTCCGACCGCGTAGCGTTTCGTCAGACCGCCGGCGCGCACCAGCGGGAGGCGGGTTTCCGTGACGGCCGACATCAGGCGGCCTCCGCCCGGCGAAAGCCGGACTTCGTGCCGTCGTCGAGAAAGCAGGCGACGGCCTGCACGCCTTCGGAGGCAAGGGCCGGGCGCTCCAGGCAGCGCGCGAAAGCATGGGCGCAGCGCGGGCGGAAGGCACAGCCGGCCGGCGGCGCGACGAGCGAGGGCGGCAGGCCCGGAATGCCGGAGAGGCGCCGTGGCCGCGCGCCCCGCAGCGGCGGGATCGAGTTGAACAGGCCGTGCGTATAGGGATGGCGCGGCGCGGCGAAGAGCGCGTCGACCGGCCCGGCTTCGACGATGCGGCCCGCATACATCACCGCCACCTCGTCGGCGATCTCCGACACGACGCCGAGATCGTGCGTCACGAACACCACCGCCGTTCCGTGGCGCTCGCGCAGCCGGTCGAGCAGCGCGAGGATCTGCGCCTGCACGGTCACGTCGAGCGCCGTCGTCGGCTCGTCGGCGACGACGAGCGCCGGATCGCAGCTCACCGCCATCGCGATCACCACGCGCTGCCGCATGCCGCCGGAAAGCTGGTGCGGATAGCGATCCGCGACGCGCTCGGCATCGGGGATGCCGACCTCGGCGAGAAGCTCCACCGCCCGCGCCCGAGCGGCTTTCGCCGACAGTCGCGTATGGGCACGAAGCTGCTCGGCGATCTGCGCCCCGACCGTCATGACCGGCGTCAGGGCCGTCATCGGGTCCTGGAAGATCATCGCCGCCCGCGCCCCCCGGATCGCGCGCATGCGTCTCGCCGGCATGCCGACCAGTTCCTCGCCCTCGAAGCGGATGGAGCCGGCGACGACGGCGTTCGGATCGGAGATCAGCCCGAGCGTCGCGAGAAGGGTCTGGGTCTTGCCGGAGCCGCTTTCGCCGACGAGGCCGAGGACGCGGCCGCTTTCCAAGTCGAACGACACGCCCCGCACCGCCTCCACGAGGCCGCGCTCGGTGCGGAACGAGACGGAAAGGTCGCGGACGGCGAGAAGCGGCTCAGCGGGCATCGCGCACCCTCGGATCGAGCCAGGCATAGAGCATATCGACCAGCGCGTTGGCGGCGACGACGAAGAACGAGGCGTAGAGCACGGTCGCGAGGATCACCGGCAGGTCGAGATTCTGCAGCGCGTCGTAGGTGAGCTTGCCGACGCCGCGGAGCCCGAACACGACCTCGGTCAACAGCGCGCCGCCGCCGATCAGCGCGCCGAAATCGAGCCCGAACATCGTCACGAAGGCGACGAGCGAGGAGCGGACGCCGTGCCGCCAGAGGATGCGCGTCTCGCTGAGGCCCTTCGCCTGCGCGGTGCGGATGAAGTCCTCCTGCATCGTCTCGATGAGATCGGCCCGGAGGATGCGGCCGTAGAGGCCGATATAGAGGATCGCCAGCGTCCACCACGGGATCACCAGCGCCTTGAACCAGCCGACCGGGTCGGTGGTGAGAGGCTTGTAGCCGAGCGGCGGCACCCAGGAGAACAGGAAGGTGCCGTGCAGCGCCTTCTGGCTGAGGAGGTTCGCGACCTCGCCCACCCAGAACACCGGCATCGACACGCCGACGAGGCTCGCCGCCATCAGGGCCCGGTCGGTCCAGCCGCCGCGCGAGGCGCTGGCGATGACGCCGACCACCAGCCCGCCGAAGATCCAGAGCACCGCCGCGCCGAGCACCAGCGACAGCGTCACCGGAATCGCGCGCACCACCGCCGGCACCACCTTCTGCCCGCGGTTGACGAAGGAGGTGAGGTCCTGGCTGACGAACAGCCGTTTCATCATGATCGCGTACTGGACCGGGATCGGGCGATCGAGGCCGAAGCTCTGGCGCACCTGTTCCAGCGTCTGCGGCGAGGCGTTGCGCCCGGCGATCCGCGCGGCGGGGTCGGCGCCCGGCGTCGCGAAGAAGATCAGGAACACGACGACGCTGATGCCGAACATCACCGAGACGAGCCGGCCGAGGCGCGAGAGGACGGCGAAGATCATGCGATCCGCACCTTGGCGCGCGGGTCGAGCGCGTCGCGCACCCCGTCGCCGAGGATGTTGAGGGCGAGCACCGTCACGGCGATGGCGATGCCGGGGGCCAGCGCCACGATCGGCCGGGAATAAAGCAACCCCTGCCCGTCCTGGATGATCGTGCCCCAGGAGGCGTCCGGCGGCTGCACGCCGATCGACAGAAAGGACAGCGAGGATTCGGTGATCATGTCGAGCGCCAAGAGGATCGGCACGAAGACGATGACGCGCGGCATGACGTTCGGCAGAAGGTCGTGCCAGAAAATGCGCCAGGGCGGCACGCCGAGCGAGACGGCGGCGAGCACGAATTCCGAGCGCATCAGCGAGATGGTCTGCCCGCGGATCGGCCGAGCGACATAGGGCACGTAGACGACGCCGATGATCGCGATCGGCAGCCAGAGGCTTCCGGCTCGCACCTCGATCGGCCCGATCGAGAAGCCGTGGCTGATCAGGACGATCGAGAGCGAGATGGCGAGGAGGTAGATCGGAAAGGCCCAGAGCACGTCGAGGATGCGGTTGAGGATCGCGTCGACCCAGCCGCCGAAGAAGCCGCAGGCAAGCCCGACGATCACCGAAAACACGAGGGTGAGTGCGGTCGCGGCGGCCGCGATGGCGAGCGAGTTCCGGCCGCCGTAGAGCATGCGCGCGGCGACGTCGCGCCCCTGGTTGTCGGCGCCGAGGAGGTAGGGGCCGAAGCGCCAGGTCGGCCCGATCGGCGTCGTGCCGAGGCCGAGGCCGGTGGTGGACGGCGCCATCACCGGCACCGCCTTGCCGTCCAGCACGATCGTGCCGCTGAGGTTGGTGGCGAAGGGATTGGTGCCGGATACCGCCGAAGCGTAGAGCGGCGCCAGCGCGCAGAGGAGCGCGACGAGGACGAGGATCAGGAGCGTCGCCATCGCCGCCCGGTTGCGGCGCAGACGCCGCCATGCCGTCGCCCAGGGACCGAGCGAGACGCCGGAGCGCCGCCGCTCGCTGCGGACCGCCGGGACGGCGGCCTCGATGCTTCCTTCGTTCAAGGGATGCGAACCTTCCGGCCTACTGCACCGCCACCTTGGACAGGATCATCTGGATCTGCGGGCTGAAGGTGAAGTTCTGCACCCGCGAGGACACGAAGTCGACACGCTTCGGCGTGAACAGCACCGCGGCGGGGGCGGCGTCGGTCACCATCTTGTCGACCTCGGTCCAGATCGGCAGCGCCGACTGCGGATCCTTCACCGCCGCGGCGAAGGCTTCGCCCATCTTCGCGTCCACCGCCTTGTCGCAGAAGCCGGCGATGTTGACGGATGCGTCCGAGCCCGGATGGAACGAGGCGCAGGAAAACAGGACGTTCAGGAAGTTCGAGGGCGACGGATAGTCCTGGAACCACTGCGAGATCGAGATCTGTACCTTGTTGTTGGTGTTCTGGATGTAGGTGAACTGGAGGTTCTGCGAGATCGGCTGGACGCTCGCCTTGTAGCCGAGCTCGTTCAACACGTCCTGCAGGTAGACGCCGAGCGAGCGGGCGACCACGGTGTCCTCGGGAACGATCGTCACCGCCTGGCCCGCCGTGCCGGATTCCTGCACCAGTTGCTTGGCCTTCTCCATGTCCGGCGCCGACCACGAGGCGCCGGGGTCCTTCGTGTAGGGGCAGTAGTCGACATGGGCCGGAAAGCCGGGCGGCAGGATCTGGCAGGCCGGCTGGCCGAGGTTCGCGCCGCCGAACAGCTTCACCATCGCGGCGCGGTCGATCGCGTAGCTCACCGCCTGCCGCGCCTTCGGGTTGTCGAAGGGCGCGAGGTTGGTGTTCATCGGCGCGTACCACATCGCCGTCAGCGGATGGACGAAGGTCTGGTTGGCGTACTGGCCGCCGATCTCGGCGAGGCGGTCCGGCGGCGGCGGATCGAACATCCAGTCGGCGTCGCCGTTCTGGACGGCGGTGACGGCCGCCTCCTCGGTAAGGCCGAAATCGTAGGAGATGTCGTCGACGAGACCTTCCGGCTGCGCATCGGCGCTCCACTCCTTGAAGCTCGGATTGCGCACGAGCTTCAGCGAGGCGTTCGGATCGTAGCTCTGGATCATGTAGGTGCCGGTGCCGGGGATCGGCGTCGTGCCCTGGTCGGCGGTGGGCGTCGCGGCCGGCACGATATAGGCGTGCGGCACCGCGAGCTTCTGCAGGAGCTCGCCGTCCGGGCTCGTGAGGTTGATCGTCACCGTGCCGGCCGTTTTGTCGGCGACGACGCCGCCTTCCAGCGTGCAGTCGGCCGGCGTCGCGAGGCATTTGTCGGCCCCGACGATGCCGTTGTAGAAGGTGCCGGCGGTCGGGCCGGAAATCTTGAAGATGCGCTGGAACGAGGCGACGACGTCGTCGGTCGTCAGGTCCTGCCCGTTCGAGAACTTGATCCCCTGCCGCAGCTTGAACGTGTAGGTCTTGCCGTCGTTCGTGATCGTCGGCATGGCCTCGGCGAGGTCGGGGACGATTTCGAAGCCGGCATCGTCGGCGGCCTTCCTGAAGGTGACGAGGCCGTCATAGGCGACGTACATCACCTGCCAGTACTGCAGCGTGTAGTTGATCTGCGGATCGATCGTGCCGGCGGCAGCTCTGGCGAGGAGGCGGAGCGAGCCGCCCTTCTCCTGCGCAGCCGCAGGGCCCGCCGCGAGAAGCGCGAGGGAGCCCGCGAGCGTGGCTGCGGCGAGTGCACGAGAAACCGTCCGCGGCATGGGTGCCCCCTGTCTTGCGTTCGCGAGAAACGGCGCGGATTCCCGCGCCGACCGGACCGAGCTTAAATCCGCGGCAGCCCCGTGATAGCTATCAAAACTCATAGGGTGCCGGTGCCGCAAGCGCCGGCCTCACGCATCGAGCTGGATCAACCGGTAGTGCGCCGCCCGCGCCACGGCCTGCAGGCGGTTGCGGGCGCCGAGCTTCCGACCCGCCGCGTTGAGATGCAGCGTCACGGTCGGCACGGAACGGTCGAGCCGGCGCGCGATCTCCTTGGCGGTCAGCCCTTCGGCGCAGAGGCCGAGGCATTCGCGCTCGCGCGGGCTGAGGCGCACGTACCGGGTGCGGCGCGTTTCGATGTCGAAGCCGGCCGACACGGCCTGGTGGAAGAGCTGCCCGACGATGCCGATCTGCGGGGCGACGAGCGCTGCGTCGGTCTCGAACCCGGGCTCGGCGTCGACGCGGATCGCCGTGAAGGTCGCGAGATCGCCGTGCGGGTGGTGGATCGGCACGGTGACGCCGAACGAGAAGCGCATGTCGTGCATGTAGCCGAGCACCGGGCGGTGGCGGTCGCAGATCACCTCCTGCATGACGCGGCTCTGCTTGCCGATCCCCGACCAGACGAAGGGCGCGACGGTTCTCAGCGACGCGTCCTGCACCGGGTCGAGCTGGTAGAAGCCCGACTGCCAGAGGCTCAGCATGTCGTCCGGCACGCGCCGCGCTTCGAGGACGTTCGGCGTGATGAGCGCCCCGTCATGGGCGCGCGGCACCGGCGTGTAGTCGTAGATCACGGCGTTGAAGCCGGCCCGGCCGACGACCTCCAGCGCGACGTCGAGCGCCGGACCGACGGCCATGCCGTCGAACAACCGCGTCGTCAGGTCGAGAAGCATCGTCATCGTCGGCAGACTTTGCGCCGGTTCATCGTGCCCGTCAATTGAGCGCGGTAACCAGCCGCATATTCCTTGGGCATACCCCTCAATTTTGACAGGCTCCATGCGCGCCGCCTCGCCGATTAGGCTCCGGGTCGACAGGAGGCGGAAGCATGACCGTGGCATCGACCGAAGGCCGCGCCCGCATGGGCGACTACGAGACCTGGTATCGCATCACCGGCGACCTCGGCTCGCCGAAACTGCCGCTCGTCGTCGCGCATGGTGGCCCCGGCTGCACCCACGACTATGTCGACAGCTTCAAAGACCTCGCCGCCGACGGGCGGGCCGTCATCCACTACGACCAGATCGGCAACGGCAAGTCCACGCATCTGCCGGACAAGGGGGCCGACTTCTGGACGGTCGACTTCTTCCTCGCCGAACTCGACAACCTCCTCGACCATGTCGGCATCCGCGACCGCTATGCCCTCCTCGGCCAATCCTGGGGCGGCATGCTCGGCGCGGAGCACGCCGTGCGCCGGCCGGCGGGACTGAAGGCGCTCGTCATCGCCAACTCGCCGGCCTCGATGGAACTCTGGGTGGCGGGTGCGGGCAAGCTCCGCGCCGCCCTGCCGGACGAGGTGCGGGACGCGCTCGACCGGCACGAGGCGGCCGGCACCGTCGAGCACCCGGAATACCTGACGGCGACGCGCTTCTTCTACGACCGGCACGTCTGCCGCGTCACGCCCTGGCCGGACGAAGTCGCCCGTACCTTCCTCGCGGTCGAGAGCGATCCGACCGTCTACCACACGATGAACGGGCCGAACGAGTTCCACGTCGTCGGATCCTTGCGCCACTGGAGCGTCGTCGACCGACTCGACCGGATCACCGCGCCGACGCTGGTGTTCCGCGGCCATCACGACGAGGCGACCGCCGAATGCGTGCAGCCGTTCATCGACCGCATCGCCGGCGTCGAGAGCGAGGTCTTCCCGGCCTCCAGCCACATGCCGCATGTCGAGGAGAAGGAGGCCTGCCTCCGGCGCGTTTCCCGCTTCCTCGCCGCGCAGGACGCTGCCGGAACCTAAGGCCGCCTCATCCTTCGCTTTCGCCCGGGGCATAATCCATCGGCCAGAGGCGCCCGACCGGCTCGGGCCGGCGGGCCTCGCGCGCAGCATCGATCCGCGACAGCAGCGTTTGCCCAAGCGCGATGCCGAGATCGGCGAGCGACAGGCGGTAGCTGCCGAGATGCGGCGAAAGGAACCGCGCCTGCGGGTTCTCGCGAAAGCCGATCACGGCGATGTCGCGCCCCGGCTGGATGCCGAGCTGCGCGAGGCGGTGGTAGAGGCCGATCGCGAGGAGTTCGTTGACGAGGAGGACGGCGCTCGGGCGTGAGGGAAGCGCCAGCAGCCGGTCCGCCAGCGCAGCGCCGCCGGCCTCGCTGAGTTCGACCGGCAGGACGAGGTTCGGGTCGAAGTCGATGGCGTTGCGGGCGAGCGCGGCGCGATAGCCTTCCGTGAAGACGTAGCGCAGGTTGATCTCGCTCGCCGGCACCGCCGCCGCGATGCGGCGATGCCCCTTGCCGACGAGGCGGCTCACCGCATCCTTCGCGACGCCGGCGAAGTCGAGGTCGATCCAGGCGTGCTCCGGCACGTCGCCGCTTCGCCCCAGCGCGACGAAGGGGATGCGCGACTGAACGAGCAGCGCGATGCGCGGGTCCTGCCGCTGCGTGGCGGAGATGACGAGCCCGTCGACGATGCGCCGCGACACCATCCGACGCAGGAACTCGTGCGGGTCCTCCGTCGCCGCGCACGGCAGGAGGATCAGGTCGAGCCGCCTCGGCTCCAGCGTCTGCTGCAGTCCGGCGATCACCCCGTGAAAGAAGTTGTCGCCGCCAACCGCGAAGGCGGTGCCGGATTCCAGCATGAAGCCGACCGTGTTCGTCGCGCCCTTCCGCAAGGCCCGGCCCGACTGGTTCGGCACGTAGCCAAGCTCGGCCGCCGCCGCCTGGACGCGTTTCCGCGTCTTGAGGCTCACCTCCGGCCGGTCGTTGAGGGCGCGCGAAACCGTGCCGACCGTCAGGCCGAGATGGTTCGCCAGATCGCCGATTCCCTTCATTTTCGTCCGATGCCTTCCGCGGCTCGCTTTGCCGGCCAATCGCAATACTCCTTGACATCGCGCGAGCGCCAAGCAAAATCGCAATCGATTGTGAATTTGGTCGGGACGCGATGGCGACCGGCCCGAGACGTCGATCCGGGGCTTTGGGAGAAGCGCCGAAAAGAGGAGGTTCCATCCATTCATCGCGCGGTTCTCACCGGCTGCGGCGCCATGGCGAAGGGCTGGCTCAGGGCGATCGGGGAGCGCCCCGATCTCGCCGGGCAGGTCCAGGTCGTCGGTCTCGTAGACATCGACGGAGCGAAGGCGAAAGCCCTCGCCGACGAATTCGCGCTATCCGACGCGCGAATCGGCAGCGACCTCGGCGCGATGCTGGCCGACGTGAAGCCCGACGTGGTCTTCGACGTGGTGGTCCCCCCGGCCCGCTCGGGCGTGGTCGCGGCGGCGCTGGAAGCCGGCGCGCACGTCCTTTCCGAAAAGCCGATGGCGGCTTCGATGGACGAGGCGCGGCGGATGATCGAGCTGGCGAAGCGCCACGGCCGCACGCACGCCGTCATCCAGAACCGTCGCTTCGTGTCCGGCATGCGGCGCATCCGCCGCTTCCTCGACGGCGCGCCGCTCGGCGCGATCACCGCGGTCCACTGCGACTTCTTCCTCGCGCCGCATTTCGGCGGCTTCCGCGAGGAGATGGACCATGTCCTCCTCCTCGACATGGCGATCCACACCTTCGACGCGATGCGCTTCGTGGTCGGGCGGATGCCGCAGGCCGTGTACTGCGTCGAGACCAACCCGACCGGCTCCTGGTACGCCGATGGCGCGGCGGCGAACGCGATCTTCGAGTTCGGCGAGGGGGTCGTCGGCACGTATCGCGGCTCGTGGTGCGCGGACGGCGCGCCGACGAGCTGGGAAAGCGCCTGGCGGATCGTCGGCGCGAAGGGCACCCTCCTCTGGGACGGCCACGACGGCTTCGAGGCGCGGGTGACATCCGGCTCGGACGGCTTCTTCCGCGAGACGGCGAGCCTCGTCGTGCCGGAGGTCGAGGACGCGACGGAGACGCAAGGCCATGCCAGCGTCATCCGCGACTTCCTTCGCGCGATCGACGGAGGCACCGCGCCGGAGACCGTCGCCACCGACAACATCGCGAGCCTCGCGATGGTCTTCGGCGCGATCGAAAGCGCCGGGACCGGCCGCCGCGTCGCGATCGAAATCTGAAAGGGACAGCACTTTGGCCAACGATCCCGCGAAGAGCATCCGCATCGGCACGATGATCCGCGCGTCCGGCGGCGAGGCGGCGAAGAACATCGCCGCCATCGCCGATCTCGGCTTCGAGAGCTTCGAGCCGTTCTTCTGGCAGACCACCAACGGCCAGGACCTCGCCGAGCTCGGCCGGCGCTGCCGCGAGGCGGTCGGCGACCGCGACATCGCCATGCAGGCGCTCGGCATGTTCGGCAACCCGCTGGAAGACCAGCCGCTCGACCGCGACACGCTGCAGGGATGGAAGGACTGCATCGACAACGCTCACCATTTCGGAGCGAGCGTCATCGCCGGCTTCACCGGCCGCGTCCGCGGCAAGCCGCTCACCGACAGCCTGCCGCGCTACCGCGAGGTTTGGAGCGAGCTGGCGAAGCGCGCCGCCGACAAGGGCGTCAGGATCGCCTTCGAGAACTGCGCGATGGACGGCAACTGGGCGAGCGGCGACTGGAACATCGCCCACAACCCGGACGCCTGGGAGCTGATCTTCAACGAGACGCCGGACGACAATATTGGCCTCGAATGGGAGCCCTGCCACCAGCTCGTCTACCTGATCGACCCCATGCCGCAGATCAGGAAGTGGGGGAAGAAGTTCTTCCACGTCCACGGCAAGGACGCGACGGTGCGCTGGGAGGTGATCCGCGAGCACGGCGTCTTCGGCAAGGAAAAGTTCGTGTTCATGCGGACGCCCGGTTTCGGCGACTCGAACTGGACCGACATCGTCAGCGAGCTGCGCATGGTCGGCTACGAGGGTTCGATCGACATCGAGGGCTGGCACGACCCGGTCTACCGCGACGCGCTGGAGATGACCGGCCAGGTGCATGCGCTCAACCACCTGAAGCGCTGCCGCGGCGGCGACTTCGTCGGCGAGGCGTCGGCGGCCTGAGGAGAGAGGCGCCGCGGACAACAACGGGAGGGAAGCGATGAGGAAATATCTGTCCGCCGTCGGGGGGCTCGCCCTCCTCGGCGTCGCGGCTTTCGGCGGTACCGCCACCGCGCAGCAGCAGGTGACGCTCGATCTCTGGACGATCGACGATCCCGGCGAATATCACTACGTCCTCGCCGACGAGTACATGAAGGCGCACCCGGAGGTGAAGATCAACGTCCGGACCGTGCAGTTCCGCGACATGGTCAACGACCTCGCCCGCGCGATCGCCACCGGGAACGCGCCCGACATCACCTATATCGACAACCCGGAAGTGTCGCTCTTCGCCTCCCGCAAGCTCCTGCTCGACCTCAAACCCATGATCGAGAAGTCGAGCATCGTGAAGGCGGCGGACATCTATCCGGGGCCGCTCGCCTCCGTCACCTACAAGGACGGCATCTACGGCATCCCGCGCGGCGCGAACACGCTGGCGCTCTACTACAACGCCGACCTGTTCAAACAAGCCGGCCTCGACCCGGACAAGCCGCCGCAGACCTGGGACGAGCTCTACGAGACGGCGAAGAAGCTGACCGACCCGGCGAAGAACCGCTACGGCCTCGCCTTCTCGGCGGTGGGCACCGAGGAAGGCACGTTCCAGTTCCTGCCGTGGGTGCAGATGACCGGCGGCGACTTCAACAAGCTGAACACGCCGGGCGCGGCGAAGGCGCTCAACCTCTGGAAGCGGATCCTCGACGAGAAGCTCGCCTCGCCCGACACGCTGATCCGCTCGCAGTACGATTCCACCGCGACCTTCAACGCCGGCAACGCCGCGATGGCGATCTCCGGCCCGTGGGAGTTGCCGCGGATGAGCAAGGAGGCGAAGTTCGACTACCGCGCCGCGCTCCTGCCCGTGCCGGAAGCCGGCGCGACCCGGGCTTCCGCGCTCGGCGAAGGCGACAACGTCATCCTCGCCAACACCGACCAGCCGGAGGAGGCGTTCAAGTTCGTGGAATTCCTCTACGGCAACATGAACCGCGTCTGGAACGAGTTCGGCTACCTGCCGGCCGCCAACGTCAAGGTCGACGACCCGAAATACGGGCCGATCTACGCGGTCTTCGCGGAGAGCATGAAGTACGCCCGCAACCGCGGCCCGAACCCGGACTGGCCGAAGATCTCCAAGGCGATCCAGACCGCCATCCAGTCGACGCTGACCGGTCAGGCCACCGCCGAGGACGCGCTGCAGACGGCGCAAGGGCAGATCGACGGCATCCTCAACTGACGACCATCGAGGCCGGACGCGGCTCGGCCGCGTCCGGCGGATCAACATCGCGGCCGCGAGGGAGGCGCCGTTGGGCAGGATATTCGGACCGATCCGCGACGGGCGCGGCTTCGACGGGGCGCTCGTCGCGCTGGCGCTCGGCTATCTCCTGCTCTTCTCGGCCTTTCCGCTCATATACAACGTCGTGATGTCGCTGCAGGAGGTCGACCTCTTCTCGCTCGCCTCGTTCGACCGGCCGTTCGTCGGGCTCGACAACTACCGGGACGTCCTGTCCCGGCCGGAAGCCGCGGTGATCTTCCGCAACACCGTCGTCTTCGTCGTCCTCTCGATCGTCTTCCAGCTCGCGCTCGGCTTCTCGCTGGCGCTGTTCTTCCGGCTCGACTTTCCGGGCGCGTCGTATCTGCGCGGCCTGTTCCTCGCCGGCTGGATCATGCCCTCGCTCGTCGTCGGCGCGGTGTGGAGCTTCATCCTGTCCGGCGACTTCGGCGTCCTGAACTACGCGCTGCAGGGGCTCGGCCTCAGCGACGCCCGCGTCTTCTGGCTGTCCGACCCCTCCGTCTCGCTCTACGCGGTGGTGATCGCCAACATCTGGCTGGGCGTCCCCTTCAACATGCTGATGCTCTCGGTCGGCCTCGCCGGCATCCCGGACGACGTCTACGAGGCGGCCGAGCTCGACGGCGCGACCCGGCTGCAGCGCTTCCTGACGATCACCCTGCCGCTGATGCGCGCGCCGCTCGGCGCGGTGATCGCGCTCGGCATCATCTTCACGCTGCAGCAGTTCGACCTCTTCGCGGCGCTGACGCGCGGCGGCCCGTCGAACGCCTCGAACGTCCTCCAGTACTGGTCCTGGCAGCTTTCCTTCCAGGACTACCAGATCAGCGCCGGCAGCGTCGTCTCGGTGCTGATGATCGTCTTCGTGGTGTTCGTCGCCGCGATCTACGTGCGCTCGACGCGCCACGAGCACGCCGCATGACTGGGACTTCGGCCAGACGGTATCTGCTCCTCGCCGTGGCGCTCGGCCTCGTCGCGGTCTACCTGTTCCCGCTCTACTGGATGTACGTGACGGCGCTGAAGAGCGGCACCGAGATCGTGCGCTACCCGCCGACCTTCTGGCCGGAGGAGCCGCACTTCGCCGTCGCCGACGTCTGGAACCGGCTCCAGATGGCGTCCTTCGTCCGCAACTCGCTCCTGATCGCCGCCAGCGTCACCGTGATCGCCACCCTCGTCGGCACGGGCTGCGCCTATGCGCTGGCGCGCATCCGCAACCGCTGGATGGACCTCGTCCTGTTCGTCGTCCTGATGATGCAGGTGCTGCCACCCTCGCTGATGGTGACGCCGATCTTCGTGGTCTTCAACCAGGTCGGGCTCAGCGAATATCCGCGGCTCGCGGTGATCCTCGCGCAGTCGGCCAAGGTGCTGCCGCTCTACATCGTCCTCTGCCGCGCCGCCTTCCTGCAGGTGCCGCGCGAGCTGGAGGAAGCGGCGCTGATGGACGGCAATTCGCGCGTCGGCGCGTTCCTGTTCATCAACGTGCCGCTGGCGCGGAACGGCATCCTGATCGTCTCGGTGCTGGTCTTCCTCCAGTCCTTCGGCGAGTACGTCTACTCCCGCTCCCTCATCGCCGACCGCGCTCTTCAGCCGGCGACGGTCGGCCTCCAGTCCTTCATGGGCCCGAACACCAGCGACTGGTCGGGCGTCATGACCTATTCGGCCATCTACGTGACGCCGATCCTGATCGTCTTCGTCATCCTCCAGCGCCGCATCGTCAGCGGCCTCACCGCGGGAGCCCTGAAATGAGCGAACCCGCTCAGATCGAACTGACCGGCGTCGACAAGCACTACGGCGCCTACCACGCCCTGAAGAACGTCAGCCTCTCCATCCCGAAGGGCCGGTTCGTCGCGCTGGTCGGCCCGTCCGGCTGCGGCAAGTCCACGCTGCTCCGCTCCATCGCGGGCCTCGAGAAGATCAGCGGCGGACGGATGCGGATCGCCGGCGAGGACGTCACCGGCGTGCCGCCGCGAAAGCGCGACCTCGCGATGGTGTTCCAGAGCTACGCGCTCTACCCGCACATGACGGTCCGGCGGAACCTCACCTATTCGCTGCGGCTGAAGCGCGCCTCGAAGGCCGAGTGCGAGCGGGCGGCGGTGGAGACGGCGCGGATCATCGGGCTGGAGAACCTGCTCGACCGTTTCCCGCGCGAGCTTTCCGGCGGCCAGCGCCAGCGCGTCGCGATGGGCCGGGCGATCATCCGCCAGCCGAAGGCCTTCCTGTTCGACGAGCCGTTGTCGAACCTCGACGCGGCGCTTCGCGTCCACATGCGCTCCGAAATCCGCAAGCTGCACGACCGGCTCAGCGCGACCTTCATCTATGTGACGCATGACCAGGTCGAGGCGATGACCATGGCCGACCACGTCGTGGTGCTGCGCGACGGCGTGGTGGAGCAGGAAGGCGCGCCGCTCGATCTCTACGACCGGCCGGTGAACCGCTTCGTCGCCGGCTTCATCGGCTCGCCGGCGATGAACTTCCTCGACGGGACGGTCGGGGCGGACGGGGAAAGCGTCGCCCTCGCGCTCGACGGCAATCCCACGCTCGCCGTCGCGGCGCGCCGCCCGGCGGGGGAGCGGGTCACGGTGGGCCTGCGGCCGGAGCATCTCATGATCGCCTCGCTCGGCGAGGCAGGCGCCTTCGCCCTCCCCGTTTCCATGATCGAGCGGACCGGCGGCATGTCCTTCATCGTCACCAATACCAAGCCGGAACTGACGATCGCCGCGCCCGGCAGGATCGAGGCGGCGGACGGCAGCGTCCGCGTGAGGGTGGACCCCGGCCACGTCCACCTCTTCGACAAAGACAGCGGGGCGTCGCTCGGCGGCTAGGACGTTTCGGCTTGCATCGGTTGTGAGAAATGCAACATACGATGCGAGGAAGTTCATCCGAGGGCCAAAGCCGAAGCGCATGGGCACCACGAGATCGAAGCGGATCGAGCGGCTCGGCGAGGCGGTGGCGATGCGCGGCGTCCTGCGCCTGCGCGAGGCGGCGCGGCTGCTCGACGTCTCCGAGATGACCGTCAGGCGCGATGTCGCCACGCATGCCGACCGCTTCGCCTATCTCGGCGGCCACATCGTCAACGCCGCCGACCTCGGCGCGGGGAGCGGTGCCGGCTCCTACGTCCTGTCGCGCGAGGCGGACAGCCACGCGAAGGCGAAGCGCGCCGCGTGCCTGCACGCGCTGCCGCTCGTCCGACCGGACGAGACGATCTTCATCGACTGCGGCACGACGCTGGTCCATCTCGCGAAAGCGATCCCGCCGGACATGCCGCTCACCGCCGTCTGCTATTCGCTGAACGTCGCCGATCCGCTGCGCGCCCGGCCTAACGTGCGCCTCGTGCTGCTCGGCGGCGTCTACCAGCCGGGCTCGGATTCCTTCGCGGGCGAGGACAGCCTGGAAACGCTGGGACGGATCGGGCTCGACGCCGCCTTCGTGTCGGCGGGCGGCATCCATGCCGAGCGGGGCGTTTCGTGCTCGCATTTCCACGAGGTCGCCTACAAGAAGCGGGCGATGGCGGGCGCGGCGCGGCGCTATCTCGTCGCCGACGAAAGCAAGCTCGGACGGGTCCGCCCCGCCCTTTTCGCGCAACTCGACGCCTTCGACGCGGTTGTGACGGAGACGGGCGTCTGCTCGCCGGCGGAATGCATGGCGGAACGCGAAACGGCTTGACGCCAGTCGGTTTATTTCGATACCGATTTCACAACTGGTAGATTTCTAACATCCGGCGACGGGACGCCGGACGGCAGGCGGGAGGAGCGGCCATGGCGGTCCACGCGATCACGCAAGGCGCGCGGCAGGCGAAGTCCGCCGCGCCCGCCGAGATGCCGCGCAACGCGGGCATGCCGCTCGACGAGGCCTGGCTGTCCGGCACGCGCGTGAACCTCTCGGCCGCCGAGCGGCGCGTCGCGACGCTGCCGGGGCGGCGGAGCGTCAAGAAGGACGCGCAGGCCGGCTGGCTCCTGAAGGCCGTCACCTGCATCGACCTGACGACGCTCTCCGGCGACGACACGGAAGGGCGCGTCCGCCGGCTCTGCGCCAAGGCGAAGAACCCGATCCGGCCCGACCTTCTCGACGCGATGGGCATGGGCGAGCGGCGGATCACCACCGGCGCGATCTGCGTCTACCATCGCTTCGTCGCCGCGGCGGTGGATGCGCTGAAGGGCAGCGGCATTCCGGTCGCGGCGGTCTCGACCGGCTTCCCGGCTGGGCTGGTGCCGCACGACGTGAAGCTTCGCGAGATCGAGGCCTCGGTCGCCGACGGGGCGGCCGAGATCGACATCGTGATCACCCGCGAGCACGTGCTCACCGGCAACTGGCAGGCGCTCTACGACGAGATGCGCGACTTCCGCAAAGCTTGCGGGCACGCACATGTGAAGGCGATCCTCGCGACGGGCGATCTGAAGACGCTGCGCAACGTCGCCAAGGCCTCGCTCGTCTGCATGATGGCGGGCGCGGACTTCATCAAGACCTCGACCGGCAAGGAAGGCGTCAACGCGACGCCGCTCGTCACGCTCGCGATGCTACGCGAAATCCGCGCCTATCACGACCGGACGGGCTTCCTCGTCGGCTACAAGCCGGCCGGCGGCATCTCGGCGGCGAAGGACGTCCTCACCTACCAATTCCTGATGAAGGAGGAGCTCGGCCGCCGCTGGCTGGAGCCGGACCTCTTCCGCGTCGGGGCGTCGAGCCTCCTCGCCGACATCGAGCGGCAGCTCGAACATCACGTCACCGGCCGCTACTCGGCCTTCAACCGGCATGCGGTGGGTTAAAGGCGATGAGCGTGGCGCATTACTTCGACACGATGGACTACGGCCCGGCGCCGGAGGCGGACGGCCCGGCGCGCGACTGGCTGCGGCGCCACGAGGCGCGGTTCGGCCATTTCATCGGCGGCGCGTTCCGCCCCAGCGCGGAGGGCGGCACGTTCGAAACGCGCGAGCCCGCCACCGGCAAGCCGTTGGCGACGCTGGCGAGCGGCACCACGGCGGACGTCGACGCGGCGGTGGAAGCCGCCCGGCAAGCGCAGGCGCATTGGCAGAAGCTCGGTGGCCACGGCCGCGCGCGGCATCTCTACGCCCTGGCGCGGATGGTGCAGCGGCACGGCCGGCTGCTCGCCGTCCTGGAGGCGATCGACAACGGCAAGCCGATCCGCGAAACGCGCGACCTCGACGTGCCGCTGGTCGCCTGGCACTTCCTCCACCACGCCGGCTGGGCGCAGTTGCAGGAGAGCGAGTTCGCCGGCTACTCGCCGCTCGGCGTCGTCGGGCAGATCATCCCGTGGAACTTCCCGCTGCTGATGCTGGCCTGGAAGATCGCCCCGGCGCTGGCGCTCGGCAACACGGTGGTGCTCAAACCGGCGGAATACACCTCGCTCACCGCCCTGCTCTTCGCGGAGCTGGCGTCCGAAGCCGGACTGCCGGACGGCGTCCTCAACGTCGTGACGGGCCCGGGCGAAACCGGTGCCGCGATCGTCGAGCATCCCGGCATCGACAAGATCGCCTTCACCGGCTCGACCGAGATCGGTCGGATCATCCGCGAGACGACGGCGGGCTCGGGCAAGAAGCTGACGCTGGAGCTCGGCGGCAAGTCGCCGTTCATCGTCTTCGAGGACGCCGACCTCGACGCGGCGGTGGAAGGCGTCGTCGACGCGATCTGGTTCAACCAGGGCCAGGTCTGCTGCGCCGGCTCGCGGCTGCTCGTCCAGGAAGGCATCGCGCCGGAGTTCCTGATGCGCCTGAAGCGGCGGATGGAGACCTTGCGCGTCGGCTCGCCGCTCGACAAGGCGGTGGACATGGGCGCGATCGTCGACCCGGTGCAGTTGCGGCGGATCGAGGAACTGGTCGCGGCCGGGATCAAGGAGGGCGCGGTGGCGCATCGCGCGCCGGTGGCGCTGCCGGAGGGCGACGGCTCGTTCTACCCGCCGACGCTCCTGACCGAGGTGCATCCGAGCTCGATCGTGGCGCGCGAGGAGATCTTCGGGCCGGTGGCGGTGGCGATGACCTTCCGCACGCCGGACGAGGCGGTGATGCTCGCCAACAATTCGCGCTACGGCCTCGCCGCCAGCATCTGGAGCGAGACGGTCGGCCTCGCGCTCGACATCGCGCCGAAACTTCAAGCCGGCGTCGTCTGGATCAACGCCACCAACCTCTTCGACGCCGCGGTCGGCTTCGGCGGCTATCGGGAAAGTGGCTTCGGCCGCGAGGGCGGGCGCGAGGGCGCGCTGGAATACCTGAAGCCCGATGCCTGGGCGAACCGGCGGCCGCGCGAGGCGACGCCGCCGGCCGAGCCGGCGGACGGCGGCGCCCAAGGCTTCGAGCTGCGCGCCATCGACCGGACGGCGAAGCTCTTCGTCGGCGGCAAGCAGGCCCGCCCGGACGGCAACGGCTCGCGCGTCATCCGCTCGGCAACCGGCGCGGTGATCGGCGAGGTCGGCGAGGGCAACCGCAAGGACCTGCGCAACGCCGTCGCCGCGGCGCGGGCCGCCGAGAGCTGGGCGCGCGCTTCCACCCACAATCGCGCGCAGATCCTCTACTATCTCGCCGAGAACCTCTCGGCGCGCGCCGCCGAGTTCGCCGCCCGCATCGCCAGCGCCACCGGCACCGACGGCGAGCAGGAGGTCGACGTGGCGGTGCGGCGCCTCTTCACCTACGGCGCGTGGGCCGACAAGTTCGACGGCGCGGTGCATTCGCCGCCTCTCAGGGGCGTCGCGCTCGCCATGCACGAGCCGATCGGCACGGTCGGCGTCGTCTGCCCGGACGAGGCGCCGCTCCTCGCCTTCGTCAGTCTCGTCGCGCCGCTGATCGCCACCGGCAACCGCGTCGTCGCGGTGCCGAGCGAACGGCATCCGCTCAGCGTCACCGACCTCTATCAGGTGTTCGAGACCTCCGACCTGCCGGCCGGCGTCGTCAACATCGTCACCGGCGGCCGCGAACAGCTCGCCAAGGACCTCGCCAGCCACGACGACCTCGACGCGCTCTGGGTGTTCGGTTCGAAGGAGGCCGCGGCTGCCGCCGAGCGCCTGTCGGCCGGCAACCTCAAGCGGACGCTCGTCGACGACGGCCTCGCGCTGGACTGGCACGACGCCAAGGCGGCGGAGGGGCGGATTTTCCTGAACCATACGGTGCAGGTGAAGAACATCTGGATTCCCTACGGCGACTGAGGCACGGAAGCGCTCATGCTGAAGAACATCGATCCGCTCCTAAACGCCGAAGTGCTGCAGGCTCTGCGCGCCATGGGTCACGGCGACCGCGTCGTCGTCTGCGACACGAACTTCCCGGCCGATTCCGTCGCCCGCGAGACCGTGCTCGGCAAATTGCTGCGCATCGACAACGTGCCGGCGCCCCGCGCCGTCGCGGCGATCCTCTCCGTCCTGCCGCTCGACACCTTCGTCGACGACGCGGCGATGCGGATGGAGATCGTCGGCAGCCCGGACGAACTCGCCGACGTGCAGCGCGAGGTGCAAGGCGAGATCGACCGGGCGGAGGGCAAGTCCTGGCCGCTCGGCTCGATCGAGCGCATGGCGTTCTACGAGGCGGCCAAGCAGTCCTATTGTGTGATCCAGACCGGCGAGCGGCGTTTCTACGGCTGCTTCATCTTCCGCAAGGGCGTCATTCCGCCGGCCGCGGGCTGACGAGCTCGAAGCTGCGGCGGAGTTCGGGAAACCGGCCGCCGGCTTCCTCCTTCACTTCTGCACCGAAGAATGACGACAGGCGGTCCCGCTGCTCGGCAGCGAGTTCGAGTTCGAAGCCGTCGATCGCCGAGCGCAACTGCTCCAGCGAGCTGACGCCGACGATCGGTGTGCTGACGCCCTCGCGGCCATAGACCCAGGCGGTGGCGAGATGGCCGGGCTGGACGCCCATCTCCGCAGCCATCGCGTGGAGCTTCGCGACACCTTCGCCGTAGCGGGAGAGCCAGTCGCCGATGCGGGCGTCGGTCTGGCCGCGCGCGTCGGAGGGCAGCGGCTCGCCGGGCCGGTACTTGCCGGCGAGGAGGCCGGCGAGCAGCGCGCGATAGGTGGTGATCGCGACGCCTTCCGCGACGGCCTGCGGCAGGATCTCCACCTCGATGCCGCGCTCCAGGAGGTTGTAGGGAAGCTGGTTGCAGACGAGCGGCGCCCAGCCGTTCTCGGCCGCTATGCGGTTGCAATGCGCGAACAGCCAGGCGGGACAGTTGCAGAAGCCGACGAACCGCGCCTTGCCGGCCGCGACCACGTCGTTCAGCGCTTCCATCATCTCGGCCGGGCGCATCCCGGTCGCCGGCCAGTGGATCATGTAGAGATCGACATGGTCGGTCCGCAGCCGCGCGAGGCTCTCGTCGATCGAGGCGCGGATCGTCGCGCCGTCGACGCTCCGATGGACCTTGGTGGTGATGAAGAAGCGGTCGCGCCGCCCGGCAAGGATGCGGCCGAGGATCGCCTCCGTCTCGCCGTTCTCGTACATCGCCGCCGTATCGAGGAAGGTGACGCCGCGATCGAGGGCGAGCCCAAGGATCGCGTCGGCCTCTCGCTCGTCGCAGCGCCGGCCGAACATCATCGTGCCGAGGCACATCCGCGACACCGTCTCGCCCGTCGATCCGAACGAAATCGTCTTCATGGCTGCGTCTCCCTGGATTCGGTCACGTGCGCCCCGGCGACCATCGCGCGGGCCGGTCTTGCCTTCGGCGAGCGAGGCCGCAAGTCGGCTGTGCGCGGGATGAGCGCCGGCGGCGGGAGGGAACAGCGATGCGGATCGCCATTACCGGAGCGAACGGCAGGATCGCCGGGGCCGTCGCGGCCTTCGCGTTGGCCGACGGGCATTCGGTCGTCGCGATCGACCGGACGCCGCCGTCCGCCGCGCCGGCGGACGGGACGCGAGCCGTCACCCTCGACATGACGGACTACGATGCGGTGCTGGCGGCGCTGAAAGGCTGCGACGCGCTGATCCATCTGGCGGCGATTCCGGTGCCGTTCAAACAGCCGGACCACAAGGTCCACAACAACAACGTCGTCGGCAGCTACAATGCCATGCGGGCGGCGGTGGAATGCGGCATCGACCGCATCTGCCAGGCGTCCAGCGTCAACGCGATCGGGCTGTCGTTCAGCCGCAAGGCGCATTTCGACTATTTCCCGCTCGACGAGGCGCATCCCGATCACAACGAGGAGGCCTACGGCCTGTCGAAGCAGATCTGCGAACGGCAGGCGGACAGCCTCGCGCGGCGCTACGAAACCTTGAGCATCGCCAGCATCCGCTTCCACTGGGTCGTCTCCGACCGGGCGGAGGCGGGCGCCGTCTACAATCTGCCGGAGGAGCAGGCCGGCCGGCACCTCTGGGGCTATGCGCTGTACGGGCCGGCGGCGCGCGCCTGCCTCCTCGCCCTCGACGCGGATTTCCGCGGGCACGAGGTCTTCTACATCGCCGCGCCGGACACGACGAACGACATCCCGAGCCTCGAACTGGCGAGGCGCTGGCATCCGGACGTGCCGATCCGCGGGGACCTCAGCGGCCACCGCAGCTTCTTCGACTGCTCCAAGGCCGAGCGCCTGCTCGGCTGGCGGCACGACGACGCGGGCTGAAGCACGCATCAGTCGAAGAAGCCCGCGTCCTCCTCGGCAAGGTAGCGCTTCGCAGCTTGCCGATCGATGTCGACGCCGAGGCCCGGTGCTTCGAGCACGGGCACCGTGCTGTCGGTGACGATCGGGTCCGGCAGGCCTGTCACGAGATCGCCCCACCAGGTGTCGGAGGCGCTCGGATATTCGAAGGCGATGAAGTTGGCCGGCAGCGTCGCGCAGACGTTGATGAGGGCGCCAAGGCCGAGGAGCCCGTTCGCGGTGCCGTGCGGCGCCATGGTGATCTGGTGCATGTAGGCGTGTTCCGCGACCCATTTCAGCTCGGCGATACCGCCGATGTCGGCCGGGTCCGGGCCGATGACGCGGACGGCCTGCGTCTCGATCAGTTCCTTGAAGTTGTGCCGGAGGTAGATCTGCTCGCCGGTGTGGATCGGCGTCGAGGTGGAGGTCGTGAGTTCGCGATAGGCCTGCGGGTTGACCCACGGCACGTAGTCGCCGGTCAGCATGTCCTCCAGCCAGGCGAGGTCGTACTTCTCGACGGCGCGGGCGAAGCGGATCGCGTCCGGGAGCATCCAGCCGGGACCGCAATCGAGCGCGAGGCTGACCTTGTCGCCGAGCACCTCCTTCATCGCCGCGACGCACTCGATCATGTGGTTGAGGCCGCGCTCGGAGATCGGCCCCTGCGTCATCGCGCCGTGGAAGTCGCTCTTGAAACCGACGCCGTAGTGGAAACCCTCGACGCTTGTCTTCATGTTGGAATGGAACGAGATGCCCTGCTTCACCATGAAGAAGTTTTCGGGCAGCTCCATCATCCATTTCACGTCGGCCGCGTAGTCCTCCGGCCGGTCGCCGGTGCGCTTCTTGCGAAGCGAGCCGTTGTAGACGCGGACCCGATCCCGCACCTTGCCGCCGAGGAGCTTGTAGACCGGCACGCCCGCCGCCTTGCCGGCGATGTCCCAGAGCGCATGCTCGATGGCGCTCACCGCCGCGCCGTAGGGCTTGAAGGAACCGCGCTGGCGGATCTTCAGCATGCAGCGCTCGACGTCGGTCGGGTCCTCGCCGATCAGCGCGTCGCGGAAGTGGAGGACGAAGGGCTTCAGGTAGGTCTTGGTGTATTCCACCTCGCCGAGGCCGTAGAGCCCCTCGTCGGTGACGATGCGCACGATCGGATGCTTGCCGATGAGGGCGCAGCGAAGGTCGGTGATCTTCATGGGTCCGCCTCGCTCAGTCGTGCGGCACGCGGTCGAAGCCGACGCGTACCCGGTTCCATTCGTCGGTGCCGGCGAAGTAGTCGCTGCCGTCCCGAAGCTGCGCCCGGATCACCTCCTCGTTGAGGTCGATGCCGAGACCCGGGGCGTCCGGCACCACGACGTAGCCGCCTTCCATGTAGTCGGCGCCCATGCCGGTCACTAGGCCGGTGAAGAACGGCAGGTCGAGGCCGTGGTGCTCCACCGCGACGAGGTTCGCGATCGCGGCGCCGAGATGGACGTTCGCCATGAAGCCGACCGGCGAGCAGCAGGCGTGGAGCGCCGTCGGGATGCCGAAACGCTCGGCGTTTTCGGCGATGCGCTTCGTTTCCATCAGGCCGCCCGAGGTCAGCATGTCCGGGTGGATGATGTCGAAGGCGCGCGTCTCGATCGCCTCGCGGAAGCCGTCGAAGAGATAGAGGTCCTCGCCGGCAGCGACGGGGGTCAGGAGCGCGTCGGCGACTTTCTTGTGGCCGGCGATGTCGGTCCAGGGCAGCGGGTCCTCGATCCAGGCGAGGTTCGCCGGCTCGATCGCCCTTCCGATGCGGATCGCCTCGTCGGCGGTGACGAAGCCCTCGCCGAAATGGTCGGTGCAGAGCGACACCTCGTCGCCGACCGCGGCGCGCACCGCCATGCAGATGTCGGCCGCGAGCTCGACGCCCCGCTCGCTGATCCGCGCGCCCGCGCCGCTGCCCGGCACGTACCATTGCCGGTATTGCGGGTACTGATGCTGCGTCGCCCGTCCGACCAGCGCGCCGGGCGTGCCCTCGAACAGGCGCGGCGGCAGGTCGAACTTGATGAAGTCGAGCCCGAGCGCCTTTCGCTTCATGACCGCCTCGACATAGCCGTCCGGCGTCATCTCGCGCGGCGCGGGCGTGTCGCCGTAGAGGCGGACGCGGTCGCGGTACTTGCCGCCAAGAAGCTGGTAGCACGGCACCCCGTAGGCCTTGCCGACGAGGTCCATCAGCGCGATCTCGATGCCCGAGACGCCGCCGCCCTCGCGGCTGTCGCCGCCATAGCTTTTGATCGCGCGGAACAGGTAGTCGACGTTGCAGGGGTTCTGCCCGACGATCAGGTGCTTCAGCCGCATGGCGCTGTCGTGGTGCGCGCCGTCGCGCACCTCGCCGAGGCCGTAGATGCCTTGGTTCGTGTCGATCCGGAGGATCGGGTAGTAGCCGTGGCCGACGACGGTCGCGACCCGCATGTCGGTGATCCGCAGCTCGCTCGGCCGCGAATGGGTGGAGACGGCTTCCTCGATCCGCGCCGTCGGCTCCAGCGCTTCGATGGCGATGCTCATGCTTGTCCTCCCTGCCCTGCCTCAAGCCGGCTGGCGCGGTGCGAGTCCGACGACCGCCGGCTGCTCCCTTGCCGCCGTCCGCCGCGCCGCCCCCATCTGCTCGATGATGTTGCGGCCGGATCCCTCGACGTGACGGGCGACGACGGCCGCCGCGCCCTCGGCGTCCTCGGCGCGGATGCGCTCGATCAGTTCGCGATGCTCGCGCAGGACGGCGGTGCGCCGGGCGAGCGAAGTCGGAAAGCGCCGCGAGATGGCGCGCAGGATTTCGCGGTGCTTCCACCAGAGTTCGGCGGCATGGCGGTTGTAGTGCCGGTCGTAGATCAACTGGTGGAACTGGGTATCGAGCCGGCCGTGCTGGGCGGGGTCGCGGAAATCGAGCGCCTCGATCTCGGCCTGCTTGGCCTCCAGCGCCGCGATGTCGGCATGGCTCGCGATCCCGACGTACCAGCGGGTCAGCGCCGCCTCGATCAGCACCTCGATCTCGATGATGTCGCGGACGAAGTCCTCGTCGATCGGCCGGACGCGCGCGCCGCGGTTCGGCTCCATGATCACGAAGCCCTCGCCGCGCAGTAGCTGCAGCGCCTCGCGCACCGGATTGGTGGAGGTGCCGAGCCGGGCGGCGAGTTCGCCGACCTTCAGCCGCTCGTTGGGGCCGAGCCGGCCGGAGATGATCGCCTCGCGGATCAGTTCGTAGGCCGACGTGCCCGCATCGCCGGGCGTCTCCGGCAAGGGGGGAGCCGCGCTCATGATGTCGGCATAGAGCCTTTCACCACCGACGCCAACCGATATCGCACTCGAAGTGGCAAAAATAATGTACGATCCATTCCGAGTTGACAGATGGTCTCCGGATGGCGGAGGATCATCGCGAGAGCCGGGCGAACCGGCCGCGGTCGCGCATCAACCGGACGAAGCCCGGACGCGCGACGAGGAACCGCAAGAGGGACGCCGGCTCCGACGGGCCGCTGCGACGTCCCGCCGGCACCGGGAGGAACGCATGGCCATTCGTCGCCACAGGTCCGAACATCTCTCGCGGCGGCTCGCCCGGCTCCTCGGCGCGACGGCGGCATCGGTCGCGGTGCTGGTCGCCTCCACCGCGGCCTTCGCCCAGAGCATCGACGTCTCGAAATGGTCGCCGGACTACATCCGCTCGATCGCCGGGACCGAGAAGTTCGATACCGCAGGCGAGTGCTCGAAGATCGTGCCGTTGGATTACAAGGGCCGCCTCACCTACTGGTGGACGGGGCCGAACGACTCGCAGCCGGAGATCGAGCGGCGGATCAACGACGAGTTCTGGGCGGCCTGGAAGAAGACCTATCCGAACATCCAGACCGACGCGCAGAACATCGACTACAACGTCCTCCTCGACAAGCTGCGCACCGCGACGCTCGGCAATGCCGGCCCGATGGTGGTGCGCCTGCAGATCCTCGGCGGCGTCGAGTTCGAGGCGAAGGGCTACTTCCAGGAACTGAAGCCCGAGGACGTCGGCTATGCCACCGCCGACTTCTGGCCGGGCGCGATGAAGTCGGTGACCTGGGAGGAGAAGACCTACGGCATTCCGACCAACAACGAGACCATGGCGCTCATCTGGAACGCCGACATCTTCAAGCGGGCGGGCCTCGACCCCGAACAGCCGCCGAAGACCTGGGACGACCTCGTCCGCTATTCGAAGCAGATCAAGGACAAGCTCGGGGTCGCCGGCTACGGCCTCGTCGCCAAGCAGAACGCCGGCAACACGCCGTTCCGCTTCATGCCGCAGCTCTGGGCCTATGGCGGCGGCGCGCTGGACGAATCCACCGAGAAGCCGACCTACGAGACCGAGATGCTCGACAGCGACGGCTCGAAGGCCGCGCTGCAGGCGGCGGTTGACATGTATGTCCGCGACAAGTCGGCCCCGACCTCGGCGCTGACCAACACGCAGGCCGAGAACCAGGGCCCGTTCATCGCCGGCCAGCTCGGCATGATGATCGCCCATCCGGGCGAGTACGCCAAGATGCTGGACATGGCCGGCAAGGCGACCGGCAAGGACAAGGAGACGGCCGACAACGTCGTCGCCAACATGCGCTACGGCCTGATGCCGGAAGGCCCGGCGCGCCGCGCCGTGGTGTTCGGCGGCTCGAACATCCACATCCTGAAGAACGACTATGTCGACGGCGGGCTGGACGAGCAGGCGGCGAAAGCCTTCGTCTGCTTCTGGACCAGCCCCGAATGGTCGACCAAGCTCGCCTGGACCGGCTCGAACCCGGGGAACCTCCGCGGTTTCCGCACGCAATGGATGAAGGAGCGGCTGGACACGATCAAGTTCCTCGACGTCACGACGTCGATGCTGCCGAGCGGCATCCCCTTCCCCGTCGTGCCGGAATCCACCGAGATCATGAACATCATCGTGCCCGACATGCTGCAGAACGCCCTGACGGGGAAGATGACCGTGGACGAGGCGACGGAGGACGCGGCCGCCAAGGCCAAGGACCTGATCGGCGGCGGCCTCTAGGCGGCGGGCCGTTCCGTTGAGCACCGTCGCCGGCAAGCTGGGCGCCGCCTCGTCGGCGGAAGCGGTCGCCCCGAGGCGCCCGAATCTCCTCCGGCGTATCGCCGACCATCGCGCCGACTACCTCTACATTGCGCCGGCGCTCGTGGTGATGCTCTTCGTCATCGCCTATCCGGTCTGGTACACGGTCGAGCTCAGCTTCTTCAAGACGCCGGCGAACCTCCAGATGAAGGACAAGGTCTTCGTCGGGCTCGACAACTACGCCGCGATCCTCGCCAGCAAGTCGTTCCGCGAGGTGACGCTGAACACCCTGATCTGGACGGTGGCCTCCACCTTCTTCGCCTTCATGCTGGGCCTCGGAGCGGCGCTGTCGCTGCATCGGGAATTCGCCGGGCGCGGGCTGCTGCGCGCCATCCTGCTCGTCCCCTACGTGGTGAGTGCGGTCGCCGCCTCCTACGTCTGGAAGTGGCTCTACCATTCCGACTTCGGCGCGATCGGCGCGTTGGCGGTGCAGCTCGGCCTCACCGACCGGCCGATCAACTTCCTCGACAACGTCGACACGGTGCTGCCATCGCTGATCGTCGTGAACGTCTGGAAGGAGTTCTCCTTCGCGATGGTCATGCTGATGGCCGGGCTGCAGACCGTGCCGGACTCGCTGCTCCGCGCCGCGCGCGTCGACGGCGCGAACGAGTGGCAGCGCTTCTGGCACGTCACCTTCCCGCACCTGAAGAACGTCTCGATGGTTACGCTGCTGCTCCTGATGGTCGCGAACTTTAATTCGTTCATCATCCCCTACGTGATGACCGGCGGGGGACCTGCCGGCGCGTCCGACATCTGGATCACGCAAATCTACAACCTCGCCTTCGGCCGCCAGCGCTACGGCGTCGCCTCGGCCTATTCGGTGATCCTGTTCGTGGTGATGATGACGCTCGGCTACTTCTACGTCCGGGCGCTGACGAAGGGCGACGAAGCGAGGGCGGCGGGATGACAGCAGTACCCGCCCCCGTGGAGCGGCCGCGGACGCGCAAGCCGGTCGACTGGTGGCGCTGGGCCGGCCGCCTTTTCCTCCTGTTCCTGCTGCTCTTCACCGTCCTGCCGATGTTCTGGATGGTGCTGACCTCGGTGAAGACGCAGTTCGCCGCGCTCCAGTACCCGCCGCAATGGTGGCCGAGCGAGCCGACGCTGGAGAACTACCGGAAGCTCCTCGACCCTTCGAACTCGGTCGGCGCCGAGTTCCTCAACTACTTCTGGAACAGCTTCAAGGTCTCGTTCGCCACAACCGTGCTCGGCGTCGCGGTGGCGGTGCCGGCGGCCTACGCCTTCTCGCGCTTCCGCTTCCCGGGCCGCACCTTCCTGTTCTTCGGCGTGCTGCTCCGCAACATGTTCCCGGCGGTGATCTTCCTCACCCCTCTCTTCATCCTGATGCGCTGGATGGGGCTGGTGAACTCGCACTGGTCGCTGATCATCACCTACCTCACCTTCGGCCTGCCGCTGTCGATCTGGCTGCTGAAGGGCTTCTTCGACAACATTCCGGTGCAGCTCGAACAGGCGGCGCGGATCGACGGCGCGACGCGGTTTCAGGCCTTCCTCCTGATCGTGATGCCGCTCTCGACGCCCGGCATCATCGCCACCGCCATCTTCTCCTTCATCGGCGCCTGGAACGAATACGTCTACGCACTGACCTTCCTGTCGCGGCAGGAGCAGATGACGCTGCCCGTCGGCGTGCAGCGCTTCTTCTCGGAATTCGCCACCGACTGGCCGGGCGTCATGGCCGCGACCTTCCTGATGAGCGTACCGGTCGTGGTGCTGTTCCTCGTGCTGCAGAAGTACTTCGTCCGGGCGCTGACCGAAGGCGCCGTCAAGCACTAGGAATCCGCATGGCCCAAGTCGTCATCAGCGACCTCGTGAAGCGCTACGGCGCGTTCAACGCCGTGAACCACGTGTCGCTGACGGTGGAGGACGGCGAGTTCGTGGCGCTGGTCGGCCCCTCTGGGTGCGGCAAGACCACGACGCTGAACCTCGTCGCGGGGCTGATCCCGATCACCAGCGGCGACATCCGCATCGGCGACCGGGTGGTGAACGACCTCGACCCGAAGGACCGGGACATCGCGATGGTGTTCCAGAACTACGCGCTCTACCCGAACAAGACCGTCTACAAGAATCTCGCCTTCCCCCTGCAGATGCGCAAAAGCCCGAAAGCCCAGATCGATGCGAAGGTGCGGGAAGCGGCGCGCGTGCTCGACATCACGCACTTGCTCGAGCGCCGGCCGCGCGAATTGTCCGGCGGCCAGCAGCAGCGCGTCGCGCTCGGCCGTGCGCTGGTGCGCGATCCGCGCGTCTTCCTGATGGACGAGCCCTTGTCGAACCTCGACGCGAAGCTGCGCGTCCAGATGCGCTCCGAGATCAAGCGCTTCCACCAGGACCTCGGCGCGACCGTGATCTACGTCACGCACGACCAGCTCGAAGCCGTCACCATGGCCGACAAGATGGCGGTGATGAACGGCGGCTTCCTTCAGCAATACGCCGCGCCGGCGGAAGTCTTCGCTGACCCCGTGAACATGTTCGTCGCGAGCTTCGTCGGCTCGCCGGCGATGAGCCTCGTGCCGCTGGAGGCCGGCACCGCCGCGGACGGCTCGGCCGTGCTCCGCAGCCCTTCGGAAGGCTGGGACCTGCCGCTGTCGCCGCTGAACGCGCGCAAGGTCGAGGCCGCGAAGTCGGACCGGATCGTCCTCGGCGCGCGCCATTCGGCGATCCGGCTGCACAAGAGCGCGGTGCCAAGCGCGGTGCCGTCGCGCGTCTACACGGTCGAGCCGACCGGGGACGTGACCTTCGTCCAAGCCTTCGTGTCCGGCGCGATCGTCAACATCAGCCTTCCTCCCGGCGTGCCCGTCGCGCCGGACGAGCCGGTCTGGCTCGAATTCGACCAGGAGCGGCTGCACCCCTTCGACGGCGAGACGGAAAGCGCGCTCCGTGCCGGGTGACGCGCCGCGGATCACCGCGATCAAGCCGTATCCGGTCTGGATCGGCACGCGGAACCAGCTCGTCGTCAAGGTCGAGACGGACAGCGGCATCCACGGCTGGGGCGAGTCGGGCCTGTCGGGGCGTGAGAAGGCGGTGGCGGGCGCGATCGAGCACTACGCGCAGTTCCTCGTCGGCCGGGATGCCTTCGCCATCGGCGCGCTCTGGCAGGAGATGTACCGCTCGCAGTATTTCGAGGGCGGCCGGGTGCTCACCGCCGCGATCTCGGCGATCGACATCGCGCTGCACGACATCAAGGGCAAGGCGCTCGGCGTCCCCGTCCACGAACTCCTCGGCGGCAAGCAGCGCGAGCGCATCCCCACCTTCGCGTCGACCTCGGCGCAGCCGGGCGAGGACATGATCGAACAGGCCCGCGCCCTCGCGGCGGGGGGCTGGACCACGATCCGCTTCTTTCCGCACGATCACGCGAGGGCCGACGGCATCTTCGAGCCGCGGGAATCGATCGCCCGTACTGCGCCCTGGATGGTTAAGGCACGGGAAGCGCTCGGGCCGGAAGTGGTGCTCGGGATCGACTACCACCATCGCCTGTCGGTGGCGGAAGCGGCGAGCTTCTGCCAGCGCATGCCTTCCGGCACGCTGGACTTCCTGGAGGAGCCGATCCGCGACGAGACGCCGGCCGCATACGCCGCGCTCCGGCGGATGACCGACGTGCCCTTCGCCATCGGCGAGGAGTTCGCGTCGAAATGGCAGTTCCTGCCGTACATCGAGGGCGACCTGCACCAGTTCAACCGGATCGACGTCTGCAATGTCGGCGGCCTGACGGAGGCGATGAAGGTCGCGGGCTGGAGCGAGGCGCATTACGTCGACATGATGCCGCACAACCCGCTCGGCCCCGTCTGCACGGCGGCGACGGTGCACTTCTGCGCCGCGATCCCCAACATGGCGTGGCTGGAAACGCGGACCACGCAGTACGAGAAGCTCGGCTTCGACAATTCCGAATTCTTCCCCGTCCAGCCTCGGCTGGAAGGCGCGACCTATCCGGTGCCCGACACGCCCGGCCTAGGGGTCGAGGTGAACGAAGACGCGGTCAGGGAACAAGCTTTCCGCTTCTGGGAAGCGCCGCACCTTCGCCGCCGCGACGGCTCCCTCACCAACTGGTAGCAGCAGCAGGTTCCCCGCATGACCCATACGCCGGACATCACCCGCCCGCCGAAGGAAACGGTCGCGGCCCTCGAAAAGCTCGGCGCGGCCACCGTCGCCGGGACGCTCGGCCATATGGGCATCCGCAACCCGCACATCGCGGGGCCGGTGAGCTGGAGCCCGGGGCGCTCGATCGCCGGGCCGGCGCTGACGCTGCAGTTCATGCCGAAGCGCGAGGACCTCTACGGCGAGGGCGAGTACGCCGAGCCGGAGAAGCAGCTTCACCGCCATGTGCTCTACCACGTGCAGGCGGGCGACGTGGTGGTGGTCGACGCGCGCGGCGACATGTCGGCGGGCGTCTTCGGCGACATGATGTCGACCTACTTCAAGGGCCGCGGCGGCGCCGGCATGGTGATCGACGGGTGCCTGCGCGACTATCCCAACCTGAAGAAGCTCGATCTCGCGCTCTGGGTGCGCGGCTTCACCCCGAACTTCCACACGCAGACCGGCCTGATGCCCTTCGCGGTCAATGTGCCGATCGCCTGCGGCGGCGTGACCGTCATCCCCGGCGACATCATCGTCGCCGACGACGACGGCGCGGTCTGCGTGCCCGTGGCGCTGGCGGACCAGGTGATCGCCAAGGCCTCCGAGCACCACGAATGGGAGGAGTTCTCGCGAGAGAAGCTGAAAGAGGGCGCGCCGCTCCAGCGCTACTATCCGCTCCACGCCGACGCGCAGGAGGAGTATCAGGCCTGGCGGCGCGACAACCCGCTCTAGTTCGCGGTTGCATCGACAGCCAGTCCCGCCGCCGATCCGAAAGAACCGACGCAATGCTCACCGTCCAGTCGATCGCTCACGTCGCCATCCGGGTGAAGGATCTCGACCGCAGCCTCGAATTCTATGCGGGGAAGCTCGGCTTCCGCGAGATGATGCGGCTTCCGAAACCCGATGGGTCGCCCGGCGTCTGGCTCGTCTATCTCCGCATCACCGACGACCAGTTCCTCGAAATCTTCCCCGACAGCGAGGGCGAACGCGCGCCGGACCCGAAGCTGATCGGCTACAACCACATGTGCTTCGCGGTGCCCGACCTGGAGGCAAGCGTGCGCGAGCTCGAAGCGCTCGGCATCGAGCGGACGCGGCCCGCGATCAAGGCCGTCGACGGCAACTGGCAGACCTGGATCGAGGACCCGGACGGCCACCGCATCGAACTCATGCAGATGGCGGCGGACGGCATGCAGGCACAGGCGATCGCCCGCATGCGGGCCGGTTGATTTCGGAAAGTCCCGCATGGCGACGATCCTCTACCTCACGCGCATCGAGTTCGGCGAAGGCCTGGTTTCCACCGTCGCGGAACGCTTCGCCGAGCTCGGCGGCCGGCGACCGCTCCTGGTCGGCGACCGGGGCGTCGCCGCCGCCGGCCTGTTCGAGCGCGTGTCGCGGCAGTTTCCCGGCGCGCCGGCCTTTCTCGACGTGCCCTCGAACCCGACCGAGGAGGCGGTGGAAGCGGCGCTGGCCCTCTACCGCGAGCACGGCTGCGACGGCGTCGTCGCGCTCGGCGGCGGCTCGCCGATCGATCTCGCGAAGGGCGTGGCGCTGCTCGCGACGCACGAAGGACCGCTGGAGCAGTATGCCGCGATCCTCGGCGGGATGGCGCGGGTGACGGCGGCGGTCGCGCCGGTGGTCGCCGTGCCGACAACGGCCGGCACCGGCGCGGAGGTCGGGCGCGCCGCGCTGCTCACGCTGAAGGACGGCCGCAAGCTCGGCTTCATCAGTCCGCACCTCATCCCGCGCGTCGCGGTCTGCGACCCGGAGCTGACGCTCGGCCTGCCGCCGGCGCTTACCGCCGCGACCGGGCTCGACGCCCTGTCGCACTGCATCGAGACCTATCTGTCACCGCGCTTCAACCCGCCCGCCGACGCGATCGCGCTCGACGGGGCAGAGCGGATCTGGCGGCACATCGAGCGCGCCTTCGCCGAAGGGAGCGACCGCGAGGCCAGGGCCGCGATGATGATGGGCTCGATCGAGGGGGCGCTCGCCTTCCAGAAGGGGCTCGGCGCCGTCCACGCCCTCAGCCACGCGCTCGGCGGCCTGCGGAGCCCCAACCTCCACCATGGGACGCTGAACGCGATCCTGATGCCGCTGGTGGTGCGCTTCAACCGCGCCGCCGCAGCGGAGGCGATCGGCCGGATCGAGCGGCGGCTCGATGTGCCGGACCTTGGCGACGCCCTCGACGCGCTCAACCAGCGCATTGGGATTCCCGCCGGCCTCCGGACGCTCGGCCTGTCGGAGGATGTCCTGCCGTGGGTGGTGGAGCGGGCGCTCGCCGACCACAGCCACGCCACCAACCCCCGCCCCGCTTCCGCCGCCGACTACCGCGCCCTGCTCGACGCGGCGATGATCTGAGAGCCCGTTTGACAACTCGCCCGGGTCGGCCCGACGGTGCTTTTCCGCTGCCACTTCGTTGCCAAGCCTCGCCGATGCCGCCGGCATCGACTGCGTTTGGCGCCTCGCGATCATCGAAAAATCCCTCGCCGGCCCTCCGCCGGCGAGTTGTCAAACGGCCTCTGAGGACGATCCGATGTACGACAAGCTGAAGGGTTCGGCGCATCCGCTGGCGCCGCCGGAGATCGCCGTCGCGGCCATGCCGGACGACGAGCGGGTCTGGGTGCCGCAGGCGGACGGCGTCTGGTTCCGCCCGCTGATGCTGAACACCATGCAGGGACAATGGTGCAACCTCCTGCGGGTCCGCCGCTCCGGCGTCCTGTCGCGGCATCTCCACACCAATCCCGTCCACGGCTACGTCATCCGCGGCCGCTGGTTCTACCGCGAGCACGATTGGGTGGCGGAGACCGGCTCCTACGTCTTCGAGCCGCCGGGCGAGATCCACACGCTGGTCGTGCCGGACGACTGCGAGGAGATGATCACCTTCTTCAACATCACCGGCAGCATGGTTTATCTCGACGCCGAGAACCGCCATAGCGGCTTCGAGGACGTCTTCACCAAGATCGACATGTGCCGCCGGCACTATGCGGCGGTCGGCCTCGGCGAGAGCTATGTCGACCAGTTCGTCCGCTGAACCGCCCTCCTCCGCCTGGGCGCGAGAATGGTTCGTCGGTCGCCGGGTGCTCGTCACCGGCGGCACGTCCGGCATCGGGGCAGGCGTCGCCAAAGCCTTTCTGGAAGCCGGGGCGGAGGTCGTCGCGACCGGCCTGACGGAGGCCGAGATCGAGGCCGCGCGGGTCGATCCGCCGCTCGGCGCGGCGAGGCTCGAGCGGCTCGACGTGCGCGACGCGGCGGCCGTCCGCGCCGTGGTCGAGGGCTGCGGCGAACTTCAAGCGGTGGTGAACTGCGCCGGCGTCATCCGGCGCGGCGGCGCGGAACTCGATCCGGCCGCGTTCGACGCGACGCTCGACGTCAACCTCTCCGGCACGATGCGGGTCTGCGCCACCGCCCGGCCGCTTCTCGCGCGCGGAGGCGGCTCGATCGTCAACCTCGCCTCGATGCTGTCCTTCTTCGGCGGCGGACTGGTGCCCGGCTATGCGGCCAGCAAGGGCGGGATCGCGCAGCTCACGAAATCGCTCGCCATCGCCTACGCGTCGGACGGCATCCGGGTGAACGCGGTCGCGCCGGGCTGGATCGAGACGCCTCTGACGACGGCGCTGCGCGAGGACGAGGGCCGGAGCGCCGCGATCCTCGCGCGCACGCCGCTCGGCCGCTGGGGCCGCCCGGCCGATCTCGCCGGCGGCGTCCTGTTCCTCGCCTCGCCGCTGGCCGGTTTCGTCACCGGCGCGATCCTCACGATCGACGGCGGCTACAGCGTCGCCTGAACCGCGCCGGCTTCGAGCGGCCCGTCGACGATGACGTGCGGCAGCCCGTGCGAGCAGCGCTCGATGCGCCCGCTCACCCGGTAGACGTCGCGCAGCAGCTCGGCCGTGACGATCTCGGCCGAGGGCCCGCAGGCGGCCATCCGCCCGTTCGCGACGACGATCGTGTCGGCGCAGAAGCGCAGCGCGTGGTTGAGGTCGTGGATGGCGATCAGCACCACCATGTCGTCGCGCCGGGCGAGGCCGCGCATCAGCGACAGCACCTCCATCTGGCGGTGGAGGTCGAGCGCCGCCGTCGGCTCGTCCATCAGGAGAATGCGGGGACGGCGGACGAGCGCTTGCGCGATGCCGGCGAGCTGCCGCTGGCCGCCGGAAAGTTCGCCGAGGTTGCGGAACGCGATGTCAGCGATGCGCAGCGCGTCGAGGATCTCGTCGATATGCGCCAGTTCCGCGTCGGACACCCGCAACGACGAGCCGAGCTTGGCGGCCAGCACCACCGACTCGTAGAGCGTCAGCACCGCGTTCGCGCCCGTATCCTGCGGCATGTAGCGGATCGACCCTGCCCCGTCGCCTTCCACATGGACGGTGCCCGGCCCGCTCGCGAGACCGGCGATGCGCTTGAACAGGCTCGATTTTCCAGCCGCGTTCGGCCCGATCACCGCGGTCAGCCCGCCGCCGCGCAGCGTCGGCACGGTGACGCCGCCGACGACTTCGGTGTGGCCGTAGCGGACGCCGACGCCCTCCAGCGCGAGGCTCACCATGCCCGCTTCCTGTTGGCGAAGATCAGCGAGAAGAAGAACGGCACGCCGACCAGCGAGGTGATGATGCCGATCGGGAGCACGATCCCCGGCACGAGCGACTTCGAGACCACCGAGGTCGCGGAAAGGATCAGCGCCCCGGCGAGCGCGGAGGCCGGCAGGAAGACGCGCTGGTCCTCGCCGACGAGCATCCGGGCGATGTGCGGGCCGACGAGGCCGATGAAGCCGATCGTGCCGACGAAGGCGACGGGGATCGCGGCGAGAAGGCTGACGAGCAGCATGGTCCGGAGGCGCAGCGCCCCGACGTCGACGCCGAGGCTCGCCGCCTTCTCGTCGCCGAGCCTGAGCGCCGTCAGCGCCCAGGCCTGCCGCGCGAAGACGGGCAGGCAGGCGAAGAGGATCAGCGCCGTGACGCCGACCTTCGCCCAGGTCGCCTTGGTGAGGCTGCCCATCGTCCAGAACACCACCGCGCCGAGCGCCTGTTCGGTCGCGAGATACTGGAGGAGCGCCAGTGCCGCGTTGAAGGTGAAGACCAGCGCGATGCCGAGGAGCACGATCGTCTCGGAGGTGACGCCGCGCATGCGGCTGAAGCCGTGGATGAACAGCGCCGTCGCCATCGCGGCGACGAAGGCGTTCATCGGCACGACGAAGTCGATGGCGGCGGGCACGAGCGCGACGCCGAAGACGAGGGCGAGCGCCGCGCCGAAGCCGGCCGCCGCCGAAATCCCGAGGGTGAAGGGGCTGGCGAGCGGGTTGGCGAGGATGGTCTGCATCTGCGCGCCGGCGACCGAAAGTGCGGCACCCACCATGACCGCCATCACCGCCACCGGCAGGCGGATCTGCCAGACCACGACGTGCAACTGGTCGGAGGCCTGCGAAGGCGCGAAGATGGCGCCCGCCACCTCGCCGAGACCGAAGCCGGCCGGCCCGACCGCGACGTCGAGCATCACCGAGAAGACGAGCAGCGCGGCGAGGCCGCCGATCACCGCGACACGCCGCCTGCCCAGCGCGCGATAGCGCCCGGCGCCGTCCGTCGCGGCGGCGCTGCGGCCGCCGCCGGTGCCCGCGAGCGCCCCTTCCACACCCACGGTCAGGTCTTGGGGGCGAGCGAGACGAAGTAGCCCGGCCGGTAGGTGACGGGCAGGAAGCGCTCGTGCAGTTGCCGGAAGGTCGCCTCCGGATCGAGGTCGGCGAAGAGATCCGGGTGCAGCCACTTCGCGATCTGCTGGATCGCCACGAACTGGTAGGGGCTGTTGTAGAACTGGTGCCAGACCGCATGGACGTCGTTCCCGCCGGCGGCCTTGACGCCCTGATAGGCGGGCCGGCGCATCAGGGCCGCGAGCTTGCGCTCGGCTTCCGCCGTGTCGGCCCCCGGTCCGACGCCGACCCACGCGCCGCCCGGCACCGATGCCTGCCAGTTCGCGCCCGTGACGATGACCTGATCGGGGTCGGCGGCGATCACCTGCTCCGGGTTCACCGTGCCGAACGTGCCGGGGATCAGCGTGCCGGCGATGTTGCGACCGCCGGCGATCTCCACCATCGCCCCGAAGTTCTCGTTGCCGAAGGACAGGCAGCAGTCGTCCGAGAAGCCGCCGGCGCGCTCGATGAAGACGTCGGGCTTGGCCGGCGCCGCCTTCGCGAGGACGTCGGTCACGCGCTTGGTCTCGGCGGCCCGGAAGCGGTTGAACTCGCGCGCCCGCTCCTCCTCGCCGAAGAGCTGCCCCAAGATCTCCATGCTGCGCTCGGTGTTCTTCATCGGCGCTTCGCGGAAATCGATGTAGACGAGCGGAATGCCGGCGGCCGCGAGCTTGCCGTCGAGGTCCGCGTCCTCCGTCGCCGCTTTCGCCTCGAGGTTCATGATCACGACGTCGGGGTGGAGCGAGATCGCCTGTTCGACGTCGAAGGTCCCCTCCTTCGCGCCGCCGAAGGTCGGCAGCGTGTCGCCCTTCGGGAACTTCGCGCGGTAGGTCGCATAGGTATCGGGATCGTTCTTGATCAGGTCGTCCCGCCAGCCGACCACGCGCTTGAACGGATCGGCCGTGTCGAGCGCGGCGACGCCGTAGAGCAGGCGTCCTTCGCCGAGGATCACCTTGCCGACCGGCGCCCGCACCTCGACGTTTCGTCCGGCGATATCGGTGATCTCGGCGGCGGCGGCCGGCCGCAGCGCCGTACAGCATAGGGCGGCGACCACGATCGCCAGCTTCCGAACCATCGTCATTCGAGCGCTCCCATCCGTGTCGCCGGCCTCGATAACTTTTTATGATAAAAATAGTCAAGATTACGGGAGTGACCGCGGCGCCGCATGTCGCCTGCCGGCGTGGAAGCTGGCATCGCCTTTCGCCCCATGCGATTGGTGTCTCGCTTACGGTGGGGATGGGACGAATGCTGCTCGGCTGCATAGGGGACGACTTCACCGGCTCGTCCGATCTCGCCAATACGCTCGCGAAGGGCGGTATGCGCGTCGTCCAGTACGGCGGCGTGCCGAGCGAGCGCGCTGCCGACGATGTCGAGGCCGGCGTCGTCGCCCTGAAGTCGCGCACCGCGCCGGTGGCGGAAGCGGTCGCCGCCTCGCTCGCCGCCTTCGAGTGGCTGGAGCGGCAAGGCTGCCGGCAGTTCCTGTTCAAGGTGTGCTCCACCTTCGATTCGACGCCGGAGGGCAATATCGGGCCGGTGCTCGACGCCTTGATGGAGCGGCTCGGCGCGGACCGGGCGCTGGTCTGCCCGGCGTTTCCGGCGACGGGGCGCAGCATCTACCAGGGACACCTCTTCGTCGCCGACCGCCTGCTCAGCGAAAGCGGCATGGAGAACCATCCGCTGACCCCGATGCGCGACCCGGACATCCGCCGCTGGCTCCGGCCGCAGACGCGCCACGCTGTGGGCCATGTCGCGATGCGCGACGTCCTCGCCGGTCCGGACGCCATTCGCGCCGGCGCGGAGCGCGAGGTCGCCGCGGGCCGGCCGGTGATCGTCGTCGACGCCATCCGCGACGAGGACCTCGTCTCGATCGGCCGCGCGGCGCAGGATCTGCCGCTCTTGTGCGGCGGCTCCGGCATCGCGCTCGGCCTGCCGGCGAACTTCGGCATCGCGGCCGGTGCGGCGGCGAAGGGCTGGAGCGGCACAGAGGGTCCGGCCGCGATCCTGTCCGGCTCCTGCTCCGTGATGACGCGGCGCCAGGTGGAGCGCCACCGCGCCAGCGGTGCGCCGGCGCTGGAAGTGCTGCCGGCCGATCTCGCGTCCGGCGTTTCGAGCGCCGAGGCCGCGGCAGTCTGGGTGCTGGGGCGGATCGGCGATGCGCCGCTCGTCTTCACCTCCGCCGATCCGGAGACGGTGCGCGCGGCGCAGGAGCGGTTCGGGCGCGAGCGCATCGCCGCGACGATCGAAGGCTTCTTCTCGGAACTCGCACGGCGGCTGGTCGAGGGCGGCGTCCGCCGGCTCGTCAGCGCCGGCGGCGAGACGTCCGGCGCGGTGATGGAAGGGCTCGCCATCCCGGCGCTCGACATCGGGCCGGAGATCGCCCCCGGCGTCCCGGCGGTGCGGGCCGCCGACCGGCCGCTCTGGCTGGCGCTGAAATCCGGCAATTTCGGCGACGAGGACTTTTTCGCGAAAGCCGTCGCCGCACTCGGCGGCGAGACGCCGTAGGTCGATCCGGGAAGTCTTCGGCGGACGCTGGCAAAGAATTTCTGCCGTGCCTGCGACGGGTGGAGATAGTCGATGCGATGGCATCCCGCAGCGGCTACGAAGAAAAACGGCTGCAGGAACTGTCTACCGTCACACTTCCCAAGATGTTCGCCCGCCGTTCTTCAGACGCATTCATGCGGAAGGAAGGCACGCGTAAGCGCGGTCGGATTTGAGCAGATACGAACTTCCAACCCTGTTGGATGCATGATCCGCGCCTAAACTTTTCTACACGTTAAGTTCATGGTTTAGCTAAGTCTTTCTCGCTTTCCCCGACGGCAAATGCTGGCAGATTGCCGCTCGAGCAGAGCGGTTTAGGAGGAGGGCAAACCGCCTTGCCGTCCGCCTGCTTCATCGGAGCCGACCGTCGCGGCACGCAGCGCCTCGCGATCCGCTCTCACAGGAGGAGGAAGCAGATGGCGAACATTCCCGGCACCCCAACCAGCGAAACCTTGAACGGTACGCCGCAGGACGACACGATCTTCGGCTTCGAGGGCAACGATCGCATTTTCGGACTAGGCGGCAACGATTACCTCGACGGCGGCACCGGGTCCGATACGATCGTCGGCGGTGACGGCAACGACACGATCAATTCCATCGATCAGCCTTCCAACATCTTTGCCGGCGTCGTCGCGCCGGAGCGGGACATCGTGGACGCCGGGACCGGCGACGATACCGTCACTGGCGGGCGGCTGGATCAACTGGACGGCGGTACAGGCAACGACTTCCTGACGCTCAATTTCGGCTTCGCCGGACCCAACGTTCCGGCTCCCGTCGTGATCACCACGGACGGCGACACGATCAGCGCCGACGATGGTACGTCGATCCGCGGCTTCGAGTTCATCAATCTCAACCTGACCAACGGCAACGACGTGGCGTCGACCGGCAACGTACGTGCCTCCATCTCCGCCGGTCTCGGCAACGACGTTGTCATCACCGGGAGCGGTGACGACCAGCTTTACGGCGAAGGCGGCGACGACGTACTCTCCGCCGGCGGGGGCAACGACTTCCTCAGCGGCGGCGACGGCAACGATCGCCTCACCGGCGGCGCCGGAGCGGACGAGGCCTCCGTGAACGCCCAGCGCGACGGCAGCGATACCGTCGACCTCGGCACCGGTGACGACACCGTGCGCGTCTTCGGCGATGTCGGCTTCACGGGCCAGATCCGGCTGACCTTCACCAGCGCCGAAGTCGGCAACGGCACGGCATTCGACGCCAACACGTTGCCGAGCCAGGACGGCGGCCTCGCGGTGCGTTTCCAGCTCGAGGATGCGGAAGGCAACCTCACCGGTCCGATCAGCCGCTACGACGACGAGGGCATCACCTTCGTGCAGGGTCAGCAGGGCCTGACGTTCGACGTTCGCGACATCTCCGGAACTCAGCGCGGCGACCAGTTCGTCGGGGTGGTCCTCGGCACGGATGGCGCGGACGACCTGAGCTTCTTCCCGCCGTTCCGCGTCAACGACCCGTATTACTACAACGCCGGCGCCGGGAACGACACGGTCAGGGCGGGGAACGGTGCGGACTTTCTCGTCGGTGGCAGCGGCAACGACCAACTGTTCGGCGGCAGCGGCAACGACACGTTCCTTGGTGGGGTCGGCAACGACACGCTGGAAGGTCAGGGAGACGACGACACGCTCGACGGTGGCGATGGCAACGACATCCTGCGCGGCGGTGACGGCAACGACGGCTTGATCGGCGGTGCGGGCAACGACCGGCTCGGCGGCGGCTTCGGCAACGACACGCTGCAGGGCGGAGCGGGCCGCGACCAGCTCTACGGCAACGACGGCGACGACACGCTGACCGGCGGCGACGACAACGACCAGATGTTCGGCAATACCGGCAGCGACATCCTGAACGGCGACGGCGGCAACGATACGCTGCAGGGTCAGGCCGGCAACGATACGCTGCGCGGCGGCGCCGGGACGGACCGCCTGCTCGGCGGAACGGGCAGCGACGCGTTCGTGTTCGACACCGCGCT
>NZ_VZDO01000018.1 GCF_008802405.1 Plantimonas leprariae
GGCCGCCGCCGACAGCTGGGAAGAGTTCTGACACGGGCAGCGACAGCACCAAGCCGCGGCCACCCGCCGCCGGCACATCATCGCACCCAACCCGCGAAGGCCGGCCCCCAACGCCGGCCTTCGGCGTTTCGGATGGAACTCGCACCACCCGACAGCGGCGTTGTCCACTGCCTTCGCGAAAGCTGTGGATGCATCTCGTCGCACCCGGATCGCGCCGGCCCGCCGGGCGTTCCGCTTGGCCAGTCAGGCAATGCGAGGGTCCATGCTGCAGTCCGTGACGATCGAGAACGCCGAGGCCTCGGCCGAACGTCTGTCGCCGCTCCGGCCGGTCGGCGCGGTGGCGGCCGCGATCGCCCGGCGGCTGCGCGAGGAGGCGGGCGACGGGCTGCCGCTCCTCTACGTCGCCGAGACGTCGCGCCGCATGCGCGACATCGCGGCCCTCGTGCGGCTGCTCGGCGGCGAGGGGCGCGTCGCGGAGTTCGGCCCGGTCGACGGCCTGCCCGGCGACGGCGTACCGCCCGGCACCGCGGCGATGGGCGGGCGCATGGCGACGCTGCGCTGGCTGCTCGACAAGCGGAAGCGGCCGGCGGCGGTGATCGCCACCGCGGCGGCGCTCATCCGCCGCGTGCCGCCGCGCGCCGCTTGGCAGAAGGCGCATCTCGAATTCCGGGTCGGCGAGCCGGTCGATCCGGAAAAGGTCGCGGCAGATCTCACCCGGCTCGGCTACCGGCTCGACCTTCGCGTCGACGAGCCCGGCGAAGCGGCGCTGCGCGGCCGCGTCGTGGAAATCTTCCCCGCCGCGGCGCCGCGGCCATGTCGGATCGAGCACGAGGACGGCCGCATCGTCGCGATCCGCTCCTTCGATCCGGCGACGCAGCGCTCCGTCGCCGAAACCTGTCATCTCATCGTCGATCCGGCCAGCGAGTTCCTGCATCCCGGTCGTGGCAAGGGCGAGCCGTCGCCGGAGGAAGCCGGGCTCGCCGCCCGCTACGGCAGGCTGGAAACGCTGTTCGACTACCTGCCGGACGGCGCGGCTACGATCATCGAGGCAGGCGTCGAGCGCCGGGCCGACACGGTCTTCGCCGCGATCGAGGAAGCGGAGGCAGGCGTGCGCAAGCCGACGCCGGCGCAACGCGACCATCTCGGCCGCAAGGAGTGGTCGAGGCTCGTCGGCAGCCGCCTCGCGGCCGTGGTGGAGGAGGGCGACGAGCCGGCCGGCGTGCCCCGCTTCGCCGCCGAGCCCGATCCCTTCGCGGCCCTCGCTACATTCGCCGCGCCGCTGGTCGAACGGGGCTTCCGCATTGCCGTCGCGGGTATCGGCCGAAACGAAGTGCGCCGCGCCGCCCGCCGGGCGGCCCGCACGCTCGACGCGCCGGTCGATGCGGTCGAAGACTGGGCCGGCGTCCTCGCGGCCCCAAGCGGCGGCGTCGTCGCCTTCGAGGCGGCGATCGCGGAGGGCTTCGTCGCGCGCGACGACCGGGTGGCGGTGGTCACCCTGCGCGACCTCGTCGGGCAGCGCGCCGGGCGCGGGCCCCTCGCCGCGGCAGTTCCGTCCGGCTTCGCGCGCGGCGACGACGCGTTCCGCATCGGCGACGCGGTGGTGCACCTCGACCACGGCGTCGCCCGGCTCGAAGGGCTGGAAACGGTGGCGGCGGCGGGAGCCGGTACGGTCGCGACGGAAGCGCTGCGTCTCCGCTATGCCGGCGACGATACGCTGCTCGTTCCGACCGCCGAGATCGGCGCGCTCTGGCGCTACGGCGGACCGGAGACCGACGTGAAGCTCGACCGGCTGAAAAGCGGCAACTGGATCGCGAAACGCGACGCGGTGGTGGCCGCGGTCTCGGACACGGCGCGCCGGATGGTGCAGTTCCTCGCGGCGAAGGACGAGGCGCGAGCCCCCGAGCTCCAGCCGGACCGCGCGGCGTTCGAGCGGTTCTGCGCGCGCTTCCCCTTCGAGATGACGGCGGATCAGAGCGAAGCGACGGAGGCCGTCCTCGCCGACCTCGCCTCCGGCCGGCCGATGGACCGGCTCGTCTGCGGCGACGTCGGCTTCGGCAAGACCGAGGTCGCGCTCCGCGCCGCGGCAGCGGCGGCGTTCGCGGGGGCGCAGGTCGCGGTGGTCGCGCCGACGACGGTGCTGGCCCAGCAGCATTTCCGCCTGTTCACGGAACGCTTCGCGCGGGCCGGCGTCAGCGTCGCGCGCCTGTCGCGGCTTGCCGATCCGGCCGAGATCGAGGCCGCGAAGGCAGGGCTCGCCGACGGCAGCGTCCGCATCGTCGTCGGCTCGCACGCCGTTCTCGCCAAGGACGTCTCCTTCGCCGAACTCGGGCTCGTCGTGATCGACGAGGAACAGCGCTTCGGCGCCGGGCAGAAGGGGAAGCTCCGGGCGCTGGGGGAGGGGGTGCACGTCCTCGCGATGACCGCGACGCCGATCCCGCGCACGCTCCAGGCCGGCTTCGTCGGCCTCCACGAGATCAGCGTCATCGCGACGCCGCCCGGCCGGCGGCGGGCGGTGCGCACCACGGTCGCGCCGATCGAGGAAGACGCGCTGCGGGACGCGCTTCTCGCGGAAAAGGCGCGCGGCGGGCGGAGCTACGTCGTGTGCCCGCGCATCGAGGACCTGGAGCCGATGGCGGCGAGGCTCCGGCGCCTCCTGCCGGACCTCGCCCTCGCCGTCCTGCACGGCGGGATGGATGCCGACGCGATGGACGACGCGATGCTCGCCTTCGCGACGGGCGAGGGCGACGTGCTTCTCGCCACCAGCATCGTCGAGAGTGGGCTCGACGTTTCGAACGCCGACACGATGGTGGTCTGGCGGGCGGACCGGTTCGGCCTCGCCCAGCTTCACCAGCTTCGCGGCCGGATCGGGCGCGGCAGCCGCCGTGGCTTCGCCTTCCTCCTCACCGACCCGGAAGCCGAGCCGACCGCGGAAGGGCGGCGACGCTTGGAAACGCTTGGCCGCCTGTCGGACCTCGGCGCCGGCTTTGCGATCGCCGCCCGCGACCTCGACCTTCGCGGCGCGGGCGAACTCCTCGGCGAGGAGCAGGCCGGCCATCTGGCGCTGATCGGCCTGTCCTTTTACCGCCGGCTGCTGGAGCGCGCGCTGGCGCAGGCGCGCGGGCAGGCCGCGCCCGAGGACTGGCGCACCGACCTGAACCTCGGCTTCGAGGGCGGCGTCCCGGCCGACTACGTGCCGGAAGCGGACTTGCGGATCGAGCTCGTCGCAGCGCTCGACCGGGCCGAGGACGAGCTGGCGCTGGATGCGCTGGGGGCGGAGATCGCCGATCGGTTCGGCCCGATGCCGGAGGCGGTCGCGGCGGGCTTCGCGCTCGCCCGGCTCAGGTTGCGCTGCCGCGACCTCGCCGTCCGGCGGCTCGACGCCGGGCCGAAGGCGGTCGCCGCGACGCTGTCGAAGCCGGCCGCGGCGGCGCTGCGCGAACGCCTGAAGCCAAGGAAGAGCCTGCGCTGGCGGGACGACAGGCTGGTGCTGGAGCGGCCGTCCGGAAGCGCGGCGGAGCGCCTCGCCGCGGCGGAGGCGCTCCTCGAACTGATCGAGTGACGGCGGAGAGGGTCAGTCCTTCTCCGTCGACAGGTCCTCGACGGCGTCCTCCAGCTTCTCTTCCTCCGACAGCCCGGCCTGATCGTCGACGACGGCCGGGCCCTTTTCGGCGAAATCGGCTTCCTTGCCGTCCGGGACGGAACGCTCCGGGCCCGGCTCGCCGTTGTTCGCGCGCTCGCGCGGATCGCTGTTCGTCGGCATGCGTCTCTCCTGTTGTTCGGGCAGGAAAGCGTCGGCGCCGCCACCGGTTCCCTCCGGCCGCGCCGCTTCGCGCTCGCGTCGCTTTGCCGCCGGCCCTGTTCGCCGGCGCCGGGCGCCGCAGTTCCCGCCCTCCCGCATGGCTCAACGGAGATTCCGATGCCCGCCGCCGACACCACCGGTCCGACCCGCCTCCTCGTCGTCTACTATTCCCGCAACGGCTCGGTGGAGAAGCTGGCCGAGGCCGCGGCGGCGGCAGCGCGCGAGGCCGGCGCGGAGGTGCGCGTGCGCCGCGCCCGCGAGGTCGCCGACGCCGAGACGATGCGGAAGGTGGAGGGCTGGGCGGAAAGCGCCGCCCGGCAGAACGCGCTCTACGAGGCGCCGAGCGAGGACGACGCCGAATGGGCCGACGCGATCCTCTTCGGCACGCCCTCCTATTTCGGCGCGATGGCGACGGAACTGAAGAACTTCCTCGACCGGCTCGGGCCGCAATGGAAGAAGGGCTCGCTCTCGGGCAAGGTCGGCGGCGCCTTCGCCACCGCCTCGTGGCCGCATGGCGGCTCGGAGGTCGTCACCCTGTCGCTCTATGCGCCGATGGCGCATCTCGGCATGGTGATCCTGCCGACCGGCTACACGGACGAGGCGATGCTGGAGGCCGGCTCGCCCTACGGCGCGTCGGCGATCGTCGGTGCCGAGCACGACGATCCGCGCGAGGCGGACTTCGAGGCGGCGCGGCACCAGGGCCGGCGCACCGTCGCGATCGCCGCGGCGCTGGTCGCGGCCGGCGAGATGCCGAGCCGCAAGCCGAAGGAGGAAAAGGAATAGGGGCGGGACCCGCGGCCCCGCCCCACCTCGCTTAGATCGAACTCGTCAAAGCGTGCCGCCGGTGCGCCGGGTGAGGTCGTCGGCCCGATCCCGGCGCTCGTCCTCGAGCTCGACGTCGGTGCGCCGGACCTGATCCGATACCGGCTGCGCCTGATCCACGGCCGACAGGCCGTCGTCCAGCCGGTCGTCGTCAGAGAAGTAGGAGCGGACCCGCGCGCGGCCGCTGCTCATGTCGCGGCGGCCGAAGCGCTCGTCGCGAGCGGGCATGACACCGTCCTCCGTCACCAGCGGATCCTGGCGGTCGTAGGCGCCGGCCGGCTCCGTGGCATTGAGACCCGTCGCGTCGGCGGGGTTCGAGGCCGTGCCGGTGCGAAGGCCGGTCGTGCCGCCGATCGGCATCGCGCCGGCCGTGGCGGCGCTCGCCGCGGCGTCGGTCGCGAGACCCCCGGTGGCCGAAGCCGGCCGGCCGAAGGCCTGCGAGCCGATGTCGTCGTCGCGGCCGGCCTGATAGCCTTCCCAGCCCTCCGCGCGCCAAGACGCCTCGCGCGCGTCCATGTCGACGGTGCCCTCGTCGTCGAGGATGTCGAGGATGCGGTCGTGGTTCGCGGCGCTCGTCGCGACGCTGACGAAATAGCCGCCGCGGCTGAGCCCTTCGGCATAGGCGTAGCGGTCCTCGTTCGGCAGGAAGAAGTCGCTGAGTGACTCCCAGAACCCTTTCTTCTCGCCGCGCGTCTCGGACGTCCCGAGATCGCTCTCCCCGGCGACGATGCGGATGTCGGCGTCGGAAACGCCCTCGGCGCGGATGCGGGTCGCCGCCGCGTCGGCGTCGGACCTGGAATCGAAGAACGCGGTGACGCTCTGCTTGCTGGATGGCTGCAGACTGGACATGGAAATCCTCCGTGAAGGCTGGGTCCGCCCTCCCGTGGCGGCCCGGCAGCTGTTTCGATCGAACGAGCGCGGCTCGGCGGTGCCGGCGGCGGCTCTCGCGGGATACGCGACACGATGCGGAACCAGCCGTTCGGCACGCTCCGCTTCCGCGACCAAACGGCGCGATCGCCCGCGCAGTTCCGGCGGCGGGCTCCGCCGCTTAAGGTTTGATCAACCCTACGGGCGGAAAATCGTCGATGTCAGTCTGGAGCATGGCGATGCGGTCGATCGAACTGGAACAGGGTCTGAAGGTGCGGTTTCCCGGCCAGGACGCGTCGTTCGCCGACGGCGTCGAGATCGGCGTGCTCGCGGCGCTGATGACCGCCAAGCACCCGGAATTCGATCGCGAGATCGCGCTCGGTAACCTGGAGCAGGCGCGGGCGCTCGGCCGCAAGCTCGGCTACCACCTCGCCGACCAGGAACTGGCGGCGGTGGACCGCGTCCGCGTCACCTTCCGGGCGCGCAGCCTCGCGCCGAAGCTCCGGCTGGTCGCCTCCGCCGGCTGAGAGACGGCTGCCGCGATCCCTACTTCGCGGCGGTCTCGGTCGGCAGCGGCTGCACCGGCGCGCCGGGACCGATCTTCTGCAGGTTGCCGGTGATCACCCGGTCGCTTTCCTTGATGCCGGCGGCCGCGACGAGGTCACCCTCCGTCGGGCCGAGCGTCACGAGCCGCTGTTCGGCGGTGCCGGTGTCGCCGATGACGTAGACGTATTTCCCGAGCTGGCCGGAGCCGACCGCCGCCTGCGGCACCATCAGGACATCGGGCTGCTCCGCGACGACGAGCCGGGCGCGGACGTACTGGCCGGGCAGCAGCGCGAAGTCGGCGTTCGGGATCGTGGCCCGCGCCGTGATCGTGCCGGTCTGCGGATCGACGGCGTTGTCGATGAAGGTCAGGTCGCCGCGATGCGTCTCGCCGTCCGTGCCGGGCAGGGTGACCTCGACCTTGACCTCGCTCTTCCGCTTGGCCTTCGCGATCGCGGCGAGGTCCCGCTCGCTCGGGTTGAAGGTCACGTAGACGGGGTCGAGCTGGACCAGCGTGTTGAGGGTCGTGGTGTTGGCGCCGACCAGCGTTCCGACCGGCGCGCGGTCGCGGCCGAGCCGGCCGGCGAAGGGCGCCCGCACTTCCGCGTAGCCGAGATTCAGCTCCGCCGTCTTCACCGTCGCGCGGTCGAGCGCGACGGCGGCCTCGGCCTGCGCCCGGGCGCTGGTGTTCTGGTCGAGCGCGTCCTTGGCGGTGGAGCCGGTCCTGACGAGCGAGGACGAGCGCTGTTCCGCCGCCCGCGCGTAGGTGAGCGCCGCCTCGTCGCGCTGGACGGCGGCGCGCGCCTGTTCCAGCGCCGCCTCGAAGTCGCGCGGATCGAGCTTGTAGAGGAGATCGCCGCCCTTCACGTCCGCGCCGTCCGCCATCGGCTGCGACGCGACGAAGCCGGTGACCTTGGTCTGGAGCGACACGGAGCGGATCGCTTCCGTCCGCGCCGAATAGTCGAGCCAGGTCGGCAAGGTGCGCTTCACGACCTTCGCGACCGGCACCGGCATGGCGGGCGGCGCGCCGCCGCCGCCCGGCGCGGGGGCGGCCTGCGCTTCCGCTTCGGGCTTCGCCCCGCCGCCGCCCATCTCGGCCATCAGGAAGGCGCGGTTGCGCCAGGCCATCTCGCCGCCGGTGGCGAGAGCGAACACCGCCACGGTCGCGAGCGCGATCTTCAGGACACGCATGGGAAACTCCGAAAGGTCATTCGGCCGGCACGGGGTGCGCGCCGCCGGCCGCGGCGGGGGCGTCGTGCGCCCGTTCCGGGGCCGGCGAGGCGCCGCGCCGCTCGCGCCAGCTCTCGATCGTGGCGTAGAACACCGGCACGAAGAGGAGGGTGAGGACGGTGGCGGCGAGCATGCCGCCGAAGACGGTGGTGCCGAGCGACTGGCGGCTCGCAGCGCCCGCGCCCGTCGCCTTCATCAGGGGCACGACGCCGAGGATGAAGGCGAAGGCGGTCATCAGGATCGGGCGGAGCCGCAGGCGCGCCGCGTCCTTCGCCGCCTGCACGATCGACTCGCCTTCCAGCCGCCGCCGCTTGGCGAACTCGACGATCAGGATGGCGTTCTTCGCCGCGAGGCCGATCAGCATCACGAAGCCGATCTGCGAATAGACGTCGATCTGAAGCCCTCGCAGCGTCAGGGCCCCCACCGCGCCGAAGAGCGCCAGCGGCACCGCAAGCAGCACCATGAACGGCATCGACCAGCTCTCGTACTGCGCGGCGAGGATCAGGAACACGAAGACCAGCGCCAACGCGAAGATGACGCTCGCCAGCGAGCCGGCCTTGATCTCCTGATAGGTGATGCCGGTCCATTCGTAGGAGAAGTCGCGCGGCAGGACGGCGTTCGCCGCCCGCTCCATCGCCGCCGTCGCCTGCGCCGAGGAGAAGCCGGGGGCCGCCGCGCCGTTGATGAGGGCGGAGGCGTAGTTGTTGTAGTGCGGCACGGTCTCCGGCCCGGCCATCGGCTTCAGGGTGCCGAGCGTCGAGAGCGGCACCATGCCGCCTTCGGAGTTCCGCACGTAGAGGCGCGACAGGTCGGACGCCGCCGCCCTGGCCTGTTGTTCCGCCTGGAGCGTCACGCGGAAGGTGCGGCCGTAGAGGTTGAAGTCGTTGACGTAGAGCGAGCCGAAGAAGATCTGCAGCGTGTTGAACACGTCCGGCAGGTCGAGGCCGAGGAGCTTGGCCTTGTTGCGGTCGAGGTCGAAGTCGAACTGCGGCGTCGAGGTCGAGAACGATGAGAACAAGGCGTGCGGGTTCAGTTCCGGCTGCTTCCGCGCCTCGCCGAGCACCGCCTGCACGGCGTCGTTGAGGGCGGCGCTGCCGCGGCCGGCGAGGTCCTCGACCTGGAACTCGAAGCCGCCCGTCGCGCCGAGGCCGGGGATCGAGGGCGGGTCGAAGGCGAGCACGATCGCCTCCGGCATCTGGATGAGCTTCGCGCCCATCTCGGCGACGATCTTCGAGGCCTGCAGGTCGGGGCCGCGCTCGTCCCAGGGCTTCAGGATCACGAACTCGACGGCCGAGTTCGACTGCGCCGCGTTGGTCAGGAAGTTGAGGCCCGAGATCGAGCCGACGATATCGACGCCGGGATGCGCCTGGAGCGTTTCCTTGACCTTGGCCGCCACCTTGTCGGTGCGCTCCAGCGAGGCGCCGTCGGGAAGCTGCACCACGACGAAGAAGTAGCCCTGGTCCTCCACGGGAAGGAAGGTCGAGGGGATCTTCGACCAGATCATGTAGGTGCCGCCGAGCGTCACGACGAACAGAAGCAGCACCAGGTAGCGGACCCGGATCAGCCCGCCGACGAGCCGCGCATAGGCGTTGGCCGACCAGTCGAAGACGGCGTTGAACCAGCGGAACAGGAAGAAGGGCTTGGCGTGCCGGTGCGTCAGGAAGGCGGCGGACAGCGCCGGCGACAACGTCAGCGAGTTGAAGGCCGAGATGCCGACCGAGATCGCCACGGTCAGCGCGAACTGGTTGTAGAGCTGCCCCGCGACGCCCGGAATGAAGGCGACGGGGATGAACACGGCCATCAGGACGGCCGTCGTCGCGATGATCGGTCCCGTCACCTCGCGCATGGCGCGGCGCGTCGCCTCCAGCGGCGGGTGGCCCTCCTCGAGCTGGCGCTCGACGTTCTCGACCACGACGATCGCATCGTCCACCACGAGGCCGATCGCGAGAACCATGCCGAGGAGGCTCAGCATGTTGAGCGAGAAGCCGAGGAGGTACATCACCACCAGCGTCGCGACGAGCGAGACGGGGATCGCGATCACCGGGATCAGCGTGGTGCGCCAGCTCTGCAGGAAGACGTAGACGACCAGCACGACGAGGAACAGCGCCTCGCCGAGCGTCACCACGACGTCGTGCATCGAGGCCGACACGAAGCGCGTCGTGTCGTAGTGCATCGCGTATTCGATGCCCTTCGGGAAGCGCTGCTTCAGCTCGTCCATCTTGGCGTGGACGTTCTTCTGCAGGTCGAGCGCGTTCGAGCCCGGCATCTGGAAGATGCCGAGCACCACGGTCGGCCGCTCGCCGAAATAGGCGGTGGAAGCGTATTGCAGCGCGCCGAGCTCGGTCCGCGCGACGTCCTTCAGCCGCACCACCGAGCCGGCGGCCGGGTTGGCGCGCACGACGATGTTGTCGAACTCGGCCGGGTCCGACAGGCGGCCAACGGCGTTGACCTGCATCTCGAACGGCGTGCCGGCGGGGGCCGGCGACTGGCCGATCTTGCCGGCCGCGACCTGGACGTTCTGCTCGGCGACGGCGTTCTGCACGTCGACCGCGGTGATGCCGAGATTGGCCATCCGGTCCGGGTCGAGCCAGACGCGCATCGAATAGCGCCGCTCGCCGAAGATCTGCACGTCGCCGACGCCGGGCACGCGCTTCAACGGGTCGGCGACCTGCAGGAAGGCGTAGTTCGACAGCGACACCGGGTCGACCGAGCCGTCCGGCGAGGTGAGGTCGACGATCAGCGCGAAGTTCGGGTTCTGCTTCTTGACCGTCACGCCGCCCTGGTTGACGATCGCCGGCAGCGACGGAGAGGCCTGCGAAACGCGGTTCTGGACGTCGACCGCCGCGATGTCGAGCGGATAGCCGACCTCGAAGGTGACGGTGACCGTCGCCGAGCCGTCGTTCGAGCTCGTCGAGGACATGTAGGTCATGCCCTGGACGCCGTTGATCTCCTGCTCGAGCGGCGTCGTCACCGTGTCGGCGACGACCTGCGCGCTCGCGCCGGGGTAACGGGCGCTCACCACCACCTGCGGCGGCGTGATGTCCGGAAACTGCGAGACGGGCAGCAGGAAGTAGCAGATCGCCCCTGCGAGCACCATGACGATGGCGACGGCCGACGCGAAGATCGGCCGCCGCGTGAAGAACTCGACCATGTCCGGCCGTCTACCCCTTGGAGATTACCAAATCTGACCCTGTAGCCGTTTCCGCCGCGTCAGCACCAGCAATGGCGCGCGGCGCCGGCGGAACGGCCGAAGCCCGCTACGAGGGGAAGGAGGCGTTTGGAAGCGTCGACGGCGTCGTCCGTCTGCCGCTCCGCCGCGGCCGAGGGCGTCCGGCGGATGCTGCGCGCGAAGCCGCGCAGCTTCGCTTCGAACTTGACGACGTCCACGCGATCGGCCCGCATCAGCGCACGGACCGTCGGGTCGCGCATGATCTCGTCGATCGTCGGTTCGTCGTTTTGACGGAACATCGTCGCTCCTTTCCCCCGGAACGCCGGAACCGGCGGCGGGATTTTTGCTTGTGAGCCAAAGCGACTGAACACTTGCCAGCCGACTCAGTGGATGTTACGGGTCGGTAACATGCATTACGTGACAGACCGGTAACATGGCGTCAAGCGCAATCGTATTTCGGAAGCCGGCCATCCGATGACGGATGCAACACTCGAGCGGGTCCGCCCGCGGGACCGGATCCTCGGCACGGCGCGCAGCCTGTTCCGGCAATGCGGCATCCGGGGGGCGGGGGTCGACGCGATCGCCGAGAGCGCCGGCACCAACAAGATGACGCTCTACCGCCACTTCCATTCGAAGGACGACCTGATCGTCGCCTGCCTTCGGGAAGCCTCGGTGGATGCCGACAAAGGCTGGGGTGAGATCCTCGCCTCGCACCCGGACGATCCCCGCGCCCAGCTCGACGCCTGGGTCCTCCTGATCGACCGCTACATCCAGGACGGCATGTGCTGCGAGGTGGCGAATGCCGCGGTGGAGCTGCCGGAAGCCGCGGCGGAAGTGCGCGCCACCATCGCGGAGTTCAAGAACCAGCAGCGCGAGCGGCTCGTGCGCCTCTGCTTCAGCGCCGGCATCCGGCGGCCGGAAGCGCTCGCCGACATGCTCTACCTTCTCGTGGAGGGCGCGCGCGTAAGCCGGCAGGCGGTCGGCGTCGGCGGCCCGAACCGCAGCTTCGTCGAATGCGCCCGCTCGGCGATCGCCCTTTTCGCCGCCGAGGGCGGCAGCGCCTAGGAGGTTTTCGAGCCGGGCTGCCTCCGGGTCTCGTCCGCCGCGGTTTCGCGCGGAGGCGTCCCGACCGGCGTCGGCGGGTCGGAGATCGCGAGATCCGCCGAAGTCCGCGGCGCGTCCTGCTGGCCCTGGCCCTTCAGCGTCTCGGCCGCCTTGGCGAGCTTGTCCCTGTCCGTCCCCATCGCCAGCCTCCCGCTTCGCTTCCGATCCGGCTCGAACGGCGGGGGTACGGGGTTCGGTTCCATCCGGGCTTGAGCACGGCGCGCGGCTGCGAGATGCTGGCGGCACGCCCGCCCCGACCGCCCGGCCGACCGGCAGAGAACGAAAACGCACGATGACCGTCTATCAGGTCCGGCACGCGACGATCTACCGCTACCGGCGACCCGTTTCCTTCGGCGAGCACCGCCTCCTGTTCCGCCCGCGCGACTCCTACGATCAGCGCCTGATCGAGGCCGTGCTTCGCGTCGAGCCGGAGCCGGCTTCCGTGCGCTGGATCCACGACGTCTTCGGCAACTGCGTCGCGCTGGTGCAGCCGGCGGGCAAGGCCACGGCGCTGCGCTTCGAGACCCGCATCCTCGTCGACCACTCGCCGCAGGCCGCGCCCGAATTCGTGACGATCGACGCGGCGCGGACCTATCCGTTCAGCTACGACCGCGAGGACGCCGTCGACCTCGCCCGCCTCATCGCGCGCCACTATCCCGACGACGCCGACGAGATCGGCCAGTGGGCGCGGCGCTTCGCGCCGGCCGGGCGCTCGGTCGACACCGGCCACGTCCTGATGACGCTCTGCTACGCCATCCGCGAAAGCTTCTCCTATGCGCGGCGTTCGGAAGCCGGCACGCAGCCGCCGCTCGGCACGCTGCATCTCCGGCGCGGCACCTGCCGCGACTTCGCGCTATTCATGATGGAGGCGGTGCGCGCGCTCGGCTTCGCCGCCCGGTTCGTGTCCGGCTACATCTACGTCGCCGACCGCGACGGCAACGAGACGCTCGGCGGCGGCGCGACGCATGCCTGGTGCGAGGTGTTCGTGCCCGGCGCCGGCTGGGTCGAGTTCGACCCGACCAACGGCATCGTCGGCAGCCGCGACCTGATCCGCGTCGCGGTGGCGCGCGATCCCTCGCAGGCCATCCCGCTCGCCGGCACCTACAACGGCTCCGCCTCCGACGACGACGGCATGACCGTGCAGGTGAACGTCACCACCCGCGACGAGATGCCGGACACGGCCTGGGTCGCCCGGCTCGCCTGAGCGAAATTTGGGCCGAGGGCGATTCTGCCTCTGGATTCCGCAGGTCCGGCTTTAATTAATAGCGGCGGGAGGCGGGTTCGCGCGCTGGAGCTGGTTCTTGAAGATACGTGCCGGGTTCAATCTCGCCTACGAGTGCTGGCAGCCGACGCCGATGCTGCTCGTGCTGAACATCCATCCCTCGCGCCGGGTGGACCTCCTAACGCCGCAGGTCGTCGGCTTCGACCGGCCGATCGAGGCGCGCGACTACGTCGACGGCTTCGGCAATGCCTGCACGCGGATCACCGCGCCGCCGGGCATCACCACGATCTCGACGCTGTTCGACATCCACGACACCGGTCGCCCCGACCCCGTCATGGCGGAAGCGGCACAGCACGACATCAAGGACCTGCCGGACGAGGTGCTCGTCTACCTGCTCGGCAGCCGCTACTGCGACACCGACCGGCTCGGCGACGTCGCCTGGAATCTCTTCGGCAACACGCCGACCGGCTGGGCTCGGGTGCAGGCGATCTGCGACTACGCGCACCAGCAGATCGCCTTCAACTACCAGAACGCCGACGCGACCCGGACGGCGTTCGGGGGATACACGGACAGGACGGGGGTGTGCCGCGACTTCGCGCATCTCGCCATCACGCTCTGCCGCTGCATGAACATCCCGGCGCGGTACTGCACCGGCTATCTCGGCGACATCGGCGTGCCGCCGGTGCCCGATCCGATGGACTTCTCCGCCTGGTTCGAGGCCTATCTCGGCGGCCACTGGTACACGTTCGACGCGCGCCACAACAAACCGCGCATCGGCCGCATCCTGATGGCGACCGGGCGCGACGCGACCGACGTCGCGCTGTCCACCAGCTTCGGCGCCTCGCGCCTCGCGAAGTTCGAGGTGATCACCGAGGAGATTTCCTGATAGGAGGCGGCGCGCCCACGAGCCTTCGAGGAAATCCCATGCAGCGCCGCTTCCGGACCGTCGACGTCTTCACGCGGACCCGCTTCGGCGGCAATCCGCTCGCCGTCGTGCTCGACGCGGAGGGCCTTTCCACGGACGCGATGCAGGCGATCGCCCGCGAGTTCAACTATTCCGAGACGAGCTTCGTCCTCTCGCCGAAGGACGCCGCGAACACCGCCGAAGTGCGCATCTTCACGCCCGACCGCGAACTGCCCTTCGCCGGCCATCCGAACGTCGGCACCGCCTTCGTGCTCGCCGACGAGGCGCGGCGGCGGGGCGAAGCCGTGCCGGAGCGCTTCGCCTTCGAGGAGCGGGCCGGGCTGGTACGGATCGGCGTCCTCACTGAGGCCGGCGCGGCGGTCGGCGGGGAGATCGCCGCGCCGGAAGCCCTGTCCCGGCGCGGCACGGTGTCGGCGGAGAAGGTCGCCGCCTGCCTGTCGCTCGACCCCGCCGACATCGCGACGGAGCGCCACGCGCCCGAGGTCGTCTCGGTCGGCCTGCCGTTCCTCGTCGCGGAACTTCGCTCGCGCGAAGCGCTCCGCCGCATCCGGCCGACACCCGCCTCCTACGACGACGCGCTTCCGGCGGAGGGCGCGCACTCGCTTTACGTCTATACGCGCGACGCCGGCGCGGAGGGCACCGACATCCAGGCCCGGATGTTCAACCGGCAGCTCACCGCCGAGGACCCGGCCACGGGCAGCGCCACGGCCGCGGCGGCGGCCCTTCTCGCCGAGCTCGACGGCGCGGCGGGGGAAGTGCGACGGCTGTTCGGCCAAGGCTTCGACATGGGCCACCCGAGCCTCCTCGAAACCCGCGCCGAGCGAACCGCGGGCGGCATCCGCGCCTTCGTCGGCGGCCGCTGCGTGTCCGTGTTCGAGGGCACGTTCGAGCTCTGAAGTTGCGCCGTTCGCCTCGGCGCGCCCGATCCGCCGTTTCGTCGGCGCTTCCGGCCGCCGCTACCCTCGCGCCGGCCGGAACGCCAAGCGGCGGAACAGGCCGCGCCGCGAGAACGGCTCGAACATCTCCTCCGGTCCTTCCGGGTCGAGCACCTCGTTGTCGGCGAGCCACTTCTCGACCGTGCCGAGGTCGGGCACCTCGTAGGGGCGGAGCGAGCGTCCGTCGCCCCTGAGCGTCTCGACAGCCTCGATCAGCGAACCGGCCTTCTCGATCGCCTCCCGCACCGCTTCGATGCTCGTGCCCAGATGCTCGGCCATAAGGCCGTCGCGGATCGCCGCGATCTCGCGCGCCGCCGCCGCCTCGTCCCCGGCCGCCCCGGCATCCACCGTCACGTCGCATTCGGTGTCGAGCCGCATCGAGCGGTTGTTCATGTTGGAGGAGCCGATACGCAGGATCCTGTCGTCGGCGATCAGGATCTTGGCGTGGACGTAGATCGGCTCGCCGCCGCTCGTGTAGGGGTGGTAGATGCGGAAGCGCCCGTACCGGTCGCGCCGCTTCAGCGCCTCGTGCAGCCGGGCGCGCGCCGTGTCCATCGCCACCGGCTCCAACCAGCCCTGCGCGGTCAGCGGGTTGACCAGGACGAATTCCGGCCCCTCCGGTTCCTCGAGCCGGCGCGCGATCGCCTCCGCGATGCGGCGCGAGGCGAAGTACTGGCTTTCGGCGTAGACGAACCGCTTCGCCCGCGCGATGAGGTCGAGATAGAGCGTCTCGATCTCGGTCACCGCGTCCTGATCGGCCATCACCGGCACGGAGCGGGACACGGCGACCGGGACGTCGCGGAAATGCGCCTCCAGCCCGTCCGGCCAGGGCGAGGCACCCGCGGACTGCGGGAGCAGCGCTTCCAGCGGATCGCCGCCGCTCCGCCGCCAGCGGTCGCGCGCGATCGCCGAGACGGCTTCCGCCATCGGCCCCTCGATCGCGGTGGTGGCGTCGTGCCAGGGCTTGTAGGGCTTGCCGTTCGGCTGTTTCCGGCGCGGGTCGGCGTGGCGATGCTCGCGCGTGTCCCAGCGGTCGCCGGTCATGTCGATGCCGCCGCAGAAGGCGAGCGCGTCGTCGATGGTGACGATCTTCTGGTGATGCGAGGCTCCGGTCGGATGGTGGCCGTCGAGCCGCGTGTGGATGCGCGGATGCCGCAGCCAGCGGGCGAGGGTCAGGAGCGTCGAGCCGCGCGCCAGCGTCTTCACGGCCCCGACGTCCCAGCGCAGGAGGTGGATGTCGAGTTCGGGGTTGCGGTTGGCCAGCCAGAGCACGAACTCGCCGAGGTTCTCCGGCCCCTCGTCCGCCTCGCCCTGCCGGCCAAGGGTGATGCGCGCGTCGAAGTCCCAGCCGATCAGCATGATGCGGCGTCGCGCCTTCAGCATCGCGGCGCGCGCGTGGGCGAAATAATCGTCGGCATCGATGACCACCGCCATGCGCGTCGCGGTCTCGACGCGCCAGCAGTTCCGCCCCGGCCGGAAGATCGGCCCCGCCGTCTCGCTCATGCGGAGACGCGCCGCCGGGCCCGCATCGCCGAGCCGTCGCGCAGCGCCCAGCGCGCCACCCGCCCGACGCCGGAAACGCCGGCGCGGACCCCGAGCCGGCGCGGCTCGGACAGGTCGAGGCCGTGCATCCGCGCCGCCCAGCGCGGCAGGAGGTCGATCCCGGCCTCCATCGCGACCTCGCGCAAGGGCCCGAGCAGCGCGCTCGGCGCGGGTTCGGCGAGGAGCGCCCCCGCCACTTCCCGCGTGCGCGCGTCGACCCGCAGCGCCGGCCGGATCGCGGCGAGGTAGCCGTCCACCTCGCGCTTCGTCTTCGGCACGTCCTCCGCCCCGAGCCGCTCCGCCACCACGGCGTATTCACGGAGGTAGCGGTCCTGCTCGGGAAGAGGCATCAGCGGCTCGCGGTAGCGCAGGTGCGCGGCGAGGAACGAGGACACCTCCGCCACGTGGACGAAGGTGAGGAGCGCCGGGTCGTTGGCCGAATAGGGCGTCCCGTCCGGCAGGCGCCCTTGGACATGGTCATGGATCATGCGGACACGGGCGATGAGCCGCTCCGCTTCCGTGCTCGGGCCGAAGGTCGTGCCGGAGATGAACTGCGCGGTGCCGCGCAGCCGCTTGGCCATGTCGCGCCGGAAGTCGGAATGGTCCCAGACGCCGGCGAGGGCGCCCGGGTGCAGCATCTGGAGGAAGAGCGCCGCGATGCCGCCGATCAGCATCGCGGTGAAATCGGCGTGGACGCGCCAGGCGGCGGATCCGGGGCCGAACAGACCCGGATCGCCGCGCGGCGAGTCGAGTTCCACCCGGCCCTCGCCGAAACCGACGAGACCGTGAACCTGGCGCTCGATCCTGTCGCGCAGGCCGAACAACGGCGCGTCGCCCCGTTTCAAGCCTTCAGGGCGTGACCTCGCCCTCTTCCGTGCCGTTCCAGTAGGTGATGCGCTTCGCCGCGACCTTGATCAGCACGAGATCCGGCGTGTCGACGCCCTGATCGAACCAGCGGTCGAGGTCCGAGATCCAGTGCTCCTTGAACGCCGCCTTGTCGCGGATCAACTCGGCGTGACCCTCCACGGCGATGAAGAAGGGTTTCGTGGCGAGGAGGCCCTTCTTGTCCTGGAAGGCGAGCGAGACCTTCGGGTCGCGCTCGATGTCGGAGACGGTGCGGGCGCTGCCGTGGCTGAAGAAGAACGAGTCGCCCTTGTACGCAACGTCGCGGTTGTTGCTCATCGGACGTCCGGCGATCTCGCCGTTGTCGGTCTTGGTCGAGAGCACCGCGAAGTCGATGTCGCGCATCGCCTCGGACAGGTCGGAAAGGGTCATGGTGCCGGCCATCGGTTCAGACCTCGTCCGCGGCTTCGGTGGTGTCGAGCAGATCGTCGATCGCGTCCGCGATGACGTCGAGCTGCTCGCGGGTGGCGCGCAGCACCAGTTCGCCGCCGCCTTCGTCGGCGATGTGGAGGGTCGCCTCGTCGCCGCCCGCCACGGCCCGCACCTCGAAGGTCTTCAACTGCTTCTCGTCGGCCATGCGTTCAGCTCCGTCTGTCTGCCAGATAGGCATCCGCCGTGCGAAGGGCGAGTGCCATGATGGTGAGGGCCGGGTTCGCGGCGAGCGAACTCGGAAAGACGGAATTATCGCAGACGAGGAGATTGGGAATGTCGAAAGATCGGCCGAACGGGTCGACCACGGCTTCCCGCCCGTGCGTTCCCATGCGGCAGGTGCCGATCGTATGGGCGGTGCGCTCCAAGACCCAGATGTCGGTCGCTCCCGCCGCTTCCCAGATGCCGCGCATGAAGCGGACGGCGTGCCGCTTCATCGCCGTCTCGTTCGGCCCGTAGGCGAAGCGGATCAGGGGTTTCCGCATCCCCGTGTCGTCGGTCTCGTCGGCGAGCGTCAGACGATTGTCGTCGGAGGGCAGGCCCTCGCCGTTGATGCCGATGCCGGCGACGAAGTTGTAACGCTCCAGGTAGTCCGTCAGCGCCCGGCCCCAGAGGCCGCGGCCGCGCGCCACCTGATCCGCGAAGGTCTGGAGCACGACGCCGAGGCTCTGGACGAGGTAGCCGCCGGCGAAATCGGCGTCGGGCGGGCGGATCATGTCCTCGGTGATCAGCGCCGACGGATAGCCCTTGTTCATCCGCACCGGCTCGGCGAACGTGCCCCAGACCTGCGTCGCGACATGGGCGGTGTAGTTCCGCCCGACCTGGCCGGAGGAATTGGCGAGGCCGGTATGGAGGAGGAGGCGCGGGGTCTCGACCGCTCCGGCGCAGAGGAAGACGGCGCGGCAGCGCTGCTTCCGGTCCACCCCGTCCCGGTCGCGGTAGACGACGGCTGTGATCCGGCCCTCGCCATCGCGCTCGAAACCGTGGGCGAAGCATTCGGGGCGGATTTCCGCGCCGTGCGCGAGGCCAAGCGGCAGGTAGGTGACGTCCGGCGTCGCCTTCGCACCGTTGCGGCAGCCCTGATGGCAGAAGCCGCAGTTCACGCAGGCGTAGCGGGTGCCATGGCCCTCCTGCTCGAAGCGGCGCGACGTCACCGCCACCGGCCCGTCGCTCCAGCGATGGCCGAGGCGTTCGCAGCCGCGTGCCATGAGTTCGGCCGGCGCGTTGCGCTTCACCGGCGGCAGCGGGTAACGGCGCGAGGGGTCCCACGGATAGGGGGAGGGGCCGGACACGCCGATGAAGCGCTCGACCTCCTCGTAATAGGGGAGGAGATCGTCGTATTCGAGCGGCCAGTCCGCGCCGACGCCCGTCTCGGTCCGGAGCTTCAGGTCGCGCCGGTCGGCGCGCGGCGCATAGGCGCCCCAGTGCAGCATCGAGCCGCCGACGCCGGTGCCGCTGGTGTTCGCGCCGAAGGCTTCCGGCGTCTCGCCGCCGCTGATCCGCTCGCGCATCCAGTAGATGTCGGTGGACATCGCCTCGTCGGCGGCGAAGTCGGTCGCCGGGTCGTGGTTCCGCCCAGCCTCCAGCGCGACGACGCTGAGGCCCTTTTTCGCCAGCCGCGCCAGGATCGGCGCGCCGCCGGCGCCCGTGCCGATCACCACCGCGTCGACCACCTCGTCCGCCGGGTAGCGCTTCATCCGGTCGAGGTTCAAGCGGCGGTCTCCGCTTTCGTCGCCGGCTCGAAGGGCTCGCGCTCGCCGAGGCCGATCCGCTCGAAGCCGGCGAAGGCCGCGCCCGCCGCTCCGCCGTTGGCGATGCCGGAATAGCCGAGCCGCGCCATCGTGGCGGGGTGGGCGACGTAGAGCCGGGCCGCGTCGGAGCGGACCTCCTCGAACCAGAGCGCGAGCTGGGCCGCATCGAACGGCGCGCCCGGCGCGTCGAACGGCTCTTCGGCCGCCGCCGCTTCGAGGATGCGGTCGCGCTCCGCCCCGGAGAGTTCGGCGAAGGTCCGGCCGGCATGCCCGGCGCCGGCGACGGCGTTCAGCGTGTCGAGGCCGCGATTGTAGGCTTCCGGGTCGGTCGGCAGCGCCTCGTAGCGCCAGCCGTTGCCCTCGCTCGTCGCCATCATCCGGTCGAGCCGGGCGGCGAGGTCGATGCGCACGGGCGCGCCGTCCTGCGGGATCACCCGGTCGACGAGGGCCCGGAGCGCGGCGAACTGCGCGGCCGTCATCGTCTGCGGCCGGTAGTCCGGGTCGTCCGGCCGCGCCCGGTCGAGGAGTTCGCGCCGCAGCTGCTCGCTGACGCGGTCCGAGCGGATCAACGCTGGATAGTCCGCGTCGAGGAATGTAAGGTGGCTATCGATACCGGGGGCGTCGGCCAAGCGCGGGTCCTTCGATGCTTTCGGCGATCGGCTGTCTGAAATGGGCCCGGCGTGGTTCGGAACAAGCGAAGCGGCTGAGCCAAGTCGCCGCAGCGAGCGTCCCGAGGCCGACGGCGGGCCGGGCATGGTCAGGTCCGCACAGTCCCGAAATGCTCCTTGAGCGCGAGAAACGCCCGGGCCGGCTGGAAGAGATGAAGGCGCAGGACATGATGCTCGAACAGGTTCTCGATCTGCACGAGTCGCTGGCGGCGCTGGCCGCCATGATGTTCGGCGATGCCGGTCGCGAGCCGCAGACGGCGGACGCGCGCGAGGCGCCGGCCCCCGCCGGGCCGGCCGACAAGATCCCGAGCGCCGCCTGAGCCGGCCGGTTTGATCTTTTCCCGCCGCGCGGCATTTCCCGCGCGGGGCCGCGGCGGCCCGTCGACCAAGGGAGGCGAACGGTGCCCGACGACCATGCGGCGGCGATGGAGCTCTTCGGCTACTGGCGGACCTCCGCCACCTACCGGGTGCGGGTGGCGCTCGCGCTGAAGGGGCTGGAGGCTGCCGAGCGGAACGTCGACATCGACAAGGGCGAGAACCTCGGCCCCGACTTCCTCCGGCTCAACCCGATGGGCGCGATCCCGGCGCTGGGCGTCGCCGGCGTGGCACAGCCGCTGACGCAGTCGCTGGCGATCCTCGAATATCTGGAGGAGACCACGCCGGAGCCGCCGCTCCTGCCGCGCGATCCGCTCGGCCGGGCGCGGGTGCGCTCGCTGGCGCTGATGCTGGCGGCCGACACCCATCCGCTGGTCGTGCCGCGGGTCCGCAAGTATCTGACCGAGAAGGAAGGTTTCGACCCGGCGCGCTGGAAGGCCTGGCAGGTGCAATGGTTCACCACCGGCCTCCTCGCCTTCGAGCAGCGCCTCGCGGCGGACGGCGAGGCCGGGCGCTTCTCGCACGGCGATCAGGTGACGCTCGCCGACATCTGCCTCGCCAGCATCCCGGCCGTGATGCAGGTGTTCGGGGTGCCGGTGCCGGACGAGGCGCCGACGGTGAAGCGGATCGTCGCCGCCTGCAACGAACTGCCGGCCTTCGCCAACGCCGACCCCTACCGGCAGGCCGGCGCCCCGGCGAAGCCGGCTTAAGGGATCCGGCCGCCCATCTCGTCCTCGATATGGGCGCGGACGATCTCGTCGAAGCTCGTCTCCGCCCGGAAACCGAGGTCGCGGGCCCGTTTCGCCTCGATGTCGGTCGCCCAGCCGCCGACGATCCGCCGGATCGTCTCGTCCGGCTCGCGGCGGATGAGCCCGACCGCCTTATCGCCGGCCGCCCGGCGCAATGCCTCGATCTCCTCGGCCACCGTCGCCGACAGGCCCGGCATCGCGAGGTTGCGCCGCGGCCCGACCGGCCCCGTGTCGAGCCTCGCCGCGTGCAGGAAGAAGCCGACCGCCGCGCGCGGGCTGGCGAAGAAGTGCCGGACGCTTTCCTCCACCGGCAGGACGGCCTCCTCGCCGGCCAGCGGCTCGCGCAGGATGTTGGAAAAGAAGCCCGACGCCGCCTTGTTCGGCCGGCCCGGCCGGATGCAGATCGTCGGGAGGCGGAGGCCGAGGCCGTCCAGGATGCCGCGCCGCGAGAAGTCGGCGAGCATCAGTTCCCCCATCGCCTTCTGCGCGCCGTAGCTGGTCAGCGGGGCGAGCTGGAAGTCGTCGCCGATCCGCGCCGGGAAAGGCGCGCCGTAGACGGCGATCGACGAGGCGAAGACGACCCGCGGCACGTAGCTCGGCTCGCGCTCGTGCTCGGCGCGGATCGCCTCGAACAGGTGGCGCGTGCCGTCGAGATTGACGCGGTAGCCCTTCTCCAGATCCGCCTCCGCCTCGCCGGATACGATCGCCGCGAGGTGGAACACGAGGTCCGGCCGGTCCGTGACGAGACCGGCGACGGCGCCCGGGTCGGAAACGTCGAGCGCGAGCGTCCGCACCGTGCCGATCCGGCCCGCCGGCCGCCGCGGCTCCACGACGTCGGCGAGCGTCAGCGCATCGACGCCGCGTTCTCCGATCGCGCTGTCCGCCGCGAGCCGGCTTGCCAGCTTCGCGCCGATCATGCCGGCCGCGCCGACGATCAGAACCTTCATGCCACCATCCTCCCCGGCGCCATATCTGACGTTTCGAGCCGCCGTGCCAACCCTCTGCCCCGATGTCGCTTGCGACGGTTTGCGACAGGCTGAAACGAATCGTTTCTGGCTCCGGGTCGCGGCAGACCGTATCGCGCTCGTCAAGCGCGCCGGCACGAACCGGCGCTTTCCCGAGGCAGGACCGAAGCGATGAATGCGGACGCGATCGCGGCGAAGGACGGCGCGAAGCTGATCGGCGAGGCGCACAAGCTCTGCGCCGACCTGACGGCGGCGCGCCCGCGCACCTACTGGACCGATCTCGCGCTCACCGCGCTCGCCGCCTATGCCGGGCTGGCGGCGATGCTCGTCGCGGATGCCGCCCTCGTCCGCATCCTCGGCGGTGTCGCGGCGGTGCTCGCGATCTATCGCGGCATCTCCTTCGTCCACGAGGTCTCGCACCTTCGCAAGGACGACGTGCCGGGCTTCAAGGCCGGCTACAACGCGCTGATCGGCGTGCCCTTCCTCGTGCCTTCCTTCATGTACGAGGGCGTCCACAACCTCCACCACGCGAAGTCGCGCTATGGGACGGTCGCCGACCCGGAATACCTGCCGCTCGCCCGCCAGACGCTCTGGCACGTCGCGGCCTTCGTCGCGGTGTCGGCGCTCGCTCCCGTCGGCCTCCTGATCCGCTTCGCCGTGCTGGCGCCGCTCTCGGCGCTGGTGCCGGCGCTGCGGCGCGCGACGCGCGAGCGCTTCTCGGCGCTCGCCATCAACCCCGCCTTCCGGCGCGAGCCGCTGACGGAAGCGCAGGCGAGGCTCTGGTTCCGGCTGGAGATCGCCTGCGCGGCATGGGCGATGCTTTTCGTCGGGGCGACGCTCGCCGGCCTGATCTCCTGGACCTCGTTCGGCCTCGTGCTCCTCGTCGGGGCGGGCGTCGGCACGCTGAACCAGGTCCGCACGCTCGCCGCCCATCACTGGGAGAACGAGGGCGAGGAGATGAGCGCGGCCGAGCAGTTCCTCGATTCGGTGACGGTGCCGCCGCCGGCGACGCTGCCGGTGCTCTGGGCGCCGGTGGGCCTGCGCTACCACGCGCTGCACCACCTCCTGCCGCGCCTGCCCTATCACAATCTGGCGGCGGCCCACGCCCGGCTCTGCGAGCTCCTGCCGGAAACCTCGGCCTACCACCAAGCCTCCGCCCCGAGCTTCCGCTCCGTGATGGACCGCCTGTTCGGCGAGCTCGCCAAGCGCCGCGCCGAGCGGCAGGCGGCGGGACAGCCGGCGGAGTAGCAGGTCAGAACAAGCCGCGCTCGATCCAGCCGGCCGTCACCGCCCGGTTGCGCACCAAGTCTTCCGGGAAGTCGAGCTCGCCCCATTCGAGCCCCTCGATCGAGCGGGTGCCGACGATGCCCTCTTCGCGCGCGATGCGGTCGATGGCCGAGAGGTACCAGGATTTGAGGCCGGTCTCGGCCTTCATCACCGCCTCGATCGTCTGGACGAAGGCGCGCCCGCCCTCGGTCGTGAAGCGGTGGAAGCCGATCGACTCGCCGTTCACCACTTCCGGCTCCAGCGTCTTGCCGACCGCCAGCAGCCGGTCGCCATCCAGCGAGACCTTCATGTCGTCCGGGTCGTAGGAGGGTTTGCGGTCGATCGTGACGGCGATCGGCGCGGCGGGTTCGCCGCCCAGCACGCGCCGGGCGATCTCCGGCTCGACGATCGTGTCGCCGTTGAGGATCGAGAAGTCGCCGACCATCTGGCTCCGCGCGATCCAGCAGCTCGCCAGGTTGTCGGCGAGCGCGAAGAACGGGTTGTGGACGAGCCGCATCCCGGCCCGCGCCGGCATCGCGGCGACCGCCGCCTCGACCTTCTCCGCGCCGTAGCCCGTCACCACGACGATCTCGGAGACGCCGGCAGCATCGAGCGCCGCGACCTGCCATTCGAGCACGGTCCGGCCGTTGATCTCGACGAGGCATTTCGGCCGGTCGGCGACGAGCCCTTGCAGGCGGCTGCCGCGCCCGGCGCTGAGGATGATGGTCTTCATGGGCGGTGACGCACGCGCTTCCCGAAAGCGGCCTCGCTTACAGGAGGGGCGGGAGAGGCGCAATCGAGGCATGAGACCCGGTGGAACCTGTGCCGGACGTCGACGCACCTCGCGAAAAATCTGGAACGACCGTGCTTGGGCGCGCTATATCCGGCGAATGAGCAAGGTTCGGGCGAAAGACGGCGACAGGATCGTTCGCGATTCGAAATCGGGGCGTTTCGTCACCGTGCGCGGCGTGGGTGCCCTCAAAGGGCGTCTGGCGATTCGAAAGGATGTCGATCTCACGGAGCCGATCGCCTCGCAGGCAGCGGATCAATCCGGGAAACCAGCGAGCGGGGCCGCGCGAGCCAAGTCCTGATCCTTGGTCGGCCTGCTGCTTGATACGCACGCGCTCTACTGGCTCGTCAGCGGAGAGGAGGAACTCTCCGAAGAGGCTCTCGTCGCCATCGGCGAACGCCAGGAAATTCGCGCTCTGTTCGTTTCGCCGATCAGCGCATGGGAAATTTCCATCGCCGTCGGCAAGAATCGCGTCGCCGATCGTCCGCGGCTCTGCGACGATCCACCGGATCGCTGGTTTCGAAAGGCAATGCGCGTCGCGGCGGCGCGGATCGCACCCATCGGACAGGCCGTCGCGGTCGAAGCCGCCGAAGTCGCTGCCTATACCGGTCACCGGGATCCCGGCGACTGCTTCCTGATCGCGACGGGGCGCGTCAAGCGGCTGTCCATCGTCACGCGCGACCGGACGATCCAGTCGATCTCGGCCGGCGAGCCCGGCTATCTGGATGTGGTCGCATGCTGAGCGGCGGCGGCGCCTCGCCGATCGAAGCCGCGCTCGCTCCGGCGGTTCCCATCTGGGGGCGCTTCGGATAGGAACGCGCTCTTTCGTCCCGAACGAGCGGGTGCATGAAGGTCGTCTTCCCCTATCTGGCGCAGATCCACCAGATTCCGCACACCCTGCCGATCGCGATGGAGATGGCGCGGGGCGGCGGGGTCGAGGTCCATCTCGCCGCCTCGACCGAAGGGCACCTCGCCTATATGCGCCAGCTCGCGGCGGCCGCCTATCCGGGCGTGCCGGTGACGTTCAAGCGCCTCTACCTGCCCTGGGCGGTGCATGCCGTCGCCGATGCCGGCGGCTGGACGATCCGGCCGAAGAAGCTGACGCTGCTCCTGAACCTTTCCTACCTCCGCTCCTTCAACGCGATCGTCGTGCCGGAGCGCACCTCGCTGTTCCTCCGCCGCTTCGACATGGGCAGGACCAGGCTCGTCTGGACCGGCCACGGCGGCGGCGACCGCGCCAGCGGCTATACCGACAATGTCGGACAGTTCGACTTCGTGCTCCTGCCGGGCGAAAAGCTCGCGACCCGGCACAAGGCGGCCGGCAATATCCGCGACGGGCACTACGGCATCGGCGGCTACGCCAAGTTCGACCTCGTCGGCAGGCTCGCCGCCGGTCGTAAGCCCTTGTTCGACAACGGCCGGCCGACCGTCGTCTACAACCCGCATTTCTGGCCCTCGCTGTCGTCCTGGCACCTCGTCGGTTTCGAGGTGCTCGACTTCTTCGCGAACCAGTCCGACTACAACCTCGTTTTCGCGCCGCACATGCGCGTCTTCGACCCGCCGACGGCGAAGAAGTACGAGCCGTTCCGCCGCTACATGGACCTTCCCCACATGCGGATCGACCTCGGGAGCGCGGCGTCCACCGATATGACCTATACCGGCGGCGCCGACATCTATCTCGGCGACGTGTCGAGCCAGATCGCCGAGTTCACCCTCCGCCCGCGGCCGCTGGTCTTCCTCGACCCGCGCCGGACGGCGTGGCGGGACGACCCGAACTACCGCTCCTGGCAGCTCGGCATCGTGGCGGAAACCGTGGCGGAGCTGCCGGAAGCGCTGAAGCGAGCGCGGGAAACGCACCGCGAGTTCCGGCAGCTCCAGGCCGACTATTTCGCCGAGACCTTCGACGTCGATCCGACCGTTCCCTCCGCGCCGCGCGGGGCGAAGGCGATCCTCGACTACCTCCGTACGCAAGCCTGATGTTTCACGTGAAACATCGCCGGCCGCGTCCCGAGGGCGCGGCGCGCGAGCCCTTCCGCGCGATCCTCGGCAACACCGCGATGCTGGTCGGCGGGCGCGGCGTCACCGGCGTCCTCAGCCTCGTCTACGTGGCGCTCGCCGCCCGCTCGCTCGGCGTCGAGGGTTTCGGCCTCCTGACGCTCGTCCACACCTATGCCCAGACGATCGGCGACTTCGTCGAGTTCAACTCCTGGCAGGCAACGCTGCACTACGGCGTGAAACCCTTGCGTGACGGGCGGATCGGCGACCTCCACCGCGTGATCCGCTTCTCGCTGCTGCTCGACGCGCTCGGCGCGGTCGGCGGCGCGCTCGCGGCGGTGCTCCTGGCCTACTTCTTCGCCGCCGCGCTCGGCCTGCCGGAGGATCTCGTCGGGGCGGCGATGCTCTACGCCACCTCGATCCTGTTCATGTCGACGACGACGCCGCTCGGCATCCTGCGCCTCCTCGACCGCTTCGACCTCGTCGCGGTGCAGACGACGATCTCGTCGGTGACGCGCTTCGCCGGCTCGCTTCTCGTCTTCGCGGCGGGCGGCGGCCTCGCCGAGTGGCTCCTCGTCTGGTACCTCTCGACCCTCGCCGCCTTCCTGTTCATGGTCGGGGCATCGGCGACGGTGATGCGCCGCCACGGCAGCACCGCCGGCGGCGGCGCGTTCTTCGCCTGGCGGGATCTCCGGCCGTTCACCAAGGACATGCCGGGGGCCTGGGCCTTCGTCTGGAACATCAACGTCTCGTCGGCGCTCGGCCTCGTCACCGGCAAGGCGGCGCTGCTCGCGGTCGGCTTCTTCCTCGGGGCCCGCGAGGCGGCCTTCTTCCGCATCGCCAAGCAGCTCGCCGACGCCGCGACGCGGCCCGCCAAGCTGCTCGTCCCCTCGCTCTACCCGGAACTCGCCCGGCTCTGGCTGGAACGCGACATGAAGCGGCTCGTGCGGCTCTGCGTCCAGATCGCGCTCACCGCCGGCCTCGTCGCGACGACGGTGCTCGTCGTCCTCGCCGTCTTCGGCGACCCGCTGATCCGCCTGTTCGTCGGCCCGGACTTCCTCGGCGCCAACGCGATCATCCTCTGGCTGTTCGGCGCCTCCGTCGTCACGATCTGGGCGTTGCCGCTGGAGCCGCTTCTGGTCTCGACGGGCCGTTCGGGGAGCGCGCTGCGCGTCCGGGCCGCGGTGGCGGTGGCCTATCTCGCGGTGCTGTTCCCGCTGATGGACCGCCTCGGCCTCGCGGGCGCGGGCATCGCGGCGCTCGGCGCGGCAGTCCTGCAGCTCGTCCTGCAGCTCGTCGCGGCGGCGCGCGCCAAGCCCGGCGCGGCGACCGCCGCGCCGGAGCCGGAGGACCTCGCGTTGCCCTTCGAGCCGACTCTTGGTAACGGACCCGCCATTCTGACAAGCGGCGAGCCGCCGGACCGCATGAACCAAGAAGAGCAGTCTCAACGAGGAGCGGTGCCGGACGGGCGGCCGGAGCGGGTTCTGACGGAGGCGCTCGAAGCGGCCGCCGCGATCCCCGGCGCCGGCTTCGACTTCTATTCGAACAAGGGCGCGCTCGCCGAATCGCTGCCCTACCCGAAGCTCCGCGACGAGGCGAAGGCGCTCGCTCGCCGCCTCCTCGCGCTCGGGCTGAACCACGGCGACCGGGTGGCAATCCTGGCGGAAACCGAGGGCGACTTCCCGCGCGCCTTCTTCGCCTGCCGCTATGCCGGCCTCGTGCCGGCGCCGATGCCGCTGCCGGCCGCCTTCGGCGGGCGGGCGAGCTATATCGAGCACCTCCGGCGGATGATCGGCGTCGCCGAAGCGCGCGCCGCGATCGGGCCGGCGGCCTTGCGCGACTGGCTGCTGGAGGGAGCGGACGGGCTCGGCCTCCGGTTCGCCGGCCCGCTCGCCGACCTGCCGGACGCGGGCGACCACGACCTGCCGCCGCCGGCCGGCCCGGGCGACCTCTGCTACCTGCAGTTCTCGTCCGGCTCGACGCGTTTTCCGATGGGCGTCGCGGTGACGGAAAGGGCGCTTGCCGCGAACGCGGAAGCGATCAGCCGCCACGGCCTCCGGGCCGGCGAGGGGGATCGCTGCGTGTCCTGGCTGCCGTTCTACCACGACATGGGCCTCGTCGGCTTCCACCTCGTCCCGCTTTTCGCCGGTCTGTCCGTCGACTATCTCGCGACGCGCGACTTCGCCCGCCGGCCGCTGCTCTGGCTCGACCTCATCTCGCGCAACCGCGGCACGATCTCCTATGCGCCGAGCTTCGGCTACGACCTCTGCGTCCGACGCCTGGGCAGCGGCGGCGCGCCGCCGGAAGGGCTCGACCTCTCGTCCTGGCGCGCGGCCGGGATCGGCGGCGACATGATCCGGCCGGAGATCCTCGCGCGCTTCGCCGACGCCTTCGCAGCCGCAGGCTTCCGCGACACCAGCTTCGTCGCCAGCTACGGCATGGCGGAAACGGTGCTCGCCGTTTCCTTCGCGCCGCTGGACCGGGGCATCCGCGCCGAGCGGCTGGACCTCCGGCATCTGGAGACGCAAGGCGAGGCGCGGCCGGCGGAAGGCGCGGCGGAAGCGCGCGCCTTCGTGCGCTGCGGCCCGGCGCTGCCCGGCCACGCGCTGGAGGTGCGGGGCGAGAAAGGCGGCCCGCTCGGCGAGGGCCGGGTCGGCCGGATCTTCGCCCGGGGGCCCTCGACCATGGAGGGCTACTACCGCAACGAAGGCGCGACGGCCGAGGTGCTGTCGCCGGACGGCTGGCTCGACACCGGCGACCTCGGCTATCTTCACGGCGGCGAGATCGTCATCACCGGCCGCGCCAAGGACCTCATCATCGTCAACGGCCGCAACATCTGGCCGCAGGATCTCGAACTCACCGCCGAAAGCGAGGTCGAGGGCCTGCGCAGCGGCGACGTCGCGGCCTTCTCGGTGGATTCGGACGGCGAGGAGCGCGTCGTGGTGCTGGTGGAATGCCGGCCGAGCGACGGCGACGCGCGGGCGCGCCTCGCGGACAACGTCGAGAAGCTGCTGCGCTCGCGGCACGGCATCGATGTCGAAGTGGCGCTGGCGAGGCCGAACTCGCTGCCGCTGACCTCCTCCGGCAAGCTCAGCCGGGTGCGGGCGCGCGAGCTCTACCACCGGCTGCGGAGCGAAGGCGCCGCGCTTGCCTGACGGCGGGGGCGGCGGGCGGCCACTCGTCGCGCTGACCGGCGCGACCGGCTTCCTCGGCATCCACCTGACCGCGGCGCTCGACGCGGCCGGCTTCCGGGTGCGGGCGCTGGCGCGGAACGGCCGGCCGGTCGCGGGGGCGGCGGAAACGGTCGCCGGCGATCTCGCCGACGCGGTCGCGCTCCGCCGGCTCGTCGCCGGGGCAAACGCCGTGGTCCACGCGGCCGGGCTGACGAAAGCCCGAAGCGCCGCCGAGTTCGACGCGGTGAATGCCGGCGGCACCGCGCGCCTCCTGGACGGTCTCGGCGGCGCCGCGCCGGATGCGCACGTGGTGCTGATCTCCAGCCTCGCCGCCCGCGAGCCGCAGCTCTCGCCCTATGCCGCCTCGAAGCGCGCCGGCGAGCGGGAGGCCGGAGCCCGCGTGCCGGAGGATCGTCTCGCGGTCGTCCGGCCGCCGGCGCTCTATGGCCCGCACGACCGGGCGACGCTCGCCGTCTTCCGGGCGGCGCGCTCCGGCCTCTGTCCGCTGCCCGGCGGCGACCGGGGCGAGCGGATCGCGCTTCTCGACGGGCGGGACGCGGCGGACGCGGTGGCGCGTCTCCTCAAGGAGCGTCGGCGTGGCACCTTTGCACTAGCCGACAGCCGGCCCGGCGGCTACGGGATGCACGAGATCTTCGAGGCGGCCGCGCGCGCACAAGGGCGAACGGCCCGCTTCGTGGCGATCCCGGCGCCGGCCTTCCGCCTCCTCGGCCGGGGCGGGGCGGTTCTCGGCCGGCTCGCCGGGCGCGCGCCGCTCCTGTCGCCCGGCAAGGTGCGCGAGATGCTGCATCCCGACTGGTCGGTCGACCCCGCCGACATGCCGCCGGGCCTCGCCGGCAGCGCTCGCAGTATAGGCCGCGGCTTCGCCGAAACAGTCGCATGGTACAGGCAAGCCGGCTGGCTTTAGCTGTTATCGGAACTGTCACACTCGGAAACTTTAATTGAGTCGTATTGGCTCGAAGCTCGTCTATTTCTTCGTCACCGTCTTCCGCTGACGAACCGTTCGTTGGAGGTCCTGTTGGATCAAAGCTTTTCCGCCGCGTCGCCGAGCGTCATCGGGGAGATCACCAGCGTCCTGCAGTCCATGCTCGGCCGCCCGGTCTTCCTGCAGCCCGATACCAACATCGTCGCCGACCTCGGCCTCGACTCGCTGGCGATCATGGATTTCTGCATGGAGCTGGAGGACCGGCTCGACATCTCCATTCCCCTGCATCAGCTGGCCGACGTGGTGAGCGTCGGCGATCTCGCCGGCGCCATCGCCCAGTTGCGTAACTGAGTTCCGTTCCATGTCGATTCTCGAGAAGTTCAAGCCGCTTCGCGCTGCCCATGACCGGCTGAAGGCGCTGGGCCGCGACCCGTTCTCCGTCACCTTCGACGACATCGTCTCGCCCACCGAAGGCATCCTCGACGGCCGGCGCACCGTGCTTCTCGGGACCAACAACTATCTCGGCCTGACCTTCGACGACACCTGCATCGAGGGCTCGATCGACGCGATCGTGCGGCACGGCACCGGCACCACCGGCTCGCGCATCGCCAACGGCTCCTACGACGAGCACGAGAACCTCGAGAAGGAGCTGGCCGCCTTCTTCGGCCGCCGGCACGGCATGGTGTTCTCCACCGGCTACCAGGCCAATCTCGGCATCCTGTCGACGCTGGTCGGCAAGGACGACCACCTGATCATCGACGCCGACAGCCACGCCTCGATCTACGACGGCTCGCGGCTCGGCCACGCGCCCGTGATCCGCTTCCGCCACAACGATCCGGAGGATCTGGCGAAGCGCCTGCGCCGCCTCGGCGACGCGCCGGGCGCGCGGCTGATCGTCACGGAAGGCATCTACTCGATGCTCGGCGACATGGCCCCGCTTCGCGAGATCGCGGCGGTGAAGCGCGAATACGGCGCCTATCTCCTCGTCGACGAGGCCCATTCGATGGGCGTCCTCGGCGCCAGAGGCCGGGGTCTGGCCGAAGAGGTCGCGGCGGAAGCCGACGTCGACATCATCATCGGCACCTTCTCGAAATCGCTCGGCAGTGTCGGCGGCTTCTGCGTCTCCGATCTCGAGGACTTCGACATCGTGCGCCTCGCCTGCCGGCCTTACATGTTCACGGCCTCGCTGCCGCCGGCGGTGATCGCCTCGACCCGATTCGCCCTGAAGAAGCTGCAGCAGGAGCCGGGCCTGCGCGCCCAGCTCACCAGCAACGCCCGCCAGCTCTACACGGCCTTGCAGGCGCAGGGGTTCCAGGTCGGCCCGCAATGCTCGCCGATCGTCTCGGTGATCCTGCCGGACCCGCAAAAGGCGATGGTGCTCTGGAACGCGCTCCTGGAGAACGGGCTCTACATGAACCTCGCGCTGCCGCCGGCGACGCCGAGTTCCTCGGCCTTCCTGCGCTCCAGCGTCTCGGCCCGCCACACGCCGGAGCAGATCGCCTTCGCGGCGAACTTGATGGGCCGGATGGCGCGCGAGCTCGGCATCCTCGAGGCCGCCGAGCCGGAGCCGATCTTCAATCGGAAGCGCGCCGCCGGCGGCGCCAGAGCCGCCGGATAAGCGGCACGGCGACGAGGAGCGGCCAGCGCCGCTCCCGGTCCGTGACCACGAGCGCCTCGCCGCTGTGGCGCTCGACCTTCCAGGCGATGTAGTCGGCTCCGCCCTTGAAGGTGAAGGCCGCTTTCGCGAGGCGCGCGACGTTCAGCGGTTTCGCCAGCCGCGCCCGCCGTTGCCAGTCCCGCTCCGCGCGGCTCTTTTCGTCGATGGTTTCGGCAAGGCGCGGCCGGACGTTTCCGTCCGCCAACTCCTCCAGTGTGATGCCCTTCGCTGCCGCCGCGGCGCGGAACGCCCGCTCATAGCGCGGCTCCGCCTGATCGACGATCCCGTCGGCGCGGCTCGTCTTCTCCACCCGAAGCTCGGAGGCGTAGGTGCGGCGGAACAGGCCGCGCCAGTAGTCGGCGGGGCGCGCCTCGGCGGGACCGAGACGGACCGCCCAGATCACCGCCGTCGCGACCGCTTCCGCCACAGCCGCCGCGACCGTCGTTGCCGCCGCTTCGTCGCGCGCCCATGCCAGCGCCGCGACCTGCGAGAAACGCGCCCAGACCGTGGTGTCGAGGCTGTCCGTCCGTACCAGCCGCCGGAACTGCCGAAGCGACAGGATCGCGACCTTGCCTCTGATCGTGCGGCCGTCCAGCGCGACTTCATGGTATTCGACGTTCGGCGGCAGCATCGCGTTGGCGCGGGCTGCGAGGGACCCGTGGCTCCAGTCGGCGAGCCGGTCGACGATCACGTAGAAGTCGAGGATGCCGTCGAGGTCGCCGGCCCGGAGCCCCGAGCCGTAGAACAGGACGGCGACGGGGGGCCGGCGCGCGCCTGCCGCGAGGTGGGCGGCGAAGGCGCGGGCTTCCGGGCGGACGGGTGCGCCGAGTTCGGCGGCGACGAGCCGTTCGAGTTCCGTCATGGCGAGACGAACTCCACCGCCGGGCCGGCCGCGATCGAGACCAACCCGCCCTCGCCGGGGTCGTAGGCCTCGCCGTCGAGCACGAAGCGCTCGCGGAGCTGAAGGACGATGCGCGCCGCGGAGCCGCTGCGGTAGCCGGCCTCGCGCATCCACGGCGCCGGGCGGCCGCGAAGGGCGGGCAGGAGCGCGGCGGCGAGGCGCTGCGGCGGCGCGTCGACGGCGAGGAAGCGCAACGGGTGCCTGGTCTCGCCGTCCCAGAACGGCCAGACGCCCAGCGTGAAGCGCCGGAGCGTCGTCGCGAGGAAGATCAGCCGCGGGCGCGAGGGTTCCGCCGATGCCCCGCCGTCGAGGGCGAGGCGCATCGGCGCGCCGGCGAGCCAGCGCGCGCGCTCCTCGCCCTTCGCCAGCGCCATGATCCCGCGCCCGATCCCGGCCGCGACGCGCGCCGGTCCGAAGGAGATGCGGTCGGCGAGACCGTGGTCGGCGAGCGCGATGGCCCGCGCATAGGCGCCGGCGCCGAGCACGAAGCCGGTCAGCCGCCGGTCTCCAGACACGACTTCCAGCGTCGATACCGGGCGCCGCGGCAGCGTAGGAGGGAGGCCGGCGGCGGTCGCGCCGGCGAGCCGTTCGAGGCCGCTCTGGCCGGTGCCCCAGTTGCCGCTCGTGCCGGCGAGGATGTTGGTCTTGCCGGAGGCGAGGAAGGCCATCGGCGGCAGGGTGGCGAAGGAGCCTCGCGCGGCGGACAGGACGTCCCGCACCGTGCCGTCGCCGCCGTCGACCGCGAGGAGGCCGACGCCGCGCGCCGCGAACTCGGCGAGGACGGCGTCGAGCTCGGCATGCGAGCGCGGCTCGCGCAGGAGCGTATCGCTCCCGAGGCGGCCGGCATCGATCGCCGGCCGGTCGCGGTTGCGTCGGCTGCGCGGGTTGCGGACGATGCCGAGCAGCACCGGAACGCTCAGGCCTGCAGCCAGGAGCGGATCGGCCCCTGCCGCGTGGCGCTCGCAGCCTGGACGATCTGGGCGAGGTGGACGAGGAAGCAGAGCGCCGTCCAAGCCGCGACGAGGAGCATGCCCCAGTCGGGGCGACCGACGAGCGTCAGGACGGTGAGGATCAGGAGATTCGGGTTGCGCCGCGCCGTGATGCCGCGGAACCAGGAATCGAACGGCCGCCAGATGTGCATCTCGATGCCGAAGGCCTTGATGAACACGCCCTCCTCGATCCGCTGCGCGACGTAGCCGCCGACCACCACCGCGGTGACGAGGCCGGGATGGGCGAGGGGCAGGCCGACGGCGGGCAGGCCGACGATCCAGGCCCACCACCAGAAGGGCGGGTGAACGAGGTCGATGCCGTGGTCGAGCGCGTCGCCGGCCTTCGAGAAGGTCATGGTGACGCGCGCCAGCTTGCCGTCGACCGTGTCGAGGAAGGTCATCATCCAGGCGGACAGGAGACCGAGCCCAAAATAGCCGTGCCAGAACAGCCAGAAGGAGAGGATGACGAGCGCGAGGCTGAGGAGCGTCACCTGGTTCGGCGTGATGCCGGCGCTGGCGCACCAGCCGGTGACGAGCTTCGCGGGTGGCGGCCAGACGTGCTTGGTGATGAAGTCGGTGACGCCCTTGTAGGACGCGCCGAAGGTGCGGTCGCGGATCGCCGCCAGGTTCTCGCGGGTGAGGGGGAGGAGGAACGGCTCCTCGCGCTTCCGGAGCTTGTTGTTGTAGGAGCCGGCGAGCTCCACCGGCGTCTTCACGGCGCAGCCGGGCGGGACGACGAGGCGGCCCTCGCCCGCGAGCGCGGCCGCCGCGTCCGCCGTGTGGACGGCGACGATCTCGCCGCCGCTGGTGGCGAGCGCGGTCTCCGGCGACTTCGCCAGCGCCTCGACCAGCCGCTGGTCGAAGACGTGGTCGGCGCGGATCAGGATCGCCGGGCGGCCCGCGGGCGGCGCGTCGCCCGCGCCGAAGGCGACGTCGCGGAGCCCCAGCCGCGCGAAGGAGCGCCGCAGCCGCTCGGCGGCGGTCATCCCCCAGATCGGCACCGGCCCGTCGCCGATCACGATGACGGCCGGAGCGATGGTCGGGGCAGGGGCGTTCGGCAAGCGGCGCGGCTTTCGCTGTTGATCTAGGCGCGGTTATCGGGCGCTGTGTAGAGGCTGTCATGGACCGGACACAAGCCGTCCGCCCCGCTGGCGTCCGCGAGCCAACTCCTCTACAGGTCGGCGGTTCGAGTCCAGCCGGGTCCGCGAGATGGCCAATCCGACGATGGCGAAGTTCGGCTATCCCGCCAGCCTCGTCGCCGAAACCGCGCACTGGAGCGTGCTCCTGCGCCCGCAGGCGCCGACCCTCGGCTCGCTGGTGCTCGTCTGCCGCGAGGCGGCGCGGAGCTTCGCCGACCTGTCGCCGGACGCTTTCGCCGACCTGAAGCTCGCGGTCACCGGGATCGAGCGGGTCCTGCGGGAGTTCGTCGCCTTCGAGCGCATCAACTATCTGATGCTGATGATGGTGGACCCGGACGTGCATTTCCACGTGATCCCGCGCTATGCGGGCGAGCGCCGGCACGGGGAAACGCGCTTCCCCGACGCCGGCTGGCCGGGGCCGCCGGCGCTCGGGGAAGCCGTGGCGCTCGGCGAGGCGGACGTCGGCGCGATCCGCGATCGCCTCGCGGCGCTCTGGAACGCGGCCTGAGCCGGGGATCAAACCGTTCATGTCCGGCAGGCGCAGCTTCGGCGTTCCGACGATCCTCGACCGTTACCTGCTCGGGCTCGTCCTGAAGCCGCTCGGGCTCGGCGTCGGCGTGCTCCTCGTCGGCCTCCTCCTCGCGCGGGTCCTGCGCCTCCTCAACGTCCTCGCCTCCTCCGGCTCGACCGAGCTCGGCATCCTCGCCGCGCTGACGGCCAGCCTCGTGCCGCACTATCTGGGCCTCGCGCTCACCGCCGCCTTCGTGATCGCGGTGTTCGTCGCGATGATCCGGCTCGGCGACGGCTCCGAGCTCGACGCGCTGCTGTCCAGCGGCCTGTCGCTCGGCCGCATCGCCGTGCCCTTCGTCGCGCTGGGCGCGGTGCTCGCCGTGTTCTCCTTCGTGCTCTACGGCTGGCTGAACCCGCTGTCGCGCTACGACTACCGCAGCGTCCTCTATTCGGCGACGGCGGTGGTCGCCTACCGCACCGACATCCGGCCCGGCAGCTTCGTGAATGCCGGCCGCGGCGCGACGATCACCGCCGACGACGTCGACGCCGGCTCGAAGCGCGTCCGCGGCGTGTTCATCCACCAGATCGACGAAGGCGGCCGCGAACGGATCACCACCGCGACGAGCGGCGAGATCGCGCCGGGACCCGACGGCGTCCACCTGAAGCTGATCCTCGAGGACGGCGTCTCGATCATCCAGGACCCGAACGGGCCGCCGCTGCGCACGCAGTTCCGGCACCTGAACTTCCAGACCGAGATCGAATATGCCGGGCGGCCCTACCGCCCGCGCGGCAGCAACGAGCGCGAGATGACGCTCGGCGAGCTGTGGGAGGAACTGAGAGCCCCCACGACCGATCTCGGGCCCCGCATCGTCGAAGCCGAGCTGATCGACCGGATCATCCGGCCACTGGCGCTGGTGTTCATGCCGCTTCTCGCCATCCCGCTCAGCCTCGCCACCAAGCGCGGCTCGCGGGCGGCCGGGCTGGTCGCCGGCGCGATCGTGCTCCTGACGTTCAACAGCGCGCTGCAGTTCGGCAAGGATCTAGCCGCGGCCGGCCACGGGCCGGTGCCGGTGACGGCGCTCGCGCCCTTCGCCGCCTTCGTCGCGCTGTCGCTGTGGCTGTTCCTGGCGAGCGCCCGGCATCCGACCGAGGCGCCGCTGTCGCGGCTGATCGGGCGGCTGTCGGACTTCGGCGGCGGCGTTTTCCGGCTCGTGCGGCCGCGCCGGCAGCGCGCCGAATGATCACGCTCGCCTCCTACCTGTCGAGCCGGCTGCTTCTCACCGCGCTCGGCACCGTCGCGGTGCTCGGCGCGCTGGTCCAGATCCTCGACCTCCTCGACACGACCGAGGACATCCTGGCGATGGGCGAGGGCGCCTCCGGCTTCCTGTTCTACGTCGCGATGCGCACGCCCTCGATCCTGCCGGAAGTGCTGCCGCTCGGCGTCCTCCTCGCGACGCTGTTCGTTCTCGCCCCGCTCGTCCGCCACGGCGAGATCGTCGCGATGCGCGCCGCCGGCATGCATGTCGGCCGGATCTTCCTCGCCATGCTGCCGGCGCTGGTGGTGATCGCGCTCGGCCACTACGCCATCGCCGACGGCATGCGCCCGCCCGCCGAGCGGCGGCTGGCGGAATGGTGGGCGGAGAACGGCGTCAAGACCAACAAGCCGGTCTGGCTGAAGATCGACGGCCGCATCGTCGAGGCCGGCCGGGTGCTCGACGGCGGCCGGCGGCTGGAGAACGTCCGGATCTTCGACCGCGACCTCCTCGACGCCGTCTCGACCCGCACCGTCGCCGGCGCGGCGCGCTATGCCGAGGGGCGCTGGACGCTGGACGACGCGACGGTGACGGACCTGCGCCGCCAGGAGATCGGCACGGGCCGGCCGGCGGACGGCGTCTGGAACACCCGCCTCCGGCCGCGCGACGTGATCGAGGCCATGGCGCCGGACGCCAACGTCTCGGTCGGGGCGGCCTACGACGTCCTCGTCGGCCGGCGGCTGGCGGTCGCCGCGCCGTCCGTCTACGCCACCGCCCTGCAGCGGGCCTTCGCCGAGCCGGCGAGCGACTTCGTGATGCTGCTCCTCGCGCTGCCCCTCGCCTTCGCCTCCTGGCGCGACGGACGGAGCGGGCGCGTCTTCATCCTGTCGCTCGGCGCCGGTCTCGTGTTCCTCCTGACCGACGGCGTCGTCGCGACCCTCGGCCGCGCCGGCGTCATCCAGCCGGCGCTCGCCGCCTGGAGCCCGAGCGTCGGTTTCGCCATCCTCGCCTTTCTGCTGCTCCGCCGGCTGGAAGGCGTCAGGCACCCACGCGGAGGCACCGCTTGATCGACGTGACCCTAGTTGCCGGCAAGGGCGACCTCGAACGCTTCATCCGGCTCGGGCCCGAACTGCAACGCGGCGATCCCGCCTATGTCGCCCCGCTCCTGATGGAGCGCCGGCAGGCGCTGTCGCCGAAGCACAACCCGCTTTTCGCCCAGGCCGAGATCGCCTTCTTCCTGGCGCGGCGGGACGGGCGCGTCGTCGGGCGGATCAGCGCCCAGGCCGACCGCCGTACCGGCGAGACCGGCCATTTTGGGCTTCTCGCGGCCGAAGACGACCGGGAAGTCTTCGCCGCGCTCTTCCGGGCGGCGGAAAACTGGCTGCGGGAGCGCGGCCGCACCCGCATCCTCGGGCCGTTCGACCTGTCCATCAACGAGGAGATCGGCGTCCTCGTCGACGGCTTCGAAACGCCGCCGATGCTGCTCATGCCGCACAACCCGCCATCCCTGCCGGCGCGGATCGAGGCCGAGGGCTACACGAAGGCCAAGGACGTCTTCGCCTATCTCTTCGACAATTCCACCCGGCCCGCCTGGGCGCGGCGGGTCGAGAAGCGGCCGCTGCCGCCGGGCGTGACGCTCCGCCCGCTCGACTGGAAGCGCTACGAGGCCGACCTCGCCGCCGTGGTCGACATCTTCAACGACGCCTGGTCCGGCAACTGGAACTTCCTGCCGCTGGAAGGCGCCGACCTCGACGCGATGGCGAAATCGATGAAGCCGCTGATCGTGCCGGACTTCGTCCAAATCGCCGAGGTGAACGGCGAGCCCGCCGCCTTCGGCATCTGCCTGCCGAACCTCAACGAGGCGATCCGGGACCTCAGCGGCAGCCTCGTCCCCCTTGGCTGGGCGAAGCTGCTGTGGCGGCTGAAGGTAAAGGGCGTTTCCACCGCGCGCATCCCGCTGATGGGCGTCCGCCGCTCGGTGGCCAAGGGCGCGACCGGCGCGTTCCTGCCGATGATCATCATGAGCCGCCTCGGCAACGAGGCCGCGAAGAAGGGCATCCGGCACATCGAGATGTCGTGGATCCTCGAGGACAACGCGCCGATGCGCCATTTCGGCCAGACCATGGCCGGCGATCCCTACAAGACCTACCGGATCTACGAGAAGGCGCTTCGCGCGTGACGGGCGGCGGCGGTGGCCCGGTCGCCGCGCTGATCCTGGCGGGTGAGCGGCCGGGCGGCGACCCGCTGGCGCGCGAAACCGGCTCGCCGCACAAGGCGACGATCGAGATATGCGGGCGGACGATGCTCGACCGCGTCGCGCAAACGCTGCTCGACTGCCCGCGGGTCGGGCGGATCGCGGTCTCGGCCGCCGAGCCGCTGCCGCTCCTCGATCCTGGCCGGATGGAGATGCTCGCGCCCGGGCCGACCCCGAGCCTCAGCGTCAAAGCGGCGATCGCGGCGCTCGGCACGCCGCTTCTCGTCACCACCGCCGACCACCCGCTGCTGCGCGCCGAGTGGGTCGACCATTTCCTCGACCACCTGCCGGCCGGCGCCGACGCCGCCGCGGCGCTCGCCCGCGCCGAAACGGTGATGGCGGCCGAGCCCACCACCGAGCGCACCTTCCTCCGCTTCCGGGACGGCCGCTGGTCCGGCTGCAACCTGTTCTTCTTCGCGACGCCCGAAGCCGTCGGCGTCGTGGATTTCTGGCGTCGGATCGAGGCGTATCGCAAGCGGCCTCTCGTCATGGCGCGGATGATCGGCCTCGGCACGCTCCTCGCCTATCTCGGCCATCGCCTGACGCTGGACGGCGTCCTCGACCGCATCGGCGCTCGCGCCGGTGCCCGGCTTCGTGCGGTCGAGATGCCGTTCGGCGAAGCGGCGATCGACGTCGACGACATGGACGACCTCGCCCTAGTGCGACGAATCATCGCGCGACGCGAAGACGCCAGTGAGCGCATGGCTTAACCGGCTCGCAAGAATGCTGCGGCAAGATGCGCGGGATCAACGGACGCCGCCATGTCGCTTCCCGCCGCGCCCTCGCTTGCCGAAGCAAGACCGCTCGCCAAGTGGCTGCGGGTCTTCAGCCTCGTCATCGCGGTCGCCGTGGTGGCGATGGCGGCCGCGAGCCAGTTCAAGGACCGGGAAGCACGCTTCGCCAAGAGCGAAGTCGATGCCGGCATGCTGGCGAGCTCGCTCTCGCAGCATGCGACCGACACGTTCGAGATCGCGAACGTCCTCCTGACCACCCTCGCGGAACGGTTGAGGACATCGCCCGGCCGGTCGCTCGACGACATCTACCTGCTCGACACCGCGCTGGAAACGCAGCTCCGCAGCGTGATGCGCATCCGCAGCCTGATCGCCTTCGACCGCAACGGGCGGCAGTTCGTCTCCTCGCAGCCGCAGATTCCGGACTGGTTCGACCTGTCCGGCGACGCGGCCTTCCGCTTCCACGAGGAGAACTTCGGCGACGCGATCCATATCGGGAGCCCGGTCCGAAGCCCGTCGACGAACGACTGGCTGGTAACCGTCACGCGCCGCTGGGACGATGCGAACGGTCAGTTCGGCGGCGTGGTGATGGCGACGATCCGGGTCGACTACTTCTCCGGCTTCTACGACAACTTCAGCGCCGCGGGCGAGGTCGGCATCTCGCTCTTGCGCGGCGACGGCGTGCTCCTGGCGCGCTATCCGGTGAACGAGGCGGTCCTCGGCCGGAACCTGATCTATCCGCAGGACCGGGAAAGAACCGTCGTCAACAAGGTCGGGATCGTCCGTTCCCTCTCGCCCGTCGACGGCCTGATGCGTGTCTATGCCTTCGAGCGCATCGATGAGGTGCCGCTGGTGATGTATGCCGGCATCAGCGAGCGAAGCATCCTCGCCGGCTGGCTGCAGGACTGCGTCGCGACCGTGGCGGGGGCCTGCGTGCTGGCGGCGCTTCTCGGCTTCGTCGGCTGGCGCTTCGCCGCGCAGATCGATGCCCGCCAGGCGTCCGAGCGCAAATGGACCGATCTCGCGCTGACCGACGGGCTGACGGGCGTGCGCAACCGGCGCGCCTTCGACGAAGCGCTGGAGCGGGAGTCCGCTGCCGCCGGCAGCAACCGCCGGCCGCTGTCGATGATCCTCGTGGACGTCGACCACTTCAAGGCGTTCAACGACACCTACGGCCATCCGGCGGGCGACAGTTGCCTGAAGGCGATCGCGGGCGCGCTGGACCGCGCGCTGACCCGGCCCGGCGACTGCGTCGCGCGCTACGGCGGCGAGGAATTCGCCCTGCTCCTGACGGATACGGGACCGGCAGGCGCCCTCGTGATCGCCGAACGCGTCCGTCAGGCCGTCCTGATGCTCGGCATCGCGCACAAGGCCAGCCGGACGCTGCCGCTGGTGTCGGTCAGCGTCGGGGTCGCGACGGAAGCTTCCGAGACGGACGAAGCCGCTGACGCCGTGCGCCTCCTGGATCGGGCCGATCGGGCGCTTTACCGGGCGAAGACAGCGGGGCGGAACCGCGTGGAGATGGCGTCTCCCGCCGCTACGGTGCGGGCGGAGGACGCGGCGGCCGCGACAGCGCCGGGCATGGCCTGAACCGGAGCTTCGGCCGGCGCCGCGGCCGATGCCGTCAGTTCGCGCTGCCGGGCTTCGACATCTTTCGATGCTGCTCGGCGAGCATGCCGGACGGCAGGACGCTCGCGGCGGCGGTGATCAGCTTGTTCTTCCAGCCGCTGACCCGGTCGCCTTCGCCGTTCATCATCGCGTCGAAGCCGTCGCGCGCGACCTTGGCCGGATCGTCCTTCTCGGACGCGCCGACGCTCGTGTCCTTCATGTCGGCTTCGTCGAAGAACTCGGTCTCCGTCGCGCCCGGCATCAGGCAGGTGACGGTGACGTCGGTCTCCTTCAGTTCGTTGCGTAAGCCGAAGGAGAAGGAGTTCAGGAACGACTTCGTGCCGTTGTAGACCGCCTGGAACGAGCCCGGCATGAAGCCGGCGATCGAGCCGACGATCATGATCCGGCCGGCGTTGCGCGCCCGCATGTCGCGGCCGATCGCCTGAACGAGGTAGATCGTGCCGACGATGTTGGTGTCGACGACCTTCCGCGCCTCGGCGAAGTCCTGGTCGAGAAAGCCGTGGCCGAGGCCGCGGCCCGCATTGGCGAGCAACGCGTCGACCGGCCGACCGATCTCCCGCACCTTCGCGAGAAGCGTGTCGACGCCCTCCGTGGTGGAAAGGTCCGCCTCGACCTCCTCGACCCGCGCGCCGAGACGCCGGAATTCCTCCGCGACGGTTCCGATGCGCGCGTCGTCGGCCGCGATCACGAGGTCGAAGCCCTCGCCGGCGCAGACCTTGGCGAGTTCGTAGCCGATGCCGGCGGAAGCGCCGGTCACAACGGCGAGCCGGCGTTCGGGGGATGCAGACATGCTGGTTTCTCCGGGTGTCAGGGCTTCAGGACGACCTTAATGCAGCCATCCTTCTTGTCGCGGAAGGTCTTGTAGAGGTCGGGGCCGTCGTCGAGCGGCGCCGTATGGGTGATCACGAAGGACGGGTCGATGTCGCCCTTGACGATGTGGTCCATCAGCTTCGGCAGGTAGTGCTGCACCGAGGTCTGCGACATCTTCATCGTGATGCCGCGGTTGATCGCCGAGCCGAACGGGATCTTGTCGAGGAAGCCGCCGTAGACGCCGATGATCGCGACGACGCCGAAGTTGCGGCAGGAATGGATCGCCTGCCGGAGGACGTGCGGCCGGTCGGTGCCGAGGAAGGTCGCGGTCTTGACGCGGTCGAGGAGGGAGTCGGCGCTGGCGGTTGCGTCGGCCTCCGAGCCGACGGCGTCGATGCAGCCGTCCGCGCCGCGACCGCGCGTCAGCTTCATGATCCGCTCGTAGACGTCCTCGGCGTGGAAGTCGACCGTGATCGCGCCCGCGGCCTTCGCCATCGCGAGCCGTTCCGGCACGGTATCGATCGCGATGACGCGTTCCGCGCCGAGCAGGAAGGCGGAGCGGATCGACATCTGCCCGACCGGGCCGCAGCCCCAGATCGCGATCGTCTCGCCGCCTTTGATGTTGCACATCTCGGCGCCCATGTAGCCGGTCGGGAAGATATCCGACAGGAACAGCACCTGCTCGTCGCTCAAGCCCTCCGGCACCTTGATCGGCCCGACATCGGCGTAGGGCACGCGGATGAATTCCGCCTGCCCGCCGGGAAAGCCGCCGAGGATGTGCGAATAGCCGAAGAGTCCCGCCGGGGAGTTGCCCCAGAGCTTGGTGGCCATCTCGCGGTTCGGGTTGGAGCGTTCGCAGCCGGAGAAGTAGCCTTGTCTGCAGAAGAAGCACTCGCCGCAGGAGATGGTGAAGGGGATCACCACGCGGTCGCCCACCTTCAGCTTCGAGGCGGCGCCCGAGCCGACCTCCACGACCTCGCCCATCGTCTCGTGACCGACGACGTCGCCGTGCTCCATGCCGGGGATGACGCCGTCGTAGATGTGGAGATCGGAGCCGCAGATGGCGCAGGACGTGACCTTGACGATCGCGTCGCGCGCATCCTGAAGCTTCGGATCGGGCACGCTCTCGCAGCGCATGTCGCCCTTGCCGTGCCACGTCAGCGCCTTCATCGACCGTCCTCCTTCGCGTGTCCCGGACAAGACCGCGACGGCGACGATCGTTCCGGCTCCGGGGCCGGAGGGGAGGGCGCAGTTGCGTACCCGGCAAACCACCGGGGCCAGCGCGAGGGGCTCGCAGGACGAAACTGAAGGGCGGATAAAGCCGACGTTCAGAGCGGGTTAATCACGGGGCGCCCAGAACCGCGGATGTCCCCGGTCTTCCGGACCGTTCGGGGAACCGAACGCCGGGAAGGCCATTTCAGACCCACCGAACCGAAAAGCGAGTTTTCCATGCGTTATCTGATCGTTGCCGCCGCCCTGGCCCTCACTGCCCCGCTCGGCCTCGGCGCCACCGCCGCCCAGGCGGACACCACCAAGATCATCGTCAAGGACGGTCATCGCGACGGCTACCGCGACAGCCACCGCACGGTGCGCCGCGTCGTCGAGCGGCGCGACTACGGCCGCCATTGCATGACGAAGAAGGTGGTGACGCGCGTCCACGGCGAGCGGATCGTCAAGACCACCCGCGTCTGCCGCTGAAACGTTTCTGAGCCGGCAAACGGAAAAGGGCGGCCCCCGGGCCGCCCTTTTTTGTGCCCGGTCGGCCCGGCTAGCCTCAGCTCCGGCGCCCGAACAGCGAGGCGACCCGCGACGAGGTGTCGTTCATGTGCGGCACGACCACGAGCCGGCGCACCTCGCCGCGCCGGAAGGCGGCGAGAAAGCGCTTGTAATCCTTGAACGAGACGCAACCGTTCGAGTCGCCGCGCGGACCCAGCATGTAGGTGTGGGCGAGAAGGCCGACGCGGTTGTAGATCCGCCGCTCGCCGCCGACCGGCGTCAGCCGGATCGCCGCGACGCCGTGGAACAGGCTCTCGCGCAGGCGCAGGTCGTAGGTGTGCGGCGGCGTCGGCCCGCGGTTCTTGGCGTGGACGAAACGCGGGTTGTCGCGCATCGCGCCGAGGCCCGAATGCGCTTCCAGCCGCTCGCCGTTCGGCAGGTACACGGTCGCTGCGCCGATGTCGTAGACCGCGACGCCGTTGCCGGCGCGGGGCTGGCGCGTAAACAGGCCGCCGAAGACCGGCTTCTCCGCCTCGTCGCTCCCGGCGTCCGGCCGCGCATAGGCGAGCGCCACCGGCGGCATCGCGCGGGTGCGCAGCGTCGCGACGGCCGGAGCGGCGTCCCGGTGCGGCCGGGCGCTCGGCGTCGGCACGAGCGCGGCTTCGAGCGCCTCTTCCGCCGTTTCCGGCGACGGCAGGACCGGAACCGCGGCGGCGACCTGGACGCCCGGGATCGGCGCGGCGGGAGCCGCCGGCCCGGCGGCCGCGACGGCGGTTTCGGGCGCGGCGGCTTCCGGGACGAAGCGATCGGTCTGCGCGAGTTCAGCCACACGGCCTCCGTCCGCCGACGCGTCGAAGCCCGCGGCGGCGCCGAAAGCGGGACGGTCGAGGAGGTGGGCGGGGATCCAGGCCGTCAGGACGGGCGGCGGCATGCGGTGGCGCACCGCCGGCGCGGCGCTCGCATGCATCGCCGGACGCGCGGCGGCGGACTTCGGCCGCGACATCGGCGGCTCCACGACGCGCGGTGCGGGCCGCGCCGGGCCGGCATCGGCGGTGCGGTGCTCGACGGCGGCCGGCGGGAACAGCCGAGTGGCGAGGTCGGTGGTCGCGAGGAGCACGCCCGCCGCCGCGAGGACGCCGCAGCCAAGGCCGAGCGACGCGGCGAGCCGGGAGCGTCCCGCCCCCCGGACGGCGTCCTTGCCGGTCCGGCGTGAGCCATGCCCGCGTCGGGAAGGCGGTGTCGTCGCGCCGGCGTTCGTCATGGGCGGACCAGTCCTGCGTGGTAGAGAGTGGAAGCGCCGACGCGGCCGGGTTCCGTTCGTTCGAAAGAGGATCGCAGCTTATGGTTACCGATCCGTATCGACTTCCGTATGGCGAGCGCTTGATTTCACGAGAGGAATCGGCGGCAAGCGAGGGGCGCATGCGAGGGCAGCCAGAGGAAGCGAGCGGCGAGCGGGCGGCCTTCCCCATGCCGCCACCGGAGGGCGCGGCCTCGGCGGTGATGGACCGCAATCCGCGCCTCCACCTCGCCGCGCGGATCGCGCTCGTCGTCGTCATGGCCCTGCTCGGCCTCTACATCCTGTCCGACTTCCTGAAGGCGCTGGCCTGGGCCGTCGTCCTCGGCATCGCGCTCGGGCCCCTGTTCCGGCGGGCGCGGCGGCGCTTTCCAGGCGGCCGGCACGGCATCGTCCTGCCGCTCCTCTTCACGCTCGCGGTGGCGCTGGCGCTGATTCTGCCTCTGGTGGCGCTCGGCGTCGAAGCGGCGGCCGAGGCGCGGAGCCTCCTCGAATACGCCCGCCAGGCCGAGCAGAGCGGCCTCGCGGTGCCGGACTTCGTCGGCCGGTTGCCCTTCGGCGCGGAGGCCGCGGCCGCCTGGTGGAACGCCAACCTCGCGCATGCCGGCTGGGCGCAGGAGACCCTGCAGCGGCTCGACACCTCGTCGAACCTCGACCTCGGCCGCCAGATCGGCGCGGACGTCGTGCACCGCGCCGTCCTGTTCGGCTTCGCTCTGCTCGCGCTGTTCTTCGTCTTCCGCGACGGCGACGCGCTGGTCGAGCAGGGGCGGGTCGCCGGCGAGCGGCTGTTCGGGCCGCGTGGCGAGCGCGTCGCCCGGCAGATGGCCGCCTCCGTGCACGGCACCGTCGACGGGCTCGTCCTCGTCGGCCTCGGCGAGGGCGTGGTGATCGGCCTCGTCTACTGGCTGGCCGGCGTGCCGCACCCGATCCTGTTCGGCGCGGTGACGGCGGTGGCCGCGATGATCCCCTTCGCGGCCGTCGCCGCGGTGTCGCTCGCCGGCGTGCTGCTGCTCTTCGCCGGCTCGGCCGAGGCCGCGGTCATCGTCACCGCCGCCGGCTTCCTCGTGATCTTCGTCGCCGACCATTTCGTGCGGCCGGCGCTGATCGGCGGCACGACGAAGCTGCCCTTCCTATGGGTGCTGCTCGGCATCCTCGGCGGCGTCGAGAGCTTCGGCCTGCTCGGCCTCTTCGTCGGGCCGGCGGTGATGGCGGCACTGATGCTGCTGTGGCGCGAGTTCACCGATGCGGGGGGCGGGACGCGCGCTACCCCTCCTGCCGCTTGATGCCGTTCAGCTCCGCCACGATGTCGGCGAGCATCGGCACGAAGTCGCCGCCCCGCCCGATCGCTTCGGCCGTCGCGAACGAGTTCTTCACGGCGGAGGCGACATGCGTCGCGATCCCGCCCTCGTTCGCCATGCCGACGAGATAGCGCGTGTCCTTGTGGGCGTTCTTCAGCGTGAACCGGTGCGCCTCGCGGTCGCCGCCGACCACGTATTTCATGAAGGTCTGGTAGAAGCCGCAGTCCATCCGCCCGCCGGACACCACCGAATGGAAAGTCTCGGCCGAGACGCCGGTCTTCGCGCCGATGGCGAGCGCTTCGGCATAGAGCGCGGCGTAGCCGAGCGACAGGAAGTTGTTGAGGAGCTTCATCGTGTGGCCGGAGCCCGGGCCGCCGGTGTGGAGGACGCGGCCCGACCAAGTGTCGACGATCGATCGCACGCGTTCGAAATCGGCGTCGCTCGCGCCGACCATGGTGTCGAGCGTGCCTTCCCAGGCCTCCTTCGGCGTGCGGCTGAGCGGCGCGTCGACGAAGGAAACGCCCTTCGCCGCCGCGAGTTCGTAGAGCCGGCGCGTCGAGACCGGGTTCGAGGTCGAGGAGTCGATCACCATCGTACCGGGCTTGAGGTTTTCCAGCAGCCCGCCCGGCCCGGCGACGACCGCCTCGACCTGATCCGATCCCGGCAGGCAGAGGACGACGGCGTCCGCGCTCTTGGCAAGATCGGCGAGATCGGCGGCCTCCTCCGCGCCGCGCTTCACGAGGTCGTCCAGCGCCTCGCGGCTGCGGTTGGCGAGGGTGCGGAGCCGGTAGCCCTTCTCCGCGATGTTCTTCGCCATGCCGTGGCCCATGAAGCCGAGCCCGACGAAGCCGATCGTTTCACCCGTCATGATTCCCGTTCCTTTTCGAGCCGGGGCTTCCGGCCATGCGGAGTCAGAGTTCCTTCGCCCGGCGCTCGATGACGCCGTCGGTGTTGGCGAGGAGCTTGCGGACGGCGCGCCGGGCCGCGTCCGGCCGCCGCGCCGCGATGCCGCGCGAGATCGCCTCGTGCAGGCTCTGCGCGCGGCTGAGATCGCCGATCTCGCGCCCGACGAAGTTGAAGAGCTGGTTCAGCGCCGCCTCGATGGTCGGCCCGAGCGGCACGAGGAGGTCGTTGCCGGAGGCGCGCAGCACCGCGAGATGGAACCGCGTGTCGGCTTCGGTCCGCTCGATCAGCGAGCGCGCCGCGCCCATGGCGCGGCAGGCGGCGTCGATCTCTTCCGCCTGCTCCTCGGTCCGCCGGAGCGCCGCGAAGGCGGTGGCTTCCGGCTCGATGATGTGCCGGAATTCCTGGACGGTCCGCAGGAACGCGCCGCGGTCCGGGGCCGCCGCGTACCAGCCGAGCACGTCGCGGTCGAGGAGGTTCCAGCGCTCCTTCGGCTCGACCCAGGTGCCGATGCGCGGGCGGGCGCCGAGCAGGCCCTTCGCCGTCAGCATCTTCATCGCCTCGCGCACGCCCGAGCGGCCGACCTCGAAGGTCTCGGCCCATTTCGCTTCGTTGGGCAGGATGGTGCCGGGCGGATAGTCGCCGCGCACGATGCGAAGGCCGATCTCCTCGGCGAGGCCTTCGTGGACGCTGCCTGAAAGCCGCCGCCCGCCGGAACGCCGGGGCGGGCCAAGGGTGGGGGCGGCGAGCGCCGCCGCACCGTCCGGCTGTCCGGACGCGTCCCGGTCCGCGTTCCCCCTGTCCACCATCGCCCCGTACGACCTTTCGCCTCGGGTTGCGGGATGCCTCGAACGGTCGCGCCGCGTCGGAAACGCGGCCGCATGGGCCGAAGGGGCGGGAGATGTGCCGGGGAGCGCCCGCGCGGTCGCGCGGGCGCTCCCTCCGACGTTCCTACCGCTGGATGCAGGTGTCGACGGTGTCCTTGGTGCACTCGTCGAGACCGGTGAACACCGGGTCCTCCACCTTCTTGCCGGCGATCAGGTCGATCATCACGGACGGGGCCTTGTAGCCCATCTCGAACGGCCGCTGCCCGACGAGCGCGTTCACCAGCCCTTCCTTGGCGATGTCGACCTCGGCGCCGATCGTGTCGGCCGCGCCGATCACGAAGTCGCTCGATGCGATGCGGTCCTTCAGGGGGCCGACCAGGTCGCGATAGGGCTGCGGCGCGCCGAATAGCGGCCAGCCGCCCATGATGCCGAAGGCGTCGAGCTTCGGGTTGGCGGCGAGGATGTCGGTCATCGCCTGGACGCCCTTCGCGCCGTCGTCGTTGGTGAAGACCGGGCAGCCCGAAACCTCGGTCCAGCCGCCTTCGCCGGCGAGCGCCGCGATGCCCTTCTGGCCGCTCAGCGCGTCGCGGAACCCTTGCGCGCGCCGGAGGATGTTGTCGGCGCCGGGATTGCCCTGGATCGTGCAGACCGTGCCGCCGTTCGGCTTGCCCTTCTTGACGTACTCGCCGATCTTGAAGCCCATCAGGTAGTTGTCGGTGCCGAGATAGGTCTTGCGGAGCGAGGCGTCGTCGGGGCTGAGGTCGGCGTCGAGCGTCATCACCGGGATCGACGGCGCGGCGACCTTCAGCGTCTGCGCGATCAGCTTGGCGTTCGACGGCGAGATGGCGATCGCGGCGGTGTCGGCCTTGCCGAGCACGTCCTGCACGATCTGCGCCTCGCCGGCTTCGTCGGACGTGGAGGCGGGGCCGGTGTAGAAGCACTCGTATTCCGAGTCCTTGTTCTCGGAATTCCACTTCTGGCAGCCTTGGTTGATCGCCTCGAAGAATGGGTTGTCGAGGCCCTTCACCACGATCACCACCTGCTTCTTGGCGGCGAAGGCCGGGCCCGCGCTCATGGCGAGCGCCGCGGCGGCGGCGAGCAAGGCAAGCTTCTTCATGTTTCTCCTCCCCTTTTGGCAGGCGGGGCGCGGAATGCGCCAGCGTCCTGCCGAACCGATCGCGACGGCGCATTCCTTGCGGCGCGAAGCGCTGCCGGCCCGAAACCGTCGCATGCGGGCGATCCGCGTCCCGTTCCTCCGAACGGTCGCGACGGCGCCCTCATCTCCCGGCCGCGAGGTAAGCGCGGCCTCCCGTTCCGGTCAATGCTTTTGTCGGATAAATTCGACTTTCCCGAAGATCGGGCGCCTTTCGCGATTGACGCTTCGCCGGCCCGCGCGCTTAAATCGTGCCCGAGCGGTTCGCCCGGGAGGGAAGGGCGAATCGCGCCGGGGGCCCGCGTGGCCGTCGAACCGAGTTCCGGTCCGGCGGGCGGCCGGTCGTCCGGCAGGAGGGTGGGGAGGCAAGGCGACCGGTGTCGGTTCTCGAACTCGTCAACGTTTCGAAGCATTTCGGCGCGATCCACGCGATCAGCGACGTCAGCTTCTCATTGGAGAAAGGCCAGGTCGTCGGCCTGATGGGCGACAACGGCGCCGGCAAGTCGACGCTGGTGAAGATGATCGCCGGCAACTTCCGCCCGAGCGAGGGCGCGATCCGCATGGACGGCGCCGACCTCGTGATGCACAAGCCGGTGGAGGCGCGACGGCACGGCATCGAGGTCGTGCACCAGAACCTCGCACTCTGCGACAACTTGACGGCCGCCGCCAACGTCTTCCTCGGACGGGAGCTGCGCCGCGGCGTCGGGCCGTTCCGCATCCTCGACTACGCCGCGATGTACAAGCGCGCCGGCGAGCTCTTCAAGGAACTGAAGTCCGAGACGCGCCCACGCGACCTCGTGCGGCGGATGTCGGGCGGCCAGCGGCAGGCGGTGGCGATCGCGCGCACCCGCCTGTCGGACGCCAAGATCGTGCTGATGGACGAGCCGACCGCGGCGATCTCGGTCCGGCAGGTGGCGGAGGTGCTGAACCTCATCCGCCAGTTGCGCGACCAGGGGATCACGGTGGTTCTGATCAGTCACCGCATGCCGGACGTCTTCGACGTCGCCGACCGGGTGATCGTGATGCGGCGCGGCCGCAAAGTCGCCGACAAGGCGATCGCCACGTCCTCGCCGGAGGAGATCACCGGCCTCATCACCGGCGCCATCGAGAAGGTTTGAAGATGGCAGTCACGCTCGACCAGACGATCGACCACCGCCAGCAGGGCTGGCTAGCGGGGAAACTGAACAGCCAGACCTTCTGGGTGCTGATGGCCGTGGTGGTGGCCTGCATCTTCCTGTCCTTCGCGACGGATTCGTTCGCGACCACGAAGAACCTCTACAACATCACCCGCAACGTCACCTTCACCGCCATCGTCGCGCTCGGCATGACGCTGGTGATCATCTCCGGCGGCATCGACCTGTCGGTCGGCTCGGTGCTCTGCCTCTGCTCGATGGTGCTCGGCGTCACGATGCATGCCGGCTGGGGCCTCGGCACCGGCATCGCGGCGGCGATCGCCGTGGCCCTCGCGATCGGCCTCGTGCACGGCCTCCTCATCGCCTATCTCGGCCTGCCGCCTTTCGTGGTGACGCTGGCGACGCTGTCGATCGCCCGAAGTCTCGCGATGGTCGCCTCCGGCAACACGGTGGTGTTCGAGTTCGGCCCGGACGGCCCGAAGCTCTTGGCGCTCGGCGGCGGCTCGACCTTCGGCGTCGCCAACCCCGTGATCTACATGGTGGTGCTGGCGCTCCTCACCGGCTTCGTCCTCCGATGGACGCGGTTCGGCCGGCACGTCTACGCCATCGGCGGCAACGAGGAGGCGGCGACGCTGACCGGCGTGCCGGTGAAGCCGATCAAGGTCGCGGTCTACATGGTCTCGGCCCTGTCGGCGGGTCTCGCCGGCATCATCCAGACCGGCTGGCTCGGCGCGATCACCACCAACATCGGCACCGGGCTGGAGCTGCAGGTGATCGCGGCGGCGGTCATCGGCGGCGCGGCGCTGGTCGGCGGCGCCGGCACCGCCTTCGGCGCCCTGGTCGGCGCGGCGCTGATCGAGGTGATCCGCAACAGCCTCGGGCTGCTCGGCATCAATGCCTTCTGGCAGGGCTGCTTCATTGGCGGCGCGATCCTGATCGCGATCCTGTTCGACCGGGCGCGCAACATCCGGCGGCACGAGTAGTTTCCCCTCGACGTTTCACGAACCGAACGGGACGGCCGGCGCGAGGTCGCCGGCCGAAAAGCATGGCTGAGAAGGAACTACGCATGGGCAAGCGCATCGTCTTCACCGGCGGCTCCGGCAAGGCGGGGCGGCACGTCGTCCCCTACCTCGTCGACCGCGGCCACGAGGTGCTGAACGTCGATCTCGCCCCGCTCGATCATCCGAAGGTCAACACGCTTCTCGCCGACGTCGCCGATAGCGGCCAGGTGTTCAACGCGCTCTCGACCCATTTCGGCTTCGAGGGCTTCGAGAAGGGCGAGGTGCCGGGCACGCTCGACGCCGTGGTGCATTTCGCCGCCGTGCCGCGCGTCCTGATCCGGCCGGACAACGAGACGTTCCGCATCAACGTGATGAGCACCTACAATGTCATCGAGGCGGCGATGAAGCTCGGCGTCCGCAAGGTCATCGTCGCCTCGTCCGAGACGACCTACGGCGTCTGCTTCGCGGAAGGCGACAAGGATTTCCGCTCCCTGCCGCTGGAGGAGGACTACGACATCGACCCGATGGACTCCTACGGCCTGTCGAAGGTGGTCAACGAGAAGACGGCGCGCGCCTTCGCGATGCGCTACGGCTCGGATATCTACGCGCTCCGCATCGGCAACGTCATCGAGCCGCACGAATACAGCCGCTTCCCGGCCTTCCTCGACGACCCGATGAGCCGCAAGCGCAACGCCTGGAGCTATATCGACGCGCGCGACCTCGGGCAGATCGTCGACCTGTGCCTCGAGAAGGACGGGCTCGGCTTCCAGGTGTTCAACGCCACCAACGACACGATCACGACGCGGGAACCGACCGCGGAGTTTCTGAAGTCGAACGTGCCGAACATCCCCGTTTCGCGCGAGCTCGGCGAGCGGGAGGCGCCGCTGTCGAACCGCAAGATCCGCGAGGTGCTCGGCTTCAAGGAGGAGCACGACTGGCGGAAATACGTCGACGCGGGCCGTTAGGCGGGGGCAGTCGGCCATGCTCCCCCTGTCCGCCAATCTCGGCTTCCTGTGGACCGAGCTCGCGCTGCCCGACGCGGTGCGCCGCGCCAAGGCCGCCGGCTTCGAGGCGGTGGAATGCCATTGGCCCTACGAGGTGGACGCGGACGCGGTGCGAGCGGCGCTGGACGAGACCGGTCTGCCGATGCTGGCCTTGAACACGCGGCGCGGCAATCCCAGCGAGAACGGCCTCGCCGCGCTGCCGGGGCGCGAGGCGGAAGCGCGCGCCGCGATCGACGAGGCGTTTCGCACCGGCGCGCGGATCGGGGCGCGCAACGTCCACGTGATGGCCGGCGCGGCGAAGGGCGTCGCGGGGGCGGCGGAGACCTTCCTAGAGAACCTGCGCTATGCCGCCGTCCAGGCCGGCGAGTTCGGCATGGGCGTCCTGATCGAGCCGCTGAACCGGCGCGACGCCCCGAACTATTTCCATGGCACGGTGGAGGCGGCGGCGGAAATCGTCCGCGCCGTCGGGCGGCCGGAAATTCGGATCATGTTCGACTGCTACCATCAGCAGATCATGGGCGGCGATCTCCTGCGCCGCTTCGAGGCGCATCGGGACATCATCGGCCACGTGCAGTTCGCGGCCGCCCCCTCGCGGGCCGAGCCGGACGAGGGCGAGGTCGCCTTCGACCGGCTGCTGCCGGCGATCCGCGCTGCCGGCTACGACGGGTTCTTCGGCGCGGAATACAAGCCGCGTGCCACCACGGACGAAGGGCTCGGCTGGATGCGTGCCTATCGCGGGGGCGGACTCTGATGGAGGGAGAAGTGGGAATGCGCGTCGCGGTTCTCGGCCTCGGCTCGATGGGCGCCGGCATGGCGGCGTCGCTGCGGCAGACCGGGCACACCGTCACCGGCTTCGACGTGGTGGACGCGTCGCGAAATGCCTTCGCGGCCGGCGGCGGCACGGCGGCGACGAGCGCGGCCGAGGCGGCGAAGGGTGCCGACGCCGTGGTTTCGGTCGTGGTGAACGCGAGCCAGACCGAAGCGCTGCTGTTCGGCGAGGGCGGCGTCGCGGCTGCGATGCAGGCCGGCGCGGTCTTCGTGTCCTGCGCGACGATGGACCCGGACGCGGCGCGCTCGCTGGCAGCGCGGCTGGAGGCGTCGGGCCAACACTATCTCGACGCGCCGATGAGCGGCGGTCCGGCGCGCGCCGCGACGGGCGAGCTGACCGTCATGGCGTCGGGCAGCGCGGCAGCCTTCGGCCAGGCGCGGCCGGTGCTCGATGCCATCGCCGCCAAGGTCTACGAACTCGGCGACGCCGCCGGCGCGGGCGCGGCCTTCAAGATGATCAACCAACTCCTCGCCGGCGTTCATATCGCGGCGGCCTGCGAGGCGATCAGCTTCGCGGCGAAGCAGGGGCTCGACCTGAAGCGCGTCTACGAGGTGATCACGGCCTCTGCCGGCAATTCATGGATGTTCGAGAACCGCGTGCCGCACGTCCTCGACGGCGACTACGCCCCGAAGAGCGCCGTCGAGATCTTCGTCAAGGACCTCGGCATCGTGCAGGACATGGCGCGACGCGAGCGGTTTCCGGTGCCGGTCTCGGCCGCGGCGCTGCAGATGTTCCTCGCCGCCGCCGGCGCCGGCATGGGCCGCGAGGACGACGCCTCGCTCGCCCGCGTCTACGCATCGCTTTCGGGCGCGACCCTGCCGAAGAGCGATGGGACGAAGGAGTAGGCTCGGAGCATGACCACGATCACCGGCATGCGGGTGGTGGACCTGCGTTTCCCGACTTCGGCGCAGCTCGACGGTTCGGACGCGATGAATCCCGACCCGGACTATTCCGCCGCCTATGTCGTGCTGGAAACCGACGGGCCGCACGAGGGCCACGGCCTCACCTTCACGATCGGGCGCGGCAACGAGGTGGTCTGCGCCGCGATCCGGGCGCTGGAGCATCTAGTCGTCGGGCTGGATATGGCCGTCGCCACCGCCGACATGGGCGCGTTCTGGCGGCGGATGACCTCGGACAGCCAGCTCCGCTGGATCGGGCCGGACAAGGGGGCGATCCACCTCGCCACCGGCGCGGTGGTCAACGCCGTCTGGGACCTCTGGGGCAAGCTCGAAGGCAAGCCGGTCTGGCAGCTCGTCGCCGAGATGACGCCGGAGGCGATCGTCGCTTGCGTCGACTTTCGCTACATCACCGACTGCATCACGCCGGCGGAAGCGCTGGCGCTGCTGCGCGAGAAGGAGGCCGGCAAGGGGAGCCGCATCGAAACGCTCCGGCGCGAAGGCTATCCCTGCTACACGACCTCGGCCGGCTGGCTCGGCTACAGCGACGAGAAGCTTCGGCGGCTGGCGAAAGCCTCCGTCGATGCCGGCTTCCGCTACGTGAAGATGAAGGTCGGGCGCGACCTCGATGACGACATCCGCCGGCTCACCGTCGCGCGGGAAGCGGTCGGGCCCGACGTCAACCTGATGATCGACGCCAACCAGGTCTGGGAGGTGGATCAGGCGATCGACTGGGTGGGCAAACTCGCCTTCGCCGAACCCTGGTTCATCGAGGAGCCGACCAGCCCGGACGATGTCGCCGGGCACCGCAGGATTCGAGCGGGCGTCGCGCCGGTGAAGGTCGCGACCGGCGAGATGTGCCAGAACCGCATCATGTTCAAGCAGTTCATCATGGAGGGCGCGATCGACGTGGTGCAGATCGACGCCTGCCGGCTCGGCGGCGTCAACGAGGTGCTGGCGGTGCTCTTGATGGCGGCGAAATACGGCCTCCCCGTCTGCCCGCATGCCGGGGGCGTGGGCTTGTGCGAATACGTCCAGCACCTGTCGATGATCGACTACGTCGCGATCTCGGGGACGCGCGAGGGGCGGGTGGTGGAATATGTCGACCACCTGCACGAGCACTTCAAGGAACCCTGCGTGATCCGGGACGCGGCCTACATGCCGCCGACCGCGCCCGGCTTCTCGATCGAGATGCGGCCGGAATCGCTGCGGGACTACGAGTTCCGGGGCTGACAGCGGCGCCTCAGGACGCAGGCTCCGGCGCGGCATCGTAGGTGGCGTAGGTGCGGTCCTCGTCCGCTTCGACCAGCCGCACCTCGTAGCCCCAGAGGTTGGCGAGATGCTTCAGGACGCGCCTCGCGTCGCGCGGCTCCAGGCGGATGCCGTCCGCGACCTGATGGCGGATGAGGAGCCGCCGGTCGCCCTCGAGATCGACATCGACGATCTGGATGTCCGGGTCCTGCCGCGACACGTCGAACTGCCGGGCGAGCGAGGCTCGAACCTCCCGGAAGCCCCGCTCGTCGTGGATGGAGGCGACGGCGATCTCGTCCTCGTCCTCGTCGTCGACGATGCGGAACAGCCGGTGCTTCTTCATCAGGCGCGGCGACAGGAACTGCGTGAGGAAGCTCTCGTCGCGGTAGTTCGCCCAGGCGTCGCGCAGCACCGGATAGGGATCGCGGCAGCCGGCGAAGGCCGGGAACAGCCGCCGCTCCTCCTCGTCGGGGTCGAGGCAGATCCGCTCGATGTCCTCCATCATCGAGAAACCCAAAGCGTAAGGGTTGATGCCGCCGTAGCGCCGGTCGTCGTAGTCCGGCTGCATCACGACGTTGGTGTGCGAATGGAGGAACTCCATGAACGCCCCGTCGCCGATCTCGCCGGTCTGGTGGAGGCGCGTCATGATGCGGTGGTGGACGAAGGTGGCGCAGCCTTCGTTCATCACCTTGGTCTGGCGCTGCGGGTAGAAGTACTGCGCGATGAGCCGCACGATCCGGACGATCTCGCGTTGCCAGGGCGCGAGGCGCGGCGCGGTCTTCTCCAGGAAGTAGAGGATGTTCTCCTCCGGCAGGCCGAGAAGGGCGCGCCGCCGCTCGGCCTCGCCGGGTTTGCGCGCCGCCGCCTTCTTGCCCGGTACGGTGCGCCAGAGGTCGTTGAAGATCCGCTCGCCGTGCTCGCGCCGCTCGCGCTCGCGCTTCTCCTCGGTGCGAAGGTCGGTGTGGTGCCGGCCGTGATAGCGGTGGACGCCGTGGTCCATCAGCGCATGGGCCGCGTCGAGGACGCGCTCCACCGCTTCGACGCCGTAGCGCTCCTCGCAGGAAGCGACGTAGCTCTTGGCGAAGGCGAGGTAGTCGTGGATGCCCGACGCGTCGGTCCACTGCCGGAAGGCGTAGTTGTTCTTGAAGAAGTGGTTGTGCCCGAACCCGGCATGGGCGAGCACGATCGCCTGCATCGTCGCGGTGTTCTCCTCCATGATGTAGACGATGCAGGGGTCGGAATTGATGACGATCTCGTAGGCGAGGCTCTGCCAGCCCTTCCGGTACATGGTCTCGTCGCGCAGGAACCGCTTGCCGAAGCTCCAGTGCTTGTAGAACAGCGGCATGCCGGTGGAGGCGTAGGCGTCGAGCATCTGCTCGGAGGTGATGACCTCGATCCGGTTCGGATAGATGTCGAGGCCGAGCTCCTCCGTGCCGACGCGCTCCACCGCGCGGTAGATGCGCTCCAGCGTGTCGAAGTCCCAGTCGGCGCCGGTGAAGAGCGGCGGGCGGGACAGGTCGGAGGGAAGCGCGCTCATGCCGATGCCTTCCGCGTGGCCTTGCGCTCGAAGAGGTCGCGGAAGACCGGATAGATGTCGCGCGCCTGGGCGACCTTCCGCATCGCGAGCGGCACCGCCTCGCCGAGCAGGCCCTCCAGCGCCCGCCAGAGTCCGGACTCCCGGCTCGGCAGGTAGGAGCGCCCCTCGTCGGCCCGGCCGACCTGCAGGTAGGCGTAGTACTGCGTGATCGGCAGGATGCCGGAACGAAGGAGTTCGGCGACGAGGGCGTTGTCGCCCGAGACGTTGTCGCCGTCGGAGGCCTGCGCGGCGTAGATGTTCCAGCGGTCCGCGGGGAAGCGCTCGGCGACGATCCGCTGCATCTCCTTCAGTGCGGTCGAGACGATCGTGCCGCCGCTTTCGCGCGAGCGGAAGAAGGTCTCCTCGTCCACCTCCTGCGCCTCGTGCGTATGGCGGATGAAGACGACCGAAACCTTGCTGTAGCGTGTGGTCAGGAACAGGTAGAGCAGCGAGAAGAAGCGCTTGGCGAGGTCCTTCATGTGCTCGTCCATCGAGCCGGACACGTCCATCAGGCAGAACATCACCGCCTGCGCCGTCGGCTCCGGCACTTGGGTCGTGCGGCGGTAGCGAAGGTCCACCGGGTCGATGAACGGGATCGAGCGGACGCGCCCGAGCAGCGCCTCCAGTTCGAGCTTCAGTTCGGCGAGCCGGGCGGGCTCGGTTCCCGAGCGCTCCAGCGTCTCGATCTCCGCTTCCAGCGCGCGCAAGCGCTCCTTGTCCGGCCGTTTCAGCGCGATGCGGCGCGACAGCGAGCGGCGGAGCGTGCGGGGCACGGACAGGGCGGCGGGCGAGCCGGTGGTGCGGAAGCCCGCCGGCAGGCGCTTCGCCTGCGCCTCGCCGGTGACCTCGCGCTTCGCCATGTCGGGAAGTTCGAGGTCCTCGAGGAAGAACTGCAGGAACTCGTCGCGCGTCAGGACGAAGGAGAACTGGTCCTCGCCGGAGCCGTCCTCCGCGCCTTCCGAGCCGGATCCGCCGCCTTCCGGCGGCCGGGAAATGCGGTCGCCGGCGACGTACTGCTTGTTGCCGGGAAGGACGTAGTCCCGGACGCCCCCCTCGCCCGAGCGGCGGAAGGTCGGCTCGTGGACGCTGTTCGCCGGGATCGACACCGCGCCGCCCTCGCCGACGTCCCGGATCGAGCGGGAGGCGACGGCGTCCCGCACCGCCTGGCGCACCACGCCGCGCGCCCGCCGGATGAAACGCTGGCGGTTGGCGATGCTCTTGCCGCTCGAATCCAGACGGCGGTCGACGATATGCATGGCCTGACCATACTCCGGGGCGGCGGCGGTCTCAGCCGGCCTGCCGAACGCGCATGTACCAGTCGACGAGGCGCCGGACCTGGCGCTGGGTGAAGCCGCGCCGCATCATGCGCTCCACGAACTCGTCGTGCTTCTTCTCGCTGTCCGAGTCCTTCTTCGAGCCGAAGGAGATCACCGGAAGCAGGTCCTCGACCTGGCTGAACATGCGCCGCTCGACCACGTCGCGGATCTTCTCGTAGCTCGTCCAGGACGGGTTCCTGCCGCCGTTGGACGCTCTCGACCTCAACGAGAACTTCACGACCTCGTTGCGAAAATCCTTCGGATTGGCGATGCCGGCCGGCTTCTCGATCTTCGAAAGCTCGGCGTTCAGCAACTCCCGGTTCATCAGCTGGCCGGTGTCCGGGTCCTTATAGTCCTGGTCCTCGATCCAGGCGTCGGCATAGGCGACGTAGCGGTCGAAGAGGTTCTGGCCGTAGTCGTTGTAGGATTCGAGATAGGCCTTTTGGATCTCGTTGCCGATGAACTCGGCATAGCGGGGCCCGAGCTCGGCCTTGATGAATTCGAGATAGGTGCTCTCGACCTCCTCGGGGAACTGCTCGCGCCGGATCGCCTGCTCCAAGACGTACATGAGGTGGACGGGGTCGGCCGCGACCTCCTCGGTGTCGTGGTTGAAGGTCGCCGACAGGGTCTTGAAGGCGAACCGCGTCGAGATGCCGTCCATGCCCTCGTCGACGCCGGCCGCGTCGCGGTATTCCTGCATGGTGCGGGCGCGGGGATCCACCTCCTTCAGGTTCTCGCCGTTGTAGACGCGCATCTTCGAGTTCAAGGACGAGTTCTCATGGGCTTTGAGACGCGAGAGCACCGCGAACTTCGCCAGCATTTCAAGGGTCTCCGGCGCGCAGGGCGCGGCGGCCAGCTCGGAGTTCTTCACGAGCTTCTCGTAGATCTTCGTTTCCTCGTCGACGCGCAGGCAGTACGGCACCTTGATCACGTAGATGCGGTCGATGAATGCCTCGTTGTTCTTGTTGTTCTTGAAGGTCCGCCATTCCGCCTCGTTGGAATGGGCCATGATCATGCCGGTGAAGGGGATCGCGCCGATGTTCTCCGAGCCGACATAGGAGCCCTCCTGCGTCGCCGTCAGCAGCGGATGCAGCATCTTGATCGGCGCCTTGAACATCTCGACGAATTCGAGGACGCCCTGGTTGGCGCGGTTGAGGCCGCCGGAATAGCTGTAGGCGTCCGGGTCGTGCTGGGCGTGCATCTCGAGCCGCCGGATATCGACCTTGCCGACAAGCGAGGAGATGTCCTGGTTGTTCTCGTCGCCGGGCTCGGTCTTGGCGACGGCGATCTGCCGGAGGCGCGAGGGGGTGAGCTTCGCCACCTTGAACTTCTTGATGTCGCCGCCGAACTCGTCGAGCCGCTTCACGCACCAGGGGCTCATCAGGCCGGTGATGCGCCGGCGCGGGATGCCGTATTCGGCTTCGAGGATCGGTCCCATCGTCTCGGGATCGAACAGGCCGAGCGGGCTCTCGAAGATCGGGGAAAGCTCGTCGCCGGCCTTCAGGACGTAGATCGGCTGCTCCTCCATCAGGAGCTTGATCCGTTCGGCGAGCGAGGACTTGCCGCCGCCGACGGGGCCGAGGAGGTAGAGGATCTGCTTCCTCTCCTCCAGCCCCTGCGCCGCCTGGCGGAGGAAGGCGACGATGCGCTCCACCGTCTCCTCCATGCCGTAGAACTCGGCGAAGGCCGGATAGGTGCGGATGGTGCGGTTCATGAAGATCCGCCCGAGCCGCGAATCCTTGGCGGTGTCGACGAACCGGGGCTCGCCGATCGCGGCGAGCAGCCGCTCGTGCGGCCCGGCATACATGAGGGGGTCAGTGCGGCAGCCGTCGAGATAGTCAGACAGGCTCATCGCCGTCTGCCGCCGCGCCTCGTAGGTCTCGGCATAGGACTTGAACAAGAGGTTCGACATGCTGCCTCCGCTGGTAAAGCGTGCCACCGTCGTCGATCGGGCCGATCCGAACAGGACCGCCGTCACCATGCAACTGGGTCGTATCGACGCCGAACGCAAACCAAGACGGATAATATTGGCCGGCAGAAGGCTGCGCCGAGAGGCGGAAGCGGCAAGAGCCGGGAAGGCATGTCAAACTAAATTGATGCGCTTTTTCAACCTCTTGGGTTTCGGCTCGGCGTCGAGCCCGAACCAATTGAATTCACTGAGCGTTGCGCCAGCCTGACGTCGCGCGCCGCGGGCCGGCGTCCGGCCCTGCGGGGCGGCCTTGTCGTCAGAACACTTTTTCCATCCAGCCGTAAGGATCGCTTGTTCGGCCCCGCTGGATGCCGATCAGCGCGTCGCGAAGCCGCATGGACAGGCGGCCGGGCGCGCCGTCGCCGATCGTGACGTCGCCGGCCTTCGAGCGCAGGCGTCCGATCGGCGTGATCACCGCCGCCGTGCCGCAGGCGAAGGCCTCGGTGAGGCGCCCGCTCGCCGCATCGGCCCGCCATGCCTCGATCGCGTAGGGTTCCTCGCGGACGCCGAGCCCCATGTCGCGCGCCAGCACCATCACCGATTCCCGCGTGATGCCGGGCAGGATGTCGCCGAGCGGCGGGGTGACGAGCGAATCGTCGTCCATGACGAAGAAGACGTTCATGCCGCCGAGTTCCTCGACGTAGCGCCGCTCGGCGGCGTCGAGGAAGACGACCTGGTCGCAGCCCATCGCCTGCGCCTCGGCCTGCGCCTTGAGGCTGGCGGCGTAGTTGCCGCCGCATTTCGCTGCGCCCGTGCCACCGGGCCCGGCGCGGCAGTAGTCGTCGGACACCCAGACGGTGACAGTGCCGTTGCCGCTGCCCTTGAAGTAGCTGCCGACGGCCGAGGCGATCACGGCGAAGAGGTACTCCTGCGACGGCCGGACGCCGAGGAAGACCTCGCTCGCGATCATGAACGGGCGAAGGTAGAGGCTGCCGTCCGGCCCGTCCGGAATCCAGTCGCGGTCGGCCTTGACGAGCTGCCGCACCGCCTCGACGAACAGGCGCTCCGGCAGCGGCGCCATCGCCATGCGGTCGGCGGAACGGGCGAAGCGCTCGGCATTGGCGAAGGGCCGGAACAGCGCCGCGCCGCCTTCCGGCGTGCGATAGGCCTTCATGCCCTCGAAGATCTCCTGCGCGTAGTGGAGGACGGCGGTCGCCGGATCGAGCGTCAGGGCGACGCGCGGTTGCACCGCCGCCTCGTGCCAGCCGACGCCCTCCTTGTAGCGGATCGTCACCATGTGGTCGGTGAAGACGCGCCCGAACCCCGGATTGGCCAGCTGCTCGGCCCGCTCGTTGGCGGGCACGAGATTGGCGTGCGGCCGGCGCTCGAAGGCGATTTCGCTCGTGTTCATGCATGGCTCCGTTCGTCGCGGCCTCCGGCGCACCGGCGGCCGTCGCCCGAACCGTTCGGCGGATGGGCGTTCGCCGTCATCATCGCGCTGCCGGCGCGATCCGGCAAGGCGAGCGACACGATTCGCGTCAGTCGAACCGCACCGGGATGCGGGATTGGACGGACGAGCGACCGACGCCGGCCGGGATCGGGCCGACGGGACTGGCGCGCCGCACCATGGCGACGGCGGCTGCGTCGAGCGCCGGGTCGCCGGAACTCTTCGAGACCGAGATGCCGCCGAGCGCGCCGCTGGCCGAGATGGTGAAGCTCACCGTCGCGGTGCGCCCGCCGCCCTGGCCGGAAACGCTGCGCTCCTGCCGCATGATCGCGGCCCGAACGCCCGACATGAAGCGGGTGAGGGCGTTCTTGTCCGGCGCGCCGGCGCCCGAGGCGCGCTGCCCGGCGACGGACGCGCGCGACGCCTGCTGTCGGCGCGGCGTCGCGGGCTCGGCGGTGCGGGCCGGCCGCGCCTCGCGGACGGGCGGCTTCGGCTTGGCAGGCGGCTTCGGACGCGGCTGGGCGCGGGGCTTCGGCGGCGGGGGCGGCGCCACCTCGGACACCACGACCTCGTCCGGTGGGACGGCTTCCACGGCCTCCGGCTCGGCCGCAGCCGCCAGTTCCTCCGCCGGCGTCTCGGGCAGCGCTTCCTCGGCGAGCGCCTCCACCTCCTCGGGCGGCGGCAATTCGCTGAGGTCGATCTCCGGCATGTCCTCGACCGCTTCCGCCGGCGCATCCTCCGCCGGCGTTTCCACCGCATCGGGCGGCGGCGGTTCCGTCGCCTCCGGCGCCTCGACCTCCTCGGCGGCGCTGGAGGCGACGCTTTCGACGCTTTCCGCCGGCGGCAGGGCGAGTTCCGGCGGCAGGTCGATCATGATCGCGGCTTCCGGCGCCTCGTTCGCCGGCGGCGGCGTGTCGTGCGCGAGATAGCCGACCACGAGCGCGCCCTGGATCGCCGCCACCGCCGCGAAGCTGAGACCCCAGCGCATGAACTCGAAGCCGCGGTCGCGCCGCGCGAGGCCCGCCGCGCTCCGGCCGCCGTATATCCGCCCGCCTGCCGCCATCGTCAGGGCGTCGCCGCCGCTCCGACGCCGGAGCCGGGCAGGGTTTCGAGGCCGACGAGGGCGATCTTCAGGTAGCCGGCGGCGCGCAGGCGATTCATCACCTCCGTCAGGTCGCCGTAGGCGACGGTCTTGTCGGCGCGCAGGAACACCCGCTGCGCCTTGTCGCCGCCGGTGAAGCTGTCGAGCGCGCCGGCGAGGCCGTTCGGCGGCACCGGATCGTTGCCGAGGTTCAGCGACAGGTCCTGTTTCACGGTGAGATAGAGCGGCTTCTCGGGCCGCGGCTGCGGTGCCGCCGTCGAGCCCGGCAGGTCCACCGCGACGTCGACGGTCGAGAGCGGGGCCGCCACCATGAAGATGATCAGGAGCACCAGCATCACGTCGATGAACGGCGTGACGTTGATCTCGTGCGACTCGGTCAGGTCGTCGCCGCTGTCGAGCTTGGCTGCCATGTGTCCGGTGTCCTATTCGGCCGCCATCGCGCGGATGGGGTGGCCGCGCGCCTCGACACGGTCGAGGTCGCGCGAGACGAGGCGCTGGATCTCGGCGGACACGTCCGCCAGCCGCGCCCGGTAGCCGGCGATGGAGCGGGCGAAGACGTTGTAGATCACCACGGCCGGGATCGCCGCGACGAGCCCGATGGCGGTGGCGAGCAGCGCCTCGGCAATGCCCGGCGCCACCACCGCGAGGTTGGTGGTCTGCGCCTTCGAGATGCCGACGAAGGCGTTCATGATGCCCCAGACCGTGCCGAACAGGCCGACGAAGGGGGCGGTCGAGCCGATCGTCGCGAGGACGCCGGTGCCGCGCATCATCCGCCGGCCGGCCCCCGCCTCGATCCGCTCCAGCCGCGAGGCGACGCGCTCCTTCAGGCCCGCGACGGCATCGTGCGAGGCGCGCACTTCCGCTCCCGCCGCATGGACCATGTCGGCCGCCGGACCCTTGGTGCCGGAGCCTTCGGCTTCCCGCAGCGATCCGGCCGCGTCGAGCAGCCCCGCCGCCCGGCGAAGGCGCGCGGTGGAGCCGGCGAGCTCCAGCGATTTCGCCAGCCAGACGGTCCAGGTGACGAGCGAGGCGAAGGCGAGGCCGATCATCACCGCCTTCACGATGCTGTCCGCCGCCATGAACATGCCCCAGGGCGACAGGTCGTGCGGCAGGACGCCCGCGGCGGCTGCCGGCGGCGCGGCGGCCGGAGAGGTGGCCGGGGAGGAGGCGGTTACGGCCGCCGGCGCGGTTTCGACGGCGACGGGCGGCGGTTCGCTCGTCACGCGCGGCTGGGTCGTCGTGGCGGCGGCGGGTGGCTGGGCGCCGGTCGCGGCTTCCTGGGCCAGCGCCGGCAGGGTCGGCCATGCGAGCATGGCGGCGAGAAGGAGGCGACGCATCCGGATCATCCCGCCCTACTTCGCGAACTCGACCTTGGCCCGGGCCTTCAGCTCCAGCCGGTCGATGCAGTCCGTCACCGGGCCGGAGGGGCCGGCGCAGGAAATCACGTCGTTGAGGACGACGCGCGACATCGACGAGCAGGCGAGCCCCTTCACCGGAAAGGTCTTCACCACGGTCTTCTTCGCCGCGAGCGGGCCGAGCTCGGCCGCAAGGCGCTTGGCGACGACGCCTTCGCCGTCGAAGACCACGAGATCAAGCTTCAGGCTGTCGAGCCGGGCGGCGCCGTTCGTCGCCACCACCGTCGCCTGGCAGTCCTCGCCGGCCGCCTCCAGCTTGTTCAGCTCGATCGAGATCGGGTCCGCCGGTTTCGGCGCCTCCTGAGCGTCGGCACCCGAAACGGCGGCGGCGAGGAGGGCGAGCGCTGCGGCGACGGCGACGGGCTGATGCGGCATGGCGGGTCCTTCAGAGGTGGTTGGCTTCGCGATGTCACACTTGGCGGCATCTGAAAAGACAAACATGACCTCGAAATTCATCTTATCACCGGGAGTTCCCGATGTTTTGCGTGGACCGCCGCTATTTCACTTCGCAGTCTGGAAAGACTCTAAAAGATCAGCACTCTTAACGGTTTAGGCCTGGTTCGCCGTGGCCTGCGCGCCACAGCCAGATGGCGGATGTAGGCAAGGCGAGTCGGACCAACCGGTTTCCAGCCTCAAGGTCCGTCCGGATTGTTGACTATCGCTGTCATATATACGAGCCGTCCCGTATTGCAGAAGCGAAGGGGATGGCCATGTCGCGATCGAATCTCGGGGTGACGCGCCTCGCGTCCACGCTGGTGCTCGACGCAGTCGCCGATCCGGCCGACCTCCTCGGCCATTTCGCGCCCTACGGCACCAGCAGCGGCCGCGGCGCGCGGCGCGAACTCGCGCTCAGGCTCTACGGCGCGGAGGCGACGATCCGGCGCGAGGGCGACCGCGTCGTCATCCTCGCGGAAGCCGAGGACGCCGGGTCGCTGGCGACCATGAAATACATGATCGCCTACACCGTCTGCCACGCGCTTGGCGCCGACGAATCCGTCGTCCGCTGGAGCGGCGAGGGGGCGGGCACGAGCGACCTGCCGCAATTCCGGGAACTCCGGGTCGTCGATAGCTGGAACGTGACGCCGGGCATGCGCCGCGTCCGCCTCGGCGGCCGGGACCTCGCCCGCTTCGCGCGTGGCGGCCTCCACATCCGGCTGCTGATCCCGCCGGCGGGCCGCGCGCCGGTCTGGCCGCATGCGGGGCCGGCGGCGATCCCCGTCTGGCCGGAAGGCGAGGCGCGGCTGACGGTCAGGGTCTACACGATCCGCCGCATCGTGCCGGAGGAAGGTCTTCTCGACATCGACGTCGTCCTGCACGAGGGGGCGAGCCCCGGCGGCGACTGGGCGCGGAACGCCAGGGCCGGCGACGTCGTCGGCATCATGGGTCCCGGCGGCGACGACACGCTGCCCGCCGACCGGCTGCTCCTCGCCGGCGACGAGACGGCGCTGCCGGCCATCGCCCGCATTCTCGAGGAACTGCCGGAGGAGGCGACCGGCGCGGCGCTGATCGAGATCCCGTGCGAGGAGGACCGGCAGGAGATCCGCCGTCCGCCCGGCGTCGAGCTCGTCTGGCTGCCGCGAGGCGGGCGCGCCGCCGGCACGACGGGTCTTCTGTCGCAGGCGCTGCTCGCCCGCGCGAACGACGGCGGGGACGCCGACATGTTCCGCTGGTCGGGTTCCGAGTTCGGCGATTTCCAGCGACTCCGGCACCATTGCCGGAAGGTCCTGAAGCTGCCGCGCGACCGGCATTCCGTTACCGCCTACTGGCGGCGCGGCGTCGACCCGCACGACGAGGGCTGATCGGGTTCAGTCCGGCCAGTTGTTCGCGGCCTTCCGCCGGCGGCGGTCGAGGAGATCGGTCGCGGCGGTCGTGTTGGAGCGCCGCGCCGCTTCCAGTTCCTCGGTGAGGCGCGCCGCCACGATCTCCGCCTCGCCGGGATGCACGTTGCAGGGGTCGAGGTAGAAATAGCCGTGCTCGACCTCGTGGTCCCGCACGATCACCGGCCGCTCGCCCTTCGCCAGGTTGTCGGCGAGGTCCCAGGCGGTGGTGCGCGCCTCGTGCGGCTCGACATGCACCTTTAAGCGGTCGAGCGGGTTCTTCGTCGGATCGGGATCGATATGGGCGTCGACGCCGGCGAACGGCCCCAGCGTGTCGCGCCAGAGACGGAGCGCCGCGGTTTCGCGGGCGCGGATGCCGGCATGGTCGCGCTTCTCCCACGCCTCCAGCGCCGCGATCGTGCCGACGATGCCTTCCTTGCCGACCTTCATGCCGCGGCCGATGCCGCCGTTCTGGAAATAGGCGGCGCGCACGAGGTCCTTGCGGCCGGCGACGATGCCGCCGGTCGGGCCGCCGAGGAACTTGTGCGAGGAATAGAGCGCGAGGTCGGCGCCTTGCGCGAGGAAGCCGCGGAGATCGTATTCGGACGCGGCGTCGACGATCACCGGCACGCCCTTCGCATGCGCCACCTCGACGAACTCGGCGAGCGGCATCTGCCCGTACTGCACGACGTGGTGCGAGACGACGTAGACCGCCGCCGCCGTGCGCTCCGTGATCGCGCCCGCGAGCTGCCAGCTTTCCGCGCTCGTCGCCTGGCCGACCGGCACCACCTTCGCACCGGAAAGCCGGATGCCCTGGTCGACCGGCGCGCCGTAGCCGACGAGGTGGCCGCTCTGGATCGCCACCTCGTCGCGAGGCAAGCGCGAGGTGTCCGGCAGGCGCTCGATGGCATAGCGGTCGTCGCCGGTCATGGTCGCGGCGACGGCGAGCGTGATCGCCGCAGCGCAGGAAGCGGTGACGAAGCCGGCCTCGCCGCCGGTGAGGCGCGCGATCGTCCGGCTCGCATGCTTCTGCAACTCGCCGATCTCGACGAACTGCGGCAAGACCGCCCGCACCGCCTCGACCGCCTCCGGCACGACGATGGACGCGCCGAGCGAGGTCATGGTGCCGGAGACGTTGATGATCGGCCGGAGGCCGTATTGCCGGCGGATGTCGTCGCTCATGGCGTTCTTTCCGTTGTTGCAGGAGGCTGTTCGACACCTCGCCCGGGTCGGGCCGCCGGGTCTTTTCCGCCGCCACTTCGTTGCCAAGCCTCGCCGATGCCGCCGGCATCGACTGCGTTTGGCTCCTTGCGCGCGACGAAAAATCCCTCGCCGGCCCTCCGCCGACGAGGTGTCGAACAGCCTCCAGGCGGTTTCGCTGCCCGCCTTGGACCGCTATGTTTCGAACAGGCGAGGCGGCTTTCGATCGGACGGCGAGACGAATGGATGCAGCAACCACCGCGCTTGGGGAGGACGGGTCCGGCGAGGCGAAGCCGCGGCGCTCGCGCGTCGGCGCGATCGAGCGCATGCTGCAGATCCTCGACCAGCTCCGCGACACCGGCCGGCCGGCGACGGCCTACGACCTGGCGCAATCGCTGAAAGCCCCGCTCTCGACGGTCTACACGATCGTCGACGACCTCGCCGAGAAAGGCATCCTGATCCGCGGCGAGGGCGGGACGGTCTGGCTCGGGCCGCGGCTCTACCACTACGGCCTCGCCTACGAGCGCTCGATCGACCTGATGGCGGTCGCCAAGGAGGAGATGCTGGAGTTGAATCGCGATCTTCGCGAGACGATCCAGATCTGCGGGCGCGACGACGACATGATGGTGGTGCTGGCGATGGCGGAGGGCGAGGACCATTTCCAGGTGACGTCGCGCGTCGGCTCGCGCGTGCCGTTGAACTGGGTGGCGTCGGGCCGGCTGCTGGTCGGTCATCTGGCGGAGGAGGAGCGGATCGCGATCTTCCGCCGCGCGGCGAAGGCCTCGCCGACGGGCCGGGCGGAACTCAACCCCGAGACGCTCAGCCGCCAGGCGGCTGCCGCCTTCGCCGAGCGGCTGTCGATCCAGGCCGGCGAGTCGGCCTATTCGGTGGCCTGCGTCGCCGCGCCCGTGCTCGACCGGGGCGGCGCCTGCGCGGCCACCGTTTCCGTCGTGCTGCCGGACTTCAAGGTCGGACAGGCGCGCGAGCGCTATGCCGAGGCCGTGCGCCGCTCGGCTGGGCAGATCGAGGCGCGGCTCGGCTGGCGGCGGGCGGGGTGACATCGCCTCAATCCACCGCGACGATCGCCTCGATCTCGACCGTGATGCGGCCGGGAAGCGAACCGAAGCCGACCGCCGAGCGGGCGTGGCGGCCGCGCTCGCCGAAGACATCGATGAGGAGATCGGAACAGCCGTTGATCACCGCCGGATGGTCGGCGAAGTCCGGGCTCGCGTTGACCATGCCGAGGAGCTTCACCACCCGGCGCACGCGCCCGAGATCGCCGAGCGCCTCGTGCATCACCGCGAGGAGGTTGATGCCGGTGAGGCGCGCATGGGCGTAGGCGTCGCGGGTCTCGACCTCCGTGCCGACCTTGCCGGTATGCATCCGCCCGTCCGCCTCGCGCGGACCCTGGCCCGACAGGTAGAGGAGCCCGCCTTCGCGCACATGCGTCACGAAATTGGCGATCGGGGGCGCGGCGGGCGGCAGCGCGATGCCGAGCGCGGCGAGGCGGTCGTAAGGGCTCGGGCGGGCGGCGGCAGGCATGGAGACGGTGGACACGGGAAAACGGCAGGCTCCTGGAGGATCGACGGCTTCAGAGAAGGCCGGCGGCGGCGAGTTCGCCCTGCCGGAGGCAGGCGGCGAAATGGCCGGGGCCGACCGCCTCGTCGGGCGGGCGCGTTTGCGCGCAGATCGCGGCGGCGTGCGGGCATCGCGTGCGGAAGACGCAGCCGCTCGGCGGGTCGAGTGGGCTCGGGATGTCGCCGCGCAGGACGACGCGCTCGCGCCGGGCCGCCGGGTCCGGCACCGGGGCGGTGGCGATCAGCGCTTTCGTGTAGGGGTGGCGCGGCCGCCGGTAGACGTCGCGACTCGGACCCCGCTCCATGACGCGGCCGAGATACATCACCACCACCTCGTCGCAGAGATATTCCACCACCGAGAGGTCGTGCGCGACGAAGAGCATTGCGAGGCCGAACTCGCGGCGAAGGTCCTGCATCAGGTTGAGGATCTGCGCCTGCACCGAGACGTCGAGCGCCGAGACCGGCTCGTCGGCGACGATGAGGTCCGGCTCGACCGCGAGCGCCCGCGCGATGCCGATCCGCTGGCGCTGGCCGCCGGAGAATTCGTGCGGAAAACGGCTGGCGTGCTCCGGCTGGAGGCCGACGCGGGCGAGGAGTTCGGCGATGCGGGGCTGGCGGGCGGCGCCCGTCGCCAGCCCGTGCGCACCCAGCGCCTCGCCGAGGATCGCGCCGACGCGCATTCGCGGGTTGAGGGAGGAATAGGGGTCCTGAAAGATGATCTGGAGGCGGCGGCGATAGGGCCGCATCCGGCGCTCCGACAGCTTCAGGAGGTCCTCGCCCTCGAAGCGCGCCACGCCACCGGTCGCGGGCGCGAGCCGGAGGATCGAGCGCCCGACCGTGGTCTTGCCGGAACCCGACTCGCCGACGAGCCCGACGATCGTGCCGCGCCGGACGGTGAACGACACGCCGTCCACCGCCCGCACCGTGCCGTGCGGCAGGGTGAAGTGGGTCGCCAGATCCTCGACGGCGAGGATCGGTTCCGCCGGATCGGGAAGGGGTTGGGGACGCGCGCTCACAGGGCGTCGTGCCTGAAGCAGCGGCTATGCCGGGCGGGCGCAAGCGCGAACAGCGGCGGCACGCTCTGCGTGCAGCGCGGCGCGGCGTAGGCGCAGCGCGGCTCGAAGGCGCAGCCGGGCGGCAGCGCGGTGATCGGCGGCACGCTGCCGGGGATCGGCACGAGCGGCCGGCGCGCCCCGTCGGCGGCGATGTCGCGCGCGGCGTTCGGCGTCGAGGCGAGGAGGCCTTCGGTATAGGGATGCTTCGGACGCGCGAAGAGGTCGGCCACCGGCGCCTCCTCGACGACGCGGCCGGCATACATCACGACGACCGATTTCGCGATCTCCGCGACGACGCCGAGATTATGGGTGATGAACAGGATGCTCATGCCCATCTCGGCCTGCAGGCGGCGCAGGAGGTCGAGGATCTGCGCCTGGATCGTCACGTCGAGCGCCGTCGTCGGCTCGTCGGCGATGAGGAGCGAGGGCCGGTTGGCCAGCGCCAGCGCGATCATCACGCGCTGCCGCATGCCGCCGGACATGTGGTGCGGGTAGTCGTGGAGGCGACGCCGGGCGGCCGGGATCTCGACCAGCTCCAGCATCTCGCCGGCCTCTCTCAAGGCCTCGGCGCGGCCGACCTTGCGGTGGAGCCGGATCATCTCGGCGATCTGGTCGCCGACCGTGAAGAGCGGGTTGAGGCTCGTCATCGGCTCTTGGAAGATCATCGCGATCTCGGTGCCGCGCAGCGCCCGCATCTCGCGGGCCGAAGCCTTCGCGAGGTCGCGCACCGTGCCTTGCCGGTCGCGGTGGAGGATCTCGCCGGACACGATCCGCCCCGGCTCGGCGAGGAGACGCATGATCGACAGGCTCGTCACCGACTTGCCGGAGCCCGACTCGCCGACCACCGCGACCGTCTCGCCCCGCTTCACCTCGAAGGACACGCCGTCGACCGACTTCGCCGCCGCGCCGGCGCGGTAGACGAAGTGCGTCTTCAGGTCGCGAACGGCGAGGAGCGTGTCGGGGGCGAGCCTTTCCGTCATCCCTGCGCCCCGCAGGTGCAGACGGTCGCCGTGCCTTCCTTCGGCATGTGCCGCGAGGCGGCGACGGCGTTCGTGCCGCGGATCGCGAAGCGCGGCTCGAACATCTTATGGAGCCGCGCCGTTGCGCCCTGGCTGTCGCGCACGTCGAGCGCGCTGTCGGCGAGGTCGAACACGGTCAGCTCCGCCGGCTTGCCGATGCCGAGGAGGTCGTCCGTGGCGAGACCCACCGCCGACATCGGCGCGGTGGTGGAGGCGGTGACGACCGCCTCGAACGGCATGCCGACGGCAAGCAGCTTCGACATGGTGGTCGCCATGTCCCAGACCGGCCCGTCGATCGAATGGCCGTGGAGGTCGGTCGAGATCGAGAAGGGCAGGAGCCCGCGCTCGATCGCGATCTCGGCCACCTTGAACGAGAAAGACGCGCCGCCGTGGCCGACGTCGAGCCGGATGCCCTTGTCGGCGCATTTGACGACGAGGTCCCAGAGGTCCTCGTCCTCTACGATCGAGCCGCCGCGCTTGCCGTTGAAGCAATGGGTGACGATGTCGCCGGGGCGGAGGAGTTCGAGGATCTCGTCGTAGGTCGGCGGCGGCTCGCCGACATGGATCATCATCGGAAGTTTCAGGATCTTCGCGACCTTCTTGGCGATCTTCACCGGCGTGATGCCCCAGGAGCCGAGGATCACGTGGCTCGCCCGGCACTTGATGCCGACGACGAGGTCGCGGTTCGCTTCCGCCACGTCGACCGTCCGGTCGATGTCGATCGAGCGGATGTCGATCAGCTCGCTGACGCGGTTGCAGGCGACGAGGCCGATCGAGCCGATGTTGAGGAAGGCGAGGATGCGCTCGGCCGCCGGCTCGATGCAGTATTCGCGGAAGCCGTGGAAGTTCGCCTCGCCGGCCGAGCCCGCGTCGACGATGGTGGTGACGCCGCGCGCCATGCCGGCCTCGCGTGGACGGATCGAGATGTCGGTGCCGCCGTGCCAGACATGGGCGTGGAGATCGGTCCAGCCGGGCGAGACGAAGCCGCCGCCGTCGATCGTCTTCGCGCCGGAGGGGGCGAGCAGGGTGCTGCCGACCTGGGAGATGCGGCCGTCGGCGCCGACGACGATGTCGGTCGGAGCCTTGGCCTCGCCGGGCGCGAAGCCGACGGGGCGGACGTTGCGGAGGAGGATCGGTTGCGTGGTCACGGGTCTAGAGGTCTCTGGCAAGCCGGGGATCGAGGAGGTCGCGCAGGCCGTCGCCGACGAGCTGGAGGGCGAGCACGGCGAGGACGATGGAAAGGCCGGGGAAGAACATGATCCACGGCGCCTGATCGAGGTACTGGCGTCCCTGCGCGATCATCGTGCCCCAGGTGGGCACGCTCGGCGACACGCCGACACCGAGGAAGGACAGGCCCGCTTCCGCCAGCATGGCGCTGGCGAAGATGAAGGTCGACTGCACCATGATCGGCGAGAGGAGATTGCGCAGCACGTGGCGCAGGATGATGCGCGGCGTCGAGACGCCGAGCGCCCGGGCGGCCTCGACGTAGGGCAGCTCGCGGATCACCAGCGTCGAGGCCCGGACGATGCGCGCGAGGCGCGGCGCGTAGACGATGCCGAGCGCCGCGACGACGTTGACCACCGAGGGACCCAGCGCCGCGACGAGCGAGATCGCGAGGAGGATGTCCGGAAAGGCCATCATCGCGTCGATGAGGCGGGCGAGCGGCGCGTCGAGCCGCCGGAAGAAGCCGGCGAGGAGCCCGAGCGTCACGCCGAGAAGGGCGGAGACCACCACCACCGCGAAGCCGACGGTGAGCGATAGCCGGCCGGCGACGGCGAGGCGGGTGAGGATGTCGCGGCCGAAATCGTCGGTGCCGAGGAGATGCGCGGCGGAGGGCGGTTTCAGCCGGCTGACGAGCGACAGCTTCGAGGGCGACCAGGGCGAGAGCAGTGGCCCGAAGACGGCGAGCAGAAGGATGAGGAGGAGCACGACGAGCCCGGCTGCGACTGCCTTCCGGGCGAGGAGCGCGCGCAGCATCGTGTTGCCGCCGCTCTTCTCGGCGGCTGCAGCGGGGAGGGTGGCGGAGGCGACGGCGGTCATCAGGCGCGTACCCGCGGATCGACCAGGATGTAGAGCATGTCGATCGCGAAATTGATCAGGACGTAGAGGCCCGCGACGACGAGGAGCGCGCCCTGGATCACCGGATAGTCGCGCCGGAGCACGGCGTTGACCACGAGGTTGCCGACGCCCGGCAGGCCGAACACGGTTTCCGTCACCACCGCGCCGGAGACGAGCAGCGCCGCGGTGAGCCCGACGACGGTGAGGATCGGGATCGCGGCGTTCTTCAAGGCGTGCCGGAGCACGACGCGCGCCTCGCCCATGCCCTTCGAGCGCGCGGTGCGGACGTAGTCGTCGTTGAGGACGTCGAGCATGGAGGCGCGCGTGAAGCGGATGATCAGGGCGGAAGACACGATGCCGAGCGCGACGGACGGCAGCACCAGATGGCCGAGCCGTTCGGCGAGGGTCGTGCCCGGCCCGCCGTAGCCCGAGGCCGGGAACCAGCCGAGCCTCACCGCGAAGACCTGGATCAGGACGAGCCCGAGCCAGAAGCTCGGCACGCTCGCCGCCAGCATCGCGACGGTCGTCGCGGCCTGGTCGAACAGCGAGCCGCGGCGGTAGGCCGAATAGATGCCGATCGGCAGCGCGATCAGGACGGCGAGGGCAAGCGAGAACAGGGTCAGGAAGAAGGTCGGCTCGGCCCGGCTCCCGAGCGCCGCCAGCACCGGCTGGCCGAGGAAGATCGAGCGGCCGAAATCGCCCTGGAGGAGGCCGAGCAGGTATTGCACGTACTGGACGGGCAGCGGCCGGTCGAGGCCGAACTGCGCCCGGAGGTTGGCGATGTCCGCAGCCGTCGCGTCCGGCCCGAGCATCACCGCCGCCGGATCGCCCGGCGTCACGCGCACGATCACGAAGACGATCGTGACGACGATCAGCATCACCGCCAGCATGCCGAGGAGGCGATGGAGGACCGTGCGGAGCATCGGGGCGAGCAAACGAGGCATGGCGGGCTGCCTTACTTCTCCAGCCAGGCGTTCCAGAAATACGGCCACGGGGCCGGCTCGAAGCCCTGCAGCTTCGGCGATTTGGCGGCGAGCGCGTTGAAGTCCCCGACCTTGAAGGCCGGCACCTCGTCGTAGAACACCTTCTGCACCGCGCCGAACAGCTCGGCGCGCTTCGCCGGATCGCTCTCGGCATTGAAGGCGGCGAGCGCCTTCGTCTTGGCTTCGGACTGCCACCAGCCGGGCGAGGAGTCCTGCATCACGCCGATCAGCGAGGGCTCGGGCAGGAAGGGCGAATGCGAGATGAAGATGTCCCAGAGCTTCGGGTCCTGCCGGCGCTGCGTCAGCGTCGCCCAGTCGACGACGTCGAGCTGCACCTGGAAGCCGGCGGCCTTCAGATACTCGGCCGCGACCTCCGCCATCTTGTAGTGGAACTCGTACTGCCGGCTGGTGAGGATGCGCAGCGGCGTCGCGCCGTCGTAGCCGGCTTCCTGCAAGGCGGCGGCGGCCTTCTGCGCGTCGCCGAGGCCGTATGCGTCGACGCCTTGCGTGTTGTGCCAGGCGTAGCCGTCCGGATAGAGCGCGCCGTCCACCGCGTAGAAGTCGGTCGAGCCGAAGCCGGCGATCAGCATGTCCTCGGGGTTCAGCGCGGTCAGCACGGCGCGGCGCTTCTTTACGTCAGAGAGCAGTCCTTCCTTGGTGTTCATCACGAAGACCGGCCAGCCGAAGGGCTTCAGCGTCAGGGCTTCCGTCTTGCCGCCGGTGAGGCGGCCGGCGGATTCGACGGGAATCGAGTCGGCATAGGCGAACTGGCCGGCGACCGCGCCCTCGACGCGGGTGTTCGGGTCCGGCACCGGCACGAAGCGGATTTCGTCGAGATACTGGTGGCGCGCCCCGCCGTAGCCGTTCGCGGCATCCTCGCGGGGCTTGTAGCCGTCGAAGCGGACGAGCTGGATGTACTGGTCGGGCTTGCGTTCTTTGAGCATGTACGGCCCGGTGCCGACCGGCTTCTCCATCGGCACCGCCATGTCCTCCGCCGGCAGGATGACCGCGGCGGCGTTGTTGAAGGCGAGCAGCGACAGGAGCGGTGCGTAGGGCTCCTTCAGCGTGATGCGGATCGTTGCCGGGTCCGGCGCCTCGATCGACGCGATGTTCTTCGCCGCCTGCTGGCCGCGCGAGGCCACCGTTTCCCAGCGCTTCAGCGAGGCGAGGACATCGGCCGAGTCCATGCCCGAGCCGTCGTGGAAGGTGACGCCCTGCCGGAGTCTGATCGTGTAGACGCGACCGCCCTCGGTGATCTCCGGCATCGCTTCCGCGAGGAGCGGCACGACCTGCCAGTCCTTGCCGAAGGTGAAGAGCGTCTCGAAGACGTGCTGCGAGACGATGCCGACGAGGTCGGCGGTGGAGGCCATCGGGTCCAGTGTCGGCGGCTCGCCGATGGTCGCGACGTCGACGACGCCGCCGCGTTGCGGCTCGGCGGCGGGCGCGGGCCCCGCACCCATGGCCGCGAGAAGCGCGAGGATGGCCGTTGTCCGCCGGAACCGCATCGAAGCCTCCATTACACAATAATGTAATATATTCCCCTGTAATGATTAGAAGCCAGCCGGTCGCCGCCGTCAATAGGGTCCTCCCGTTCCGTCGCGGAGCGTCGCCGCGCCGTGCGCGTACCGGCTGCCCTCCCACCCCTCTTGAAGACGGCCGCGGACTGGCTAGGCTCGACGCCAGCCGGATGTGGAGGATGCGATGCGGCTGGTCTGGACTGCGCTGCTGAGCTGCCTCGCTGTCGCTCCCGCATGGGCCGAGGAGGTTCCCCTGTGCGGCAGCCGTCCGCGGGTGACCGCCGAACTGACCTGCCTTTTCGACGGCGATTCCGGCTGGCAGCGCGGCACGCACTGGCATCTCGCCGACGTGGACGCACCCGAGATCGATCCGCCGGGCGCCGACTGCCGGGAGGAGCAGATCCTCGGGCTCCGCGCGCTCGACCGCCTGCAGCGTCTCCTGTCGAAGGGCTACACGGTGACCTATCTCGGTCGGCGCGACACGAGCGGCCGGCAACTGGCGAAGATCGAGACCGAGGACCACCGGGACGTCGGCTCGGAACTGATGAGCGCCGGGCTCGCCCAGGCCTTGCCGAACACCGGCGAGAAATGGTGCCGACGATAGCCCGGCCGGCCTCGCGTCCGGTAAAAAGCAACGGATTCCCCCTCTTCGCGTTTTGCCCGCCGGGGTAGCATTGACCTTTCCGGCACTCTCGCTCAATGGTGCGACGATCAATCCCCGTTGTGTTAACGAATGCGAAGAATTCGTTTGTTGTCATGCAGATAGAGGACAGGTCCGCGGCCGGAAGGCGGCTGGCGGGAGGGGGTCTGGATGGGGCAGCGGGCCGACGTGCTTGAGCCGAGCGCCGAGACCCATGCCGTCCTGCTCGACGATGTCGCGGACATCCTGCGCACGGTCCGCGCGAACCTCGACATGGACATCGCCTTCGTCGGCGAGTTCGTGGGGGGAACCCGCGTCCTGCGCCACGTCGATGCCGCGCGCGAGCCTTCGCCGATCCGGGCGGGCGATGCGGCTCCCCTGTCGGAGACCTATTGCGCCCGCGTCGTGGACGGCCGCCTGCCGGAGCTGATCCGCGACACGGGCGAGTTTGCGGCGGCGCGGAGCCTTCCCGCGACGCGCGAACTGCCGGTCGGCGCGCATCTCAGCGTTCCGATCCGGCTGTCGGACGGGCGGATCTACGGCACCTTCTGCTGCTTCGCCTTCGAGCCGGACGCGGCGCTCGGGCAGCGCGACCTCAACATGCTGCGCACCTTCGCCGACATCGCGGCGCGGCGCATCGACAAGGACCTGAAGCTCGGCAGCGTCCGCTCCGAGAAGGCCGCCCGCGTCCGCGCCGTGCTGGAGGCCGGCGGCCCGACCGTGGTGTACCAGCCGGTCTATCTCATCGACGGGCTGCGGGTGGCGGGAGCGGAGGCGCTCGCGCGGTTTCCGATGGAGCCGCGCCGCCCGCCGGACGAGTGGTTCCGCGAGGCCGTCGAGGTCGGGCTGCAGACGGAACTCGAATTCGCCGCGATCCGCAACGCGCTCGCCGGTTATCGCGAGGTCTGGCGCGGGCATCGCGTCCAGCTCGGGCTGAACGCCTCGCCCGCTACGATCGTCCACCCGCGTTTTCCGGACCTGTTCGAGGGCTATCCCACCGACCGGATCGTGATCGAACTGACCGAGCACGAGGAGGTCCGCGACTACGCGCCGCTCGTCGCCGAACTCGCCTGCCTCAGGGCCAGCAACATGCGGATCGCCATCGACGACGTCGGCGCCGGCTATGCCAGCATGCGGCACATCCTGGCGATCCGGCCCGATATCATGAAGCTCGACCTCGGCATCGTCCGGGCCATCGATTCGGATGCGATGAAGCTCGCGCTCGCCACCTCGCTCGTCAACTTCGCCGGCCAGTTCAACTGCAAGGTCGTGGCGGAGGGCGTCGAAACGGAAGGCGAGCTCGACGTCCTGCGCTGCCTCGACGTCCAGGCCGCGCAGGGCTACCTGCTCGGCCGGCCCGAGCCCGTCGCCGCGCTGCTCCGGCGGCTCTCGCGGGGCTGACCGCGCCGGCATCGCCGCTCCGCCCGTCCCGGCGGCCGCAGCGAGCGGGGCGTTGACATCGGCCGGGCCGCCCCGGATGGTCCGGCCATCGCATCTCCCGTGCGGCGGGGCGCGGCTCCGCATCCTGTCCCGGCATTCCTCCTATCGGCTTCCCTGTCATGGAAAACATCGGCACCGAGCTGCTGCAGCTCGCCGAGATCGTCTGGATCAACATCGTCCTGTCGGGCGACAACGCCGTGGTGATCGCGATGGCCTGCCGGGGGCTGCCGCCCGACCGGCGACAGACCGGCATGGTGCTCGGCGCGCTGGTGGCCGTCGCCCTGCGGATCGCCTTCACGGTGGTGATCGAGACGCTGCTGGCCGTGCCGTTCCTGAAGATCGTCGGCGGCGGTCTCCTCGTCTGGATCGCCGTGAAGCTCTTGTCGGGCGGCGAGGACGAGGGCGAGGTCGAGGCGAGCCCGCGGCTCTGGGAGGCCGTTCGCACCGTGGCGGTCGCGGACGCGGTGATGAGCCTCGACAACGTCCTCGCGATCGCCGGGGTGGCGAAGGATTCGATGCTGCTCGTCATCGTCGGCCTGGCGATCTCGGTGCCGCTGATCGTCGTCGGCGCGACGCTGATCATGAAGCTCCTCGCGCGCTTTCCGATCCTCGTCTGGGCCGGCGCCGGGCTGCTCGGCTGGGTGGCGGGCGGGATGCTGCTCTCCGACCCCTTCGCGGCGCGCGAGCTCGGCGCCGGCGTCGCCGAGGCCGCGGAAATGCCGGCGAGCGCGCTTTGCGCCGCCGTCGTGCTGGGGCTGGGATATCTCCTGCGGCGGCGCTCCGCGGCGCGTCCCGGTCGTCAGGTACCTTGAGAAGCTTCGAAGCCGCTACCCCGACCGTCGTGCGAATTATGCGCCGATTGGTACGACCATAAGCTTGACGCGTTTCGCGCCTCGTATAAACCTGTCTCCCGGAGGATGACTCGGACCAACACCTGTCCCGACGCCGCAATGCGGCGTCCGGCAGCGGGTTCGAGCGTGAATTGCCGCCGTTCGGCTCGCTCGCCTGCCCATGAGGGGCGGCGCGGGGCGGGCGGTGGCTGTCGAGGGAGGAGACCTAAGATATGATGAAACCGCTTGCCGTGTTTTCGGCCGTGCTGGGCTTGGCGCTCCTGGCGTCGCCCGCGTCGGAGGCCCAGGAGAAGAAGCAGCTCGCCTTCATCGTCAACGCCGCTTCCGACTTCTGGAAGCTGGCCGAGGCCGGCGTGAAGAAGGCGCAGGGCGAATTGCCGAACTACGAGCTGCAGTTCCGCTATCCGGCGCAGGGCACCGCCGCCCTGCAGAACGCCCTGATGGACGATCTCGTTTCCGCCGGCACGGACGCGATCATGATCTCCTCCGTCGATCCGAAGACCTCGGTCGAGGCCTTCAACCGCATCGCCGCCCAGGTGCCGCTGTTCACCACCGACTCCGACGCGCCCGATTCCAAGCGCATCGCCTATCTCGGCTCCTCCAACACCGATGCCGGCAAGCAGGCCGGCGAGATCGCGGTGAAGGCGCTGCCGAGCGGCGGCAAATGCATGGGCTTCGTCGGCTTCCTCGGCGCCGACAACGCCAAGGAGCGCATCGCCGGCTTCAAGCAGGCGGTCGAAGGCAAGAACATCGAGCTCGTCGACGTGCGCGGCGACGATGTCGACTTCGCCCGGGCCCGCTCCAACGTCGACGACGTGCTCGCGGCCAATCCGGACATCAACTGCATGGTCGGGTTCTATTCCTACAACCCGCCGAAGATCTACGAGGCGCTGCAGGCGGCCGGCAAGCTCGGCCAGGTCACCGTCATCGCCTTCGACGAGGACCCGGTGACGCTCGGCGCCGTCAAGGAGGGCTCGTTCGCCGGCACGGTCGTGCAGCAGCCCTTCGAATGGGGCTATCAGGGCATGAAGCTGATGGCGAAGTATCTCGACGGCGACAAGTCGGGCATACCCGACAACAAGCTGATCATCATCCCGACCCGGATGATCGACAAGAGCAATGTTGACGCCTTCCAGGCCGAACTGAAGGCCGCCATCGGCGGCTGATCGCCCGGCATCCATCGGCGGTCCGGGCGCTTGTGCCGCGTCCGGGCCGCTTTTCGCGTCCGGCTCGGGGGAGGCGTGGCCATTCCATCGAACGAACATGCCGAGCGCGCCGCCGCCCTGTCCGTTGCGGCGCCGTTCCTGGAACTCAAGGGCATCGGCAAGCTCTTCCCCGGCGTCGCGGCGCTGAAGGACGTCAGCTTCGCGGTCCGACCGGGCGAGGTGATCGGGCTGATCGGCGAGAACGGCGCCGGCAAGTCGACGTTGATGAAGATCCTCGGCGGCGTCGAAGCGCCGAGCGAAGGGGTGCTCGTCGTCGACGGCGCGGAGCGGAGCAGCTTCGGCGTCTCGGATGCGATCCGCGCCGGCATCGCCTTCGTGCATCAGGAACTCAACCTCTTCGAGAACCTCGACGCCGCGGCCAATATCTTCGTCGGCCGGGAACCGCTGCGGGCCGGTCCCTTGCGGCTCGTCGACGAGAAGCGGATGCGCGCCGACGCCGCGCCGCTGCTGAAGCGCCTCAAGGTCGACTTCGGGCCGGAAACGTCGGTCGCCGCGATGTCGATCGCGCAGCGCCAGCTCCTCGAGATCGCCAAGGCGCTGTCGCAGGGCGCGCGCGTCGTGATCATGGACGAGCCGACCTCCAGCCTGTCGATCCGGGAGGCGAACAACCTTCTCGGCGTCATCGCCGATCTCAGGAGCGAGGGCGTCAGCGTCGTCTTCATCTCGCACCGCCTCCACGAGGTCGTCGCCTGCGCGGACCGGGTGCTGGGCCTCAGGGACGGGCGCGTCGCGGGTGAGCTCGCCGGCAGCGAGATCACCTACGACCGGATGATCCGGCTGATGATCGGCCGCGACCTGAAATCGATCTACGTGCCGCCGTCGCGCCCGCCGGAAGGCCGGGGCCTCGAAATCCGCGGTGCGCGGACCACGACCTTTCCCGACAGCGCGGTGGACCTCAATGTCCGCGGCGGCGAGATCCTCGGCCTCGCCGGCCTCGTCGGCGCGGGCCGCACGGAACTGGCACGCGCGGTGTTCGGCATCGACGCGCTCGTCGGCGGCGAGGTCGCTCTCGACGGCGCGCCGCTCCGCATCGCCTCGCCGCAGGATGCCATCCGGCACGGCATCTACCTCGTGCCGGAAGACCGGAAGCGCACCGGCCTGCTGCTCCAGACGAGTATCCAGGAAAACATCTCGCTGCCCGACTTGGCGGCCTATGCCAGAGGCGGCCTCGTCAGCCGCCGCCGGGAGGCGGCGGTGGCGGAGGCGCAGCGGAGCCGGCTCGCCATCCGGGCGGGAAACGTCCGGGTGCGCTCCGGCACCCTGTCCGGCGGCAACCAGCAGAAGGTGGTGCTGGCGAAATGGCTCTCGATGCGCCCGCGCGCGATCATCCTCGACGAGCCGACGCGCGGCGTCGACATCGGCGCGAAGAAGGAAATCTACGAGCTGATGCGGGGCTTGTGCGATGCCGGCGTCGCCGTCCTGATGATCTCCAGCGACATGGAGGAGGTGATCGGCGTTTCGGATCGCATCGCCGTGATGCGCGAGGGGACGATCGGCGGCGAGCTGGAGCGGGCCGACTTCAGCGAGGCGAACGTCCTCGCGCTCGCGGTCGGACAGAGTGCGGACCGCGGGAGCGGGCCTGAGGAAAGAGCACGTCATGCATAGGAAAGACCTCGGCCTTCTCGTGCTCATCCTAGTGGTGGGCACGATCGTCGCGATCCGCCAGCCGCTGTTCATCAAGCCCGTCAACCTCGCCAACACGGCGAACCTCATTGGGCTCTTCGGCCTGTTCTCGATCGCCCAGGCCTTCGTGATCATCACCGGCGGCATCGAGCTCTCGGTCGGCTCGATCATCGCCCTCCTCGGCGTCCTGTTCGTCGAACAGGTGGCGAATGTCGGGACGCCCTGGCCGCTCGCCGTCCTGATGATGTTGGCGCTCGGCGCCCTGATGGGGCTGGTGCACGGCCTCCTGATCACCCGGCTCCACATGCAGCCGTTCATCGTGACGCTCTGCGGGCTCCTGATCTACCGCGGCGTCGCGCGCTTCCTCACCGGCGACGGCACGGCCGGCTTCACCTTCGGCATGAACTTCCCGGCGCTGGAGCGGCTGACGATGGGCCGCACCCCCATCGGCGGCGGCATCGAGGTGCCGCACTCGTTCATCGCGATGCTCGTCGTCGCGGTGGTGGCTTGGGTGCTGCTGCACCGCTCGGTGTTCGGCCGCCATCTCTTCGCGCTCGGGCAGAACGAGGAGGCAGCGCGCTATTCCGGCATCGCGACCGGCCGCGTCACGGTGATCGCCTACGTCATCTGCACGGTGCTGACGGCGGTCGCGGCAATCTTCTTCGCGATGTACACCCGCTCGATCTCGCCCTCCTCGCACGGCAACTTCTACGAGCTCTACGCCATCGCGGCCGCCGTGCTCGGCGGCTGCTCGCTTCGCGGCGGCGAGGGCTCGATCGTCGGCGTCGTGCTCGGCACCGTGCTTCTGCAGGTGCTGCAGAACCTCGTGAACCTCCTCGGCATCCCCTCGTCGCTGAACTTCGCGGTGATGGGCGCGGTGATCCTCGTCGGCGTCCTGGCCGACCAGCAGTTCGCCGCCCGAAGGGCCCGGCGGGCGCTCGCCGCGGCGCGGGCCTGAACGCACGGCCGTCCGGAGGCCGTCAGCTCGAGAAGGCCCGGTTGAGTTCGGCGATGGCTTCGAAGCTCAGCGGCGACGCCTTGCGCTCGCCGAGGAGGAAGAACACCTTCGCGGTCTCTTCCAGCTCCTCGTAAGCGTGGACGGCCTCTTCCAGCGTCCTTCCCGCGACGATCGGGCCGTGATTGGCGAGCAGCATCGCGTGGTGGCGCTTCGCCGCCTCGCGCACCGCTTCCGCCAGCGCCCGGTCGCCGGGGCGGAAATAGCGCAGGAGCGGCAGCCGGCCGACGCGCATCACGCCATAGGCCGTCAGCGGCGGCAGCACGTCGTCGTCGCGCTCGTGGCAAAGGCAGGACAGCGCCACCGCGTGGGTCGAATGGAGGTGCACGATCGCCTTGGCGGCGGGACGCTCCTCGTAGACCGCGAGATGGAAGAAGGCCTCCTTCGAAGGCGGATCGCCCGCGAGCAGTTCGCCGGTCGGCGCGACCTTCGAGATCCGGTCCGGCTCGAGGAAGCCGAGGCTCGAATTCGTCGGCGTCACCAGGATCGCGCCGTCGCCGAGCCGCACCGACAAGTTGCCGGCGCTCCCGTGCGCCAGCCGCCGCTCGTAGAGCAGCGCGCCGAACCGCACGAGCTTCTCCCGCTGTTCGCGCTCCTCGTCGCTCATGCCCGACCCGCCATCAACATCATCCTACCGCCTGCGCCCCTGCTTGTCGCCGCTACCAACCTCGCGCGCAACGCCGTCGCGACGGGCCGCATGCGCCAACGGAAAAACTCCTCGCACGGCGCAAGGCGGTCCCGACCGCGGGCCAGCCCTCCGAGACGATCAGGATGAACCAAGGACCGCGCCCCGTTCGACCGGCGGTATCAGCGCGCCGATCGAGCGGAAGAAAAACTTCGCGACGATGTTCTTGAGGATCGCGTGGTGCTGCGAGAGAGGATTGAACTCTCGACCTCTCCATTACCAATGGAGTGCTCTACCACTGAGCTACCGCAGCTTGGCGCGCCGGCCTTCTGCCATAGTGCGCACCGGAGCGCAAGAACGACGACCGAGACGGCGCGTCCCGCCGTCAGCCTCGCGCCAGATCCGATCGGCTCGAGCGGAACTGGGCTTCGTTCGACCGTGCAGATGGTCGCAGCATTGTCCGAGAGATCGGGCTGGACAGCTTTGTCGGTTGTTCCTATAAGGCCGGCGTTCTCGGATTCGCCGCGGCTTTCCGATGCGCCCAGGTAGCTCAGTTGGTAGAGCATGCGACTGAAAATCGCAGTGTCGGTGGTTCGATTCCGCCCCTGGGCACCAATCCTCTCTCAAGTCCTTTGAGATGCAGGAGTTTCCGCAATAACAGTGACTTGGTGCTGCCCGAGTGATACGCACGGGTGATACACATGGTCCTGGCGATGGCGCGCCCGTTCAAGCATCCAAAGACGGGCATGTACTGGCTGCGCCGCCGCGTGCCGGCCGATCTCATCGCGGTGCTCGGCAAGCGCGAGGAGCTAGTAAGCCTTCGCACGAAGGATGCCGTTGAGGCCCGAGAACGTCATTCTAAAGTGTTGGCCGAGGTAGACGCGCGTTGGGCGATGCTGCGTGCCGGTCCAAAGGCGTTGTCCGAGCGCGAGGCGCTGGAGATCGCCCAAGAGCTGCACGCCTACTGGATCGAGCGGCATCGCGACGAGCCGAGCCAGCAAACGGAATGGCGGTCCGAACTGTATGTGCAGCTATGGCTGCCCAGCATGCCGGCGGGGTCCTCACTCGACAGCGTCGACCTGAACGTCGTGCCGTTGTTTCGAATGAGGGAGCTAGCCTTCGAAGGCGCGGACCTACTGTTGCGGCGGCGCGGGCTGCGCACAGACGATGCCGGGAGGAGCAAGCTCGCCAAGGCCGTCGGCGTCGTGCTGCAGCAAGCCAGCCTCGCGCTTGCCGCGTCCGCGCAAGGGTCGGACATTCTGTCAGGTGCCTTTGCTGGTGCCTTCGCACCCACTCGACCGGTGGCACCATCGAGGCCGCAGACGTCGTTATCGTTCGATGACGCCGTGAAGCTTTGGATCGCCGAGAAGCAACCGCGCGAACGCACCGTCTACGAATGGCGCCGCGTCCTGAAGGAGCTGGCGGCGTTCGTCGGGCACAGCGATGCCGGTCGCTTGACGGTCGAGGACCTCATCCGCTGGAAGAACGCGATGCTGGAGGCGCAGCGCGCGCCGAAGACGGTGCGCGACGCGAAGATCGCGCCGGTGCGAGCGGTCCTGCAGGTGGCGGTCGAGAACCGGAAGCTGGAGGCAAACCCAGCCGAGAAGATCACGATGACGGTGAAGAAGGTCGCGGCGGAAGCACGGCGCGACTTCACCGACGCCGAAGCGGCGATCGTTCTGCAGGCGGCGATGGCGGAGAAGAGCGTAGTGTTGCGCTGGGTGCCTTGGATCTGCGCCTATTCTGGGGCGCGGTTGTCGGAGGCCTGCCAGCTGCGGCGCGAGGATGTGCATCAGCACGAGGGCATCTGGGTGATGCGGTTTGCAGCGGAAGCCGGACCGCTGAAGAACGCCAACTCGGAGCGGGCGCTGCCGGTCCATCCGGCGCTGATCGAGAACGGCTTCCTGCGTTTCGTGGAAGGGGTGAAGGCGGGACCGCTGTTTGCGGACCTGCCGCCGGACAAGTTCGGAAAGCGGGGCGGCAACGGCACGAAGGTGATCGGGCGCTGGGTGCGCAAGCTCGGGCTGACGGATACGCGATTGGCACCGAACCACTCATGGCGGCATCGGTTCAAGACCCTCGGGCGGCGGCATGACCTGCGCCTGGACATCGTCGACGCGATGACGGGGCATGCGGCGAAGAGTGTAGGCAACGCCTATGGCGTGTACCCCATGGCCGCCATGCTGCGCGAGCTGGAGAAGATCCCGACCCTTACGCTGGATGCAGTTCGCGCCGCATGACAACGCAATCTCACCGATTGGTGCCGCTGCTCTAAGAGCCGGAGGGGGCGAAGATGACCGCCCTGGCGCTCAGCATGCTTCAGGTGACGGTGCTGGCGATTGCGCCTAGAAACCTCACGGATCAACTGTTGCCGGCGAAGAAGTACTGCCTCCATGCAGCAACTGGTCGACCGCAGCGTCCAGTCTCTCCCGCCACGCCAGGGTCTGGAGCCATCGTTCTGGGATGGCGTTGGCGCCGTGGATCGCACCGGCGAGCTGGCCGGTGACGGCCCCGACGGTGTCGGCGTCGTCGGCGAGGTTCACCGCACGCACCACGGCCTCTGCGAAGCTCGTGGTGTTGTGGACGCACCAGAGCGCCGCCTCCAGCGTGTGGACGACATAGCCGGACGACGAGATCGCCGCGCGGTCCTTGGTGCGATAGCTGCGGGTCGCGACCGCGGCGATGCTCGGATGCAGCGCTGCCATGTCCGTAGCCGCCAGTGCCGCAGCGAGAGGATCCGCATGGCGGAGGATGGCATGGCGCAGGATGCGGGTGAAGACGATGCAGGCATCGACGGCCTGCGGTGCGCCATGGGTGGTGCGGCTCTGGTCGCAGGCGATGCGGTCGGCAAGCTCGGCGTCGTCGAGAGCGTAGATCGCGACGGGGCTGAGGCGCATCAGCGAGCCGTTGCCGGCATCGCTTTCCGCCGTGGTGCCAGCATAGGGGTTGCCGGTCCACTCGAAGCGGGCGAGCGCGTCGCGGGTTTGCGTGCCGATGTCGAAGCAGCTGCCGGTGCAGGAATAGTCGCCGTCGCGCCACCAGCCGACGAAGCGCCGCATAAGGTCGTCCGGGTCGAAGCTGCGGCAGTGGACGAGGCTGTCGGCCAACGCCAGCGCCATCGCGGTGTCGTCGGTCCATTCGCCGGGACGCAGCCGGAACGGCCCGCCACCGGTGATCTCGACGTGATGCGGACGGCTGTCGCGTTGGCTGAACTCCAGCGTCGTGCCGAGCGCGTCGCCGACGGCAAGCCCGAGCAGCGCGCCGCGAGCCCGGTCGCGCACCACAGCGTCGTCGGCGACAGCCGTTCGCTTGTCGCGTGACGAAGGAACGGCATCGTACTCGGCCCACGACGGATCGGTCGGCTTGGGGTTCGCTTCGTCCTGTTCGTGCATCACGGTCACCGTCGCATGATCCTCGCCTGCTGTTGGAGCTGCAGGAGGATGGTGAAGGCATCGTTCTCGCCGAGCAACTCGCCGTTCAGCGCGAGGTCGGTGATGATGACGGCGGGACCGGTGAACTCAACGTGCCGGCTGGGGAAGTCCTCCGGCCCGTCCGTCGCGACGAAGCGGAAGGCGTATTCGTAGGTCGCCTTCGACAGGGGGTCGGTGCCGCTGATGCGCAGGATGAAACGGTCGGCGTCCATCGGCTCGAAGCTTGGATGCATGTAGGTGTCGAAGCCGGCGACGAGCTCGCCGAGCGTGAAGCCGATGTCGCTCAGCATCGGGCCGGCGACGAGCTTGCGGCGCATCAGCTCGCTCGGCGCCATGCCGTTCGTCATCGTGCCGGTCGCCGCCGACCACAGCCAGCCGAACGGGTTGCCGCCTGCCCCGTTGCCGGCATCCACCACGACCGGTGCGACGGGTGACAGCGGTGCCGTAGACGTTGCGGTCGACGCGTCGTTGCCGTGCTTCGCGGCGAGGTCGGCGCGAACGGCGGTGCTGCGCTCGGCCGAGGTCGGACCGAAGACGCTCTTGTAGGCGCCCCCGGCGAAGACGACGAGGCCGGCGACAAGCAGCACGTACTTGCGCGAGGTGAAGAACGACGCGTCCGCCTCGCGCGCCGAGCGGGGACGGGACCGGGGCTCGGCCTTGGCCTCACGCTGTTTCTCGCCGGGCAGGATGCGCGGGTCCGGCGGCGCGACGGGCGGGACGAGGGACGGCGCGTCGCCGAACGGGGGCGGCTCGCGCTCATTCATGGAAGACGCTTTCGTACTCGGCCGGCACCGGACCTGGGCAGCGGCGCAAGTTCTCCTTCGTGCCGTCCTTCAACTCAAAGGTCATCCGGTCGGGAGTGTCGAGCGTCACGCGAGCGAGGGTGTCGAGGTCATCGCCTGCGTTCGCGCAGGCGAGCGCCAGGATCCAGGTCGAGCCGATCGGGCTTGCCGCGGTGATGCGGCATTCGAGTTCGTTGCGCACCAGCTTGGTCGGACCGATCAGCGTGTTGACGAAGAAGTCGTCGCGCTCGGCGCAGGTCGCGGCGGACTGACCCCAGGCCCCGACGAAGGGCGGTGGCCGCTTCGCCGCTGTTCGGTTGGCGTTGGCGGCAGTCCGCGCCGCGCCGTTGCCTGTCTCGGCAGAGTTGCCGGTGCCGGCGGCGATCCCGAGCTCGGCGGTCAGCTGCTGCAGGCTTCCGTCGAGGTTCGGGGTCTCGCCGTTGAGGCTGACGCCGGTGAGGACGAGCAGGCCGGGGATACCGGTGTCGAAGGTGAACTGCTGCGGCCGGCCGTTGGTGACGCAGACATAGACGACGGTGTCGGCGTCGAAGGCGCGCTCGCCGCAGCGAGCCGCCGGGTAGTGCCGGAAGAACGCCGCAGCTGTGCCGAGCTCGGTCGGGTACGGCGTTGCCGCCTGGATCGTGCGGTTGTCGAGCGTCTCGGCGCAAGCAACCATCGGTGGCAGTACCGCGGTGAGGCAGGCGGCACCGGCAAGCGCCGCGCCGCGGGCGCTGCGGCGACGAGGCGGGCGAGGAGGAGCGTCTGGCATGGTGGCAAGCCTCGGGAACAGGGTAGGAAGCGAAGCGGTGGCGGAGGACGGTTCGCAGCGTGGCGGACACCTCGCATGCGGGCCGGACGTCAGCTGTCGGCGGGACGATCGCTCGCGGCGGCGTCCGCGTCCGGCGGAAGCGGGGCCCAGTCGCGCAGGCCGAGCTGCCGGTTGCGGGGATCGCCTTTCGGCAGCGTGAGGGTGCCCTGCCAGCGCCGGCCGTCCGCCGTTGCCGCGGTGACGCGCCAGGACAGGACAAAGTCGGCGTCGAACATCAGGTCGTGCGTGTCGACGCGCACGCCAATGCCGGCGGCGAGCTTCGCGATGCGGACCGTGTGTGTCGGCAGGACGGTGAGGTCGCCGAAGCCGAGCGTCCAGCCGGCGCGGGTGGCGACGACGTCGTGTAGGTCGGCGCCGGTGCCGTTGGCGAGGTAGAGGGCGCGGCGGTTGCCGTGCCAGACGGTGCCGAACTGCAGCGCGACCGGCGCCGGTAGGTCTGACGGACAGTCGATCCGCTCGGGCCAGACTGGTTCTGGCCTGAAGCCGATGATGTGCGGAACGTCGATGCCGGCGAGATCGAGCGGTTGGCCGCCGGCGCGAAGGCGCAGGTCGGTGCCGACGAGCAGGCGGGCGCGCTCGGCACGGCAGAGCGCCAGCGCTCGGGCGAGTTCGGGGCGGGCGGGGTCGGCGTCGTCCGGCTGGCCGGCTCCTGCAGACGGCGGCGTTCCCCCTTCCGGCTCGGTGAAGGTCGCGAGCACGGTGTAGCGCGAGCAGCGGACTGCATCGGCGATCGCAGCCTCCTGCTGAGCGAGCGAGACGGCGGTGAGCTTCGCATCGCCGTCCGGGTCGCGCAGGTAGACGACGACGCGCGACGTCTGGGCCCAAGCGCGCCGTTCAATTGCCGCCGGGTCTTCGATGACGACGATCTGCGGTCCGCGGTATGGCGAGGATGGATGGAACGCACCGCGCGGGCCGATCGGCTTGTCGGTGGCGACCAGCGTGACGGCGCCGGCCTCCGCAGCCCTTCGGCGGGCCGCGCCGAACACCGGCCGTGCCCTGCCCTCCCCCTCCGTCTCGGTGAACTCGGCGATGATCGCCGCGCCGTGCTCGGCCACCCAGGTCTCGACCGAGCGGCGCTGCACGGCGAGCTCCGCCTCCGCCACCGCAGGGTCAGGGACGGCGCGATAGTAAGCGACGGCGAGCACGGGCAGCGGGGTGGGCCTTTCTCTGAACGGGATGATCTCGGTGGCGGACCGACGGCGTTGGCTTTTGCAGACGTCCGAACCGGTCGTCCGAAGCCGTATTCAAGCGAGCCCGGTTTGAATGAACCTCCGCATCGCCATCGCGCCGCGACTGTTACCAGAAGGCCGCAGTCGCCTTCGTGCGGGTGTTGCCGACGGCGTAGAGCCGGCGGGACCCCAGCGCCTCGATGAGCCGGGCGCGGTGCTTCGTCCAGACCGCGCCAGCGCGCTGATCCTCGTCGAAGCCGAACACGACGAGCCGAGGCAGCGGGTCGAGCTGCAGCGCCGCCCCGTCCGCGACGCGGCGGATCAGTGGATTGAGCGGCGCGGCGGCGCCGCCGACCTCGCGGCGCAGCACGTCTAGTTCGGCTAGCGCTCGGCAGACGGCGGCGTATTCCGCGACGAGCCGCGTCTCGTGCCGGCGCAGCGTCGCCTCGTAGCGCGCGATCTGCTCGAGCACCGGCGGCGTGCGGCTGGTGGCGGCGCGCAGCTCCTTGTTGGCGAAGTGCTTGGCCTCGTGGAACACGAGACGGATCGTCCCCTGCCCCTCCTCCAGCGTCGCGACGTCGAGCCGGTCGAGGCGGGTCGCGACGGGATCGGCGATCGTCGCGGCTTCGGTCGTTGTCGTGCTGGCAGCGTCGGCGGTCTCGATGGCCTCGGCGATCTCTACCCGCTCATCGGTGGGGTTGCCGGTTGCCGCCGGGTCTGACTGCGGCTCGGCGATGTCCGGAGCGGACGATGACCCCGGTGCCGTTGCTGTGCCGCCTTCCAGCACGATCTCGGTATCGACGACGTGCGGGCTGTTCACGAGCAGCGCATGCAGGCCGAGCTTCTCCGGGCCGGCGAGGCTGGTGGCGGCGCGCAGCATATCGGCGAGGGTTTGCGGCCCCTCGTAGCGCGTCCAGATCGCCGCCGCCGGGTCGAGCCCGAAGCTGCCGTCGTCGCCGAGCGACGCGTAGGCCTGGCGCGAGCGCTGCAGGTACTTCACGTGCGTCTTCGGGACGATCCGGCCGTTGGCGAACTCGGCAAGGAAGATCGAGGCACCGCGATGGTAGACGGCGAGCGCGTCGCGCCGCACCGCGAGCACGAGATCAGGATGCCGCAGCACGTCCCGCAGCCAGGCTCCTTCGGCGACATGCACCAAGCGGGAGAGCTCGGCGGCGAAGGCCGGCGAGAAGCCGCGGCGGGGACCGAGCGACGTCGGAGTGGCCGATCCGGACGATGGTGCTGGCGAAGAGGTAGAGGAACTCGTCACAGTGGGGACTCTTGGTAGGAAGGAAAGACAGCGGCAAAGAGGAGAGAGCCGACGGTCACGTGGCACTGTCCCGGACTGGCCACCATTCGCCATCGCGGCGCAGTCGGACGTTGGCGAAGAGGTCCAGAAAGCGCTCGGGCTGGAAGGTGTGGATCGGGGTGAGCTGGCGCGGCGCAATGGCTGTCGCCAGCCGCTGCAGGTCGCCGACGGCCGCATGGCCGGACGTGTGAATGGAGCAGAGCGGGATGCCGCGCTCGGCGAGGTCTGCCTGCAGCGCCTGTCCCCGCGGCTCGGCGAGGTAGCCGTCCCATTGCGACCAGATGCAGCTGGCCGCTTCGAGACAGCCGGCGCGGTCGAGATCGCGCAGCATCGCTGGGCGGAACAGGAACGCGGCCTTCGGGGCGATGCCCTTCAGGTCTTCGTTGTAGATCCGGTTCGCCTTGTGCGGTTCGAGAAGATCGAAGCGTGCGGTCTGCTTGATGCGGATCCGCTGGTACTGCGGCACGTAGACGGCGACGTTCGGCCAGTGTGACTGCGGGATGTTTGCGTTCCCGGTCGCTCGCAGCACTTCCGCCGCGTAGAGGTCGATGACGAGGGTGCAGCCGGTGCGCTTGGCGGCGCGGTAGATCGACACCATGCGGTCGATGTTCTGTGCCGAGGCCGCGACCAGCACCATGCCGGCGCTGGCGCGGAACGCCTCGACGAAGTCAGCCTCGACGTCGGCTTCGGTCGGAAATCGCTGGTTCGGATCGAGGCGGCCGAGCGTCGAGCCTTCCAGCAACATGACGTCGATGTCGCGCGGTGGCTTTGCGACCATGCGCTCGAACAGGGCGGCTTTGCGGCCGTGGGCGCGTAGGTCGCCGGAATAGAACAGCCGCTCGCCGTCGGCTTCGACGAGCAGCGCGTAGGCGTCGAAGCCGGAATGGTCGACGAGCTGCGGCGTCAGCGTGAACGGGCCGAAGCGCAGCGGCGTGCCGGAGCTGAACTCGACCGCCTTCGTCGGGACCCACGGCTTCGGCACGAAGGGGGCGGCAGCGCGGAGGATACGGTGCGTCGCTGCGCCGAATGCGACCGGCAGGTCGGGACCGGCGAGGTGCGCCAAGCCCCAATGGTCGAGATGGCCGTGGCTGAGGACGAGCGCCAAAAGATCGCCGCCGCCGGCGAGACCATCGATGGCGGGATGTGTCGCCGCGTCGTCCGGGTCGCCGCCGAGCGATAGGCCGAGGTCGAGCAGGAGGCGCGCGCCGTCCGCAGCCTGCAGTTCAATGCACGTCCCGCCGATCTCCCGCGTGCCTCGATGAATGCGGACATGCATGCGAGGGACGCACCCAACCGAGACGAGTTTAGGAAACTGTTCGAAGGCGATCGCGAACAGCTAATATGTCGAAGATATTCGATGGTTTGATAGCCGGCAAGCTGGTGCGTCATCGTCATGGACGGACGCGCCCGCGTGGCATGGCACCTGCGCCGGTTGAGGGTTGAGCGCGGGCTGTCGCAGGAAAGCCTCGGCGTCGATGCCGGCGTTGACCGCGGCTACGTCAGCGGCATCGAGCGGCAGACATTCAACCCGACGATCGAGATCATCGATCGACTCGCCAACGCATTGGGCGTCGACGTCAGCGCCTTCTTCGACCTACCGAACTCAGAAGACGCCGAACCACAGCCGTTGAAGAGCGGTCGAAAACCGCGATAGCTTATACACCTCAGGGCAGCTTCGCGCCCGTTGCGGTCGATCATAGGCATTTCGTGATGCTCTGAAAGCGGACGTTCAGCCCAGGCAGGGTTGCGCCGATACGATGGGGGAAAGTGCAACGTCCCATAGGCGGACGAGCTGCGGCGAGTCACCTCACATCTAGACTGTCCTAACTTAATCTGACTTCAAGCAAGTTCGGGTTAGATCCTGCGACCAACGGCTGTTAACCGATGCTCGCGCGCTTTCGCCATGTTTCGCTCCTCTACGGCATCCTCGCCGCCGTGACGGTGGTGCTGCTCGCCGTGCAGGTCCCAAGCGTCTGGACGGATGTCGTCGAGGAACGCCATGCCGTCGAGGCCGCCGCCAAACGTCAGGCGACCGCCGCCATCGACATGCTGGAGGCGGTCCACATCCAGGCGATGCTGCATCGGAACCGGATCGAAGACGGCGACCCGGCGATCGACACCTTGAACGGCAGCATGGAGCAGTTTTCCAGCGCCAGCCAGGGTACCAAGCTCTGGGTGTTCATGGGACCAAAGGTCCTCGACTTCCAGCGCGCCGCCGGCGAAACCGAGATCGAAGGTCCGCGCGATGCGGTCGATGAAGCGGTCGTCGCCTCGCGTCAGCCTCGCCAGTCGTTCGAAGGCAACCAGTTCCGTCTGTCCCGACCGGTCGTTCTCGGCGAGGGCCATGCCGCGAGCCCACGGTGCGCCGAATGCCACACGGCGATGATGGACATCACCAAGGGCGAGGTCATTGGCGGCTACGGCGCCGCGGTCGACCTGACGGCGCCGCTGCAGAACTGGCGTTCCGGGTTGTTCCGGCAGATCGGCGAAGCGATTGCCATCCTCATCGGAACGCTCGCAGCGATCTACATCCTCTTGCGCGTGGCGGCGCTGCGCCCGCTAACCCGCCTGTCGCAAGCGACGAAGCGGCTCGCGGCCGGCGACACGGACGTTGCCATCGATCTCGACAACCGGCGCGACGCCATCGGTGCCATGGCCGGGGCGCTGCGGATCTTCCGCGACGGCCTCGTCGCCAAACGCAAGCTGGAAGCCGAAAACGAGCAGGCGCAGAGCGAGCTGCGCTATCTCGCCTCCCACGATACATTGACCGGCCTTCCCAACCGAGCCCTGTTCCGGCAACGCCTTGCGGAAGCCCTAGCGGCGAACGACAGCTCCCTCGCCGTCTTCTGCCTCGACATCGACCACTTCAAGACGATCAACGACACGCTGGGGCACGCTGCCGGCGACAAGTTCCTGCAGATCGTGGCGGAGCGGCTGCGCGCAGCCGTCGGCCTGAACGGGTTCGCCGCGCGCCTCGGCGGCGACGAGTTCGCGCTGGTCCATACGACGCAGAGCGGCGTGTCGGCGGTGGACGATTTGTGCCAGGCGCTGCTCGCGGCGTTCAAGGACCGCGTCGAGATCGAGGGCCGCAAGTTCCCGCTCACCCTGTCCGTCGGCATCGCGCTGGCACCTGCCGACGGCCGGACCGCGGAGGAGCTGCTGCAGCATGCCGATGTCGCGCTCTACCGAGCGAAGGGGGAAGGGCGGAACACCTACCGCTTCTTCGATGCGCAGATGAACGAGGCGATCGCGGAACGCCGGGAACTGGAAGGCGATCTCAGAGAAGCATTCGAGCGAGGCGATCTCGAATTGCACTATCAGCCGCTGGTCGACGTCGGCTCGGGGACGATCGTCGCCGTCGAGGCGTTGATGCGCTGGCAGCATCCGGAAAGGGGCTGGATCAGTCCGGCCGTATTCATCCCGATCGCCGAAACCTGCGGACTGATCGTGCCGATGGGACGCTGGCTCTTGCAAACGGCTTGTGCGCAGGCGGCGATGTGGCCCGGCATCTCGCTGTCGGTCAATCTGTCGCCGGCGCAGTTTCGCGATCGCGATCTCGTGCCGTTCGTCGCCGCGACGCTGGCGGAGGCGAAGTTCCCGGCCGAGCGTCTGGAGATCGAGATCACCGAAGGGCTGCTGCTCGACGCCAGTCTGAAGCCGCTGGAAACGCTGCTCGCGCTGAAGGCGCTGGGCGTGAAGATCGCGATGGACGACTTTGGCACCGGCTATTCGAGCCTCGGTTACCTGCAGAGCTTTCCGTTCGACAAGATCAAGATCGACCGCTCGTTCGTCAGCGCGATCGAGACGAACCCGAGCGCCGCGGCGATCGTCCGGTCCGTGGTCGGGCTCGGCCAGAGCCTCGGCATGACGACGACGGCGGAAGGCGTCGAGACGGCAGGGCAGATGGCGTTCCTCCAAGGCGAGCGCTGCGATCAGGTGCAGGGCTACCTGTTGGCCAAGCCACAGGATCCGCTGCGATTGACCGCGCTGCTGGGAACGTGGCGGGACGGTGCGTTCACCACCGCTGATAAGGACATGAGCCTTCAAGCGACCGGCTGACGAACCTACGAGCGGTTCGAAGCCTGCCCGGCCATACGACGGTCGAAAGCATGGTTCGTTATTCTGGTGTTGACATCGAGGATGCGCCCAGAGCAAGAACTTGTTGGAACAGCCGGACGGCACGAATAGCTGGCGGTCCGGTTTCAAAAAACGTGGGGAGGAAAGCGCACGCCCTTGCCGGACGAACTTCGACCGCACTTTCGTACGTGTAAGCTCATGCGCCACTCCGAAGCCGCGGTGGTGCGGTGGACCTCGCGCTACGACCGCTTGCTACACATATCAGTGGCATCGCCGGTGATTCGTCGGCATTCGTTCGGGGTTACGCACGCCGTGTCATGGTCGAGCTGGCGGGCAGCTTCTCGGCGTGCTCCACGGCGTTGACGAGGCTGCGCAGCAGGCGGCGGACACGATCGTAGGCGAGTGCGTCGTCGTGCGCCTCGATCGCGACGAGGATGTCCCTATGCGCCTCGAGGTCGCCAACTGAATGGCCGAACAGGGCATTTGTGACCGGCGCCGTCAGCGACAGGGCGGTGCGGACCAGAGACCCGAGCGGCTGGTAGAAGCGGTTCTCCGTCGCCGCCAGCACAGCCTCATGGAACCGGCAGTCCGCCTCGACCGGATCGACGGTGCCTGGACCGGCGGACTCCATCAACTCGTAGGCCCTCCGGATGTCCGCGATCCGCGCGACGCGGCCCTTCCGCGCTGCCAGCGCCGCGGCCTCGGGCTCGAAGCCGAGCCGGAGCTCGATCAGTTCGACGATCGTGCGTCGGTCCGGCGGCGCCTGTCGCAGCCAGAAGAGCACTTCGGCGTCGAGCAGGTTCCAGTCCCCGGTCGGGTTGACCTGCGTGCCGCGGCGCGGGCGCGTGTTCACCAATCCTTTTGCCGCCAGCATCTTCACCGCCTCGCGCACGGCGCTGCGGCCGACGCCATAGGCGAGCGACATCTCCGCCTCGTTCGGCAGGAGCGCGCCCTGGTCGACCCGGCCGGTGACGATGTCGAACCCGAGGCGGTTGACGAGGTCGACGGTGACGTTGCCCGACGTGACCGTCGAGCGCCCCGGCGCAAAGGGCGTAGCGTTGGCTGCGAAGGTACTGGATTTCACGTTGTCGGACCCGTCTCGTCTCCGGAAGGTGCGCCGGCCCGATGCGGACCGCAAGCCGGGCCGACGCTCGAGCGAAGCGCGGTCGAAGGAAGTCGCTTCACACAGCGCTGGTCATGCCGCCATCGACGAAGAGGATCTGGCCAGTGACGAAGCTGGCCGCGTCGGAGGCGAGGAACACCGCGGCGCCGGCGAGTTCGGCCACCTCGCCCCAGCGCCCGAGCGGCGTGCGCTGGCAGAGCCATTCGGAGAAAGCAGCGTCGGCGGTGAGCGTTGCGTTCAGCTCGGTGGCGAAGTAGCCAGGCGCTATGGCGTTGACGCGGATGCCCTTCGGCCCGAGCTCCGCTGCCAGCCCGCGCGTCAGCATCTACACTCCGCCCTTGGACGCCGTGTAGGGCACGATGGTCGGGCGGCCGAGCTCGCTCTGCACCGAGCCGACGTTGAGGATTGCGCCGCGCCGGCGGGAGATCATGTGCCGGACGACCGCCTGCGAGACGTAGAGCGCGCTCATCAGGTTGGTCTCGATCACCTGTCGCATCGCCTCCACGGGGAAGTCCTCGAACGGGGCGCGGTGCTGCATGCCAGCATTGTTGACGAGGACGTCGATCGGCCCGACCTCCCGCTCGATCCTTTCGACCGCGTCGGCCACCGCCGCGGCGTCCGCGACGTCGAAGACGCTCGTGCGCACGTCGATGCCGACCGCGCGCAAGTCCGCCGCCGCCCGCTGCGTCCGCTCCGCCCCGCGCCCGTTCAGGACGACGCGGGCGCCCGCCCGGCCGAGTCCTTCGGCGACGGCGAGGCCGATGCCGCGGTTGGAGCCGGTGACGAGCGCGACGCGCCCGCCGAGATCGAAGGAATCGCGCATCTTTGCCCCGTTCCGCCCGTCAGAAGCCGAGCTGTACCTTCATGGCGCGGCGTTTATCGCCGGCCAGCTCGAAGGCCTGCCTCGCGTCGGCGACCCCGACCGTCCCGGTGAGGAGCGGCGCGACGTCGACCAACCGCCTCGCGATGAAGGAAACGGCTGTCGCGAACTCCTCGTGAAAGCGAAATGCGCCGCGCAGTTCGATCTCCTTCGTGACGACGAGCGAGACCGGCAAAGCCGCCTCGCCCCCCTGGCCCACCAGGACGAGGACGCCGCGGGGCTTCAGCGCCGCCAGGCCCGGCACGATCGCCGCGCCGCTGCCGGAGGCCTCGAACATGATGTCGAACGTGCCCTTGCCGGCCGCGAAGGCGGCGAGCGCGTCCGGCTCGGCGGCGACGTCGAGGGTCCGGTCCGCGCCGACCCTCGCCGCGAAGGCGAGCGGCGCGTCGAGGACGTCCGTCACCACGATCTCGCCCGCCCCGGCGCGCCGGGCGGCGGCCGCGACCAGTACCCCGATCGGCCCCGAGCCGGTGACGAGCACGCGCCGGCCGACGAGCGGTCCCGCCCGCGACATGGCGTGCAGCGCGACGGCGAGCGGCTCGGCGAATGCGGCCTCGGCGGGCGACACGCCGTCCGGCACGGGAACCGCCTGGGTCTCGCGGCAGACCAGCGTTTCGCGGAAGCCACCCTGGACATGGGGCCAGCGCATGGCGCTGCCGAGGAAGCGCATGTCGAGGCAATGGTTCTGCAGGCCCTTCCGGCAATACTCGCAGGCCTCGCACGGGAGGGAAGGGTTCACCGCGACGGTCTGCCCGACGCGCAGGGCCGCGACGCCGGCGCCGCATTCCGCCACGACGCCGGCGATCTCGTGGCCGAGGATCATCGGCGCCTTCAGCCGCACCGCGCCGAAGCCGCCGTGCCGGAAGTAGTGGAGGTCCGAGCCGCAGATGCCGCCCGCCGCGATCCGCACCCGCACCTCGCCGGTCCCCACCGGCTCCTCGCCCACCTCGTCGATTCGAAGATCGCCGGGCGCATGAATCACCACAGCCTTCATGGATGTCCTGCCTGGTTGCCGGCGGCGGCGGCCAAAGCTGGCCGGCCGCCGCCGTCCGGTTCAGAAGCCGGTGCCGAGAAACTTGTCGATGTTCTCGGCGGTGACGGTCGGCGAGTCGACGACGATCTCCTTCTTCACCTTCTCGCCGGTGGCGATCTTGTGCGCGAGGATCACCGCGTCCGGTCCGAGGTAGGAGTAGACGAAGGTCGCGGCGATCTTGCCCGCCTTGATCGCCTTGTAGACCTCCTCCTGCCCGTCGATGCCGACGACGGCCACGTCCTTCAGCCGGTCGGCGGCTTCCAGAGCCTGCATCGCGCCGAGCGCCATCTCGTCGTTGTGGGCGTAGACGACGTTGAACTCGCCCGGGCCGAAGCGGTTGATACAGTCCTCCACGAACTTCTGCGAGTTCTCGCGCCGGTAGTCGCAGATCTGCGTCGCGACGATCTGCTTCTCCGCATTGCCGCCGAGCGCCGCGTGGAAGCCACCGGAGCGGTCGATCGTCGGCGAGGCGCCGGCGGTACCTTGCACCTCGATGATCTTCGCGCCGTCGCCGAAGCGCTTCTTGACGTAGGTGCCGGCGTTGGTGCCGATGACCTTGTTGTCGGCGCCAATGTGGCAGGTGACGTCGGTGTTGACCTTGCGGTCCATGGTGAGCACCGGGATGCCCTGTTCCATGACGTCCTTGACGACGGGGGTGAGCGCCTGCGCCGTCACCGGGCTGATCATCAGGACGTTGATCCCTTGCGCGACGAGGCTCTCCACGTCGGCCACCTGCTTCGTCGCCTGATCGTTGGCGTCGGTCATGACGAACTTCGAGTCCTTGAAGTTCGCTTCGCAGTACTTGCGGTTGACCTCGGCCATCGCGACGCGGTGCGGATGATTCATCAGCGCCTGACTGAAGCCGATGAGGTAGGTCGACTGGGCGAAGGCGCGGCCGCCGAGCACGCCCAGGCCGGTCGGCAGTATCAGCGCGCCCGCGCCGATGCTTCTGATGAGTTCACGACGGTTCATGGATGCTGCCTCCTCGTTCGATGAGTTCGCGCGCCCGCCTCCCGCGTGGCGCGCGTCCGCGGCGGCTACGTCCGCCGGGTCCGGAGCGTCTCGGCGAGGACCGCCAGGACAATGATGGTGCCCTTCACGACCTGCTGCGTGAACGGCGAGATGCCGAAGAGATTGAGGACGTTGGCGAGCACCGCGATGATCGCCGCGCCGACGACGGTGCCGAACACGCCGCCCTCGCCGCCGAAGAGGCTCGTGCCGCCGATGACGACGATGGTGATCGCCTCGAGCTCCAGTCCCGTGCCGGCCGTCGGATCGCCGACGGTGAGGCGCGACACGAAGATCAGCGAGGTCAGCGCCGCGAAGACGCCGTTGACGACGTAGACGAGGAAGATCGTCCGCTGCACCGGGATGCCGGCGAGGCGCGCGGCCTCCTCGTTGCTGCCGACCGCGTAGATCGAACGGCCGAACACCGTCCGGGTCAGGACGAAGCCGAGGAGGAGCGCCAGGATCGCGAAGATCCAGACCGGCACGGGGAGCCCGAGCATCCGCCCGCTGCCGAGCCAGGAGAAGGAGCCGCCGTCGCCGGCCCCGAGGTTCACGGGCGTGCCGTTCGAGATCATCAGGGTGAGGCCCCGCCCGACCACCATCATGCCGAGCGTCATGATGAAGGGGGGCACGCGGCCGAGCGTGATGCCGAGGCCGTTCACCGCGCCCATCGCCGCGCCGATGGAGAGGCCACTCGCGACCACGACCGGCACGTTCCAACCGTCCGCCAGCATGCCGGCGCAGGTGACCGCGACCACACCGACGATGGAGCCGACCGACAGGTCGATGCCCTTGGTCAGGATCACCATCGTCGTCGACAGCGCTACGATGCCGTAGAGCGCCACCTGGCGCGAGACGTTGACGAGGTTCGGCCACTTGAAGAAGTTCGGCGACAGGAAGCCGGCGACGATGCAGAGCGCCAGCAAGATCCAGAACAGGCCGGTCCGGCGGAGAAAAGCGCCGATGTCGAGCGACCGCCGCTTCGGTTCGGTCTCTGTGGCCGACGCGTTCATTCGCCCGCTGGTGCCGGTTGCGGGATCACTGGGCGGCATGGAGCATGATCTCGTGTTCGGTGGCGGTGGGCCCGTCGAGCTCGGCGGTGATGCGCCCCTCGCGCATGACGTAGATCCGGTCGCAGAGGCCGATGACTTCCGGCATGTCGGACGAGACCATCAGGATCGCGGCGTTGTCGTCCCGCGCGAGCTTCACCATCAGGTCGTAGATCTCCCGCCGCGCCCCGACATCGACGCCGCGCGTCGGCTCGTCGATGAGGAGGATGTCGCTCTTCGCGATCAACTGGCGGGCGAGGACGCATTTCTGCTGGTTGCCGCCCGACAAGTTGCCGACCCGCGCTGCGGCCGTGGGTGTCTTGATCCGGAGTTGCCGGATCAGTGTTTCGACCCGGTCGCGCTCGCGCCGCCCGTCGATCACCCCACCCCTCGCCATGCGTGGGAGGGCGGCCAGTGACATGTTGAAGGCGACGCTGTGCCCGAGACAGAGCCCCTGCGTCTTGCGATCCTCCGGGATGAGCCCAAGCCCGAGCCGGATTGCCTCGCCTGGCGAACGCGGTCTCGCCTCCCGGCCGTTGACGCGGATCGTGCCCGACGCCTCCCTGTCCGCGCCGGCGAGCGCCATCAGCACCTCGCTACGTCCGGCCCCCGACAGGCCGCAGAGGCCGACGATCTCGCCGCGCCGGACTGTGAGGGCGATGTCGCGGAGTACACCCGGCCGATCGAGGCCCGTCACTTCCAGCGCGACGTCGCCCGGCGCCTTGCCGTCCCGGTCCGGGTACAGCGCATGCAAATCGCGCCCGACCATCTGCCGGATTAGCCGCTCGCGCGTGAAGTCGCCGACGGGGCCGGTTTCGATGTGCCGCCCGTCGCGCAGCACCGTAACCGAGTCGCAGACCGAGAAGATTTCGTCCAGCCGATGCGACACGTAGACGAAGGCGACGCCGCGCTCGTCGCGCAAACGCCGCATCAGGCGGAACAGTTCGCCGATCTCCGCTTCGCCGAGGACGGCCGAGGGCTCGTCGAGGACGATCAGACGCGCGTCGCGCGCGACGGCCCGCGCGATCTCGACGATCTGCCTCTGTGCGACGCTCAAGGTTGCGATGCGCCGGTCGACGTCGATGCGGGCGTTCAGGAGCTTCAGCACGTCCGTCGCCTGTCGGCGCATGCGCGCACGGCTGACCGTGCCGAAACGACCAAGCGGCAGCGCGCCGAGCGCGATGTTCTCGGCGACCGACAGGTGCGGCGCCTGCGCGAACTCTTGGTAGATCACTGCGATGCCGGCCGCGAGCGTCTGTGCCGGCGATGCTCCGACAAGGGAACGACCGTCGAACTCGATCGAGCCGGCTTCCGGTGGGACGGCGCCCGACAGGATCTTGATCAGCGTCGACTTACCGGCACCGTTTTCGCCAACGAGGGCGCGAATCTCGCCAGCCCGGAGCACGAGCGACACGCCGTCCAGCGCCCGCACGCCGCCGAAGCTGCGCGCGATGTCCGTCATCGCGAGCAAAGCTTCTCCACGCATTCCACTCCTCCTTTCATCTCAATTATCAGATGAAAAGAAAAACGCAATGGGTCGGATTTATCCTATCGATATTCCAGTGGGTAAGCCGCGCATCGCATGGCGACGGTCGGCTGGTTGATGCTGGCGAAGCCGCGTCAAGACCTCGTGAGCGTCTGCCACGCTTCGCCGCATCGGGCTCGGCCTCATCGCTTGCCGTGCTTCTGGGGACTGCCGAAACCCGGTCGAAAGACTTCGATGGATCATGTGCGGAATGGCGGCTTACCGAACTGATCTGCCCAAAAGCTGCCGGACCGCTTTCGGCCCGTTCACCTCGGCATGCTTTGTAGCGTCGTCGCGACGGCTTGGTCGAGCGGGGTTCCTGGCTCCTCGCCAAGCAGCCGCACGAGGCGCGCGTTGTCGAGCCGCATGGGATGCCGCCAGAAGGACTGGACCTCCAGGACCTCGCGCGGGAAGCCGCCTAAGGGTGCCAGGAGGCGCATCAGCCACCAGGGAAACGCCTTCACCGGCAGGTCGGGTCGCCCCGTCGCCCGCCGGATCGCCGCCGCCATCCCGCTGCCGTCGGCGTCCCAGAACCCGGCGAACTGCACCCGCTCGGCCGCAGCGAGCGCTCCCGGCGGCAGTTCCAGCAACCGCACCATGGCCTCCGCCAGATCCGGTAGATACGCCCAGGCATGTCCGACCCCGTCGCGACCGGGCGCAACGATCCGCTGGAGCGGCGGCTTCGCCAGAGCCTGAGTGAACCAGGTCTGACGCGCGCCGGAGCCGAAGAAGTCGCCGGCGCGCACCACAAGGCTCGGGACGTCGGGCGCCGCGGCGGCGAGGCTCTGCTCCAGTTCGACGCGGATGCGGCCCTTCCGGCCGCGGGGCTGCTGCGGCGTCGTCTCGTCGACGCGTGGTACGATGCGCGGGTCGTAGTTGTAGAGCGTGCCGGGAAGGACGATCCGCGCGCCATTAGCCGCGCGTGCGGCGGCGATGGTGTTGTGGATCATCGGCAGCACCGCCTTCGGCCAGTTCCGGTAGCCGGGCGGGTTCACGGCGTGAACGATCGCCGCGACGCCGGCCGCCGCGCCGACCACGTCCGCTTGCACCATCGCGTCGCCGCGAACCCATTCGGGGGCGCACGCGCCGCGCCAGTCGTGGCCGCGCCAGTCGTGGCCGGCCTTCTGCGGGTCGCGCACCAGGGCACGGACCTTCCAGCCGCGCCCGAGCGCGACGCGTGCCACCGCCCCGCCGATGCCGCCCGTCGCACCGAGGATGAAAACCGTCTTGTCCGTATGCGGTGCCATGGCGGCCCCTCCTGAGTTGCTGGACGGCAAGCTAGGCTTCAGCAGGCGTCGACAGAATTGACGAGGATCGACAGTCCGGTCATCGAGAAGCGATGAGCGAGCGCGAACTTGGCTGGGACGATCAGCGTGCCTTCCTCGCCGTCGTGGAAGCGGGCAGCCTGTCGGCTGCGGCGCGCAGTCATGGCGGGGCCCTTGCGGAAGTGGCGCTTCGTGCCGGACCCCGCCGTCGAATGGATCATGCGGCGCGACGCGTAACGGGCACCCGACCCTTTTGGCCGACGGACAGAGAGGAAGCCCATGCCGCTGTTGAAATTCCACGTCCACACGGGACGGACGACGGAGGAAATGGGGCGCCTGCTGGATGCTGCGCACGGCGCCATGGTGCGTTCCTTCGCGGTGCCGGAGCGAGACCGCTACCAGATCGTCCACGAGCACGAGGCATCGCACATGCGCGCCCTCGACACCGGGCTGGACATCCCCCGGACCGAACGCTTCGTGCTGGTCGAAGTCGTCTCCCGTCCGCGGCCGCGTGAGCAGAAACTCTCCTTCTACGCGAACCTCTGCACCGATCTGCGCGAGCAATGTGGAATCGAGCCGTCGGACGTCATGATCGCCTTTATGCAGAACACGGACGACGACTGGTCGTTCGGCGACGGTCGGGCGCAGTTCGTGACTGGGGAACTTTAGCTGACACACTATCAGCCGTTTCATCCGTATATGTACAACCTCTGATCGGAAACGTCCGCTTCCGGGACTGGAAACTGCGCAGTTCAACGTCCTAGTTGGATCGTGACCTGAAGGACGGATTTCTCACATCGGTCGCCCAGAAGCGGACATGCCGCCATCGGTCCGAACCGGCGGTGCGTTGAACGACCGTAGAGGGTGAAAGCCGGCTTGGCGGCCTTCAGACGCGTATGGGAGTTGGCGGCCCGTCGACGGTTCGGCGAACGCCGTTGCCAACGGGTCGGGTCGCTGCTGCGACCGCCACGGCGGCTCAGAACCGCTCGCCGACGAGGTCCGCGGCTTTGGCCCAGAGGGCGTCTGCGTGGCTCTGGTCGAACGCGTAGGGGCGCACGCCGCCGCCGAGCGGACTGACGGCTCCACCGCGCAGCGAGGGATAGAGCGTCACGATGCCGGCGTCGCGATGCTGGTGGGCGGTCTGGTCGTTGTCGGGCAGCTCGTTCCACCAGACCAAACCTTCAATCGTGTTGGGAGCACCGCCGGTGATTCAGACGATGGCCGGGCGATGCCGGCCGTCCTGCGGGATGGTGCCGACGAGCACCGCCAACCGCCCGACGGCGGAAGGTTAGTTCACGAGCCGCCCCTCGTTCGGTGGGGCTGCGGGTACGGGAGCGCCCGCGTCGCGAACCTCGCCGAACGTCGTGACGAAGCCGTCCCTCGCTTTGACGAACGACGTTTGCGCCTCCACCGCGCTCGCGAGGTTTCCCAAGCAAGGACAGGCAAGCTGGCGCGCCGAACCGAGGCAAATCGGCAGTCTCGGCTCGCCAGCGATTCCACAGCGACCATCGGTGCATCAATCTCTGCCGTGTTCACTGCCGCTCGAGAAGTTGGCCCTCTCTCAATCCGTCGGTGCGTTGGCAGTCAGATCGCAGGAAGCGAACCGCTCCGATCGAGAATTACGTAATCGAGCGGCAGCTCGGTTGTGTACTTGATCTGCTCCATTGCGAAGGAGGAGGACACGTCGCGGATGTCGATCCGGGCGATGAGACGCTTGTAGAACGCATCGTAGGCGGCGATGCTCGGGACGACGACGCGCAGGAGATAGTCGACATCGCCACTCATCCGGTAGAACTCGACCACTTCTGGAAAGTCGTGGACCACTTCGGAGAGTCGCCGCAGCCATTCGATCGAGTGAGAGTTCGTGCGGATGGCGACGAAGACCGTGACGCCGAGATTGACGCGGGCTGGGTCGAGCACGGCGACGCGGCGGCGGATCACCCCGTCCTCCTCCAGCTTCTGGATTCGCCGCCAGCAGGGTGTGGTCGAAAGGCCGATGCGCTTGGCGACGTCGGACACTGCCAGCGTCGCGTCTCCCTGCAGAAGCCGCAGGATTTTCTTGTCGAGACTATCCATGGGACTATCCGGAGGCGTTCGGCGACGCGATAGAGAGTCGCCCTACCGAAACGGTAATCTGCAACGGCCATAACGGACGCGGGACCGTCGCTGCGGGGAGACGAGCGGCACGCTCCGCCGCCGTTACGGGGTCGCGGATCGCTGGCGAAGGATGCCGTCGATTTCGGCGCCGGTGAAACCGAGTTCCCTCGAGATCTCCCGGTACGACGCGCCGGCGTCGATCATCGCCAGCGCCTGCCGTTGCCTGAACGGACACTGGTGCGGCTGGAGCCGCCAGCGTCGAGCGATCGCTGCGAGCGTTCGAAATCGCACGTCGGATCTCCCTTGCGTCGATTGCGATGCGCGTCGGTGCCCCGGTCCCGCGACGTCGTCAGCTTTTTCCCCGCCAAGGCACGAGCCTTCGTTCTGCGAAGCGCATGGGTGGCGGCCCCGTCGCGGCCGGCGAAACGGATGCTGACGTCGTCGACCTTGAGCAAGGCTCTCGCTTCCGTCTGTTCGAGAACGGTCGGGCCGCGCCG